>NZ_BOOP01000044.1 GCF_016863295.1 Planotetraspora phitsanulokensis
CTGCTCCAGGGCGGACAGGCCGGGATTCGGCCGCGCACGGCCTGAGGTGTCAGGCGGTCACGCCGACCGGCCGCGGACTTCGCGCGGCCGGGTCCGCGTCAGTGGGACTGCTCGACGCCGGATGTGGGCCCGGGACCGCCCCGGCTCACGTGATCCCGAACGTCACCCGGTAGTTGCAGCGGCCCTTGCACGGCATCGTGGCGGAGTCGTCGAAGGCGTACGAATACGCGTACGGCGCGGCCTTCTTGAACACCTGGGTGTAGTCCGTGGGCCACTTCGAGGGGATGCAGTTCTCCCGCCCGGCCCACTTGCCGCGGCAGCAGTACGTGTCGCCGCCGAAGGCCGTGCACGGGTTCTTGCAGGCCACCATCTGGCCGCCGACCTGGAGTTGCATCTTGCCCGGGCAACTTACGGCCTTGGTGCAGACGCCCTTGTAACAGCCGGAGGGGCTGACCGGGTCCTTGGTGCCGCCTCCCGAGATGTTGATGTACATCGGCAGGTTGTAGCCGTCGACCATGCTGACGTCGTAGAAGTCCATTCCGCCCCAGGCCGCCAGGGAGAACTCGCCGAGCGTGGTGGGGGATCCCGTGCTGCCGACGCACTGGAAGACGCCCCCGCAGTCGCCGGTCTTGCAGTGCCCCCGCCCGGACGAGTCGAAGGAGCAGCCGGTGCGGCCCCAGAAGCGTCCACCCCATTTGTTCGGGACCTGTACCGAGACGGTCTGGCCCGGGCGGAGCACCCAGCCGGTCGCCGAAAGCGGGTACTCGTCGCTCTTGTTGGAGGCGAGCCAGACCGTCTGGTCCAGCTTGTTGACGAACGTGAACAGGCGCTTGCCCGCCGCGGCCTTCGCGGTGGTGCCGGACGGCGGGGTCTTCTTCGCCGGGGCGGAGCGCGAGGCCGACGGCCGGGGTGAGCCGCTCGGTTTGTGGCCGGGACGGGCGGTGCGCGACGGAGAGGCCGAAGGGTTCGCGGCCCCGTCCGCCGGTGCGGACGACCGGCCGGCCGCCGAGGCGGTCGTGGCGCTCCCGCGTGGGGAGGAGGGCCAGACCAGGACCACCACCGCCGCCGCCACCACCGCCAGGACCAGGGCGTACGGCTGCCACGCCCGGCCCGGCGCCCGTCTCCTCCTCGTCGTCATGGTCACGCGCCCTTCTCTCCATGCCCGCCGATGAGGCCGGGAGCGCCCACGCCTCTGAACAGGAGACGGGAGGCGAGGAGCCCGACAACGGAAACCGGCGAACGAAGGCGGCGATTTTCGTTATCCGCCGCCCGCCCGCCGGTCTCCTGTATAGAGACAATGTCCTGGCTGTAGTGGATTGTCCCGGCCCGACACCCACGGGCGGCCCGGGGACGACGACTGAGAGCGGAGTGCGATGCCCGGAACCGGCAGGGGCGGACCCGACGCGGCGATGGTGGAGGCCGCGCGCGACGGAGACCAGCGGGCACTCGACGCCCTGGTCGCCGACTCCCTTCCGCTCGTCTACAACATCGTCGGCCGCGCGCTCAACGGGCACAACGACGTCGACGACGTCGTCCAGGAGACCCTGCTGCGGGTCGTCCGGGGGCTGCCCACGCTGCGTGACCCGGAGGCGTTCCGGTCATGGCTGGTGGCCATCGCCGTACGGCAGGTGCGCGACCGCGAACAGGACCGGTCGGCCACGCAGAAGCGCCGGGCCGACCTCGACACGGCGGAGGAGATGCCGGATCCGGCCTCGGACTTCGCGGCCCTCACCATCCTCAGGCTCGGCCTCACCGACCAGCGCCGCGAGGTCGCCGAGGCGACCCGATGGCTGGACGCCGACGACCGGGGACTGCTCGCCCTGTGGTGGCTGGAGGAGACCGGCGAACTGCGGCGCACCGACCTCGCCGGGGCCCTCGGCCTGTCCGGCCGTCACGCGGCCGTCCGCGTGCAGCGCATGAAAGAGCAGATGCAGCTCGCCCGGACCATCGTGCGGGCGCTCGGCTCCGCCGCCCGGTGCGCCGAACTGCTCTCCATGACGTGGAACTGGGACGGCAAGCCCAGCCCGCTCTGGCGCAAGCGCTTCGCCCGGCACGTGCGCGGCTGCGCCGACTGCGGGCGAAGCGGCCAGGGCATGCTGCCCATCGACCGCCTGCTCGCGGGCATTCCGCTGGTGCCGGTCCCCGCCGGCTTCGTCCTGCAGCACTTCCAGTCCATCCCCCCTGCCGCCTCCGAGGCGGCCGCGCACGCCGCTTCGCACCTTCCCCCTGGGCGGAGCGGCGTGCACCGGGCGGCCCACGCCGTCCGGGATCGGCCGCGCGGTGTCTTGTCCGTGTTGTCGCGCGGTCCCGTCGCGGGCACGGCCGCCGCCGGGGTGGCCGCGGTCGTCGTGGTGGGCGTCCTGGTGGCCGCCAACCGCCCGCCGCAGGTGCCGTCGGCCCAGGGCGTGGCGCCCCAGGCTGCCTCGACGGCGCTCCCGCCGAAGCCGTCGCCCTCGGCGTCCGTCAAGGCCTCGCGCAAGCCGTCCCCCACGCCCAGCAAGAAGGCCAAGCCCAAGGTGACCAAGCCGGCTCCGCCCCCTCCGGTCGTCGTGGCGAAGTCCGCGAAGAAGGGCGTGGGCGTGTGGGGCATGCCCGGCGTCAGCGCGTCTCTCAAGAAATCGGGCGCGAGCTGGTACTACACCTGGGCCACGACCCGCGACGGGATCACGACCCCCTCGTCGGCCGCGTTCGTGCCGATGATCTGGGGAGCCGACAGCGTCACCAGCCAGAACCTCGCCAAGGCCAAGGCCGCCGGGCCGTACCTGCTGGGGTTCAACGAGCCCGACATGGGCGGGCAGGCGAACATGACGCCGGAGAAGGCGCTGTCGCTCTGGCCGAAGCTCATGTCGGCGGGCAAGGTGCTCGGCAGCCCCGCCGTGGCGTACGGCGGGGACCGCGCGGGCGGCTGGCTCGACAAGTTCATGTCGGGGGCGAAGGCGAAGGGTTACCGCGTCGACTTCATCACGCTGCACTGGTACGGCGGGGACTTCAACACCGCGAACGCCACCAACCAGCTCAGGTCCTACATCCAGGCCGTGTACAAGCGCTACCACAAGCCGATCTGGCTGACCGAGTTCGCGCTCATCGACTTCTCGAACGGCACCCGCTTCCCGACGGACTCGCAGCAGGCGGCCTTCGTCACCTCGTCGACCAAGATGCTGGCCGGCCTGCCGTACGTGCAGCGCTACGCGTGGTTCGGCCTTCCGGCCGACAAGAAGCCCGGCACCGGGCTGTTCACGACCACGGGCGCGGCCACGCCGGCCGGCCGCGCGTTCCAGGCGGCCCGCTGACGTCGCCGCCCCGAGAGCAGGCGTGACCCGGATTCCGACCGAGGTTTCCGGGTCACGCCGAGGGGTCCGCTCCGGCACGAAATCGTCCGGCCCGGCCCTCTCCGGTGCGGTCAGGCGAAGTCTTCGGGAACGAACGCCTTCGGCTCGACGAGGACCAGCCAGTTGCCCGTGTTGTCGCGCATGACGGCCTCGACGCCGTACGGCCTGTCGGACGGCTCCTGGAGGAACGTCACCCCCTTGGCGCTGAGCTCCTCGTAGGTCTTGCGGCAGTCGTCAACGGTCAGGCCGACGGCGTGCATCTGTCCCTTGCCGAGCTCTCCCCGGATGAAGTCGGCGGCCTCCGGGTCGAGGGGAGGGCCGGGGAGCATCAGCGTGACCTCGAGCTCGGGCTGGTTGGGGTGCCCGATGGTGACCCAGCGGAAGCCCTCGCCCATGGTGATGTCGGTGCGGGGCTCGAAGCCGAGGTTGTCGACATAGAAGTCGCGCGTCTCGTCCTGGTCGAGGCAGTAGATCGTGATGAGTGAGATGTTCGTGACCATGTGCTCAACGTAAGGGCCGCAGGTCACCGGGGGCTTCTCTCAAATTGCACGATCCGGCCCGTCGTCGTGGGAGCCCGCCGTGCCGCGGAGATCCATGGGGCCGCGCATGAACAGGAAACACCCGGGGATGCGCGCCCCGCCCCTGGCCGCCCACCGGTCGCGGTACGCAGTGGGGCTCTCCCCGACGAGCAGGCTGAACCGCGAGGAGAACGAGCCGAGGCTGGCGAAACCCACCATCATGCACACCTCGGTCACCGTGAGGTTGGCCGAGCGCAGCAGGTCCTGGGCCCGCTCGATGCGGCGGCGGGTGAGATAGCGGATCGGCGTCTCGCCGTAGGCGGCCTCGAAACAGCGGACCAGATGGAACTTCGACATCCCCGCCACCCGGGCGAGCTCGTCGAGGTCGAGGGGCGCCTGGTAGTGCCGGTCCATGTGGTCGCGCGCCCGGCGAAGGTGCGGCAGCAGGTCCGTGCCCGGTTTCCCGTTCCTGGGCCTGCTCGAGCGTGTCACGTTCACGAGCGTATGCGACCCCGGCGGGGCGTCCTGCCGTCCTGAGTGCGGGGGCCCTTGTCCGTCACCCCGGTGCCACACGCGGGGCCGTCCGTCCCACCGAGGGTAACCGGTCGTATGGTTGGAGTTCCGGCTGTCTCGGGAAGGGAAAGGGGTCGTGGGAGAGCTCTCCGTCTGGCACTGGTTGATCGTCGCCCTCGTGTTCGTGATGTTGTTCGGCGCCAAGAGGCTCCCCGACACCGCCCGATCGCTCGGCCAGGCCCTGCGCGTGTTCAAGCAGGAGACGAGCCGGATGAGGGACGACCACGACACGGAGGACCCGGCCGAGACACGCCAGACGCCGTCCACGCCCCTGGACGCGCCGAGCCTGGACGCGCCGAGCCTGGACACGGCGAGCCCGGTCACGGCGAGCCTGGACGCGGCGGGTCCTGACGCGGCGCACCAAGATCCACGACTCGGGTACGGCGCTTCCGATCCGTCGTCGTCCGCCGAACGGGCGACCCGGCCGCGGCCGGGAGACGCCGGCTGACGACACCCCCTCGGCGTCCCTCCCGGCAGCCCTCCCGATGGCCCCTCCCTGCGGCCCGGTAACGACATCTTCACCTGCGTGTTCCCGGCCTGTGCGCAGGCCCTGATCCGCCTGCCCGGTGTCGGCGCAGGTCGGCGGTGACCACCTCCGGGTCGTCGGCGATCCCCCACGAATCGGACCCGGCGACATAAGCAAACCCTGATATTTCAGGATCTGTCAGATTTCGCGACCTTCCGTCTGTCGAGCGGCTTCGTCCGTGACCAGGAACCCCCCTCCTGGCCGGAGCCGCGGGCAGAAAGGCCAGGCTCGTGAAACGAGTCTTCGCCGGCATCACCGCCGTCCTGTCCCTCATCGTCCTGAGCATCACCCTCACCGCGGGGCCCGCGAGCGCCACCCCGCCCAACATCCCGTCCGCCAGTACGGCCGCCACCCGGCTGGCCACGCTCACCGTCGCCGCCGAGTCCCACCAGTCGACCTACAACCGGGACCTGTTCCCGCACTGGATCACCGTGTCCGGGGCCTGCAACACCCGCGAGCAGGTGCTCAAGCGCGACGGCACCGGTGTGGTGACCGACTCCAGCTGCGCGGCCACCTCCGGCACCTGGTACAGCCCGTACGACGGCGCCACCTGGCACGCCGCGTCAGACGTGGACATCGACCACATGGTCCCGCTGGCCGAGGCGTGGCGCTCGGGCGCCTGGGCGTGGACCACCGCGCAGCGCCAGACCTACGCCAACGACCTGGGCGGTCCCGAGCTGTGGGCCGTCACCGACAACGTCAACCAGGCGAAGGGCGACCAGGACCCCACCACGTGGAAGCCCTCGCGCACCGCGTTCTGGTGCACCTACGCGCGCGCCTGGATCCAGGTGAAGTACTTCTACCACCTGAGCGTGCAGAGCAGTGAGAAGACCGCGCTGACCACCATGCTCGGCTCCTGCTGATCCTCCGGCCACGGTTCGTACGGCTCTCGCACCACGGGGGCCGTACGAGCTCCGGAAGGCCTCCGGCGGACGAGACCCGCCGTCCGGTGCCCCGAGAAATTGTGATTTATGACGTCGAAATTGCCGGTCATATCGCCGAAGAACCGGTCCGTCCATGTTTGGGCCGGTCCTTACCAACGTGCCGGTAGCGTAGCTGCTGTTGCGAGAAAGGGGGCCTCGCGATGTCGGAGGCCAGTGACGTCGTTCACCGCCTGGTCGCCGCGATCAATGATCATGATCTCGACGCGGTGTTGCGCTGCTACAGCTCCACGGCCGCCGCTGTGGGGCCGCAGGGTGTGGCGGACGGCCCCGAGGAGATCGGCTTCTATCACTCGCACATCTGGGAGGGCTTTCCCGATCTCCGCCTCATCGTCTGGGAGATGGCCCAGTTCGGTGACCTGGTGATGCTCGAGGCGACGGTCACGGGAACGAACACGGGATACTTCATCCTCCCGGGAGGCGACGTGGCCGACCGGACCGGGAAGGGGATCAGCGTCCGATATTGCTGGGTCTTCACCGTCGAGGCCGCCGAGATCGTCGCGCAGCGCGTGTATTACGACCAACTGGAGATGTACGCCCAGCTCGGCGCGCGTCTCGTTCTGGACGAACCGCCCCCGCAGGGCGCCGTGTGACCTCCTCCACGATCCCCGAACGACCTCCCCGTCCCCGCCGGATCCGACGACTCACACCCCATGCGCCGCGTGACGGATGCCTCCGGTGTGACATCACCGGACGAAAGTGACGATAGGGCCGGGGGGGTCGCAGTAGCATCGGCCGATGCGATTAAGGCAGGGCGCCGTTCTCCTCGTCACGCTCGTCCTGGTGATCGGCGTATGGGGCTGGGTGGCGCTGAAGCCGGGCCGGTCCGAGGCGACCCAGGCGGTCGCGGCCGGAGCCTCGAGCCCGGGCGTGAGCCCGGCCCCGACCTCGAAGGCGCATCGGGATCCGCGGTCGGCTCTCACGCGGGTCAAACCCCGTCAGCCGCCGTTCAAGGCCGGGAACCCCAACGGGCGGGCCGCCGTTCCGGCGGAGGCCAGGGCGGTCGACACGTCGCATCCGACGCGGGTCGTCGGGAACGGCACGCCGGCGAGCTGCACGTCGAAGGCCGTCGTCGCGGCGGTCGCCGCGGGCGGGGTGATCACCTTCTCCTGCGGCCCCGATCCCGTGACGATCACCATGAGCGCCACCGCGAAGGTCCGTAACTCCAGCGCCCGGGTGGTCATCGACGGAGGCGGCCTGGTGACGCTCAGCGGAGGGGGCAAGAGGCGCATCCTCTACATGAACACCTGTGACAAGGCACAGCAGTGGACGACGTCGCACTGCGACGACCAGGAGCAGCCGCAGCTGACCGTGCAGAACCTGACGCTGGCCGACGGCGACGCCACGGGGCAGACCGTCGACGGGGGAGGCGGCGGCGCCATGTTCGTGCGCGGCGGCCGGGTCAAGGTGGTGAACTCTCGGTTCGTCCGCAACCGGTGTGACGCCACGGGACCCGATCTCGGCGGAGCCGCCATCCGGGTGCTGGACCAGTCGCGTGATCTGCCGGTCTACATCGTGAGCAGCACGTTCGGCGGGGCCCCGGGCCAGGGCGGGATGTGCTCCAACGGCGGGGCGCTGAGCAGCATCGGGGTCTCGTGGGTCGTGCTGAACAGTGTCATGACCTACAACCGGGCGATCGGCAACGGCGCCAACCCCGCGCGCGGGGGGACTCCCGGCGGGGGGAGCGGCGGAGCCGTCTATACCGACGGCAACCGCTTCACCGTGCGGATCGCGGGCTCGATCGTGACGGACAACCAGGCGAAGGAGGGCGGCGGGGCCGTGTTCTTCGTCAGCAACGACCGCACCGGCACGATGAGCATCGAGGGCTCGACCCTGCGCCGCAATCCCAGCGCGGGGTTCGAGACCGCGGGCCTGCCCGGCATCTTCTTCCTCGGCGCCCGCAAGCCGTCCGTGTCGTCCTCCACCCTCGCATGATCATGGGGCTTTATCTATTGATGGGCTGTTTGACCGTATAGCGGGTGATTCGTCGTACTGGAGGTATCGATCCCCATGTTTGACGGGACATTGATCTCCGGAGCGCGATGACACCGAGGGGTGGCATCTAGCGTCGTCCTCGAACCGTCCATGACCTCGGGGGAGACAAATGCCGATCTGTACCGCCATCCTCACCACCGCGCTCCTGGCCGGACCCGCGGCCTCGCCCGCTGACCCGGTGCCCGCGGCGCACAAGAGCCTCGCGAACAAGACCACCAAGCAGCAGACGCCCGACAAGATCGCAGACAGAGACGCGACGCGCCACGCGGTGCACAAGGCCGCGACTCCGGCGACGCGGACGGACGACGACCACCCCGTCCAGGAGTCGAGCGCCTCGTCCGACTCGGGGAGCTCGGGCTCCGGGAGCGAGAAGGCGTCCTTCCAGAAGTCGGAGTCCTGGTCCAGCGATCCCCACGCCGGAGGGGACTCGCAATTCTTGGACACCAAGAAGACCCGCAAGGCCGGTCAGGGCCACCACGGGAGGAACGGCACGAGGGCGTTGGCGCCGAGAGGCGAGGACGTGCCGCGAGCGAAGGGCGCGGCGGACGCTCCCGCGGCGCCGGCCGCCAGGCCCGCGCACGCTCCGGTGATCGAGCCCGCCGTCGCCTCGGCCGCCAAGCCCGCGGTGGCTCCCGCCGTCAAGCACGCTCCCGGGGTGAAGAACGCTCCCACGGTCAAGCAGGCGCCCGCCGACAAGCAGGATTCTGCGGTCAAGCAGGCGCCCGCCGATAAGCAGGATTCTGCGGTCAAGCAGGCGCCCGCCGACAAGCAGGCCCCTGTGGCCAAGCAGGCTTCCGCGGTCAAGCACGCTCCCGCCGACAAGCACGCTCCGGAGCCCAGGCCGGCGCTCGCACCGGCCGTCGAGGTGCCCAAGATCGCGGCCGAGGCGCCGCTCGTGAAGAAGAAGAAGGCCGAGCCCACGGCGGAGCCCGCGCACAAGTTCCTGGCCCCGAAGGACGTCCGGGACCTCGAGGCCGCTGAGGACTTCGACCCCACCATGGCCGACGACGAGACCGTCGAGGACGACGCCGTACCGGAGGGGGTCAGGTTCCCGGGGGCCTCGACCGGCTCCAACCCGAGGGATGTCATGATCAATCCGTCGGGGATGCCTCTGCCCAAGAACCTGTACGCCCTGCCGGCCATGCGTGGCCTGCAGCGGGCTGTCGCAAGGTCGCATGTCGACCACGGGCGTCACAGCCTGCGTCACCCGCATCATCAGCAGGGCCACGGCGAGGCGTGATCTTCGCCGTCGAGGGGGTGGGCCGGGTTCCGGCTCACCCCCTTCGCGTGTCCGGCCAGCGGTGCAGCCGGATCGTGGAGACCACCTCGGCGCGGTCTCCGGGAAGGACGGTCTCCGCGACCTCCGCCACGCGCCCCGTGGTGTCGATGGAGGTCTTGCGGACCACCAGCAGCGCGGTTCCCGGCGTCAGATCGAACAGGGTCCTCTCCGCCCTGCTGGGCCGACGTACCGTGACCTCGTCGACGACCCGGTCGATCTCCACCCCGATCGTGGACAGCTGGTGGTGCGTGCCCCCCGGCCAGGGCTCGTTCTCCGCGGACAGCAGCGCCGGATTGGCGGCCACGAGGTCATAGGGCAGCCAGGAGCGGACCAGGCTGAGGGGCGCGGCGTCTCCCCGGCGCCATGTCCGGTAGGTCCGCCGCAGGAGCTTGGTGCCCTCCCTGACGCCGAAGCGCTTCGCCAGCCCGGCGGTCGCGCGAGTGGTGCTGAACTGGATCTGGAAGTCCAGATCTTCCCTGGTCAGGCCGGTGTCGCGTTCGGTCGCGCCGCTGCCGCGCCGCTCTTCCTCGGGCAGGAGGGCACGATCCTTCTCCCACTGGTATCGGTCCGATACCCGCCGGAGTCGCTGGCGAGATTCCCCCATAAAGCATATTTTCCCCGCATATCTCCGCACATGTATGGCCGGCAATGCCGTACAGCCAGGCCCGGCCCACTGAACCCCAGTACCTGCGGGTAAAAGTGATAAAGAGCCCTAAATCGGCTTATCGGGGGGCGGAGTCATGGATGGATGGTCGTTCCATGGGCAGCCGACGGCGATCGGCTCCGGAGACATGACGCTGGTCGCCGGCGGCTCGTTCTCGGTGTCCACGCGGAACGGCGACATCGTTCCCGGCGGGGTGCAGGGGGTCTACTACTCCGACACCCGGCTGCTGTCCCGCTGGGAGCTGCGCATCGACGACGCCCCGGTGGAGGAACTGCGGGTCCTGCCCGTCGAGCCGCACCACGCGACGTTCATCGGCCGGGCCACGCCGCGCCCCGGGCAGATGGAGAGCACCCTCCTGGTGATCAGGGACCGGTACATCGGCGGGGGCCTGTGCGAGGACATCGTCGTGCGCAACCTGTCCGACGAGCCCGCAGGCTGCGTCGTGTCCCTCAACCTGCACTCCGACGTCTGCGACCTGTTCGAGGTCAAGACCAACCGCGTGAGGTTCCCGGCCGACGTCGAGACGACGCTCGGGGACCGGGGCCTGCGCATCATGTCGGTCAGCAAGGGGAGGGGCGTCCGCGTGGAGGCCGGGAACGGCGACAGCGCGACGCCCGTCATCCCCGCGCCCGGAATGCTGATCTTCCGCGTCGTCGTGCCGGCCAGGGACGAGACCCGCCTGACCGTGCAGGTGAGCCCGATCATCGACGGCGTGGAGTCGGAACCCTGGTTCTCGGCCACGTGCATGCCGGAGCAGACGGAGCAGGCCCGGCTCCTGTCGGAGTACGAGATGAACATCCCCGTCGTGCGCGCCTCCAACGCGTCCCTCGCCGACATCCTCGACCGATCGCGGACCGACCTGGGCTCACTCAGGCTGTTCGAGGTGGAACGCCCGGAGGAGCCGCCGAGCATCGCCGCGGGCGCGCCCTGGTTCATGACCCTGTTCGGGCGCGACTCGCTGCTCACGTCGTGGCTCGCCCTGCCGCTCGATCCCAATCTCGCGCTCGGCACACTGCACCGCCTGGCCAAGCTCCAGGGCGTGAAGACCGACCCGCTCACCGAGGAGGAGCCGGGGAAGATCCTGCATGAGCTGCGGTACGGCGTGCGCGGCGCGCCTTCGGAACCGGGCGCGCAGGCCTATTACGGCTCCGTCGACGCCACCCCGCTGTTCATCATCGTGCTGGGGGAGCTGCGCCGCTGGGGCCTGCACCACGACGCCGTGGAGGCACTGCTCCCGCACGCCGACGCCGCGCTGCGCTGGATCGAGGGGTACGGCATGCGCGACGGCTTCCTGTGGTACCAGCGCAAGACCGACCAGGGTCTGGTCAACCAGGGCTGGAAGGACTCCTTCGACGGGATCAACTTCGCCGACGGGGCGTTCGCCCGCCCGCCCATCGCGCTGGCCGAGGTGCAGGGGTACGTCTACGCCGCCTACGTCGCGCGCCACCACTTCGCCAGGGAGGCCGGAGACGACGAGACCGCCGACCGGTGCATGGCCAGGGCCCTCGAGTTGCGTGAGGCGTTCAACCGGACGTTCTGGCTGGCAGACAAGGGCTACTTCGCCATCGGGCTCGACCGCGACGGCCGGCCCATCGACGGGCTCGCCTCCAACATGGGCCACTGCCTGTGGTCCGGCATCGTCGACATGGACAAGGCCGTCTCCGTGGCCGCGCACCTGCTGTCGGACCGGATGTTCACCGGGTTCGGCATCAGGACGCTCGCCTCCGACATGGGCGCCTACAACCCGATGAGCTACCACAACGGCTCGGTGTGGCCCCACGACAACGCCCTCATCGCGGCCGGGCTCATGCGGTACGGCTTCGTCGAGGAGGCCCAGCGGGTGGTCACCGGCATGATCCACGCGGCACGACTGTTCGACGGGCGGCTGCCGGAGCTGTTCTGCGGGTTCGACCGGGCCGAGTTCCCCGTGCCTGTGCCGTACCCGACCTCGTGCTCGCCGCAGGCGTGGGCCTCGGCCGCGCCGATCCAGCTCACGCGCACCCTGCTGCGGCTGGACCCGCGCGCCTCGCACGGCAGGCTCTGGCTCTCGCCCGTCCTGCCCGAGGGCTTCGGATGGCTGCGGATCTCCGGCATCTGGTTCGCGGGCGGCCGGATCACCGTGGAGGCGGCGGAGGGCAACACCACGCCGATCGTGACCGGGCTGCCGGAGGGCACGGAGCTGATCATGGGGCCTCGCCCGCCTTTCTCGGCGTTCGTCTCGCCGGCCCCCCGATACTGACGGTCGTCGCCGCACCAACAGGGGTGGGACGGGCCGTGGATCCGCCGCAGGCCGTTCCGCGGACAAATGAGGGGGTAAGAGCTAATCGTCCTGTTTTGCGAATTTGGCGGGAAGGCGCGGCAGTGCGCCTGATCGCGGCGGCGATGCGGAGCCGTTCGGTCACCGGCTGAGACGAGGAGGGTGGATGACCGACGTCGAAGTGAGCGTCACGATCCCGGCCGCGGGAGTCGTCCTGGAGGCGGATGTCGTCGTCCCCGGATCCGCTCATGCCGTGGTGCTGTTCGTCCACGGCAGCGGCAGCAGCAGACGCAGCCCGCGCAACCGCCATGTGGCGCGGGAGCTGCAACGGGCGGGACTCGCCACCGTCCTCGCCGACCTGCTCACCCCCGAGGAGGACCGCGTCGACGCCGCCACCGGCCGGATGAGGTTCGACATCGCCCTGCTGTCCGAGCGCGTGTCCGCGCTGATCGACCGGCTCCCGGCGGACGAGCTGACCCGAGGTCTCGACATCGGCCTCTTCGGGGCGAGCACCGGGGCGGCGGCGGCGCTCGTCGCGGCGGGGGCGCGCCCGGAGACCGTCAAGGCGGTCGTGTCCCGGGGCGGGCGGCCCGATCTCGCCGGTGACGCCCTGCGCCTGGTCCACCAGCCGGTCCTGCTGATCGTGGGGGAGCGGGACCCGATCGTCATCGAGCTCAACCGCGAGGCGATGGACAAGGTCGTCGGCGAGACCCGTCTGGAGATCGTCCCGGGCGCCTCCCATCTGTTCGAGGAGCCGGGAGCACTGGAGACCGTGGCCGAGATGGCCCGCGACTGGTTCCTGCGCCACCTGGCGGGCGCGCCGGCGGGCTGACGGCGCCGAGGGCCGCCGGTCGCGTTCCGGGCCGGGACGACTACGATCGGACGCCATGGAACAGCGGTTAATGAGCAGGTTCGGCCGGCAGGTGGGCGTCGTCGGCTTGGGGGCGTGGCAGCTCGGAGCCGACTGGGGCGACGTCAGCGAGGCCGACGCCCTGGCGACGCTGAACGCCGCGGTCGACGCCGGAGTGAACTTCATCGACACGGCCGACGTGTACGGCGACGGGCGCAGCGAGACCATCGTCAGCCGCCTGATCAAGGAGCGGCCCGGTCTCACCGTGGCCACGAAGATGGGCCGCCGGGTGCCCCAGACGCCCGAGGCCTACACCATGGAGAACTTCCGGGCCTGGAACGACCGTTCGCGGGCCAACCTGGGCGTGGACCGGATCGACCTGGTCCAGCTCCACTGCCCGCCCACTCCCGTCTACTCCGACGACCGGGTCTTCGACGCGCTCGACACCCTGGTGGCGGAGGGCCGGATCGGGGCGTACGGCGTCAGCGTCGAGACCGTCGGCGAGGCGCTCACCGCGATCGAGCGGCCCGGCGTGGCCAGCGTGCAGATCATCCTCAACGCCTTCCGGCTCAAGCCGCTCGACGAGGTCCTGCCCGCGGCCGAGAAGGCGGGCGTCGGCATCATCGCCCGCGTGCCCCTGGCCAGCGGCCTGCTGTCCGGCAAGTACGGCCCCGGCACCGTCTTCGCCGAGGACGACCACCGGAACTACAACCGGCAGGGCGAGGCCTTCGATGTCGGCGAGACCTTCTCCGGCGTCGAGTACGGCGTCGGCCTCCAGGCCGTCGAGAGGCTCAAGGAGCTGGTGCCGGACGGCGCCACCCTCGCCCAGTTCGCGCTGCGGTGGATCCTCGACCAGCCCGGTGTGAGCGTCGTGATCCCCGGCGCCCGCAACCCCGCCCAGGCCCGGGCGAACGCGGCGGCCGCGAGCCTGCCGCCCCTCTCCGCGGACGTGCACGCGGCCGTCAGGGACGTCTACGACAGCCTGATCCGGCCCCAGGTGCACCACCGCTGGTAGGAGCCGTCTGACGGGCGCCGGGCCGTGCGATTCGAACGCGCGGACCGGCGCCCGTCCGTGTTTCCGGGCCCGCGCACGCCGAGCCGTGCGGCCGGGGGCGGGCATCCCCCGGGGCGGAGACGGGCCACGAGGGTTGCATCCGGCAGGGACCCGAGCCGCGAAGGATCGGGGTAGAGGTCCCCGGCAGGCTGTGAGGCATGGCGGGCGCACAGCGGAGGACGGTGGGGCGAGTGCACGCCGATGGGCGAGGGCGCCGCGATGGATGAGGGCACGCAGGGGGCCGGCGGGACGCCGGGCGCCGCAGACGCGCCGGGATACGGGATCGGAGCCGTGGCCCGGAGGCTGGGCGTGCCCGCGCCCACGCTCCGCACCTGGAACCTGCGGTACGGCATCGGCCCCAGCCGCAGGAGCCCCGGCGGCCACAGGCGTTACGACGCGTCGGATCTTCGGTGCCTCGAAGAGATGAACCGGCTCATCCACGCGGGTGTCGCGCCGGCGGACGCCGCGAGACAGGCGCTCAGGGTACGGCGCCCCGGCGCGCCTGTTGAGGCCGGCGGCGACGACCCGGCCGAGCCGCCGGCGCCGGCCCCGCCGGACGGGGGGATCCTCTCCCCGGCGATGCTCGCCCGCGCGGCGATCGCCCTGGACGCGAGGACGGTCGGCGACGCGGTGGAGGCGGCTCTGGACCGCCACGGCGTCGTCCAGACCTGGGAACGGCTCGTGCTGCCCACCTTCGACCTGATCACCCGGAGGCAGGAGGACACGGGCCTCGGGATCGAGGTCGAGCACCTGTTCTCCGACCGCCTGATGTGCGCGCTCAACCTGACGGCGGGGCGGCTGGCGCTTCCCGTCCATCCCCGACTGCCGGTGCTCCTGGCCTGCGCCGAGGAGGAACAGCACAGCCTGCCGGCCTACGTCCTGGCCGCCGCGCTCGCCGAGCGCCGGGTGGAGGCGCGGGTGCTCGGAGCGCGGACGCCCTACTCCGCGCTCGCCGAGGCCATGCGCAGGCTGGGCCCGGCGGCGGTGTTCGTCTGGTCGCAGCAGGCGGAGACCGGAGATCCCGCCCCTTTGGGAAGGCTGCCGAGGCTCCGTCCCGCCAGCAGGATCCTCGTGGGCGGCCCGGGCTGGCGGGAGGGGCTCCCGCCGAAGGCGACGCTGGTCACCTCTCTGCCCGCCGCGATTTCAGCGGTCATGTCCGCGCTCAGATGAGCCTTTGTGAAACCTCGTCACTGACGAGGTTGCGTCCCTTACACACGAGCGGCTACGAATAGGTTTTGAAGAAGTTTCTCGGGCAAGGGACATCTCATGGACGACAGGCTGGAGTTCCGCCTCGCCGCCGGAGACGCCGGGGCGGTGGGGGAGTGCTACCGCGCGCACGCTCCCGCGGTCCGCTCGTTCTTGCGGCGGATGGTCCCGCACGAGGACGTCGACGACGTGCTCCAGGTCGTGTTCACCGAGGTGTGGCGGTCGCGGCACCGGTTCGACCCGTCCAGGAGCCTGCCCGCGTGGCTCTACGGGATTGCGCGAAAACGGGCGGTGGACCACTTGCGGGCCCGCAGGCCCCAGACGCTGCCACTCGACGCCGTGGCGGACCCGGCTGGCCCGGACGGGCGCGTGGAGGGGGAGGAACTGGCCGACCGCGACCGGATCCGCAGGGCGCTGGACGAGCTCCCGGCGGTTCAGCGCCAGGCCATCGAGCTGGCCTACTACGGCGATCTCACCCAGCGGGAGATCGCCGACCGGCTGCGGGTGCCGCTCGGCACGGTCAAGGCGCGTACGGCACGCGGGCTCCATCGGCTGGCCGCGCTGCTCCCGCGGGTGGCGGCGTGAGCCGTACCAGGGCTGTTTCCGGGTGCGCGCCGGCCGGCCGCCGCGACGGCCTGATCAGGAGGGTGAGGCGGAACAGGGGGGTGTGATCATGGGTGACGTCAGACCGCGCGTCGCGGTCTCCAGCTGCCTGCTGGGCGAGCCGGTGCGGTTCAACGGAGGGCACAGCCGCGACCGGTTCCTCACCGGCGCGCTCTCCGAACATGTGGACTGGGTGCCGATCTGCCCGGAGATGGAGATCGGCCTCGGCACCCCGAGGGAGACGATCCGACTCGAGCGCTCGGCCGGCGGGCTACGTCTGATGACCCGCTCGTCCCGCGTCGACCTCACCGACCGCATGACGGCCCTCGCCGAATCCCGCGCGGCCGGCCTCGACGTGGACGGCTACGTCTTCAAGGCCAAGAGCCCCAGTTGCGGCCTCCACGGCATCCCGATCCACGCGGCCGGAGCCGGCACTCCGGACGCGGGGGGCGCGAGGGTGGACGCCGACCGCCGAAACCGCGGCCTGTTCGCGGGGATCGTGGTCGGCGCCCACCCGTTGCTCGCGGCCGAGGACGAGGGCCGGCTGCGTGACACGGTGCTCCGGGAGGCGTTCGTGGAGCGGATCTTCGCGGTCGCGCGGCTCCGCGAGCTGCTGTCCGGCGGCTGGCGGGCGCGCGACCTGGTGGCCTTCCACGCCGCGCACAAGATGCAGCTCCTCGCGCACGCGCCCGAGATCTACCGCGGGCTCGGCCGGCTGGTCGCGGAGGTGGGCTCGCGTCCGCGCGACGTCCTCGCCGCCGAGTACGGCCACGCGTTCCGTACGGCCTTGGCGGCCAGGGCGTCCGTCGGCCGCAACGCCAACGTCCTGGAGCACTGCCTCGGGATGGTCGGCGGCCATCTGGGGCGGATCCGCCGGGCGGACGTGCTCGAGGTGATCGGCGCCTACCGGGCCAGGCTGGTCGCCCTGAACGTGCCCGTGACCCTGCTCCGCCACCATGCGAGGGGCGAAGGGGTCGCCTACGTGTCCGACCAGACCTATTTCCAGCCCTATCCGGATGATCTGGGGCTGCGCAACCACATCGCCGCGTGACGTGGGCCATCGGGGCTCAGGCGGGCATTCACGGCAGGGCGCCGGGGGTCAGGCCGGTCCCGCGTCTTCTTCGGATTCCTCGGCCGACTCGAGGCCGGAGAGGATCGTGGACAGGATGTCGTGGAACTGCCGTATCTGCTCGCGCGAGAGCGGGTCGAACACCCGGCGGCGCACCTCGCCGACGTGACCCGGGGCGGCACTCTCGAGTGCGGAGAAGCCCTCATCGGTCAGTTTCGCCATGGTGGTGCGCCGATCCTCCTCATGCTTGATCCGCCGCACCCAGCCCTTCTCCTCCAGCCGTGCCATGGCGTGTGAGAGGCGGCTGGCGGAGAACTGGGTCACCGAGGCGAGCTGCGTCATGGTCATCGTGCGGTCGGGCGACTCCGACAGGCAGACCAGCATGATGTAGTACGCGTGGGGGATGCCCGAGTCCTTCTGCAGTTGCCGTTCGAGGGCCTCCCACAGCAGATGGTTGGTCCAGATGTAGGCGCGCCAGGTCCCCTGCTCCTCGTCGTCGAGCCAACGCGTCTCCGGCATAGGGCCAAGCGTACCGACGCGGTTGAGATTTCAACCGACTTCGGATGATCCGGTTCACCGCCTTTCCACCCCGCGTACAACCGCGGCGGGCACGGGCCGGGACGGGTCGCGCGCGCGGCCGGACCGGAGTCGCACGGTTTGAATCCGTCACGCGAGGAAGTTTCGAAGCATGGACGCACTCGCGAACGTCGACGCCTACTGGCGGGCCGCCAACTATCTGTCCGTGGGCCAGATCTACCTCATGGACAACCCGCTGCTCGCCGAGCCGCTCCGGCCCGAGCACGTCAAGCCCCGGCTCCTCGGCCACTGGGGGACCACGCCGGGGCTGAACTTCTGCTTCGCGCACCTCAACCGCGTCATCCGGGAGCGGGACCAGAACATGATCTACATCTGCGGGCCGGGTCACGGCGGCCCGGCCGCGGTCGCGCACGCCTGGCTGGAGGGCTCCTACAGCGAGCGGTACCCCGACGTGTCGCGTGACGCGGAGGGCATGCGGCGGTTGTTCCGGCAGTTCTCCTTCCCCGGCGGCGTCCCCAGCCACGTGGCGCCCGAGACGCCCGGGTCGATCCACGAGGGCGGCGAGCTGGGCTACTCGCTCGCCCACGCGTACGGCGCCGCCTTCGACAACCCCGATCTCGTCGTCGCGTGCGTCATCGGCGACGGGGAGGCGGAGACCGGCCCCCTGGCCGCCAGCTGGCACTCCAACAAATTCCTCGACCGGGAGAGGGACGGCGTCGTGCTGCCGATCCTGCACCTCAACGGATACAAGATCGCCAACCCGGCCGTTCTCGCCAGGATCCCCGAGACCGACCTGATCAAGCTCCTGGAGGGGTACGGCTACCGCCCCCATGTCGTGTCGGGGGACGATCCCGGGACCATGCACGAGGCGATGACCGAGACCATGGACGCGGTCTTCGACCAACTGGCCGACGGCGGACGGCTGCCCATGATCGTCCTGCGTTCGCCGAAGGGCTGGACCGGGCCGCGCGAGGTCGACGGGCGGCCCGTGGAGGGCACCTGGCGGGCCCATCAGGTGCCGCTGGAGGGGGTGCGGGAGCGGCCGGATCGGCTCGCGATGCTGGAGGAGTGGATGCGCTCCTACCGGCCGCAGGAGCTCTTCGACGCCGCCGGCGGGCCGGTCCCGGAGATCCTCGGCACGGTTCCCGAAGGCCCGCGCAGGATGAGCGCCAACCCGCACGCCAACGGGGGAGAGCTGCTGCGGCCGCTCGTGCTGCCCGACTTCCGCGACTACGAGGTCGAGGTCAAGTCGCACGCGTCCTCGCCCACCGAGCCGACCCGGGTGCTGGGCGGCTTCCTGCGCGACGTCGTCGCCGGGAACCCGTGCAACTTCCGGCTGATGGGCCCGGACGAGACGGCGTCGAACCGCCTGTCCGCGGTGTTCGAGGCCACGTCGAAGGCCTGGAGCGCCGAGATCCTCCCCACCGACGAGCACCTGGCCCCGGACGGGCGCGTGATGGAGGTCCTGAGCGAGCACCTGTGCCAGGGGTGGCTGGAGGGATACCTGCTGACCGGCCGGCACGGGTTGTTCAACTGCTACGAGGCGTTCATCCACATCGTCGACGCGATGTTCAACCAGCACGCCAAATGGCTGGAGTCGAGCCAGAAGATCGGCTGGAGGCGGCCGATCGCGTCGCTCAACTACCTGCTGTCCTCCCACGTGTGGCGGCAGGACCACAACGGCTTCAGCCACCAGGACCCCGGGTTCCTCGACGTGGTGATGAACAAGAAGTCGTCCATCGTCCGGGTCTACCTGCCGCCGGACGCCAACACGCTGCTGTCGGTCGCGGACCACTGCCTGCGTTCGCGGGACTACGTCAACGTGGTCGTGGCCGGGAAGCACCCCGTGCTCGACCTCATGAGCATGGACGAGGCCGTCAGCCACTGCACCCGCGGCGTGGGCGTCCTCGACTGGGCCAGCAACGACGACGGGGTGGAGCCCGACGTCGTGCTGGCCTGCGCCGGCGACGTGCCGACCCTGGAGACGCTCGCGGCCGCGGCCCTGCTCCGCGCCCACCTGCCCGAGCTCAGGGTCCGGGTCGTCAACGTGGTCGACCTCATGCGCCTGCAGCCGCCGTCCGAGCATCCGCACGGGATGAGCGACGCCGAGTTCGACACGGTCTTCACCGCTGATCGGCCCGTCATCTTCAACTTCCACGGCTATCCGTGGCTGATCCACCGGCTCACGTACCGGCGCAACGGCCACGACAACCTCCACGTCCGGGGTTACCGGGAGGAGGGCACCACCACGACGCCGTTCGACATGGCCATGATGAACGACATCGACCGCTACCACCTGGTGATGGACGTCATCGACCGGCTGCCCGGACTCGGCGGACGGCAGGCGCACCTGCGCCAGCACATGGCCGACATGCGCCTCCAGTGCAAGCTCTACACGAGGGAGCACGGAGAGGACCCCGTCGAGATCCGCGACTGGGTGTGGCCCTACTGACCCGTGTTCCGTACGCCGGGAGGGAGGTGATTCCGGGAACGGGGAGGGGCGTCTTTCCGGGAAGGACTCGCGGCCCGATCATCGCGTCATTAGGGTCATATGGTGATCGAGGGCATCGACGTGTCCGAGTGGCGGCCGTCCGTGACGTGGGACGGCGCCCAGTTCGGCTTCGCACGGGCGACCGAGGGCGACCACGGCGTCGACACGGCCTACGCGGGCCACCGGGCGGCCATGGAAGCGGCGGGGGTGCTGGCGGGCGCCTACCACGTGGCCCGGCCACAGGGGGATCCCCTCGCCCAGGCCGCCCATTTCCTCGCCCAGGTGGACGCCGGTCCGCTCGCGGTCGACCTGCGCGTATCCGACGGGCTCGCGCCCCCCGAGGTGGCCGTCTTCGCCCGGCGACTGTGCGACGAGGTGCGCCGCCTGGCGGGCGTCCGGCCGATCATCCGCACGCTGCGTCACTTCGCCGCCGAGGGTAACTGCGAGGGCCTGGGGGAGTGGCCGTTGTGGATCGTCGCCCCGGACCGGCCGATGGGGCGGCCCGCGGTCCCGCGGCCGTGGACGTCGTGGACCCTGCACCAGTTCGCCAACAGCCCGGTCAACCGCGACGCCTTCGCCGGGTCACTCGAGGAACTCGCGACCCTCGCCACGCGGGAGTAACCAAGCGAAATCGGGGTGGGGGCACCGGTAGCATCGGATGCGGGAGGCAACCGCCCGGGCCGTCGAGGCACGACCGGTCCCGCGGGGCCTCCGTCCCGTCAGTTCCGCAGCATCCGTACGCAAGGAGCCACCGTGTCTGCCGTCCTCGAAATACGCATCACCCTCGCCGGAACCGAGCGTGTGGTGGCGGCGGGGACGACGACGGGCGAGGCCCTGGGCGCCGACGGCAGAACCGTCATCGCCGCGAGGGTCAACGGCGACCTGCGCGACCTGGCCGCCGAGGTGTCCGAAGGCGACGTCGTGGAGCCGGTCGCGATCGACAGCGCCGACGGCCGCGCGATCCTGCGCCACTCCACCGCCCACGTGATGGCCCAGGCCGTACAGGAGATCTTCCCGGAGGCCCGGCTCGGCATCGGCCCGCCCGTGGAGAACGGCTTCTATTACGACTTCGACGTCAAGGACCCGTTCACCCCCGACGACCTCAAGCGCATCGAGAAGCGCATGCGCGAGATCGTCAAGCAGGGGCAGACCTTCAGCAGGAGGCCGGTCTCCGACGAAGACGCCCGCGAGGAGCTGGCGGCCGAGCCGTACAAGCTGGAGCTCATCGGGCTCAAGGGCGGAGCGGCCGGCTCCGACGACGGCGCCGACGTCGAGGTGGGCGGCGGCCAGCTGACCATCTACGACAACCTCGACCCCAAGTCGGGCGAGTTGTGCTGGAAGGACCTGTGCCGGGGGCCGCACCTGCCCACCACCCGGGTCATCCCGGCGTTCAAGCTCATGCGGTCGGGCGGCGCCTACTGGCGGGGCAGCGAGAAGAACCCGCAGCTCCAGCGCATCTACGGCACCGCGTGGGAGTCCCGCGAGAAGCAGGACGAGTACCTCCGCCTGCTGGAGGAGGCCGAGAAGCGCGACCACCGGAAGCTGGGCGCCGAGCTCGACCTGTTCTCCTTCCCGGACGAGCTGGGCTCCGGCCTGCCGGTCTTCCACCCCAAGGGCGGCGTGATCCGCCGGATCATGGAGGACTACTCGCGTCGCAGGCACGAGGAGTCCGGCTACTCCTTCGTGAACACGCCGCACATCACCAAGGAGCACCTCTACAAGGTCTCCGGCCACCTGGACTGGTACGCCGACGGCATGTTCCCGCCCATGGAGCTCGAGGGCGCGCGGTACTACCTGAAGCCGATGAACTGCCCGATGCACAACCTGATCTACCGTGCACGGGGGCGGTCCTACCGGGAGCTGCCCCTGCGGCTGTTCGAGTTCGGCACCGTATACCGCTACGAGAAGTCCGGCGTGATCCACGGGCTCACCCGGGTGCGCGGCCTCACCCAGGACGACGCGCACATCTACTGCACCCGCGACCAGATGCGCGACGAGCTGAAGTCGCTGCTGCGCTTCGTGCTCGACCTGCTCCGCGACTACGGGCTCGAGGAGTTCTATCTCGAGCTGTCCACCAAGGACCCGGAGAAGTTCGTCGGCTCCGACGAGGCGTGGGAGGAGGCCACCGAGACCCTGCGCGAGGTGGCCGAGTCGGAGAACCTCGAGCTCGTGCTCGACCCGGGCGGCGCCGCCTTCTACGGGCCCAAGATCTCGGTTCAGGTGCGCGACGCCCTCGGCCGCACTTGGCAGATGTCGACCATCCAGCTCGACTTCAACCTGCCGGAACTCTTCGAGCTCGAGTACCAGGCGCCGGACGGTTCACGCCAGCAGCCGGTGATGATCCACCGGGCGCTGTTCGGATCGGTCGAGCGGTTCTTCGGCGTCCTGGTGGAGCACTACGCGGGCGCCTTCCCTCCCTGGCTCGCCCCGGTGCAGGTCGTCGGCATCCCGATCGCCGACGCGCACGCGCCGTACCTGCAGGACGTGGCCAAGCGGCTGCGGGAGCGGGGGATCCGGGTGGAGGTCGACGTGGCCGACGACCGGATGCAGAAGAAGATCCGCAACGCGCAGAAGGCCAAGGTGCCGTTCATGCTGCTCGCCGGTGACGATGACGTCGCCGCGGGCGCGGTGTCCTTCCGCTACCGCAACGGCGAGCAGAAGAACGGGGTGCCGATCGAGGAGGCCATCGACGAGATCGTCGACGCCGTCGAGCGGCGCGTGCAGGTCTGATCCAAACTGCTACGGCCTGCGCCCCCACCAGCGGGGGCGCAGGCCGTAGTCGTTTCAGAAGACCCCCGGCGGGTCCTCCTAGAAGCTTGCGTCCTCGGGCTCGGCGGGCTTCTCGCTGCCCTCGCCGGGCAGGCGCACGTCGTCCACGGTCACGTTGACCTCGGTGACCCGCATGCCGAGCATGTGGCTGACCGACCGGGCCACGTTGGCCCGCACGTCGGTGGCCACCTCCATCACGATGTAGCCGTACTCGATCACGATGGTGATGTCGACCATCACCTGCTGGTTGATGATCTGGGCCCGGACGCCCTGGTTGGCGCGCTTGTTGCCCAGTCCGATGCGGTCACGGACGCTCTCGAACGCGCGCTCGAGGTCGCCGCCGAGGTCGGCCACACCGGCGATCTCCAAAGCGGCCAGCGCCGCGACCTTCTCGACGACCTCGTCCGCCACCTTGATCCTGCCCTGGACGGCCACGGAGAAGCCGTCGGAGATCCCGGAGACGGTCCCCGGCTCCGGCAGGGTGAAACCACCCTGGCTGGGGGCCTCGGCGGGCGTGGCCTCCGCCGCCTCCTCGCCCTCGTGGTCGAACTCCTCATGCTGATCGTCGGCGTGGTCCTGGCCCTGCTCGACTGCGACGTCGGTCATTGTCCAACTCCTCGATTACGGCCTCGCGTGCTCCGCGTAGCAGGTGAATTCTGCCCGAAGATCGATTGGTTTGTCCCGAACAATGCCCAGCCCGCGTAGGAGAGATCCGCGAGTCATATGCTGCTTCACATGCGGCAGGCACGGAGGAACGAGGGGAGAGGGCGGCTGTGAGTTCAGAGCCCATCGAGCAGGCCGGCGCAGGGGCGCCGGACAACTTCCAGCGCCTCTGGACCCCGCATCGCATGGCGTACATCAAGGGCGAGAACAAGCCGAGCGGGACGGGGGAGGACGACGGGTGCCCGTTCTGCGAGATCCCCAAGCTGCCTGACGAGGACGGCCTGATCGTCGCGCGTGGTTCCGCCGTCTACGCCGTGCTCAACCTGTACCCGTACAACTCCGGCCACCTGATGGTCGTGCCGTACCGCCACGTGGCCGACTACGCCGACCTGGACGAGCCGGAGACCGCCGAGCTGGCCGAGTTCACCAAGCGCTCGACGCTCGCCCTCAGGAAGGCCAGCGGAGCCCAGGGCTTCAACATCGGCATCAACCTCGGCGGGGTCGCGGGCGCGGGCATCGCCGCCCACCTCCACCAGCACGTGGTGCCCCGGTGGGGCGGCGACACCAACTTCATGCCCGTGGTCGGGCACACCAAGGTGTTGCCGCAGCTCCTGAGGGACACCCGCGCGCTGCTCGCGGACGCCTGGCCCGTCTCCTAGGCGGGCTGCTCCGCAGGACTCGGCTCGGCCAGCGGGGCGGGCACCGATTCCCGGTCGCCGCCCGGTTCCAGCGCGCGGATGCCCGCGCTGAGGACGAGCGGGACGGCCAGAGCGAGGGCCATCGACAGGACGGCGGCGCCCGAGTCGTTGACCAGCATGCCCACCACGCCGCTGACGAGGGCGCCGAGCAGGCCGGCCTTGAGCGTGGGCGCCCGCTCGAACGCCAGCGGCAGCACGCCCGCGCTCGCCTTGCCCGGGCGCAGCAGCGCGAAGACGAGGAACGCGAACGCGGCGATCACCACGGGCATCAGGTTCGGGTTGATCAGCGTGTGCAACATCGCACCGAGCTTGCGTGAGATCACGGGAAGGAAGGTGCCGTCGAAGACCTGCCCGACGAACCGCCCGAGGTGGGTCTGGTCGGCGGCGGGGCGGAGGTAGTCGAGGTAGGCGATGCCCATGACGAGCACACCGCCCGCCACGCAGAAGGCCCCGAGCTTGATGATCGACACGCGCTTGCCCGCCACGATCAGCGCCGCAACGGCGATGCCCGGCACGAACGCGATGACGCCGCCGAAGTCGCTGCCGACGCCCGGCCAGCCGTCCAGCAACATCGCGAAGCCGCCCAGACCGGCCACCAGGCCGACGGCGAGCGTCTTGCGGCCCGAGCGGACCAGCCTGTCGGCGACCGCCGTCGTGACGAGCAGGACGGCCGTCGCGAGCAGGGCGAACGGGATGTTGCCGAGGCCGTAGTAGCGGGCGCCGACCACTCCGGTGTAGCCCATCATGCCGTTGAGCTGGAGGGACGTCCCGGTCAGCAGGTCGGCGAGCAGCACGGCCGCCGTCACCCCCGCGACCACGGTCGGCGGTCCGAGCAGGGTACGGCGCCACGGTCCCAGGAGGGCGACCGCGCTCAGGACGATCGCGCCCACCACGATCGCGCTGAACAGCGTGAGCGTCGGCTGCGGGGCACGGGCCCAGGGGAGGAGGTTGACCAGGTAGGTCGAGACGGGGATCGAGGCGAGCGTGATGGCCGCGATCCGCACGCCGCGCAGGCCGTCGCGGCGGCGCATCAGCAGGAACGCCGTGATGTAGAAGACCACCTGCAGCACGGCCAGGGCGGTGAAGAACACGCCCGTGTTGTTCCTGATCGTCTGCCCGGCCACGTCGGCCACCTTCAGGGCGTCGGCCTGCTCGCCGACGGAGCCCGCCCCGGACGCGTGAGCCTCCATCGCCGTACCGACGACGGTGGCCGGAGGCACATCGACGACGTGGGCGAGGATCGTGGAGGTGAAGTCCGGAAGGATCACCATGTCGTCCCGGTGGGTCGACCGGCTGCCGAGATCGAAGGAGCCCCCCGGGCCCTTGGGGCCGGGCGTGAACATCATGGCCGCCCGCAGGTGCGGGACCGACCCGTGATCGGCGAGCCCGGCGACGAGGACGGTGCTGGTCGCGAGGTGGAGGAGAGCGGGTGCCAGCTTCGCGTCCGCCGCCCTGACCGCCGCGCGGCGGGCCTCGGGGGTCAGCTTCTCGACGGCCGAGGTGACCTTGTCGTCCTCGATGTACGGCGTGATCAGATCGCCGGCGTCGATCGCGATGACCTTGCAACGGGTCCAGTCGGTCACCTGCGCCGGGGTGTCGGCGTACACGTCGACCTTGCCCTGCCTGTCGGCCAGGGCGAGCGCGGCCCCGGGGCCGACCGCCATCGTGCACTGCCGCGCGTCGTGGACGGCCTGGCCGAGAGTGCCCGCGTTCTGCTGGTCGCGGACCTCCCACAGCCAGTTGAACTCCGGCACGACCGCGCCCTCGCCCTGCCGCTCCGGGGTGGGCGGCATGCCGCACCTGGCCCCCACGGCCGACCGGACACCGGCCGAGACCGTGAGCCAGCCGTCATAGGGGCAGGTGATGTTGCCGACGGTCCGTACGGAAAGGGAGCCGACGGCGCTCGAGCCGGCCAGCTTCCAGAGGTTCGGGGTGTCGGCCGGGTTGACGTCGCTCCACATCAGACCGGGCACTCCGATGAGGACCACCTGCCCGTCCGGTGGGGCCTGGACTTGGGCCATGGCCGCACCTGTGGGAGCGAAGACGCAGAACAGCGCCCCCACAACTATCGCGATCAGCCGACGCCTCATCGGTCGACCCCTCCTCGGGCGTGATCATGCACACATTCGCGCTTACGCTATCGGACCAGCCCATCCCCTTGGGCGTGATCATGCTCAAGTTCACATGAACGCCATCTGGCCTGCCCCACCCGTGTTGTCGATCAACAAAGGCGGGGCAGGTCGGAGGGGCATGCCGCGAACCTGTGCATGATCACGGCCAAGAAAACGGGGGGCGGTCAGCGGACGGTGAGGCGGGTGGGGAGGCTTTCGTTGCCGAGGCGGTCGAGGGCGGTCACGTAGTACGTGCCGGCGACCTTGCCCGCGTATCTGGGCGCGGACGTGGCCGGGACGACGGCCACGAGATTGCGGCCGTCCGCCGTGGCGCAGGTACCGGCGGCGGTGGCTCGGTACACGCCATAGGCGCGGGCGCCGGACTGGGCGGCCCACATGAGCGTCCCGCCGCCGTACTTCAACCCGCTCGGAGCGGCGGGGGCCTTGGCGGGCATCCCCTTGATCAGCGGAATGAGCGCCGGCCTCGTGTAGTACTGCTTCGCGATGCGGTCCATGACCGAGAGCGGGTTCGCGCGGAGCTGCGCGGCGTTGAAGAACACGTCACCCTTGACCTCGGGGTACTTCTGGTTGACGGCCAGGTGCGAGGGCAGCTCGTCGGGCTTGGACCAGGCCGGGATCGTCTTGCTGCCCACCTGGTAGAGCGCCTGGCCGATGTAGAGGTCGACGCCGGTGCCCTTCACCGCGTTCGCCCACCAGGGGACCAGGACGTTGTAGTCGGCGATCGCGTATCCCCGCGGCCAGTAGATCTGAGGGATCAGGTAGTCCACGGAGCGCGCCTTGATCCACGCCTTAGCATCCGCATAAATCTGGCTATATGCGGACATGCCCTTTGTGTTTGAGCCGGACGCGACTTCGGACTTGTTCCGCCAGATGCCGAATGGGCTGACGCCGAATTTCACGTACGGCTTCTCCGTGTGAACGGCCTTCGACACCTGGGCGATCAGCTTGTTCACGTTGTCCCGCCGCCAGTCGGCGAGCTTCATGCCCTTGCCGTACTTCTTGAAGGCGGCGGAGTCGGCGAACGGCGTCCCCTGGCCGGGATAGGGATAGAAATAGTCGTCGAAGTGGATGCCGTCCACGTCGTAACGCCTGGTCACGTCCTTCACGACCTTGGTGACCCAGTCGCGGACCTCGGGCAGACCCGGGTTGTAGTACAGCTTGCCCTCGTGCTTGACGACCCAGCTCGGGTGAAGGCGGGCGGGGTGGTTGGCCGGAAGTTTCGACAGGTCCGTGGTGTCGCCCGCGCGGTACGGGTTGAACCACGCGTGGAACTCCATCCCGCGCTTGTGCGCCTCTTGGACGAGGAAGGGCAGCGGATCCCAGCCGGGGTTCTTGCCCGCCGTGCCGGTGAGGTACTGCGACCACGGCTCGAACGGGGAGCTGTACAGGGCGTCCGAGGCCGGCCGTACCTGAAGGAAGACGGCGTTGAATCGGCGCTTGGCCGCGAGGTCGAGGAGCTTGACGTACTCGGCCCGCTGCTGGGCGGGGGTCAGGCCGGTGCGCGAGGGCCAGTCGAGATTGTGCACCGAGGCGATCCAGATGCCGCGAAGCTGCCGTTTCGCGTAGCGGGCGCTGGTCGTGCACGAGGCGGTCTTCGCCTGCTCGGCCATCGTCTCTCCGGATCCCGCCGCGGCGGAACGAGGAGTCGCGGGGCGCGCGGCATCCGTGCGCGCCGTCAGCTGCGTCCGCATGGCAGCCGCCTGTTCGACCCGCTCGGCCCGGGCACCCGGTCCGAAGGCGTACGCGACTCCCATGGCGGCGGCCGCGGCCAGCACGCCGGCGATCAACGGCCGGCTCACCCGTCTCCGCTCAGTCACGAGAGGACCTCCCCGATTCCCGATGCATACCGCCTTCAGTCTGGCATCGGCAAATCGATGGTTTCTCCGAAGAAAAGAAAGTCATCTCATGATGCTGATGTGATAAAGCCAGGCGCACGTCAGGGAGTTCCCCGGGTGCCGGCCGCGCGAAACTCCGGCTCCCGGGGAAACACCCCGGCGATCGTCAGGCGGAGTCCGCCGTGACCTTCCCCGCGAGATGCGACGGGAGCGGCTCGTACCGCAGGAAGGAACGGTGGAACGTCCCCGTGCCGTGCGACATGGACCGCAGGTCGATGGCGTACCGGGTGATCTCCAGTTCCGGCACCTCCGCCTTGACCAGAGTCCGCCCGGTGCCCACGGGTTCGGTGCCGAGCACCCTGCCGCGCCGCGAGGACAGATCCGACATGACGGCCCCGACGAACTCGTCCGACACCAGGATGGACACCTGGTCGACCGGCTCGAGCAGCAGCGTCGGCACCTTCGCCGCGGCCTCCTTCAGGGCCAGCTGCCCTGCGATCTGGAAGGCCATGTCGGAGGAGTCGACCGAGTGCGCCTTGCCGTCGTAGAGGGTGACGCGGATGTCGACCACCGGATACCCGGCGACGACCCCGCGCTCCATCTGGGCCCGCACGCCCTTCTCCACCGACGGGATGAACTGGCGCGGCACCACGCCGCCGACGATCTTGTCGACGAACTCCAGCCCGCCGCCCGACGGCAACGGCTCGATCTCGAGGTGGCAGACGGCGTACTGCCCGTGGCCGCCGGTCTGCTTGACGTTGCGCCCGGTCCCCTGGACCTTCCCGCCGAACGTCTCCCGCAGCGGCACCCGCAGGTCGACCTTCTCCACCTCCACGCCGTGCCGCTTGGACAGCCGGTCGAGCAGGACGTCGGCGTGGGCCTCGCCCATGCACCAGAGCACGAGCTGACGGGTCTCGGCGTTGTTCTCCAGCCGCAACGTCGGGTCTTCGGCCACGAGGCGGCTGAGTGCCTGACTCAGCTTGTCCTCGTCCGCCTTCGACTTGGCCTGGATCGCGACAGGCAGGAGCGGGTCGGGCATCTCCCACGCCGTCATGAGCAGCGGGTCCTCCTTGTCCGACAGAGTGTCGCCGGTCTCCGCGCGCGTCAGCTTCGCGATCGCGCAGATGTCGCCGGCCACGCACTTGCCGAGCGGGCGCTGGGCCTTGCCCAGAGGCGAGGACAGGCTGCCGACGCGCTCGTCCACGTCATGATCCTCGTGCCCCCGGTCGGCCATTCCGTGCCCGGACACGTGGACGACCATGTCGGGGCGGAGTGTCCCGGAGAAGACCCGGACCAGGCTGATCCGCCCGACGTAGGGGTCGCTCATCGTCTTGACGACCTCGGCCACCAGGGGCCCGGCGGGATCGGCCGTGACGTGCGTCACCGGTTTCCCGTCGGTCGTCGTGACCTCGGGAAGCGGGTGCTCGAGCGGCGACGGGAACCCCTGGGTGACGATCTCCAGGATCTCCTGCATGCCGACGCCCGGCGCCGCGGCCAGCACCGGGTGGAAGCTCGCCCGCGCGACGGCCTTCTCCAGGTCGTCGATGAGGACCTTGGTGTCGATCTCCTCACCGGAGAGATAACGGTCCATGAGGGACTCGTCCTCGCTCTCCTGGATGATCCCCTCGATGAGGTCCCCCCGGTACTGCTCGATCAACTCGAGCTGACCGGCGTCCGGTTCCCGTTCCGTACGGCCGCCGGCCCCGTATTCGTAGAACCTCTGGGACAGCAGCCCGAGCAGGCCGACGCCGTCCACGGGAAGATAGAGGGGGGCGACACCGTCGCCGAAGGCCTCCTGGCAGCTGGCGAGGACCTCGTCGAAGCCGGCGCGCGGGTGGTCGATCTTCGTGATGACCACGGCGCGGGGCATGCCGACCAGCCCGCACTCCTCCCAGAGCATGCGGGTCAGGCCGTCGACGCCCTCGGCGGCGGAGACGACGAAGAGCGCCGCGTCGGCCGCACGCAATCCCGCGCGCAGGTCGCCGACGAAGTCCGCGTAACCGGGGGTGTCGAGAAAATTGATCTTGATTCCGTTGTGCACGACGGGAGCGACGCACAGGTTGACGGAGCGCTGCTGGCGCACCTCCACCTCGTCGAAGTCGCAGACCGTGGTGCCGTCCTCGACCCTGCCGGTGCGCGGGACCGTGCCCGTCGCCGTCAGCAGCGCCTCGATCAGGGTGGTCTTGCCGGCTCCAGAATGGCCGACCAACACGACATTGCGCACCATGTCCGGCCGATCGGCCGCGGGTGCTCTGCCCGCGGCTCCTGTTGTAGCGCCGGTAGATCTTTCGGCCACATCGCCTCCCGCGTCTCAGAGCGGTCGGGATGGGCACGTCGCGCGCTCCCCGCGCCGGCCGCTCGTGCCGTCGCTGTCCGCGCCGATGGCCCCGCCCTCGCGGGGCGCGCGGGGGAGTCGACGTGATGTTTCACTGCACGTCATCTCCCCGCGGCCTGTCAGGCGCGTGTTCTTCACCCTTTACCCATGTGGGGAGGATCACAAGACTTTTCGGCGGAATGTCCTCGCGAGCTCGCCGAGGTGTTCATGGCCTACGATCGGACGGCCATGTTGAGCATCCTGCGCCCCGCCGTCACCCGCGTCATGACCCCGCTGGGCAGAACCCTCGCCCGGGTGGGCATCTCGCCCGACACCATCACTCTGGTCGGAACCTTCGGCGTGGTGGCCTCGGCGCTGTTCTTCTTCCCCCGGGGGCAGCTGTTCCTGGGGACCGTCGTGATCACCGTCTTCGTGTTCGCGGACGCGCTGGACGGCGTGCTCGCCAGGATGACGGGCAAGGGCAGCGTGTGGGGCGCCTTCCTGGACTCCACGCTCGACCGTCTCGCTGACGCCTCCGTCTTCTCCGGTCTCATCCTCTACTTCGTCCTCAAGGACGACCCGGAGATCGTCCTCGCGGGTGTCGCGCTCTTCTGCCTCGTCGCGGGAGCATTGGTGTCCTACGCCAAGGCGAGGGCAGAGGGCCTGGGGATGACCGCGAACGTGGGCATCGCCGAGCGGACGGAGCGACTGGTGGTCGCGCTGGTCGGAGCCGGACTGTCCGGGCTTGGCGTGCCGTACGTCCTGGCGATCGGGCTCTGGCTGCTCGCGGCGGCGAGCGCCTTCACGGTCGTCCAGCGCATGGTCCACGTGTACCGACAGGCGGTGGTCAGATGAAGGACGCGGCCCGCACCCCACCCGATCGGGTGCCGCTGGGGGACCGTCTCGTGGCGGCGGCCTACTCGGTGGGCTGGGTCGTCGTCCGCCGGGTGCCCGAGAGGGTCGCCGCGTGGTTCTTCCGCGTGCTGGCCGACCACCTGTGGCGCAGGCAGGGCACGTCGGTACGCCGCCTGGAGTCCAACCTGGCCCGGGTCGTGGGCGGCGCCGCCTCCGATCCGGCAGTCCGCGAGCTGAGCCGCGCCGGGATGCGGTCCTATTTCCGTTACTGGATGGAGGCGTTCCGCCTTCCCTCGATGGACCGGGACCGGATCCTCTCCGAGACGCGGGACGTCGACGGGCATTTCATCTTCGACAACGTCGACAAGGGCCGCGGGGCGGTGATCGCCCTGCCCCACATGGGGAACTGGGATCTCGCCGGCGCGTGGCTGGCGCACAAGGGATATCCCTTCACCACCGTCATGGAGCGACTGCGGCCCGAGTCGCTCTACGAACGGTTCTTCGCCTACCGGGAGAGCCTCGGCATGGAGGTCCTGCCCCTCACGAGCAAGGGCGGCGGCAGCGCGATGGCCTTCGGGACGCTGGCCAAGCGACTGCGCGAAGGCCGCGCCGTGTGCCTGCCCGCCGAGCGGGACCTGACCGCCTCAGGGGTGGAGGTCGACTTCTTCGGCGCCAGGACCCGCATGGTCGCCGGGCCGGCGCTCCTCGCGATCCAGACGGGGGCCGCGTTGCTGCCCGCCGTTCTGTGGTTCGAGGGCAAGGGCTGGGGCATCCGCATATATGAGGAGATCCCGGTGCCGGTTGAGGGGAGCAGGCAGGAGAAGGTCATCGCGATGACGCAGAGCCTCGCGTCGGTCTTCGAGAAGGGCATCGCCGAGCACCCCGAGGACTGGCACATGCTCCAGCGTCTCTGGCTCGACGACCTGGAGCCCCGGCCTGTGGGAGCGCCGTGAAGATCGGCATCGTCTGTCCGTACACCTGGGACGTCCCGGGAGGCGTCCAGGCGCACATCCGCGATCTCGCCGAGGCGCTCATCGCCGACGGTCACGACGTGTCCGTGATCACTCCTGCGGCCGACGACGCCCCGCTGCCGTCGTACGTCACCTCCGCCGGCCGCGCCGTGCCCGTGCCGTACAACGGGTCGGTGGCCCGGCTGGCCTTCGGCTTCCTGTCGGCCAACCGGGTGCGCAAGTGGATCAGAGAGGGCGGGTTCGACGTGCTGCACGTGCACGAGCCCGCCGTGCCGTCCCTCGGGGTGCTGGCCTGCTGGGTGGCCCGCGGGCCGATGGTGGCCACGTTCCACGCGTCGTACGAACGCTCGCGGGCCATGTCGGTGGCCGCGCCGATGTTGCAGAGTGCCCTGGAGAAGATCAACGCCAGGATCGCCGTCTCCGACGCGGCCCGCAGGACCCTCGTGGAGCACCTCGGCGGCGACGCCGTGCTGATCCCCAACGGGGTCACCGTGAGCAGGTACGCCGAGGCGACCCCGCTTCCCGGCTGGGGGCCCGACGGCCAGGTGATCGGATTCCTCGGCCGGATGGACGAGCCGCGCAAGGGCCTGCCGGTGCTGCTGGAGGCGTTCTCGCTGCTCGCCCCGGAACGGCCGGGGCTGCGGCTGCTGATCGCCGGACCAGGTGATCACGACGACGTGCTCGACCGGGTGCCCAGGCAGTACCGGGACCGCGTCGGGCTGCTCGGCATGGTGAGCGAGGCGGACAAGGTCCGCGCCTACCACTCGGTCGACATCTTCTGCGCTCCCAACCTGGGCGGGGAGAGCTTCGGCATCGTCCTGACGGAGGCCATGTCCGCCGGGGCGCCGATCCTGGCCAGCGACATCCCCGCGTTCCGCCGGGTGCTCGGCGGCGGGCAGGCCGGGGCGCTGTTCACCACGGGCGACGCCTCGGCGCTCGCCGAGGAGGCCGCGCGTCTCCTCGACGACCCCGGCCGCCGGGCCAAACTCTCCGACGAGGCCCGCCACGCCGTGCGCAAGTACGACTGGTCCACCGTCGCCCGTGACGTCCTGCGCGTCTACGAGACCGTCGCGGCCGACGCGGGCGTCGTGGAGGACGTGGCGTGACGACCACCCTGATCCTCGTCATCGGCGTGCTCGTGGTGCTCGCCAGCGTGTACATCTCGTGGCGGGCAGGCCGGCTCGACCGCCTGCACATCAGGCTGGAGGCGGCGCAGGCCGCGCTCGACGCCGCGCTGCTGCGCCGCGCAGCCGTCAGCCTCGAGCTCGCGGGGTCGCGGATTCTCGACCCCGCGACCTCGCTCGTGCTCGCCGCGGCCGCCCACGAGGCCCGTACGTCGGGACCCGACGAGCGCGAACACGCCGAGAGCGACCTGTCCAGGACTCTCAGGGCGGTCGTCGACCAGGACCGGTTCGGCGAGAAGCTCGGCGAGCACCTTGAGGGCCCCGCGCTGATGAAGGAGCTCGACACGGCGGTGGCGAAGGTCGTCTACTCCCGCCGCTTCTTCAACAACGCCGTGGCGGTCACCCGTACGGCACAGCGTCGCTGGCTGGCGCGGACACTCAGGCTCGCGGGGCACACGGACTACCCGCAGTTCTTCGAGATCGACGATGCTCCGCCGGAGTCATTGGCCGCGGAGTAGTCCGTTTTGACCAGATGTATAGGGACATTAGGCCGCCCGCCGGTAAGCTCATGCCGTTTCATGGCATGAGGGCTGCGTGTGATGGGCATGTTCTGCCTGCTCACGGGGTCCCCACGGGAGGTGCTGAACAATGCGGGCAGTGACGGGCTTCACCCTTGTCTTGGGGGTCGTACTGGCGGGAGCGGGGTGTTCGTCGGACGAGCCCGCCAAACAGCCACTGGCCGCCACGGCCTCGGCCTCGCCTCCGGCGTCCCCTTCTCCGACCGCGCCGCCCGAGCATCCCTTCACCGGGCGGGAGGGCTCCGCGCTGAAGCCCGTGCTCGCGGTGAAGATCGAGAACACGCCTGCGGGGAAGCCGCAGATGGGCCTGCGCAGCGCCGACATCGTCTACGTCGAGCAGGTGGAGGGCGGCCTGACCCGGCTGATGGCGATCTTCTCGTCGAAGCTGCCCGCGCAGGTGGGCCCGGTCCGCAGCGCACGCATCTCCGACCTGCACATCCTGCCGATGTTCGGCAAGCCGGCGCTCGGCTACTCCGGTGTGCAGACCAGGATGATCCCCTTCGTCCAGCAGGCGTCGCTCTACGACGTCTCCGACAGCGCCGTGCCCTCGGCGTACTCGCGCGTGTCCGGCCGGGTCGCGCCGTACAACCTCTTCGCGAGCCCGAAGAAGCTGCTGGCCAAGGCGTCGAAGGCGAGCAACGCGCAGGACGTCGGCTTCACGTTCTCCGACGAGGCGCCCGACGGGGGCACCGCCAAGAAGTCCTTCAGCGTGAAGTATCCGGCGGCCCGGTTCACGTTCACCTGGTCGGCCTCGCAGAAGCGGTGGCTCATCACGCAGGACGGCCGCAAGGACATGGCGGCGGAGGGCGGCCAGCAGGGCGCGCCCACGATCGTGGTCCAGTGGGTCAAGACCGACCGCTCGCAGTTCCACGACTTCCACGGCAGCTACACGCCCCTCGTCCACTCGGTGGGCAAGGGCAAGGGCGTCGTGTTGCGGGACGGCAAGGCGTACGACGTGTCGTGGTCGCGCCCCTCGGAGGAGGAGGGCACCACCTACACGACGGCCGACGGGGAGCCGATGCCGTTCTCGCGCGGGCAGGTGTGGGTCGTGCTGGCGTCGAAGAAGCCGGTCTCTCCGTGATCGTGCAAATGGTACAAAGCTCGTGATCAATCCTGACAGAGTGGAACGTAAGGGGATGGACCGACCAGGACCTACGATGGAGATGACAATCGTAGGCCCGCCGACGTGAGGTAGCACCGTGTCCAGCAGCACCCCCGAAGTCAACGAGTCCGCCGTCGGTACCGCCCGCGTGAAGCGCGGAATGGCGGAGATGCTCAAGGGCGGGGTCATCATGGATGTCGTCACCCCCGAGCAGGCCAAGATCGCCGAGGATGCCGGAGCGGTGGCGGTCATGGCGCTCGAGCGCGTGCCCGCCGACATTCGCGCCCAGGGCGGAGTGTCGCGGATGAGCGACCCCGACATGATCGAGGGCATCATCGGCGCGGTGTCGATCCCGGTGATGGCCAAGGCGAGGATCGGCCACTTCGTCGAGGCCCAGGTGCTTCAGGCGCTCGGGGTCGACTACGTCGACGAGTCCGAGGTCCTGACGCCCGCCGACTTCGCCAACCACATCGACAAGTGGCAGTTCACCGTGCCCTTCGTGTGCGGCGCCACGAACCTCGGGGAGGCGCTGCGCCGCATCACCGAGGGTGCCGCGATGATCCGGTCGAAGGGCGAGGCGGGCACCGGCGACGTCTCCAACGCGACCACCCACATGCGGCAGATCCGCGCCGAGCTCAAGCGGCTGACCTCCCTGCCCGAGGACGAGCTCTACGTCGCGGCCAAGGAACTGCAGGCGCCGTACGAGCTGGTCGCCGAGGTGGCCAAGGCGGGCAAGCTGCCGGTCGTGCTGTTCACGGCCGGCGGGATCGCGACGCCGGCGGACGCCGCGATGATGATGCAGCTCGGGGCGGAGGGCGTCTTCGTCGGCTCCGGCATCTTCAAGTCGGGCGACCCGGCCAAGCGGGCGGCGGCGATCGTGAAGGCCACCACGTTCTACGACGACCCCGATGTCATCGCCAAGGTCTCGCGCGGCCTGGGTGAGGCCATGGTCGGCATCAACGTGGACGACGTCCCCGTCTCCCACCGCCTCGCGGAACGCGGCTGGTAACGCCTAGGTGTGATCATGCACATATTCGCGAGAGGCGCGCTGACCTGCGCCTCCCTCGTGCGTGATCACCCCTATCAGATGTGTGATCACCGTCGATGGGGCGGGCTGGGTTAGGGTCTGGGGTGTGACGACGGACGACACGGGGCAGCTGGCGGGGAGCCTGTCGCGGGAGCTGCGTCACCTCGTCATGTTGCTCCGCCGTACGACGGCGGGACAGCCGGTGACCGCCCAGCAGTACTCCGTCCTCGGTTCGCTCGAAGGCGCCCCCCGGCGCATGTCCGAGCTGGCCGAGGAGCACGGCGTTCAGCTGCCCACCATGACGGTCCAGATCAACCGGCTCGAGGATGCGGGCCTGGTCGCCCGGGGCACCGACGCGTCCGACGCCCGTGTCCGCACGGTCGAGCTGACCAGCGAGGGCCGGTCCCGTCTGCATGCCGTACGGCACGCGAGGATCGCCTACCTGACTCGGCAGCTGGACCGGCTCACGGTGGACGAGCGGCGTGCCATCACCGCGGCCCTGCCCGCGCTGGCCAAGCTCGGCCGCGGCTGACCACCCGCGGTCGTCGCCGGTTTGGGACGCGACCCCGCGTGGTCATACGCTGAATCGGCACCAGAGGAAGGGACTGCTGTGACCGCTGCGCCGAAGATCGGTGTGCTCGCCCTCCAGGGTGACGTGCGCGAGCACGTCCGCGCCTTGGAGGCGTCGGGTGCCGGCGCGATGCCCGTCCGCCGCCAGGAAGAGCTGGACGCGGTGGACGCGCTGGTCATCCCGGGTGGGGAGTCCACCACGATGTGGAAGCTCGCGACCGCGTTCGAGCTCCTCGAGCCCCTCCGGCTGCGGATCAAGGAGGGCATGCCCGCCTACGGCTCCTGCGCCGGCATGATCATGCTGGCCGACCGCATCGAGGGCGGGATCGAGGGGCAGGAGACTCTGGGCGGCATCGACATGGTCGTCCGGCGCAACGCGTTCGGCCGTCAGGTCGACTCCTTCGAGGCCGATCTCGACTTCGCCTCGCGGGGTTTGATGAGGGCCGTTTTCATCCGCGCGCCCTGGGTCGAGTCCGTCGGTCCAAAGGTCGACGTGCTGGGCCGCGCGCGACCAGGGGATGCGGTGAGCGAAGCTGGGGATAGGATCGTCGCGGTCCGACAGGGACCTCTGCTCGCGACATCCTTCCACCCGGAGCTAACCGGAGATGCGCGGGTTCATTCGTATTTTGTCGAAATGGTGAGGGAGTTCTAGGCGATGTCCGGCCACTCCAAATGGGCGACGACGAAGCACAAGAAGGCGGCGCTGGACTCCAAGCGCGGCAAGCTCTTCGCCAAGCTCATCAAGAACATCGAGGTCGCGGCCAGGACCGGCGGTCCCGATCCGGACGGCAACCCGACCCTGTACGACGCGATCACCAAGGCGCGGAAGAACTCCGTCCCCATCGACAACATCGAGCGCGCGCGTAAGCGCGGCGGCGGTCTCGAGGCGGGCGGCGCCGACTGGCAGACCATCATGTACGAGGGCTACGCCCCCGGCGGGGTCGCCATCCTGATCGAGTGCCTGACCGACAACCGCAACCGCGCGGCGTCGGAGGTCCGGGTCGCTCTCACCCGTAACGGCGGCTCCCTCGCGGACCCCGGCTCGGTCTCGTACATGTTCAACCGCAAGGGCGTCGTGATCGTCCCGCGGGCCTCGCTGACCGAGGACGACGTGCTCATGGCCGTCCTGGACGCGGGGGCCGAGGAGGTCAACGACCTCGGCGACAACTTCGAGGTCGTCTCCGAGGCGACCGACCTCATCCCGGTCCGCAAGGCCCTGCAGGACGCCGGGATCGACTACGAGTCGGCCGAGGCGAGCTTCGTGCCCACGATGAACGTCCCGCTCGACGAGGAGGGCGCCCGCAAGGTCTTCCGCCTCATCGACGCGCTCGAGGACAGCGACGACGTCCAGAACGTCTGGGGCAACTTCGACGTCAGCGACGAGATCATGGAGAAGCTCGAGGAGGACTAGCGCCGGGCGGAAAACGGGTCGCGTGTGCGGCCGCGGGCAGCCTAGTTTGGTCGTTCGTGGACATTCGCGACCTGACGGCCGATGATCTCGACGCCGTGCTCGACAACCGCAAGCGCGCCTTCGGCCCGCTCTCCCCGGGAGACGTGGAGACGTGGCGCAAACGCTTCGAGATCCTGCCAGAAGGGTCCTACCTGGGCTCCTTCGAAGGCTCCCGGCTGACCGGCACGGCACGGATCAACCGTTTCACCCAGTGGTGGCACGGGCGGGCGCTGTCCATGGGGGGCATCGCCGGCGTGACCGTCGCGCCGGAGGACCGCGGACGCGGCGTGGGCCGCACGCTCATGTCGGCCGTGATCGACCGGTGCGGCGAACTCGGGCACGTCACGTCCGCGCTCTATCCGGCCACCACGCCGATCTACCGGAGCCTGGGCTGGGAGCATGCGGGGGCGCTGTTCACGGCCGTCCTGCCCACTGAGGCGCTGCGCGGCCTCGGGGACGACGCCTCGAAGGCCGTGAAGCTGCGCCGCATGGGCGCGGCCGACGCGCCGGAGCTCATGGCGGTGCTGGAGCGCGTCTACGCCTCCACCCGCGCCAGCGGCCCGCTCGGCTGGGACGAGCCCACGTGGCGCCTGTGGCTCGACGACGATGACGACTTCTGCTACCTGGCCGACGACGGGTACGTGATCTACCGCTGGGACTCCGGGGACATCGAGGTCGACAACCTCGTCGCCGGCTCCGAGGCCACGGCGCGCGCCCTGTGGTCGCTCGTCGGCACCGCCTCGTCCATCGCCACGTCGGTCAGGGCCCCTGTGGCGCCCCACGACCCGGTTCTGTGGATGCTCCGTGAGCGGCAGTCCGACGAGGTCAGGCAGACGCGCTGGATGTTCCGCCTGATCGACCTGCCCGCCGCCGTCGGACGGCGCGGCTTCCCCGCCGGGGTCGCCCTCGACACGACGATCGAGGTCGACGACCCGCAGCGGCCCGCCAACTCGGGCACCTGGCGCCTGGAGGTCGCCGCCGGGTCCGGTACGGCTTCCTCCGGGTCCGCCGCCGGCTCGGGTGCGGCGCCCCGATTCACGATCGGCGGCCTGTCGGCCCTGTTCGCCGGCGTCCCCACGGCCACCCTCCGGCGTACGGGACGGCTCTCCGGGGGATCTCCCGAGGTCGACGACGCCCTGGACGCCGCCTTCAACTGCGCCGCGTACATGATCGATTACTTCTGACGCGAGCGAAGACGAGCCGATCACGGTAGAGTTCGGTGCCGAACAGATGTTCGGCGGTTCCCAGGACGCCGCTGGGCGAGCGGACCAGGGAGGCCTGCCGGTGCGGATGCCAGAGCTGCGCGTGCTGGGGGTCGACCCCGGGCTGACGCGATGCGGCGTCGGCGCGGTGCGGGGCCGTCCCGGCGCGCCACTCGATCTCATCGGGGTCGGGGTGGTGCGCACTCCGGCCGAGGACGACATCGGCGCCCGCCTGGTGGTGATCGAGGCCGAGCTCGAGCGGTGGCTCGACGAGGTCAAGCCCGACGCGGTGGCGGTCGAGAGGGTGTTCGCCCAGCACAACGTCCGCACCGTCATGGGCACCGCCCAGGCCTCCGCCGTCGCGATCGTGTGCGCCGCCCGCAGGGGCCTGCCGGTCGCCCTGCACACCCCCAGTGAGGTCAAGGCCTCCATCACGGGGAACGGCAACGCCGACAAGAAGCAGGTGGGCACGATGGTCACCCGGCTCCTGCGGCTCGACGCGATGCCCAAGCCCGCCGATGCCGCCGACGCCCTCGCGCTGGCCATCTGCCACGTGTGGCGAGGAGGCGTACAGAACCGGCTGGCCGATGCTCTCGCCCGGTCTCGCGGCGCCGCCTCGGTCGCGATGGCCGCGGGCTACCGGCATTCGCCCCCCGGCCGTACCGGCGATCGGACCAGACCATGACCGTCCGATCCGCGGTGGGGGCGGCGCTCTGTCTGCGGGCTCTGGTAGGACTGGGGGCGGCTCGCGGGCGTGGCCTGCCGGAGGTCCCGCGGTGGATGTCGCGGTTCAGGCGGGCGACAGGCGTTGACGCTCACGACGGCGGGCCGGTGGGACGGCGTCGTGACCGTTCCGCCCGGAGCGGGGAGGGGACGGGCGAATGATCGCATCCGTGGCGGGGGAGGTGACCGCCGTCGCGCCGGACGCCGCCGTCATCGAGGTCGGCGGGGTGGGCGTCCTGGTGCACTGCACGCCCGGCACGCTCGCCACTTTGCGCGTGGGCGAGCCCGCCCGGCTCGCGACCGCTCTCGTCGTGCGGGAGGAGTCGCTCACGCTGTACGGCTTCGCCACCGATGACGAACGGGTCGTGTTCGAACTGCTGCAGACGGCCAGCGGTGTGGGACCGCGCATCGCCCTCGCGATGCTGGCGGTGCACACGCCGAACGCGCTGCGGGTCGCCGTGGCCGGCGCCGATCTCAAGGCACTGACGATGGTCCCCGGCATCGGGCAGAAGGGCGCCCAGCGCATCGTGCTCGAACTGAAGGACAAGCTCGGCACCCCCGACGAGACGGTCGCCGCCGCGTTGAACGGCAAGGCGAAGCCTCCGGCCTGGCGCGAGCAGGTCCACTCCGGCCTGGTCGGGCTCGGCTACTCCGCCAAGGACGCGGACGAGGCCGTCGCCGTCGTCGGCGCCGAGGCGGACGCGGAGGTCGCGGCGGGCCGTACGCCCCAGGTCGCGGTGCTGCTCAAGGCGGCGCTGCGCGCGCTGAGCGTCCGATGAGGCAGGGCATTAGACCGGCGACCCGGGGGCGCGCATGAGCTTCGAACGTGATCTCGTGTCGCCCGAGCCGGACAACGACGAGCACACGCTGGAGGCCGCGCTGCGGCCCAAGCGTCTCGACGAGTTCATCGGCCAGGCGCGGGTCCGCGAGCAGTTGTCGCTCGTGCTGGAGAGCGCCCTTCGCCGCAACCGCCCGCCTGACCACGTGCTGATGAGCGGAGGGCCCGGCCTCGGGAAGACCACGCTCGCGATGATCATCGCAGCGGAGCTGGGTGCGCCGCTCCGGGTGACCTCCGGTCCCGCGCTCGAGCGCGCGGGCGACCTCGCCGCGATCCTGTCGACCCTGTCCGAGGGCGAGGTGCTGTTCATCGACGAGATCCACCGGATGGCCCGGCCCGCGGAGGAGATGCTCTACCTCGCGATGGAGGACTTCCGGGTCGACATCGTGGTCGGCAAGGGGCCGGGGGCGACCTCGATCCCCCTGGACATCGCGCCGTTCACCCTCGTGGGGGCGACGACCCGCGCGGGCCTGCTGCCGGCCCCGCTGCGCGACCGGTTCGGGTTCACCGCGCACATGGACTTCTACGACGCGAGCGAGCTGGAGCAGGTCCTGCACCGTTCGGCGCGCCTGCTGGCGGTGGGCCTGCCCGAGGAGGGCGCCCATGAGATCGCCCGGCGGTCTCGTGGCACGCCTCGAATCGCGAACCGGCTGCTCAGAAGGGTCAGAGACTTCTCGGAGGTCCGCGCCGAGGGGGTCATCACCCAGGAGATAGCCTCAGCCGCACTGAATCTTTACGAGGTCGACGCGGAAGGGCTGGACCGGCTCGACCGGGCGGTTCTCGGCGTGCTGCTCCGCAAGTTCGGCGGTGGTCCCGTGGGCCTGTCGACTCTCGCCGTGGCCGTAGGGGAGGAGCCCGAGACCGTCGAGGTCGTGGCCGAGCCGTTCCTCGTACGGCAGGGCCTGATCGCCCGCACCCCGCGAGGCAGGGTCGCGACGGCGTCGGCCTGGGCTCATCTCGGTCTGACTCCTCCTCCTGACGCGTTCGGCGCATCCGTCCTCCCCGGGCTGTTCGACGAGGCGTAGACACTCGGGGGCGTGGTGGCGTGAGCCGTACAAGGAGGAAAATGAAAGGAAAAAGTTCCGGGAAAAGTCGCACACCTGTGATGTACGGGGCGAGTGCGATTACAAATCGGTTTCGAAGGCTATGAAACAGGAACTTTCCCGCGAGCCGGAACGTGTGCTCGTTGCCGGGTCAAGAACGGCTCGCATACACTGCGTGGCTTGACTGGCCGCTTACGCCGACCCGTGTAGCGTCGCGGCGGCCACGTGGCAATGCGCATCAAACCTCCGGCGTCAGGCCGGTTAATCACGTAAGGAAGGGTGGCCCCGTGGGTAGCAACCCGCTTGGGACGTTCCTGCCGCTGATCTTGCTGGTAGTGGTCTTCTACTTCCTCTTGATCCGTCCGCAGCGAAAGCGGCAGCAGGAGCAGGTACAGATGCAGAACACTCTGGCTCCCGGCGCCCGCGTCATGACGACGACCGGGCTGTTCGGCACCGTGTCGGCGATTGAGGACGACGACGTCATCCTGGAGGTCGCGCCGGGTGTCGAGACCCGGTGGGTCAAGGCGGCGATCGGCCGTGTGATCCCGCCCGCGGAGGGAACCTCTGAGGAAGAGACCAGCTCGGTCGCCGACACCCCCGACACGACGCCGGGCGACGATGATTCGAGTAGCAAGCAGTCCTGAGTAGGCTGATCGCACACCCTTTGACGAAAGAACTGACCACCAGTGGCCCCACCGACCAGTAGCCAGATCAAGCCGGGACGCACGCTCCTGGTACTTCTGGCGATCATTCTTGCCATGGGCGCGACGATCGCCCTGCAGAAGGCGTTCGTCCCGAAATTCGGCCTCGACCTGGCCGGCGGGACCACGGTGACGTTGTCGCCGGTCACACTCGACAACAAGCCACCGTCGGCCGAGAGCCTGGACCGCGCCGTCAGCATCATCCGGGCGCGCGTCAACGGCGGCGGCATCACGGACGCCGAAGTCGCCAAGGCGAACGGCAACATCGTGATCTCGCTGCCCGGCGTCGGACAGCGCGAGGCGGTGGCGCGTGTCGCGACCACCGCTGAGCTGCGGATGCGCCAGGTGCTCGCGGTTGCCTCGGCGACGAACCAGCCGGTCCAGATGCCGACGACGGCTCCCACGCCCAGCGGCTCGGGCGCTCCGAGCGCCACGCCCAGCGGGGGGGCTACGTCGACTCCCAGCGCGAGCGCGACTCCCGCGGGCAGGGCGCTGTCCTCGGCGCTCGCCGCTCCGTCGCCGTCCGCCCCCGCGGATCCCAAGGGCGGGGCGAAGGGCGACGACAAGGCCAAGGGCGACGACAAGGCCAAGAGCGACGCGGCGAAGGCCGAATCCACCCCGACCCCGCCGCCGCCGGGTCCAGGCGACACAGCGGACCCGCTGGCCGGCCAGGACACCACCGGCATCGACCCGGCTCTGCTGACGCAGTTCCGCGACATCGACTGCACCGCCAAGAACCGCGGCCAGGGCGTCGCCGACGATCCGAACAAGCAGATCGTGGCGTGCAGCGACGACGGGACGGCGCGCTACATCCTCGACAAGGCGGCCGTGCAGGGCACCGAGATCAGCGGGGCCTCGGCGGGCACCGACTCGACGACGGGTGAATGGATCGTCCAGGTCAACTTCAAGTCCAAGGGCGCCACGGAGTTCGCGGACATCACCCGGCGGATCACCACGCTGCCGGCGCCGCGCAACCAGCTGGCGAACGTGCTCGACGGCGTCGTCATCGTGGCTCCCACGATCGAGGAGGCCATCCCGGGAGGAAGCGCCCGGATCTCCGGCAACTTCACCCAGTTGACCGCCAACGACCTCGCCGACCAGCTCAAGTACGGCGCGCTGCCGCTGAAGTTCAAGCAGAGCGAGGTCGTGTCCGTCTCCTCGACGCTGGGCCAGGACCAGCTCAGGGGTGGTCTGATCTCGGGCGCGATCGGCCTTCTGGTGGTCGTGCTCTACCTGCTGCTCTACTACCGCGGCCTCGGCCTGATCGGTGTGGCCAGCCTCGGGGTGGCCACGGTGATCACCTACTCGACGGTGGTGCTGCTGAGCCACAACGCCGGTTTCCGGCTCTCGCTGCCGCACATCATCGGCCTCGTGGTCTCGATCGGCATCACGGCGGACTCGTTCATCGTCTACTTCGAACGCATCCGTGACGAGATCAAGGAAGGCCACCGCACGTTGCGATCGGCCGTCGAGGTCGCCTGGCGGCGCGCGAGACGGACGATCCTCGTGGCGGACGCGGTCATGTTCATCGCGGCGATCGTTCTGTACTTCCTCGCGGTCGGCGGCGTGGCGGGCTTCGCGTTCGCGATGGGCCTGACCACACTGATCGACATCGTGGTCGTCTTCCTCTTCACCAAGCCGCTGATGTCGCTGGTGGCGAGGTTGAGGTTCTTCGCGAAGGGCCACAAGCTGTCCGGACTCGACGCGGAGCGCATGGGCCGTACGAGCCCCGCCGAGCAGACCCTGCAGGAGGCGTGATGCCGGGTGTTATCAGCCGCCTCTACCGCGGCGACATCAACATCGACTTCGTCGGCAAGCGCAAGACCTGGTACGGCCTGTCGGCCTTCCTGCTGGCCGTGTCGATCCTCGGGCTCGTCCTCCACGGACTGAACCTCGGTGTCGAGTTCAGGGGCGGATCGGTCTTCGACTTCGCCCGTACGCCCGGGTCGACCGTGGAACAGGTCCGGTCGGCCGTCTCGGACGCCGGCCCGCACCAGGTGATCGTCCAGCAGGCCGGCCAGAAGAACTGGCGGGTCACGACGGAGAGCCTGGACGTCGCAGAGGTGTCCACGGTTCAGAAGGCGGTCGCGGCGGAGTTCAAGATCCCTGAGGCGCAGGTCAGCTCTCAGGTGATCGGCGCCACGTGGGGCGGTGAGGTCTCGCAGAAGGCATGGCTGGGCCTCGCGGTCTTCATGATCGCGATCCTGCTGTACCTCTCCGTGGCCTTCGAGTGGCGGATGGCGCTCGCGGCCGTCGTGGCCCTCGTGCACGACCTCGTGATCACGGCGGGCATCTACGCCTGGTCGGGCTTCGAGGTCACCCCGGCGACGATGCTGGGCTTCCTGACGATCCTCGGTTATTCGCTGTACGACGCGGTCGTGGTCTTCGACATGATCAAGGAGGTGACGGGCAAGCTCGGGACGTCGGCCAAGATGACCTACACCCAGGCAGCGAACAACGCCCTCAGTCACACCCTGATCCGGTCGCTGAACACCTCGCTCGTCGCGATCCTGCCCGTGGCCGCGATCCTGTTCATCGGGACCACGCTGCTCGGCGCGGGCACGCTGAAGGACCTGTCGCTTGCCCTGTTCGTCGGAATGATCGTCGGCACCTACTCCTCGCTGTGCGTCGCCACACCGATCCTGGTGACGTTGAAGGAGCGGGAACCGCAGTGGCAGGCGCTCGCCAGGCGCGTCGCGGCCCGGCAGGTCTCCGCCGCCAAGGCGGCTGCGGCGGCCGCGGGCGGGAGCCGTACGGGCAAGGAGCCCGTCGTGGCGGGATCCCAGAACGGTACGGGCACTCAGACCGGGCAGGGCACTCAGAACGGCGCCGTGTCCGGCAAGCAGCGCAAGAAGCGCTAGTCGTCCGGACGCTGAAAGCGCCCCCGCCGCCCGCACGGGCAGCGGGGGCGCTGCTGTTTCCGGGGGTCACGGCGGGTGTTGCCGGTCGCGCAGCCGGCGCGGCCGGCTTCCGTCGGTGCACAGCCGGCTCGGCGGACGCGGATCGTTCGCCCGATGTGCTCTAGGGTGGGCGTCGTGACTGACTGGAGCGCCCTGATCAGGGACATTCCTGACTACCCGAAGCCGGGGGTCGTGTTCAAGGACATCACCCCGCTCCTGGCCGACCACACGGCGTTCACGCAGGTCGTGGATGATCTGGCGGACGGCCTGGCCTTCGACAAGGTGGTCGGCATCGAGGCGCGGGGGTTCATCCTCGCCGCGCCGGTCGCCTACCGGAGCGGCGCCGGGTTCGTCCCTGTGCGGAAGAAGGGCAAGCTGCCGGCCGCGACTCTCGAGGCCTCCTACGATCTCGAGTACGGCTCGGCGGTCATCGAGGTGCACGCGGACGCCTTCGCACCCGGCGAGCGGGTTCTGATCGTCGACGACGTGCTGGCCACGGGAGGAACCGCCGAGGCGACCGTGGAACTGGTCAGGCGGGCGGGCGCGGAAGTGGCCGCGCTGTCGTTCCTGATGGAGCTGTCGTTCCTGTCCGGACGGGACCGGCTGCCCGGCCTCGAGGTCCGTACGCTGCTGAGCGTGTGAGCACGGTGCGGAGCCGCCGTGGGGCAGGCCGGTAAGCAGGCGGATCAGGGGCACCGGCATCCGCCGTGCGGCGGGCCTGGCGGCCGGCGAAGCGCGGCCGGGAGCGGGCGGCGGATCACGGCCGGAAATGGACGGCGGGTCACGGCCGGGAAAGGGCTGCGGATCACGGCCGTGAACAGGCGGCGGAGAGTGCTGTGGCAGCACGGATACACTGAGGAATCTGGACTCGACGTGAGGAGTCTGTGTGCCCCGTGATGTGGTCGTGCCTGACAGCGCGCGGGCTGGACGCGGGACCGACCCGCGCGACGCCCCCGAGCCGGCCGATGTGCCCGCTGACGCGGTGCCCGACGCATCGGGGGGCGCGGAAGAGAGACCGGCGCCGGCCGTACGACGGCGGCTGACCCGGTTCGGGGGGCAATGGGGTGCTATGAATCCGGTGCTGGAGCCGCTGTTCAAGACGGTCCGGGCGACCCATCCCAAGTCCGACCTGCGCCTGATCGAGCGCGCCTACGACATGGCCGCCTACCACCACCGCGACCAGAAGCGGAAGAGCGGCGACCCGTACATCACCCACCCGCTGGCCGTGGCGAGCATCCTGGGCGAGCTGGGGACCGACGACGAGACCCTGTGCGCCGCCCTGCTGCACGACACCGTCGAGGACACCGCCTACAGCCTCGACGAATTACGAGCCGATTTCGGCGACAACATCGCGCTGCTCGTCGATGGTGTGACCAAGCTGGACAAGGTCAAGTTCGGTGACGCCGCGCAGGCCGAGACCGTCAGGAAGATGGTCGTCGCGATGTCCCGCGACATCCGGGTCCTGGTCATCAAGCTCGCCGACCGGCTGCACAACATGCGCACCATGCGGTACATGCCGGAGCACAAGCGGCAGCAGAAGTCCCGGGAGACGCTCGAGATCTTCGCGCCTCTGGCTCACCGACTTGGCATGAACACCATCAAGTGGGAGCTGGAGGACCTCGCGTTCGCCATGCTCTATCCGAAGCGGTACGACGAGATCGCCCGGATGGTGTCGGAACGGGCGCCCAGGCGTGACCTGTTCCTGCAGGAGGTCATCGAGAAGGTCTCCGCGGAGCTGCGCGAGGCCAAGATCAAGGCGACCGTGCGCGGGCGGCCGAAGCACTACTACTCGATCTACCAGAAGATGATCGCCAAGGACGTGGCGTTCGACGACATCTACGACCTGGTCGGCATCAGGGTGCTCGTCGACACGGTCCGCGACTGTTACGCGGCACTCGGCACGATCCACGCGCAGTGGCGGCCCGTGCCCGGGCGGTTCAAGGACTACATCGCCATGCCCAAGTTCAACATGTACCAGTCGTTGCACACGACGGTCATGGGGCCCGAGGGCAAGACGATCGAGCTGCAGATCCGTACGAGGGCGATGCACAACCGCGCCGAGTACGGCGTGGCCGCCCACTGGAAGTACAAGGAGGAGACGAACGGCTCCGGGCCCGCCAAGGCCAAGCAGGTCAACGACATGGCCTGGTTGCGGCAGCTGCTCGACTGGCAGAAGGAGACCTCCGACCCGGGTGAGTTCCTGGAGTCGCTGCGCTTCGACCTGTCGGTGTCCGAGGTGTTCGTCTTCACGCCGCGGGGGCAGGTGATCGCCCTTCCCGAGGGCGCCACGCCCGTGGACTTCGCGTACGCCGTGCACACGGAGGTGGGCCACCGCTGCATCGGCGCCCGTGTGAACGGGCGGCTGGTGCCGCTGGAGTCCCGGCTCGGCAACGGGGACACGGTCGAGATCTTCACCTCGAAGTCGCCGGACGCGGGGCCGTCCCGTGACTGGCTGAAGTTCGTCAAGAGCGGCCGAGCCCGGAACAAGATCCGTCAGTGGTTCTCCAAGGAGCGCAGGGAGACCGCGATCGAGGCCGGCAAGGAGGCCATCGGGCGGGCGATGCGCAAGCAGGGCCTGCCGCTCCAGCGCCTTATGTCCGGCGAGGCGCTTCTCGCCCTCGCCCGCGATCTGCGTTACCCCGACGTGTCGGCGCTGTACGCGGCCGTGGGGGAGGGCCACGTCGCGGCCCAGTCCGTCGTTCAGAAGCTCGTACAGGCGCTGGGAGGCGTCGAGGGGGCTGAGGAGGACCTGGCGGAGGCCGCGGTCCCCACGAGGCTCAAGGGCCGTCCCAGGGGCAACTCGAACGCCGGCGTCATGGTGGCGGGCGACCCGGACGTCTGGGTGCGGCTGTCTCGATGTTGCATGCCGGTACCCGGCGACGACATCGTCGGATTTGTCACCCGAGGGCATGGAGTTTCCGTACATCGGACGAACTGTCCGAACGTGGACCAGTTGAGTGCCCAGGCGGATCGTCTGGTGCAGGTGTCATGGTCGCCGCAGGACGATTCGCTGTTCCTGGTCGCGATCCAGGTGGAGGCGCTGGACAGGCCTCGCCTGCTGTCCGACGTCACCCGGACGTTGTCGGACCACCACGTGAACATCCTGTCGGCGTCGGTGGCGACCTCCCGGGACCGGGTGGCCGTCAGCAAGTTCACCTTCGAGATGGGCGACCCCAAGCACCTCGGACACGTCCTCAAGGCCGTCCGGACCATCCAAGGCGTCTACGACGTCTACCGCGTCACCAACTGACCCCCTCGGCTTGTGCTTGTAGGTGATCATGCACTGCGGACGTACGCAGGTCGTTGAGGTGATGCTCAGTCCGTACGTGGGGTCGTTGCGCGAGCCTGGTCGGCGTGGTGCCGCCGCGACATCAGGGCAGGCGACCGATGGCGGCACTCGGGCTGTGAGGTCTATGGCCACAGTGGCGACGATCCGTGGCAAGCCGTCTTGGGTGGCCGAGTCCTGATGCAGGACTGGCGATCTCGCTTGAGCGCTCCCATGCACGTTGCGGCCGTCCCCCCGTGCATGATCACGAAAGACGTAACCGCAGGTCAACGGTGGTTACGTCGAAAGTGTTCATGATCACAAACCGGGGGAGGCCGGCTCGTGACACCTTTACACGAACCCGGGCATGATCACACCCAAGGTCGGAGCAGGTCAGCGGCACCTTCTCCGAACTTGGGTGTGATCACGCACAAACGGGGCGTCGTCGTCAGGAGAACTCGGCCAGGGTGCGCTCGGCTTCCTCGAGCCAGGAACGCCGGGCGGCCAGAGCTTCCTCGGCCTCCTTGACGTCCTTGTCCCTGCCGCCGGCCCGGGCCTTGGACAGGCGCGTCTCGAGCTGCTCGATCGAGCGGCGGAGCTGGTTGACCGTGTCCTGGGCGCGAGCGCGGGCTTCGGGGTTCGAGCGCTTCCACTCGTTCTCCTCGGCCTTGCGGACGGCGTCCTCGACGCGGCGCAGGCCGCCCTCGAGCTTGTCCCGCATCTCTCGCGGCACAGGTCCGGCGGCTTCCCAGCGCTCCAGGAGGTTCCGGAACGCGCTGCGGGCCGTACGGGCGTCGGTGACGGGCAGGAGCCGCTCGGCCTCGACCAGCAGGGCCTCCTTGACCTCCGCGTTGGCCGCGAACGACGCGTCGCGCTCGGCGAAGACCGCCGACCTCGCGTGGAAGAACTGGTCCTGGGCGGCCTTGAACCGGCCCCAGAGCTCGTCCTCGGCCTCGCGGGAGGCGCGCCCGGCGGCCTTCCACTGCCGCATCAGCTCGCGGTAGGCCGCTGCCGTCGCGTTCCAGTCGGTCGAGGACGCCAGCGTCTCGGCCTCCGTGACGATCCGCTCCTTGGAGCTGCGGATGGCGTCGCGCTGCTCGTCGAGGGACGAGAAGTAGGCCTTGCGCCGCTTCGCGAAAGCCGTACGGGCGGCGGACAGGCGCTTCCACAGGGTGGCCTCGGTCGCCCGGTCGATGCGCTCGGCGGCCTTCCACTCGTCGATGAGCTGCCGTAGGCGCTCGCCGCCGGACTTCCAGTGCGTGGCGTCCTCGGCGATGCGCTCGGCCTCGGCGACGATCCGCTCCTTGGTCTCCCGGGCCTGGACGCGAGCCTGGTCGCGGGCGGCCCTGACCTCCTCCCGGCGCTTGCCGACGATCTCGGTCAGCGCCGCGAGGCGGTCCTGGAGGGACGCGAGGTCGCCGATGGCGTGCGCCTCCGCGACCGCCTCCCGCAGCTTCGCGATGTTCGACTCGGCCTGAGCGGGCGCCAGGTCGGTGCCCTTCACCCGCTGCTCCAGAAGCTGGACCTGCCCGGCTAGCTCGTCGAACTTCCGGCGGTAGTAGGCCAGAGCCTCTTCAGGCTCGCCGGCCTGCCAGGACCCGACGGCCCGTTCTCCCTCAGCCGTACGCACGTAGACGGTGCCGTCAGCGTCTACCCGGCCCCACGGGTCGGTGGTCACCGCGTCCTCCCGCACTTGAATCAGCCCTCCAGGGCCCGAAATGCCCTTGGTTGTATTACGTCAGCTCTTGCCCGTGATTGTCACGTCTTTGATTTCCACGGGCTGCTTGGGAGCGCCCGTGCCGTCACCCGTACCGCCGGGAAGTATGCCCTGCTTGGCGACCTTATCGAGGATTTCTAGTCCTTTTGTTACGGTACCGAAGGGTGTGTAGGCGGCGTTCAGCCCCGTGTCGCCGAACACGATGAAGAACTGGCTCCCGTTGGTGTTGGGGCCGCTGTTGGCCATGGCCAGCACGCCACGCGAGTACTTGGCGCCCTCGAGGTTCTCGTCGACGAACCGGTAGCCGGGGCCGCCCTGGCCATCCGTCGGGTTCTTGCCGTCGGCCTTGGCGAGCGGGTCGCCGCACTGCAGGATCGGGAAGTCCGTCCCCAGCCGGTGGCACTTGCTGTCCTTGAAGTAGTTCTTGGAGGCCAGGTACCGGAACGAGCCCACCGTGCACGGCGCCTTGGCCGCGTCCAGCTTCGCGACGATGTCGCCGAGGTTGGTCTTGATGGTCATCGTGGCCGCGGCGGTGCTGACCTTGGCGGGCGGCAGGCCGACGTCCTTGACCTGACCGCTGCCGGGGTCGGCGACGTAGCCGCAGGTTCCGGTCGCCGGGTCGTACGCCTTGGGCTCGGCGGCGGCTGCGGCGTCCGTGGCGGGAGCGCTCGCGGACGGCGCCGCGGACGCGGTCGCGACATCACCGTCGGTTCCGCCTAGGAGCGCGATCGCGGCCACGATGCCGCCGATCACGACCACGACGGCCGTGCTGGTCCCCAAGATCGCGACACGACGCGCCCGTTGCTGGCGCTCCGCCCGCGACTGCATCTGCCGCTGGTGGTGCTCGCGGGCCAGCTGCCTCTGACGGTCCTTGCCGGTGACCACTGCGTCCTCCCGAACTGCCTGGTTCCGTTGGTCGCCTCGTCGGATGCCGGTCCGCCCCGAGCGCCGCCGTACGTGGTGACGGAAGATCTCCGCGAACGGCGCGTCGCTCTATGGCATCCGGCTCGACTGCTCCAAGAATGACTATTGAGGTGGGCGAATCGTATCGGCACACGGGTATTGGTTCGCAGCCCGCCGACCCGCACCGGTACCCTTCGGTTACATTCGCTCGCGTAATCCTTGATACATCGTCACGAGACGTAGAGGCGCTTCCGTGCTCGTCGCCGGGTTTCCCGCAGGGTCCTTCCAGACCAACTGCTATGTCGTCGCTCCCGCCCCAGGCGAGGAGTGCGTCGTCGTCGACCCTGGTCAGGACGCGGTGGACGGCCTCGACGAACTGCTCCGGGAGCACCGGCTGAAGCCCGTGGCCGTGTTGCTGACCCACGGGCATCTCGACCACGTCTGGTCGGTGGCCCCGGTCTGCGGCGCGCATGACATCCCCGCGTGGATCCACCCGGAGGACCGCGAGCTGTTGTCGGACCCCGGCAAGGGATTGTCGGCTCAGGCGAGTCAGGTGTTCGGCGGGCTGCGGTTCAGCGAGCCCGACGAGGTCAGGGAGCTGTCCGACGGGGCCACCCTGCGGCTCGCCGGTCTGGACATCACGGTCGACCACGCCCCCGGGCATACCAGGGGGTCGGTGACGTTCAGGACGCCCCTGAAGGGTACGGATCCCGCGGAGGACGCGGAGGTCCTGTTCTCGGGAGACCTGCTGTTCGCCGGCTCCATCGGCCGCACCGATCTCCCGGGCGGCGACTATGCGACGATCCTCGGCAGCCTCGCCAAAACGCTGACGCTGCCGGACGAGACGCTGGTCCTGCCCGGTCACGGACCACAGACGACGATCGGCCGCGAGAGGGCCACCAACCCCTTTCTCAGGGAAGTGGTGCCGCCCAGCGGCCCTAGCAGGGGACTGTAATGAGTTTTCAGGCGCCCAAGGGCACCTTCGACTGGATGCCGCCGCGCTCGGAGTGGGCGCTCATCGTGCGCGACGCACTCAGCGCGCCCGCCCGCCGCGCGGGCTACGGGTACATCGAGACGCCGGCCTTCGAGGACACCGGTCTGTTCTCGCGGGGAGTCGGCGAGTCGACCGACATCGTGACCAAGGAGATGTACACCTTCCAGAGCAAGGGCGGGCAGTCCCTGACGCTGCGCCCCGAGGGCACGGCCAGCGTCATGCGCGCCGTCCTCGAGCACGGCCTGTACGGCGGAGCCCTTCCGATCAAGCTCTGGTACTCCGGCAGCTACTTCCGCTACGAGAAGGCGCAGGCCGGCCGTTACCGGCACTTCTCGCAGGTGGGCGCGGAGGCGCTCGGCGCGGAGGACCCGGCGCTCGACGCGGAGCTGATCGTGCTGGCCTGCGACGGGTACGCCTCTCTCGGCCTCAAGAACGTGCGGCTGCTGATCAACTCGCTCGGCTGCAAGGAGTGCCGTCCCGCCTACCGGGCCGCGCTGCAGGACTTCCTGCGCGGGCTCGACCTCGACGAGGCCACCCGGCAGCGCATCGAGATCAACCCGTTGCGGGTCCTCGACGACAAGCGCCCGGAGGTCCAGGCGCAGCTGGTGAACGCGCCCCTCGTGACCGACCACCTGTGCGGGGCCTGCAAGGCCTACCACGAGGAGGTCCGCACCCTGCTCACCGGCGCCGGACTCACCTACACCGACGATCCGCGGCTGGTCCGAGGGCTCGACTACTACACGCGGACGACCTTCGAGTTCGTGCACGACGGGCTCGGCGCGCAGTCCGCGGTCGGCGGCGGCGGGCGTTACGACGGCCTGAGCGAGATGATCGGCGGCCCCACGCTGCCCGGCGTCGGCTGGGCGCTCGGCGTCGACCGCACGGTCCTCGCGATGGAGGCGGAAGGGCTGCTCACCGAGCGTCCGGGGCACGTCGAGGTCTTCGCCGTCCCCCTGGGCGAGGAGGCCAGGCGCCGGATCTTCTCGCTGGTCGCGCAGTTGCGCAGAGACGGCGTGGCGGTCGACATGTCCTTCGGCGGCCGGGGCGTCAAGGGCGCCATGAAGGCCGCCGACCGCAGTGGTGCCCGTTTCGCCCTGATCCTGGGTGAGCGGGACATCGAGGCGGAAGCCGTACAACTGAAAGACCTGACAACAGGTGAGCAGACCGCGGTGCCGTTGGCCGAGGTCGTCGACGTTTTGAAGGGGAAACTCTCGTGATCCGCACTCACGAAGCAGGGACGCTTCGTAAGGAGCAGGCAGGCCAGCAGGTGACGCTGGCGGGGTGGGTGGCGCGCCGGCGCGACCACGGCGGGGTGGTGTTCATCGACGTGCGTGACGCGTCGGGCTCCGCCCAGGTGGTCTTCCGCGAGGAGGATCACGCCCACGACCTGCGCTCGGAGTACTGCGTCAAGGTCACGGGCGAGGTCCGCGTGCGGCCGGAGGGCAATGAGAACCCCGACCTGCCGACAGGTGAGATCGAGGTCGTCGCCTCCGAGGTCGAGGTGCTCAGCGAGGCGGCGCCCCTGCCGTTCCCCATCGAGGGAGGCACGGAGGTGTCGGAGGAGGCGCGGCTGAAGTACCGCTACCTCGACATCAGGCGCCAGCAGATCGCCCAGTCGCTGCGGATCCGGTCTCAGGCCACCTACCTGGCCAACGAGGTCATGCGCGACCGCGGCTTCGTGTACGTCGAGACGCCGAACCTCACGCGCTCCACGCCCGAAGGCGCCCGCGACTTCCTCGTGCCCGTACGGCTCCAGCCGGGCAACTGGTACGCCCTGCCCCAGTCGCCCCAGCTGTTCAAGCAGCTCCTGATGGTGTCCGGCCTGGAGCGGTACTACCAGCTCGCCCGGTGTTTCCGCGACGAGGACCTGCGTGCCGACCGGCAGCCCGAGTTCACCCAGATCGACATCGAGATGTCGTTCGTCGACCAGGACGACGTGATCGAGCTCGGCGAGGCGCTGATCGGGCGCATCTGGAAGGAGACCGTCGGCTACGACCTGCCGTCCCCGCTGCCGCGGATGACGTACGCCGACGCCATGGCCAGGTACGGCTCGGACAAGCCGGACCTCCGCTTCGGTGTCGAGCTCGTCGACCTGACCGAGTACTTCTCGGACACCACATTCCGTGTCTTCCAGGCGCCGTACGTCGGTGCGGTCGTCATGCCGGGCGGCGCGTCGCAGACCCGCAAGGAGCTGGACGGCTGGCAGGACTGGGCCAAGGCGCGCGGCGCCCGCGGCCTGGCCTACGTCCTGGTCCAGGAGGACGGTCTGGGCGGACCCGTCGCCAAGAACCTGTCGGAGAAGGAGCTCGCAGGCCTGGCGGAGGCGACCGGGGCCAAGCCCGGCGACGCGATCTTCTTCGCCGCCGGTGCGCGTGGTCCCTCGCGTGAGCTGCTCGGCGCGGCCCGGCTGGAGATCGGCCGCCGCTGTGACCTGATCGACAACTCCCAGTGGTCCTTCCTCTGGGTCGTCGACGCCCCGATGTTCGAGCCCGTCGTCGACGAGGTCGGCCGCGAGACCGGCTGGACCGCCGTCCACCACCCCTTCACCGGGCCGAAGCCCGAGTGGGCGGACAACTTCCAGGACCACCCGGGCGAGGCGCTCGCCTACGCGTACGACATGGTCTGCAACGGCATGGAGATCGGCGGCGGCTCGATCCGTATCCACCGGGCCGAGATGCAGCAGCGGGTCTTCGACGTGCTGGGCATCTCCAAAGAAGAGGCCGAGAGCAAGTTCGGCTTCCTGCTGGAGGCGTTCAAGTACGGCCCGCCGCCGCACGGAGGCATCGCCTACGGCTGGGACCGGATCTGCATGCTGCTCGCGGGCGGCGAGTCGATCCGGGACGTCATCGCCTTCCCGAAGACCGCGTCGGGCTTCGACCCGCTGACCAGCGCTCCGACGCCCATCACGGGCGCGCAGCGCAAGGAGGCGGGCGTGGACGCCAAGCAGAAGGAAGCCAAGCCGGCCACGTGACCCCTGCCTGCGCGTGATCATGCACAGGCTCGTGGACGTGTGCGCTGACGTGTGCCAACGCGCGGCGTGATCATGCGTAGGTTCGCGGATCTCCTCCCTGACCTGCGGCGATGCCGTACGTGATCATGCGCGGATTCGGAAGTAGGCAGGTCTGCCTTGGGCGACGCCGTACGTGATCTGGCAATTCTGATTGCCGGATCACGTACGGCGAAGACGCATGTGGGAGGCCTTTCCGCCGAACCCGCGCATGATCACGATCCGGGGTGGGGCAGGTCAGGGCCCGCATTTCCCGAGGGTGTGCATGATCACGCGGGGTGGGGGAGTGGGGGAATCTGAGAAATTCGGGATGACTTGGGGTCTTGGGAGAACCTCTTGGCGCTGGAATCCGTATGAGAGTGCAGCGAGAGTGAAGTCACGCTTGGATCCAGTTCAGGAGCGATGCACATGTTCGACGAGATACTCGGTCTCCCCGCCCACCCTCTGATCATCCACGCGGCGGTGGTCTTCACCCCACTGCTCGTGCTGCTGGGTATCGCTTACGTCGTTCTCCCGGCCTTCCGAGGGAAGCTCGACTGGGCCCTCGTCGTGAGCGCCGTCGCCGCCCCGCTGGCCGTGTTCTCCGCCAGGGAGAGCGGGGAGGCCCTCGAGGCGCGCCTGTTCAAGGGCCAGATCCCGCAGCCCGTTCTGGACCACTCGAGCTTCGCCAGCCCCCTGCTGTACTCCACGATCGGGCTCGGCGTCGTGGCGCTGGTGCTCGTCTACCTGACGCGTCCCCACCGCGAGCCGGGGACGGCGCCCGCCGGCTCGGCCAGGGTCGTCAGCCTCGTCCTGTCCGTCGCGACGGTCGTGCTGGCGCTCGTCGTCGCCTACTACGTGTTCCGGGCCGGCGACAGCGGCGCGAGGGCGGTCTGGGCGTACTGACGGTAGTCTCGGCGTTGTGGATAGCCTGTTCGATTCGGCGGCCGAAGAGGCCCACAAGAGCCACGAGCCGCTGGCCGTGCGCATGCGGCCGCGAGGCCTCGACGAGGTGATCGGCCAGCGGCATCTCCTCGGCTCGGGCACGCCCCTGAGGCGGCTGGTCGAGAGCGAGGCCCCGATGTCGCTGTTCCTGTGGGGGCCCCCGGGGACGGGCAAGACCACACTCGCCTACGTCGTCTCCAACGCCACCAAGCGGCGGTTCGTCGAGGTGTCCGCGGTCTCGGCGGGCGTCAAGGACGTCCGCGCCGCCATCGACCAGGCCCGTCGCGAGCTGGGCATGACCGGGCGGCAGACCGTTCTGTTCGTCGACGAGGTGCACCGGTTCAACAAGGCGCAGCAGGACGCGCTGCTGCCCGCCGTGGAGAACCGCTGGGTCACGTTCATCGGGGCGACGACGGAGAACCCCTTCTTCTCGGTGATCTCCCCGCTGCTGTCCCGGTCGCTGCTGCTGACCCTCGAGCCGCTGTCGGAAGACGACATCCGGTCCGTTCTGGAGCGCGCCGTCGCCGACCCGCGCGGCCTCGACGGCCGCGCCACCCTGCGGGCCGACGCCCTCGACCAGCTCGTACGGCTGGCAGGGGGCGACGCCCGCCGGTCGCTGACGTACCTGGAGGCCGCCGCCCTGCTCGCGGACGACGTCACCGTCGAGGTGGTGGAGAAGGCTGCCGACAAGGCGGCCGTACGCTACGACCGTCAGGGCGACCAGCACTACGACGTGATCAGTGCCTTCATCAAGAGCATGCGCGGCTCGGACGCCGACGCGGCCGTGCACTACCTGGCACGGATGGTCGAGGCGGGGGAGGACCCCCGTTTCATCGCCCGCCGCATCGTGATCTTCGCGTCCGAGGACGTGGGCATGGCCGACCCCACCTGCCTCCAGGTCGCGGTGGCCGCCGCCCAGGCCGTCGAGTTCATCGGCCTTCCCGAGGGCCGCATCAACCTGACCCAGGCGGTGATCCACTGCGCTCTGGCGCCCAAGTCCAACGCCGTCGTCAAGGCCATCGGCACCGCCTCGGACGACGTACGGCGTGGCCTGATCGGGCACGTGCCCGGCCACCTGCGCGACGCCCACTATCCGGGGGCGGCGAAGCTCGGCCACGGCAAGGGCTACAAGTATCCGCACGACTTCGAGCACGGCCTGGTCAGGCAGGAGTACGCGCCGGAGGAGCTGAGGGACCGCCGCTACTACGAGCCGACGAGCCACGGGGCCGAGGCCCGTTTCGGCGAGAGATGGACGAAGATCCGCGGTTTCCTCCGGGGCGAGAGCGACCCGACGGGCACGTGAGCATCGCCGGGCAGGCGTGTAGTGCGCGTCGGCGCGCAGGGCGTTCGCGATAGGGTCTTGCCATTCCAGCTCCGGTGATCTAGGGAGATCGGCAATGCTTACCGCGGGAGAGCTCGCGGGCCTTATCGTCGCCACCTTCTGGGCGATTCTGGTCTGCTTCATGGCCGTCGTGCTGGTCAAGCTGGCCAGACTGCTGGTCGAGACGACCAAGATGGTGTCGGAGCTGAGCGATCGTGTGGTGCCGCTCCTGGAGGACGTGAGCCGTACGGTCGCCGAGACCAACCGCCAGCTCATCGCCGTCGAGGCCATCACCGACAACGTCAAGGACGTCAGCGGCAACATGGTGAAGATCACCGGGGTCGCGTCCACGCTGTTCGCCGGGCCTGTGATCAAGATCTCCGCCCTGAGCCACGGCGTCCGCGCCGCGCTGGCCAGACGCGGCGGCCGGGTGACCGGCGAGCGCGTTCCGAGCCCGCGCCCGGCCCTCGACGCCCAGGCGTCGCGGGGTGAGCCCGGGTCGCGCGGCCTGTCCGGGAGGCGGGGCGGATGATCCGGAGGCTCTTCTACATGGCCCTGGGCGCGTATCTCGCGGTCTGGACTATGCGTAAGCTTCAGGCATTGCGGCCCGACCATGTGGCCAGGCGTACGGCCGGCCGGTTGGCGGGCTACGCCGGGCAGGGCGGCGAGTTCGCCGGCGACGTATTCCGCCTGGCGGCGAGCAGGGAAACCGAGTTGCGGGCCGCATTCGGGCTCGACACTGTTGAGACAAGACCCACCAGATACGACGACGTAAAGGATGGCCGCTGAAATGGAGTCGGCAGAGATCGTACGCCGCTTCCTGCGCTTCTTCGAGGAGCGCGGACACACCGTCGTTCCCTCGGCCAGCCTGGTCGCCGAAGATCCGACGCTGCTTCTCGTCAACGCGGGCATGGTCCCGTTCAAGCCCTACTTCCTCGGGCAGCGCAAGCCGCCGTACCCGCGGGCGACGAGCGCGCAGAAGGTCATCCGGACGAACGACATCGACGAGGTCGGCAAGACGACCCGGCACGCGAGCTTCTTCCAGATGCTGGGCAACTTCTCGTTCGGCGACTACTTCAAGGAAGACGCGATCCCGTTCGCGTGGGAGCTGCTGACCAAGCCCCAGTCCGAGGGCGGCTTCGGCTTCGCGGAAGACCGGCTGTGGGCGACCGTCTACCTCGACGACGACGAGGCGCTGGACATCTGGCACAAGAAGGCCGGCGTCCCGCTCGAGCGCATCCAGCGGCGCGGCCTCGCGGACAACTACTGGCACATGGGCGTGCCCGGCCCCGGCGGCCCGTGCACCGAGATCTACTACGACCGCGGCCCCGACTACGGCAAGGAAGGCGGCCCGGTCGCCGACGAGACCCGTTATCTCGAGGTCTGGAACAACGTCTTCATGCAGTTCCAGCTCGGCGCGGTCCGCAGCAAGGAAGACTTCGACATCATCGGCGAGCTGCCCGCCAAGAGCGTCGACACCGGCATGGGCCTGGAGCGCATGGCGGCGATCCTGCAGGGCGTCGACAACATCTACGAGATCGACACCACCTACAAGATCCTCAGCAGGGCGGCCGACCTCACTCGCACGCGGTACGGCCGCAACCACCGCTCCGACGTCTCGCTCCGCGTCATCGCGGACCACATGCGCGCCGGCGTGATGCTGGTCGGCGACGGCGTGCTGCCGTCCAACGAGGGCCGCGGCTATGTGCTGCGCCGCATGCTCCGCCGGGCGATCCGCAACCTCCGCCTGCTCGGCGCGGGCGAGGAGCGGTACATGCACGAACTGACCGACGTGACCATCGACGTGATGGGCAAGCAGTACCCGGACCTGAAGGCGGACGCGCCCAACATCCACACGGTCATCGACGCCGAGGAGGCGTCGTTCCTCGGCACGCTCCGCACCGGTACGGCGATCTTCGACGTCGCGGTCGAGGAGAGCAAGCGCAAGGGGTCGACCACGCTCAGCGGGGCGCAGGCGTTCCAGCTGCACGACACCTTCGGCTTCCCCATCGACCTCACGTTGGAGATGGCGTCCGAGCAGGGTCTCCAGGTCGACGAGGGCGGCTTCCGGCGCCTCATGGCGGAGCAGCGGGCCATGGCCAAGGCGGACGCGGCGGCGAAGAAGACCGGCAACGCCGACATCTCGGTGTTCGGCGACATCCTGGAGAAGTCCGGCAAGGTCGACTTCCTGGCGTACGACCACACGACGGCCGAGGCGACCGTCGTCGGTCTCCTCCTTGACGGCGCCAACGTGCCCGCGGTCGGCGCGGGATCCACGGTGGAGGTCGTGCTCGACCGCACGCCGTTCTACGCCGAGGGCGGCGGTCAGCTCTCCGACCAGGGCGTGATCCGCACCGATGGCGCGGAGGTCGAGATCATCGACGTCCAGACGCCGCTCGCCGGGCTCATCATCCACCGCGGGAAGGTCAGGCACGGCGAGATCCGCGTGGGAGACCACGCGCACGCGGAGATCGACATCGAGCGCCGCCGGGCGATCTCCCGCAGCCACACCGCGACGCACCTGGTCCACCGGGGCTTCCGCAACGCGCTCGGCGAGTCCGCGGCGCAGGCGGGCTCGGAGAACTCGCCCGGGCGTTTCCGCTTCGACTTCACCGCGGCGGGCGCGGTCTCGCCGACGGTGCTGCGCGACGTGGAGGACGAAGTCAACGCGGTCCTGATCAACGACCTCAGGGTCAACGCGTTCTACACCTCGCAGGAGGAGGCGCGTGCCATGGGCGCGCTCGCGCTCTTCGGCGAGAAGTACGGCAACGAGGTCCGTGTCGTCGAGGTCGGCGACTACTCGCGCGAGCTGTGCGGCGGCACCCACGTCGCGAGCTCGGGTCAGCTCGGCCTCGTCAAGGTGCTGGGCGAGGGCTCGATCGGCGCGGGTGTGCGCCGCGTCGAGGCGCTCGTCGGCATCGACGCCTTCCGCTTCCTGGCCAGGGAGAGCGTGCTGGTCAACCAGCTGAGCGAGCAGCTCAAGGCGCCGAAGGAGGAGCTGCCCGAGCGGATCGACGGCATCGTCTCGCGCTTGCGCACCGCGGAGAAGGAGCTGGAGCGGCTCAAGTCGGCCCAGGTCCTCGCCGTCGCCGGCGACCTGGTCGCGCAGGCCCGCGACCTCGGCGGAGTGTCCGTGGTGACCCACCGCGCGCCTGATGGCACCTCTGCCGATGATCTGCGTAAGCTCGCCCTTGATGTGCGCGGCCGGTTCCCGAGCGACCGCGCTGCGGTCGTCGTCGTTGCCGGGGTGCCCTCAGACCGCCCGGTCGTCGTCGCCGTGGTGAACGAGGCGGGACGTGAGCGCGGTCTGAAGGCCGGTCGGCTCGTCGGCGTCGCCGCCAAGACGCTTGGGGGTGGCGGTGGCGGCAAGGACGATGTGGCGCAGGGCGGAGGATCGCGTCCTGAGGCGATCGGCGACGCGTTGCGCGCGGTCGAGGAGACGATCTCCTCTTCTCTCGCCTGACGGGTCCCGCGCGCGTGGAGATCTGGTCATGAGACGCGGCGTCAGGCTCGGCATCGACGTCGGCTCGGTCAGGATCGGCGTGGCCCGCAGCGACCCTTCCGGGCTGCTGGCCACGCCCGTCGAGACCGTACGGCGAGGCCGCGGCGATCTCGCCAGGATCGCCGAGATCGCCGCCGAACACGAGGTGATCGAGGTCGTCGTCGGGCTGCCGACGTCGTTGTCGGGGCGAGAGAGCCATGCCGCCTCGGCGGCGCGGGCCTTCGCGACCGAACTCGCTGTGAGGCTGGCGCCCACGCCGATCCGGCTGTACGACGAACGCCTGACCACCGTGACGGCGCAGCAGGGGCTGCGGTCGAGCGGCGTGAAGGCGAAGAACCAGCGTGACGTCATCGACCAGGCGGCGGCCGTCGTGCTCCTCCAGGCCGCGCTCGACTTCGAAAGCACGACCGGCAGACCGCCGGGCCGGCCCCTCGAGCCGCCAGGCGGGCAGCCTGGCGAGGAAGCGAGTGGCGGGACCGCCAGGTGAGGCGGGCGACGGGCGTCGTCATCGGTGGCGCCGCCCTGGTCGCGGCCGCCATCGCGTTCGGGGTCAGCTCCATCGTGCGGACGGCGCCCGGCTCCGAGGACTTCGAGGGCGCCGGGGCCGGGTCGGTCACCGTGGAGATCACCCCCGGGGCGAGTGCGGGCGAGATCGCCGAGACGCTCAAGCACGCGGGGGTGGTCGCCAGCGCCCAGTCGTTCGTCGACGAGGTGGTGCGGCGCTCGAAGGAGTCGAGCCTCCACCCCGGCCAGTACCGGCTGAAGCGGCGCATGGCGGCCTCCGCGGCCCTCGATCTGCTGCTCACGCCCGCGTCCCGGGTGATCCGGAAGGTCACCGTGCCGGAGGGCATGCGTCTGGCCGACGTGCTCGCCACGCTCGCGAAGGGGTCCGGGCTCCCGCTGGCGGACTTCACCAAGGCGGTCGCGGAACCCGGCAAGCTGGGTCTTCCGGCGTACGCCAAGGGGCAGGTCGAGGGGTTCCTGTTCCCGGCCACCTACGAGGTCGAGCCGACGGCCACGGCGGGAGACCTGCTGCGCGACATGATCGAGCGATTCCGCGCGGCTTCGCGGCACGTCGACCTCGAACGGCTCGCGGCCGAGCGGAAGCTGACCCCGCTGGAGGCCGTCACGATGGCGAGCATCGTCCAGGCCGAGGGCGGCCAGGACGCGGACTATCCGAAGATCGCTAGGGTGATGTTCAACCGGCTCGTCCGCGGTGGCAAGCTCGAGATGGACAGCACGGTCAACTACGCCCTGCGCAGGCACACGCTCAAGGTGTCGGAGCAGGACACCAAGATCGCCTCGCCGTACAACACGTACGCGCACGAGGGCCTGCCGCCGGGGCCGATCGGCAACCCGGGGGAGAAGGCCCTGCGGGCGGTGCTTCATCCCGCTTCGGGCGATTGGTACTGGTTTGTGACCACCGATCCAGGCCGTAGAATCACCAAATTCACTGACAAAGAGGCGGAGTTCCTGAAATATCGGGAGGAGCTGAACAAGAACCTGGGGACGAACTAGCCGTTGAGGTCGGTCGTCCTGCTGAGGTTTCACATATCGGGTGTCCCCACCCCGTGTAACGTCGGTGAGGACACGGGACGAGCGACCACCCACCCCCACCTGCCGGAACCCCCCTCGGTTTGGCACACTCGCTTGACGCGGAGCCGGTCGTACCGAGAGATTGGCCAGCGCAACTATGAACGATCTGGGCATGGACTTCCTGCTAGGCGACGAGGACGAGGAGCGTCCTGGACGTCGGCCTCGAGGCAGCCGCAGCCAGCAGCGCCGCAGTCGCAAGCGGAGGAAGCGGCAGCGCCGCAAGGGCGCCGCCGCCAGTGTGTTCGCCGTCCTGGTGATCCTCCTGATCCTCGCCGGAGTGGGGTATTTCGGGTACACCTGGGTCCGCGACGTGGTCACGGTGAAGGATTTCTCCGGCCCCGGCACGGGGGAGGTCGTCGTTCAGATCGAGGAGGGGGCCACCGCCTCCGACGTGGCCGTCGACCTGGAGAAGCAGGGTGTCGTGGCCAGCGCCCGGGCGTTCGTCAACGCGATCGGAGAGGCCGGCAAGGGCGCGTCGCTGCAGCCCGGCCAGTACAAGCTGCGCAAGGGCATGTCCGCGGCCGCCGCCGTAGAACTGCTCGATCCGAAGAACCGCATCCGCGACGACCTGACCTTCCAGGAGGGGCTGCGGCTCAGCAAGATCTACGAGCAGCTCGCCAAGGCGACGGGTAAGTCCGTCAACGAGTTCAAGAAGGCGGCCAAGGGCGACATCGGCCTGCCCAAGTACGCCAACAAGCAGCTCGAGGGCTTCGCGTTCCCGGCCACCTACGAGATCAACGACAAGATGAGCGCGTCGGAGATCCTCACCGCGATGGTCGACAGGTTCACCCAGACCGCCAACAAGGTCGACCTCGAGAAGCAGGCCGAGGCGATCGGTTACAGCCCCCGCGACGTCATGATCGTCGCGAGCATCGTGCAGGCCGAGTCGGGCAGCCAGGACGACATGCCGAAGGTGGCCCGGGTCATCTACAACCGGCTCCAGCGCAACCCGCCGATGTTGCTCCAGATGGACAGCACCACCATGTACGGCCTGAACAAGTACGACATCGCCGCGACGGAGGCCGAAACCAAGAGCACGTCCCGGTACAACACCTACCAGCACCAGGGACTGCCGCCCGGTCCGATCTCCAACCCCGGTGACCACGCGATCGAGGCCGCACTGCACCCGGCCGACGGCGACTGGTTGTGGTTCGTGACCACCGACCCGAAGAAGGGCATCACCAAGTTCACGGACAAGGAGTCGGAGTTCTGGCAGCTCCGCGACGAGTTCAACAGGAACTACGGATGACGACGGGGCACCGGGCCGCGGTCCTCGGCTCTCCGATCGGGCACTCGTTGTCCCCGATCCTGCACCGGACGGCGTACGCCGCGATGGGGCTGCGGGACTGGAGATACGACGCGTTCGAGTGCACCGAGGACGGGCTGCCCGCGCTGGTGGAGACGATGGGCTCGGAATGGGCCGGCCTGTCGCTGACGATGCCGCTGAAGCGCGCCGTACTGCCGCTCCTGGAGACGGTCTCGGAACTGGCGGTGCGGGTGGGAGCCGCGAACACCGTGATCTTCAGGGACGGCGCGCGCCACGGCGAGAACACCGATGTCTACGGGATCGTGCAGGCGCTGGCGGAGACGGGGGTGTCGGCCCCCTCGGCCATCACGATCCTCGGGGGCGGAGCGACGGCCGCCTCCGCCGTCGCGGCGGTCCGGGAGCTGGGCCTCGCCCGGGCGACCCTCGTGGTCAGGGACGCCGGCCGCGCGGCCGAGACCCTGGAGGTCGCCGAGCGCCTCGACGTCGCTCTGGCCGTACGGACCTTCGCCACGTTCGACAGGGCGGCCGTGGACGCGGACCTGATCATCTCCACACTGCCCTCCGGCGCCGCGGACGGCCTCGCCGACGAGATCGCGACGGGCCTGCCCGAGAAGGGCGCCCTGCTCGACGTGGTCTACTCGCCCTGGCCCACCGCGCTGGCGAGAGCCGTACAGGGGCGTGGTGGGACGGTGGTGAGCGGCTTTTCGATGTTGCTGCACCAGGCGGCCAGGCAGGTCGAGCTCATGACCGGGTACGGGGACGTCCCCGTCGAGGCCATGCGGGCCGCCGGAGAGGCGGAGATCGCCCGGCGCGCGGCCTGATCCGGGACGGCCCTGCGGTCAGGCCCGTATCACCGGGGGAATAGTTCGGCGATCGCGCGTGCTTGTGGTAACGTAAGCCATCGATCGGTCCGGCATGCCAGCTGGACGCGCAAGCGGAGGTCCTCCTCCCACCTGATCCGCCGAAAGGCAGACGGGTCAAGGATCACACCGGAGTTTTCGGCAGGAGAGCTCAGTGACCCCGCATGCGTGACGTGCGGGGTTTTTGCTTTTTCCCTGCACGGTCGAGCACCAAGCGGAAGCCTTTTGGAGGTCCCATCAGCACCGAGCCCCGCATCAACGATCGTATTCGTGTGCCGGAGGTCCGCCTCGTCGGCCCGAACGGCGAGCAGGTCGGCATCGTCTCAATCGGGGATGCGCTGAAGCTGGCCCAGGAAAGCGATCTCGACCTCGTCGAGGTCGCCGCGACGGCCCGCCCGCCTGTCTGCAAGCTCATGGACTACGGCAAGTTCAAGTACGAGTCGGCCATGAAGGCGCGCGAGGCCCGCCGCAACCAGGCACACACGATCATCAAGGAGATCAAGCTCCGGCCGAAGATCGATCCGCACGACTACGAGACCAAGAAGGGTCACGTCGTGCGCTTCCTCAAGGCGGGGGACAAGGTCAAGGTCACGATCATGTTCCGGGGTCGCGAGCAGTCCCGGCCTGAGCTGGGTTTCCGGCTGCTGCAGCGGCTCGCTGAGGACGTCACGGAGCTCGGGTTCGTCGAGTCGCAGCCCAAGCAGGACGGCCGCAACATGATCATGGTGATCGGGCCCCACAAGAAGAAGGCCGAGGCCAAGGCCGAGCGCGCCGCGGCACGCGCACAGCGCGGAGCGGACGCCCCGGTGGATTCGGCTGACGAGGCGGCCGCGTCCGTTGACGAGGCGGCCGCGTCCGTCGAGTGACCCCGCGCGAGCGGAGTGATCACGCCGGACCGGATGGCCGTCACGCGGGTGGAGCGATCTCACACAGGCGGAGTGACGAGCTCCTTCTGAGCCATCAGACGGAGCACGGGAATCCGAGACCGAGGCGGTCTCGAGTAGTGAGCATGCCGTCGGCCGGGGCACCAGCCCCGGGCCGGCGGTACGGACAACGAGGGAGAGACGGCTGACATGCCGAAGATGAAGACGCACAGCGGTGCGAAGAAGCGGTTCCGGCTCACCGGTTCCGGCAAGATCGTTCGCCGCCGTGCCAACCGGCAGCACCTGTTCGAGTACAAGCCGTCCACTCGTACGCGCCGTCTCGAGGGTGTCGTCGTCATGTCTGACGCCGACACGAAGAAGATCAAGAAGTTGCTCGCCAAGTAACGACCCCGGGGAGATAGTCAAATGGCACGCGTGAAGCGGGCGCTCAACGCCAAGAAGAAGCGCAGGGTCGTCCTCGAGCGGGCGAGTGGTTACCGGGGGCAGCGGTCGCGGCTGTACCGCAAGGCCAAGGAGCAGATGCTCCACTCGATGACCTATGCGTACCGGGACCGCAAGGACAAGAAGGGCACCTTCCGCCGCCTGTGGATCCAGCGCATCAACGCCGCGGTCCGGGCGAACGGCATGACCTACAACCGGTTCATCCAGGGCCTGCGGCTCGCGGGCATCGAGGTGGACCGCAAGATCCTCGCCGATCTCGCGGTCCACGACGCCCCGACCTTCGCCACGCTGGTCGAGTCCGCCAAGAAGGCGCTGCCGGCCGACGTGAACGCGCCGGTCGCGTAGTAGCACAGCTTCAGTGAGGGCCCGCCGTCATCCGGCGGGCCCTCACTCACGTCAAGGGAAGTCGGGGTCAGGCATGGCGGAGCTCACCAACATCAGGTCGCCGAGGGTCAAGGCCGCGCGGCGGCTGACCAAGCGGGCCTTCCGCGACCGGGACAAGGCTTTCCTGGCCGAGGGACCGCAGGCGGTCCGCGAGGCCCTCACGATCGATGGCGTCACGGTCGAGTTGTTCGCCACGGCCGACGCCGAGTCGCGCCACCCCGACATCATCGGCGCCGCCGCGGCGACGGGCGTTCCGGTCCACCGCGCCAGCGGCGAGGTGATGGCCGACCTGACCCAGACGATCACCCCGCAGGGAATCCTGGCCGTCTGCCGGTTCGTCCATGTCCCCCTCGGGCAGGCCGTACCCGCGGGTGCCCGCCTGGTGGCGCTGCTGGCTCACGTACGCGATCCGGGAAACGCCGGCACGGTCCTGCGTACCGCTGACGCGGCGGGAGCCGACGCGGTCGTGTTCACCGACGCGTCGGTCGATCCCTACAACGGCAAGTGCGTCCGGGCCAGCGCCGGCAGCCTCTTCCACCTGCCGGTGGCGACCGGTGCGCCCGTCGAGGAAGCCGTACGGCAGGCCAAGGAGGCGGGGCTGCGGGTTCTCGCCGCTGACGGTGCGGGCACGACGACTCTCGACGAGGTCGATCTGAGCCGTCCCACCGCGTGGCTGTTCGGCAACGAGGCGTGGGGGCTGCCACCCGAGCTTCTCGCGCTGGCCGACGAGGTCGTCCGGGTGCCGATCTACGGACGGGCGGAAAGCCTCAACCTCGCCACCGCCGCGGCCGTGTGCTTGTACTCTTCCGCCCGCGTGCAACGGCAGACCTTACATTCTGTGGAAGATCCCACCACCTCGCCCCGCTGAGGCTGCTGACGGTGCCCGGAAACCCGCTATTGTCGGCGGTGGAGTCGCGCTGAGTCAGGCGGCGTGGTTCCGTCCCGCGGGGCTCCCGAGGGCTGAGGAGGCGGTCTCGTGCGAGGTGGCGACACCCCCAGCGGTTCCCTTCACGGGGTTTCCGATGGGAGTGCCTACATCTGCGTCGACGAGCTTCCCGACGGGCTCGTCGTGGCCGATCACGGGGGCCGGATCCTCGTCGTCAACCGTGCGGCAGAGCGGCTGACCGGCGTCGGCCGGCAGCGAGCGGTCGGCAGCCACCTCACCGACGTCCTGCCCTTCCGCGACCTAGAAGGCCGCGACTGGTGGAAGTGGCTCGACCCGCGCGGAGGCCTGAGGAGCCGCAGCCGGCAGCCTGAACGTCCGCTCAGCCTCCCCGGCCGCCAGGAGTTACTCGTGGCCGCTCGGTTCGTCCGTGCACCCGAGCGGGGCGGCCCCGTCATCCGAGTAGTGATCACGATCAGGGACGCGTCCGCCCGGGCCCGGGTCGAGCGGAGCCGGGCCGACCTCGTCTCGACCGTCGCCCATGAGCTCAGGTCCCCGCTGACCAGCGTGAAGGGGTTCACCGCGACGCTCCTCGCCAAGTGGGATCGGTTCACCGACGCCCAGAAGCTGGTCATGCTGGAGACGGTCAACGCCGACGCCGACCGCGTCACCCGGCTGATCACCGAACTTCTCGACGTGTCCAGGATCGAGTCCGGCCGGCTGCAGGTGCACCGGCAGGTCGTGGACATCCCCGCCCGGGCCCGGAAGATCATCGCGGGCCGCGTGGCCGCCGGAGAGCCGGAGGACCGGTTCCACCTCGAGGCCGACGGGGATCTCCCCGAGACCTGGCTCGACCAGGACAAGATCGACCAGATTCTGGCCAACCTGGTGGAGAACGGCGTACGGCACGGACGGGGTACGGTGTCCGTAGTGGTCGAGCCAGTCGAGTGGGGAGTAGCCGTGTCCGTGCGTGACCAGGGTGAGGGCGTCGCGCCCGAGCTGGTCGGGCGCGTCTTCCGCCAGTTCTGGCGGGGCAACGGGCGCCGCAGGGGCGGCACGGGGCTCGGCCTGTTCATCGTCAAGGGCCTGGTCGAGGCGCACGGCGGCACGATCAGCGTGCAGCGCGCCCCCGGCGGCGGCGCGGAGTTCCGATTTATCTTGCCCACCGGGGCTCCTGACTTCGCCTGAGCTGCGCAGTTCCGCGCGGCTCGCGCAGCGCGGATGACGGCCCGGTGGGCTGATCCCACTAAACTCGACCATGCTGGGCGCCCGGCGCTCGCACGCCCTGGATACGGAGCTCTCTCTTGTCGAACACCTATGACCCGGTCGAGGTGACGCCGTTGCACGCCGACGAAGTCGGGCGGGCGCAGGCCGACGCCCTCGCCGCGATCGCCGCGGCGAATGACCTCGAAGATCTGAAGAAGGCGCGCCTCGCGCACGCCGGCGACCGTTCGCCGATCGCCCTGGCCAACCGGGAGATCGGCGCCCTTCCGCCCGCGGCCCGCGCGGAGGCGGGCAAGCGGATCGGCACGGCCCGCAAGGCCATCGGCGAGGCGCTTGCCGCGCGCCAGGCCGAGCTCGAGGCGGAGCGCGACGCGCGCGTCCTCGTCGAGGAGACCGTCGACGTCTCGCTGCCCTGGGACCGCGCTCCGCGCGGCGCCCGCCACCCGCTCACCACCCTGCAGGAGCGCATCGCGGACGCGTTCGTCGCGATGGGCTACGAGGTGGCCGAGGGGCCCGAGCTCGAAGGCGAATGGTTCAACTTCGACGCGTTGAACATCGCTCCCGATCACCCCGCCCGCTCCGACCACGACACGTTCTTCGTGGAGAGCACCGAGTCGGGGAAGGTGCTGCGCACCCAGACCTCACCGGTCCAGATCCGCGCACTGCTGTCGCGGCCCCTGCCGGTCTACGTGGTCTCGCCGGGGAAGACCTTCAGAACCGACGAGCTCGACGCCACCCACACCCCGGTCTTCCACCAGGTCGAGGGCTTGGCGATCGACAAGGGCCTGACGATGGCGCACCTCAAGGGCACCCTCGACCGGTTCGCCGAGGTGATGTTCGGTGAGGGCATCCGCACCCGTTTCCGGCCGAACTACTTCCCCTTCACCGAGCCGTCGGCCGAGATGGACCTGCTCTGCTTCGTCTGCCGCGGGTCGTCGGCCGTGCCGGGCAACCCGGCGTGCCGTACGTGCAAGTCCGAGGGCTGGATCGAGTGGGGCGGCTGCGGCATGGTCAACCCGCGCGTCCTCATCGCCTGCGGCGTCGACCCCTCGGTCTACTCCGGGTTCGCGTTCGGCATGGGCATCGAGCGCACGCTGATGTTCCGCCACAACGCCGAGGACATGCGCGACATGGTCGAAGGTGACGTCCGGTTCACCCTGCCGTTCGGGATGGAGGTCTGATGAAGGTCCCGCTTTCATGGCTGCGGGAGTATGTCGATCTCCCTGCCGTCACGGCCCACGAGGTCGCCGACAAGCTCACCGCCGCGGGCTTGAAGCTCGAGTCGATCACCGCGTACGGCCACGAGATCAAGAACGTGGTCGTGGGCCGCGTCCTCGCGATCGAGGAGCTGGCCGGTTTCAAGAAGCCGATCCGGCACTGCCGGGTCGAGGTGGGCGAGGCGGCTCCCCGCGAGATCGTCTGCGGCGCCGTCAACTTCGTCGAGGGTGACGTCGTTCCGGTGGCCCTGCCGGGCGCCGTGCTGCCCGGCGGCTTCGAGATCGCCTCCCGGAAGACGTACGGCAGGCTGTCGGACGGGATGATCTGCTCGGAGGCCGAGCTCGGCATCGCCGAGTCGTCCCCCGGCATCCTCCTGCTGCCGCAGGACACGCCCATCGGCGCGGACGTCGTGGAGTTGCTGGGCCTGCGCGACGACGTGCTCGAGCTGGAGATCACCCCCGACAGGGGCTACGCGCTGTCGATCCGCGGCGTCGCGCGCGAGGCGGCCACCGCGTTCGGCGTGCCGTTCCGCGACCCGGGCGCCGTCGAGCCCCCCGCCGTGGCGGGCGAGTCGTGGCCTGCGTCGATCGCCGACCCCACGGCCTGCGACCGCTTCGTGCTGCGCTCGGTCTCCGGGTTCGACCCGGCGGCCGAGAGCCCGCTCTGGATGCGGCTGCGGCTGGTGCGCGCGGGGATGCGCCCGGTCTCGCTGGCCGTCGACGTGACGAACTACATCATGCTCGAGCTCGGGCAGCCGCTCCACGCCTTCGACCGCTCCCGGTTGTCCGGCGGCATCGTGGTGCGGCGGGCGCGCGCGGGCGAGACGCTGGAGACGCTCGACCACGTCGTCCGCAAGCTCCACGAGGACGACATCCTGATCACCGACGACTCGGGCCCGATCTCGATGGCGGGCACGATGGGCGGCCTGCACACGGAGATCTCCGCGGCGTCGAGCGACATCGTGATCGAGGCCGCGCACTTCTCGGCGACCGGGATCGCGCGGGAGTCCCGCAGGCACAACCTGGTGAGCGAGGCGTCCAAGCGGTTCGAGCGCGGCGTCGACCGGGAGCTTCCGCTGATCGCGTCATGGCGGGCGGTACAGCTCCTCGTCGAGCTGGGCGGCGCCACGGCCGAGCCGGGCGTCACCCACGCCCAGGTCGAGGCGGCGCCCATCACGATCACCATCCCGGCCGGTCACCCCGGTCGTGTCGCGGGCCTGCCGTACACACGGGAGACCGTGGTCCGGCGGCTCGAGCAGGTGGGCTGCACGGTGGCCGACGGAGGCGTCGCGGGAGTCCGCGGCGGCCAGGGCGTCGCCGCCACCGGGGTGGTCTCCAGCGGCGACCTTGCCGACAAGCTCGCCGTGCAGGGGGACGACCTGATCACGGTCACGCCGCCGTCGTGGCGGCCGGACCTGACCGACCCTAACGACCTCGCCGAAGAGGTCATCAGGCTCGAGGGGTACGAGCACCTGCCGTCCGTGCTGCCCGCCGCACCCGCGGGGGCGGGGCTGACGGAGGGGCAGCGGCGGCGCCGCCGCGTCGGGCGGGCGCTGGCCGCGGCGGGATACGTCGAGGTGTTGTCGTATCCGTTCATCGGCGAGCGCGACCTCGACGGTCTGCAGTTGCCCGAGGGCGACGCGCGCAGGAGGGTGTCCCGGCTGGTCAACCCGCTGAGCGAGGACGAGCCGTTCATGCGGACCACGCTCCTTCCGGGCCTGCTGAAGACGCTCGTCCGTAACGTGGGCCGCGGGTCCGGCGACGTCGCGCTGTTCGAGATCGGGCTGGTCTATCGGCCGGACGCGGACGCTCCGGCGGCCGCCCCGGTGCTCGCGGTCGATCGCAGGCCGACCCCTGAGGAGCTCGCCGAGATCGAGAAGGCGCTCCCGCGGCAGCCGCAACGGGTCGCCGTGGTCCTCGCGGGAGAGTTCGAGCGGTCCGGCTGGTGGGGTGCGGGTCGCCAGGCGTCCTGGGCGGACGCCGTCGAGGCCGCGCGCACGCTGGCCCGGGCGGCCGGCGTCGAGCTCGGCGTCAACGCGGACCAGCACGAGCCGTGGCATCCGGGTCGTTGCGCCGTCCTGACCGTGACCGATGCCGCCACCGGTGAGACGGTGACGGTCGGACACGCGGGTGAGCTGCACCCGCGGGTCATCGAGGCGTACGGCCTGCCTCCGCGTACGGCGGCGATGGAGCTGGAGTTGTCGGCGCTCGCGCTGCCCGATCCGGTGCAGACGCCCACCGTGTCCGCCTACCCGGTGGCCACACAGGACGTCGCACTGACCGTGCCGGCGAACACGCCGGTCGCCGAGGTGGAGGCCGCGCTGCGCGCGGGGGCCGGGGACCTGCTCGAGGGGATCCGGCTGTTCGACGTGTACACGGGTGAGCAGGTGGGCGAGGGCAACAAGTCGCTGGCCTACAGCCTGCGGTTCCGCGCCCCGGACCGGACGCTCACGGCCGAGGAGACGACGGCGGCTCGTGACGCCGCCGTGGCCCTCGCCGCCGAGCGGACCGGAGCCCAACTCCGCGGCGCCTGAGCTCCGGCATCCTTTGGGGTGATCATGCACAAGGTCGGGGCAGGCCTGTTGACCTGCCCCGACCTTGTTTGTGATCATGCATGCTTTCGGTGGTCGATGCGTCTGCCTGCGCCTTTCCCCCGCGTGATCATGCGTGGATTCATCCGTACGGCCGCTGACGGCGGCTGTCTCCGAGTCTGTGCATGATCACGCGGGGGTGTTCGTCACGCGGGTTATTTGCTGTAGAGCTCCAGTTCCCAGAGGGAGTAGCCGTAGGTGGTGCCGCGTTTGACGCCCTGCATCCGGACGTATCGGGCGTCGACCGGGGTGAAGGACACGTTGTCGGTACCGCCGTTCCCGCTGGTCGTCGAGTAGGCAGGGGTCCAGTTGGCTCCGTCGGCCGACGTCTCGATCCGGTAGGACGAGCCGTAGGCCGTCTCCCAGCGGAGGATCGCCCTCCCCACGCTCTTGACCGAGCCGAGATCCACTTGGATGTACTGGTTGTCGGTCCAGTCGCTCGCCCATCGGGTGGACGGGTCGCCGTCGATGGCCTTCGCCGGCGTGTTCGGACTCTGGGTGCCGTTCGCACTGGCAGTCGCGCCCGCCGCCAGGTTGGCGACCGAGTCCCCGCGGTGGGCGGGGAACGAGACCACCTGCTGGTAGGTCGGCCGGTTCTGCCACGAGATCAGCGGGTGCTTCACCCCGCCCAGCGGCGACTGCTGGACGGCGTCGGCACACCACTGGTTGCCCGCCGCGCACGACGCGTCACCCGGGTAGGTGGTGGTCGCCCGCTCGGCCACCGCCGCGGACAGGCTGTTCAGCAGGACCGTACGGCAGGCCGCCACGGTTTCGCCGCAGAACTTGGCCGGCAGGGGAGAGGCCACCGGGTCGCCGAGCACGTTGCGGAGGTCCTTGTCGACGTAGCCCCACCAGCCGTACTGGAACGAGGAGCCCTTGTGCGCCTGGGCCTCGTTCGCGGAGGTCGGGAACGAGGACATGTCGCCCTGCTGCAGGCCCGAAGGCGACTCGTTGATCTGCAGCGCGTTGATCAGGGACTGGTAGAGCCCGTCACCCAGGCCCGGCTTGAACTGGGCCCGCACGAGCTTCGGCCACCACGCGTCGAAGATGCGGATGGCGTCGGCGTTCGCGTACGCCTTGCTGCTGGGGGAGGTCTCGACCCGCTTGGCCCCGGCCGACGCCCACGTCGACAGCTTCGACACCGCCGACGAGAGTGCGGGGTCGGTCACCGCCGAACTCTTGAGTACGCGGAGCAGGTTGGGCAGGACCTTGAGGCCGCGCAGATCGGTGGTCGCGGCGGAGGCCATGATCTTCACGGTGCCGCTGCGGTCGAGGGTCCCGGAGGACAGGGCGGCCTTGACCGGGGTGTCCAGCAGGTCGCCGCGGTGGACCGACCCGAAGCTGAAGTTGCCGTCCGCCGAGCCGTAGTCCTTGGCCTGCTTGTTGTTCCAGCTGACGAAGTAGTCCTGGTTGACCGCCTGGGGGTGGGTGCTCGGCGCCGCGTAGGTGGCGGTGTTCGTCGCGGGGTCGAACCCGGCCCACTCGTGTGCGGCGTCGGCCGTCATGGGCAGGTTGGGGTCGGACACGGCCGACCTCACCGGGTTGTTCCCGGACATGAAGTACGCGGTGTCGGCCGAGTTCACATAGAACCAGTTGAACGCGAAGCCGATCGTGGAGGCGGAGTTCTTGAAGGCGGCGGGCGATCCCATCTCATCGGGATCGTTGAACATCTGGAACCCGATCGCGGAGTCGGCCTCGTGCTGGTACGTCGAGCGCAGCGTCGTGAAGGCCGTGGGTACGCCGCCGACCGTGCCGCGCCAGCTCACCAGGCCGTACTTGGTCCGTTTGATGACGAGGTCGTACGATCCCGCCTCGGTGGCGTCGGCCGTGCTCGGCTTCCAGGAGTTGGTCTTCTTCAGTGTCTCCATGGCCGTGCAGGTGCCGTGGTAGAGGTAGTAGTCCGACGACGTCGTGGGCGTCCCGCCGTTCGGGTCGCACAGGGTGAGGGCGTAGGTGTCGGTGATGTCCTGCAGGCTCGAGGTGGCGCTCCAGGCGTAGTCGGTGCCGCGGCCGAGCAGGACGTAGAGGCTCAGTCCGGAGAAGGCGGCGCCGCGTGCCCGGATGCCTGGGCCGGACAGTTCCTCCAGCATGAGCAGCTGCGGTGCGAAGTAACCGGTCTGCGGGCCGAACACGGCGATCGGGTGGCCGCTCGCCGACTTGTCCGCCGAGACGACGATGGCGTTCGACATGCTCGGCTTGCTGTTGTCGACGGTCAGGCCGGTGAGGGCGCTCTTCGCCGCGGTGGTTGAGGAGGTGGCCGTGCCCTTCTCATTCTCGGTGATGTCCACGGGCGCGCTCGTGGCGTCGGGCAGGACGACTCCGGTCGCTCCGGCCGGGGCGTCTCCGGAGGGGAAGCTCTGCCCATCGTGCAGGGTCAGGACGGTCTCCGGGTCGTTCTGCTCGCGGAAGGCCTGCCAGGCCTGGTCGCCGGCGGCCGTGCCGTACTTGGCCCGGGCCGCGACCCGCACCAGGGCCGACTGCATCTCGGCCCCGCCGCCACCGCCGAACAGGCCGCCGATCACACCCGCGATCGCGACCAGGTCGGTCATCTTGAAGTCGACGGGCCCGCCCGCGTTCGTGATCGCGTCGAGGTGGCCGGTCACCACGTACTCGCCGGGGCAGTTCCGGTTGGCCATGCAGTAGTCGATGTAGGCGTTGATGCCGGCGATGTAGCTCTGGACGTCGGTGTAGAGCTGCGCGCCCCGGGGCCCCTCGCTCCTGAGCCTGTCGACCTGCGCCTCGAGGTCGGCCTCCGTGTACGGGGAGTTGCGCCAGACGCTCTGCTCCAGGTCCCTGTTGCCCGCCGCGCCGCCGGCGAAGGGGGTCAGCTCTCCCCGGCCGACGTGGCGCATCAGGTCCATCAGCCAGAGGCGGTCCTGGGCGCCGGCGTATCCGGCGCCGAACATCGTGCCCGCCCGGGTCGTGCCGGTGATGTGCGGGACGCCGGTCGCCTTGTCCCGGACGATCGTCACGTCGGAGCGGGGGCTGATCGTGCTCTCCACCTGACCGGCGGGCACTCCGAACGAGCTGTCGTTGAAGAAGTTCGTGATCTGGTCGTCGGTCAGCCCGGTGTAGCCGGAGATCAGGTTGGCGTACTTGCTCAGCTGGTCGGTGCTGTGGGTGGGGAAGGTGCCGAAGCCCTGGTTGCCGATGATCTCGATGAGGGTGGCGTTGCCGTTCTGGCCGGGCGGCAGTACGTCGGCGCACTGGCCGAGGCAGTAGTCGTCCGGGGGAAATGACGGAGCCGCCGAGGCGGGGACGGCCGGGAGGCCGACGGCGAGTAAGGCGAACGCGGCGGCGGCCGTGATCGCCCGTCGAAGGCGCGCGTGCATGCGGGAACTACCCTTCGCGTGGTCGGGGGGTGAAGGGACGTCAGGGGACATCTGGCGACATCTTGGCGACACTGTTCACGCGCGCGAACATGAGCTGGGCTCACTTCGGGACGATACTCGGTGGTAACCAACGGGGCAATGGGGGAGTGAAGGGCGCTTGTGACTGAGAGCAGGCAGGAAACCCGACCACCGTGGTCGTGGTCGTCATGTCACGAAGACCTTTCCGATCGGACACACATTGCGGCACGGCTGAACCCCGGCGGAGGCCGCGGCGTGTTGGGGGCATGAGGCTTTTCGTGCTCCTCGGCGTCGCGCTTGTCCTGACTTCGTGCGGGACGGTGGAACCGCCCTCCCGTGCCGTCCCGCAGACGCCCGCGCGTTCCGCGATTGAATCACCCGGGGCGGCCGCGGCCGCCCCGAAGCCGTGTCCTAAGCGATGGGGTGGAGGGATCGGGGGCTGGGTGCCCGCGCCCCCGGGTGTCGCCGGGGCGGGCGAATCGCTCGTGCCGGGCACTCCCGTCGAAGCGATGATCTGCGCGTACCCCGGAAACAACACGAACCCGGGCGACGAGCAACTGGCCGGGACGCGGACGTTGAAGGAAACGGCCGGGCAACTGGGCCGCGACCTCGGGTACCTGCCGGTCGGCGCGTCGGACGGCGGCGCGTGCACCGCCATGGGAGGACCCATGACGAACTACCTCATCCGGTTCACCTACGACGACGGACGGTCGCTGTGGGTGGGCAGCGCCGAGGAGGTCAACCACTGCGTGACGACGACGAACGGCACCGCCAGCAGCCGCTCGTATGTAGGTGACCGCATCACCGCCGCCTACCGGCAGGGGACGTGGGAGGCCGCCGACGGGAAGGACCTGTGCGAGACCTGGATGGGACGCCGGGGACAGAACGAGCGGATGGTCCCTGACGAGCCCACATCGGTGCTGGTCTGCCGGCTCGACCCGCAGGGGGGAGAGTCACTCCGGATGGAGTACGGAACCGACGTGGCCGGGCCGTTGGCGAGCAGGTTGAACGGCATGGACACCCGTCCGAGCGACAACAGTTGCCAGCAGACCAACGGCAAGGATCCCGGCGTCATCCTCCGCCTCGTGTTCGGCTACGCCGACGGGCCTCCGGCGGCCGTCATGGTCCAGGAGTTCTGCAGGCCCTCCGTGAACAACGGGCTGCTTCAGGCGGACGGCGACGATCGCCTGCTCCAGGAGGCCACGCGTCTCGCTCCCCGCTGACCCCGGGCCCGATCCCGTACGGCTCCCGCAGCCGGGGGGCGGGAGCCGTACGGGGAGGGTCAACGGGGTTGGGTGCCGACGGGGGTGTTCATGTCGGCCTGGATCTGCTCCGCGGTGAGCGGTGTGCTGTAGATGCGGATCTCGTCGATCAGGCCCTTGTAGTGCTGCCCGAACCGGCTGTCGCGGCCGATCGTGAGCGGGCCCGTCTCTTGCCTGAACGAAGACGGCAGGTCGCCTTCTTGGGCGACCTCGATCCCGTTCACGTAAATCCGGACGGTGCCATCGGCGAATGTCGCCGCCACATGACTCCAGGTGTTCGCGGGGAGAGGCGTCGGGGAGACGATGATCCGGTAGTCGTTGATGCGCACGGACGGGCCGGTCGGGACCTCCTCGTTGCTGATGACAGAGGCGGACAGTCCGTACGAGGAGGTCTGCTCGTCTCCCTTGAACAAGATCGCGTGATATGACGTGATCTCTGTCGGATAGACCCATGCCTCCACGGTCATGCCCGTGTCGAGGCGCACCGTCGGTGAGTCGGGCACGATCGCGTCCGCGGTGTCCGCCGAGAAGGACAGCGCCTTGCCGAACCTGCCGTCGGCCCACGTGGTGCCAATCGTTGTGCCGTCGTTCCCGGAGCCGGAACCGTCGGTGAAGGTCGTGCCGGTGCCCTCGTCGAAGCCATAGGCGGCGACCAGGCAGGCGGCGGGCGGGCACTCCGCCACCTGGGCGAACGCCACGTTCGACATCTCTCCCGGCTGGCCGGCCGTGTCGACCGCCTCGACGGAGTAGGAGTACCTGCCGGCGGAAAGACCGATGTCGGTCAAGGTGCGCGACGTCACGGTGCCGATCAGTTCGATTCCCCGCCAGACCCGGTAGGCGGCCACCCCGTCGTCGTCCGCCGCCGCCGTCCAGGAGAGCTCCGCTCTTCCCGCGCCTCCCTGGACGCTGAGCGTCGGAGCGGTGGGCGGCTGGTCGGGCACCCTGGCCGACGCCTCGTTCGACGGCTGACCGACCTGCCCGGCGTAGTCCACGGGAATGAGCCGGTAGTAGTAGACCCCGGCGGCGAGGCCGTAGTCCTCGTAGACATGGGGAGTGATGCTCGCGATCCAGGTCCGCGGAGACGGAGTGAATCCCGGGGTCGTCGAGCGGTGCAACTGGTAGTGGCTGATGCCGAATGCGGCGGTGGCGGGTCCGTACGTCAGCCGCACCCAGTCGGACCGCCCGCCTGCCGTGAGCGTGCCGGGAGCGGACGGGGGGTCACCGGGCGTTTCGACCGTCGCCGACACCTCGTTGGACGGCGGGCCGATCGGGGAGCCGCCTTCGAGGGCGACGACCCGGTAGTAGTAGACGCCGGCAGGCTGGCCCTCGTCGCGGAAGCGCGTCGCGTACGGGATCGTGGTGGTGCCGATCCAGGTGTCGGCGGACGGGGTGAATCCCGGGGTCGCCGAGCGATGGATCTCATAACTCGAGACGTCGCCACCGAAGATCGGGGCTTGCCAGTCGAGCGAGACGAAGGAGTAGTGCACCGTCGCCTCGAGCCCGGAGGGGCCGGAGGGCGGCTGGTTCGGATTGATCGGGGTGTCCATGTCGGTCTGGATCTGGGCCGCGGTCAGCGCCCTGTTGTAGATCCTCACCTCGTCGAGCGTCCCCTCGAAGGAGTCTCCGCCCCAGACGCTCTTCCCGCCGATCGTGAGATCGCCGCCGTGTGATCGGATGGCGCCGATGACGGACGTCTGCCGAGCCAGCACGCCGTCGATGTACAGCCGGAGCTTCCTGCCGTCGTAGGTCGAGGCGAGGTGGGTCCAGCCGCCCTCGCCGAGGAAGCCGGTCGATCTCACCTCCCGGTAGCCTCCCGTGCGCACACCGGCGGCGGGAACGCCGCTGTCGTCGCTGGAGAACAGCCCGTAGGCGATGCCCCGGCCCTGCTCCTTCAGTAGCACCGTCCGCCATCCGCTCGTCGTGGCCGGTTTCACCCAGGCCTCCAGAGTCATGCCGGACGAGAGCCGGAGGCTCGCCGAGTCCTTCACCGTCACCGAGCTTGAGCCGCTGAACGACAGACCGGCCCCGTACTTGCCCCGCTCCCAGGTCGTCGCGGTCGCCCGGCCGTTGTTGCCCTTCGGCGAGGCGTCGCCGACCTTGGTTCCTTCGGCCTCGTCCATTCCGAACGCGGCGACGAGGCCGGAGTTCGCGGTGGACGCGTGGGCCACCGCGGGAATCGTGAGTAGTGCACAGACGGTCAGTAGGCCGGTGATGGCGGCCATGGCGCGATGTAACACGTTCAACTGACGCCCCCATTGGCAGACGAACCTGCTTCGACGGTCGTGCCGTCTCTGATTGGACTCGGCCTCGCGACGGAAGGTTGGGGGTGTCCGGTGTCCTGATCCGGTCAGAGACGGGCTTGCCTGCAGCCGATCAGGCGGTGGCGGGCTCCTCGGCGCGCCTGGCCCGCTCGGCGAGGGCGTACTCGTCGGTCCGTGCGTCGTAGGCGCGGAACCTCGGCAGGACGGCCGCCATCACGGCGACCGCGCCCACGCAGAGAACGCCGCCTGCTCCCAGCGAGAAGCGCGTTCCGCCCAGTTGAGCCATGAAGCCGGCCCTGGCGTCGCCGAGCATCGGACCCGTCGAGTAGGAGAGCAACTCGATGCCGGCCAGCCGGCCGCGGTACTCGTCGGGGATGGTCTGATTCCAGATCGTGTGGCGGAACAGCCCGCTGACCATGTCGGCGCCGCCGGCGATCGCCAGGAACAGGAAGACCAGCCAGACGTTCGGCATGAAGGCCGCGACCACCACCGCGGCGCCCCAGCCCGCCGCGGCCATGATCACCGCGCGGCCGTGCCGGTGGACGTGCCTGGTCCAGCCCGAGGTGAGCGACGCGAGCACCGAGCCCACGCCGCCTGCGGCGTAGAGCAGGCCGAGGGCCTTCGGTGCGCGGAGGTCGTCCGCCAGGAAGGGGAACAGCGCGCTGGAACTCGCGAACGCCATGGCGGCGATGTCGACGAGGTAGGTACCCATCAGGTCGGCTCGCTTCAGCGCGTACCGCACTCCCTCGACCATCGACCGGAACGAGGCCGGGGTGGCGTCGTCCAGGCGGCTGACGGCGCGCACCCGGACGAGCAGCACCAGGGACAGCACGAACGTCACCACGTCGACGGCATACGACGTGGCGGGCCCGAACGACGAGACGATCAGGCCGCCCGCCGCGGGGCCCGCGATCATCGCCGTGTTGCCGATCACCCCCTGGATGGCGAATCCGGCGATCATCTGGTCGAGCCGGAGCACCCGGTTGATCAGCGCCTGCTCGCTCGGCCCGCGCACGCTGCCGAATCCGGCCGCGAGCGCGCCCACCATGTAGAGGACCCATGCCTGCGGCGCGGGCAACAGCGCGTTGACCAGTAAAAAAACGGAGGTCAGGCAGAGCCCGACCTCCGAGACGATCACGATTTTGCGCCGATCCAGGGCGTCGGCGATGGCCCCGCCCCACAGGCCGAAGATCACCATGGGCACGAACTCGGCCAGGCTCACCAGCCCCACCGCGAGGAAGGAGCCGGTGAGCTCCTTCATCTGGAACGGCACGGCCACCATCGTGACGAGCGTGCCGATCTGGGTGATCAGGTTGGACCCGAGGAGTAGGCGGAAGTCCCTGGACTCCCTTAGCGGGCTCAGATCCAGACGCATCCGGCGGGCGAGGGATCTGAGTGACCGTTCAGGTGTTTCCGACACAATCGTCCATTTTGGCGACGTGAGAAGTGAGGGGCAAACCGGTTTGCGCACGGGGCGGAGACGATCCCCGCCCCGCGCGCGGCCGGCCCCCGCACGCCCGAGCCGCAAAGTGGGCATCCCCACCCCGCACGCCCGAGCCGTCAAAAGGGCATCAGTCCCCGCCCCGGCGTGCGGCAGGCGGTCCCCTACCGTGGCACGCGCCCGAGGTGTCAGGTGGGCACCCGTCCCCACCCCGCGCCCGGCCGAGGCGTCAGGCGGGGACCTTGTCGAGGAAGCCGTGGACGTTGCTGATCCGGCCGTCCTCGGCGATCACGACGACGTCGAAGCCGATCACGACCGGCTCGGCGGCATCCTGCGGGCCGAGATGCCAGGTGAACCTGGCGATGTCGTGGTGGCCGTCCACGCGGCCGCCGAGCGTGAACACGAAGCCGGGGAACATCTGCTGCGCGCCGGCGATGACGGCGTCGATGCCGTCGTGCCCGGTGACGGAGGTCAGCGGGTCGGTGAGCACGGCGTCCTCGGTCCACAGACCGGCGACCGCCTTGGCCCGGGCGTCGGCGTCCGTCTCGTTCCAGGCCGCGATGTACCGCTCGGCCACTTCGTTGAAGTCGGTCATTGTCGGGCTCCTTCATCCGTTGTCCAGGTGCGACAACGGAAATGTGGCATGAGCCCGGGAAAGCGGTCGATTACGCCGCAGGTAAGGACTCCTCCTCGCGCGCCGGTTGGCGTGAGCCGACGGCCCCGGCCGGGTGTGCCGGGGCCACCGTGGGCGAGCGGACGTCAGAGCCCGAGCGTCTCCCTGCGGAGGTGGGTCTTGAGGATCTTGCCGCCCGGGTTGCGCGGGAGTTCGGTCTCGCGGAACCAGATCCGGACGGGCACCTTGAACTTCGCGATCCGGTCGATCAGGAACGACTGCAGTTCCTCGGCCGCGGCGGAGGCGCCCGGCTTGAGCCGCACCACCGCGCCGACCTGCTCGCCGAGCTCGTCGTCGGGAATGCCGATGACGGCGGCGTCGTCGATGGCGGGATGCTCGAACAGGGCGGCCTCGACCTCCGCGCAGTACACGTTCTCGCCGCCCCGGATGACCATGTCCTTGGCCCGGTCGACGATGTAGACGAAGCCCTCCTCGTCGACCCGCGCGAGGTCGCCGGTGTGGAGCCAGCCGTTCACGAACGTCTCGGCGGTGGCGTCCGGCCGGTTCCAGTAGCCCATGATCACGATGGGGCCGCGGACGCACAGCTCGCCGACCTCGCCGACCGGCACCTCCGCGCCCGCCGGGTCGCAGACCTTGATGTCGATGACCGCGGCGGGCAGGCCGATGCTCTCGGGCTTGGCGACGTAGTTGCGGCCGCTGTTGTAGACCGCGAGCGCCGTGGTCTCGGTCATGCCGTACCCGTTGCCGGGGGTGCGGTTGGGGAGCAGCTCGGTGATGCGCTCCAGCAGCTTGGGGGGCGCGGGCGCGCCGCCGTACGAGATCGCGGTGAGCGAGGAGATGTCGTGCGCGCCGAAGTCGGGGTGGGAGAGCAGCTGCCAGGCGTTCGTCGGCACGCCGCTCATGGTGGTGATCTTCTCGCGCTCGATCAGCTCGAGGGCGCGCTTCGGGTCCCACTTGTACATGAGCACCAGCTGACCGCCGGTGAGGAACGTCGGCATGAGTACGGCGAAGCAGCCGGTCGTGTGGAACAGCGGGACGGTGAGGAGCGTGATCCGGCGCACCGCGGCGGCCTCGGCCGGGTCCTTGCCCGCGAGGGCCACGCTGCTCATGAGCGCGTAGGCGACGGTCATCGGGGCCTGGCCGAGGTTGCGGTGGCTGCCCAGGGCGCCCTTGGACCGGCCCGTGGTCCCCGAGGTGTAGAAGATGGTGGCCGGGTCGTCCGGCCCGACCTCGACGTCGGGGAGCGTCACGTCGGGGGAGACCTCGCCGATCACCTGGGCCCAGTTCGCGTCGTCGGCGCGGGTGACGATCGTCGGCAGATCGACGCCTGACAGGCGTTCGGCGCGCTCGCCGTCGGCGATCAGCAGCTTCGCCCCGGAGTCGCCGAGGCCGTACTCCAGCTCCGGCCGGGTCCACCAGGCGTTCAGCGGGACGGCGACGGCGCCCGCCGCGAGTGTGGCGGAGAAGGCGACGATCCACTCGGGGTAGTTGCGCATGGCGATCGCGACCCGGTCGCCCTTGCGGATGCCGTAGTCGTCGACGAGCCGGTTCGCCAGCGTCGCGGCCAGGCGGAAATGCTCCTCGAAGGTCAGTCGATCGTCCTCGTAGACGACGAAGGTCTGCTCCCCGTGGAACCGGCTCGTCTCCAGCAGCGCGCGGAAGGTGGCCGGCGCGTGCTTCCACGCGCGGATCGTGTTTCCGGCGACCTGGACCTCTTCCATCTCGAAGAGCTGGCCCGGCGCCGTGAGCTGTGCCTGGACCTGTTCAATCGCTGTCATGCTGGCATGCTCCCGGGGGGTGTAGTTAACCGGAATGTCACAATACCGACCGGCCGGTACGGGGGCCAGGGCCGAAACCGTCCATACTCTGAAACTCGACTTGCATGCTCATGCCCCGCGTTGCATACTCGCTAACAGGCAAGAACATGAGCTAGCTCGCATAGTCATGCAGGGGGCAACGGATGAGAGCGGCGATCGCCGGGGCGAGCGGATACGCGGGGGGCGAGCTGCTGCGGCTGCTCCTCGGGCATCCTCTGGAGATCGGGGCGCTGACCGCGGCATCGAGCGCGGGAGACCGCCTCGGGCGGCATCAGCCCCACCTGCCCGCTCTCGCCGACCGGGTCATCGAGCCCACCACGACCGAGGTGCTCAGCGGCCACGACGTCGTCTTCCTGGCCCTTCCGCACGGGCAGTCGGCGGCCGTCGCCGCCGAGCTCGGCGACAGCACGCTGGTGGTCGACTGCGGCGCGGACTTCCGGCTCGCCGACGCGGCCGACTGGGCCGAGTTCTACGGCGGAACGCACGCCGGCACCTGGCCCTACGGCCTGCCCGAGCTGCCGGGGCAGCGAGAGTTGTTGCGCGGCGCCCGCAGGATCGCCGTCCCCGGTTGCTATCCCACCGCGGTCTCGCTCGCGCTGTTCCCCGCGTTCGCCGCGGGGCTGGCCGAGCCCGACGTGGTCGTGGTCGCCGCGAGCGGAACGTCCGGCGCGGGCCGCTCGCCCAAGGTCCACCTGCTGGCCAGCGAGGTGGCGGGCTCCGTCAGCGCGTACGGCGTCGGCGGCGTCCACCGGCACACGCCCGAGATGGAGCAGAACCTGTCCGCGGTCGCGGGCCGGCCGGTGCGGGTGTCCTTCACCCCCACGCTCGCGCCCATGAGCCGCGGCATCCTGGCCACCTGTACGGCTCCCGCCACGCCGGGCCTCACGGCCGCCGCGCTCCGGGAGGCGTACGAGGCGGCGGTGAAGGACGAGCCGTTCCTGCGCCTGCTTCCCGAGGGAGTCTGGCCCGCCACCGCGATGACGGTGGGCGCCAACACAGCCGCCTTGCAGGTCACTCTCGACGAGAGGGCCGGGCGGGTGATCGCCGTCATCGCCATCGACAACCTCACCAAGGGCACGGCGGGGGGCGCGATCCAGAGCGCCAACCTCGCCCTCGGCCTGGCGGAAGAAGTCGGTCTACCCCTTAACGGAGTCGCCCCATGATCGCCATGCACCCCACGAGCTCGGCCCACGAAGGAGGAGAGCCCGCGTGAGCGTCACCGCGCCTCTCGGCTTCCGCGCCGCGGGAGTCGACGCCGGCATCAAACGCGGCGACGACCGCGACCTGGCCCTGGTGGTCAACGACGGCCCGTCGAGGGCCGCGGCGGGCGTCTTCACCCGCAACCGTGTCAAGGCGGCGCCGGTTCTCTGGTCGGCGCAGGTCGTGAGCGGCGGCCGGGTCGGAGCCGTGGTGCTGAACTCCGGAGGCGCCAACGCGTGCACCGGGCCGCTCGGGTTCCAGGACACCCACGCGACCGCGGAGAAGGTCGCCGAGGTCCTCGGTGACTCCGCGGCCGAGGTGGCCGTCTGCTCCACCGGCCTGATCGGCGAGCGGCTGCCCATGGACGCGCTGCTCGCCGGGGTCGACGTGGCGGCCGCCCAGCTGTCCCGCGACGGGGGCCTGGCCGCGGCCGACGCCATCCGGACCACGGACACCGTCAGCAAGATCGCCTTCCGTCGAGGAGAGGGCTACATGGTTGGCGGCATGGCCAAGGGCGCCGGCATGCTCGCGCCCGCGCTGGCCACCATGCTCTGCGTGCTGACCACCGACGCCGAGATCGACTCCGAGGACCTCGACAGGGTGCTGCGGGCCGCGACCGCGGTGACCTTCGACCGCCTCGACTCCGACGGATGCATGTCGACCAACGACACCGTGCTGCTGCTCGCCAGCGGCGCCTCCGGCGTCCGGCCCGACCTGGCCGACTTCGAGAAGGTCGTCACCGCGGTCTGCGCCGACCTCGCCCGTCAGCTCCTGGTCGACGCCGAGGGCGCGAGCAAGGCCATCGCGATCGAGGTGGTCGGCGCGGAGTCCGTGGAGGACGCCGTGACCGTCGGCCGCGCGGTCTCCCGGTCGAACCTGCTCAAGTGCGCGATCCACGGAGAGGACCCCAACTGGGGCCGGGTCGTCAGCGCCGTCGGGACCACGGACGCGGCGTTCGACCCCGACCGGCTCAACGTGGCGATCAACGGCATCTGGATCTGCCGCGGCGGCGCGGCCGGCGACGACCGGTCCAAGGTCGACCTGCGGCCGCGCGACGTGACGATCACCATCGACCTGTCCGCCGGGCCGCACTCGGCGACCGTCCACACCACGGACCTCACCGCGGCGTACGTCCACGAGAACTCGGCGTACTCGTCATGAACGTGAGGACCAACGGGGCGCTGGACAAGGCCCACACGCTGATCGAGGCGCTGCCCTGGCTGGCGCGCTTCCACGGCGCGACCGTCGTCATCAAGTACGGCGGGAACGCGATGACCGAGGAGCATCTGCGGGCGAAGTTCGCCGACGACGTCGTGTTCCTCCGCTACGCCGGGCTGCGGCCCGTCATCGTCCACGGAGGCGGACCCCAGATCCAGGCGCAACTCGACCTGCAGGGGATCGACAGCCACTTCGTCTCGGGGCTGCGGGTCACCACCCCCGAGGCCATGCAGGTCGTCAGGATGGTCCTCGTCGGGCAGGTCAACCGCGACGTGGTCGGCCTGATCAACAGGCATGGGCCGTTCGCCGTCGGCATGTCGGGAGAGGACGCCCATCTGTTCACGGCCGAGCGCAAGCACGCCGTCGTCGACGGGGTGAAGATCGACATCGGCCAGGTGGGCGAGATCGTCGAAGTCGACGCGGGAGCCGTGCAGGCGCTGCTCGACGACGGGCGCATCCCGGTCGTGTCGTCGATCGCCCGCGGCGACGACGGACCCGACGGTCCGGGTGTCTACAACGTGAACGCCGACACCGCCGCCGCGGCCCTCGCCGTCGCGCTTAAGGCGTGCAAGCTGATCGTGCTGACCGACGTGGAGGGGCTGTATGCCGACTGGCGGCCCGACGCCCCCTCACACGAGGTGATCAGCCGGATCAAGGCGTCCGACCTGGCCGAGCTCCTCCCGGCGTTGTCGAGCGGCATGGTGCCCAAGATGGAGGCGTGTCTGACGGCCGTCGAGGGCGGCGTCCCCCAGGCCCACGTGCTCGACGGGCGGGTGCCGCACGCTCTGCTGCTGGAGATCTTCACGGACGAGGGCATCGGTACCATGGTCGTCCCCGACTCCGACGCCGGCTCGGGAGCGCTCGAGGCGCTCGAGGGGAGGGATTCGCGGTGAGCAATTCCGACGCGCTGCGCAAGCGCTTCGAATCGGTCTTCATGCCCAACTACGGTGTGCCTCCCGTCGCCATCGCACGCGGCGAGGGCAGCGTGGTGTGGGACGCGGATGGCAGGCGCTACCTCGATCTGATCGGCGGTATCGCGGTCAGTTCGCTCGGCCACGGGCATCCCGCCCTCGTCGAGGCGGTGTCACGGCAGGTGGCGACGCTGGCGCACACGTCGAACCTGTTCCTGCACGAGCCGGAGGTCCTGCTCGCGGAACGACTGGTCGGCCTGTTGCGGGCGCCGGGCCGCGTGTTCCTGGCCAACTCCGGCACGGAGGCCAACGAGGCGGCGCTGAAGCTCGCCATCAAGTACGGCAAGGCCCACGGGAAGAGCTACTTCGTCGCCACCGAGATGGGCTTCCACGGCCGGACCATGGGCGCGCTGTCGCTGACCGGCAAGCCCGCGATCCGCGACCAGTTCGGCCCGTTCCCCGTCGACGTCAGGTTCGTGCCGTACGGCGACGCCGACGCGCTCAAGAACGCGGTCACCGGAGAGTGCGCGGCGGTCTTCCTCGAACCCACGCAGGGTGAGGCCGGGGTGGTGCCGCCGCCGGACGGCTACCTCCGCGCGGCCCGGGAGATCTGCTCGGCGACGGGGGCACTGCTGGTCGCCGACGAGATCCAGTCGGCCATCGGGCGGACCGGGCACTGGTTCGCGCATCAGGCGGACGGCGTGGTCCCCGACATCCTCACCCTGGCCAAGGGCCTCGGAGGCGGCATGCCGATCGGGGCGTGCATCGGGATCGGCCCGGCGGGCACGATCTTCGACAAGGGCGACCACGGCTCGACGTTCGGCGGCAACCCGGTGTCGTCCGCGGCGGCCCTCGCCGTGCTCGACACGATCGAGCGGGACGGCCTGCTGGAGCACGTCGCGACCGTCGGCCGCAGGCTCGCCGAAGGCATCGCCGCCGTCGACCATCCGCTCCTCGCCGGAGTGCGGGGCCGCGGGCTGTGGCTCGCGACGGTGCTCGCCGCCGACCGCTCGGCTCAGGTCCAGGCGGCGGCGCAGGAGGCCGGCTTCCTGGTCAACGCCCTGCAGCCCGACGCCGTACGGCTCGCGCCGCCACTCGTGATCACCATGCCGGAGGTCGAGTCCTTCCTGGACGCGCTCCCGGGCATTCTGGAGGCCGCCCGATGACCAGCCAGGCAGGGCCCAGGCACTTCCTGCGGGACGACGACCTGTCGCCCGCGGAGCAGGCCGAGGTGCTCGACCTCGCCGAGGCGATGAAGAAGGACAGGTACGGTCACCGTCCGTTCGAGGGACCGGCGACGGTGGCGGTGCTGTTCGACAAGCCGTCCACGCGGACCCGCGTCTCGTTCGCGGTCGGCATCGGCGAACTGGGCGGGATCCCGCTGGTCATCGATGGCGGCTCGTCGCAGATGGGTAGAGGCGAGCCGATCGAGGACACCGCCCGGGTGCTCTCGCGCCAGGTGGCGGCCATCGTCTGGCGCACCTCGGGCCAGGAGCGCATCGAGGCGATGGCCTCGGCCTCGGCCGTTCCAGTGGTCAACGCGCTGACCGACGAGTTCCACCCGTGCCAGATCCTCGCCGACCTGCAGACCATCCGGGAGCATCGGGGCGCGCTGCGCGGGCTCACCCTCGCCTATCTGGGCGACGGGGCCAACAACATGGCCCATTCCTACCTGCTCGGCGGGGCGACCGCCGGGATGCACGTGCGGATCGGGGCGCCGCCCGGGTACCTGCCCGACGCGCTGATCCTCGACCGGGCGGCCGAGATCGCCGCGTCCACGGGCGGCTCGGTGACCGCGGTGAGCGACCCGGCGGCGGCCGTCGACGGAGTCCACGTGGTCGCGACGGACACCTGGGTGTCCATGGGCCAGGACGGCAAGGAGGAGCGGATCGCGGCGTTCGGCCCGTTCCAGGTCGACTCCGCGCTGCTGGCGGGGGCGGCTCCGGACGCGATCGTGCTGCACTGCCTGCCGGCCTACCGGGGGCTGGAGATCACCGCCGAGGTGATCGACGGCCCGCGGAGCGTGGTGTGGGACCAGGCGGAGAACCGGCTGCACGCGCAGAAGGCGCTCCTGCACTGGCTGGTGTCGCGGAGCGAGGTGTCGTCATGACCATTCCGCTGACCAAGGCCGCCCGCCATGCCCGCATCGTCGACCTGCTCACCCGGCACAAGGTCCGCTCGCAGCCGGAGCTGGCCAAGCTACTGGCGGAGAGCGGCGTGGAGGTGACGCAGGCGACGTTGTCGCGCGACCTCGACGAGTTGGGGGCGCTCAAGCTGCGGGCCGACGACGGGACGCTGGTCTACGCCCTGCCGGGGGAGGGCGGCAGCCGGATCCCGCGTTATCGGGCGGGCAACGTGAACGGCTCTCCGGAGAACCCGGACGCCAGGCTGAGAAGGATCGCGGAGGAGCTCCTGGTGTCGGCGGAGGCGTCCGCCAACCTGGTGATCCTCCGTACGCCACCGGGTGCGGCGCAGTTCCTCGCGTCGGCCATCGACCACGCGGGCTGGGAGTCGATCCTCGGCACGGTGGCGGGTGACGACACGATCCTGGTGATCAGCAGGGACCCGTTAGGCGGCGGCGCTCTGGCCACCTCTCTGCTCAGCCTGACCGCCCGCCGCCTGAACGGATGACCCCCTTCCCTGCCCCCTCACATGGCCGTGATCATGCATACATTCGTGAAAAGGCCCGCCGACCTGGAACTTCCGAGTTGGTGATCATGCACAGATTCGTGGAAATGTTCGCTGACCTGGGGATTCTCGCCCGGTGATCATGCACAAGCACACTGCGCAGCAAGATCACCGCCACGCAGGGGGACCGGGTGGACTGAGACTTTCCGGCACGCCCCCGTTCTCATGTGGGACGAGGGCATACGTCGGCTAAGGTCGCGGATGAGCCGACGTGACCTGACGCGCCACGATGCCGCACGACGCGTCACGATCGGCAGGTACGGCACGCGAAGGCGCCCGTCCACGCCGGAGTGAACGGCCCGCGGCGATACCGGGACCGCAATGCCCGTACGGCAGGCGAGTCCCTCACAGCAGGATGGAATCGAGGAGGACCACGGTGACGGACAACAAGCCGATGCGGCTCTGGGGCGGCAGGTTCGAGGGGGGACCCGCGGACGCGCTCACGCGCCTGTCGGTGAGCGTGCAGTTCGATTGGCGGCTCGCGCCGTACGACCTGCTGGCCTCGCGCGCGCACGCCCGTGTCCTGAACCGTGCCGGGCTGCTGACGGCGGAGGAGCTCGACCGCATGCTGGGCGCGCTCGACGAGCTGGAGAGCGCCTGCAAGAGGGGCGAGTTCCGCCCGACCGTCGCCGACGAGGACGTGCACACGGCGCTGGAGCGCGGTCTGCTCGAGCGTCTCGGCTCGCTCGGCGGCAAGCTGCGCGCCGGGCGCAGCCGCAACGACCAGGTCGCCACCGATCTCCGGCTCTATCTGCGCGACCACGTCCGCACCATCGTCTCGCGGCTGGTGGAGCTGGAGACCGCGCTGATGAGCCAGGCCGAGGAGCACGCCGCCACCGCGGCGCCCGGCATGACGCACCTTCAGCACGCGCAGCCCGTGTCCTTCGGCCACCAACTGCTCGCCCACGTGCACGCCCTGACGCGGGACGCCGACCGGCTGAAGGACTGGGACAAGCGGGCGGCCGTGTCGCCCCTCGGCTCGGGCGCGCTGGCGGGCTCGTCGCTGCCTCTCGATCCCGCGGCTGTCGCGGCCGAGCTCGGCTTCGACGCCCCCGCGCCGAACTCGATGGACGCGGTCGCCGACCGTGACTTCGCCGCCGAGTTCCTCTTCTGCGCGGCGATGATCGGCGTGCACCTCTCGCGCCTCGGCGAGGAGATCGTGCTGTGGGCGTCCCAGGAGTTCCGGTGGATCGAGGTGGACGACGCCTACTCCACCGGCTCGTCGATCATGCCGCAGAAGAAGAACCCGGACGTCGCGGAGCTGGCCAGGGGCAAGAGCGGCCGGTTGATCGGATCGCTGATGTCGCTGCTCACGACCTTGAAGGGCCTGCCGCTCACCTACAACCGCGACCTGCAGGAGGACAAGGAGCCGGTGTTCGACGCCGTCGACACCCTGCTGCTCGTGCTGCCCGCCGTCTCGGGCATGGTGTCGACGATGCGGGTGAACTCGGCCAAGCTCGAGGCCAGCGCCCCCGAGGGCTTCGCCCTGGCGACCGACCTCGCCGAGCTGCTGGTCCGCCGCGGGGTCGCCTTCCGCGACGCCCACGAGGCCGTCGGCCACCTGGTGGTGTGGTGCCAGGTCAACGACAAGGATCTCGGCGACCTGACCGACGAGGAACTCGCCAAGGTGTCCCCGCACTTCGCGGCGGAGCCCGCTGAGGCCGCCGACGGGACGCCCGGCGTCCGCGACGTCCTCAGCGTGCAGGGCGCCCTCGCCGCGCGCAGCGCGTTCGGCGGCACCGCCCCCGACCGGGTGCGCGACCAGCTCGTCGGCCTGCGAGAGATCGTCGACGGCCAGGCGGCATGGGCGAGCGGCAGCTGACCGGGCCGCCGTCCTCCCTCTCCGGGACGGCGCTCGACCGCGACTTCTTCGACCGCCCGTCCGAGCAGGTGGCGCCTGACCTGCTCGGACGCGTGATCGTCCATGGACCCGTCGCGGTTCGGCTGACCGAGGTCGAGGCGTACGGCGAGCCCGGCCAGGACCCTCCGGCGCACACGTACCGCGGGCTCACGCCCAGGAACGCCGTCATGTTCGGCCCACCGGGGCATGTCTACGTCTACTTCACGTACGGCATGCATTTCTGCGCCAATCTCGTCTGCCGGCCTGAGGGCGTCGGCTCCGCCGTGCTGATGCGGGCGGGCGAGGTGATCGCCGGAGCCGAGGTCGCCCGGGCCCGGCGGTTTCCCCCGGGTACGGCTGTCGCCGGCGGATCCGGTGGCGTCTCCGGCGTCCGGACGAAGCGGATCTCGGACCGGGACCTCGCGCGGGGACCGGCGAGGCTCGCGGTGGCTCTCGGGCTGGAACGGGAGCACAACGGGCTCGACTGCTGCGCCGGCGGGCCGATGCGCGTGCTGGCCGGCGAACCCCCGGATCCCGGGCTGATCCTTGCCGGGCCCCGGACGGGGGTGTCCACCGGTGCCGAGACCCCGTGGCGGTTCTGGATCGAGGGCGATCCGACCGTGTCGCCCTACCGGCCGCACGCACCGCGCAGGCGAACGCGCCCGCCGGGCTGAGTAACGAGTGGCGATAGGGTTTCGCCTCGTGCAGGCTTGTACGAGCGGAGCCGTACATCAAAGGCAGCCAGTGCGGCGCCGTGCCGTATATCCATCGATGAGCGAGAGCCAGGACCGTGACCGCATCTTCGGGCAATCTCATCCCGACATCTGAGATCGCCGACATCCTCGACGAGCTGGAATGGCGCGAGATCATCGCGCAGACCACCGACGCCGACGCGCTGCGCGCGGCGCTGGCCGAGGGGCCGATCACGGTCTATGCGGGCTTCGACCCGACGGCGCCGTCGCTGCACGTGGGCAACCTCGCCACACTGCTGATCCTCACCCGGTTCCAGCGGGCGGGGCACCGGCCGATCGGTCTGGTCGGCGGAGCGACGGGTCTCATCGGCGACCCGAGCGGCCGCAGCACCGAGCGATCGCTCAACTCGACGGAGATCGTCGCGGAGTGGTTGTCCCGGATTCGCGTCCAGGTTGAGAAATTCCTCTCATTCGAGGAGGGGCCGACGGCGGCGACGCTGGTGAGCAACCTCGACTGGACCGGCGAGCTGTCGGCGATCGAGTTCCTCCGAGACGTCGGGAAGCACTTCCCGGTCAACCGCATGCTGGCCAGGGAGTCCGTGGCCGCGCGGCTGGGCGGCGAAGGTCTCAGCTACACCGAGTTCAGCTACCAGATCCTCCAGGCCAACGACTACCTCGAGTTGTACCGCCGACATGGGTGCTCGCTCCAGCTCGGCGGCAGCGACCAGTGGGGCAACATCACGGCGGGCGTCGACCTGATCCGCCGTGTCGAGGGAGCCCACGTCCACGCGCTGACCGGCAAACTGATCACGAAGGCCGACGGCACGAAGTTCGGCAAGACAGCGGGTGGGGCCGTGTGGCTCGATCCGGCGCTGACTTCGCCGTACGCCTTCTACCAGTACTGGCTGAACTCCGACGACCGCGATGTGGTGCGCTTCCTCAAGGTGTTCACCTTCCGGTCGCGTGAGGAGATCGCGGAGCTCGAGTTGTCCGCGAAGGAGCGGCCGGCGGCGCGTGAGGCCCAGCGGGCGCTGGCCGAGGATCTGACGACCCTCGTCCATGGCGCCGACGAACTCGCGCGGGTCATCGCGGCGTCACGGGCCCTCTTCGGCCAGGGATCGTTGTCCGACCTCGACGAGAAGACGCTCGAATCGGCGCTGGCGGAGGTTCCGAAGGCCACCGTCACCTCCCTGGGGGCGTCGTACGTCGATTTGCTGGGGGAGAGCGGCCTGGTCGAGTCCAAGTCGGCGGCCCGCCGGGCGGTCAAGGAGGGCGGCGCGTACCTCAACAACGTGAAGATCACGGATGAGGAGTACGTGCCGTCGGCCGATGATCTGCTCCACGGCCGGTTCCTCGTGCTTCGCCGTGGCAAGAGGACCATCGGCGGCGTCGAAGTCGTCTGACGGACAGCGCATCGCCCCGGGGCCGATCGGTCCCGGGGCGATGCGTTTTCGCGGTCAAGAATTTTCGTGGCGGGGGTAACAGTCTGATAGCCATGCGGGTTCCGTGGGCGCGAATCACGCGTCTGACCTGCGACGACACGCCATCCGCCCGTGATTTGACGGAAGCCTGGGAGTTGCCTAATGTTTCCTTCGCCCCAAGGGACGCGGGACGCCGAGAAGGCGGCCAGACGCCGAGGGGCAGGCCACTTGGACAAGCGACCGGGCGCGGATTGATCGCCAAGCTCGGGTTGATCGTAATGCGGCGAAACCTCCGGTTTTGACAAGTTACGGATAACGCCGTAAGTTGGAGTGGTTGCCCCGGAAGCGGGGTGGTCCTCCTCTGGAGGGTGCTGAGGTACGGCGAGGCCGGCAGGCCGACGCCGGACGAGGCTCCTCGAGGATGGGACAAGCGGAAGTCCAA
>NZ_BOOP01000045.1 GCF_016863295.1 Planotetraspora phitsanulokensis
GAAAGCCACTCGCCATCCGGTGCCCGCCCCACCGGCTCAACGATCTCGAACAACGCCCCCACCCCACCCCAAGAGATTCGAACACCTATACGAATCATTTCATGAGCACGGATGGTGAGCAAGGCATACCTGTGAGTAATTAGAGAACTCTCGCCAGGCGCAATTGCCAATTCGGGCAGTTCGCAGCATTTCTCAGCAAATGGCGCGAATTATCTAGTCCCCGTCCGGCGGGTTCCGCGAGCGCTGCGCTGGCGCGCGGATGCGCCAGCAGGGGCCCTTAACTGGTGAGAGCTTCGTGACCTGCGGCTTACGAGCGCGTCAGGGCCCTGGCCAGCCGCTGTTCCAGCCGCGACCGGACATCTGGCCACTCCGTCGCGATGATCGAGTAAATCGCGGAGTCGCGGAGCAGTCCCTCTTCTCCCGGCGCCCACGACTGCGACCAGTTCCGCAACACCCCTTCGAACCGCGCGCCCACCTTCTCGATGGCGGCACGAGAGCGGTGGTTGCGCGCGTCCGTCTTCAGGTCGACCCGCGCCACGTCCCAGTTCTCGAAGGCGTTGCCGAACAGCAGCAACTTGGATTCGACGTTCAGCCCGGTGCCCTGAACCGACGTCGCCAGCCACGTGAACCCGACCTCGACGGCGTCCAGGCGGTCTTCCGACGACCACAGCCGCGGATCCCAGTAGGCCGTTGCCCCGACCGCCCGCCCCGTCGCTTTCGCCACCTGCGCGTACGGGGCGAGCCGCCCCGTCGCGGCGCGGGCGAGTTGCGCGTCTATGTACTGTGCGACCTCGTCGGCTCTGGGCACCCAGGTGAACCCGTATGAACGCCGATCCTCTTCCGCCGCCATGGCCAGGTCCGGCGCATGACGATGGTTCAACGGCTCCAGGCGTACGAGCGCGCCCTCCAGAACCGGCGCCTCCAGCGTGAAACTCATCCGCCCCGCCTTCCACGTGAAATGAGCACTGCGCAATGTAACTCGCAGGGCGGCTGTCCGCGCGAGCCGTTTTGGTAGGTGGCGTCAGGTTGTGCGGCTCTCCGGGATGAGCCGGGATCTTCCTCGATCCTGGCGACGCTACGGTGTCTGCGTGCCTCTTCTTGCTCCTCTGGACCGGTCATGAAATTACACGTGGGCTGCGCGATGTGGACACACGCTCCGTGGCGGGGGCGTTTCCTGCCCCATCCGCTTCCTCCCGAGGAGCGCCTGCGGACCTACGCCACCTGGTGCAACGCGGTGGAGGGCAACACGACGTTCTACGCGACCCCCGCGCGGAGCACGGTGGAGTCGTGGGCGCGGCAGACCGCACCCGACTTCCGTCTCGTGGTGAAGCTGCCCAAGTCGATCACGCATGAGCGGCGGCTGAACGGTGCCGAGGAGGAGTTGCGGTCGTTCCTGGACGCGATCGAGCCGCTCGGGCCGCGGGCCCACGCTCTCTGGATCCAACTGCCGGGTTCGTTCGGTCCGGCCGATCTCGGCACGCTGGCGGGATTCCTCCGCCGGCTCCCCCACACGTACAGGTACGCCGTCGAAGTGCGCCACCGGGCGTTCTTCGACGACAGGCGATCCGAAGGACTTCTCGAAAGGGTCCTCGCCGGTGTCGGGGCGGAGTGGATTCCGTTCGACACCGTCACTCTCTTCCGGAGCCCGCCGACCAGCGACGCCGAACGTGACGCGTGGGTGAAGAAACCGCGTGTGCCACGCCGGACGGCCGCGCTCACCGACCGCCCGATCATCCGCTACCTCGGACGGGACGCCACTGAGCACACGGTCGAAGGGTGGCGGCCCTGGATCGGCACGGTCACCGAATGGCTGCGGGAAGGCCGTTCGCCGACGGTGTTCATCCACACGCCCGACAACGCCGACGCACTGACGCTCGCCCGTCGTTTCCACGATGAGGTGCGGGCGCGTGTGCCCGAGGTCGACCCCCTGCCCGAACCCCTTCCCGCCGAGCCGCCGACCCTCTTCTGATCACCGGCGCCCGAACAGGAGACCTCGGCGCATCGTCAGGCGGCGAAGAACTCGGCCAGCACGGGTGCGAGTGCTTCGGGGGCCACGTCGTGCGTCTGGCCGCCGAGCGTCCGGTGCTCCGCGGTGGGCAGCGCGTCCGCCGTCGCCCTCGCCGCCTGGCGGAGCCCCTGCGGGCTGGCCTCGCCGGCGAGGACCAGCGCCGGAACGGCGATCGCCGAAGCAAGGTCACGCGGTACGGTGCAGCCGGCGAGCACTTCGTCGTCGTAGGCGAGCGTCGGGGCGATCGCCTCCAGCTCGGCCCAGCCCGGCTGCGCCCGGATGCCGGCGACGACTGGGGCGGGCATGCCGACGCGCGTCATGAACAGGGCTACGGCGTCGCCTCCGCGTCCGGCGTCGAGTAGTTCGTGGAGCCGTTCTGTGTACTCCTTGCTCGGGGTGTCGCCTTCGACCTCGGCCATGAACGGTGGCTCGTAGAGCGCCAGCCTGGTGATCCCGGGGCCGGCCGCCGCGGCCGCCAAGGTGAGACCCGCTCCAGAGGAGATGGCGTAGACGTATGCCTCGCCCCCTGCCTGTGCGATGAGGGCGTGGAGGTCCTCGACCTCGCGAGCCACCGCGTAGGGCAGGGTGTCCGAGCTTTCGCCCCGGCCGCGACGGTCGTAGGTGTAGACGGTGAAGGTGTCCCGCAGGAGCGCGGCGAGGGGCCGCATCGGCCCCGCGCCGCGGTAGCACATGGCGCCGTCGACGAGGACGAGCGCCGGTCCACTGCCAGTGCGCTCGTAGGCGATCGTGGTGCCGTCGGCTGACGTGACTGTCGGCATGTCGTGTTCCCTACTCTCGCTGGGCGTTCAGCTCGGCCACGTAGACGTCGAAGCGGTCGAGGCTGGTGGTGAAGCCGGCCCTCGCCTGCGCGCTGAGATATGCCGCCGGGACATTGGTCTGATGGGTGACGACCTCGGTCCGCCCGTCGTGCAGATCGATGAAGGTGATCGTGGTCCGCATGCCCCCTTCGACGTCGGCCTCGACCCACACCAGCAGTTCGGGACGGCGTACCTCGACGTAGACGGCCCGCATGGTGTGCGTGCTGCCGTCGGCATCGCTGACCATGGTGGTCTCGAAGACGCCACCGGGCCGCAGGTCGATGGTGATGTTCCCGACCGGCGTCGTCGTCCCGGCCGGGCCCCAGAAATGGGTGAGATGCTCCGGCGTGGTCATGCAGTCGAACAGCACCTCGGGCGAGGCCCGGTGCACGCGCCGGTAGGTCAGCTCGCCGGTCTCGGTCATCGTGTCGTCTCCCCGTCCCGGCGTTGGGCGGCTTGGAGGGCGGCCAGGTGCTGGTCGAGCCGGTCATGTCGGCCGGCCCAGATCCGCCGATGGCGCTCGATCCAGCCGGCGACCGCATCGAGGCGTTCGGTGTCCAGGACGCAGGGCCGTGACTGCGCGGTGCGCGTCCGCGAGATCAGGCGGGCGCGCTCGAGCACCTTCAGGTGTTTGGACACTGCTTGTTGCGTCATCGCGAACGGCTCAGCGAGCTGGTTCACCGTCGCGTCGCCATGAGCCAAGCGCTCCAGGATCGCGCGCCTGGTGGGGTCGGCCAGCGCCGAGAACACCAGGCTCAGTTCGTCTTCCATGACTGCCACGCCCCCGACCCTACGCACAACCGCGAGTTTGCACAACCACATGGTTGTGCAAGCGCGAGGTCGCCCTGCGCCTCTGCCGACGTGTGGGGTGGAGCCCACCCCGGACCGCCGTATCGCGGAGGCAGCTCTCCTGTGAGGATCGATGGCATCCACACGTTCGGTCCGGAGGTTCAGCGGCCGTGGCGGATCGCTCCTGAAGCCCCGGCCTTTTCGTTTCTCATGGAAGTCGTTCGAGATTCCATGAGAAACGAAATCGCGGGCCCTGCCCCCTTGGCCGGGCTTCGACCCTGTAAGACCACTGGAGCTCGCCACAGCGTCCCCGGCTGTGAAGAGCTTCCCGGTCAGGCGCCCCCGGCGGACATGCCGCCGTCGACGGTGAAGACGACGCCGCTGGTGTAGGCGGAGCGGTCGGAGGCGAGGAAGGCGACGAGGTCGGCGATCTCGCGCGGGTTCGCCGCCCGGCCGAGCGGGTAGCCGGCCATGAGGTCGGCGTACGCGTTCTCCTCGCCCTCGTGTGCCTTGAGGAGGGTGAGGATCCGCTCGGTCGCCACCGGCCCGGGGTTGACGCCGACCACACGGATGCCGTCGTTCAGGCTGCGACCACCCAGGGCTCGGGTGAACGCCATGAGGGCGGCGTTGCCGGAGCTTCCGGCGATGTAATTGGAGTCGACCCGCTCGCCGGCGTTGCCGATGTTATTGATGATCACTCCACGCCCGCGGGCCTTCATCCGCGCGTAGACGAGTCGCGTGAGATCGACGTAGCCGAAGACCTTGAGCTCCCACGCGTGCCGCCATGCCTTCCCGTCGACCGCGTCGAGGGAGCCGCCGGGGATGTCTCCGGCGTTGTTGACCAGAATGTCGAGATCCGGCACGTCGCCGGCGAGGCGGTCGAGATCCTCCGGCTGCCGCAGGTCGACCGGGTGCACGGACACTTCGACGGAGTGGGCGGCGCGCAGGCGGTGCGCGAGGTCTTCGAGCGCGGACGCGCTGCGGGCGGCGAGGTGCAGGTCGCAGCCCTCCTCGGCGAGCACCTCCGCGGTCGCGGCGCCGATGCCCTTCGACGCGCCGGTGATGAGAGCGCGTCTGCCGCGCAGGTTCAGATCCATCGCAAGCCCCCGTGTGTGCGACGTTCAAGCAGTTGTCGAAACCATGAGTTCCGTCAGAGCTTTGCCGGAACTCATGGTTTCGTCAAATGGTAGTGTCGGCACGTGTCGCTCGATGTCGCCGGTGAGCCGGTCCCGCCCCGTCCCCACACGGGACGCCGCCGCAATCCCGCGGTGCGCAAGGCCGTGCTGGACTGCGCCGCCGAGTTGCTCGCCGGGCCGGACGGCATGGCCGTCTCGATCGACGCCATCGCCCAGGCCGCGGGCGTCAGCAAGCACACGATCTACCGATGGTGGCCCTCCAAGGGGGCGGTGCTGCTGGAGGCGACGGTCGAACGTGCGCAGAAAGAGGTGACCATCCCTGACACCGGCGCACTCGCCGCGGATCTGGAGGCGTTCCTCGCGGACACCTTCCGCGCCGTGGAAGAGGTGGCCCCCCTGTTGCGCGGCCTCATGGCCGAAGCCCTGCGGGACACCGTGGCCGCCGAGGGAATGCGTGAATTCATCGCCGCCCGGAGAAACGAACTCCGCGGCCTGCTCGTCCGAGGTCTGGATCGCGGGGAACTGCCGGCGGAGACCGACCTGGAACTGACGATCGACCAGATCTACGGGCTGATGTGGTACCGGATTCTGATCGCTCGCTCCCCTGTGACCGCCGAGGTGGCGACCCGGTTGGCCCGGGCGGTCACCAGGCCTGGAACGCCTGCATAATGCGTGATCGCCGTCAATTCTCTATCGGCCGTTTGAACCAGAGGACCACGGGGTCGCGGTTGCCGGGATACGCGGCGCTCACCATTTCCCAGCCGCCCATGCCCAGCTCCGCGATGAAACGGCAGCGGGCGTCGTGGTCGTCCTCGTCGCCTTTCGATCTGTCGCGCTTCATTCGTATCCATTGGCCGGCCTGTGGGCCCGGCAGGTAAAACCGTGCGCCATCGACATGCACCTCGCATAATTGCCACTGCTGAATTCGCTAGACATAGCAACGGACGGAGTCGCATGTCCAGATTCATGTGGGCGGCGCAGGAAAGGGGACGATCATGGCCGACGGGGAGGGGCGGGAGCCGAGCATGGACGACGAACAGCTGATCCGTGAACTGGTCGAACGCTGGGCTGCCGCGGTACACGCCGGCGCCCTCGAAACGGTCATCGCCGACCACTCGGACGAGATCGTGATGTTCGACGTGCCGCCGCCCGTTCAGGGGGTGCGCGGGATCGACGCCTACCGGGACGTCTGGCCGCCGTTCTTCGAGTGGCAGTCGCACGGAGCCTCGTTCGAGATCACGTCACTGGAGATCACAGCCGGGACGGATGTGGCCTTCGCCTACGCGTTGCTGCGCTGCGGCACGCCCCAGGATTTGGCCGCCGACCCCGGGAACCGCCTGCGCCTCACCCTCGGGCTGGCCAAGGAGCAGGGCCGTTGGGTCGTCCGCCACGAACATCACTCGTTCCCTTTCACCGGGTGAAGTGGGACTGTGTCGCCACTTCCACGCTGACCAAAGGCGTCGGGCCGGCACCTGAACGGCACCGGCCCGATGTGATCGGTTCCCGACTCGGGTCAACGCACGTCGACGTAGTCCTTGAGGCTGTTGGCGTTGACATACGTTGAGCTGAAGGTCTCCCAGGTCGCGCTCCAGCTGCCGTCCTTGACGGCGGTGAACTTCTTGCTGAACCGGCCCTTGGAATCGATGACGGTGTTCCCCATGTACTTGGCGGTCTTGCTCCCCTTGGCCTGGAAGTAGAAGTCGACCCGGCGCTTGGTCATGTGGACGAACTTGCTGCCCAACAGCTCTCAGAGCTGTTCACCAGGGACCGTGAGCCCCGTTTCGTAGGCCGCGATCACCGCCTGCACCCGATCGCGCAGCCCGAGCTTGGTGAGGACGTTGCTGACGTGCGTCTTGACCGTGTGCTCGCTGAGGACCATCTCGACGGCGATCTCCGCGTTGGACAACCCGCGCGCGATCATCTGGAGCGTCTCCTGCTCGCGGACCGTCAGTACGGCGAGCCGGTCCGAGGGCGGTGCCACAGGGCGGGCGACGGTCCTGGAGGTGAACTCGGCGATCAGCTTTCTGGTGACCGAAGGCGCGAGGAGCGAATCCCCGGCCGCCACCACCCGCACCGCGTGCACGAGATCGTCACGACGGACGTCCTTGAGCAGGAACCCGCTCGCGCCCGCCCGCAACGCGTCGTAGACGTAGTCGTCCAGGTCGAAGGTGGTCAACATGAGCACCCGGCAGTCGGTCTCTGCGGACACGATGCCGGCGGCCTCGATTCCGTCCATCGTGGGCATGCGGATGTCGAGAAGGAGCACGTCCGGCCGGTGCTCTCGCACCGCCGCGACGGCCTCGGCCCCGTCGCCCGCCTCGGCGACGACCTCGATGTCGGGCTGGGCGTCGAGGATCATGCTGAACCCGGCGCGCACCAGCTCCTGGTCGTCGGCGACCACCACCCTCACGGTCATGCCGCCACCGATTCCGCGAGCGGCAGCCGTACGAGCACCTGGAAGCCCGGCCCGTCGGCACGGGGGCCCATGGTCGCCGAGCCGCCCAGGGCGCTCGCCCGCTCCTGGATGCCGATCAGGCCGTTCCCCCCGGAGGGGTAGGACGTCCCGGAGCCGCGGCCGTCGTCGGTGATGCTGATCATGAGTGTGTCGTCCTGCCAGATGAGCCGGATGTCGGCACGGGTGGCGCCGGCATGCTTGACGATGTTCGTGAGGGCTTCCTGCGCCACCCGGTAGGCGGCGACCTCGATGTCGGGGAGCAACGGCCTGGCCTCACCCGACGAGGAGAAGACCACGTCGAGCCCGGTGCCGGCGACCTGGTCGGACAGCCCGGCCAGATCGTCGAGGGTCGGCTGCGGCGCTCGCGGGCCCGTGTCCTCCTTGAGCACGCTCAGCATGCGGCGGAGCTGGACCATGGCGTCCCGTCCCGCGGAGGCGATCGCGTCGAACGCGGCCTCGGCCCGGGCGGGGTTGCTCCTGACCACGACGGGACCCGCCTCGGCCTGCACCACCATGAGGCTGACCGCGTGGGCGAGGATGTCGTGCATGTCCCGGGCGATCCGGGCCCGTTCGCGCTCGGCGGCCCGTTCGGCCTCAGCCTGGCGTTCGTGTTCCAGTTGGACGGCCCGTTCCTCCAGCGCCGCGGCGTACGCGCGGGAGGTGGCGGAGGCGCGGCCGACGGCGTACGCGGCGACGAACAGAACGATGCCGCGTAGCGCCGTGTCCGAGGAGCCGACCAGAAGCAGGCCGCCGCCGAGGGTGACGACCAGGATGACCACGCGGCGCAGGGGCGGCGAGTAGGCGGCGACGGTGTAGAGCGCGATGAGCCCGCCGTACCAGATCGGCTGCGCGGCGACCTGGTCCGCGAGGTCGTAGAGGGAGGTCGCGATGACGCTGGCGAGCAGCACGGTCACCGGCGCCCGGCGTCTCCACACGATCGGCACGGCTGAGGCGACCACGACCGCGTATCCCCACCAGTCCCATGGTCCGCCGGAGGGATTCGAGCGGGACAGGAGCGGCCACATCTGCACGACCAGCACCAGTACGGCGAGCACCGTGTCCAGCCACAGGACGGGGAGGGACTTCCACCGGCTGTGTGCCGGGGCGAGAAACGGCAAAGCGGACACGAGGCTCAATCTTGCCTGACCATTCAGTACGGCGAAGCCGGGAACGCCGATCGGCGGCCCGGGTGGGCCCGCCGATCGGTGTCGTGTCACGCGGCGACGGGAACGGGCTCGGCGGCACGGGAGGCCAGACCGGCGAGCGGGATGAAGGAGATGAGCAGGAAGAGGGCCCCGAGCGGCATGAGGTCCTTGTCGAGGTTCGGCACGACGCAGTCGAGCAGGACCAGGACGGGCGTCCAGGCCTTGACGCGACGCTGGACGGCGAGCTGGGCGACGATCGCGAACTGGCCGATGAAGAAGAAGAGCGGAACGACGGTGTAGACCGCGAACAGGACGCCGGGGACAGCCTGGATCCGTTCGAAATGGACGCCCATGGCGGCGTGGTCGGCCGAGAGGAAGCCGACCACCATGTCGATGACGAACTGTGCGATGAGCGACAGGATGCCGATGATCCCGATCGTGGCGCTCACTGTGGACAACGTGTTCCGTCCAGCCATCCGGCGCATCTGCACGAAGGTCACGACGAACATGGCCAGGGCGCCCAGGAAGGCGAGGTGGCCGATGGTCCAGGCGAGGCCGGGACCTCTCTCTCCGTCGAACCCGTCAAGGATCCGGATCACTCCGTAGGCCATGGTGAGCAGGGGGGCTGCGACGAACGCGATGCGGGGGTTCATTGGGTGTCTCCTCAGCGGTTTCGGTAACACCTCAATGGTGGATTTCTCCTGCTCGGAGGACATCGCCGAAGAGAGCCATCTCGCCGCTCCCTCTCAGGAGGGGGTTCATCCCCCACACCGGCGAGGTCCCCGTGAAGCGGAGGCCGCACCAGGTCACGCGAAGGGCCGGACAAAAAGGAGGGCGGGCGTCGCGAGACGCCCGCCCTCCTTCACTGCTTCGTCGTGTCAGCGCCCGAGGGTGCCTTTGGTCCCCTTGGGGCCGCCGATCGGCTGACCGCCGTTGGGGCCGCCGGGATCGCCGATGGGACCGCCCGGCGTCGTCCCGGGGTCGTTCTGGCCCTGGCCGTTGTCCGTCGGCTCCTCGTTGTGGGGGGCGCAGCCGGCGCCACAGCCGCCGAAGCGTGCGGTGTTCACCGGGGTGAAGTCCGTTGCCGGGATGCCCTTCAGGGCATCGATCATGGTGTACTTCCAGATCCGGCCGGAGATGTCCGCACCGAACACCGAGCCGTACGTGGTGCCGCCGATGGTCACGTTGTTCAGCTTGTGCTTGACCGCGCCGCGGGGGTCGCCCAGGCTCACCGCGCCGGCCAGGTCGGGGGTGAACCCGGCGAACCACGCGGAGGAGGAGTCGTCACTGGTGCCGGTCTTGCCCGCCGCGTCGCGGCCGATGCCTCCGACGGCGCTCATGGTGCCCGACGGGCCGAAGACTCCCGTCAGGATGTGCGCGGCGGCGTCGGCGACCTCCGGATCCAGCGCCCGCTTGCAATTCGGCTTGTACGTCGTGGTCTTGCCGTTGCGGTCGGTTATCGAGGTGATGGCCTGGGGCGGGCAGTACATGCCCCGCGCGCCGATGGCGGCGTACGCGGAGGCGACGGTCACCGGGTCCATCTCGTTGATGCCGAGCGTGAAGCCCTCGAACTCCTGCAGCGCTTGTCCGTCGGCGCGCTTGATGCCCAGCGACTTGGCCGTCTTGACCACGTTGCACAGGCCGACCTTCTGCTCCAGCGACACGAAGAAGGTGTTGACCGACTCCCAGGTGCCGGTCTGCAGGGTCTTGAACCCGCCCGATCCCTCGTCGTTGGTGACGGTGTGGCTCGGGTCGCCGATGCTCTGGCCCTTGCAGTTCTTGAAAGCGGCATAGCCGGGCGCCGTGTAACCCGCGGGGCTCTGGATGCCGTCATTGAGCTTCCAGCCCTCCTTGAGGGCGGTGAGCAGAGTGAACACCTTGAAGGTCGACCCGGCCTGGAAGCCCGTGCCGCCGCCGTGGGCGACGTTGGCCACCACGTTGTAGGAGATCTGCTTCTTGCGCTTGTTGGTGCCGTACTTCCTGCTGGCCGCCATGGCCTTGATCTCGCCGGTGCCCGGCACGACCAGGGCTTCGGACGCGACCGGGTTGTCGGTGGCGTAGACGCGGTCCTTGATGGCCTTGTCCGCTGCGGCCTGCATCTTCGGGTCGAGTGTGGTCTTGATGGTCAGGCCGCCGCGCTTGAGGAACTGGTCGCGGGCGTCGGCCGTCTTGCCGAAGGCGCTGAACGCGGGGTTGGTGAGGATGTCGGCGCGCACGTACATGCAGAAGTAGGGGTACTTGCTGGACTCGCACCCGCCGGGGAGCGGAGTGTCCTTGTATCCCAGCGGCTTCTTCTTGGCCGCGGCTGCCTGCTCCGGGGTGATCTTCTTGAGCTCCGCCATCCGGTCGAGCACGGTGTTGCGCCGCGCCCGCAGCCGGTCCTGGCTCTTCTTCCCGGCTGAGGGGTCGGTGCTGTTGGGCTGCTGTACGGCTCCCGCCAGCGTCGCCGCCTGGGTCAGGTTCAGCCGGGACGCCGACACCCCGAAGAACCGCTTCGCCGCGGCCTCGATCCCGTTGGCCCCAGCGCCGAAGTAGGCGATGTTCAGGTACTTCTCCAGGATCTGGTCCTTGGAGTACTTCCGCTCCAGGCCCATCGCGTACCGGAGCTCGGCGAGCTTGCGCCCGTAGCTCGGCTGCAGGGCCTGCTCCTGCTCCTCCTTGGTCGTGGCCTTGTTGAGCAGCACCTGCTTGACGTACTGCTGGGTGATGCTGGAGCCCCCCTGGCTCACCCCACCCGCGATCACGTTCTTGGACAGCGCGCGGACCGTGCCCTCGATGTCGATCGGCCCGTGCTCGTAGAAGCGGTAGTCCTCGATCGAGATGATCGCCGTCTTCATCACGTCGGCAACGTGGTCGAGCGAGACGCTCACCCGGTACTGGTCGTAGAACTGGGCGATCTGGTGACCGTTGGCGTCCACCACGGTCGACTTCTCCGGCAGCGGGGGTTCGACGAGGTCGGCCGGATTGATGTCCAGGTCGTTCGACGCGGTCACGATCCCGACGCCGATGCCGCCCACCGCCGGCAACGAGATCCCCGCCACGAGGGCGCCCCCGGCGACCCCGAGTGCCAGGAGCAGCGCGACCCCTCGACCTACCTCTGTCCGAAATATCCCCCGTGTTGGCATACACGCCAGGTTATTAGCCCCAAGTGACTCGTGTGGCTGTCATGGAACGGAAAAGCAGATCTGATACGGCGACACGGAGATCGGTTTTCCGGACCGCGACTGGTCACTCGTCCGATACCGGGCGGGACGGTCGCCTCCGTAGCTTTCCTGTCCTGAGCACCTCGCTGACATGGACGGACGGGATGGCCGTGACGGAGTCGCGGGGCGGGCCCGGCGGCCGGTCAGTCCACGGCCGAGTTCACTCCCTCGTCCGCCGCGAGGATGCTCAGCAGGGACAGAGCCTCCTCGGCGGCGCCGCCGGGGTCGGCGTGGCAGACGAAGAGCAGCACGCCCGGACTGCTCTGGACGCACAGCGTGTCATGCCGGAGGTCCACGTCGCCGATCTCGTGATGGCGCATGTGTTTGTACTCGTCCACCTGCACATCGTGGTTCGACCACATCCGGCGGAACTCCCTGCTCTCCGAGGAGAGTTCGTCCACCAGTTCACGCAGGGCGGGCGCGTCTTCGTCCTCCTCGGCCGCGGCACGCAGGTGGGCCACCTTCGAGCGGGCCTCGCGCTCCCAGTCGGGGAAGAACTCGCGGGCACCGGGAGCGAGGAACGCGTGGCGCATCAGGTTGTCGGTGTGATCCATGCCCTTGAACAGCACGCGGGCCATGCTGTTGGCGGCCAGGACGTCCAACTGGTGGTTCACCGCGAAAACCGGCGCGTGATACCAGTTCTCCACGGTCTTCTGCAGTTTCTGGGAGATCTGAACCTGCCCCGCCGGGTGCGCGACGCGGTACAGGTGGTCGACGCGGTCGGTGTCGAGGTTGTAGACGTGTGCCAGGGCGTTCAGCACGTCATCGGGCGGGTGGGATTCCAGCCCCTGCTCCAGCCGGGCGTAGTAGGCCGGATCGAGGCCTGCCATGAGGGCCACCTCTTCGCGCCCCAGTCCCGGCATGTGCCGGTGGCCGTGTCGCCGCCTCAGTGCGTCCAGCGGCGCGGTGTTGCGGAGGGCGCGAAGCAAGTCAGCAAGTACTTCCACTCCGTCACGTTATGACCTGATAATCCTATTTACTATGGGTGTGTTACACCTAGGACTCAAGATTCGCCTGATGTCGGCGGGCGATCGAGCCGCAGGTGGCGGCCGGACCGCCCCGGTGTGACGATCTCTCCGGTCAGTCGACGAGCGCCTGATAGACCAATTGTCGCAACTGTGGCCGAATCGGGTGGGCGTTCGAGGGAGTGAGCTGGGTGAGGAAGACGACCGTCACCTGCTCCGCCGGGTCCACCCAGAACGTCGTGCTCGCCGCGCCGCCCCAGTTGTACTCGCCCTCGGAGGCCAGGGCCTTGTGCCGCACGGCGTCCTGCACCACCGCGAAGCCGAGTCCGAAGCCGACGCCGGCATAGGTGACCTCGGCGAACACCGGTCGGCCGAACTCCTCGAGGTCGGCGCCGCCGGGCAGGTGGTTGCGGGTCATGTACGCGACCGTGCGCGGGCTGAGGAGTCGCACGCCGTCCAGTTCGCCGCCGCGCAGCAACATCTGGGTGAACCGGTGATAGTCGCCGGCGCTGGAGATCAACCCGCCGCCGCCCGACAGCGCCTTGGGCTGCCTGAAGGCGGTGTCGCCCATGTCGAGGAGGGCCGCCCGCCCGTTCGGGCCGGCCGTGTAGAGCGAGGCCATCCGGTCGGCCTTCTCGGCGGGGATGGAGAATCCGGTGTCGGTCATCGCCAGCGGGTCGAAGATCCGCTCGGCGAGGAACCGGTCCAGCGACTGCCCCGACACCACCTCGACCACCCGGCCGAGCACGTCGGTGGCGACGGAGTAGTTCCACTGCGTGCCGGGCTCGAAGAGCAGGGGCAGGCCCGCCCACCGGTCCACGACCTCGGCGAGGTCGAGGTCCCGCGGCAGTCCCCGGTTGAAGCCGGCGTTGCGGTAGATCTCGTCGACGACGCTGACGTGCTGGAAGCCGTAGACCAGGCCGGCGGTGTGGGTGAGGAGGTGCCACAGCCGTATCGGCTCGGTGGCGGGGCGAGTGATCGGCGTGACCGCCGTGCCCTTCTCGTAGACCCGCATGTCGCCGAAGGAGGGGATGAAGCGGCTGATCGGGTCGGTCAGCTCGAGCGCTCCCTCCTCGTAGAGCATCATGGCCGCGACCGACGTGATCGGCTTCGACATCGAATAGATCCGGAAGAGGGTGTCGGCCTCGACCGGCGCCCCCGAGGCCATGTCGCGTGTTCCGTACGTGGACAGGTGCGCGATCTCGCCGCGCCGGGTGACCAGCACGAGCCAGCCGGGCAGCCTTCCGTCGTCGACGTAGGACGCGAAATGCGCGTCGATGCGGCGCAGGCGGCCGCCGTCGAAGCCGACCTCTTCCGGATCGCAGGTGATCTTCAGCTCGCCCATGCCGCTCCCTCGCAGTCGGAGCCGGAAAATAGAACATGATTCTAGTCATCGGAGCCGATTTCCGCGAGAGAGCGATTCGCGGCCTACGTCCGTCGCGACGGATCGCCTGGAGTCATGCTGGGAGCTGGACCGCCCCGGTCCGGGACGCCCGCTCGATCGCTTCGACGAGCCGGTGCCGTTCGAGGGCGTAGTCGAAGCCGGGGACGGTGTCGGTGCCTTCGCGCAGATCCCTGGCGAGGAACGCGTAGGTCTGCGCCACGTTCTGCGGGAGTGCGGCCAGGGTGCGGGGGACGGGATCGAAGTAGTGACCTGGCACGGCGATCTCGGCGATCACGGTGTCCGCGCCCCGGCCGCCTTCCAGCTTCAGGTCCGCCGCCTGCAGGTTTCCGTTGACGCCCGGTGCGGTCAGGATGAGGTCGCCCTCGGTGCCGTTGATCTCCCAGCGCAGGTTGTCGCCACGCGAGAAGCCGCCCCGGTAGAAGAACGACACGGCCGCGCCGCTGTCCAGCGTCCCCGTGACGGACAGCTGGTCGGCCGTCGTCACCGGGATCGTGGTCCCCTCGTCCACCACCCGGACCTCCTTGCGGCCGTTGACGAGGTTGGCCGAGACGCCGGCGAAGTCCCCCAGCGCGAAGTTCACCGCCTCGAGAGCGTGCATCCCCGCCGCGGTCAGGAGCGTCGCCCCGTTGGCGGCGTCGAAGATGTAGGCGTGGGCGCGGTCGGTCTCCGCCCCCCAGGACAGACCCGACCCGATCAGCGTCGTGCCGAGCACCCGGCCGACGTAGCCGTTCGCGACCAGATCGCGGGCGTAACGGACCACGGGGGAGAAGCGGGCCTGCAGCCCGATCACCGTGCGCACGCCCGCGGCCCGGGCCCGATCGGTCAGATCGGCCGCCTCACGGAGATCCACGCCCAGCGGCCATTCGCTGTAGACCATCTTCCCGGCCTCCAGCGCCGCCGAGACCAGCGCGTGGTGGTGGGTCACCTTCACCGCCACCACGACCAGGTCGACGCCCGGATGGGCGATCAGGTCCCTGTGGTCGTCGTACGCCGTCGGGACGTCGAACTCCTTGGCGGCGAGCTCGGCGGACTCTCGGCGCGAGGTGCTGATCGCGCGCAGTTCGTAGTCGGAAAGGGCTTTGAGCGCGGGGATGTGGCTGATCGCCGCCCATCCTTGTGAGCTCGCCCCGATGACGCCGACACCGATCTTCTTCATGTGCTTCCCCCCGTGGTGGAACCGGCCGCGGGTGCGGCCCGGGTGTTGTGATGTGTGCTGAAAATGCGGAAACGTGCCGAAACGTGCAGAAGGAACGAGGACGCGCGGGTCCGCCGGTACGGCCGGCGGGCGGCCTCAGAACTCGATGACCAGCCGGCCCCGGACGCCGCCGGCTTCAAGAAGGCGGTGGGCCTCAGACGCCTGCGCGGGCGGGAAGACGCCCGCGACCCGCAAGGTCACCGCACCGGCGTCCGCCAGACGTCGCAATTGATCGAGCTTGTCCCAGTTGCCGCGATAGTCCGGGACGTACACGGTGTGAAAGGTGATGCCGCGCTCGGGTGCGCCGAAAGGTCCGGTGCCGCGCAGAGCGGCGACGCCTCCGCCGTCACGCACCGCTGCCACCACGGACGCCCCGATGAGCGCGCCGTCGGCCAACCCGTCCACACCCTCGGGTACGGCCCGGCGGATGCGGGCTCCGACGTCGTCGCCCCTCGCCACCACGATGTCCGCGCCCAGAGACCGGACGAGGTCCTCGTCGGACGGCGAGGCGTCGGCGACGACGCGTAACCCCGCTGCCTTCGCCAGTTGGACCGTGTAGCCGCCGAACGCCCCTGCGGCACCGGTCACCGCGAGAGTCCGTCCAGGCGAGAGGTTCAGCAGGTCGAGCGTCATGCGGGCGGTGAGCCCGTTCATCGGAAGGGTCGCGGCCTCGGCGTGACTCGTGCCGGCCGGCGCCCTGGTCACCCATGACGCGGGCAGGACCACGTGCTCCGCGTAGGCGCCGCCGCGTGGTCCGGTCGGAATGGCCATCGCCATCACCCGGTCGCCGATTCGCAGCCCGGTGACGGCGCCTTCCCCGATCGCGTCGACGACTCCCGCGGCGTCCTGGCCGGGGATGTACGGCGGCCGCACGCCGGGGAGGGGGACGAGGCCCGCGCGCATGAGCGTGTCCGCCGGATTGACCGCCGCGGCGTGCACGCGGATGCGCACCTCCCCCGGTCCCGCGTGCGGTTCGGGAACGTCGACGACTCGCAGCACCTCCGGGCCGCCGAACGCGAAGGCTCCCACCGCTTTCATACGTCCTCCGGCGTCCGGACCCTGGTGCCGTGCCCGAGTCGTGAAGCGGTTCGCCCGCCCGAGTGCTCACACATCGGGGAGGCCTCCTTCGAACGGGTCGATCCGCAGGCGGGTCAACCTCGTGGTGTGGATGCGCCAGCGGCCGTCGACCCGCCGGTATCGCTCGTGGTAGTGCCCGTAGCCGTGCATTCCCCGTGGGGCGTGGCCGTCGTCGGGGAAGGCGATGTAGTCGTGCATGCTCCAGATCCCGGTGGCCTCGTCGGGACCGGTGATCTCTATCTCGGGCATGGACCCGCTGTGCACGGACACCGCGTCGCCGAGCCATGCGCGGGTGACGGAGACGAACTCGTCGAGCGTTCTGACGGTGCCGCCGATGTCGATGCGCGCGTCCGCGGTGAACAACTCGCGGCAGGCGTCCCAGTCCTTGGCGTCGACGTGGCGGAAATAACGCGCCTTGAGCTGCTTGATCTCTTCGACGTCCCGGAGACGCCGAAGCATGTCGTCCTCCAATGTCGCTCCTTCGCGGTCACGGCCACGGGGCCGTCAATTAAAAAATCTTGAATGATCGTTACATAATCAGGGTATGAAAAACTCAGTCGAGGCAGCCCAGGGCCACCTCCGCGATGTTCGTCAGGATTCCCCGGTCGGTGTTGATCGCGCCCATGACCCGCAGTCCGTGGACGGTCGTCAGAATGAACCGCGCCAGGTCCCTCGCGTCGCGGACACTCGTCAACTGGCCGTCCTTCTGGCCCTTTGTGATCAGCTCAGTCAGCGCGTCCTCCAGCGACGAGGTCGTCGCCCGCACACGCCCGGCGACCTCGGGATCGTGCGGCAGTCGCTCCGTCGTGGCGCTGACGATGAGGCACGACTGGCGGGTGCCGTCGCGCACGATCTCGTCCACCACGCCGAGCAACACGTTGCGGATCAGCTCGCGTGCCGGCGCCCCGCTGTCGAGGAGTTCGACCAGCGGGACCGCGTACTGCTCGCGGTAGCGGTCCATGACCGCCAGGTACAGGCCCTCCTTGCTGCCGAACGCCGCGTACAACGATCCGCGTCCGATGCCCGTGGCGTCGACCAGGTCCTGCACCGAGGTGCCCTCGTATCCCCTGTGGCGGAACGCGGACATGGCCGCCTCCAGCGCGGCCTCGGTGTCGAACTCCCTGACTCGTGCCATGACACGCACGCTAGGGCTATCTGGAACGTGCGGTCAAGTTTCCGTGGCGACGCTCACACAGATGACGAGTCGGCGCCGGCCTCGGCGACGACGGCGAGGTAGGCCTCCTGCAGGGTCTGGCGGACCGTCCGGCCGTCGGGGGCCGGGCCGGCCGGGATGCCGAGGTGCTCCTCGCGCAGTTCGGCCATGAAGCGGTCCCAGAGTTCGGGGCCGCCTTCCCCCAGCACGCGCGCCCGGATCGACAACTCCTCGGTGACGGGCAGCCATCTGCTGCCCCAGGTGCCCAGCGCCGCCATGATCGGCACGAGTTCGATCGACGGCTCGGTCAGGCGGTAGATCGCCTTCTGCTTGTGGGACGGGTCGTCGCGCCTGGTGAGCATGCCCAGGTCGACCAGCCTCTTCAACCGGTTGGCGAGGATGTTGGAGGCGATCCCCTCCTGCGATCCGTTCAGGATCTCGCGGAAATGCCGCCGGCCGCCGAAGATCATGTCGCGGAGGATGAGCAGGCTCCACTTGTCGCCGAAGACCTCGAGTGACAGGTTGACGGGACACCCCGAGCGGTGGGCCTTGGTCATCGAACCCCTAGGGACAACTGGTTGCATTAGACGAGCAGTTTACTTAGGCTCGCTGACTGCTAGCAAAATGCAATCAGTCAAGTGAAGGAGGGCAGTCGTGGCCGAACTGGTCTACGCGGCGATCGCGTCGCTCGACGGCTACGTCGCGGACGAGAACGGCAAGTTCGACTGGGCGGAGCCGGACGAGGAGGTCCACGCCTTCGTCAACGACCTCGAGCGGCCGATCGGCACCTATCTCTACGGGCGTCGCATGTACGACGTGATGGCCGGCTGGGAGACCATGCACACCCTCCCCGGCCAGTCGCCCGTCACTTTGGACTTCGCCGCGATATGGCAGGCGGCCGACAAGGTCGTGTACTCCCGGACGCTGGAGACGGCGCGGACGGCCAGGACGCGGATCGAGCGAGCCTTCGACGCCGAAGCGGTCCGCCGGATGAAGGCGTCCGCGGAGCGGGACATCTCCGTGGGCGGGCCCGAGCTCGCCGCCCACGCGTTCAGGGCCGGGCTGGTCGACGAGTGCCACCTGTTCCTGACGCCCGTCGTCGTGGGAGGCGGGAATCCGGCTCTCCCCGCCGGCGTCCGCGTGAAGCTCGACCTGCTGGACGAACGCCGCTTCGGCAACGGCGTGGTCCATCTCCACTACCGCACCAGGGTGTGAGCCGCGTTCCCGCCCGTTGCGGAACCTCGGGACCCGGTGCGGAACCCTAGGCGGGGCCCGGCAGGCGTATGGTGGCCGGCTCGCTGATCCAGCTGGCCAGCAGGCGCAGGGCCTGCTCGGACGGGGAGCCCGGCTCCGCGGTGTGGATCCCGAGGACCTGGTCGGGATCGCCTTCGGAGCCGAAGGCCTCGTAGCCCAGGGTGAGGTCGCCGACCACGGGATGGTGGTAGTCCTTGGCGCCGTACGTGCGACGGTGGACGTCGTGGTCGGCCCACCAGCGGCGGAAGTCCTTGTCACGGAGGGAGAGCTCGCCGACGAGCTCGGCGAGGCGGGCGTCGTCGGGATGGCGTCCGGCGTACAGGTGCAGGCCGGCGACGGTGCCGCGAGCGGCCGACTCCCAGTCGACGTACAGCCCGCGGGCGGCCTCGTTGAGGAACATGAACCGGAGCATGTTCCGATCCCGGTGCGGGAGGGCGTCGAAGTCGGTGTACAGGGCCCGGGCCATCTTGTTGGCTGCCAGGACGTCCATGCGGCGGCCCAGGATCAGCGCAGGGGTGTCGCTCAGAAGGTCGAGCACGCGGTACAGCCCCGGCCGTACCCGCTGCGGCGGCATCGGGCGGCTCCGCCCGATGGTGGGCCTGGCCACGTCGAAGAGGTGACCGCGCTCCGTGTCGTTCAGGCGCAGCGCCCGGGCGAGGGCGTCCAGGACGGTCTCGGAGACGTTGACGTGGCGGCCGCGCTCCAGGCGCACGTAGTAGTCCACGCTCACTCCGGCGAGCTGGGCGACCTCCTCCCTGCGCAGACCCGGCACCCTGCGGGTGCCCGGCTGCGTCGACAGCCCTGCTTCCTCGGGTGTGATCCGGGCCCGGCGCGAGCGCAGGAACTCCCGGAGCTCCGAATTCGCCCCGGCGCCGGAGGAGGGGTCGCTCATGGCATTCAGAGTATGACCGGGGTGAACGGACGGCGAGGTCCGTGAGGGGGCCTGCTGGACCCCTGGTACGCCGGACCCCGGGTGGAGACGTGCCTGTCTTACGAAGCGGGCGGGGGTCGCACCGGTGGTGTGCTGAAGAAAACGCCCTCTGGCCTTGTTTCGCGAGGTCAGGCGAGCAGCGGCGGCCCGGATCCGGGCGCGTCCGCCGTCGGGCCTCCGGGCCGGAGCATCACAGAGAGGCAGCCCCATGACCCAACCGACACTCGTCACCACGCCGTTCACGGCCCTGTCCACCGCTGCCGAGGTGGTGGAGGGCGTGGACCTCACCGGCCGCCGTGCCATCGTGACCGGCGCCTCATCCGGCATCGGCATCGAGACCGCCAGGGCGCTCGCGGGCGCGGGGGCGGAGGTCACCCTGGCGGTGCGCGGCGTCGGCGCCGGCGAGGAGGTTGCCGCGGACATCAGAGCGACCACCGGGAACGAGCACATCCTGGTCGCGCCGCTCGACCTCTCCGACCAGGCGTCCGTCGCGGCCTTCGTCGCCGCGTGGGACGGTCCCTTGCACATCCTCGTCAACAACGCAGGCGTGATGATGACGACCGAGGCGCGTACGCCGAAGGGCTGGGAGTTGCAGTTCGCGACCAACCATCTCGGGCACTTCGCGCTCTCCACCGGGCTGCACCCGGCGCTCGTGGCGGCCGGGCGGGCCCGTGTCGTGTCGCTCAGCTCGGTCGGTCATCTGCGGGCCGGGGTGGACTTCGACGACATCCACTTCATGCGGCGCGCCTACGACCCCTCCATCGCGTACGGCCAGTCCAAGACGGCCAACGCCCTGTTCGCGGTCGAGGCGAACAAGCGGTGGGCTGCGGACGGCATCACGGTCAACGCCGTGCACCCGGGGGCCGTACTGACGAATCTGGCGCGGCACATGAGCCAGGAGGCGCTCGAACGTTCGATGGCCTCCGGCTACGTGTTCAAGACGCCCCAGCAGGGCGCCGCCACATCCGCGCTGCTCGCGACCTGGCCGCCGCTCGAAGGTGTGGGCGGCCGGTACTTCGAGGACTGCAACGAGGCGCTGCCTCCCGTGCCCGGTGAGCTCCGGGGCGTCGCCGCGCACGCCCTCGACCCCGAGGCGGCGGCGCGGCTGTGGCAGGTGTCCCTCGACATGCTCGCCTCGGCATTCTGACTAGAAATTACGACCTCAGTCGATAACCCGCCATTTCTCGCCGAGTCCGACAGAATTTCCTTCTATATTCCACACGATTAAGACAAGTGGCTCGGGTCGCTTGGGGGCGAGCGTCCGGCTCCGCCCTCAAGGCGACCCGGAGCCTTAATCGGACCTCCCCTGTATTCGCCGCACGCCCGAAGTCACGGAACGTGCCCCTCCCACCGCTGTCTCGAGTGCCCGGTGGCAGGAGAAAAGCGTTCGACCAGCACGTCCGTCACATCGGAACCGTACGTGCTGTGATCACTCCGGCACCGCACCGTAGCGACTGGGTGTGATGTGGCGGTTCGTCATGATCAATGCCAATCGGATTCGTATCCGTTCTTCGCATCTGTTGCTTGAAGTCCCTCTGTGCCATGGGCATAGTGGACCAACCACAGGCGTATCAGCCGTGGCATGCATTCTCGGGGACGGTCACAGGTCACAGCACGACCGCGACGGCGCACCACGCGCGGAATTGGACATGATGGATGAGCTCGCCTCCCCCGATCCGCTCGAAGCTCCTCAGAATCCTGCTGCTTCCGCTCGTCTCGATGATCGCCCTGTGGGGTTTCATCGCCTACTCGAGCGTCCAGGAGATCGTTGACGTCTCCCGGACGCAGAATCGCTGGGAGAGCATCGGATCGCCGGTGCTGCAGTTGATCGTGGAACTCCAGCGGGAGCGTCAGCTCTCCGCCGCCGCGCCCGGCGGCACCGCCGACGACGAGCCGCTGGCGGAGCAGCGTCGCATCACCGACGAAAAGGTGGAGCGCCTGCGCCAGGTGATCGAGTCGATCGCCCCCAAGGGCGAGGAGACCCCTGCGGCGGTGCGTGCCCTGGTGGCGGCGGTGGACGGCGTGCAGTACCTTCGCGACTCCGCCGACGTCGGCAGGCTCACCAGTCCAATCAAGATCATTGAGGGCTACAACAGCCTGATCAGCAACGCCAACCAGCAGTTCAGCGATCAGGACGCGTTGAGCGACGTGTCGTCCTACCGCGCGGTGCGCGGCATGTCCGCCTACAGCGCCACCGCCGAATACCTGGGCAGAGAGCACGCCGTGCTGACCAGCACGATCGTGCATCGCCAGATGAGCCCAACCGATCGGGCCACGTTCGTGGCCGCGATGACCAGCCGCAGGCTCGTCTTCGCCAACGCCGACCGCGACATGGGCCCCGACCTGCGGGCGCGCTATCAGAACCTTGTGAACAGCAACGCCTACAAGCGGCTCGTTGAGGTCGAGGACCGGCTCTTCGTGTGGGACACCGACGGCGCGCCGCCGGTGGACCCCGCCGAATGGAAGAGCGATGCGGAGACGGTTCTCAACACGATCAACCGGGACACCCTGCAGGAACTCGACCGCGCCGCGGCCGAGAGCGAGTCGCAGAAGATCGGCGCGTACTGGCGTATCGGGCTGGTGCTGCTCATCGGCCTCCTCGCCGTCCTCGCGTCGCTCGCGTTGTCCTACCGCTTCGGCCGATCCATGATCTCGGAGCTGAAGCGGCTTCAGAGGTCGGCCGTCGAGCTCGCCGAGGAACGCCTGCCGCGCCTGGTCGAGCGGTTGCGCAGGGGCGACGACGTGGATCCCGCGACGGAGGCCCCCGACCTCGCGCCCGCCGACACCGCCGAGGTCGACGGGGTCGTGCACGCGTTCTCCGCGGTGCAGCGGACCGCCGTGGAGGCGGCCGTCGGCCAGGCGACCCTCCGCAAGGGCGTCGGCCAGGTCTTCCTCAACCTGGCCCGGCGCAACCAGGCGCTCCTGCACCGTCAGCTCAATCTCCTCGACACCATGGAGCGCCGCGTCGAGGAGCCCGAGGTTCTGGAGGACCTCTTCAAGCTCGACCATCTGACCACGCGCATGAGACGGCACGCGGAGAACTTGATCATCCTGTCTGACTCGGCCCCCGCCCGCATCTGGCGTGACCCGGTGCCGCTCTTCGACGTGGTGCGGGCCGCCGTGCTCGAGGTCGAGGACTACACCCGCGTCGTCGTCGCCCCCATGCCGCAGGCGCCGCTGCTGGTCGGCGCCGCGGTGACCGACGTGATCCACCTGATCGCCGAGCTGGCGGAGAACGCCGCCGTCTTCTCGCCGCCCGACACCACCGTCCACATCAGGAGCAGCGTCGCGGCCAACGGTTTCGCCCTGGAGGTCGAGGACCGGGGGCTCGGGCTGAGCCGGGCCACCCTCGACGACCTCAACGCGAGGCTCGCCGACCCGCCGGAGTTCGACCTGGCCGACAGCGACCGCCTCGGTCTGTTCGTCGTCGCGAGGCTCGCGACCCGGCACAACATCAAGATCGTGCTGCGGCCCTCGCCGTACGACGGGACCACCGCGATCGTGTTGCTGCCCACGAGCCTGCTCGCCACGGCGGATACGCCGGACGTCGAGGTCGCTTCACCCCAGATGGCGTTGGCCGGCAAGGCCCGGGTGGGCAGGCCGTTCCGCGCGCTGGGCGCCGTGTCGGCGACCCGCTCGGGAGAGGATTCCGCCGTCCGGGGGGAGCCGGAGGGCGCCACGCCGGCGCCCGCGTCGGGGTGGTTCTCGGCCCAGCACGCCTCCGTGCCGCCCCAGACGCCGGCCTCCGCCGCGCTGTCCTCACCCTCTCCGGCCTCCGCCACGGTGTCCGTCCCGTCTCCGGCGTCCGCTCCGTCTTCGGCGTCCACCCCGTCTCCCGCGGTCGGGCCGGCGACGGCGCCCGTCGTGACGCCTCCTCCGGCTCCCGCTCCGGCGCGGTGGACCATCCCCGAGCCGGGCAGCGACGACGACCTCGACGGGCTCCCCATGCGGATACCGCAGGCCAGCATCGCTCCTCAGCTCCGCGGCGCGCGGCGGCAGGAGGAGGAGGTCTCCGTGCGATCTCCGGAGGAGCTCGCCCAACTGATGTCGTCCATGCAACGAGGCTGGCAGCAGGGTCGCGGCCAGGTGGAGCACGGACAGGACGTGTGGAACAGAAAGGACGGCACCCCCGATGGCCGACTCCAGAACTGAACTCAACTGGCTGCTCGACGATCTGACCCAGCGCATCCCGGACATCCGGCACGCCATCGTGTTGTCCGCCGACGGGCTGGCCATGGGCGGGTCCAAGGAGCTGACGCGGGAGGACGCCGAACATCTGTCCGCGATCTCCGCGGGCAGCCACAGCCTCGCGCTGGGCGCGGGACGGCACTTCGGCCTCGGCGGCGTCCGGCAGACCATCATCGAGATGGAAGGCGGCTTCCTCTTCGTCACCGCCGCCGGGCAGGGCGCCCGTCTGGCCGTGCTCGCCGCGAGCGACGCCGAGCTCGGCATGGTCACCTATGAGATGGCACTCCTGGTCAAGCGCGTCGGCGAACACCTGTCCGCGCAGCCGAGGGGGGCGGCTCCGGCGCCCGTCTGGAACGGCGTGGGGTCGTGACGGCAGAGGACCCCGGGCCGCTGATCAGGCTCTTCGGGCTGACCGGGGGCCGCGCGCGCCCGGTCGGCGAGACCTTCGACCTGGTGGCCATCGTCACGACCGTAAGCACGCGCGTCCAGCCGGTTGAGCACATTCCCGAGCATCTCGCGGTGTTGTCGTTGTGCCGCAGTCCGACCCCGGTGGCGGACGTGGCGGCACACCTGAGACTGCCGCTCAACATCACCCGCGTGATCCTCGGCGATCTGCGACGCGAGGGCCTCGTGTCCATCGACCGCCCGCGGCCGGCGGCGCAGACCATCGACGAACGCATCTACAGGGAAGTGCTGCATGGGCTACGCAGCCTCTGAGCAGGAAACGACCGGGGCCGTCTCGGCGCTGGCCATCAAGATCCTCATCGCGGGGGGATTCGGGGTCGGCAAGACGACCATGGTCGGCACGATCAGCGAGATCCGGCCGCTCCACACCGAGGAGTTGCTGAGCGAACGAGGCGTCGGGGTCGACGACGTCTCCGGCGTGGAGTCAAAGATCACCACGACCGTGGCTCTGGACTTCGGACGGATCACGATCCGCGAGGGCCTGTGGCTCTACCTGTTCGGCACGCCCGGCCAGGACCGGTTCTGGTTCATGTGGGACGAGCTGGCCGTCGGCGCGCTGGGTGCCGTGGTGCTGGCCGACACCCGCCGCCTGCAGGAGTGCTTCCCCGCCGTGGACTACTTCGAGCAGCGCGGGATCCCGTTCGTGGTGGCGGTCAACTGCTTCGACGGGGCCCGGCGGCACGACCCGGACAAGGTACGGCGAGCACTGGGCCTGGGAGGGGCCACCCCCATCGTGCTGTGTGACGTGCGGGAGCGCGAGTCGGTCAAGGAAGTGCTGACCACACTGGTCACCTACGCGGTGAAGGGCGTGCCCGCGGAATGAGGCCCGCAGGGCGGTGAAGGGCGGGTGCGGCTTGTCGGCCGGTCGGCCGACAAGGGCGATTTGTCCGATCCCGCTGTGAGGCCGCCTCCCCGGAGGCGCCTATCATCGCTGCGTGACCTCGGAAGACCTGCATCTCGATCGCCGGCGGGCCAGGTCCTTCGGCTCGGTGGCGGACCAGTACGACCGCTACCGCCCGGCCTGCCCCGACGCTTTGATCGAGGATTTCGTGGCGCTACGGCCGGAACGGGTGCTCGACGTCGCCTGCGGCACCGGCAAGGTGGCCGTCCCCCTCGCGAAGCACGGGCTGTCCGTACTCGGTGTGGAACCGGACGAGCGGATGGCCGAGGTGGCCCGCGGCCACGGCGTTCCGGTGGAGATCGCGCCTTTCGAGACCTGGGACGACGCCGGGCGGCGATTCGACCTGATCACGTGCGGGAACGCGTGGCACTGGATCGACCCGGCCCGGGGCGTTCTCAAGGCCGCCGCGGTGCTGCGTCCGGGCGGTGTGATCGCCCGGTTCTGGAGCTACCACCTGCTGGAAGAACCGGTGCTCGCCGTGTTGGACGCCGTCTACGGCCGCCTCGCGCCGGACGCGCCGGTGCACGGGCGCACCGCGGAGAAGAGCACCGAGGTGGACCCGTTCGCGGAAAGTGACGCGTTCTCCTCGGTCGAGACGCGCAAGTACCGCTGGGAGGACACGCTGAGCGCCGACGAGTGGGTCAGGCTCGTGGCGACCTACAGCGACCACCAGCGCCTCGGACCCGAACGTCTCGCCCTGCTGCAGCGCGCGTTGTACGAGGCGATCCAAGGTCTCGGCGGCGCCGTCCGGTCACATGGCGAGACCCACGTCCTGTCCGCCCGGCGGGCCACTCTCCCGAGTTCGTGAACCGGCGGGTCGGCGCCTCTCACCTCCCGCTTCCGGGGATAACCGTGTGCGTTCCGGTGGCCGGCTGCGCTAGACAGGCCGCCATGAGGATGCGCCCCTACACGGACGCGGACATGCCGCGGCTTCAGGAGACCGTCGCGGCGTGGATCGCCGAGGCGGGCCGGTGCGGCTACGACCACATCGGCGAACTGCCGCATCGCGTCTACGAGAACCTCCGCGGCCGGCGTCCCGTCGGAGACCTCGTGCACGTCTGGGAGGACGACTCCGAAATCGCCGGACTCGCCATCAACCTGCGCTTCGGCTGCGCCTTCGACGTGTTCGCCTCGCCCGCGCTCCGGGGCGCGGCCGCGGAGTCCGAGATGTTGCGTGTCGCCTACGAGACGACGGCCCGCCACATGGCCGAGGACGAGGCGTACGTGCTGACCGACCTCTTCGACTGCGACACGACGAGGATCGACCTGCTCGTACGGCTCGGCTTCGAGCATTTCCGGACGTGGGACGACGTCAACGAGCGCCGACTGGACGAGCCGATCGCGGATCCGGCCGTTCCCGACGGTTTCGTCCTGCGCCCTGCCCGGCCGGGCGACGCCGACGGCCTGGCGACGGCCCGCAACCACTCGTTCCAGGAGGACTGGACCGGACAGCGGTATCGAACGGCGGTCATGGACAAGCCCGGCTACGACCCCGAGCGGGAGATCGTGGCCGAGTCTGCCGAGGGGACGATCGCGGCCTTCGCCCTGTACTGGACGGACGACCACAACAAGATCGGGCATTTCGAGCCGGTCGGGACGCATCGCGACTTCCGGCGCCTCGGCCTCGCCCGCGCGGTGATGTCGTACGCGATGGCGCGGATGCGTGACCGGGGGATGACGACGGTGACCGTGAACCACGACGCCGGGAACCTGGCCGCGCGCGCGTTGTACGGCTCCGTCGGCTTCGAGAGGAGGCACCAGACGTACGGCTTCCGCCGGGCCAGGCCCGCGCCGAACCCGTGAACACGGGTCATAGCCGGTACCGGCGTGTGCAGAACACGTGCAGATGGCGTTCAAAAGCGGCAGAGACTGCTTAATGCGACATCGTGGCTCATAGTGTGACGGTCATCATGTTCGAGTTCTTGTTGGTCCCCCTCCTGTTCCTCCCGCTCGCGGCGCCGGCGTTCCTCCTCGTCGCAGCCGGGGTGGTCGTGCACACCGTCGTCGTCACGGCACGGGGGCGGAGGCCGCGGCCGGCGGCGTTGTGGGCCAGGCTGGCGGTGGTCGTGCTGTGCGTCGGGCTTGCCGTGTACGGAATGGGGCTGCTGTTCGGCGGTGTCATGTGGATGTCCCAACCCGAGGACCTGTGCCTGGTCTCAGGACTGTCGTACTCCGGGTCGCCCGAGCCGGCGAGCATGTGGCCGCTGCACAATCCTGCGTGCGAGGAAGGGGGTGTGCCGGTGGACCTGGTGCCCGGGTACGTCAACCCCGTCGTCTATGCCGCGATCGGCCTGTTCGTGGCGAGTGTGGCCGGGATGGTGGTCTCCCGGCGCCGGCAGCGCCGGAACGTCTGATCGCGCCCGTCGTTTCAGGCGGCCGAACCTCCGTCGACGACCAGGTCGTGCCCGACGGCGAAGCCCGCGTCGTCCGACGCCAGCCACAGGACGGTGGCGGTGATCTCGTCGAGTGTGCCGACCCGTCCGATCGGCAGTTGCTCCTTCAGCCGGGCATCCCGGTCGGCCGCGCTCTCGCCGGGACGCAGGGACATCGGCGTGTCGTGCGGTCCGGGGCTGACCACGTTGATCCGGATGCCCTCGCGGATGTACTCCAGCGCCGCCGTACGGCTCAGGGCCGTGACCGCCGCTTTGGCCGCGCCGTACGCGCCGAGACCGGGCACCCTCTTGTGCGCGCCGATCTGGGACGCCACGTTGACGATCACTCCCGTGCCCGTACGGCGCATGGCGGCGATCTCGTGCTTCATGGACAGGAAGACGCCGGTCACGTTGCCGTCGAGCGTGCGCGTCCAGTCGTCCTCGTCGATGTCGGCGACCTTGGCCGCGGTGAAGACCCCGGCGTTGTTGATCGCGATGTCGAGCCTGCCGTGCCGTCGCACGATCTCGTCGACGATCCGGGCCACGTCGCCTGACCGGGTCAGGTCGGCGGTGATCGCCCAGGCGTCGCCGCCTGCGGCCTCGACGAGCCTCACGGTGTCGTCCAGCGGCTCCGCGCGGCGCCCCGCGACGATGACCAGGGCGCCCTCCCGGGCGAAGCCGAGGGCGACGGCCCGGCCGATGCCCGAGCCTCCTCCGGTGACCAGGACCACCTTGCCGGCGAACTTCATGCGGCTCCTTTTGGGAACGATCGGTCTTGATATGGGTGTCGTCACGCCAGGACGGTGAGCGCCTCGGTGGCCGCCTCGCGGAGTCGCCTCGCGTCCGAGGAGCCCTTGCTCACCAGCCGCAGCCCCTGGAGGAAGACGAGCAGGAACCGGGCGAGCGCGCGCGGATCACGGTCGGCGGGCAGGTCGCCCTCGCCGCGAGCCCTGATCAGCGCCGAGGTGAGCGCCGCTTCCAGCGCGCTCCAGTTGGTGTCGAGCAGGCGTGAGACCTCGGGATCGCCGGGGAGCATCTCCGCCGCCGCGTTCACGATCATGCAGCCGCGCCGCCGTGTGTCGGCGATGGAGTCGGTCACGTAGAACTCGACCAGCGCGCGTACGGCCGGCAGTGCGGGGCCCGGCTGCGAGAGGATCTCGATGGGCGACGGATTCCTGGTCTCCAGATAGCGCTCGAGCGCCTTGAGATAGAGGTCGCGCTTGTTGCCGAAGGTCGCGTACAGGCTGGCGCGTGCTATCCCCAGGTGGTCCACCAGGTCGGCCATGGACGTCGCCTCGTAGCCGCGCTCCCAGAACAGGTCGAGCGCGGCCTGAAGCGCCACATCGGGGTCGAACTCCTTCGTCCTCGCCATGTCCGCACCGTATCAAGAACGAACGGTCTAATAAAGTGAGGGGTCAGTCGGGCGCGATGCGACCCGCCAGCCGGGCGTAACGCTGCCGGGCGGCCTGCGAGGTGCCGAGCCCGAGGCCGAACGCGATCTCCTGCCAGGTGAGGCCGCGTCCGCGGGCCATGAGCAGGAGGCCGGCCTCGAGTTGGTCCATCTCTCCGCGCGCCAGGGGGATGAGGGTCAGGGCCGCGGTGATGTCCGCGGTGTCCACCTCGGGTTCCGTCTCCTCGCGCTGGGCGACTCCGCCGGCGAGGAACGAGACGAGCCTGATGGCCTCGTGCGGCCCGAGCACATGGGGATGGACCTGCCGGGAGCGCTGGTCCTCGGTGGCCGCGTGCCGTTCGGCGATGCGGGCGAGGGCGGCGTGCACGCGGTGCGCGCGCACCTGGTCGGGATCCGGCGGGGTGAAGGGATCGCTTTCGGACGTCATGCGTCAGAGCATGCCTGGCCAATCAAATGGTTGTCAACGATCTGTTTTAAACAAAATGTTCACACGACCTCAAAGGCCTGGTAGTCCCTGCAAGGCCGTGCGTGCGGCCGCGACGGTCTCGTCGAGCGAGTCGTGCACGACGAGGCCCGGCCGTACGTGTGAGAGCTGGATGGTCACGTCGAGACGGCGGGCGTAGGCGGGATCGGCGCCCACCACGATCGGTTTCGTGCGGCCGGCCCACATGCCGAGCTCGTACAGCGCGATCGGCTGGACGGAGCGGCTGCCGGGAAACCAGAAGAGGACCAGGTCGCAGGCCGCGAGGTGGCGGTACTCCCAGCCGATCTGCTCGGCCGCGGCCTCCGGGGAGTCCTCGAACGCGGCGCGGCGAGGGTTGAGGACGGCGACGGGGAGGTCCGCCAGCCCGGCCGCGACCTCCGCCTGCCAGTCCGGGCAGTCCGTGATGCCGCCCGCGAGGAAGATGCTGCGCGCCTGGCCGTCGAATTCTTTGGGAGCCTCGACCTGGATCACGTGTTCACCCTCACCACGATGGACGACACCGGCGTGTGCGGCCGGCCGTGCGACCAGAGTCACGCGGCCGGCCGGACAGAACAGGTCAGAAGACGACTTCGTTGGGCTCGATGCCGTTGTTGACATGTCCCCAGGCGGAACTGAGCTTGAGGGTGCCCTTGGTGGTGCCCAGGTAGAGACGCAGGTCGTTGTTGCCGGACGCGTAGAGGTCGTTCCTGAGGTCGCCGTTGACGTCGCCGATGGCGAACAGTCTCCAGGTCTTGGAGAACCGGTGGCCGACGATGCGGCGGGCGGCGAACGTGCCCTTGCCGGCTCGCGGGTAGAGCCACAGGTCGCCCTTGGTGTCGCGGGCCACGAGGTCGTCCTTGTGGTCGCCGGTGAGGTCGCCGAGGCCGACGACCGCCGTCCGGTTGTTCCAGCCGCGCCCGATCCGCTGCCGCTTGCCGAAGCCGCTCTTGCCGTTGCCGGGGTAGAGCCAGAGGTCGCCCTTGGTGTCGCGGGCCACGAGGTCGTTCTTCTTATCGCCCGTGAGGTCACCGACGGCGGAGATGAGGCTCATCTTGTTCCAGCCGTAGGCGAGCAGCTTCCTGGCGCCCAGGGCCTTCTTGCCGTTGCCCGGGTAGAGCCAGAGCACGCCCTTGGCGTCGCGGGCGATGATGTCCTCACGGCCGTCGCCGGTGTAGTCACCATGCCTGACCAGCGTGGTCATGCCCTTCAGCCTCGTGCCGAGGTCGATCGGCGTGTTGCCGTCGCCGGGAAGCACCCAGAGACGGCCCTGAGCCGAACGCATCAACATCTGGCTGTGTCCGTCGCCGAGGAAGGAGCCGAACGGCTTCGGCGTGCCGTCAGGTTCGTTGGCCGGCCGGATCCAGTCCACGTACTGCAAACGTGATGTGCACTCGTGCCAGGTGGGTGCGAGGTTGAGCGAACCCGCGTGGTTGCGCCACTCGGAGATGCTCGTCGTGAAGCTGATACCCCCGGAGTCCCAGGAGTCCATCCCGAAGGTGGTGCGGCTGCCCTCCGTCGTGTAGTCCTTGCCGCCGAACAGGCAGGCATAGCCCGCGGTCCGGTTGGTCAAGGAGGCCGCATGTCTGCCGGCGACGCCCAGATCGCGCTGGTCCGTCCGGAACTTCCAGATAGTGCCCTTGCCGTCCAAGCCGCTGAAAAGGCAGAAGTAGCCCTTCGGGCAGCGGTCGTAGCTGGACGGCGAGGCGTTGGCGGAGCCGGTCATGGTCACGCCGGCAGCGACGACCAGTGCCGTGATGGTGGAGGCTGCACGCACGATACGTGCACGCGTGGAGCGGAGAGTCGACATCTTCCCAATCCCCGTTGATCCCGAATGCCCGGCGACCCAGGCGCCGAGGAGGATCAATTTATGCGCACATATGGGGCGGAAGATATCTATTTATATGTCCGGCCACGATTGTTCACGAAACGGTGATCTCGCGAAGTCGGGAACGGCCGTTCAGGTGAGCAGCGTGCCGAACGTGACGGCGAAGAAGGAGTCGAAGGCGCCGGCCGAGCGATCGGTCCTGGCCAGGAGGAGCGCGCCCTCCCACGCGCTGAGGATGAACCGGGCCGTTGCCTCGGGGTCGAGTTCGGCGCGTACGGCTCCCGCCTGCTGAGCCTCCCGGATCGTCGAGGCGAGCGCGGTGCCCCAGGCCTCGAAACCCTCGCGGACGGCCGCTCTGATGGCCTCGTTGTGATCGGCGATCTCGGCGCCGAAATTGCCGAGAAGGCAGCCGCGCGTGATCCCGTAACCCAGGACCTCGTCCCGGAAGAACTCGAAATGTTTCCGTATGCGGGTCAGCGGCTCCGTGTCGGGATCGGCGAGGTCCTGGAGCCGGCGGGTCAGGCCGTATTCCTCGAGGGCGACGATCGCCAGGGCTTCCTTGCTCTCGAAGTGGTTGTAGAACGACCCCTTCGGCACGCCGGCGCGGTCGGTGATGTCCTTCACCCCGGCCGCGTTGAATCCTCGCGAGTGAAACTGCTCCAGGGCAGCCTCGACGATCTCCTTGCGCATGCTGGGTCTGGCCACGGTCGCTCCCTCGTTCCCGACTCAATATGGTCGGTCGTCTCGCTCATCGTCAAGTCGCGATCGGGGTGATCCCGCCGACATCGGAGCACGCTTGACACGTTCTAAGACGACCGGTCATATTGAAGGCGCCGGGTGCCGCCGACCATCGGGACGGCGAGCGGCCCCGGATCGATCCCATCGAGGAGAACCATGTCCACCTACCGTGCCGTCGAAGTGACCGGATCGCGCAAGTTCGAGCTCGTCGAGCGTGAACTCACGCCGCCCGCCGCGGGACACGTGCGGATCCGGGTCGAGAGCTGCGGCGTCTGCCACTCCGACGTCCTCGCCGTGGAGGGGCTTCGCGCCGAACCGGACCGGCCGATCGTTCCCGGTCATGAGCTCGTCGGAGTGATCGACGCCGTCGGCGACGGTGTGCGCAACTGGCGCGTCGGCGAGCGGGTCGGCGTCGGCTTCCTCGCCGGGCACTGCGGGGAATGCGACCCGTGCCGGCGGGGGGACTTCGTCAACTGCACCGACCAGCAGCGGGTGGGCACCGATGTCGACGGCGGCTACGCCGAGGTGGCGTACGCCAAGACCAGCGGCCTCGTCCGCGTTCCCGCGGGGATGGACTCCGCCGAGGTGGGCCCGCTGCTGTGCGCGGGTCTCACGACGTTCAAGGCGTTGCGGCAGGTGAGCAGCCACCCGGGAGACCTCGTCGCCATCCAGGGGATCGGGGGCCTCGGTCACCTCGGCGTGCAGTACGCCGCGAAGCTCGGTTACCGCGTCGCCGCGATCGCCCGAGGGTCGGGCAAGGCCGAGCTGGCACACCGGCTGGGCGCCGACCACTACATCGACAGCACCCAGGACGACCCGGGCGAGGCTCTGATCGAGCTCGGCGGCGCGGGCGCGATCATCGCGACGGCCGCCAGCGGGGCGTCGATGAGCGCGCTGGTTCCCGGGCTCGCGCCGCGCGGCCGGATGGTGGTCGTCGGAGTCGCGACGGATCCCATCTCCGTCAGCACGGTCGACCTCACCTTCGGGACGCGCACGATCACCGGCAGCCTCACCGGCAGCTCGATCGACAACGAGGACAACCTCGCCTTCAGCCGGCGGCACGGCATCCGGCCGATGATCGAGACCCTCCCGCTGTCGGCCGCGCCCGAGGCGTACGAGCGCATGATCTCCGGCGAGGCCCGGTTCCGCGTCGTCCTGGACACCACGGTCTGAGCGGAACCCCGCATCTCCTCTTAATCCGCCTCAGGCCGTGTGAGCGCGGCCAGGCGATCCCCCTGTGAACCGCTCGACTCCATGAGGAGCAACCCACAATGAGCAGGATCCTTCTCACCAAGCTCGGCGGCGACGCCGAATCGTTCCGCCTCGACGACGCGCCCGTTCCGGCTCCCGGCCCCGGCGACCTGCTCGTCGCCCTCGAGGCCGCTCCCGTCAATCCCGCCGACTTCCTGCTGTCGAACGGCTGGTACGCCGTGCTGCCCGAGTTGCCCTTCGCGATGGGGGCCGAGGGCGTCGGCCGGGTGATCGCGGCCGGATCGGCCGCCGACCAGGCGCTGGTCGGGCGTCGCGTGCTGGTCCTCCCCACCTACGAGCAGGGCACGTGGGCGGACAGGATCGTCGTCCCCGCCCGCAACGTGATCACCGTCGGGGAGGCCGCCGACGCCCTTCAGCTCGCCATGCTCGGGGTCAACCCGGTGACCGCCCATCACCTGCTCAACCGGTACGTGTCGCTGAAGCCCGACGACTGGATCGGCCTCACGCTGGCCAACTCCACCGTCGGCCAGAACGTGATCGCCCTGGCCAAGAGGGCGGGCGTCAGAACGCTCGCCGTCGTCCGCCGAGAGGAGGCGGCCGAGCACGTGAGGAAACTCGGCGCCGACGCCGTCATCGTCGACGACGGGGAGAACCTCGGCGACAAGGTCTCCCAGGCCCTCGACGGCGCGAAGCTGCGGCTGTTCCTTGACGGGATCGGCGGCGCCGACGTCGCCGCCCAGGTGGCGCCTTCGATCGAGACCGGTGGGGCCTTCGTCACCTTTTCGTCCGTGACCGGTCAGCCGCCGGTCATGCCCCTCGGCGAGCTCGTCTACCGCGAGATCTCCGTCCACGGGATCTTCGTGATCAACTGGGTCTGGAACGCGCCGCGTGAGGAGATCGAGCAGGTCTACGCGGGGCTCGCCGAGCTCGTCGAGAAGGGCGTGCTCAGCGCCTCGGTCGAGGCCACCTACTCGCTCGACCAGTACCGCGAGGCCATCGCGCACGCCCAGCGGCCCGAGCGCTCGGGCAAGGTGCTGTTCACCTTCGACCAGGCGGGCCGGGCGGACACGCCCCGCTGACCGGCGCCGCGGCTCGTCCGTGCCCCGGCCCCCGTACGGCCCGGGGCGCGACGAGCGGGCGACAGGCCCCGGTGGAGCACCGGCGGCCGGTGCGCCCGAACCCGGGCTGGGGACAGTGCCGCACCGCGTCGTCCCCCACAGGCCCGGGGGTGGCGATGCCCCGTCCGATTGCCGCCAGCGTCGATCGGACGGCGGCAAGACACTGATCCGCATGGCAACGACCATCCCGTCGCACACGCGGATCGAACCCGGAATCCTGTACTTCGGCACCCCGGTGGTGCTGATCTCCACCCTCAACGAGGACGGCTCGGCCAACCTGGCGCCGATGTCGTCCGCCTTCTGGCTCGGCTGGCGGGCCGTACTCGGCCTCGGCGCCCGCTCGAAGACCGCACAGAACCTGCTCAGGACCCGTGAGGGTGTGCTCAACCTTCCGTCGGACTCGCTCGCCGCGGCCGTCGACAGGCTGGCGCTGACGACGGGTTCCGATCCCGTCCCGCCGTCCAAGGTCAAGCGCGGCTACCGATTCGTGGCCGACAAGTTCGCCCGCGCCGGCCTCACTCCCGTCGCATCCGACACGGTGGGACCTCCGAGGGTCGCGGAGTGCCCGGTGAGCATGGAGGTGGTCGTCGAAGGGGTGCACGACGTTGCGCACGACGACGAGGCTCAGCGTGGTGGGATCGTGGCCATCGAGGTGCGGGTCCAGCGGGTGTACGTCCATGACGAGATACGCATGGCGAGCACGGCCGACCGGATCGACCCCGACGCGTGGCGGCCGCTGATCATGAGCTTCCAGAAGTTGTACGGCCTGGGCCCCCAGGTGCACCCTTCGACGCTCGCGCGCATACCCGAGCACCTCTACCGCGGCCCCGACATCGAGCGGGCGCGGGAGACGCCCGCTATGACAGGTTGATCAGGACGATCCCGGCCACGACGACGGCACTGGCGACGGCCCGGCTCGAACCGAACCGTTCGCCGAGGAACATCGCACCGATGATCGCTCCGAAGATGATGCTGGTCTCCCTGAGGGCGGCGATCGGGGCGAGCGCACCCCGTGTCTGGGCCCACAACACCAGCCCGTACGCCAGCAACGACGCCACTCCTCCGCCGAGACCGGCCGCGAGCGAAGGGCGCATCAGCCCGGGCAGCGCACGGCCGCGCCGGACCACGGCGATCAGGGGCAGCGCCGGCCCCTGGAACAGGAACAACCACGACGCATAGGTCAGCACCGGCGCGTGCTGGACGCCGACGCCGTCGACGGTCGTGTAGGCGGCGATCATGACCCCGGTGGCGAAGGCGGCGGCGAGCGCGGGCAGGCGGCTTCGGTCCGGCCGCCCCCCGATGAAGACCAGACCCATCAGCCCGAGGGAGACGACCGCGACGCCGGCCGTCTCGGTCCAGGAAAGCTCCTGGCCGAGCAGGGTCACGCTCACCACCGCCACGACCCACGGCGAGGTGCCCCGGGCGAGCGGATACGTCTGGCTGAACTGTCCGAGCTGGTAACTGGCCAGCAGGAGGAGTTGGTAGGTGACCGTGAGGATCGAGGAGATGACGATGAACGGCCAGGCGTCGGCCGGCGGCAGACCGTTGATCGCGACACCGATCGCCCCGATCGCGGTGAAGGGGATCCCGATGAGGGCGAAGCCGGTCAACCGGTCGGGCGAGCCATGGGCGATGGCGTTCCAGGTCGCGTGCAGGAGAGCCGCCCCCAGCACGACGGCCACCACGACGGCGTCGACGCCGGAGGTCGGCGTGCCGGCGGCCAGAGGCGCGATGACCGCGTGCGCGACCAGGGAATGAGCGGTCACCGGGAAGGTGCTCCTCGGGGATGGCAGGGGAACGTCTCGCCCGCCGGTGCGAGCGACCGGGCCTCAGCGGGCTCGCGTCCGGAACGCTCAGGCGGCGTGGCGGTGGCTCACGAGCGCGGCGTGATGATCGGTCCCGTCCAGGCTATCGGGATCGGCGTGCACGGTCGCCGCGCGCAGGCGGGGCAGGGCGTGCATGAGGCGATGCTCGGTCTCCACGGCGACCGCGTGCGCCTCGACCAGGGACAGGTGGTGTCCGACGACGATGTCCACTTCGGCGCGCAACGCATGGCCGACCCAGCGCAGGCGAACCGAACCGATGCCCAGCACACCGTCCGTGCCCGCGATGATCCGCTCCGCCTGGTCGATCAGGCCGGGGTCGACCGCGTCCATGAGCCGCCGGTAGATCTCACGCGCCGCGTCGCGGAGCACGTAGAGGATCGCCCCCGTGATGAGCAGGCCGACGATCGGGTCCGCGATCGGGAGGCCGAGCGCCGTGGCGGCCGCACCGATCAGCACGGCGAGCGACGTGAAGCCGTCGGCGCGGGCGTGCAGGCCGTCGGCGACCAGCGCGGCCGAGCCGATCTCCCGCCCCACTTTGATCCGGAATCGGGCGACCCACTCGTTCGCCGCGAAGCCGACGATCGCCGCCGCCGCGACCCAGCCCAGGGCATGTACGCCCTGGGGGTTGAGCAACCGCATGACCGCGGCGTAGCCGGCGAGCCCGCCCGACACCGCGATGATCAGCACGATGACGATCCCGGCGAGGTCCTCGGCTCTGCCGTACCCGTAGGTGAAGCGGCGGCTGGCGTGACGGCGGCCGACGGAGAAGGCGATGGCCAGCGGGACGGCGGTCAGCGCGTCGGCGACGTTGTGCAACGAGTCGCCGAGCAGCGCCACCGAGCCCGACATCGCCACGATGACCGCCTGCACCGCCGCCGCCACGACGAGGACGGCGAACGAGACGCCGAGCACGCGGAGGCCTCGCGTGCTCGACTCCAGCGCCGCGTCGGTCTTGTCCGCGCTGTCATGGCTGTGCGGGGTGAACGCGTGCCGAACCGTGGACACCATCCGGCCGAACCGGCTCCGCGGGGCACCGGCGGCGTCGTGAGCGTCTCCGCCCCCGCGCGGGTGAGCATGCCCGTGACTCTCGTGCTGGCCGTGCCCATGTCCGCGACCATGCGGGCGTCCGTGTCCGTGCCCATGTCCGTGCCCATGTCCGTGCGGGGCGCCGGGGGACGGCTCGTGCGGATGCTCGGACGGCATCGACGCCGGAGGCAGGGTGTCGGACATGGTCCCTCCGCTTGCGGACGACATGGCTGTCCGGCGATTATATGTAGTCATGTACGCACGCGACAACGAATCAGGTGCCAACCAGTCGCAGGAGCAACCCGCAGCCGATCGGGTGAACGCCGCCGTCGACGCGTTTCGCATGCTCAGCGATGCCACCCGGCTGCGCCTGATGTGGCTTCTCTCCCATGGTGAATACGACGTGAGCTCGCTCGCGGAGACCATCGCCGTGGCGCGGCCTCTGGTCTCCCAGCACCTCGCCAAGCTCCGGCTCGCCGGACTCGTGCACACCCGGAGAGACGGCCGCCGTGTCGTCTACCGTGCCCGCGACTCCCACGTCAGGGCGCTCATCGCGGAGGCGCTGTTCCACGCCGACCACGAGGTGGCCGGCACGCCCCGCCACGACTGACGCCGTACGGCGCCGCGGCTCGTGGCGGGGCGTGCGGGAGGACGGACCGCGACGAGGTCGGTGTCAGGCCTGAAGAGCCGACGGGTCCAGATAGGTCGCCTCCCACAGGTGCCCGTCCAGGTCCTCGAAGGCGCGCGTGTACACGAACCCCAGGTCCAGCGTGTCCTTGGACGGCCGGCCGCCGGACGCGAGCGCCGCGTCGACCATGTCGTCGACGCGTTCCCTGCTCTCGGCTCCCAGGGCCACGATCACCTCGGTGACCGAGCCCGCGTCGGCGACGTCCTTCTTCGTGAAGGTCCGGAAGTACGGCTCGGCCTGGAGCATCACGAAGCTGTCCTCGCCGATGAGCATGCACTCCATGTTCTCGTCGGCGAACCGCGGGTCGAAGGAGAAGCCGAGCCCGGCGAAGAAGTCCTTCGAGACGGCGAGGTCCTTCACGGGCAGGTTGACGTAGATCTTGGTGGCCATGCTGCTGTCTCCTCTGTCTCATGCGGGAGGGGGGCGGCGTCCGGAGCGAGCGGAGGGATCGACGCTCCGCACCGTGTGACTAGACTCACCGTCCGGCGGCATGTGCCGGTAGTGCCACGTTCAGCGGTTTCCTATGAAGGATTCACAGGGAGTGCTGTGATCCGAGTCATGCTCGCGGAAGACGTGCGGATCCTGCGCGAGACGCTGACCGCCGTGCTCGAGCTCGAAGACGACCTCGCCGTCGTCGCGGCGGTCGGCCGCGGGGACGAGGTCCTCGCGACGGCGACGGAGTTCCGCCCGGACGTGGTGGTGCTCGACATCGACCTGCCAGAGATGGACGGGCTGACCGCCGCGCGGCTCCTCCGCGACCGGGTGCCCGACTGCCGGACGCTGATGTTGACGGGCATGGCCAGGCCTGGTTACCTGCGCCGCGCGCTCGCCGCCGAGGCTTCGGGTTTCCTGCTGAAGCACTCGCCTCCGGACGAGCTGATCGAGGCGATCCGCAAGGTCGCGGCGGGCGAGCGCGTCGTCGATCCGCAGCTCGCGCTGGCCGCCCTCTCGACCGCCGGCAGCCCGCTCTCCCCGCGTGAGGCCGACGTCCTGCGACTGGCCGCCACCGGGGCCGAGCCCGACGAGATCGCCGAACGGCTGTCGCTCACCAGGGGAACGGTGCGCAACTACCTCTCAACGACCGTCATGAAGCTGAACGCGAGGAACCGGGTCGACGCCATCCGCATCGCCACCGACGAGGGCTGGCTCTAGGAGGGGGAGCTCGGCTTCGAGCCTGAACGTCCCACCCACCACTCCGGCGGTCAGCCTGCCGTCCAGGGCTCGTACGCGCTGGGCCAGGTTGCCGATGCCCGTCCCCGGTGGAGCCCCGGAAGGGACCACGCCGTCGTTCACGAGCCGCAGCCGTACGGCGCCGCCCGCGACCTCGCTCTCCAGCACGCAGGACCGAGCGTCGCTGTGCCGCAACACGTTCGTCACGGCTTCGCGCAGCACGATGGCCAGCACGGTGTCGACCTCGGCGGGGAGGCCGACGTCGCTCAGTTCCCCGCTCGCCTCGATCCCCGCCGCGAGCAGGGCGGCGCGGGCGGACTCCGCCTCGGCGGCGAGCGACATCCGACGGTAACCGGCGGCTACCGACTCGATGTCCGCCCGGGCCTGACGGGCCGCCGCGACGCCCTCGGACAGCTCCCGCCGTGCGCGGCCGGCGTCCCGGCCGAGCAGCCGGAACGCGAGCTCGCTCTTCAGCACGATCACCGACAGGCTGAAGCCGAGAAGGTCGTGCAGGTCGCGCGCGAACCGCAGTCGTTCCCTGGCCACCTCGGTTCTGGCCAGCTCCGCCCGGGCCGCCCTCAGCTCGGTCGTCAGCAGTGCCATGCGGGCCAGTCCGTAGACGACGACGGCCCGCTCGCCCGCCCAGACCGCCTCATAGATGTTGCCGAGCGGGCCGGGATCTCCCAGGCCGGCCCCCCACAGGTGGAAGATCGCGTCCTGGAAGACGAGCACCAGCGTCACGGCCCACCGCGCCGGGCCGCGCAACAACACCAGCGTGAGGCCTGGCAGGAAATACGTGACGTGCCAGATCTGCAGGCCGAACAGGGCGATCGGGGCCGCCGCGAGCACGACTTGGGCGCCGAGGGTCCACGGCCAGGCCGCGGGACGCCCCCGGTCGCCGCCCGGCATGCAGTTGCGCAGGTAGAGCAGGACGAAGGCGAGGAGGCACCCCGCGAAGAGCACGATGTCGGCGGCCGTCAGGTCGGTCCTGAGCGCGTACCGCACGGGCCCCGGAAGGATCATCAGGCAGATCGTCGCGACGCCCAGCACCGTGACGGAGGTCGAGGTCAGATCGTCGGCGACGGATCGCCGGGACGGCCCGTTCTCGCGGTGGGACCGTGCGACCGACCGGGCCTCGTTCAAGGCCGCCCTTGCGGTGTCCAGGCTCTGGTTCAGCCGCCGCCGGGCCGTTTCCGGATCGGCCGTCTCGAGCACGGCCTCGCTGTGCTCCACGACCTGATCGAGGCTCGTGCCCACACGTTCGCCGAGACGTTCGGCGAACGCCACCCGTTCCCTGGCGACCTCCGCGTCCGCCAGCCGGGTTCTGGTGTCGCGCAGGTCGGCGACGAGGTCCGCGAGCCTGGCCACGCCGTACAGCGCGATGCCGACGAGGGCGGTGTGCCCGATGACCAGGTAGAGCGTCTCGGCGGCCGTCGGGCGGACGGGCAGCGCGGAGAAGAACTGGGTGACGAGGACCAGCCCGAAGCCGGCCCACCCCAGTGCGCGAGGCCGGACCAGCAGCAGCACGGCCGCGGCGAGGAACCCGGAGTTTCCGTACCAGGTGGAGGCGAACCAGACCATTCCGATGGAGGTGAGCACCGCCTGGGCGGCGAGTGTCCACTGCCAGCCGCGCGGGCTCCGGCCGTCGGCCCGGCGTACGCAGTTGTACAGGTGCAGCGCGAGGAGCGTCGCCAGGAGAGCGAACGCCACGGCCTTGTGGGCGTTCGGCTGATCCGAGTCCGCGGCGCCGATGAATCCCCCGAAGGAGAAGCCGGCGCTGACGACGACGGCCACCAGCCGGGCTGTACGCACCGCGATCCCGGACTCCGACGAATCAGGTCGCACCGAACCTCCGTGAGCTCGTCTGGGCGCGAGATTACAGAAGCACCCGGTTGACGAACACGACTTTCCGCCGGTCGATATCAGAAGGAGTCTCGATATCGGCGGACAAATTCCGGCCGTACTCAATGCCGGGTCCGGGCTGGGCAAACTCCCCGGGTGGTCAGGGGATCGTGAACGCCCGGCGGCCTCGGTCCCGCCCTGCCCAACTCCCCCTCACGCGACCTCATGCCGAGATAGCCGCGCACGGGCGGTGGGTAGCCCTCCGATGGACTTACCCGTCCAAAGGGGGCGAACTATGAAACGTGTCGTCATCGGCGTGGTGAGCCTGGCAGGGACCGGAGTGGTCGTGGCGCGCTGGCTGGCGTCGCGGCACCGGGGCCCTTCGCCGGTCAGGGACCCGAGGGAACGGCACAGGTGGATGGCGGTCACCATCTATTGCCGCCCCGACGACGTGGCGCCCGACGGCCGGCTGCCGCGGCCGCTGGCCGATCTCGACGTCGAGGTGCGCATCGAGAAGGCGCCCGGTGACCGGGGCACCGAGCTCTACGCGCGTCCCCGCATGCCCATGCCGATGGGCCGCGCCGCCGTCCTGGCCCGCCTGCGCGGCGAGCATCCGCGCGAGCAGGTCAGAACGGCACTGCGCCAGGTGAAATCCCTCATCGAGACCGGTGAGGTGCTGCACCCGGACCCGGATCTGTCCCGGCCACGCCCGGCCAGGATCGGGAGGCCGATGGCCAAGGTGGTCGACATGGCGCTCGCGCGTTCCGCGGGGGAGGAGCGGCTGTGAAGGCGGTCTGCTGGCAGGGCGTCGGAGAGTTGACGGTCGAACGGGTGCCGGATCCCGGGATCCTCAACGGTCAGGACGCGATCGTCAAGGTCCTCGCGACCACCACCTGTGGTTCCGACCTCCACCTGCTCGGCGGTTACGTCTCGTCGATGCGCGCGGGGGACGTGATCGGCCACGAGTTCCTCGGTGAGATCGTCGAGACCGGACCCGACGTCCGGCGGCACAGGCCGGGCGACCGCGTCGTCGTGTGCTCGATCATCGGCTGCGGGCGATGCTGGGCCTGCCGGCACGACCTGTGGTCCCTGTGCGAGAACAGCAATCCCACTCCCGACCTGGCGGAGACGGTCTGGGGCGGCGCCACCGCCGGGGTCTTCGGCTTCTCGCACATGATGGGCGGCTTCCACGGCAGCCACGCGGAGTTCATCCGGGTGCCTTTCGCCGACCACAACGCGTTCCCGGTGCCCGAGGGCGTCGAGGACACCAGCGCGCTGTTTACGTCGGACGCCGCCCCCACCGGGTGGATGGGCGCCGACCTCGGAGGGGTGAAGCCCGGTGACGTGGTCGCCGTCTGGGGTTGCGGCGCGGTCGGCCAGATGGCGGCGCGCGCGGCGATGCTGCTCGGCGCCGACCAGGTCATCTCGATCGACCGGTTCCCCGAGCGCCTGGCGATGACCGCGCGTCACGTCGGCGCCGAGGTCGTCGACTACACGGCCACCGATGTCCTCGCCGAGCTGCGGGAACGGACCGGAGGCCGAGGTCCTGACGTCTGCATCGAGGCGGTCGGGATGGAGGCGCACGGCGTCGGGCCGGACCACCTGTACGAGCAGGCCAAGCAACGGCCGGGGACCGGGCAGGAACGACCGTTCGCCCTGCAGGAGGCGATTCTCGCGTGCCGCCCGGGCGGGTCGGTGTTCATCCTGGGCGTCTTCGCCGGCGCGGTGGACCGCTTCCCGCTCGGCGCCATGATGAACAAGGGGCTGACGGTCCGCGGGGCCCAGCAGCACGGTCATCGGTACATCCCGATGCTGCTCGACCGGGTGGCCAGGGGAGAGCTGGTGACCTCGCACCTCGCCACGCACATCATGCCGCTGGACGAGGCTCCCGCCGGATACGACATGTTCAGGGACAAGAAGGACGGCTGCGTCCGAGTGGTCTTCCGCCCCGACATGTAGCCCGGCTGTGTAGCCCGGTCGGGGGCAGGCTCCGGTCAACGCCCGCCGCCTCCCGTGGGGGAAGGCGGCGGGCCTCGAGGGGTTCAGCGGACGGTTGGGGCGGCCAGCCGTTCCGCCTCTTCATGCAGGGCCTGGACAAGGATCAGCTCCAAGCGGAGCTCCTCGTCCACCAGCCCGTCGAGGACGTCCATCCGGGCCTCCTTGACACAAAAGACGCCTCGATAGTCACAGGGGTTCACCAGATAAAGGCGCAGATTTCCGATATCGAGTCTGGACGGTGATCGTCGGCAGAGAGGGCCGTCCTTGTAATGGCTGGTCAGCCCGAGAATATGACGCCGCGAATTTCCGCGGTTGTGACCGATATCTCTTGGCTATCGCATTCTCACTCTGCGTTTGAATTACAGCACTCAGAGTCAAGTCGGCGAGACAACCCCCCGTGGGGGCCGGTGCGGGAGGGCTCGGGCGTCCCCCAACGAAAAAGCTCCCGGCATGCGAACGTGCGCGACGGGAGCCCTGTGTCCTATGCTGGAATACTCTGTCGAATTTCCCAGGATGTCGACAACTATTCCGAAAGGAGTTTATCAAAGAGATGGAGCGACGTCAATCTCGAACCGCTCGCGCCGAGGCGTTGCGGGGGGAACAGTCCTACGTCTCCATGCTCTACGAACGGCTCGACGTCGTTCGAGACCGGACGCGTGAGGCGCTCCGCGACGTGCTGGCCCGAGGCGGGTCCGGCACCCGCCAGGCGATGGTCGAGCGCGAGGTGACCGCGGACGAACACGCGCGGCGCCTCGCCCAGCTGTCCGCTGTCGAGAACGGCCTGTGCTTCGGGCGCATCGACGACGACCGCGGCGACACCCTGTACATCGGCAGGATCGGCCTGCGCGACGACGAGCACGAGTCGAAGCTGATCGACTGGAGGGCCCCCGCCGCGCGCCCGTTCTACGTCGCGACGCCGGCCGACCCCGGCGCCCTCGTACGGCGCCGCCATCTCCACCTCCGCGCCCGCACGGTCACCGCCATCGACGACGAGGTCTTCGACCTGGATCGGATGAGCGACGCCGACCGCCGCACGCTGGTGGGCGAGGCCGCCCTGATGGCCTCGCTCAGGCGCGGGCGCACCGGCAGGATGGGAGAGGTCGTCGCCACCATCCAGACCGAGCAGGACAGGGTCATCCGCTCCGGCCTCCACGGGGTCCTGGTCGTCCAGGGCGGCCCGGGGACGGGCAAGACGGTGGCCGCTCTGCACCGCGCCGCCTACCTGCTCTACGCCCACCGCGCCACGCTCGAACGGCGCGGCGTGCTCGTCATCGGCCCCAACGCCATGTTCTCCCGGTACATCAGCCAGGTCCTGCCGTCGCTCGGCGAGACCGAGGTGGTGTTGTCCAGCGTGGGAGAGCTCCATTCCGGCGTGCACGCCGTCGAGGAGGACTCCGACCCGGCGGCCGTCGTCAAGGGCGGTCTGCGCATGGCGGCCGTGGTGGAGAAGGCGGTGAGCGACCGGCAGCGCGTGCCCGACGGCGACCTGGAGATAGCCGTCCCCGTGCGGACGTCCCTGCGCGACGGCGTGGAGGTCGTGGTGGAGGAGATGACGGTCCGGATGGGCCACGCCTCCTGCGCCCGCGCCCGCGACCGGGCACGCTCCCTTCTCCGGCCGCACAACCTCGCGCGCGACGCCTTCGTCCGCCAGGTGCTCGCCGCGCTCGCGCGTGACGAGGCCGCGCAACTCGACCGCCCGGTGGACGAGGAGGACCTGCGCCATTCGGCGAAGAACCTCTGGCAGCACCAGGTCGTGCGCGACGCCGTCGACCGCCTGTGGCCTGAGCTCACACCGGAGGACCTGATCCGCGAGCTGCTCTCCGACGAGGAACTGCTGCGTTCGGCCGCCGGGCCGTACCTCTCGGAGGGCGAGCGCGCCGTCCTCCTGCGCGAGCACGACGCGCCGTGGACGGTCGGGGACGTCCCGCTGCTCGACGAGGCCGCGGCGCTGCTCGGCGAGGACGACAGGCCCGCCAGGAGGCGCGAGCGGCTGGCCGAGCGGAGACGGCAGTCCGAGGAGATGTACGCCGCGGGAGTCCTTGCGATCAACGACCTCGGCGAGCTGATGACGGCGTCGGACGTCGCCGACCGGCACCACGACGACGGCCTCCCGGTCACGACCGCCGACAGGGCCGTCCGCGACCGCGAATGGGCGTACGGCCACGTCATCGTGGACGAGGCGCAGGAGTTGTCGGCGATGGCCTGGCGGACCGTCATGCGCCGGGTCCCCACCCACTCGCTGACCGTCGTGGGGGACGTCGCGCAGACCGGCTCCGCCGCGGGTGCCCGCTCATGGGGCGAGATGCTCGACCGCTACGTCGAGGGCCGCTGGCGGGAGGAGCGGCTGCTCGTGAACTACCGCACGCCTGTCGAGATCATGGACGTCGCCGCGGACGTCCTGTGCGCCGTCGCGCCCGACCAGGTGCCCCCCGAGTCCGTCCGGTACGGCGAGGCCGCGCCGCGCGCCGTGTCGGCCGCGGAGACCGACCTGCGCCGTCTGGTGGAGTCCGAGCTCCGCCGCATCGGGGACGGCCGCCTCGCGGTCGTGACGCCCGACGCCCGACGCGCCGAGGTCGCCGCGCTGTTCCCCGAGGTGACCGACCCGCTCGACGCCACGGTGGCGGTGCTCACGGTCGTCCAGTGCAAGGGCCTGGAGTTCGACGCGGTGGTGGTCGTCGATCCCGGGGCGATCCTGGGCCAGTCGGCCAAGGGCGGCCAGGACCTGTACGTGGCGATCACGAGGGCGACCCGGAGGCTGACCGTGGTCTACGAGGGTGAGCTGCCCGAGATGTTGCGCCGGCTCGGCGCGAGCCCGGGATGAGTACCCCGGCATACGAGTACGGCCGGCGCTTCGATCGGCGCCGGCCGTACCCGTCCATCCTGTGAAGAACATCGCCGGAATCCGGCGGGGACGACGTCAGGAGATCTTGCCGGATATGTCGTCGCTCTTCCTGCCCGCCTTGTCGACGGTCTCCTTGGCCTGTTCTCCGCTCCACTTCGTGGTGTCGGAAACGCCCTCCCGCATGTTGTCCTTCATGGTGTCCGTCCAACGCTGGGCGTTGTTGCGGTACATGATGGCGCCGATGGCGCCGATCGCCGCGCCGGTGAGCAGCGCGAGCATCGGCCATCTGCGGCGGGATCTCGAGGGCGGCACGTCGACCCGGCGGGACATTTCGGCGAGGAACGCGCTCACCATCGGCGCGAGCTGTTCCTCGACGGAATGCGAGGCCTGGTCGAGCTTGGGCGCCGCCCAGATCCTGGCGTCCTCGAGGCGGTGGGCGGCCACATCGCGAGCCGTCTCCGCCATCGGGCTCACTCTGCGGCCGGCCTTCCTGGCCTGCCCTTTCATCAGCCCGAGCCACGCCTGCGGCGCCATCGCCTCGGTGTGGCGCCTTTTCTTCATTGTCAGGGACACAATCAACCTCCCCTGTCGACGGGGCCCTGTGACGACCCCCTTCCCGTGTGATTGCGGCTCAATCCTGGGCAGGTCGGGGAGCCACGCTGGATACCCTGTTCAGCGGACAACTAACACCTGTACATAAGGGGGCGGCCTCCGATGGCTGAGAACCTCATCGCGAACCTGCGCACCAACCGCGGCACGATCCGTGTCAAGCTCTTCCCGAACCAGGCGCCCAAGACGGTTCGCAACTTCGTCGAACTCGCCGAGGGCACCCGCGAGTGGACCCACCCGGAGACGGGCGCGAAGACGACCGACAAGCTGTACGACGGCACGATCTTCCACCGGGTCATCAGCGGCTTCATGATCCAGGGCGGCGACCCCCTGGGCCAGGGCATCGGCGGTCCCGGCTACAGCTTCGACGACGAGATCCACGTCGACAACCAGTTCAACCGGCCCTACCTGCTGGCCATGGCCAACGCGGGCAAGCGGTTCGGCAAGGGCACCAACGGCTCGCAGTTCTTCATCACGGTCGGCCCGACCCCGCACCTCAACCAGGGCCACACCATCTTCGGCGAGGTCGTCGAGGGCAGCGAGGTCGTGGACGCGATCGCCAAGACCGAGACCGACGGCCGCGACCGGCCCCTCAACGACGTGATCATCGAAGAGGTCACGATCGAGCGTTCCTGAACCGCTGCGGAGCGTCAGCGGCTTATAGGCTGGGAGCGATTGACCTGCCCCTTGAGAGGACGTCATGACCTCCCAGCCCCCGCCGCCGCCGCCTTCGGAGCAACCTCCGGTCCAGCCGGGCGCCGAGGCCGTGCCCACCTGCTACCGGCATCCGGACCGCGAGACCTACGTGCGCTGCCAGCGCTGCGAACGGCCGATCTGCCCGGACTGCATGCGTGAGGCCTCCGTCGGCCACCAGTGCGTCGAGTGCGTCCGAGAGGGCAACCAGTCCGTACGGCAGGCACAGGCCCCGATGGGCGGCGCCTATGTCGTCAAGCCGAGGGTCACCTGGGCGCTGTTGATCGCGAACGTCCTCGCCTTCGGGCTGCAGTATCTGTTGCCCGGCCGACTCGAGAACGCCTACGCGGTGTCGCCCGTCCACATCTACCTCGGCGAGTGGTGGCGGCTGATCACCGGGGCGTTCCTGCACTCGGGATTGATCCACATCGGGTTCAACATGTGGGCGCTCTACATGATCGGCCCGGAGCTCGAGCGGAGGCTGGGCTCGCTGCGGTTCGCGACGCTGTACCTGCTGTCGGCGCTCGGCGGGTCGGTCGCGATCTACCTGTTCGGGTACGCGGCGGTGGGCGCCTCAGGCGCGATCTACGGCCTGTTCGGCGCGCTGTTCGTGGTCGCCAAACGGCTCGGGTTCGACGCGCGCGGCGTCCTCTGGGTGCTCGCCATCAACGTCGTCATCACCTTCGTGGTGCCCGGCATCAGCTGGCAGGGGCACCTGGGCGGCCTCGTGACCGGAACGCTGGTCGCCGCGGCCTTCGCCTACGCTCCGGCGAAGAACCGCACCGCGGTCCAGTTCGGCTCTGCGGCCGCCGTCCTCGTCGTCCTCATCCTGCTGGTGACCCAGTTGTCGCCGCTCGCCATATCAGGTCTTTGAGTTCGTGCTGCCCACAGGCTGTGGATAAAGCCTGTGGAAAGAATCACTCCGGGAAGTGCCGGGACGGCGGCCACCCAGGCGGCGTCACGGCCTCCCGGAGGTCTGGACGCCGAAGGGCGCCGGGCTCGGTGTCGGGTGGGCCGTGATCAGCGCCACTTGGTCGACAGGATCACGCCGAAGATGATGAACCCGAACCCGACCAGCAGGTTCCAGTTCGTCAGCGCGGACAGACCCGGCATATCGGGAACCACGTAGTACACCGCGATCCACACGATGCCGATGAGCCAGGAGGCGACCATGACCGGCGCGAGCCAGCGCGGGCTGACCTTGACCGACTGCGTCTTCTGTGGCGCCGTGTAGACGGCCTTCTTGCGGGTCTTCGACTTGGGCACGGGAGTTCTCCTGGTGGGCACCCGCGCGGATGTGCGGGCTTTGTCAGTAGCCTAACCGCTGTTCGGGCGGAGTCCGGAGTAAGAATAGTCGGCGTGGCCGTCCCAGGGCGATCCCCACATACGCCGCCTGCCCGACCTGCGATGATCTGGACCTTTCCGCAGTGACATGCCTTGATTGCCATAGTCTGGCGGAGTGACCATCGAGTTCCCGGTCCCGAGGGACGCATGACCGCGATCCGCGTCCTCGTGGTGGACAATCACGACAGCTTCGTCCACACGATCGTCCAGTACCTCCGCGAGTTGGACGCCGAATGCGACGTCCGGCCACGGGACCATGTCACGGTCGAGGACGCCGACGGCTTCGACGGCGTCCTGATCTCCCCCGGACCCGGCACTCCCGAGGCCGCCGGGGTCAGCGTGCCCCTCGTGCTGCACTGTGCGGAGCGTGGGCTCCCCCTGCTGGGCGTCTGCCTGGGTCACCAGGCCCTCGCCGTCGCGTACGGCGGGACCGTCACCCGGGCGCCCGAGCTGATGCACGGCCGTACGAGCCTGATCTCCCATGACGGGAGGGGCGTCTTCGCGGACATTCCCTCACCGGTGACGATGACGCGTTATCACTCGCTGGCGGTCGTGCCCGATACCGTGCCGGAGGTCCTCGAGGTCACCGCCACCACCCCCGACGGCGTCGTCATGGGGCTGCGCCACCGGAGCGCGCCCCTCGAAGGAGTGCAGTTCCATCCGGAGTCTGTGGTGTCCGAGCACGGCCATCGGCTTCTCGGCAACTGGCTTCGAGGAATCCTGTAACGCTTTCCCGCCGCCCGGCGAACATACAGATGAGGGCCTCCGCCATTGCCCCCGAGTGGCGGAGGCTCTCTTTTTGCGTCCGGCCACATGTGCGGGCTCTCTCATCACGACACCGCCCGTGATCACGGTTTTTCCCGCCCGGAGAGTGCGCTCCACCACTGGGACCTGCCGTTCCGCACCTTGCCCGGGACGGCGAGAGGGCCCGCCAGAAAACTGGCGGGCCCTCTCGCTGCTGAGGATCTACTGGCCCCCGTTACCGCCACCGGTCCCAGGGTCCGGGGTCTGTCCCGGGTCCGGGGTCTGTCCCGGGTCCGGAGTCTGTCCCGGGTCCGGGGTCGTCGGCGGCGGCGGCGGCGGAGCCTGAGGCGCGCCCTTGGAGACCGTGATCGTGATCGTGGTGCCCGGAGCCAGCTTGCCGCTCTGCGGCGACTGGTCGATCACGTTGCCGGCGGGCACCACGGTGCTCTCCGCGGTGACGGTCCTGACGTTGAACCCCGCCCCCTTGAGAGTGTTCTTCGCGTCCGCTGCCGTCAGCCCGAGGACGCTCGGGACGTCGGCCATCTCCTTCGGCACGTAGAGCCGCACCGACGAGCCCTTGTTGACCTTGCTGCCGGCCCTGGGGCTGATCTTGAAGACCTGGTCCTGCGGGGTGTTGGACTGCGCGGGCACGACGCTGCCCCTCAGGCCGAGCTCTTCCAGCTCCGCCTGGGCGTCCTCCGGAGACTTGCCGACCAGATCGTCCGGCACCTCGATCTGCTCCTGGCCCTTGGACAGGATGATCGTGACGGAGGAGTTCGGGTCGACCTCGGTGTCGGCCTCGGGGTCGGTCTTGATCACCGTGCCCTTGGGCACCTCGTCGCTGAACTCCTCGGTCCCGTAGGTGAACGTGAGCGGGACCGCCTTCAGCGCCGCCTCGGCCGCCTCCTTCGTCTGGCCCGCGACCGTCGGCACCTTGACCTTCGCGGCGGGGGTGTCGCCACCGCCGCCGAAGGCGAGCCACCCGACCCCGACGAAAGCGCCGATGATCAGCAGTGGGATGACGATCCACAGGGTGGTCTTGAGCGCCTTGTTGTCGTTGTCCTGCCGCCGATGCCCGTCGTAGCGGCCACCCCGCTCCTCCGGCCCGTAGTTGTACTGCGGGATCGCCCGGGTGCCCTGGCCGTTGGGGCCCGCCCCCGCGGCCATGGCCCGGGTGCGGTCCTGCGCGCCGTAGGAGCCGTAGTTGCTGGCCATCGCCATGGTCTGCGGGTCGACCGGCATGCCGGACATCGCGCGCTGGATGTCCCGGCGCATCTCCTCGGCGCTCTGGTAGCGCTGGACGGGGTCCTTCGCCATGGCCTTGAGGACGATCGCGTCGGCCCACTTGGGAATCTCCGGGTCGATCCGCGACGGCGGGATCGGGTCCTCCCGGACATGCTGGTAGGCGATGGCCACGGGCGAGTCGCCGGTGAAGGGCGGCTGGCCGGTCAGCAGTTCGTAGAGCACGCAGCCGGTCGAGTAGATGTCGCTGCGGGCGTCGACGCGCTCACCGCGGGCCTGCTCGGGGGACAGGTACTGCGCGGTGCCGATCACCTGGGCGGTCTGCGTCATCGTCGCGGCGGAGTCGGCCATCGCGCGGGCGATGCCGAAGTCCATGACCTTGACCTCGCCGTTGCGGGTCACCATGATGTTCGCCGGTTTGATGTCCCGGTGGACGATGCCGCCCCTGTGGCTGTAGTCGAGGGCCCTGAGGATGCCGTCGACCAGCTCCGTGGCACGTTCGGGCAGCAGTCGCCTGTCGGCGCGCAGCAGGTCCCGCAGGGTCCGCCCGTCGACGTACTCCATGACGATGTACGGCACCGGCGTCGCGTCCATCATGTCTTCGCCCGTGTCGTACACGGCGACGACCGACGGATGGTTCAGCGAGGCGGCCGACTGGGCCTCCCGGCGGAACCTCGCCTGGAAGGTGTGGTCGCGCGCCAGGTCGGAACGGAGCGTCTTGATCGCGACAATACGGTCCAGCCGGATGTCCCGGGCGCGATACACCTCGGCCATGCCGCCACGCCCGACGACGCCGTCGAGCTGATAGCGTCCACCGAGAAGTCGTGGCTGAGTCATTTCCTGCACTGTCCCTTGCCGTTCATCTTGGGGTGCCACCGCTGTCCATCATCGGCCCCTTTCCCCATCACGTCTCCTCATTCAGAGGTCTTGTGCCGATTGGGCCCGGGGGACCGGGAGTATCACCTGGCGTCGCGGTTGAGGCGGGCGTCTGGATGGGGGTCGGAGTCGGGGACGTAGCCGGTGTGGGCGTCCGAATGGATGGTGCCGCGGTGCTTACCATAGCCGACCGGGTCGCGTACGGGAGTGCCGACGTCACGTGAGCGGCGATGGCGCCGGTCCGACCTGGTCGCCTGTTCGACAACGATTTCATTGAGATCATTTCTTGAGCACCGCCTGCATGACGTCATGGGCGATCGGGGCCGCGATGGCACCGCCCGTCGCGTCGTTGCCCGCGCTGCCGGATTCGACGAAGACCGCGACGGCCACCCGCGGGTTGTCCGCGGGGGCGAACGAGATGAACCACGCGTGCGACGGCTTGCCGGGCGAGGTCTCCGCGGTGCCGGTCTTGCCGGCCACCGTGATGCCGGGCAACTGGGCCGCGGTGCCGGTGCCGGACCGCACCACGTTCTCCATCATCTTCGTCAGCTCCGAGGCCACCTCGGGGTCGACCGCCTCGGAGAACTCCTCGGGACTGGTGGAGGTGACCTCGCTGCCGTCAGGTCCCATGACCTTGTTGACGAGGTAGGGCGTCATGACCGTGCCCTTGTTCGCGATCCCGGCGGCGACCATCGCCATCTGCATCGGCGTCATCTGGTTGCTGCGCTGCCCGATGGAGGTCTGGGCGAGGGCGGTCTCCCCCTTGTCGGGGCCGATGGTGCTCCCCGCGACGCTCAGCGGGATGGCGAGCTTCTTGCCGACGCCGAACTTCTCCGCCTGCTCCTTCAGCTTGTCGTAGCCGAGTCCGACGCCGATGATGCCGAAGGGCGTGTTGCAGGAGATGGTCAGCGCCTCGAGCAGCGTGGCCCGGCCGCCGCAGGACTCACCGTGATAGTTGACCAGCGGCGTGTTGCTGTCCTTGAAGGTCTTCGAGTCCGGCGCGTCGACCATGGTCTCCGCACTCCTGGACGAGTTGTCGCTGAGGAACGCCGCCGACGTGATCGTCTTGAAGGTGGAGCCCGGTGCGTAGGTCAGGTCGATGGCCCGGTCGAGCAGCGGTTTGTTCGAGTCCTTGTCGAGCTTGTTGTAGGCCTCGTTGACCTTCGCCTTGTTCGCGAGAGCGAGCGGGTTCGGGTCGTAGGAGGGCACCGAGACCATCGTCAGGATCGCCCCCGAGCGCGGGTCGAGCGCCACGACCGCTCCCCGCTTGCCCGTGTTCGCCAGGTCCTTGTAGGCGATCTGCTGGGCGGCCACGTTGAGCGTGAGGTCGACGCTGGCGCCCTTGGCCGGCTTGTTGGTGATGAGGTCGATCGCGCGGCGGACGACGAGGTCGGGGTGGCTGCCGTCGAGGTACTTGCTCTCCGTGCCCTCGATGCCCGTCGCGCTTTCCGGCGCGAAGTAGCCGACGACGTGGGCGAACGCCTTGCCCTGGGGATACCTCCGCTCGAACCGGTACGTGGGGTCCCCGGTGTCGACCGTCTTGGCCAGCGTCACCTTGCCGTTGTCGGCGGTGATCCAGCCGCGGTCCACGGCGTAGCGCTCGTAGAAGGACCGCACGTTGCGGTTGTCGTGGCGCAGGCCGTCGGCCTTGACCACCCCCAAATACGTCACGTTGGCCATGAGGAGGCCGAACATGAGGAGGCAGGCCACGGCCGCGCGCTTGAGCGTGCCGTTCATCGCTGCATCACCTGGGTGAGTCCCTCGTCCTGGATCGCCTGGGGCGGCGGTCGCCGCGCCCCGTCCGACATGCGTACCAGCACCGCGATAAGTATCCAGTTAGCCAGCAGCGCCGACCCGCCGGCCGACATGAACGGCGTCACGAGTCCCGTCAGCGGGATCAGCCTGGTCACGCCTCCGATGATGATGAACACCTGCCAGGCGAGGATGAACGACAGGCCGCCGGCCAGCAGTTTCGAGAACGGGTCGCGCGCCGCGAGCGCCGTTCGGAGCCCGCGCTCGACGATCAGCGCGTACACCATGAGGATCGCCATCAGGCCGGTGAGGCCGAGTTCCTCGCCCGTGGCCGGGAAGATGAAGTCCGAGAACGACAACGGGATGTTCTGAGGATGTCCCTGGCCCAGCCCCGTGCCGAGGATGCCGCCGGAACCGATGGCGAACAGGCCCTGCATGAGCTGGTAACTGCCGCCCCCCGCGTCGTAGAGCGTGGGGTCCTCCGCGTGCAGCCAGACGTTGAAACGCGCCTCGACGTGGCTGAAGGCCATTCCGGCCAGTACGGCGCCGCCCACGAAGAGCAGGATTCCGATGAGCACCCATGAAGTGCGCTGGGTGGCGATGTACAACATCGCGATGAACGTGCCGAACAGCAGCAGCGAGGTGCCGAGGTCCTTCTCGAGGACCAGCGTGGCGATCGAGAACGCCCACGTGATGAGGACCGGCCCGAGGTCGCGGGCGCGGGGCAGGTCGATGAACAGCAGGCGGCGCCCGGCGAGGGCCAGCACGTCGCGCTTGGCCACGAGGTAGCCGGCGAAGAAGACGACGAGCGCGAGCTTGGCGAACTCGCCCGGCTGGATGGAGAAGCCGCCCACGCGGATCCAGATCTTCGCGCCCTGCACCTCGCTCAGGCTGCCGGGCAGGACGGCCGGGATGGCCATCAGGATCACTCCGACGAACCCCGCCGTGTACGTCATGCGCTGCAAGGCGCGCTGGTCCTTCAACACGATCAAAGTCGCGGAGAACATCACGACGCCGAGCGCCGTCCACATGAGCTGGTTGGTGGCGTTGGCCCCCGCGCCCAGCTTTCCGGAGTGCTCGATCCGGTAGATCATGACGATGCCGATGCCGTTCACCAGCGTCACGAGAGGGAGCAGGAGTGGATCGCCCCACGGGGCGAATCTGGCGAGCACGAGATAGGCGGCGAGCATCAGCGCGCCGAGGCCGAGGCCGTACGTGAGCATGCCCGAGGGGATCTCGCCGTCCAACCCCAGGCCGACGCTGGCGTAGGCGCCCATGACGATCAGCACGGCGAAGGCCAGCATCGCCAACTGGGCCCCGCGCCGCTTTGCGGTCATCGGGACGGGGGCGCCGTCGACAGCACTCACTTAGCGGACCTCGACGGGGTAGGCGTGGAGCTGCCGCCCTGCGGGGGCGTGCCCGAGTCCGGCGCGTCCGAAGTGAAGCCCTTGAGCGTGGTGATCCCGGCCTGAAGGGTGTCGACCGGGATCCCGCTGTGGATCTGGTCCTGCTGGACGGCGGACAACGACGAAAGCTTCACGTGATCGGTGTAGGCGACCTTGTTCAGGGACAGCGGCCCCAGTTGCGCGTCGACGCCGCGGAAGACCACGAGCTCGCCTCCGCTGGCGCCGACGTAGAACTGGTCCTGGGTCCACTTGTAACCGAAGTAGCCGCCGGCCCCGAGCACGGCGGCCACGACCACGACCATGGCGGTCACCAGCGGCCAGGATCGGCGCTTCTTGGGCCGCCGGGCCGCCCCACGCGACTCGGCCAGCGGCTCCCCGTCGAGGTCGTCGTCCACGATCACGGGCTGCGGAGCGGTGACGACCGTGGCCCGGCCCGCCGGCGTGTCCGGCGGCACGCCGCGCACCCGCCCGGACCCGGCGGCACCGACGACCGCCGCCGTGAGCGGAGGCTGGGTCTCGTCCACCTCGACCACGTCGGCCAGCACACAGGTGATGTTGTCCGGCCCGCCGCCCCTGTTGGCCAGGTCGATGAGCTGGCGGACGGCCTCTTCCGGGTCGTCGACCGTGCTGAGCGTGTGGTGCAGGGTCTCCGCGCTGACCACGGTGGACAGGCCGTCGGAGCAGAGCAGGTACCGGTCGCCCACGAGGGCCTCCCGGTCCTGCAGGTCGGGGTCGACCTCGCCGCTGCCGTCCAGGGCGCGCAACAGGATGGACCGCTGGGGATGGTTGGCGGCCTCCTCCTGGGTGATGCGGCCGTCGTCGACCAGCGACTGCACGAGGGTGTGGTCGTGGGTGATCTGGTAGAGCTCGCCGTTTCGCAGCAGGTACGCGCGGGAGTCTCCCACGTGGATCAGCGCGAACCGGGGCCCGTTCCAGAGCATCGCGGTGAGGGTGGTGCCCATGCCCTTGAGGCTCGGGTCCCGGGCCACCATCGCGTGGAGCTGATGGTTGGCGTCCCGGACCGCCGCCTCGATTTCGGCGAGCAGGTCACCCCCGAATGCGTCCTTGTCGAGGGACGACATGGCGGCGATGGCGACCGAACTGGCCACCTCGCCGTGAGCATGCCCGCCCATGCCGTCGGCGACGGCGAGCAGGCGGCCGCTGGCGTACGCGGAGTCCTCGTTGCCTTCGCGGAGGAGGCCGACGTCCGAGCGGGCGGCGTAGCGGAGTGCGATTGTCATTTGCGCAATTCGATGACGGTTTTGCCGATGCGGATCGGAACTCCGAGAGGCACCGGGGTCGGGCGGGTCACTTTAGAGCGTTCAAGGTACGTGCCGTTGGTCGAGCCGAGATCTTCCACGATCCACTGGCCGTCCTGGGGAAAGAGCCGGGCGTGCCGGCTCGAAGCGTAGTCATCGCTGAGAACCAGCGTGGCGTCGTTCGCTCGGCCGATGGTGATGGGAGTCTCCGTGAGGTTGATGATGGTCCCTTGCAGGGGGCCACCGGTGACGATCAGCTGGCGGGGATCCCCCTTCTTGGCTCGGGACGGGGGTTTGACCGCTTTGGCAGGCTTCCGTGCGGGTGCAGGCGCCGTACGGGGGCCGAACAAGTCTGTCCGGATGACGCCGACCGCGGCAATCACGAAGAACCACAGCGCCGCCAGGAAGGCGAGCCGGATCAGCAGCAGCGTTAGCTCGGACATGGACGGTTTGTCTACCTCTAATCGCGGCGGAACACCAGTGTCGTGCGGCCCAACGTCACCCTCGTCCCGTCCTGCATCTCGATCCTGCGGATCGGCTGGCCGTTGATGAAGGTGCCGTTCGTGGAACCCAGATCGACGAGGACGACCTGCTGCCCCTCGACTCGTAGCTCGGCATGATGCCGCGAGACGCCGGGATCCACCAATCGAAGATCGCAGTCGGTGCCCCGGCCGAGCAGGGTGACGGGTGTGGTCAGTTCGTAGGACCGCTGGCCCTGAGGGTCGTCCTGGGTCGAGACCAGCAGCCGGGGGCGGCCGCCGAACGCACCGGGGCGGCCCGAGGGCAGGTCGCTCACCGGCTGGCGGATCTCGTCCTGCTCGACCGTCGCCCCCCGGATGACGCCCGAGCGGATCCGGAACAGCCCGACCGCGAGGTCGTCGGCCGTCTCGAACCGCATCCTGACCGGCCCCACGAACGAGTAGCCCTGCTCCGTGGCGTACTCCCGGGCGAGATTGGCCAGTTCGTGGCCGATGCTGTCGGCGTAGACCTCAAGCCGCTCGCTGTCGGTCGTCGAGAGCTCCACCACGAAGTCGTTCGGCACGAGGGTCCGGCCCTGGGCGACGATCGCCGCCCGTTCGTCCATCTCCCTCTGTACGGCGCTGGCAACCTCGACCGGCTGGAGGTCGGACTTGAAGGCCCGCGCAAAGGCACCTTCAACCAAGCCTTCGAGCCTGCGCTCGAAGCGCTGAAGGACTCCCACCGGCTACCTCCCTTCCATTCTGTCTATGGTCGCGACCCGCTCCGGCGCTTCAGCGAGCTCCTTCGCTCCGTCGTCTAGAAGGATCGTATCCGGGTTCGGTAGCACCGGCGGTTGCGTGCTAACCTTTCCAGGCACCCAGCGATGGGAGCACCCGTAAGGGGCAAGTGGCGGAATGGCAGACGCGCACGGTTCAGGTCCGTGTGTCCGAAAGGACGTGGGGGTTCAACTCCCCCCTTGCCCACAGCGTTAACGGTGGCCTCAGGCAGCGGGAAGCAAAGCTTCCACCCTGAGGCCTTTTTCTTTTCCTCATGCCCGGGCGTGTTCTCGCCCGACCCATGGTGGCGGGGTCGTCCTCGCCGTCTTGAGCGGGTCCGCCGGAAGCCCGGAGCGGACGGATCGGCATCCTGACCGATCATCATCTTCCTCCCCCCGGTCGTTCGGCCGATGTGCGTTTCACGATTGTCCCGACCGGGCTTGCATCGCGCTTTCTGCCGGCTTGCGCCGCCCTTCGCCCGCTCGTGGAGCGGCTTAGATCACTTTTCCATGTGTCTCATGATGTGAACACATTTGTCTTGCATTGAGAGATAAGACCTAGCATGCCTGGCATGGGAAGACCGAATCGCTGGGCCATGTTGAGCCTCGGCATGGCGGCGCAGGGCGCCGGATGCGTGTTCATGTACGGCCTGCCGTTCCTGCTCCCCGCCCTCGAGGCCGAACACGGGCTCACGCTCGCCGAGGCCGGGGCCGTCGTCGGCGCGCCCAGTGCGGGCATGCTCTTCACCCTCATCGCGTGGGGCTGGGTCGCCGACAGGTACGGCGAGAGGATCGCGATGACCAGTGGGCTCGCCCTGGCCACGGTCTTCCTGGGATCGGCGGCGTTCGCCGCCCATCCCGCCGTGCTCGCGGCCCTTCTGGGCCTGGCCGGCGCCGCCGGGGCCTCGGCGAACGCCGCGAGCGGCCGGGTCGTCCTCGGCTGGTTCCCGAAGGAGCGGCGCGGGGTCGCGATGGGCTGGCGGCAGACCGCCCAGCCCCTCGGCGTCGCCCTCGCCGGAGTGATCGCCCCGCCGGCCCTCCATTACGGAGGCGTCCGGGGCGCCCTGCTGGCCATGACCGCGATCTGCCTCGTCACGACGTGCTGTGTGGGGCTGATGGTGGTGGATCCCCCACGCTCGGAGACGTCCGCGGGCGCGCGTTCCGCGTCGCCGTACACCGACCCGGCGCTGTGGCGGGTGCACGCGGCCAGCATGCTGCTCGTCGTCCCTCAGTTCGCCACCGCCGCCTTCGCGCTGACCTACCTGGTGGCCGAGCGGCACTGGGCCCCCGCGACGGCCAGTCAGGTGATCGCGGCCGCGCAGCTCGCCGGCGCGGGCGGCAGGCTGCTGTGCGGCAGATGGTCGGACCTCGCCGGAAGCCGGGTCGGTCCCATGCGGCGGCTCGCTCTGGTCAACACCGCCGTCATGCTCGTGCTGGCTACGGCCGTCCAGGCCGGGAACGCCGCCGCCCCCGCACTACTGGTCGCGGCGCTGGTGATCTCGATGAGCGGCAACGGCCTGGCCTTCACCGCCGTCTCCGAGCTCGCCGGCCCGGCCTGGGCGGGCCGGGCCATGGGAGCTCAGAACACGGGGCAGAACCTGATCGCCGCGGGCACGCCTCCGGTTCTCGGCGCCCTGATCACGCACGCCGGGTTCGGCACGGCCTTCGCCCTCGCCGGGGCGCTGGCGCTCGCCGCGTCGGCCGCGACGCCCGGCGTGCCGATGATCACGCGGCCAGCAGTTCGCCGACCAGTGTCGCCAGACTGATCATTCCGATCGCCTCGCCGTTCCTGTCGATCACCAGTCCCAGCTCCGCGTGGGCGTCCTGGAGCACGGTCACGGCGTCGGGCACCGTCGTCCCGTTCGGGAGCCGGGGAGCGGGGGTGGCGAGTTCGGCCAGCGGCCGTCCCGGCTGGACCAGGACGTCCCGGATGTGCAGGACCCCGACCACGTCCTGGGGCGAGACGACGAGCATGCGCAGATGCCCGCTGCGGGCCGCCGTCTCGCGCGCCTGGAAGTCGTCCGCGTCCACGGGCACCACGGGCGCCTCGTCGAGCGGCACCATCAGCCGCTCGATCGGCTGCGACTGGACCCGCAGGGCCCGGGTCAGCAGATCGTGCTCGTCCCGGTCGAGCATGCCCATCCGGCCCGACTCGGCCACCAGCATGGCGAGCTGGTGCGGCGTGCGCGTCGTGGCCAGCTCGTCTCGCGGCCGGACGCCGAACAGCCGCAGCAGCCCGTTGGTCGCGCCGTTCAGCACGGCGAGCACGGGGCGGACGAGCCACGTGAAACCGCGGAACGGCAGCGCCAGGGCCATCGCGGCCCGCTCGGGGCGGGTCAGCGCCCACGACTTGGGCGCCATCTCCCCCACGACCATGTGGAGGAAGGTCACGAGGGCGAGCGCCACCACGTAGGCGACTGGGGTGCGCGCCGACTCGGGGAGGAGGACCAGCACCGGCTCCAGCACGTGCTCGATGGCGGGCTCCGCGACCATGCCGAGTCCCAGGGACGACAGCGTGATGCCGAGCTGGGCGCCCGCGAGCATCAGCGGCAACTGCCGGCCGCCGCGGACGGCCCCGCGCGCGGCCACCTTGACCAGGCGGCCGCCGGACAGCGCGGCCTCCTCCAGGCGGTGCCGCTTCGAGGACACCAGGGCGAACTCGGTGGCCACGAAGAAACCGTTGGCGATCAGCAGGAGCACCCCGACCAGGATCGCGCCGAACTCGCTCACGCGGGCCTCCCCTGGAACAGGGCGGAGAAGAGCTCGGGCGCGTAGTAGACCTGGTTGTCGTGGTCGGCCGCGGGCTCCTCATCGGTCCGCTCGCCGCCCGGCTCCTCGTCGTGGAGCGCGAGCCGCACCCACTCGGGGACGTGCCGGTGGACGCTCAGGACCTTGAGCCTGGCCCGGCGGATGTCCGGCTCGTCGTCGCGGAACAGGTCGGCCTCCTGGGAGATGCCGGTGGTGACCTCGTCGCCAGGCTCGGCGATCCGGCCGAGGGAGGCCAGCACCAGGCCGGCGATCGTCTCGTAGTCCTCGCTCTCGGGCAGGGACACTCCGGTGGCGCGCTCGACCTCGTCGAGGCGGAGCGTGCCCGGCACGTCCCAGGTTCCGTCCCGGTGGCGTACGACTCCGAGCGGCTCGGGGTCGTTCTCGTCGATCAGTTCGCCGACGAGCTCCTCCGCGAGGTCCTCGATGGTCAGCACGCCGGCCAGCCCGCCGTACTCGTCGATCACGCACGCGAACGTGTCGCCCGACGCGGACATGCGCCGGAGCAGTTGCGGCAGCGGGAGCGTCGTGGGGACCAGCAGGGGCGGGCGGGTGAGGGCGCCGATGAGGCCGACGGAGGGAGACCCGGCCTCCAGGTACTCCCGCACGCCGGTGACGCCGACAACGTCGTCGGTGTCGGTTCCGAGCACGGGGTAGCGCGAGTGGCCCCGCTCGCGCAGGCTCTGGAGCAGGTCGGCGACCGGGCGGTCCGCACGCAGCGAGACCACGCGGGGGCGGGGGACCATGACGTCCTCGGCCACGTGGTCGCCGAACTCGAGCGACCGCTTCAGGAGCTCGGCCAGCCGCGGCGGCACCTCGCCCGCCGAGGCGGAGTCGGCCACGATGCGGGACAGCTCGTCGGGCGTCGCACCGTGTTCGAGCTCCTCGACGGGCTCGATGCCCGCGAGGCGGACGAGCTTGGTCGCGGCCGCGTCGAACAGGTGGATCACCGGGCCGGCGATCTTCAGATAGAGCAGCGTCGAGCGGGCCAGGAACTTCGCGACCACCTCGGGGCGGGCGATGCCCACGTTCTTGGGCGCGAGCTCACCGAAGATCATCTGTATGATCGTCGCGATGGCGACACCGATGACCACGGCGAGGCCGGCCACCATCGTGCTCGGTACGCCCACGTCCTCCAGCGGCCCCCGGATGACGTCGGCGATCGCCGGTTGGGCGACGAAGCCCACGAGCAGGGTGGTGACGGTGATGCCCAGTTGCGCACCCGACAACATGAAGGACAGGCGACCGGTGACCTCGAGGGCCCGGCGGGCGGCGGCGTCGCCACTCGCCGCCTGGTCACGGAGTGCGCCCCGGTCGGCCGCCACGAAGGCGAACTCCTGCGCGACGAAGTAGCCGGTGGCGAAAGTCAGGATGAGAACGGCCAGTAGGCCTGCGGCGGCGCTCATGGCGCGCCGACCGAATGATCATGCGATCCCGTGCACACGCACGGGCAAGTACTCCACGGGTCCGAGCCGGACACGGTAATCCTTTCGAGCGGAGGTCTAATACCGTAACGGCTGCGTCGGCTCAGGTGTTTCCGGTGTCTCGTTAGTTGGCCGGTACGAGATGGTCTGGGTACCTTTCGCGGGAAAAGCTTGGTGAGCGATCTGCGTTCCCGCGAGGATGGAGACGTACCTTCAAGTCAGGGGCGGTCACCGCCCACATCGAGGTCAAGGCAGTTAAGGACGGGGATTCACGTGGCCGAGGACGACGACGACGCCACTCGCGCGCATCGCCGCCCCGGGGGTGGCGGCTCACGACCGGCGGGACGGCCCGCAGACGATCCGTGGGCACGCGGAGGATCCCCACAAGATCCCCGATCGGCGGGACGGGACGATCCGTGGGCACGTGGAGGATCCACACCGGATCCCCGGCCGCCGACGCGGCCCGTTGACGATCCGTGGCAGGCGGGGCCGTCCGCCCGCGACCCCTGGGCACGGCCGCCCGCGGACGACGCCTGGACCGCGCGTCAGCCCGCGGAGGACGCCTGGACGTCCGCCGGGCAGCCCGCCCACCCCGTCCCCGACGCCGCTCGCGGGGCCGCCTCGCACGCGGAGGGCGACGACCTGGGGAACACCACGCCTCGGGTCACCTCCAAGGTGTACGGCAAGCCGCGGTCGGGCCAGACGCCCGTCCGCCCGCTCGGCGGGCACCACGGCGGACCGCCCGGTGGCGACGGGCCGCCGGGATCGCCGAGTGGCGGTGGGGGCGTCAGACGTCCCCGGAACATCGGCAAGATCGTGCTCCGGTCCATCGCTGTTCTGCTGGTCGTCCTGATCGTCGCCACTGTGGGCGGATATTTCTGGATCGGCTCGAAGTTGCAGTCGGTCGAGGCGTTCACGGACTACAGCGGCAGGCCGGCGGCCACCCCGGGAGAGGACTGGCTGCTCGTCGGCTCGGACAGCCGGGCGGGGTTGTCGGCGGAGCAGCGGAAGAAGCTCGCCACGGGCAAGGCCGTGGGCAAGCGGACCGACACCATGATGTTGCTCCACATTCCGGACAGCGGCCGGCCGACGCTCGTCAGCCTGCCCCGCGACTCGTACGTGCCGATCGCCGGGCACGGCAACGACAAGCTGAACGCCGCCTACGCCTTCGGCGGTCCGAAGCTGCTGACCAGGACCGTGGAGCAGGTCACCGGGATCCGGATCGACCACTACATGGAGATCGGCTTCGGCGGGTTCGTCGGCATCGTCGACGCGATCGGCGGCGTGAACATCTGCGTGAAGCAGAACATCAAGGACAAGAAGGCCGGGATCAACCTGAAGAAGGGTTGCCAGGACATGGACGGCGGGACCGCGCTCGGCTACGTCCGGACGCGCAAGACCGGCGCCATCCCCGACTTCGACCGCACCCAGCGGCAGCGCCAGTTCTTCTCCGCGGTCGTGCAGAAGGCGGCCAGCCCTGGCACGCTGCTCAACCCGTTCTCGTCCGTTCCGCTGGCGTTGAGCGCGGCGGACTCCGTCGCCGTCGACCCGGACACGGGCCTGTTCAACCTGCTGTCGGTCGGCCTCGCGATGAAGGGCGGCCCCGTGACGACGGCCGTGCCCATCGGCTCGCTGCCCACGATCAACGGCGCGGCCGTGGTGAAGTGGGACACCGCCAAGGCCGTGCGGCTGTTCGACGCCCTCGCCGAGGACAAGCCCATCCCGAAGGACACCATCACCAAGTGACGACGCACGCCGGGGCCGTTCCCTCTGGAACGGCCCTCGCGGCCACGCTCTTTTTTCTTCACGTGAGAACGAACGGCCCGGTGATCATGGGGATCTCCCAGGAACTGCACGCGATCGGACGGCCTCTCCTCGAGGCCCAGCTGGCGCACCCCACGGTGCGGGGCATCGCGGCGGGCGACCTCCCCGAGCCGGTTTTCCGCTCGTGGCTGGAGCAGGACTACCTGTTCCTGCTCGACTATGTGCGGGTCTTCTCCCGGCTGGCCTGGCAGGCTCCCGACGGCCATCTCGGCGACCTGGTGGACCTCGCCCACGCGACCTGGCACGACGAGCTCTCCTTGCACCGGTCGATGTCCGCGGAGTTCGGCGCGGACCTCGAAGCGGCGACGAAGGGGCCCGCCTGCGCCGCGTACACGGAGTTCCTGCTGCGGTCGGCGGCCGACTACGCGGACGGCCTGGCGGCGCTCTATCCCTGCATGTGGGGATACTCGACGCTGGGCCGACTGCTGGCAGCCGAGCCGCCCGCCGAGCCGCGGTACCGGGCCTGGGTGGACACCTACGCCGATCCGGGATTCGCGGCGCTGACCGAGCGGATCGCCGTCATGATCGACGAGGCGGCGCCCGATCCCGCCCGGGCCGCGGCCCTGTTCACCGAGGGCATGCGGCACGAACTCGCCTTCTGGGACGTGCCCTGACGGCCGGTTGACGGCTCCGCGGCGCGCACCGGGTTCTCGCCGACGGGGACGCGCGCGGATTACTGTGGGGGCATGCCCGAGCTACCCGAGGTAGAGGCGCTCGCCGAATTCCTCCGCGAGCGTGCCGTGGGGCGTGCGGTCCTCGGCGTCGACGTGGTGGCCTTCCAGGCGCTGAAGACGGTCGACCCCCCGGTCAGCGCACTCGGCGGGGTGACCGTCACCGGAGTGACCCGGCACGGCAAGTTCCTCGACATCGACTGCGACGGGGTGCACTTCATCACACACCTCGCCCGTGGCGGATGGCTGCGCTGGCGCGACGACCTCACGGGCGCCAAGCCCGTCCGCCCCGGCAAGGGTCCCCTCGCCGTGCGCGTACGGCTGTCGCCCGGAGACGACGGCCAGGCGCCCGGGTTCGAGCTCACCGAGGCGGGCACGCAGAAGCGCCTGGCCGTCTACGTGGTGAGGGATCCGGCCGAGGTCCCCGGCATCGCCGGCCTCGGTCCCGACCCGCTCTCCGAGGAGTTCACCCCCGAGGTGCTCAAGGGGATCGTCGATGGGAACCGTACGCAGATCAAGGGACTCCTGCGCGACCAGAAGGTGATCGCGGGGATCGGCAACGCGTACTCCGACGAGGTGCTCCACGTCGCGAAGATGTCGCCGTTCAAGATCGCCGCGACGCTGACCGACGAGCAGGTCGCCGGTCTGCACGAGGCGATCGTGACGACCCTTCGCGATGCGGTCGGGCGGGCGAGGGGACTCGCCGCCAAGGACCTCAAGGCGGAGAAGAAGTCCGGCCTGCGCGTGCACGGCCGTACCGGGGAGAAGTGCGACGTGTGCGGCGACACGATCCGGGAGGTGTCGTTCGCCGACTCGTCCCTGCAGTACTGCCCGACCTGCCAGACGGGCGGCAAGCCGCTCGCGGACCGCCGCCTGTCCAAGCTGCTCAAATAGCCGCTCGAACAGCCGCTCGAACAGGCGTTTCCGGAGTTCCAACCGGTCTCGCGGCTTTCCGGACGGTCGGAACGGTGGGATCGAGCGGGTCCTGGCGCGTTCCACTCGTCACTCCGGCGCCGCCGTCAGGTCAAGCGGGACGAAGCTTGGCACGTGTAGCCCCACAATGAAGTCATGACGATGCCTGAGGTCGAGGCGAAAGCCGTACCCGACGACGCGTTCCTGCTCGACGTGCGCGAGATCGACGAGTGGCGGGCGGGCCATGCCCCGACCGCCACGCATATTCCCCTGGGTGACCTGCAGAACCGGGTCGCCGAAGTGCCCCAGGGCCGGACGGTCTACGTGGTCTGCCGGGTGGGCGGCCGGTCCGCGCACGCGACCGCCTGGCTCAACCATGTCGGCTGGGAGGCGGTCAACGTCGACGGCGGCATGCAGTCCTGGGCCTCCGCGGGCCTTCCGATGGTGAGCGAGACCGGCCAGCCGCCGTTCGTCGCCTGAGCACCTTTGGACAATCGGGGATCAGATGCCATAATCCCGTTCGACATTTAAATACCGCGGGAGCTCGGGCGATACCGGGCTGAGAGGGCGGCTCCTCCACGAGGCGTGCCGCCGACCGCATGAACCTGTCCGGATAATGCCGGCGTAGGGAGTGTGTGATGACGTCCGCCCTTGTCGATCCCCAGCACGCGGAAGTGCCGCTGACGCTCGACGAAGAGGCTCCGAAGACCCTCGGACTGCTCGATCAGGGAGCCTTCTGGGCCAACCTCGGAGTCAGCCTGCTGGGGTTCTCGGGGGCGCTGTTCCTGCTCGACCCGCTCGGCGGCAAGCCGCTCACCTTCACGGGCGCGGTGCTCGCCGCCGTCGTCGGCAGCCTCATCGGAACCGCGATGGTCGGCCTCGCCGCCATCCCCGGCGTGCGGACCGGCAAGCCGTCGATGGTGCTGCTGCGCGGCCTGTTCGGCGCGCGCCTGTCCTACGTCCCGACCGTGCTCAACATCGTGCAGATGCTCGGGTGGGGCGCCTTCGAGTTGTGGGTCATCGCCACCGGCGCGCAGGCGGTCTTCGGCACGGCCGTGCCGTACTGGGTCTGGGCGACGCTGGCCGGGGTGGTGACGATCGTGCTCACGATCTGGCCGCTGGGATCGGTCCGGCTGCTGCGGCGGTACGTCACGGCAGGCGTGATCGTCTCGATGATCTGGCTGACGGTCGCGCTGTTCAGCCGAGGGCCGTCGCTGTCCGAGGGGTCGTGGGACGCCTTCGCCCCGGCGGTCGACTACGTGATCGCGCTGTCGGTCTCGTGGGTTCCCATGGCCGCCGACTACGCCCGGCACTCCAGGTCGAGCCGTACGGCCTTCGCCGGCGTGGTGGGCGGATACACGATCGCACAGGTCGCGTGCCTCGCCCTCGGCATCGCCGCGCTGGCCCTCGTCGGGAACGACACCGACAAGGTGTGGGACCCGTTCGTGGCCGCTCCGCTGGGCGCGCTCTTCTTCGGCATCCTCGTGCTGCGCGAGGCGGACCAGTCGTTCGCCAACGTGTACTCGACGACGGTCTCCCTGCAGAACCTCATGCCGCGCGTGGACCGCAGGGTCATCTCGGTGGTGATCGGCGTGCTCACGACCGGCATCGCGCTGTTCGCCGACGTGAACTCCTACGGCGCGTTCCTCAGTGTGATCGGCGCGGTGTTCGTCCCGATGTTCGCCGTGCTCGCCGTCGACTACTTCGTCCTCGGGGGAGCCTCGCGCTGGAACAACGCGGCGGACGCCCCGTCGAGGTGGCTCATGGTGGTGCCGTGGGTCCTCGGCTTCTGCGCCTACTGGATCGTCACGGCGACGCAGACGGTCGGCTGGTGGGACACGATCTGGGAGAACGTCCGCTCGGCCGTCGGCTTCACCCACCAGCCGTGGATGAACGCGGCGCTCGCCGCCTTCCTCGTCTCCGGCCTGTTCACGCTCGCGCTGGGACGGCTGAGCCGGCGGACCTCGGACGTGTCGCCAAAGCGACTCCAGAACCGCTGACCACCAGCCCGAGCACGACGAGCGGGCTCAGCGGCTGGTCCAGGATCACCCAGGCCATCACGGCGGTGACCGAGGGCGTGAGGAAGAACAGGCTGCTGGCCCGGCTCGCCTGCGACCTGCGCAGCATGAGGTAGAGCAGCGAGAACGCGCCGATCGAGTTCACCAGGGCCAGCCACAGGACGGCGGCGGTGAAGGGCCCCCACGCGGAGACGTGGGGGCTCTCCACCGTCAGCGCGAGCACGCCGATGACCGGCACGCTCGCGAGCAACTGGACGGCCTGGCCGCTGCGCAGGTCCATGTCGGCGCAGAACCGCTTCTGGTAGAGCGTGCCGAGGCTGAGCCCGAGCAGTCCGCCCACGCACAGGAGCAGCGCGGGGCCCGCGGAGGACAACTTCTCGGCCACGGCGAGGACGACTCCGAGCGCTCCCAGCACGAAGCCGGCCCACTGCCGTGAGCTCACGCGCTCACCGAGAAGCGGCACGGCGAGGATCGCGGTGAGCACCGGATGGAGGCCCTGCACGAGGGCCGCCATGGCGCCGGTGACGCCCAGCGACATGGCCGTGTAGAAGGCGCCGAACTGCACCGCCTGCAGCAGCAGGCCGGCCACGACGACGTGCCCGAGCGCCCGCCCCTTGGGCCAGGGAGCGCGTACGGCCAGGGCCACGACGGCGAGCAGGACGCCCGCGAGCGCGAAGCGGCACAGGGTCAGCAACAGGGGTGGTGCGGCGTCGAGCCCGATCACCCCGGCGATGAACGCGCTGCTCCACAAGACGACGAACGCCCCAGGCGTCGTCGCCGCGGCCAGCCGCCCGAGGCGTGTGCCGGATTCCGCGGACGCGCTCCGCGTGATGACCATGCCGTCCCCCCGATAACCACTCAAGATGGTTATTACGATGTCGGGCCGACCGATAACCTGTCAAGCTGGTTACCATGGCCACGTGTTCACCTTCTGGAGCGGCAACCTGGCCCTGGACTTCGCGGGAACGGTCGGGCATCGCGACACCGATCGGCAGGAGTTCGTCGGCACCCCCCGGCTGCTCGCCGACTGGGTGAAGGCCGCCGGGCTCCTGGATGAGCCCCCGGTTCTGGACGAGCACGACCACGCCCAGGCCGTACGGCTGAGGGAGGCGATCTATCGCCTCGCGGTGGCCGCACTGCGGGGCCGGGTGCGGGCGGCGCACGATGTGGCGGTGGTCAACGAGTTCGCCGGTCACGCCCCGGTGAGCCAGGTGCTCGTCGTGGACGACGCCGGCGATCTGCGGCTGAGCCGTACGGGTTCGATGGACGAGGTGCTCGCGGTTGTCGCCGGGTCGGCGGCGGAACTCCTGGGCGGACCCGACCTCGCACGCGTGCGTGAATGCGAGAGCGCGCCCTGCACCCGGCTCTACGTCGACACGTCACGGGGTGGCTCGCGCCGCTGGTGCGACATGCGCGAATGCGGCAACCGCGAGAAGGCGGCCGCGTTCCGCTCCCGGCGGCGGCCGTGAGGCTCTTGCGTTGCGGTGTGTCTCACCCGCGCCCGGCTCCTGCCACCCCGGCGGCGGGCGACGTCACACGTGAGGGCGGTCCGACGCGCCGGAGCTGTGCGGCGACAGGCCCTCGAGGCTGAGCAGATGCTCCTTGGCCGCGGCGCCGCCGGCGTACGAGCCGAGCGCGCCGGACGAGTCGACCGCGCGATGGCACGGGGCGAAGACGCACACGGGATTGCCGGTGAGCGCGTTCTTCACCGCGTGCAGGGCCTGCGGCCGTCCGATCCGTTCGGCGATTTCCTGATATGTCGTGACGCTGCCGTACGGCACGGCCAGCATCATCTGGATGACCGTCCGGGTGAAACCGGTGATGAGCTGGAAGTCCACCTGGGTCGAGAAGGTCCGCACCCTCCCCGCGAAGTACGCCTCGAGCTCACGCTTCACCGGGTCGAGCCGCCGGGGGTCGGGGCCGATGAACGAGCCCACGGCCCGGGACACGCGGAGGAAGACCGCGTGTTCGTCGTCGTAGCTGCAGGCGAGCACGCCTCGTCCGGTGACGGCGAGCGTCAGCCGTCCCACTGGGGTGTCGGTGGTGCCGAAGGCGACATCCGGCGGGGCCTCGCCGACGTACCCCGGCGCGGTCACGCGTAGCAGGGCTTCAAGGTCCCCAGTGGACATGGACCCACTTCCTCTCACTACGTGAGTGAAAGCGTATCGGAGGAGTCCCGAGCCAGCCGAAAAGCCCATGATCATGTTGTGAAAGGAGGCACGATGGGGGCGTGGGTGATACCAGGGCGCACGACGGCGGTGACGACGAGATCGCCCGTGCGGTCGTCGCGAGCTCTCCCGACGCGATCGTCGCCCTCGACCGGGACATGGCGGTCCTGATCTGGAACGCCGCCGCCGAGCGGCTCTTCGGCTGGCCGGCCGACCAGCTCATGGGCAGGAGGGCGCCCATCGTGCCCGCCGAGCTGATGGCCGAGCACAACGCGGTGCTCGAGCGGGTCCGCACGGGCGGTCCCGTGTCGCTGCGCACGCGGCGGTTCCACCGGGACGGCCGCCTCCTGGACCTGCGCGTGGACACCAGCGCGCTGCGGACGGACTCGGGAGCGCTCCTCGGCTACGTCAACGTCTTCCACTCCACCCAGGACGACGACGCCGCCCGCGGCCGGGAGGCGCGGCGGGCCCGGCTGGTCAGCCGCCTGACCGACGTCGTCGGCGACATCAACGCCGAGCTCGACCTGCCCGTCGTCCTCGACCGCATCGCCGCCAGCCTCACCGAGCTCACCGGAGCCGACGCGGGCGGTTTCGTGTCGATCGAGGAAGACCTGCTCCGGCTCGTCGGCGTGCACGAACTGCCCGAGTCGATGCGGGGGATGACCGCCGACCTGCACACCAGCCTCGTCGGAAAACTCCTGCGCACCGGCAAGACCGTGCTGCTGGAGACGGGTCCCGAGGGGTTCCAGGACCTCATCTGGGCCCGCCTCGACGGGCTGCACACCATCGCCGTCGGCATCGCGGCCGTCGGCGGGCGTCCGTATGGAGCGCTCTACGCCCTGTTCGCCTCGAGCAAGGCGAGCCATCTGGAGCTCGAGCTCCTGGAACTGCTCGCGGGACACGCCGGCATCGCCGTCGGCAACGCGATGGCCTACCAGGACGCCGTACGCCAGCGGGCCCACGAGCGGGCCGTCTTCGACGCGAGCGCCGACGGCATCGCCGTGCTCGACGGCGCGGGCCGGGTCATCCAGTGGAATCCCGCGGCCGCCGAGCTGACCGGCCTGCACGCGCGTGAGCTGATCGGAGGCCCGCCGCCCTTCCCGCTGCCCGCCCCCGGAGAGAAGCTCACCATCCAGCTGTCGTCGGGCCGATGGCTCGACGTGTTGTGCGCGGAGATCCCCGAGACCGGCGAGAGCGTCGTCGACTTCCGCGACGTGACCAGGGCCAAGGAACTGGAGGAGGCCAAGGACCTGTTCCTGGCCACCACGAGCCACGAGCTGCGCACTCCCATCACGATCGTGCGCGGATTCGCCAGCACGCTCGACTCCCGGTGGGACCACCTCTCCGACGGCGAACGCCGCTCCGCCGTGCACACCATCGCGGAACGTGCCAGGTCGCTCGGTCAGCTCATGGATCACCTCCTGCTCGGCTCGCGGGCCGGCGCCGATGAGCTGAAGGTCAAGGTGGAGGTCTTCGACCTCGGCGAGCGGGTCCGTGCGGCGACCCTGGGCCTGCCTGTCCTGTCCGACCGGCACCGGGTGGAGGTGGACATCCCCGCCGACCTCCCGGCCGTGTACGGCGACGAGCTGGCCACCGACATCGTCCTCGGGCAACTGCTGGAGAACGCCTTCAAGTACTCCCCTGACGGCGGGCTCATCCGGGTCGAGGCCTGGGCCGAGGACGAACGGGTCGTCCTCGTGGTCGACGACGAGGGGGTCGGCATCGCGCCGGCTGACCGGGAACGCGTCTTCGAGCGGTTCGTCCAGGCGGACAGCGGGAACCGGCGCAGATTCGGCGGGGTCGGCCTGGGTCTCTACATCGTTCGCAGCCTGGCGAGAGCCCAGGGAGGCGACGTCACCGCACTTCCCCGTCCCGGCGGAGGCACCCGGATGCGGGTCGCTCTGACAGGCGCAGGCCCATTACCTGATCCGACACACCGGCGGGGTAACGAGGTCGCCACGTAAGAGCTGATCTATTGTCCAATGTGCACAAGCTGTGATCGGAGCGCGGTTTCCTGGACGATCGAACGGGGCATTTCGGTCCTACTGGGAGACTCGTCTCCTCTGGGGGATCGGGAATCGGGGAGGTGAGTGCGTCGAGCGTCGTGATGTTGCCCTACGCACTGTCGAGCGTCGCCGCCGCACGCCAACGCCTCAGCGCCGAAATGCTGGCGGGGGGAATGCTCGTCGGCGCCGTGGACGATGTGGTCCTCGTGATGAGCGAGCTTCTGAGCAACTCGCTCCGGCATGCCCACCCACTGCCGTCCGGCCAGCTCAAGGTGACCTGGACCTGCTCCGACGATCAGGTCGAGGTGTCGGTGAGCGACGGAGGCGCGACCACTGAGCCGCGCGCCGGCCGTCCCACGCTCTCGTCGCTCGGCGGCCGTGGACTCGGCATCGTCGAGTACATCGCTGAACGCTGGGGGGTCCGCCACGACGGCGACTCGACCACGGTCTGGGCCGTCGTCCACGTCTCCTGGCAGGCCCGAAACGGAAACCCTAGAACGACCGAAACCCCGGCCCTCCGCGAGGTCGGGTGACGGTCCCCAGCGGTTCCGGCTCGGTCGCCCTGAGGGCGTTGGTCGTGTCAGCCGTGTTGGGCGGGTTGGCGGGCCTAGCGGGACATCTTCCCGACGACGGTGATCACCCCGACGACCACGGCGGCGATGACTGCGACGAGGAGCAGGAACTTCAGCGTCGCGAACACCGCGGGGATCACGAATCCGAAGATCAGCCAGAGGGCGAGGATGACGCCCACGACGGTCAGCACAGTACGGGCCATACCTCCAAGGTACGGTCTGACGCCCCCGGTCGCGAGGTTGATCGCCGAAGACTCCGGACCTTGTCCCAAACGTGACGCACCCCTTGTTGAACAGATCACACCCGCCCCATGAGTTTCACGTGAATCACCCCGGCCGCGAACCTGTGCATGATCACGCGGGACAGGGGGCGGCGGGGAAGTCTTACGGTCTGGTGACGGGCTTCGGAGGGGATGGCATACCGGTCATACCGTTGGGATAGGCCATCCCGAGGAGTCTGATGACTGGCAATCCCGCACGTGTCCTGGTCGTCGACGACGACCCGACCGTGGCAGAGGTCGTCGCCCGCTACCTGGAGCGCGACGGCCACATGGTCGAATGCGTGGGCGACGGCGCCGAGGCGCTCCGCCGGGCGCTGGCCGACCCGCCCGACCTCCTCGTCCTCGACCTGATGTTGCCGAAGATGGACGGCCTCCAGGTCTGCAGGAAGCTCAGGGAACGCTGGCCGGTGCCGGTCATCATGCTGACCGCGCTGGGCGAGGAGATCGACCGGGTTGTGGGCCTCGAAACGGGGGCGGACGACTACGTCACCAAGCCCTTCAGCCCGCGGGAACTGGCCCTTCGGGTGCAGTCGGTGCTGAGGCGCGCCCGGGGCGCGCTGGTCCCGACCGGCACCGGCGTGTTGCGTGACGGCGATCTCGTGGTCGACGTGGGCGCGCACGAGGTGACGGTGGGCGGCGAGGAGATCGTTCTGACCGCCAGGGAGTTCGACCTGCTCGCCTACCTGCTGCGCAATCCCCGCCAGGCGTTCAGCCGCATGGCCCTCCTCGACCAGGTCTGGGGCTGGTCCTTCGGCGACACGTCGACGGTGACCGTCCATGTGCGGAGGCTCAGGGAGAAGATCGAGCCTGATCCGACCGATCCCCGGCGGATCGTCACCGTCTGGGGGGTCGGCTATCGATACGAGCCGCTGACATGATCCTCCAGATCATCGCCGTGAGCGCGGGGCTGGGCCTGGTCATCGCCGGGTTGGGACTGGCCCTGCTGCGGGTGCTCCGTCGTCGTTCGATCGGCGTGATGCTCGCGGTCGTGGCCGTGGTCACCGTCACGGCGACGCTCGCCGGCGTGGTCGCGATCACCCTGGCGATGATCATCGATGGCCGGGCGAAGAACATCGTGCTCACCGTCGTGGCCATCGGGGGGCTCGTGGGGTTGGGGGTCGCGCTCATCAACGCGCGCCGAGTGGTGCTCGCGAGCAGGCGGCTGGTCGCCGCGCTCGACGACGTGTCACCGTCCGGTCGGTTCGCCCCGCCGGAAGGCCCGCTGCCCGCCGAACTCGAGACCATCAGCCTGGCCCTCGCCCAGGCGTACGAGCGGCTGCGTCTGGGCCGCGAGCGCGAGCAGAACCTGGAGAGCGCCAGGCGTGAGCTGGTCGCCTGGGTGAGCCACGATCTCCGCACGCCGCTCGCCGGGATGCGTGCGATGGCCGAGGCGCTGGAGGACGGCGTCGCCGACGACCCCGACACCGTCAAGCGCTATCACACGCAGATCAGGCTCGAGGTGGATCGTCTTTCCGGCATGGTCGACGACCTCTTCGAGCTGTCCCGCATCCACGCGGGCACGTTGCGGCTCTCCCGCAGAAAGGTGGGCCTGGGAGACCTGGTCGCCGACGCCCTGGCGGGGGTGGAGCCTCTCGCCAGGGCCAAGCGCGTCCACCTGTCCGGCGAGGCGGACGCCGTCCTGCCCGTCGACGCGGACGCCGGTGAGCTCAGCCGTGCCGTACGCAACCTGGTCGTCAACGCGATCCGCCACACGCCCGCGGACGGGACCGTCACCGTGCGCGCGGTCGCCGAGGGCGACATGGTGAGCCTGTCGGTCCTCGACTGCTGCGGGGGGATCCCCGAGGACGACCTGTCGCGGGTGTTCGACGTGGCCTTCCGCGGCGAGGCCGCCCGCACTCCCGGGCCGGACGGCGGCGCCGGGCTCGGGCTGGCCATCGCCCGCGGAATCGTGGAAGCCCACCAGGGCGTGATCGGCGTGGTCAACGAGGGGCTCGGCTGCCGCTTCGAGATCCGGCTGCCGCTCTCAGGCTGAATCTCCTTCCGGACTGGCTTCCACCCTGAATTCCTTACCGGCCTCCGGTTCCGTGCCGGCAGGGCTCTCGCGTCCCGGGCCGCGGCCGGCCGGTTCGCGGAAGGAGAACGCCTCGGCCATCGCGCGGAACGTGGGACAGGGCCACCGCCACATGCAGCTTCTGCACCGCAGGATCGGATTGGTGGCGTCGCTCGTGATCCCCCCGGCGTCCCGGGGCTGGTGGAGATCCAGCAACCGGATGCCGAGCTCCACGAAGTTCAGCAGTTCATCGCGTGCCTCGGAGAGGAACTCGAGATCCTCTCCGGCCAGCCGCGCGCTTATCGGGACATATCCCTCGCGATTGATCAGCGAACGGAGCGGTTCGGCCGCGTCGCGCCACGACGACGCCTTCTCCGTGCGGACCTGGATGACTTCAAGCCGCTCCCTGAGCGTTCGTCGCTGATGATCCTCGGGAAGTTCACTGTTCATCATGCTCTCGGGCCCACTGTGCTCGGCGCCCGCCCTCCTTTGCGAAGTGACGACCAAGACGCGGAGGTTCCGGGCCCCCCATCCGGCCAAGCCGGTGTCGCATACCGTCAAGCTTCGCGCACTCTGCGTGTACTCGCTGCCCGAATCGGGGACAAAGGGCGGACGACTCATCGGTAATTCCGGAGGAACGTGACCCAGGGCCGGTACGGCGCTAGTGTGCGCCTCGTGGAGCTCAAAGTCGCGACGCAATCTCACGCCGGTCACGCTGTCATGGCGGTCGCCGGCGAAATCGACCTGTACACCGCTCCCCGGTTGCAGACGGAGTTCACCCGACTGCTGGAGACCGGGCCGGACCGGGTCGTCATCGACATGTCCGAAGTGGAGTTCTGCGACTCCACGGGCATGAACGTGCTGTTGTCGGCGCTCAAACGGCTGCGTGAGCGCGGCGGCAGTCTGGAGGTGGCGGCGCCTCGACCCGCGGTGCGGAAGATCCTCCAGGTCACCGGCCTGGACTCGGTCTTCACCGTCCATGACACGGTGCCCGCGGACCTGCTCACGGCTGAGCAGCAGGGATAGCCGCACATGAGTGAACTGGTGGTGCCGACGCCGGACACCGCGGTCGTCATCCCGGCCAAGGACGAGGCCGACCGGATCGGCGCCACCGTGACCGCCGCCCTGAAGCTGCCCGGCGTGGATCTCGTGGTCGTCGTCGACGACGGTTCGGCCGACGAGACCGGCCGGGTGGCCAGGGCGGCCGGCGCCCGGGTCGTACGGCACAGCAGGAACAAGGGCAAGGCCGCCGCGATGGAGAGCGGGGCGGAGGCCGTGCAGCTCCTCGATGAGGACGTCCCGCGGAATCTGCTCTTCCTCGACGCGGATCTGGGCGAGACCGCGTCGGCGGCCCACGCGCTGATCACGCCGGTGCGGGCCGGTGCGGCCGACATGACCATCGCGGTCTTCGCCACCCGGGTGAAGCTCGGGGGACACGGCATCGTCGTACGGCTGGCCCGCGACGGGATCAAGCGCCTGACCGGCTGGGAGCCGGCCCAGCCGCTCAACGGCCAGCGATGCCTGACCAGGGCGGCGTTCGAGGCCGCTCAGCCGCTCGCCCATGGATTCGGCGTCGAGACCGGGATGACCATCGACCTGCTCACCAAGAGGTTCCGGGTGGTCGAGGTGGAGGTCGAGATGGCCCACCGGGCGACGGGAACCGACTGGCGGGCCCAGATGCACCGAGCGAAGCAGTTCCGTGACGTCGGCCGTGCGCTGGCCGCCCGCGAACCGGCGATCAAGCACGGCAGGGAAGCCATCAAGCAAGGCAAGGACGCCCTCCGCCCCCGCCCCTGAACTCCTCCCCACGTGGTCATGCACAGGCTCGGGGCCACGCCCCTTGACCGGCCACAACTCTCCGCGTGATCATGCATACTTTCGGCACGGCCTGTCTGACCTGCGCCTTCGTTGGTCGTGATCATGCACGGATTTGCGGATGTGTGCTTTGACCAGGGCTGACGTCAATCGCGATCATGCACGGGTTTGTGCGCATCAGTGCCCACCAGCCGTGACGGCTGTCGTGATCATGCGTGTGGTTCTCCTAGGGTTACCCTCGTCCGGCGGAAACGCCGGGTGTGATCGCGCGGGGGATCTCGACCTGGGACGCCCCGCTGGTCTCGCATCGTCGATTGCCGGATCACGAATGACATCGGGCCGGGTCGGCGGGGTCGCAGAAGAATGTGCGCATGATCACGGTCGACGAAAGGGCAGGTCAGGCATGCCGTCACCGAATCTGTGCATGATCGCGCCAGGGGAAGTGGCTGGTGGGATGGCATATTCCGGAACCTGTGCATGATCACGCGGGGGGGCGGGGTCACGCGCAATACGGCCCTCGAGGTGAGGGGCGGAGGGTTTTGGCTGGCCGTTGGGGCCGGGGCGGCTTCGATTCTGCTGACGATCACCATTGGCCTGCTCGGGCCGTCCGCGATGGTGCCTCCGTTGCCGGGACGTCCGTGGCAGCCGCCCTACTCGCTCGGTGTCATGCCCGACGGCCGTCTCGTGATCGGCCTGGCGGCCGCCGCCGTCGTCCTGGGCGCGGTCGGCCTGGCGGCCGGGCTGCGGAACGCCGGGCGGATGCCCGACGCCCGATGGCTCCTGCTCGCGGGCTGCCTCGTCGCCGTCGTCCTCGCCTTCCTGCCGCCGTCGGGGTCGGCCGACCATCTCAACTACGCGGCCTACGGGCGCATGGTCACGCTCGGCCACAACCCCTATGTCACCGTTCCGGCTGATCTGCCCGCCGACCCCGTCATCAAATGGGTCGAGGAATGGCGGCAGACGCCCAGCGTCTACGGGCCGGTCGCGACGGCCGTCCAGGCGTTCGCCTCCCTCATCGGCGGCGAATCTGTCCGGTTGACGGTGTTCGTCATGGAACTCGCCAACGCCGCCGCGTTCGTCGCGACCGCGCTGCTTCTGCACCGGTTCACCCGGCACGATCCGGTACGGCAACGCCGCGCGGCCCTGTTGTGGACGGTCAACCCGCTGATCGTCTATCACCTCGCGGCGGGCATGCACCTCGACACCCTGGCGATCGCCTTCGTGATCGCTGCTCTCGTCGTCGAACGGGGCAGGGGCATCCTGCTCGGCCTCGGGATAGCCGTGAAGGTCACCGTCGGTCTGGTCGCCTTAGGCCCCGCGTGGGAGTTGCGGAGGTCGCCGAGGAAGCTGGCGCTGGTCGCGGGGTCGGCGACGCTGACCGTGCTCGCGGCCTACCTGCTCGCGGGCCCCGACTCGCTCGACCAGGTACGCAACGCCAGCCAGTCGTTGTCGCTGGCGACTCCCTGGAAGCTCGTCCAGCACGCGGCCCAGTCACTCATCGGTCCGGGCGCCTATCGTGTGTGGATCCAGCTCGCGTCCTACGTCCTGCTCGCGGCGCTGGCCTTCCTGTTGATCAGGGCCTTCCGGAGGGACGGCGAGCTCGACGCCCCTCGGGTGGCCCTCGCCTTCGGCGTGGCCTGGCTGTTCGCCACCCCCTACGTGTTGCCGTGGTACGACGGGCTGGCCTTCGCCCTGCTCGCGATGGTGGTCTGCCCGGCGCTCGACGGCTTCCTCGTCGTACGGCTGGCCGTGCTGTCCCTCGGCTATCTGCCGGCGCGGCAGATGGATCAGCCGGACGGCCTGGGCTGGCTGGTCACCGTGGTCCGTTCGCAGGTCGTGCCATGGTGTCTGCTGGCGCTGACGATCGGTCTGGCGTGGTGGGCGTGGAGAGCTGGAGCGCGCGCACGGACGCGGCCAGCGTGAGCGGGACGGCAACGGTCAGGGCCATGGCCGGGATGGCGACGCCGGAGTCGTTCACGAGGAACCCGGCCAGAGCCGCGGTGAGCGCGCCGAGCAGACCGGCCCGCAGCGCGGGCGCGTGGCCGTACGCCTGACTGAGCGCGGGCGCCCCCCACGTCGACGGACGGTACAGCACGAGGAACAGGAAGGCCAGGGCGACCAGGGAGAGCAGGGTCAGGGGCAGGTTCCCCAGGGTGTGCAGCATCGCCCCGAGCTTGCGGCCGACGACTGACCCGCCCTCGCCGTCGACGACCTGCTGGACGAATGTCCCGAGGTGGGTCCTCTGGTCGGCCGGCCGCAACCAGTCGGCGACGGCGATCAGCCCCACGGCCACGACTCCGCCCGCGCCGATCACCGCCAGCCTGACGACGGACACCCGACGGCCGGTGATCAGCAACAGGAACACGGCGAACCCGAGGATGAACGACGGCACGCCGCCGAAGTCGGCTCCCCAGCCCGGCCAGCCGTCCGCGACGATCGCCAGCAGTCCGTAGGCCAGGCACAGGACCAGCGCCCAGCCCCTCCACCGCCGGAGGGCCTGACTGACCCCGGCCAGCAGCAGGATCGTGCCGGTTGAGTAGACGGCGAAGGCCATGTTCCCGAACCCGTAGAACCGGCCGCCGGTCACCGGCTCGTATCCCGTCACCGCGTTCACCTGGAGCCTCGACCCGGTCATCACGTCGATGAGCAGGGCGAGCGAGCTCACTCCGGCGACCACGGTCAGCGGCCCGAGCACGTGCCCGCGCCACGGCCCGGCGAAGGCCACCGCGGCGATCGCCCCGGCGACGACCAGGATCGTGCCGCACAACGCGGCCATCGGGTGGGCCAGGCTCCACCACGGCACGAGCTGCGCCAGGAAGGTCGACACCGGTACGGCGGCGCTGACCACCGCGACGATCTGCGCGGGCACGAACATCCGCCGGTATCGCCGCATCACGACGGCGGCGAGGGCATAGAAGAGCAGTTGCGCCACGACGAGGACCAGGAAGAACGGCTCTCGCACCTGCTTGAGCACCTGGCTGGCGAGATCGGCGTCCGCGAGGCGGGCGACGGAGTCCTTCGCCGTCCCGTCGGACGGGCCGTCCGGCTGCCACGGGCGGCCGACGGTCCCCTCGGGGGTGGTGATCCCGAGGACGTGGGTGACGGTCGCGGTCAGGTCGGTGAGGGTGACCAGCGCGTCCTGGCGGGTCGAGGACGCGGTCAGCAACCCCGGCTCGTACGGCAGTGGCCCCGAACCGGGGCTCGCGGACCTGGCTGGGCCGGTGGCCATGGCCACGTGCAGATGGGCGGTGGCGCCGGAGTCGGACAGGCCCGCGACGAGCACCGTGGCACCGGCCGGCACCCGGGTCAGGACCGAGCCGACCGTCCGGTCGGCGGCGGCGACCGCGCTCCGGCGGGCGTCCCCCTCCTGGTTCCAGACCTGGGCGATCTCTCCCGCTTCTGCGAACACGACGGTGTACGGCGTCAGATCCGGCAGCTCATCCGGAGTAGCGGCATATTTCTGGATCTTGCCGGACTTGTCGGCCGCCGCCAGACCGGCTCCCGGCCCGATCGCGGCGATGCGGCCGCCCGCGCCGATGATCGTCTGACCGAGCAGGCCGATGTCCGCCTTGTACGAGCCCGCTCGCTGCAACGCGACCAGCGCGGCCCAGCCGGGAACGGTCGCCGAGCCGTCCGGCGCCACGACGGGAGTGGGCGCAGGCGTGCACGAATTGCCGCCGGTCCCCGCCCGCTGGCCGGCGGACACCGTCAGCCAGCCGCCGGCCGGGCAGGTCACCGGCATGCCCTCCGGCGGGACCGTCCTCGTGGAGAGCGACGCCACGCCGCCCTTCCCCGCGAGTGCCCACAGATTGGGCGTGCGTGCCGGGTCGAGGTCGTCCCACCGCAGCCCGGGGACGCCGATCAGGACCACGCGGCCCGCGGGTGAGCCGGCGGACGACACCGAGCCGGGCGCGGAGCCGGGCAGGCCGGTGGAGGGTGCGGAGCCATGCAGGGCCGCGGTCGACGGCGCAGAGGACGACGCGAAGGCGGGGAGGGCGACGGTCACCCCCGCTCCCGACACGGCCAGCAACGCGACGAGCGCGGCCGCGATGAGGATGAGATGACGGACCGCTGTGGATCGCTGAGCGCCGTGCACGGTTCGCGGGCTCCTCGGCTCGGGCTGGACGGGCGAACAGGAAGGACGATGGTCAGGCGGAGGAAGGACACGGAACCCCGCGGCGATCCCCCTGCCGTGACGACAGGAAGGCGACAGGAACAGGACAGAGTCCACGGTAGCCTCCCTCATCATGACGACTGGCCGGATGACCGCCGTGGCGAGGTCGGTGCGGGCGTGGCCCAGGTACCTGATCTCGCTGCTGATCATCGCGGTCGCGGCGACCCCATTGATCGCCTACTGGCTGAGCAATCCCGAGGATCAGCGACTGGTCGACCTGGACGTCTACCGGACGGGCGGATCGGCGCTCCTGCTCGGCCTGCCCGTCTACGACGTGATCACTCCGGCGCCGCAACTGCTGCCCTTCACCTATCCGCCGTTCTCGGCGATGCTGGCGGTCCCGCTCGGCGAGATGTCGTGGCCCGCGGCGCAGTGGGTGTGGACGATCGGCATCGTGGCGGCCCTCGCGGTCACGGTGGGGTACTCCTTCCGGCCCCTGCTCGAGCGCTTCAGCGGCCGCCTGGCCGTACCCGTGCTGTTCGGCCTGCTGGCCGCCGCGTGCATGTATCTGATGCCGATCAGGGACCAGGTCAGGTTCGGCCAGGTCGATCTCTTTCTGGTGGCGCTGTGCCTGCTCGACTGCGTGGTGCGCAAGCCGTGGTGGCCCCGCGGGATGCTGATTGGCCTGGCGACGGCCGTGAAGCTCACGCCAGGCGTGTTCCTCATCTACCTGGCCGTCACGGGCTTCCCGCGGCGAGACGGGAACCCCGAGCACCGGCGCGCCCTGTACATGGCGGTCTTCACGGCCGCCCTGCTCACGCTCCTGCCGTTCCTGGTCATCTTCGACGACGCGAAGGACTTCTGGTTCTCGGCGCTGCTCGACTCGGAACGGCTCGGGGCGAACGCCGCGACGACCAACCAGTCGCTGCGCGGCATGTTGCTCAGGCTCTACCTGCCCGGCTGGCTGACCGCCGTGATCTGGCTCGCCGCCGCCGCGGCGATCGGCTGGTACGGCTTCCGCCATGCCCGCAGGGCGTTCCGCGACGGTGACCCGATGACCGGGGTCGCGCTGACGGGGCTGATGGCCGTGCTGCTCTCGCCGGTCGCGTGGATCCACCACATCGCCTGGGTCGTCATCGTGATCGCGGCGCTGGCGGGTTCAGGGAGAGATCTCAGACGCCTGCTGGTCGCCGCGGGGGTGTGGCTCTACTACGTGCTGCCCGTCCCCTGGTGGGGCGTGTCGATCAAGGCTCTGGAGATCCCCGTCCTCAGCCCGGTCGTCGGCAAGATCGTGCAGGACGCCTTCGGCCTCGGCGCGATCGGCCTGGTCTGGCTGCTCGCCTCCTGGCTGCCCCGACAACGCGGCGCCGATCGAGCCGGGTCTCCGGTTCCCCGTGCGGTGCCTTGACCGAGTGGTTACGCTCGGTGGCGTGCTGGTTACCGTAGTGGTGATGGTCGGCGCCTTCGCGGGAGCGACCGGCGTGGCGATCGGACTGCTCGCGCTCCGATCCGCGCGGGCCTCCGTCGAGGAGTGTCTCGACGCCCTGGCCCGGCGCAGCGCCGTCGAGGGCGCCGTCGACAGCAGGGCCATCCGCGACGTGGCGGTGTACCGGTACGACGCTCTGGAGGAGATGACCGGGCGGCTCTCGTTCTCCGTGGCGCTGATCAACGGATTCGGCGACGGCGTCGTGCTCACCTCGATCAACGGCCGCTCGGAGACGCGCACCTATGTGAGATCCGTGTACGGCGGCAAGGGCGGCCAGCCGCTGTCGCCCGAGGAGGAGCAGGCGGTCAGGGCCGCCAGGCTCGGTCTCGGCCCCGAGGTCGAGCCCCCGCGGACGCGTCGCCCGTGGAGCGTCATCTCCCGCTGAACGGCCCGCGGATCGGGGGCCCGCCGGCGTCGGCGATGCTGCGACTTCGGACTCCTCAGTGCGGCTAACCTGGTCGTATGCCGAAACTCGCCTACCTGGGACCCCAGGGCACGTTCTGCGAGGCCGCCCTGAGGATCTTGGCGCCCGACGCCGAGGGCGTGCCCTGCGCCAACGTGGGCGCCGCTCTCGACGTCGCTCGCCGGGGCGAGGCCGGCGGGGCCGTCGTCCCGCTGGAGAACTCGGTGGAGGGGGCGATCACCCAGACCCTCGACGAGCTCGCCTGGGGGCAGCCGCTCCTCATCACGGGAGAGCTGCTGCTGCCGGTCGAGTTCTACCTGCTCGCGCGTCCCGGCACCGAGATGCGACACATCAAGCGGGTCATCACCCACCCGGCGGCGCACACCCAGTGCCGCGGCTTCGTCGAGCGCGAGCTGCCCGGCGCCGTGGTGGTCGCGTCGTCCTCCACCGCCGCCGCCGCGCAGGAGGTGGCCTCTCCCGGCTCGCCGTACGACGCGGCGATCAGCCCGGCCATCGCGGGCGAGTACTACGGGCTGGTCCAGGTCGCCGCCGGCATCGGCGACCGGTCCGACACGGTCACCCGGTTCGTCAAGGTGGGCCCGCCCGGGGAGCTGCCCGAGCCGACCGGCGCCGACCGCACCTCGCTGGTCGCCTATCTCAGGGACGACCATCCCGGTGCGCTGCTGGAGATGCTGAGCGAGTTCGCCGTACGCGGGGTCAACCTGACCAGGATCGAGTCCAGGCCGACCGGCGACGGCATCGGGCGGTACTTCTTCCACTTCGACTGTGAGGGCCACATCGCCGACGCCAGAGTCGGCGAGGCGATCTCGGGCCTGCACAGGCTCTCCGACGACGTCCGCTTCCTCGGCAGCTATCCGCGGGCCGACCAGGTCGCCACGCAGATCAAGCCGGGCACGTCCGATGGCGACTTCTCCGAGGCCGCCAGCTGGCTGAGCCGCATCCGGGAAGGCCGGGCCTGACCTTTTCGGCCCGCGGTGCCGCGCGCCGGTGACAAGCGGCGGCCGCGCCGCCTCCGGTAGCCTTTGATCCGTGATTGACCTGCGTACCCTTCGTGAGGAACCTGACCGGTTCCGGGCGTCGCAGCGCGCCCGGGGCGAGGACGACTCGGTCGTCGATGCGCTGCTCTCCCTCGACGAGCGCCGCCGTAGCGCTCTCAGCGGCTTCGAGTCGCTGCGCGCCGAGCAGAAGAGCATCGGCAAGTCGGTGTCGCGGGCCTCGGGCGAGGAGCGTACGGCGCTGCTCGACCGCGCGAAGGAGCTCGCCGCGCAGGTGAAGAGCGCGGAGGCCCAGGCGGACGCCCTCGGCGAGGAGCTCGACCGGCTGGCGATGAGCGTGCCCAACCTCGTCGAGGAGGGCGCGCCTCCCGGCGGCGAGGACGACTTCGTCGTGCTCGAGGAGATCGGGGACAAGCCCACCTTCGACTTCGAGCCCCGCGACCACCTGGAGCTCGGAGAGCTGCTCGACGCGATCGACGTCGAGCGCGGCGCGAAGGTGTCGGGCGCGCGGTTCTTCTTCCTGAAGGGCGTCGGCGCGCGGCTGCAGCTGGGCCTGCTCAATATGGCGATGCAGCAGGCCGTCGAGGCCGGCTTCGTCCCGATGATCACTCCGGTCCTGGTGAAGCCGGAGTCGATGCAGGGCACCGGCTTCCACGTGGCCCACGACAAGGAGATCTACCGCCTGCCCGAGGACGATCTCTACCTCGTGGGCACGTCGGAGGTGCCGCTCGCGGCCTACCATGCCGACGAGATCCTCGACTCTCGTGAGCTGCCGCTGCGCTACGCGGGCTGGTCGTCCTGCTTCCGCAGGGAGGCCGGCTCGTACGGCAAGGACACGCGGGGCATCATCCGCGTCCACCAGTTCGACAAGGTCGAGATGTTCTCGTACTGCCGGCCGGAGGACGCCCACGAGGAGCACCTGAGGCTGCTCGCCTGGGAGAAGGAGATGCTCGAGAAGGTCGAGGTCCCCTTCCGCGTCATCGACGTGGCGGCGGGCGATCTGGGCATGTCCGCGGCCAGGAAGTTCGACTGCGAGGGCTGGCTGCCCACCCAGGGCCGCTACCGCGAGCTCACCTCGACGTCGAACTGCGCCGAGTTCCAGACCCGCAGGCTGCGGGTCCGCTACCGGGACGCCGATGGCAAGCCCCAGCATGTCGCCACGCTGAACGGCACCCTCGCGACCACCCGGTGGATCGCCGCCATTCTGGAGAACCACCAGCAGGCGGATGGTTCGGTCGTCGTTCCGAAGGCCCTGCGGCCATATGTCGGGCTCGACGTCCTCGAACCGGTCAAGGGCCGGGCCGCACGCTGATTTCCTGTCCGCTCAGCGCGTAATCACCGATTGCGCGCTAAGCGAGAGGAAAGTTCGGCGCTTCTGTCCGGATGGAGCGGTCCGGGAAATGCTTTACTCGGTGTACCTAACCGATTCGCCGCGGCCGAGAGCGTTCACGACCAGACGAATGTCTGGTCCAAACACACCAAAGGCGGGGTTCGCAATACGAACCCCGCCTTCAGTGAGTCAGTGGGTCAGATCGCCCGCACGTTGGAGGCCTGCGGACCCTTGGGGCCCGAGGTGACCTCGAACTCCACCCGCTGGCCGTCCTCCAGGTTGCGGTAGCCGGAGCCGGAGATCGCCGAGAAGTGCACGAACACGTCGGGCTCCCCGCCGTCCGGTGCGATGAAGCCGAAGCCCTTCTCAGCGTTGAACCACTTGACGGTTCCCTGAGCCATTAATGCTCTCCCTAAGGAAGTGAATCTTGGGGCACCACACCTCGTGGGCCCCGGTGTGTCGCACAGCTCCCCGGGTGGCTCATAACAGTCAAGCTGGTTTTCGCTACGGGAACAGCTAATACAACGCCATCACATCTAACACTATGGCGCGCGTTGGTGTTCCATCTCTGGGTGAGATTTCTTCTTCCAGACCCCCCTCGAAGGTGTGCCTACGCATAACAACGTGCAAACTGGAACGCGTCATGACCACCCCTCGGCTCGTCGCCACAGATCTCGACGGCACCGCGCTGCGCTCCGACGGCAGCGTCTCCGTCCGGACGGTCGCCGCCTTCGCACGGGTCGAGGAGGCCGGCGGCACGCTGGTCCTCGTCACCGGCCGGCCACCCCGCTGGATGCACGCCGTCGCGGGAGCCGTACGGCATCGTGGGCTGGCGATCTGCGCCAACGGGGCCCTCGTCTACGATCTCCACACCGAGGAGGTCGTGGACGCCCATCTGATCGCCCCCGACGTCCTGGAGGAGTCCGTCCGGCGGTTGCGGGGCCACATCGACGGCCTGGCGTTCTCCGTGGAGTACGAACAGGGCTTCGCCCATGAGGCCGACTTCCCGGTCGGGCGCTGGGACGCCCAGAAACTGAACGGCGAACGGGTGGGGAGGTCGACGCTGACCTCGCGGCCGTGCGCCAAGCTGCTCGCCCTGCATCCGTCGATGCATCCGGACGACCTGCACCACAGGGCGCTCGACATCGTCGGAGACCTCGTGACGCCCACCCACTCGAGTGGCCGGGGCCTGATCGAGATGAGCGCGCACGGAGTTACCAAGGCCACGGCACTGGCCGCGCTCGCGGCGGAGTTGGGGATCAAGCCCGCGGACGTGGTCGCCTTCGGGGACATGCCCAACGACCTGCCGATGCTGGCCTGGGCGGGCACCTCGTACGCCGTCGCGAACGCCCACAAAGACGTGTTGGCCGCCGTCGATCACGTGACGGCGGCCAACAACGACGACGGAGTCGCCAGGATCATCGAAGATCTGTTCTGAGGGGCCGGGGACCGCTGGGCGGTGGGACCTTGACGGGCAGGGGCTTTACGGGGCTTTCGGGGCTTTCCAGGGCTTTAGGGGCAGGCCCTTACAGGTAGGGGCCGCCGCCGGGGTGGGCCGCATCGTCGTGGCCCTGCTGGGACATTCCGCCGGGAAGGGCCCGGCGCATCTGCTCCAGCTGTGCCCGCGCCGCCATCTGCTGGGCGAACAGGGTGGTCTGGATGCCGTGGAAGAGACCCTCGAGCCAGCCGACGAGCTGGGCGTGGGCGACCCGGAGCTCCGCGTCGCTCGGAGGGGCGCCGTTGTCGTCGGTGAGGGGGAGCGAAAGCCGTTCCAGCTCGTCGACGAGCTCAGGGGCGAGCCCGTCCTCCAGCTCCTTGATGGAGCTCTGGTGGATGTCCTTGAGACGCTTGCGGCTGGCGTCGTCAAGGGGGGCCGCGCGGACCTCTTCGAGAAGCTGACGGATCATGCTGCCGATCCGCATGACCTTCGCCGGCTGCTCGACGAGCTCGGCGACGGAGCGCTCCTGCTCGCCTTCCTTGCCGTCGTCGCCGGAGACCGAGAGGCCCTCGGGCCCCACGACCACGATGTGCGGGGTGCTCTCGTCTGCGTTCATCGGTCGATTACCACTCCTGATTCGCTTCCTGGCCCCGCTCCGCCCCGTGCCGGCCGTCTGCGGCCCGCTCCGCTGAGCGGCCAGGCCCGCTCTGTCGTGCTCTCGCGATCCAACCTAGCTCACCGGACCAACAGGATCTTTCCGATGTGTTCGCTCGCTTCGAGCATGCGGTGAGCCTGCGCGGCGTCGGACATCGGGATCTCGGCGTGCACCACGGGACGGATCGCTCCGGCGCTGATCAGCGGCCAGACGTTCTCCACCACGCCGCGGCAGATCACGCCCTTCTCGTCGACCGGGCGTACGCGGAGTCCCGCGGCGGACATCGAGGCCCGCTTGCCCATCAGCTTGCCGAGATCGATCTCGCCGACCGTTCCGCCCTGCATGCCGATGAGGACCAGGCGTCCCCCGGTCGCGAGGGCGTCCAGGTTCTGACGGAGGTACTTGGCGCCGATGATGTCCAGGATGACGTCGGCCCGGTTCCTGAACTTCTCGGCGAAGTCCTCCTCCCGGTAGTTCACACCCTCGTCCGCGCCCAGTTCGAGGCAGCGCCGTACCTTCTCGTCGGAACCGGCGGTGACGAGCACCTGCGAGCCGAACGCCTTGGCGAGCTGGATGGCCAGGGTGCCGATCCCGCTGGAGCCGCCGTGGACGAGCAGGGTCTCACCCTTGCGGAGCCTGGCGGTCATGAAGACGTTCGACCAGACTGTGCAGGCGACCTCGGGAAGGGAGGCGGCCACGTCCAGCGCGAGCCCGTCCGGGATCGGCATGACCTGCTGCCATGGGACGGCGACGCGCTCGGCGTACCCGCCGCCCGCGAGCAGCGCGCAGACCTGGTCGCCGACGGAGAACCCCTCGACGCCGGCGCCGATCTCCGCGATCACTCCCGAGCACTCGAGGCCGAGGATGTCGGAGGCGCCCCTGGGTGGTGGATACTTGCCCTGCCGTTGGAGGACGTCAGCCCGGTTGACCGCGGACGCCGTCACGTCGATGACGACCTGACCTGCGGCGGGACTCGGATCGGGCACCTCTTGCCAGTCCAGGACGTCTGGTCCGCCAGGCTCGGAAATCACAATCGCACGCATGTCACCTAAAGTAGCGTGGCGGTCGAACTCTACGGTTGCCCGCATTCCGCGTAATACGGGACGCTAATCTCCAATGTGTTTGCTGCCCTTTTAGCCCATCCCGAGGGGGTACACGGTGGCGAGACATGATCGAGAGGATCCTCATTCTCTCGAGGACCAGCTCGCATGGCTGGACGCGATCAAGGAAATGCCCGACGAGGTGGAGATCGCGGTGAGCGCGGTCACTTCCGCGACCCTCGCGTCCGCCGCGTCTCCTGGCGCGTCTTCCACCACCGCGCCTCCGGCGCAGCCGGCAGGCCACGAGACCCCTTCGCCGTACCCCCAGGACCCGTGGAGCCTCGTCCCGTCGGAGCCGGCGTCTGGCGCGCTGTTCCGCAACGCGGTCGACTCGATGTACGGCTCCGCGTCGGTGGCCGTGGCCGACGACGCCGGGGTGGCCGCACCGCCCAATGGGGACACCGGGAGCGCGAAGTCCGCCGAGTCGGGACTCGGGTCCGCCGACGCCGCGTCCGTGTCCACATCGGAGCCGGCCGTCCGGGCGGATCGTGCTCAGGACGATCAGGCACGGGGCGATGGAGTTCAGGGCGACCGTGCGGACTCCGTGGAACGGGCGGCCGAGACCGTCGATCCGTTCGACCCGTTCGCGACCGCCTTCCGGACGTCCACGCTGGGAGGGGCGGCCGCCGGGTCGTCCGCGGTGGAGGAGGCCGAGCGCTCCGCACCCCGTGAGGACGGCGACGCGAAGAGGACGGCCACGCCGTCCGGAGGCGACCAGGAGCCCGCCTTGGGATCGGGCTTCGGGGGCGGCTTCGGCAAGGGCGCCTTCAACGACTCTCCCGCGGACACCGACTCCTTCAGCCTGGGAGCCTTCGCCGACGCCGAGACCCGCAAGTCGGGGCGCACGGCGCCGGAGTCCCCCGCGTCTTCCTCGTCACCCGCCGCCGGGTCCTCCGGGTCCTCTGGTTCCTCGTCCGCCTCGAATGAGGAACCGCTGCGGGGCTGGCTGGAGCCTGCCGTACCTGTCGACCAGGTCACTCCGCCTGGGACCGCGGATTCACGCGGCTCGGTGGACAAGGCCGCGCCCTCCGAATGGCCGAGCATGCCCGAGCGGCTGCCGTCGGCGACGGATCACTTCGAGTCCTTCCCCGGAGAGGCCCTGCGCGCCGAGTCCTTCACGGGGGAGCAGGCGCGCCCCGGACAGTTCTCCGGAGATCACGGTGAGCGTGTCTCCGATGATCGTTTCGCTGCTTTTGGCGGAGATCGTTTCGGCGGGGAGGCCGCGCCGCGTTTCCCGGCGGAGGTCATGCCGGCGGACCCGTTCGCGCCGGACCGTTCCGCCTCGGTCTCCGGGGAGCATCCCTTCCGGGCGGAGCGGATGTTCCCGGCGGAGCGGCAGGACGGCCTCACGGGCCAGGACGCGACGTTCCGCGTCACGAGCCCCGCGGTCGAGCCCAAGCCTCCGATGAAGGAGGACCCGTTCTCCGGCTCGCTCCGCGACGACCTGGCCGTCGACGAGCGCCGGCCGTTCGAGCGGGACGGCGACGTCGACGACCGAGCGCAGTATGAGCCGCGGCGCCGTCAGGCCCCGCCGCCGCCGGCGTTCAGCGCTCCGTCGCGGCCTGCCTCGGGCACCAAGCCGTCGGCGGACAGCCTCGACCCCGACAGCCTCCTCAAGGGCCGCAGGAACGCTCCGAAGGGCGGCTGGCGCCGGCTCGTCTACAAGGCGTCGGCCGGGTGGATCAAGCCGGGCGAGCCCTCAGAGGTACGGCGTCGCCGTGAGCTGATCAACCGCGCCCGCACGCCCGTAGCGACGGGGCACCACCGGGTCGCCGTGCTCAGCCTCAAGGGCGGAGTCGGCAAGACGACCACGACGGTGGGCCTGGGGGCGACGCTGGCCCAGGTCCGCGGCGACCGCGTGATCGCCGTTGACGCGAACCCCGACCGTGGAACCCTGTCCGACAAGGTCGAGTTGGAGACGTCGGCGACCGTACGCGACCTGCTTAATGAGCGCGGACAGATCAAGCGATACGTGGATATAAGAGCATTCACGTCGCAGGCTCCGTCGCGGCTGGAGATCCTCGCGTCGGACCGGGATCCGTCGGTGTCCGAGGCGTTCAGCGCCAAGGACTACGCGGCCGTCTCGCAGGTGCTGGAGAACTTCTACTCGATCTGCATCACCGACTGCGGGACCGGTCTGCTGCACTCGGCGATGTCCGGCGTCCTCGGGCTGGCCGACCAGATCGTGCTGATCAGCTCGCCGTCCGTCGACGGCGCCCGCGCGGCGTCTGCGACCCTGGACTGGCTGGAGGCGCACAACTACGGGGAACTGGTGCGGGCGGCGACCGTGGTGCTGTGCAGCGTCCGGCCGCGGTCGAAGTCCACCGTGGACCTGGACAGGCTGGAGGCGCACTTCTCCGCTCGATGCCGGGCCGTCATCCGGGTGCCCTACGACCCGCACCTGGAGGAGGGCGCCGAGATCGATCTCGAGCGTCTCCAGGAGGCGACCCGGGAGGCGTACCTGAAGCTGGCGGCCAGCGTGGGCGACGCGTTCGCCGGGCCGCAGTCGCTCGGCGAGCGGCGGTTCTCGGAGATCCCCGACCAGCTGTAGGCGATCTCGCCGACGGCGGGACCTCGAAGATCGTTTGATATGCGGTCGCGGGTCGTCGACGGCCGGTGAGAGAGTAAGGTGCACATGACGTCTTCGCCAGACGTCACCTGGAGAGCTCGCCTAGTGGACGATGGCGGCGGTCTTGAAAACCGCTAGGCCGGGTGACCGGTCTCGTGGGTTCGAATCCCACGCTCTCCGCTCAACCTCCTGAAACGGTGCCTGACCAGCGGATTCGCTGTCGTCGGGCGCCGTTGATCATTTCTGGCCTACGCAGCCGTACGCCACCATGAGCGGCCTTCGGCCGCTGTTCGCGGGATATACGCGGGATGGATCATGGTGTGTATCTGCAGGTCATTAGTCGGCTGAGGACCACCCCCACACCAGCCTCGTTGCGGGTGTCATCTACAGGGAGATGAGGCGGCCTTGGGCGCGATCGGTGTACCGATCATGCTCTTGCGGGCGCTATCCGTCAGGACAACATCGGTCAGATCAGCGCCATCAATGCGTGAGCCTGTCACTACAGCCCCTGAAAGATCCGCGCCGCGTAGACACGCCCCGTTGAAGTCAGCACCTGATAGATCGGTGCCGCGTAAGTTGACTCGATCGAGTCGGGCTCCCTTGAAGGAAGCCCCTGCGGCGGATGCCCCGGCGAAGTCTTCATGACGGAGATCCAGGCCGGTCAGTCGAGCGCCGGCAAGTTGCCGTCCACGAAAGTCCATTCTGGTAGCCATAGTCTGCGAGATGTCAGCTCCACGTAGGTCTCGCGGTACCGGTGCTTCATGGGGTGTGGCCCAGAACAGCGCAAGTGCGGTTGCTCCGGCGAGTTGCCGAGATGCCGGGGGAAGAGCGTATTGCCGCAGCGCCTCACGCAGGATCAAGTCGTCTGCCCTACCTGGAGCGTTCTGGTCGACGAGGGCAGGCGTGACGGTGGCCAGGGCATCAGTGAGGCTGTCGCGCGTCTTGGCGGCGGCGTGCGGCCACTTCATGTCGATGTACGCCAGCACGAGGGCGAGCCACGTGACCGCGCTCTTCATCTCGGACGCAGAGACCGGAAGCCTGGACTCCACGTCGAACCCCTCACCACGTTTGGCGGCCTGCGCCATGCGAGCCCGATGGAGCAATCACACCGGACGCGGCGATGCCAGTGCGGCTGCCCGAAGCGTGAGCCGCGATCGCGTCGACGGGCAGCCCTACGGAACTCCCGTCACCTGTTCCCAGTCCGGAGAACCAGGTCAGGCAGGGAGATGCTCAACCCGGCTCATTACTGGTTGTTGATCCAGCCGAATGCTGAGAGTCCGCAGTTCCACAGGTCCAGTCTGTAGTTACCGTAGAGTCCGTTAATCTGCCCGTTGTTGTGCCGGAATGCGCCTAGTCTCCCCGACCCGACGACATGAAGGTTGCCCACGTCGATTACCTGCCAGCTACAGCCGCTTCCCGAGGCGCCGGAATCGACCTCCCATTTTATGAAGTTTTTTCCAGACACCGCGTTGAGGATGGCCGTCGAGCAGGAGTAGTAGCTCACGGCGCAGGTCGTGGTGGTCGCGCTCGCCGGCGACGCTGCGACCACGCTCACGCCCGTTACCAACGCCGCGACACCTGCACATCGGACCAGGGTCTTGAATAATTGACGCATTCTTCCCCTTTGCTCTGCGGAACGTGTGTGGATCAAGCATGCGACACGCCGGGCATTGGGCACAAGAGGTCAAAATCCGGATCTGAGCGGGAAGTAAGGGGCGCCCTCAGCGGCTTCGTCGTATGGACCTGCGCGAGGCCCGCTGAAGGAAACCTGTCCCGTACCTGACCACCACGTCCAGGGGCGTCATCCCGTGGCGTAAAGGGCCCGAGCTCGACTGCGACACCGAGCTGCAGTACCTCGATGAGTAGTGCGACGATTGACCCGTTCCGGCGCCCCGCACACTAGTTTGTAGTATTCGGCTTGACAAGCGGCGCCGTTTCGTTAAGAGCAGGAAGTCAAGAAAGCCGACATCTGGCGCAGGAGTCGTGCAGCAGCAAAGTGCAGCAACCTCACCGACTGCCGGCGGTCGAACATGATCTTTCGTGCGCCAGTTGACCACCTAACCGACCAGCAGCGACCCTGACGCCACGAGTTCACACCGAAGTGGTCGGCTGAGGCCGTTACGATCGCCGACTTCGGTGCCCGCCGCGAGAGGTTGGGGCGATCGGCTGCCGCGGACCGACTCCGTCGGTCCGTGCCACCGGATACGCGAGTTACTGTGATTTGCTGTACAGCAGCCGTGGACAGCAACGCCACCTGACGCAGTCTGATCGACCTATACGGCATCATACGGTTGACCAGCAGCGCAAGCCCTCGACCACGACCTTCCACTTCACTCGTAATGATGGGATCAGAGGGTGAGGGCAGGCATTTCACCATGGGGGCTGTTGACGACCAAGGGTGCCGAGCCTTCTCCGAGATAGGGATGGTCGGGGTAGAAGTCGATGTGGAGATGGCCGCCATCGTCGGTCTCGGCCATGGCCCGAACGTTGTCGGCGAAGATCTTGAGAAAGACGCCGTCGCCGGCGATCGACAGAGAGTGAGTCTCAGCGTCGGCAACTACAACGACTGATTCCCCGTCCACGCTCTGGACGAATAGATGTGTGAGTGGCGTCTGGCCAAAGGGAGCGTCTTGAGCAGGGTCGGCGCTCACCGAGCCGGAACCGCGGGCCAAGAGGTCGGCAAGGTGACTGAGCGTGGCCCGATCAGCAGACAAGTCGATCTCGCCAGTTGAGTCTGTAAGCAAGATCTCCACGCTGCCCCCACGACGTGATTACCGCGAACAGGTTCTCATAGCTTTCGGGCACATCAGCTTGACCATGGTGCCAGTCGCTTCGGCGCAACACGTGGGGTAAGGACCAGTGACGGCTGATCTTGCTAACGCTGTTGCTAACTACAGCCCAGGACGACCGTGGACGCCTGTGGAATCTGGGAAGCCGGACAACCTCTTTGAGCAGGCGTTCGTGACAGTGGTAGATGCCTGTGGACAGGTCTGACCTTGCTACGGATCAGATGCTCTCGCCAGCGAGGGCAAGACCGCGACGATCGCTTACGTCGGCACTCGCCATACAGCGTTGGGGCGATCGGCTGCCGCGGCCCTCCTCCGTCGGGCCTTGCCATCGGGTGACCATGGTCGAGGTGACAGCAGCGCTGACAGCAACGTCCCTGCACACAGACAAACTCCGGCGACCGCCTACAACCTTCTGACCACGGCTCTTGTCATCCAAGCAGGGTGATTGGTCCGCCTGAAAAGCGGAAGGTCGGCAGTTCGACCCTGCCCCTGACCACAGCACCTGAACAGCCCGAACGCCCCGGCCGCGATCTTCCGTTCTAGC
>NZ_BOOP01000046.1 GCF_016863295.1 Planotetraspora phitsanulokensis
AGACACCCACACACCACCCGCATCTGGCGCCCGCCCCACCGGATCAACGATCTCGAACAACTCCCACCCCCGGAAATACGATTCGAACACCTATACGAATCATTTCATGAGCACGGATGGTGAGCAAGGTGTACCCGTGAGTAATTAGAGAACTCTCGCCAGGCGCAATTGCCAATTCGGGTAGTTCGCAGCATTTCTCGGCAAATGGTGCGAATTATCTAGTCTCCGTGGGGCGGATCCCGCGAGCGCTGCGCCGGTGCGTGAATGCGCCAGCAGGAGCCATTTAACAGGTGAGGGCTTTGTGACCTGAGGGCTTGTCACCGGCCACTCCCGTCAAGCTCAGGACTGCTTTTCGTGTTTCCGATCGGGCCCCGGACAATCCCGTCGCGAGGGCGTGAGGCCGACCACGGCGTTTTCCACAGGCTGAGCCGCGGCCCGTCATGGCAGGCATCGACCGCTGCTACGGTTTCGGATGGCGAAGGGAGGCGGCAGCGGTGCTGGTGGTCCACGGAACATGGATCGACGGCAGGCTCGCGCTCTGGGCTGAGGACACATCCAACGGAGACCCGTCAAGCGGGACCTCGGCTGCTTCCTCTCGGGTGACGGCGCGTGCGCATCCCTTCGCGGTCTCCGCGGACGGGCTTCTCAACGAGTTGCCCCTCTGGGGCGACCTCGCAGCGGCAGTCGCCGGCAAGGCGACCGTCTCCGAGCTGACCATGTTGCTGCCGAGCTCTGCCAGGAGCCCGCTTCCCTCCCCCGAGTCCGGCCTGAACGTGGGCGCCCGCAGTCCCAGGATCAGCTCGTGGCGTGTGCCCGCCCTGCTGGCAGAACCCGCCGCCGCGCTCGAACTGCTCGACGCGGTCGACGAGATCGCCCGGCTTCCCGCCGCCGCGTACGAGCCGGGCGAGTCACTCGACGGCGCGCCGGTTCCCGCCACCTCGCTGCGCTACCTCGCGGTCGTCGCGGCGAATGTTCGCGACATGGTCCGCCGAGGCCGGATCCTGCCGCAGCTCGTCGTCGAGAAGGACGGCTACGCGGCACGCTGGCGGCCGGTGCTGACCGGTGCCGACGGGGCGCGTTTTCGAGAACTCGCGGCCGCGATGCCCCCCGTCTGCCGGGCGGCGGGCGAGGAGCGGCCCTCCGCCCACGTGCTCGGCGAGGTCGTCGCCGGGCTCGCCGACTCCGCGGTACGGCAGGCTCTGCCCGAACGTCTCCTCGGGGGGCACCGCCCGGGCGCGCGCAGCCCCCTGGCCGACCGCTGGATCGTCGCGCTCACCGGCGACGACGCCCTTCTTCCCGGTGTGACCGCGCTTGCGGCCGAGCAGCTGGCCCGGCCGCTCAACGCCTGGCTGAGCCAGGCGCAGCGCGCCGACGGGCCCTTCCGCGTGTGCTTCCGGCTCGCGGAACCGGCCGAGCCGGAAACGGCCGCACCATCAACGACAGCGCCGTCGACGACCGAGGACGGCGAAGCCTGGCAGGTTGAGTTCGCCCTCCAGGGCTCGGACGACCCGAGCCTGTACCTTCCCGCCGAGCTCCTGTGGGCGGGCGAGACCGTGCCAGGCCTCCATGGACGCCCGGAGGAGACCCTGCTCGCCGGGCTCGGCAGGGCCGCCCGCCTCTATCCCAAGATCGACGAGGCGCTCGGCGGAACACGCCCGTCCGGAGTCCGGCTCGACATGGCGGGCGCCTTCTACTTCCTCCGGCACGCGGCGCCTCTCCTCCAGGCGGCGGGATTCGGAGTCCAGCTGCCCGCCTGGGCCGGAAAGTCGCGGCTGGGCCTCAAGCTGACCACCAGGTCGCAGCGATCCGGTCCCGGAGCGGCCTCGGATCAGGGCTTCGGTCTGGGGCAGCTCGTGGACTTCCGGGTCGATCTGGCCATCGGCGACGAGACGATCACCGAGGAGCAGCTCGCCGAGCTCGTCCGGCTGAAGGTCCCGCTGGTCCGCGTGAGAGGGCGCTGGGTCGAGCTGGACGACCGCCAGCTCGGCGCCGCCCTCAGGGCCGTCGAACGGCGTCGTTCCGGCGAGATGACGGTCGCGGAGGTGATCCAGGAGGTCGTCCACGGCGGCGAGGAGGACCTTCCCCTGGTCGTGGACGCGGACGGCCTGCTCGGCGACCTGCTGTCCGGGGAGGCGGACCGCCGCCTGACGCCGGTCGCCACACCCGCGGGCTTCCACGGCAGCCTGCGTCCCTACCAGGAACGCGGCCTGTCCTGGCTGGCGTTCATGTCAGGGGTCGGGCTGGGAGCCGTCCTCGCCGATGACATGGGCCTCGGCAAGACCGCCCAGACGTTGTCCCTCCTGCTGGAGGAGCGGGCGGGCGGCGCCCGGCCGGAGCCGACGCTGCTGGTCTGCCCCATGTCCCTGCTGAGCAACTGGCAGAAGGAGGCCTCGAGGTTCGCGCCCTCGCTCGACGTCTACCTCCACCATGGCTCGTCCCGCCTGCGCCAGGAGGAGCTCGCCGAGCGCGTCGCCCGGGTCGATCTGGTCCTCACGACGTACGGCACGGCGCTGCGCGACCGGGGGGCGCTCGCCGGGCTCACCTGGGGCAGGATCGTGTGCGATGAGGCTCAGGCGATCAAGAACAGCGCCGCCAGGCAGGCCCAGGCCGTACGGTCCCTGCCGGCCAGGACGCGGCTGGCGCTGACCGGAACGCCGGTCGAGAACCATCTGGCCGAGCTCTGGTCGATCATGGAGTTCTGCAACCCGGGCCTTCTCGGGTCCGTCAGGACGTTCCGGACCCGTTACCAGGAGCCGATCGAACGCCATGGCGACGAGGCCGCGACGGCCGCGCTCCGGCGCGCCACCGGCCCGTTCGTTCTGCGCCGCCTCAAGACCGACAAAGCGATCATCTCCGACCTGCCGGACAAGCTGGAGATGAAGATCTGGTGCACGCTCACGCCCGAGCAGGCGACCCTCTACCAGGCGGTCGTCGAGGACATGATGGGCAAGATCACGAGCTCTGAGGGCATCGAGCGCCGCGGCAACGTCCTGGCCGCCATGACCAAGCTCAAGCAGGTCTGCAACCACCCGGCCCATCTCCTCAAGGACGGCTCCCGCCTGGCCGGCCGCTCGGGCAAGCTCGCCCGGCTGGAGGAGCTGGCCGAGGAGATCGTCGCCGAGGGCGACAAGGCGCTGGTCTTCACCCAGTACGCCGAGTTCGGCACGCTGCTCCAGCCGTATCTGGCCGCGCACCTGGACCGGCCCGTGCTCTGGCTGCACGGCGGCCTGCCGAAGGCGCGGCGCGACGAGCTCGTCGAGCGGTTCCAGGAGGACGACGAGCCCATGGTCTTCCTGCTGTCGCTGAAGGCGGCCGGCACCGGGCTGAACCTGACCGCGGCCAACCACGTCGTCCACGTCGACCGCTGGTGGAACCCCGCGGTGGAGAACCAGGCCACCGACCGGGCGTTCCGCATCGGGCAGACCAAGAACGTCCAGGTCAGGAAGTTCATCTGCGTGGGAACGCTGGAGGAGCGGATCGACGAGATGATCGAGCGGAAGAAGGCCCTCGCCGAGAGCGTCGTCGGCGCCGGCGAGGACTGGATCGCGAACCTGTCGACCGAGGAACTGCGGGAGCTGTTCCGCCTGTCGCCCGAGGCGGTGAGCTGATGGGCCACCCGCGAGAGCCGCGCGAACCGCACCACCCGTACGAGCCGCACGAACCGCACGAGGGACTGCGGGCGCGCTCCCGGCGCGGGACCATGGGCGAGCGATGGTGGTCGCGGCGCTTCATCGACATCCTGGAGACCATCTGCGACAAGGGCCGTCTCAGCCGGGGGCGCACCTACGCCCGCTCCGGCAGAGTGCTCGAACTCGACATCGCTCCGGGTCACGTCGCGGCGCGCGTCCAGGGTTCGCGGCCCGAGCCGTACGGCGTGGACATCCGGATCGAAGCCTACGGCGACGGCGACTGGGAGGTCCTGACCGAGGCCCTCGCCGCACGCGCGCTGTACCGGGCCAAGCTGCTCGCAGGGGAGATGCCGCCGGAGATCGAGCTCGTCTTCGGCGACTGCGGCCTGCCGCTGTTCCCGGACGAGCAGGGCCTGGAGATGGAGTGCTCCTGTCCCGACTGGGGCTTCCCCTGCAAGCATCTGTCGGCGGTGCTCTATCTGCTCGCCGAGAGGTTCGACGACGACCCGTTCCTGGTGCTGGCGTGGCGCGGCATGCCGAAGCAGTCGTTGCTCGACGATCTCCGGGAGGTCTCGGACGACGTGCCGTTCGGCGAACGGCTGAGCACCTTCTACGAGGCCGGCACGTCGCTGGCCCGGCTGCGGCACCAGCCGTCGCGGGTGTCGGCGCCCGCGGACATCCTGCTCCGCACGCTCGACCCGCCCGCGGTCAAGGCCAGGCACATCCCCATCACCGACCTGCTGCGCCCGGCCTACCGGCGGCTCATCGATCCACGAAATCCTGGGGAACCATCACCCTGACGCCGTTCGGGATCGTCTTGATGACCAGGGGTGTGCGCAGCCGGACCTCGCCGTCGATGTCGGCGGCCATCGGCGGGTCGGTCTCCACCAGGATCTCGCGACCGGTGACGAACGGGCCGCCGGCGAGGCTGCGCCACCGGCCCGTGGTGGCCCGCACGAGAGTCTCGCCGATCAGTCGCAGCCGCTTGCCGGACCCGAGCTGGTAGGCGACGAGCGTGCGGTTGTCGATCCCGGCGTCCCTGGCGATCTGCCAGCCGCCGTGAAATCGGCCGTTGGCGATGTTGAGCTGGTGGGTGAGCAGCTCGTGCCGTCGCCCGTCCGCGGTGATGTACGCGCGGAACGGCTGGTGGCCGGGGAGGATCGTCATCGCGGTGAGCGGATAGGCGGACCGGCCAAGGAGGCGCTTGAGCCAGGGCCGGACGGTCCCGGCGACCTCGACGGAGACTCCGAAGCTGGCGAGGTTGGCGAACGGCCGATCGCCGCAGAGGCCGAGGTCGATGTCGGCCACCTTGCCCTCGGTCAGGACGCGGACCGCTCCCTGAAGGTCGAGCGGCAGGCCGAGGCTGCGGGCGAAGTTGTTGGTGGTGCCGAGCGGGAGGGCGCCGAGGGCGACGTCCTTGCCGGCCACGTGCTTGATCGTGCTGCTCAGCGTGCCGTCGCCGCCGCCGGCGATCAGCAGGTCGGGCCCCGCGGACAGCGCGCGCTCGACGATGTCGCGGAGGCGGGAGGGGTCCGTGATCGGATGCACGCCGGTGAGCCGGAAGTTCGCGGCCTCGACGAGGCGTAAGACCTCGGCATAGTGATGCCGGCCTCTTCTGGATCTGGTGTTCACCACCAGGGCGGCCCGCCGATGCTCCTGGATGGCCGCAGTGTGGTCCGCCTTGCTCCGCACGATCACATGCTAGGCAAATCCACGGTCCACCGCGAAACGCCCGTGCCCGGCGACGAAGGCCGCCGGGCACGGGGGTGACGCCGTTACCGCCTGACTACTTCTTGGCCGGCTCCGCCTTCGGCGGCGTGACCTGGACGATCACACCGAGGTTGGCGGGCAGGGGGCTGACCAGCTTGATCTGGACGCCGAGCTGCTTGCCCTCGTCACCGGGGTTGCCGGTGCCGAGGATGCTGCCGATGTCCGCGCCGTAGTAGTCCGTCGCCGGGGAACCGTCGGGGTTGACGACCCGGGTCGTGTACGGCTGGTTGTCCTTGGACGGCACGACCGTCGAGGCGTCCCGCAACCGGTAGAACAGGTTGCCGTCACGCACCTCGATGCCGGGGTACCAGCCCTTGGCGTCGGTGAAGGTCTTGACCGCCGGTAGCTTGCCGTACGAGGTGCAGTACTGCGTGAACGGAGCGCCCTCGATGCACTCCTTGAACGGGTAGGTGCCGTCGAAGTTGAACGCCGCGTTGGAGGACTGGGGCCGCGAGGGCAGGTTCTTCAGCGCGGACGTGTCGATCGTGGCCGCCTCGCCCGTACGGCGGAGCGGCTCGAAGTGCGAGTCCACCAGGAGCAGCTCGCCCTTCGGGCCCACCGACGGCAGGTCGAAGGAGGAGTCGGCCACGTTGTTGTCGGTACGGGACGCGTCGCGGTACCAGACCAGCAGGCCGGGCGCGTTGTACTTGATCTTCTCGACCTTCCAGGCGCCGTCGCGCTGGTAGGTGGTGTCGTAGGCGTACTGCAGGCCCTTGTCGAAGCCGTCGAGGTTCCGCCACTCCGCCAGGTAGTACTGGGCGGACTGGAGCTGGCCGGAGTGGATCACGAACCCGGCGCCCGACGTGTCGGTGAAGGTGCCCGTGGTGGCGGTCCAGCCGTTGGCGCCGCCCTCGACATCGTCGCTCCACACGGTCGCCGCGCCGTTGGTGAGCGAGAAGTCGTCGTTGAACGAGCCGCGCTCCTCGGCCGCCGCGTCCGTGGCGTAGCGCAGGCGGACCTGCACGTTCTTGCCGGCGAAGGGGGCGAGGTCGGCGTAGAGGTTCTGCCAGCCGCCGCTCTCACCGGTGAGACCGTACTTCTTGTTGCCGTAGTCGACCATGCGGTGGTTCGGGTCGTCGTAGCCGTCGTCGGTCGACGCGAGGGTGCCGTCCGCGTGGTAGATCTTCTGCTCCGTCCAGGTCGTGCCACCGTCGGCGGAGACCTCGAAGAAGCCGTAGTCCCAGTCCTGCTCGATGCTGTAGTCGCTCCACCAGCGGAACTTCACGTCGGTGCCGGCCGGGACGCTGACCGTGCGGGTCAGGCGGGTGTCCGCCCAGCTCTGGTCGCTGTTGGACCACCACAGGTTGGATCCGCTGTGCGGGGTGGACATGACGACGTGCTTGTCCGGCAGGTTGATCCGCAGACCGTCCTCGGTGCCCTTCGGCGTCCGGGAGGTCTGGCCGACCACCTGGAGGCTCGTCCGGTCACCCGGGTTGACGATCTTCGGGTTGGCCCAGCCGAGCACCCACTTGTCCCAGATGCCCATGTGGGTCGGCAGCGACTGGAAGATCGGCCCGGAGTGCGAGCCGCTGGACATGAGGTCCCAGAAGTCGATGTCGGAGTCGCCCGTGCCCGAGGTGTCGTAGAGGTCGGGCAGGCCCAGGTCGTGGCCGTACTCGTGGGCGAACACGCCGACGCCCGCGTCCTCCGGCTGGAGGATGTAGTTGGAGATCTTCACGTTCGTGCCGGGGACGGTGTAGCCGCCGGTCACGTCGCTGGAGTGCGCCCAGAGGGAGAACGTGCCCTCGGCGCCGCCGCCGCCGGACTTGTCCTCACCGGCGTGGATGAGCACCAGGTGGTCGATCACGCCGTCGGGCTCGTCGAAGTTGCCGTCGCCGTCGGCGTCGGAGACGTCTTCCTTGTCATAGTCGGCCCAGTTGAACGACGGGTTCTGCGCGGCCAGCGCGTTCACCGCGTCGATGGGGAGCTGGGCGGCTCCGCGCGGGTTGTCGGGGTGGCCGGACATGTCCTGCGGGAAGGTGCCGCACTTGCCCGCGCCGTACCAGGCCTCGGAGTGCGGGACCTTGATCCAGCCGACCGCCTGGCCGGTGACGGTGTAGGCGCCCTTCGACAGCTCCTCGTACATGTTCTTCATCGTGGAGCCGGAGATGTCGATGCCCTTCTTGCCGTCCCTGGGGTCGGTCAGGTCGGGGCGGACCCGCTTGGTGATCCCCTTGGACGTGTAGAGCATGTCGTTGTAGTGGGCCGTGTTGAAATCGGAGACCCACATCGAGTTGTTGTCCTTGCCGCCGCCTGCGGCGGTGGCGGGGTTCTCGATCTTGTTGTGCAGCGGCCCGTTGAGCTTGGTGCCCGGGGGCTCGGTCACACAGTCGTTGACGTCGTCGATCGTCTTCGGGTGCGACCATCCGGAGAAGTCGTCGTTCGCCTGGTCGTTGAACTCGACGAGCAGCGTGAGGAGTTCGGCCTTCTTGGTGGTCTTCGCCTTCTTGTAGATGAAGTCGAAGGGGTTCTTCCCTGTCCGAAGGGCCTGCTTCTCGTGCTTGGCCAGCACGCGCGCGGCCACCGGGTTGCCCATGGCGAACTTGTGGTCGATCTCCGTCGCCGTCTGACCGCTGCGCCTGGCGGCCTTGGACGGCACCTTCTCGTCGACGGTGGTGACATCACCCTGGACGCGCGGGGACGCGTAGTTGATGTAGTGGTCCTTGGCCGACGGCTGGTACGAGGCGGTGGACTCGGCCGCGCCGGTGGTGGCCAGACCGGCCGCTGCGAGCCCCAGTGCAGGAACAATGGCGGCTAACCGCCGAAATCTCTTTGACAACAAGATCCCTTCCCCGCCCGGGGTTCTCCGGACGCCGTTCAGGGCGCACCGGGATAGGCGCGCTGGACGGACCATAAAGAGAAGGTAAAACAGGGTAAAGAGCCTTCACCGAAGGTTGTCAAACCGTGATCTTTCTCCAAAACACGCATTACCGCCTTTTCTGGACCGGCCGTACAGTCCAGATGTGAAAGACCACAACGCCGACCTCATGACCGGGCTCGTCGCCGCACTTCCCGAGGGCCGGGTGCTGACCGACCCGGACGTCACCGAGTCGTACGCGAGGGACCGCACGTTCGTGGCGCCGGGCAAGGCGCTCGGCGTCGTCCTCGCGCAGTCCCGGGACGACGTGGTCGCGACGCTGCGCTGGGCCAGCGGGCACCGTGTGCCCGTCGTGCCGCGCGGGGCGGGCAGCGGCCTCGCCGGTGGCGCGACCGCCGTCGACGGGTGCGTCATCCTGTCGCTGGCCAGGATGACGGCGATCCGCGAACTGTCCCCGGCGGACGAGATCGCGGTCGCCGAACCCGGTGTGATCACCGCCGACCTCGACAGGGCCGCCCGCGAGCACGGGCTCATGTACGCGCCCGACCCGTCCTCGTACGAGATCTCCACCATCGGCGGCAACCTGGCGACGAACGCGGGCGGCCTGCGCTGCGTGAAGTACGGCGTGACCCGCGACTCGACGCTGGGGCTGGAGGTCGTGCTCGCGGATGGGAGGGTGCTCGAGACCGGGCGGCGGACGGTGAAGGGGGTCACCGGATACGACCTGACGGGCCTGTTCGTCGGCTCGGAGGGCACGCTCGGCGTGATCACCGCGGCCACCCTGCGGCTGCGGCGTCTCCCCCGGCAGGTCGCCACCGTCGCCGCCGAGTTCACCTCGTTGCGGGACGCCGCCTCCGCCGTCTCTGCGATCATCGCGGCGGGCTGTCGGCCCTCGATGCTGGAGCTGATGGACAGGACCACGCTGGAGGCCATCGACTCCTGGAAGAACATCGGCCTGGAGGACGGGACGAGGGCGATGCTCATCGCCCAGTCGGAGGGTTCGACGGAGGAGATGGCCGCGCTGTGCGGGGCGGCCTCCTTCGTCGCCGAGGCGTCGACGCCCGAGGAGGCGGCGGAGCTGGTCGGTCTGCGGCGGCTCGCCTACGAGGCCAAGGAGCGTATCGGCCAGTGCCTCGTCGAGGACGTGTGCGTGCCCCGTTCGCGGCTGCCCGAGATGATGTCGGCGGTCGAGGACGCCGCGACCCGGCACGGCGTGACCATCGCGACGGTGGCGCACGCGGGGGACGGCAACCTGCACCCCGTGTTCATCTTCGACCGCGGCCTGGCGGACCCGCCGGCCGAGGTCTGGGCTGCGGCCGACGAGGTCTTCCGCGCGGCGCTCGACCTCGGCGGGACCCTGACGGGCGAGCACGGCGTGGGCGTGCTGAAGCGCCGGTGGCTCGGCCTGGAGATCGGGCCCGTCTCCGCCGAGCTCCAACTGGGGATCAAGCAGGTGTTCGACCCCCACAACATCCTCAATCCGGGAAAGGCCCTCTGAATCGGTCCATTTCCGGGTAAGGTACCTGACGTGATCGTCAAGTCCGAGCCCCCGGCCACGGGGCGCGGACGCCGTACGCGGACGGCCCTCGTCAGGGCGGGCCGGGAGGCGTTCGAGGAGCATCCGTACGACACCGTGCGGGTGGACGACGTGTGCACGCGGGCGGGCGTCTCGCACGGCACCTTCTACACCTACTTCGATTCCAAGGAAGCCCTGTTCCGCGAGGTCGCGGAGGCGGTCGTCGGCGAGATGTTCGCGGCGAGCGCCGTCGGGGCGGCCGCCTCCGGCGATCCGTACGCCAGGGTCGAGGCCGGCAACCGGCTCTACCTGCGAGCGTGGGCGGACAACTCGCGCCTGATGCGCATGCTGGAGCAGGCCGCGATGGCCGACGAGAGCTTCCGCGGCCTGTTGCTGGAGCTGCGAGAGGTGTTCGTGCGGCGCGGCGCCGAGGGGCTGCGGCGCCTCCAGGAGGAGGGGCTGGCCGACCCCTCGCTCGACCCGCGGCTGACGGCCGTCATGCTGGGCGGGATGGTCGAGCACTTCGCCCACGTGTGGCTGGATCTCGGGGAATCGTGCGACGAGGAGACGGCGGTGGACATGTTGACGACGTTGTGGGCCAGAGCGATCCGACTCGGGGAGGGGCAGGTGCCCCGATGACCGTCGTCAGCCGGCTGGACGTCTCCGGCCCCGAGTACGGCTCCCGCCGCGCGGCCATGCTGGCCAAGCTCGCCGACCTGGACGCCGAGCACGCCAAGGCCGTGGCCGGCGGCGGGCCGAAGTACGTCGACCGGCACAGGGACCGGGGGAAGCTGCTCGCGCGGGAGCGGATCGAGTTGCTCGTCGACCCCGACTCCCCCTTCCTCGAACTGTCCCCCCTCGCGGCCTGGGGCAGCGACTTCCCCGTGGGCGCGAGCGTGGTGACCGGGATCGGCGTCATCGAGGGCGTCGAGTGTGTGATCACCGCCAACGACCCGACGGTCCGGGGCGGCTCCTCCAACCCGTGGACCCTCCGCAAGACCCTGCGGGCCGCGGACATCGCCCTGCAGAACCGCATGCCGTTCGTCAACCTGGTGGAGTCGGGAGGAGCCGACCTTCCGACGCAGAAGGAGATCTTCATCCCCGGCGGCCGGATATTTCGTGATCTGACCAGGCTGTCGGCGGCCGGGATCCCCACCATCGCACTGGTCTTCGGCAACTCCACGGCCGGCGGGGCGTACGTCCCCGGCATGAGCGACTACGTCGTGATGGTCAGGGAGCAGGCCAAGGTCTTCCTGGGCGGGCCGCCCCTGGTGAAGATGGCGACCGGCGAGGAGTCCGACGACGAGTCACTCGGCGGAGCCGAGATGCACGCGCGCACCTCCGGCCTGGCCGACTATCTCGCGGCCGACGAGCACGACGCCCTCCGCCTGGGCCGCCAGATCGTCCGCCGGCTCGGCCGGCGCAAGGCCGGGCCGCCTCCCGGCACCGCGGCCGTGCCCCTCTTCGACGAGGACGAGCTGCTGGGGATCGTCCCCGAGGACCTGAAGATCCCGTTCGACCCGCGCGAGGTCATCGCCCGGGTGGTGGACGGCAGCGACTTCGACGAGTTCAAGCCGCTCTACGGTGCGAGCCTGGTGACCGGATGGGCGTCGGTGCACGGGCACCCGGTCGGGATCCTCGCCAACGCGCGCGGCGTCCTGTTCGGCGAGGAGGCGCAGAAGGCGGCGCAGTTCATCCAGCTCGCGAACCAGTCGCGCACTCCCCTGGTGTTCCTGCAGAACACGACGGGCTACATGGTCGGCAGGGACTACGAGCAGGGCGGCATCATCAAGCACGGCGCGATGATGATCAACGCGGTGTCCAACTCGACCGTGCCGCACATCACGATCGTCATGGGCGCCTCCTACGGCGCGGGCAACTACGGGATGTGCGGGCGGGCCTACGATCCCCGCTTCCTGTTCTCGTGGCCTAGCGCCAAGTCGGCCGTCATGGGCCCGGCGCAGCTGGCCGGCGTCCTGTCGATCGTGGGGCGGGCCGCCGCGGAGGCGCGCGGCCAGGCCTACGACGAGGAGGCCGACGCGGCGATGCGGCAGATGGTGGAGGCGCAGATCGAGGCCGAGTCGCTGCCGTTCTTCCTGTCCGGCAGGCTCTACGACGACGGCGTGATCGACCCCCGCGACACCAGGACCGTGCTCGGGATCTGTCTGTCCGCGGTCGGCAACGCGCCCGCCGCCGAACCCGCCGGCTACGGCGTCTTCCGGATGTGAAGGGGTGGTGGGGATGATCCGGCGACTGCTGGTGGCCAACCGGGGAGAGATCGCTCGCCGGGTCTTCAGGACCTGTCGCGAGCTGGGCGTGGAGACCGTCGCGGTCTACTCCGACGCCGACGCGTCCGCGGCGCACGTGGCCGAGGCCGACCACGCCGTACGGCTGGGCGACCCGCGGGCGTACCTGGATCCGGAGCGGATCGTCGAGGCCGCCCGGCTGTCGGGGGCCGACGCGGTCCACCCCGGCTACGGCTTCCTGTCGGAGAACGCGTCGTTCGCCCGGGCCGTGCTGGACGCGGGCCTGACGTGGGTCGGGCCCGCCCCCGAGGCCATCGCCGCGATGGGGTCCAAGATCGAGGCCAAGGCGATGATGATCGAGGCCGGGGTCCCGGTGCTCAACGGCGTCGCCGTCACGCCGGACGCGCTTCCCCCGCTCGACCTCCCCGTGCTCGTGAAGGCCTCGGCGGGAGGCGGCGGGCGGGGCATGCGCGTCGTCCGTGACGCGGGCGAGCTGGCCGCCGCCGTCGTGTCGGCCCAGCGGGAGGCGCTGTCGGCATTCGGGGACGGCACCGTGTTCGCCGAGCCGCTCCTCGAGGGCGCCCGGCACATCGAGGTGCAGATCCTCGCCGACTCCCACGGCACGGTCTGGGCGCTGGGCGAGCGGGAGTGCTCGATCCAGCGCCGCCACCAGAAGGTCGTGGAGGAGGCGCCCTCCCCCGCCGTCTCCCCCGAGCTGCGCCGGGAGCTGTGCGACGCGGCCGTCCGGGCCGCGAAGGCGATCGGCTATGTGGGAGCGGGAACGGTGGAGTTCCTGCTCGGGGAGAACGGCTTCTTCTTCCTGGAGATGAACACCCGGCTCCAGGTGGAGCACCCGGTGACCGAGTGCGTGTACGGGGTGGACCTCGTCCGGCTCCAGCTGGAGATCGCGGAGGGCGCCCAGCTGGCGGGGCTGCCGCCGAGCCCGGTGGGTCACGCCATCGAGGTCCGTCTCTACGCGGAGGACCCGGCGCGCGGCTGGCTCCCGCAGAGCGGCGTGCTGCACCGGTTCGAGGTCCCGGACGTGGACGCCGAGTTCCGGCTGGGCGGAAGGCTCCGGCTCGACTCGGGCGTTGTGGCCGGCGACGAGGTCGGCGTCCACTACGACCCCATGCTCGCCAAGATCATCTCCTACGGAGAGACCCGCGCGGAGGCCGCGCGGAGGCTCGCGTCCACGCTCGCCCGGACGAAGATCCACGGACTCACGACGAACCGCGACCTGCTCGTCTCGGTGCTCCGGCATCCCGACTTCCTGTCGGGGGCCCTCGACACCGGCTTCCTCGACCGGCACGAGGTGAGCGCTCCGCTCGCGGGCGCGGAGGCCGTGCGGATCTCGGGACTCGCCGCGGCGCTCGCCCGGTCCTGGGGCAACCGTTCCTCCGCGCGGGTTCTGGGCGGCCTGCCCAGCGGCTGGCGCAACGTCGTCTCCCAGCCCCAGCGCACCGCCTTCCGGACCGAGGGCGGCGACACGCTCGAGGTCGCCTACCGGCTCACCCGCGACGGCCTCGCGGCGGAGGGCTTCGACGGCGTCACGCTGGTGTCAGCGGCCCCCGGCCGAGTGGTGTTCGAGACGGGCGGGCTCCGGCAGACGTTCGACGTCGCCGTCTACCCGGGCCTCGTGCACGTCGACTCCCACCTCGGTCCCGTACGGCTTGAGCCGGTCGAGAGGCTGCCCGAGCCGGTCGAGCGGGTGGTGCCCGGCTCGCTGCTGGCCCCGATGCCGGGCACGGTGCTGCGGGTGGAGGTCGGCCCGGGCGACACGGTGACCGCCGGGCAGCCGGTGATCGTGCTCGAGGCCATGAAGATGGAACATCGGATCGTGTCCTCAGCCTCCGGAACGGTCTCCGCCCTGAACGTCACGCCCGGCCGGCAGGTCGAGGCGGGAGCCGTACTCGCCGTGATCGAGGAGGCGGCGGAACCGGCGAAACCCGCGGACCCGGCAGACCCGACGGCGGACCCGGCGGCAGACCCGGCGCCCGTCGAACCGGCGCCCGTCGAACCAGCCCCCGCCGAACCGGTGGCCGTCGAACCGGTGGCCGTCGATCCCGGGCCTCCAGACGCCGTGCCCCCGGACGCCGTGTCTCCGGACGCCGCACCCCCGGATGCCCTGCCTCCGGACGCCCTGCCTCCGGACGCCGCGACGCCAGGTGCCGCGCCCGCGGCGACGGCGGTGACGGAACTGACGGAACCGACCGGGGAGCAGTGATGGAGGCACTCGTACGCCGTGAGGAGGCGGGCGGCGTGGCCACGATCACGCTCGACTCGCCGCACAACCGCAACGCGCTGTCGTCCCGGCTTCTGGCGGAACTCGACGACGCGCTGACCTGGGCGATCAGTGAGCCGGGCGTACGCGTCGCGGTCCTCACGGGAGCCGGGCCCGTGTTCTGCTCCGGCGCCGACCTGAAGGAGCAGCGCGGGAGCGCGCCGGTCACGACGTCGTTCCCCGAGATCATGAGCCTGATCTGGGAGAGCCCCAAGCCGGTCGTCTGCCGCCTCAACGGCACGGCCCGCGCGGGCGGGCTCGGCCTCGTGGCCGCGTGCGACTTCGCGATCGCCCCGGAGACGGCGTCGTTCGCGTTCAGCGAGGTGCGGCTGGGCGTGGTGCCGGCGATGATCTCGGTGACCACCCTGCGCAGGCTCGATCCGCGCGCCGCCGCGGAGTACTTCATGACGGGCGAGGTCTTCACCGCCGCCCGCGCGGCCGAGATCGGCCTGCTCACGCGCGCCGTGCCGGAGGAGGATCTCGACGTCACGGTGGCGCACTACACGGACATGCTGCTGCGCGGCGCGCCCGAGGCGCTGGCCATCACCAAGCGGCTCGTCCGGGAGGTGCCGGCGATGCCCGTCGACGAGGGGTTCCGCCGGATGGCCGAGCTGTCGGCGCAGCGGTTCACCTCCGAGGAGGGGCAGGAGGGCATCCGCGCGTTCATGGAGAAGCGGCCCGCCTCCTGGGTGCCGGACGGCCGGGCGTGACGTTGCGCATCGCCAACTGCAGCGGCTTCTACGGCGACCGCTTGTCGGCCGCGCGGGAGATGGTCGAGGGCGGCCCGATCGACGTGCTCACCGGCGACTGGCTGGCCGAGCTGACCATGATGATCCTCGCGGGCAACCGGCTGAAGGGCCGTCCGGGCTACGCCCGGACCTTCCTCACCCAGATGGAGCAGGTCCTCGGCACCTGCCTCGACCGGGGCATCAAGATCGTCTCGAACGCGGGCGGCCTCGATCCGCAGGCCTGCGCCGAGGCCGTCTCCGAGCTCGCCGCCCGCCTGGGCCTGACCGCGTCCGTCGCCCATGTGACCGGCGACGACCTCATGCCGCTCGGCGGGCCGGTGGTGAACGCCGTCACGGGCGAGACCCTCACGGCCACGCCCATCACGGCCAACGCCTACCTCGGCGGGCGGCCCGTCGCGGTGGCTCTCGAGCACGGAGCCGACGTCGTCGTCACCGGGCGCGTGACCGACGCCGCCCTGGTGACCGGGCCCGGCATGTGGTGGTACGGCTGGGGCCCCGGCGACCTCGACGCACTGGCCGGGTCGGTGGTCGCGGGGCACATCATCGAGTGCGGCTGCCAGGCCACCGGCGGCAACTACGCGTTCTTCGGCGAGGTGCCCGACCTGGCGCACTGCGGCTTCCCGATCGCCGAGTTGCGGGCCGACGGATCCAGCGTGATCACCAAGCATCCCGGCACGGGCGGCCTGGTGTCGGTGGGGACCGTGACCGCCCAGCTGCTCTACGAGATCGGCTCGCCGCGGTACCTCGGGCCGGACGCGACGGCCCGGTTCGACACGATCCGGCTGGAGCAGGAGGGCCCCGACCGCGTGCTCGTTTCGGGCGTGCGCGGAGAGGCCCCGCCCGCCACGCTGAAGGTCGCGGTCAACCACCTCGGCGGCTACCGCAACACGATGACGCTCGTGCTCACCGGGCTCGACATCGAGGAGAAGGCGCGCGTCGCGCAGGAGGCCGTCTGGGCCCGCGTGCCCAAGGAGTCGTTCGACGAGGTCCACGTCGAGCTGACCCCGATGCTCCCACCGGCCGGCGGCGCGGGCACCGCCCTGCTGCGCCTTACCGTGATGGACGCCGACAAGGCGAAGGCCGGGCGGGCGTTCTCCTCCGCTGTCGTCGAGACCGGGCTGGCGGGCTATCCGGGCTTCTACGGCCTCACTCCCCCCGGCGACGCCTCGCCGTACGGCGTCTTCACGCCGTCGTCGGTCGACGCGCGGGCCGTGCGCGCGGTGGTGACCGTGGGCGGCACCCGGATCGAGGTGCCCCACGTGGCGCCGCCGGAGGGCGCCCCCGAACCAGAGCCCGCGACGCACGGTCCGGACGGCGCGGGGGGCTCGCCCGCGGGCGGCCCGGTCCGGCCGCTCGGGACGGTGGCCGGGGCCCGCTCCGGCGACAAGGGCGGCGACGCCAACCTCGGCGTCTGGGTGCGTACGGCGGAGCAGTACGCGTGGCTGAGCGCCTTCCTCACGGCGGACAGGCTGAGGGAGCTGCTGCCGGAGACCGAGGGCCTGGCGATCGAGCGGTTCGCGCTGCCGAACCTGTTCGCGCTCAACTTCGTGGTGCGGGGTCTGCTGGGACGCGGCGTCGCGGCCAGCCCCCTGCTCGACGCCCAGGCGAAGGCGCTGGGTGAACGGCTGCGAGCCGTCCCCGTCCCCATTCCCCTGTTTGCCGACGCCCTCGAAAACGACATTTCCTGAAATAGCGGAGCAGGAAGATCGGGACTCGTCCTACTATTGCGCGCAATTGCACTTCTTGGCGCTCACATGCGGGGGTACTGCCATGCGACTGCGGTTTCTCGGTTCCACCTCGGAGTCCGGGGCGTGCCCGTCGCTGTACGAGACCGACCGGGGCACGATCGTCGTCCAGGGCCTGGAGCTGGTCGACCACGACGCCCGGGGCGACCTGCTCCACGTGCTCGACGGCGAGACGGCCGTCGAGGTCCCGCGCGAGCTCCTGGTCGAGATCGCCCGGCGCGTGCTCGGCTGATCACGAGGCCGATCACGAGGCCGGTCACAAGGCCGATCACAACGCTGATCACGAATAGGGACTTCCCTATGGCTTGATTCTCCGGACCGGGTCTACTTTTGAGCGCACCACGGCCGGAGGTAGGAGTGAGCGGTTTCCAGCAAGCCCGCATCGACCTGGGGGTCCGGCTGCGGCAATTGCGCGAGGCCGCCCACCTGTCGGGGAAGGATCTGGCCGAGCGCCTGGGGTGGCAGCCGTCCAAGGTCTCCCGCATCGAGAACGCCCGGCAGACCGCCACGGAGGACGACGTGGTCGTCTGGGCCCAGGCCGTCCAGGCCGGGCACGAGACGTTCGACGGCCTGATCGAGCAGGCCGTGGGGCTGCAGGCCCGCCACGACACCTGGCGGCAGCGGCACAGGTCCGGACTCGCCGCCCTCCAGGAGGACGTCCGGGACCTGGAGTCCCGCACCCGGCTGTTGCGCGCGTTCGAGCCCGGCCTGGTGATCGGGCTCCTGCAGACGGCCGAGTACGCCAGGCACATCTTCAGCAAGGTCCGCCGTCTCCACGACTCGACCGACGACATCGACGCCGCCATCCGGGTCAGGATGCAGCGGCAGGAGATCCTCTACGACCCCGACCGCCGCTTCCGCTTCGTCATGCCGGAGTCGGTGCTGCGCTACCGCCTGGCGCCACGCGACGTGATGCGCGGCCAGCTCGACCGGCTGCTCGCGGTCACGACCCTGCCGAACGTCGAGTTCGGGATCATCCCGTTCGAGGCGGACCTGCCGTCCGCGCTCGTCAACTCGTTCTACATCTACAACGACGGCCCCGTAGGCGTGCCGACGCGGACCAAGGACCTGCTCCTGCGCGACCCGGACGACGTCGCGTTCTACGCCGAGGCGTTCGAGGAGCTCTGCGCGGCGGCGTCCTACCACGAGGCGGCCAGGGCGATCATCGTCGGCGTCGTCGACGAAGGGCTGGCGCGGGCCCCGGAGCGGGTGCGGGAACAATCACCGGGCTGATCGTGGCAATTGCTTGATGGCCGCTCTCGGGCCGTGCAATCCTGTCTCCCTGAACGGGAGGTGACGGGCGATGGTCGACACGATGTCCGGCATTCAGGAGTTCGCCGTCGCCGCTCGCCGGCACATCGACCTGTCGGTCCGCGTCATGGTCGGCACGCCTCCCCGGGTCGAGGTCCGCAACCGCTTCAGCGACACTCTGCGCGAGACGGTGACCTGCTCCGAAGAGGGCGCCTTCGTCACCTCGTGGGGGTACCGGCTGGGGACCGTGGACGACGTCCCGGACGCCGCCGCCCGGCTGGCCTACCTCATGGCCGCCCTGCCCGCCTAGCCGTCACCTCATCCGAGCCGGTAGAGCGTGCCCCCGCCCGCGCCGCCGTACTCCGAGGGGTCCACCCGCGTCCCGCTGCCGGTGACCCAGTCGGTGAGGTCGGCGCTCATCCCGCCGCCCCTGCCCCGTCCCGAGAGCCGCGGGGTGAGCCTGTCGCCGACCAGGACGTACTTGAGGAGTCCGGCGGAGGCGTACTCCTTCAGCCTGCCGAGGGTCATCGCCGGATCGCGGCCGCTGAACCCGCCCATCGCCAGGACGGGCCGGCCCGTGGACAGGATGATCGACGAGGCGCTGTGCGCCTGACCGACCGCCAGCAGCCAGGTGGCCCCGCCCTGGTTGCGCTCGAGATAGTCGATCATCCCCTCGGCGACGCTCCCGTTCCGTCCCGTCCATGGGGCGAGCGCACGCGCCAGGACGCCCTGCTGCCGCATCGCGCCCGGCCAGAACGCGCGCCGCTCCCCCGCCGGACCGGCCGTCGGGTCGCCCCCGCGCACCGTGACGGTCAGCGGAGTCAGGGCGTAGGAGGCCGGCCCGGCGAGACAGGCGAACATGCCGGCGAGCGAGGTCGCCACCAGCAGCCGCCGCCTGCCGGGCCGTACGAGCAGGATCCGCCGCGTCACCGCGACCAGGCCGATCACCGCGACCGCCGTCGCGGCCACGACCGCCCAGGCGAGCCACGGCACGAAGTCGGGTGTACGGCGGAGCACCACGAACGACCACCCGCCGGTGACGGCGACCCCGGCGGGCAGCCCCCACCTCCAGACGGGCCACTCGCGCTGCGCCCGCCAGAGCAGGACGGCCCCGATTCCGGTCAGCGCCGAGACCGCCGGAGCCATCGCGGTCGTGTAGTACGGGTGGAAGGTGCCGTGGGAGAAGCTGAAGACGGCGAAGTGGACCACGAGCCAGGAACCCCACAGGACCAGCGCCGCCTGGGCGGGCGAGCGGCGGGAGGCCAGCATCAGGCCCGCCACCAGCGCCAAAGCCGCGAACGGCAGCAGCCAGGAGATCTGCCCGGCCATGGAGTCGTTGAAGAGCCGCCCGGCGCCGGACTGCCCGCCGAACCCGCCCCATCCTCCCGTTTCACCGGGGATCGCGCCCAGGCCCCTCCCGGCCTCGCCGCCGCGGCCGACGATCCGGCCGATGCCGTTGTATCCGACGACGAGGTCCAGGACGCTGTTGTCCGTGCTGCCCCCGATGTAGGGCCGGGAGGAGGCGGGCCACAGGTCGACCACGACCATCCACCAGACGCTGGAGACCATCAGGACGGCCCCTGCCGCGAGCAGGCGCCGTACCCGCCGGGCCAGGTCTCCCCCGGCCACGCACAGGTACGCGAGGCCGAGCGCGGGGACGGCGAGGTACGCCTGCAGCATCTTGGCGTTGAACGCCAGGCCCGCGAAGGCGGCCGCCAGCAGAAGAGGCCTCAGGCGGCCCGTGCGCACGGCCTCGAGGCAGAACCACGCCGCCGTGACGAGCAGCAGCACGAGGATCGTGTCGGGGTTGTTGTCCCGGGTGATGGCCACGGTGATCGGCGTCAGCGTCATCACCAGGGCCGCGATCAGCGCCGCCGCCCGGGCCTGGGCGCCGCTGAGCGAGCGCAGCACCGCCGAGTGGACCACGGCGACCGAGGCGACCCCGGCGACGGCCTGCGGCAGGAGCATGCTCCACGGGCCGAAGCCGAAGATCCGCGCCGACAGGCCCATCACCCACAGGGCGAGCGGCGGCTTGTCGACGGTGATGAACGATCCGGCGTCGAGCGCGCCGAAGAAGAACGCCTTCCAGCTCCGGGTCCCGGAGTAGACCGCCGCGGCGTAGTACTCGTTGGCGTAGCCGTTGCGGCCCAGCGCCCAGGTGTAGAGCACCGCCGCGAGGGCGAGGACCCCCCACATGGCGGGCCGCGCCCAGCGTGTCGTCCCGGTCGTCATCGCGTTCTCCTCCCCGATGGGCCTGCGGGCGGCCCAGCGGCAAGTGTCACGGCGACCGGCGCGCGGGAGCGGAAGGCGACGCCGCCGGCAGGAGGACTCCTTACGGGGATATGGCGTGCCAATCAGGTGGGAAAAGGAAACGGGACGGGGAAACAGGACAGAGAAATACGAGAACGCGCAGCGATCAGCCGAGAACGGCCATCGCCGCGTTGTGCCCGGGGATTCCGCTGACGCCGCCGCCCCTGCGGGCCCCGGCGGCGCACAGCAGGACGCGCGGGTGCCGGGTCTCGACGCCCCAGGGGCCGTCGTCGCCGGATTCGGCGAACGGCCAGGACAGGTCCCGGTGGAAGATGTGGCCCCCGGGCAGTCCCGCGTCCCTCTCCAGGTCCGCGGGCGTCTTCGCCTCGAGGCACGGCTCGCCGGAGGGAGCGCGGAGCAGGCAGTCCTCAATGGGCTCCGCGAGCACCGCGTCGACGGACGCGATGGTCCTGCGCAAGGCCTCGTCCCGCGCCCGCGGGTCCTGGAAGAGCCGGGCGGGCATGTGGAGCCCGAACAACGTCATCGTCTGCGCGCCGGACTCCCTCAGCGACTCGCCGAGGATCGACGCGTCGGTGAGCGAATGGCAGTAGACCTCGACCGGCGGCAGGTCGGGGATGCGGCCCGCGGCCGCCTGCGCGTAGGCCGCGGCGAGCTGGTCGCGGCTCTCGTTGATGTGGAAGGTGCCGCTGAACGCCTCCTCCGGGCGTACGGCGGGGTCCTTCAGGCGGGGCAGCCGCGACAGCACCATGTTGACCTTGAGCTGGGCGCCCTCGGGCGTCCTGGCCTCCTCCCCGAGGAGTCGGGCGAGCACGGCGGGCGGCAGCGCGGCCAGCACGCGCTCGCCCGTGACCACGTGCTCGGACCCGTCGGATCCCTCGGATCCCTCGGGGCTCTCGGTGAAGGTGACCTCGCCGGTGTCCGGGTCGATCGCCAGCACCTCGGCGCCGGTGCGGATCTCCGCGCCCGCGCGGACGGCGATCTCGGCGAGGGAGGCGGTGACGGCGCCCATCCCGCCGACGGGGACGTTCCAGTCGCCGGTCCCGTCGCCGATGACGTGGTAGAGGAAGCAGCGGTTGGCCAGCAGGTCGGTGGCGGGGTCGGCGAAGGTGCCGATGAGGGCGTCGGTGAGGACCACCCCGCGAACGGTGTCGTCGGCGAAGCGTTCGTCGACGACCGCGCCGATCGGCCGCTCGAACAGGTCGCGCCACGCCTCGTCGTCGCCGACGAGGTCGCGCAGCGCCGCACGGTCCCGGAGCGGCTCCAGGAGGGTCGGGGCGACGCGGGCGGCCACGTGGGCCGTCATCCGGTAGAAGCGGCGCCAGGCGTCGAGGTCCGCGGTGCCGCCCGTGACCGCCGCGAAGGAGCCGGCGGTGCGCCCGGCGTCGCCGTTGTCGACGAGCAGTCCGGTGTCGCCGACGGGCGTGTAGGAGGCGAAGCGCCGGTGACGCAGCTCCACCCCGAGCCCGAGATCCTTGACGATCTTCGTGGGCAGCAGGCTGACCAGGTACGAGTACCGCGACAACCGCGCGTCGACGCCGGGGAAGGCCCGCGCGGAGACGGCGAGGCCGCCCACGTGGCCGAGCCGTTCGAGCACGAGCACCCGCCGGCCGGCTCCGGCCAGGTAGGCGGCGGCGACCAGGCCGTTGTGCCCTGCGCCGGCGATGACGACGTCGTAGCGCGAGCTAGGCGACATGGCGGGCACAATATCCCGAAGCGGACATATTCCGCCAACCCCAAACAGGAGAGTCATGCGCATTACCGATGAGGTCGCCGAGGCCATCGCCGAGGGCAGGCCTGTCGTGGCCCTGGAGTCCACCATCATCTCCCACGGGCTGCCCCAGCCGCGGAACCTGCAGGTCGCCGTCGAACTGGAGAAGACCGTCCGCGAGGCGGGAGCCGTACCGGCCACGATCGCGGTCCTCGACGGCGTCCCGCGGATCGGCCTCGACAAGGAGGGCCTGGAGCGGATCGCCACCGAGCCCGGACTGCGCAAGCTCGGTTTCCGCGACCTCGCGCCGGCCGCCGCGCTTCGGCTCAGCGGAGCCACCACGGTGTCGGGGACGTCGTTCCTGGCGGCCCGCGCCGGCATCCGGGTCTTCGCCACCGGAGGTCTGGGCGGCGTGCACCGGGGCTGGACCACCGTTCAGGACGAGTCCGCCGACCTCGACACGCTGAGCCGTACCCGGATCACGGTCGTCTGCGCGGGCGTGAAGTCGATCCTCGACGTGCCCGCCACCCTGCAGCGGCTGGAGACCCGGCAGGTCGGCGTCGTCGGCTATCGCACCGACGAGTTCCCCGGCTTCTATCTGCACACCTCGGGCGAGCCCGTCGACTGGCGGATCGAGACGCCGGAGGACGCCGCCGGGATCATGCGGGCGCAGGACGCCCTCGGCGGCCCGGAGACGGCGCTGATCGTCGCCAACCCGGTTCCCGTGGCCGACCAGCTCGACCCGGCCCTGCACGACCGCGTGCTCGCCGAGGCCCTGGCCGCGGCCGACGCCCAGGGGGTGACCGGCCAGGCGATCACGCCGTTCCTGCTGGAGTACCTCGTGAACGGCACGGGCGGCGCGTCCCTGGAGGCCAACCTGGCGGCCGTCCGCGGCAACGCCGCGCTCGCGGGGCGGATCGCGGCCGCCTTCAGCCGGGAGGGCTAGTGGGCGGCCTGCTCGTGATCGGCGACGTCGTCACCGATGTCGTGGCGCTGCACGAGCAGCCGCTCGCCACCGGCACGGACACGGCCGCCGACATCGTGCTGCGCCCGGGCGGCTCGGGGGCGAACACCGCCTCCTGGGCCGCCCGCCTCGGTGCGGACACGCACTTCCTGGGGCGGGCCGGCTACGACACCGGCGACTGGCACACCGCGGAACTGGTCAAGGCGGGGGTCCGCCCGCACGTGCGGGTGGACCCCGACCGGCCGACCGCGATCGTGATCGCGATGGTGGACGTGACCGGCGAGCGGTCGATGCTCACCAACCGGGGCGCGGGCGGGCACATCTCGGTCGCCGACTGGTCGCCCACGCTGCTCGACGGAGTGCGGCACCTGCACCTGTCGGGGTACACGCTGTTCGCCGAACCCGGCCTGGATCTCGCGCGGGTCGCCATGCGCGAGGCGGCAGGGCGCGGTGTCACCGTGAGCGTGGACCCCGCGTCGACGGGTCCGCTGCGTGCGTTCGGCGTCGAGCGGTTCCTCGGCGAGACCTCACCCGCGGGGATCGTGATCCCCAACCTGGAGGAGGCGCTGGTGCTCTCCGGGGAGAGTGAGCCCGAGGCCGCGGCGCGGACCCTCAGCGCCCGGTACGGCACGGCGGCCGTGAAGCTGGGACCCGGCGGCGCGGTCCTCGGGGTGGACGGCCGGGTGGTCGCCAGGGAGCCCGCCGCCCCGGCGGAGCCGGTCGACTCGACCGGGGCCGGCGACGCGTTCGCGGCCGGGTTCCTGGCCGCGCTGCTCGCCGGATTCTCCCCCGCGGAGGCTCTGAAAAAAGGTTGTGAGGCAGGTGCGGCGGCAGTCTCCGAGGTGGGAGGCCGACCGAGCGCTGGGAACTTTACCCGATTGACACCAAATGCTCTCTTCCAGCGTAAGCTGCCTCAGTAGCAACACGCGTCACTCTCGGGAGGGTGCGGTCTAACAGATGGACGCCGAGTCAACGATCTGCCTGAGCGACATGGTTCCTGCACTGCGCTGGAGCCGTCCTCAGCAGGTGGCCGAAATTCTGGCCGATCCACGCCTGCCTGGCGGCTGGTGGGCCTCCGTCGCGTTGAAGCGCGCTCTGGAGGCGACCGGTGTTGACTGGCTGTGCGAGCGGCTCGCCCGGCTGGCCGTGAGCCGCTGGGATCATCTGACCCTCACCGATCTGCTTCCGGCGCTCCAGGTCCATCCCCTGGACCCGGCGCTGCCGGGCTGGCCGGAGCCGGTCCAGGCGGCCGTCAAGGGAGCGGGCGGCTGGTTCAGGCTGCGGCGGCTGACCCCGCACGACCTCCAGTCGGCGTCGGCCGCGCCCGAGGCGGTGCTGGCGACGCTCTTCCGCGAGATCTTCACCCATCCGCTCATCCACCCGGCTCCCCAGGCCGTGGCACAGGCGGCGGTACAGGTTTCAGGACAACCGCCACTGCAGCCGCAGGCGCAGCCTCGGGGAGCGGCATCGACCGGACCTCTGGTGCCGGGCCCGCGCGCCCCGCAGGCACCCGTCCAGCAACCACCCGTCCCGCAGGCGCCGGTTCTTCAGGCACCGGTCCCGCAGGCACCCGTACAGCAGTCGCCGGCTCAGCAGGGGCTCGCGCCGCAGGCCCCGGCACAGCAGGCGCCGATCCCGCAGACGCCCGCCCAGCAGGCACCCGGCCAGCAGCCGCCAGTCCAGGCACCCGCCGCTCAGACGCCTCCCATGCAGGCGTCTCCCGCACAAGCGCAACCGCCGGCGCAGGCGGCGCCCGCCGACGAGACGCCCGCCGCCCTCGCCCCGCCGCCGCCCCTGCCTCCGGCGCTGGCGAGCGAGCACCCGATGGTGGGCGTCGTCGACGGGCTCTTCCGCTCGTGGGATCCGCTGGCCAGGGCCGTCGCGGCCCAGCGGCTGTTCGCCGCCGAGCCCGTCAGCCTCCGCACGCTCGCCCACGAGCTGAACGTCGACCGCGAGACGTTGTCGCACGCCCAACGGGCCGCCGAGGAGCGGGTGCTGCACTGGCTGCGGTCCCCCGACTCGACGGCGCTGACCGGCCATCTCTTCGGGCTCACCGAATGGCTGGGTGCGGCCGCCACCCAGGACCAGCTGATCGCCGCCGATCCCTCCCACCCGATCGAGGTGCCCGTCCTGGGCACGCCGCTCTGGCGGGTCCTCGTCACCCTCATGCCCGACCGCCGGCTGCAGGACGGCTGGCTGGTGGTCGGCGACCTCGCCGGCCTGCGCGACAAGTCGCGGCAGATCCTGGCGGGCAGCCCCCCGGACGCCGATGTCGTGCAGGTTCTCGGCCAGCTGGGCATCCGGGCCCACTCCGCCCGCGCATGGCTGGAGTCGATTCCGCCCGCCTCCGACCCGCGCGCGTTCGCGCCGCCCGCGCCCATGGACAACAATCAGCCGCTGCCCCGCCGTACGCCGGGTGCGAACGGCCACCAGCTCCAGCGGGGCGGCGTCCCCATACCGTCGCAGGCCAACAACGGGCCCGACGCGGCGACCGCCCTGGCGGCGCTCAACGCGCTGACGGCCCAGGCGCCGCGGCCCCACCTCGTCCCCGGTCCGCGGGCGACCCCGGGCCCGGCCTCGGACCCGCGCCGCTGGCAGCGCATCGATGTGACGAGCGGCCACCTCCGGGGTGAGCCGGTCGCCGTCCCCGAGGGGTACGCCGCCCAGCTGGGGATGCGGCCGGGCACCCTGCTGTCGGTCACCGGACCAGGGGACAACGCGGTTGTCCTGGTCTGGCGGGACAGGCAGCCGATGTTCGACTCGCTCCAGCCGGTGCTGATGCGGCTCAACGCCCGGCCGGGCGACGCCGTCTACGTCACCGTGGACGGCTACCGCCTGGACGCCCAGCTCACTTCGTGACCGTCAGCATCTTCCGGTAGTAGGTCGCCGACACCTCGAACCCGAGCGCGCCGTAGAACTCCGCGGCGCGCCGGGTCGCGAGGGCGACATATCCGGCGTCGCGGGAGCGGGCCCAGGTCTCGAACTCCTCCAGCAGCATGCGGCCGATGCCGTGCCGCCGGTAGGCGCTCTCGATCATCGCCTCCTCGACCCAGGCGATCCTTCCGTTGGCGAAGAGCGTCAGATGGGTGAACCCCAGCAGGTAGCCCCGTACCGTCCCCTCGACGGTGGCCACCAGCAGCAGGGCGTCCTCGTTCTCGAGCAGTTGCGGGAACGCGTCGTCGAACGCCTGCCGCTCCGGGCGGAACGTCAGCGCGAACTCACGAGCCAGCGCGAATATCTGGTCGGCATCGGTCTTCTCGGCCTGCCGGAGCTTGAGATCACCAGATGTCATGACAAGGACTCTAAGCCACCGGTGAAAAATGTCGGCACCGCCTGGCACCCTGTCGGCTGTGGCCGAGCCTTTGAAAGAAATGATCAATGTGGCGTCCGTGGGCCTGCTCGCCGACGGGGTGCGGGCGGCGTGGGCGCCGTTCCGCCGTGACGACTTCGTGGCCGCCGCCACGACCGGCCTCGGCGGCCTGGAGCTGAAGGACCGGGTCCGGCACGTCGCGGGGGCACTCCACGGCGCCCTTCCGCTGCCGTTCCCCGAGGCGGCGGCCGCGCTCCGGGAGGCGGCGGCGCACGTCCGGCTGGACATGTGGAGCGGCTGGCCGGCCACCGAATACGTCGGCACGCGCGGGATCGAGCACCTGGACGAGGCGATGGCCACGCTGGCGGTCCTCACCCCGTTCGCCACCGGCGAGTTCGCGGTCCGTCCCTACCTCGACCACTACCGCGACGACGCCCTGAAGATCATGCACGGCTGGGCCGGGTCCGCGGACGAGCACCTGCGGCGCCTCGCCTCCGAGGGGTCGCGCCCCAGGCTGCCGTGGGGGTCACGCGTCCGCTGGCTGATGTCGCCGGGGCCGACCCTGCCCATCCTCGACCTGCTCCGCGACGACCCGAGCGAATACGTCCGCCGTTCGGTGGCCAACCATGTCAACGACCTCGCGAAGGATCACCCGGAGGTCGCGGTCGGCCTGCTCGGCCGCTGGCGGACCGAGGGCGGCTCGCATGTCGAGCGGGTCGTCCGCCATGCCGTACGCGGACTGATCCGCGCCGGCCATCCTGAGGCCCTGTCGCTGATGGGCGCCGTCCCCGGCAGCGGGGCGGTCGAGTCGCTGGCCCTCGACGGGCCCGAGGTGGCGGTGGGCGGGCGACTGCCGTTCACGGTCACGGTCCGCGCCGACGCCCCCGGGCCCGTGGTGCTCAAGTACGCCGTACGCCGGGACGGCTCACGGAGGGTCTTCCACCTCGGTGAGCGCGTCGCCACCGATCCCGGGCAGCGCTTCACGATTACCAAGTCGCATTCGTTCCGGCCGGTCACGACCAGGACCGAGCCTCCCGGCCCGCGCGTGCTGGAGATCGTCGTCAACGGCGCCGTCCGGGCGAGCGCCGGCTTCACCCTCGTCGAGGGCTGAAGAGTGTCTAGTCGAAGTCGGTGCAGGTCGCGTACCAGTCGCCCGTCAGGTGGTCGGCGGTGGTGACCGGGAGGCCCTTCGCGTCGACGCCCGGTGCGTAGGTGAATCCGCACTGCTCCAGCAGGCCGCCGACGCCGTCCACCCCGAAGATCAGAGCACCTTCGGACCGCTGGACGTCGCTGATGGGGAACACTCCGACGAACCGGTCCACCGAAACGTAATCCTCACCGGCGGGAAGCGACTCGGCGTAGTGGAGCAGCGCCGGTTCGGAAGCGAGGAAGGCGACACGCGTCGGAAGTCCGGTTACCACGAGAGCGGCGGTCACGACGCCGATGATGGGCGGCCAGGCATTCAACGTGCTCCGCCTGGTCCCGGGCCCCACGAGCAGGATCAGCCACCACACACCGGCGAGCAGCCAGGCCCCGAGCGCGGCCAGGACGCCGAGGAAATGACCGCCGGGAAGGGCGAAAGCGATCAATGTCAGTGCCGCCGCGAAAGCCGCCGGGCCGATGAACCACAGCCGTCGCCGTCGGCCTGATCCCGCGTCCGGCCGGGCGCCGGGCGCCTCATTGATCATCACGGACCCGACCTTAGACCACCTCGGAACCCGTGCCATGACGAATTCGCAGGGCTTCCGTGGCCGCACTCGTCATCGGTGCGATCATCACCACGTAGGAAGAATGGAGTCCCGCGTGCGCCATCCGGGACGATGTGAACGGGAACGAGGACGAAGGAAGCGGGCATGCGCATCGACCTGAATGGCGTCGGCATCAACGTGACCGACACCGGGCAGGGCCCGGCGGTCCTGCTGCTGCACGGCTGGCCGGACGACCATCACCTGTGGCGACACCAGGTGGCCGCCCTCACCGCGGCCGGATACCGGACGATCGTCCCCGACCTTCGCGGGCTGGGCGACTCCGACAAGCCCGGCGACGTCGAGGCTTACCGGATGACGCGGCTGGTCGGCGACCAGGCGGCGCTGCTCGACCATCTTCAGGTGCCCGAGGCTCACCTCGTCGCGCACGACTGGGGGGCGGCGATCGCGTGGGTGATGGCGGCGCGGACGCCCGAGCGTGTCGCCAGCCTCACCTGCCTGTCGGTCGGTCATCCCCGCGCGTTCGCGACCGCGGGGTGGGCGCAGCGGCAGAAGTCGTGGTACATGCTGCTGTTCCAGTTCCCCGGGATCGCCGAGCGCTGGCTCGCCCACGATGATTTCCGCAACCTTCGCGAATGGGCACACCATCCCGACCACGACGCGGTGGTGGCCCGGCTTCGTGTTCCCGGGGCGTTGAGCGCGAGCCTCGGTCTGTACCGCGCGAACGTGTCCCCCGAATCGCTGCTCTCCCCGCCGCCCGACCTGCCACCGATCCAGGCGCCGACCATGGGTGTCTGGAGTACCGAGGACATGGCGCTGGTCGAGGACGGCATGACCGGCTCGGCGGCGTACGTGGCCGGTCCATGGCGCTATGAACGGGTCGAAGGGGCCGGACACTGGATGCAACTGGAGGCACCCGACCGGGTCAACGGCCTCCTGCTCGACTTCCTGAACACGATCACCGCCAGATCCTGATCATCCCTATGGGATGAATGGTGGTTCGGCAATGCCGAATGACACGTCGGCGCGCAGGGGATCCCGGTCGTAGCAGAGTTCGACTCTCGCCCATCCACCCCCTGCCGCCGCCCTACGGCCCGGCGGCGGGGCGAAGATGGCGGCTCACGTCGCCGACGAGATCGATACGCACGTTCCGCTCAACGAAGCGCCAGTGCCCGTCACGACATTCGAAGCGATCGTGGTACCGGCCGGCGGCGATGGGTTGCAGGGCGAAGTCCGGCAACGCCTGCAGCACCGTGACATAGGAATGCGAGCCCGCGGTGCCCGCCACCTCGTCGACCTCGATGGCGATGTTGCTGGTGACGTGTTTGGTCCGTGGCGTGCCGTCCTCATAGACGATCAACGTGTCGCGGAACATCTTCTCGACGGCGTGGCGGCCGCTCGCCGATGTGCTGCCGGCGAAGGTCGCGTCGGCGAACAGGGCACCGAGTCCCGCGAAATCGCCCTCGTCCACCAGCGCGGCATACGTCGCGATCAGGTTCTCGATGGCCCGATGGCTCGACAGCGGATCATCGGCTGGACGGGCCGACGAGGATCCTGACATGGTTCACCGCCTCCAGCGGAACGTGGTCGCCTCCGTTCCGACCATAGGACACGGCTACAGCGTGATCTTCGACGCGGCGGGCCCAGGGCGGGAAAACGATGGCGGCGCACCCGTCCACCACGCACTGCCCGGATCACCACGAGCACGGCTGCAGGGCTCGAAACACCACGGGCATAATGTGCCGATGCTCCAGATCGATCCTGGCTACACGATCCATGATTCAACGTGCGACTGCTGTGGCGATCAACGCCGCCAGTCCCGCGGCTTCGTGCACAAGCAGGAAGTCGGCAAGCACGCGATCTTCTTCGCCACCTGCTACCACCATCAAGGCATCCATGAAGCATGGATCGACGTGATCTTCGATGATCAGTGGGGAGCCGAGCACCTGGAAGCCCCGTGTGATCGGCGGATCACCTTCGGCTGCAGAGTCGGGCCCGTCGAGAACAGCCCACTCCCAGCCTGCACCCTCGTCGACGCGGCCTCCGTGGCTCCCGACAAGCCCTTGTACGGGCGCAAGCTGTCGCGCGAAGAAGCTCTTTCACACCCGATGTTGAAGGAGTACTGGGAGGTGGTCGACCATCTCCTGGAGTCCGAGCAAATGCTCAACGGCCACATTTACGGCCGGCAACACTGATGCACTGACCACAGGCGCGGTGAACGAAGGAGAGCGGGTCTCGAACTAGTCGCCATCGTCAGGGGCAGATGGCCGGCCCAGGGCCTGTATCAAAGTCGATCAGACGGATGGGTGGGGCGAGCCGATGGCGGAGAGCAGGGTCAGTTTCTCCGCAGTGGGCGTGCCAGGGGTGGGCGTGAAGAGGGCGAGGACCTGCGAGCGGTCGTCATCGAGGAGGGCCTGGCAGTCCAGCTCCAGCAGGCCGACCTCGGGGTGGGCGACACGTTTGCGTCGGCTGCGGAGGACGGCGACTTCATGGTCGTCCCACAGGGCCGCGAACTCCGGGCTTTCCGCGCGCAGGCGTCCTACCAGGTCGCGGGCTTTGGCGTCGTTGCGGCGGGCGTGGGCGGCGCGCAGGTCGGCGACCAGTATCCGGGACTCCTCTACTTGCAACTGCGGCGGGTACGCCGTGCGTGCCCGTGGTGTGGTGAACCACTGGTAGACGACGTTGCGGGCCATGCCGGTGAGTTCGCGGTGGTCGCCGAAGACGGAGCGCGCCAGCTGGTTCTGCGCGATCGTTTCCCCGAGATCGGTCATGACCTGGGCCGGTATGTCGTGCAGCCGGTCCACGACGCTCAGCAGGATCGGGGAGACGTGGTCGTCACTGCGGGTGCGGTCGGGGACGTTGTGCCCGGCCAGACGGTAGAGGTGGTCCCGCTCGTCGAGGGTGAGCCTCAGCGCGCGGGTCAGCGATTTCAAGACGGCGAGCGACGGCTGCGGCGCACGGCGTTGTTCGAGCCGGGTGTAGTAGTCCGTGGAGATGCCCGCCATCTGGGCCACTTCCTCGCGGCGAAGCCCGGGCGTACGGCGCCGGAGCGTCGGTGACATCCAGGTCTCGGAGGGAGTGAGCCTCTCCCTCCGCGTCCGCAGAAAGTGGGCCAGATTATGGGCATCCATATCTGCAGTATTCGCCTTTCAGAAAAGCCGTGCCAGGGACTGCGAATCCGTGGATGGGCGAACTCTGCCCGCAGCTCGGATCGGGTTACACACTGACTCCGCGGCCGAAACCGGCTGCGGACGATGCGATGTGGAAAGCGAGAGCGATCATGGATACCCCCATCACCTCGAGTGGCTCGGCTTCGGCTCGGCCGCGTACGTGGATGATCACTGGCGCATCCCGGGGCCTGGGCCGGCAGTGGGCGCAGACCGTGCTGGAACACGGTGACCGCGTCGTGGCGACGGCACGCGACGCGGCATCTCTGGAGCCTTTGGCAGAGCGCTACGGCGGCGACGTCCTGACGCTGGGCTTCGATGTCACCGATCCCGAGGCCGTCCGTGAAGCGGTTCGCACAGCCGAAGCCCGTTTCGGAGGGATCGACGTCCTCGTCAACAACGCCGGCCACATGCTGATCGCTGCTGCCGAGGAGGTCACCGAGGATCAGGCCAAGGCGCAGATGGACACCAACTTCTTCGGCGCGTTGTGGATGACCAGGGCGGTCCTGCCGGGGATGCGTGAGCGTCGCGGGGGCCGAATCCTTCAGGTGTCGTCGATCGGTGGCGTGGTGGCCTATCCGGCACTGGGTCTGTACCACGCGTCGAAGTGGGCCCTGGAGGCTTTCAGCCAGTCGCTGGCGGCCGAGGTCGCCGCGTACGGCATCCATGTCACGCTCATTGAGCCGATCATGTTCCCCACCGGACTGTTCGCGACCTCTCCCCAGGTCGAGCCGACACCCGCCTACGAGCACGCCAGGAAAGCACTGTTCGAGCGTGACACCGAACTGAGGCCCGGCGATACCGCCGCCACCGGACGTGCCCTCCTCGAACTGGCCGACGCGCCCGAACCGCCGCTGCGCGCCCTTTTCGGCGCAGGCGGCCTCGACGAACTGCGCCAGGAGTACGGGAAGCGGCTCGAGGAGTGGCAGCGGTGGGAGGGCCTGTCCCGCACAGCGCAGGGGACCGCGACCGCGACCGGTGTGTGACCCCTGGACCGGGCCGACTCCTCGGCCGTTCCCGGCCCGGCGGCGGCTCACAACACTTGTCGCGTGGCTTCCACCTCCCTCACCCGCCTCGTCGGCGCGCGCCCGTTCCTGGTCGGGATGTTCGTCGACGCGCTGTGAAGCCCGCCTGCCCAGCCGTACTGGAGGGACCGCCTCGCGATTGCTACGGCATCAGCGGAAGGCCGCGGCGTTGCGCTGGGCCCAGTCGGTGAACGTGCCGGGGGCGCGGCCGAGGATCCTTCCGGCATCGGGGCTGACGGTCTGTTCGCGGCCGGTCGGGGTGCCGAGGATGTCGAGGGTGGTGTCGGCCACCGGGGCCGGCATGAAGGTGAGCATCTGGGCCCGGGCCTCCTCCCGAGTCTGGTCGATGAAGGTGACGGGCTCCCCAATGGCGTCAGCGATGGCGGCGGCGCGCTGGCGTGGGGTGGTCAGGTCGGGGCCGGTCAGTTCGTAGATCGCTTTCGTGTGGCCGGGCTGAGTGAGCGTGATGGCGGCCACGGCGGCGATGTCGTCAGGGTCGATGACAGGGAGGCCGACCTCGCCGAAGGGGGCGGCCGCCGTGCGGGTGGCCTTGATGGAAGGCGCCCAGGCGTAGGAGTTGGAGGCGAAGCCGCCGGAACGCAGGACGGTCCACTCGGTGCCGGACTCCATGACGGCTTGTTCGAAGGCGGCGAAGGCCCGGCCATGTGACACGGAGTCCGCGCGGGTGACCACGCCTTGGGAGGAGAGCAGGACGATCTTGCCTGCGTCGGCGAACGGGGCGACGACCTGAGCGGGGTCGCCGGCCATCATCAGGTCCCCGCCGACCAGCAGGAAAACCGCGTCGGCCGCGGCGGGCAGGCCCGTGGCCGGCTGCGCGAGATCTGCGATGACCGTGCGGACGCCGTGCGGGACGACGGGCGGGGCGATGCGGCGGGACACCGCGGTCACCTCATGGCCCTGCTCGGTGAGACTGCGGACCAAGGTACGGCCGACGTTTCCGGTTGCACCGGTAACGATGATCACGAGGACATCCTCCGAGTGAGTTAGTTGACTGACTAAGTCGAGGAGGACTGTAGCACGAAGCGGGTTCTATAGTTAGTCAGGTGACTGACTTGAAAACGTCCGCCCGGGTCCAGGCGGCCGGCGCAAAACGGCAGCGGCTCATGGCGGCCGCCGCCGAGGTCGTGCACAGGCAAGGAGTCGAGCGCACCACCATCGCCGACATCGCGCGAGCGGCCGATGTCCCGGTGGGCAACGTGTACTACTACTACAAATCCAAGGACGAGCTCGTCGCCGCCGCGCTGTCGGAGCACGCTCGGCAGCTGGAGCTGCTCACCGGTCGCCTGAACCAGCTCCCCGACCCCCGCGAACGGCTCAAGGGCCTGATCGAGGCCTGGGTGAGCCAGCGCGACCTCGCCGCTCGCTACGGTTGCCCGACCGGCACGCTCGCCGCCGAGCTCGACAAACGCGACGAGGGCGGCCTGGACGTCGAGGCAGGCAGGGTCATCCGGCTGCTGCTCAAGTGGGTTGAGCACCAGTTCCGTGAGCTGGGCCAGCCGGAACCCGGCGGCCTCGCCCTGACGCTGGTGGGTGCCTACCAGGGCATGTCACTGCTGGCCAACGCCCTGCGCGATCCGCGGATCATGGACCGCGAGGGCGCCCGCCTGCTCGCCTGGATCGACTCCCTCGTAGCCGCCTGAGCCCGGCGTCGCGCCGCCCTGGGAGGACATCCTCACGACGCCGACTCCGTCTGAATCACCAGCACACCTGCAGGATGTGACCGCGTCCCGTCTTTGTGGTCAAGACCACACGCCGTCTCCTGAAAATCCAGTCCAGGGGCGATGGTGAGCCGCCCTTGGCCGTCCCTCAAAAGCGTGCTGCCGAGTTGGAGCCGGGCGGCTGAAGGGATGGAATCAAAGGGTTGACGGTGTCTCTTCAGCGACTTCTCCGCCGCTGCCGCAGGGGTGGCAGAAAAACTTCTGACCAGCGCTGATATATCACAGACCACATAAAATCAAACGGTCCCGGACAGGCTATCGACCATCCTTTGAGGGAGCCTCAGTGAACCGAACCATCCGTACGATGGACGACGTCATGGACCTGCTCGATGGACTGTTCACATCGGACGCCGACCGATGGACGGGGAACGCCTCGGCATGGTGGGACCGGTTTTATTCCGACCGCGCAAAACCGATCCCCTTCTTTGCGAGCAAGCCGGACGAAAATCTGACGTCCTACATTGAGCGGGGGCTGGTCAATCCGGGACGGGCTCTGGATCTTGGTTGCGGACCCGGCCGCAATGCCGTCCACCTCGCCTCGCTCGGCTTCGAGGTCGACGCCATCGATCTGTCTCCGCGGGCTGTGGCCTGGGCCGAGGAGCGCGCCCGGGAGGCGGGGGTCGATGTCCGTTTCCACTGCGGGGACGCCTTCACCGCCGACCTCGAACCCGGCCGATATGACCTGGTCTATGACTCCGGCTGCTTGCACCATCTGCCGCCGCACCGCAGGGTGAGCTACCTGAACCTGCTGGACCGGCTGCTGGTTCCTGGCGGTCACTTCGCGCTGAGCTGCTTCGCCGCCAGCGCCATGGGCTCCGAATTGCCCGATGAGGACTTCTATCGCGAAGGCGGCCTCCAGGGCGGCCTGGCGTACACCTTCGACGAACTACGTTGGATCTTCTCCGACTACATCGAGGTGGAAATGCGCCATATGGAAGCGCAAGCGCCCGACGCGTCAGCCTTTGGTGTGCCCTTCCTCCTGGTTGCCCTGTTCCGCCGCCCAGCAGCTGGTGAAAACACCCGCCGAGGTTCAGGCCCGCGCAGTTCTGCGCTGTCCTGATTCTCGCCTGCTGGGCTCTGCCTGGGTTGATGGCAGGCAAGCGACAGGATGATGCCGCCCAGGGCATCTCGGAGATCACCGTCCAGCCAGTCGATCTCTGAGATGCCGCGGGCACATGGCAGAGCGCCCGATCGAAGGTCTCCTGGAGGACCTTGATCGGCGAGGCTCCGGCGATCTTCGTCGACTACGGGACGGCGCCCGGACGGGGACCGGTGTTAGGAGCACCGGGAACCAGCCCGAACGCCGGGAAGCCGTTCGCCGAGGTAGTCCGCCGCGGACCGGTATTGGCAGTTCCGGGAACCGGCCCGAACGCCGGGAAGCCGTTCGCCGAGGTAGTCGGCCGCGGACCGGTATTGGTAGTTCCGGGAACCGGCCCGGGCGGCGGGAAGCCCTCCTGCGCCGCGGCGGCGGGCACGGCGGCCAGCGACATCAAGCCGGCCGCGACGGCTGCGACGGCTGCGGACGACCGGTCACAGATCTTCCTGCGTCGGCTTTTCTCCGCGCTTGCGATCCAACGCGCGAGCAGCATACAGACCTCCTATCGAGACGACGATCCTGTTTCTACATGCGCATTCACGCGATGAAGCGCCGCCGCCGCGCCGATATGGCCGCACCCGACCGATAGCTTGATTCGTTCGTGGCGTATATCGCAATCGGCTCGGCCAATCCTGGACGTATCCGGCCGGCGCTCATTCGTGCCGTCTTGCTCGCGAAACCCCGCGTCCCAAGAACCCGCGACCAGGGGATCCGTCCCGGAGCCTTTAGCGCTAAAAGGTCAAAATGGGCACGGGATCGAGAATATCGGCATCAAGTGGACGACTTTGAACTAGGCGTAACTTATGTTTGCCACCCGCCAATAGGCACCTCAGCGCCTACGTTCTCGCGGAGAGGTAATTTCGGGGTCGCATCGCACGAAAACGCGGTGACACGGAAAGTCCAAATCTCATCACTGGGAGGGAAATCATTGATTTCTCTTTGGAGCAACTCGGTTTCGGGTACGCGCACCGCCGGGCGCCTTCTCGCCTGGGTCGCCGCGACGACGGCGGCCTGCGCGGTCGCGGCACTCTCGGGCTCGGCGGCGGCCGACGCCGCGACGTCGAGGCATGCCTTGGGCAACCCCGGCGGCGGGGACAAGCCGAAGTATGTTGTGGCGCCACCGTCCCGGTGGCTCGACGCCACGATCGTGCGGGCTTTCCCGCCTGCGACCGGCCCGGTCAACTTCGCCGTTTCGGCCAACAACGGCGTCCCGTTCGTCTGGGACCCGGACAGCGCCCCGCTTCACTGGCAGAACCTGCGTAGGGTGCCGGGCAGCATGGGCGGTTATGTGACCAACATCACCGCGAGCGAGGACGCCAGCTCGGTACTCGGCAAGCCCATTCTCGCGATTCTCGTGCGGACCTCCGACAGCAACATCTTCTTCACGCTCTGCAATGTGCAGAGCCCATTCCCGCAGGCGGGGCCCCTGCCGTGCACCGCTTGGGCGCGGCTCCCCGCGTGACGGCGGGTCGGACGAGCTCGCGCCACTGGGCCCTCCAGGCCCAGTAGCCGGGTCGTGGCGTTGACCATGCCCGCGGCGCTTCTTTTGTGATCTTCCTGATTCGACGACAGAAACGATCAACGAAGGCCGCGGGCACCTACGCCCGAATGTTCCCCGACGACTCAGGCGCCCAGGCCGAGTTCGCGGGCGATGAGCATCCGCTGGACCTCGCTGGTCCCCTCCCCGATCTCGAGGATCTTGGCATCACGATAGAAGCGCCCCACCGGGAACTCGTTCATGAAGCCGTAGCCGCCGAAGATCTGGGTGGCGTCCCGCGCGTTGTCCATCGCCGCGTTCGACGAGACGAGCTTGGCGATCGCGGCCTCCTTCTTGAACGGCAGGCCGGCCAGCATCCGCTCGGCGGCGTGATAGTAGGCGAGCCTGGCCGTGTGGACCCGCGCCTCCATATCCGCGATCTTGAACTGGATGGCCTGGTAGCGGCCGATCGCCTGGCCGAAGGCCGTGCGCTCCCCCACGTACCTGACCGACTCGTCCACGCAGCCCTGAGCGAGTCCCACGGACAGCGCCGCGATGGCGACACGGCCCTCGTCCAAGGTCTGCAGGAACTGGGCGTACCCCCGGCCGCGCTCGCCGAGCAGGTTCTCCGCGGGCACCCGGCAGCCCGAGAAGGACAGCTCCCGGGTGTCGGACGCCGACCAGCCGACCTTGGAGTACTTCTTGGACACGGTGAAGCCCGGCGTTCCGGAGGGCACGAGGATGGTCGAGATCTCCGGCTTGGCGCCGTTCCTGCCGGTGATCGCGGCCACGGCCACCACCCCGGTGATGTCCGTCCCCGAGTTGGTGATGAACGCCTTGGTCCCGTCGATGACCCATTCGTTCCCGTCGAGCACGGCGGTGGTCCGCATGCCCCCGGGGACGTCCGATCCGCCGCCGGGCTCGGTCAGGCCGAAGGCCCCCAGCATCTCCCCCGAGGCCAACTTGGGCAGCCAGCGTTCCTTCTGCTCGGCCGTGCCGAACCGCAGGATGGGCATCGTGCCCAGCGACACCGCCGCCTCCAGGGTGATCGCCACCGAGGAGTCGACCCTGGCCAGTTCCTCGAGGGCCAGGCAGAGGGCGAAGTAGTCCCCGCCCATCCCGCCGTACTCCTCGGGGACGGGCAGGCCGAACAGGCCCATCGCGCCCATCTTGCGGACGATCTCGTAGGGGAACTCGCACCGCTCGTAGTAGTCGCCGATGACGGGGGCCACCACCTCGCGGGCGAAGGCCTCGACCGTCTTGCGCAACTCGTTGTACTCGTCGCCCAGCATCTAGATCTCCTTCGCGAGCGCCTGCACGACCCGGGAGGGGCTCGGACGGCCGAGCCTCCCGGCGAGCCACAGGCTGGTGGCGGTCAGTGATCGCACGTCGACCCCGGTCTCGATGCCGAGACCGTCGAGCATCCAGACCAGGTCCTCGGTCGCGAGGTTGCCTGTGGCGCTCTTGGCGTAGGGGCAGCCCCCGATGCCGCCCGTCGAGGCGTCCACCGTGGTCACCCCCATCCGCAGCGCGGTGAGCGTGTTGGCCAGCGCCTGGCCGTAGGTGTCGTGGAAGTGGACCGCGAGCCGTTCGGGGCCGACCCCCTCGCTCTGGAACGCCTCCAGCAGCGCGGTGACGTGGGCGGGCGTGCCGATGCCGATCGTGTCGCCCAGCGACAGCTCGTAACAGCCGAGATCGAGCAGCCTGCGCCCCACCCTGACCACCTGAGCGGGCGCGACCGGGCCCTCCCACGGGTCGGCGAAGCACATGGAGACGTACGCCCTGACGCGCAGGCCGTGCTCCAGGGCCCGTCCCACCACCGGCTCGAACATCTCGAACTGGGAGTCCAGCGACCTGTTGAGGTTGCGCCGCGCGAAGGTCTCCGTCGCGCTGCCGAAGATCGCGATCTCGGTGACCCCGTGCTCCAGCGCGCGGTCCAGGCCGCGTTCGTTGGGCACCAGGACCGGATAGCGCACGCCGGGGACCCGGGGCAGCCCGTCCAGCAGTTCGGCCGCGTCGGCCAGCTGGGGGACCCACTTGGGATGGACGAAGCTGGTGGCCTCGATCGTGGTCAGGCCCGCGGCGGCCAGCCGGCCGATGAACTCCCGCTTCACCTCGACCGGGACGACGACGTCCTCGTTCTGGAGGCCGTCTCTCGGCCCGACCTCGTAGATCGTCACTCGCATGGCGTCACCCTCGCCAGCACGGCGTCGAGCTCGACGGTCTGCCCCGCCCGGACGCGCAGCTCGGCGACCACGCCGTCGTGGGGCGCGGTCACGGTGTGTTCCATCTTCATCGCCTCCACGATGAGCAGGGCCTGTCCCGCGGTCACCTTGTCGCCCTCCGCCGCCTTCACCACCAGCACCGTTCCGGGCATGGGACTGCGGACGACGCCGTCCCCCGTGCGGGCGCCACCGGGCCGGTCCCCGGGGTCCCCCGGCTCGTGCCGGGGGAACGGCCACGCCTGGCCGTCACGGCCGAGCCAGACCAGGTCCCGGTCGCCCGCGACCAGGTATCGCCGGGTGGTGCCGGCCACCGTCACGGCCGCCTCCCCGGCCTCCAGCTCGATCCCGCCACGGCCAAGTGAACGACCATTAACTTCGATCTCCGCGTCGCCCGCCGGCCCGCGCACCTTCGCGTACCGGTGGTCGGTCCAGGCGCGCTCCCCCAGCCGCCAGCCGTCGGCCACGTCCCACGGGTCGCCCGCGGGGTCGCCGGCGGCGCGGGAGTGGAAGACGAGCGCGGCCGCGGCCAGGACCTCGTCGGGCACCGGCCCCCCGGCGAGGTCGGCGAGATGCCGCTCGACGAGGCCCGTGTCCAGGCGCCCCGCCACCACCTCGGGATGGGTCAGCAGCGCGCGCAGGAAGGCGATGTTGGTGGTCACGCCGAGGATCGCGGTCGACGCCAGCGCCCGGTCGAGCCTTCTCAGGGCGTCCTCCCGGTCGGGCGCCCACGCCACGACCTTCGACAACATCGGGTCGTAGTCGCTGCCGACGATCATGCCCTCGGCCAGCCCCGAGTCGACTCGGACGTCCGCGGGCTCGCGCAGCGCCAGGACGCGCCCGCCCGTCGGCAGGAAGTCTCGCGAGGGGTCCTCGGCGTAGACCCGGGCCTCGACGGCGTGGCCCTCCAGCCGGACGGCGTCCTGGCCGAACGGCAACGGCTCCCCCGCGGCGACCCTGAGCTGGAGCTCGACGAGGTCGAGGCCGGTCACCATCTCGGTCACCGGGTGCTCGACCTGCAGCCGCGTGTTCATCTCCATGAAGAAGAACTCGATCGGCCCGGGACCTCCGGGGACGATGAACTCCACCGTGCCCGCGCCGACGTAGCCGACCGATCTGGCGGCCTCGACCGCGGCGGCGCCCATCCGCTCGCGCGTCGCGGGGTCGAGCAGCGGGGACGGCGCCTCCTCGATGATCTTCTGATGGCGGCGCTGCAGGCTGCACTCGCGCTCGCCCAGATGGACGGCGTTGCCGTGGGCGTCGGCCATCACCTGGATCTCGATGTGCCGGGGCGTCTCCACGAACCGCTCGACGAGCAGCGTGCCGTCCCCGAACGCGGCCAGAGCCGTACGGCGGGCGGACTCGACCGCGTCGGGCAGCTCCGCCGCAGTCCTGAGCAGCAGCATGCCCTTGCCCCCGCCGCCCGCGGAGGGCTTGATCAGCGCGGGGAAGTCGTTCCACCCGAGCAGGTCGTCGCCGGGCTCGGCGGCGCCCGGCACCACCGGCACCCCCGCCCGCGCGACCGTCGCCTTGGCTCTGATCTTGTCGCCCATCGCCTCGATCGCGCCGGGCGGCGGGCCGACGAACACCAGGCCCGCCTCGGCGCACCGCCGCGCGAAGTCCGCGTTCTCGGCGAGGAACCCGTAGCCGGGATGCACCGCCTGGGCCCCGGCCTCGAGGGCGGCCTCGATGATCCCGCCGGCGTCCAGGTAACCCCGCGGAAGCCGTACGGCGAGGTCGGCCGCGCGGACATGGGGGGCGTCGCGGTCGGCGTCGCCGTACACGGCGACGGAGCGGACGGCCATCGCCCGCAACGTCCGGATGATCCGGACGGCGATCTCGCCCCGATTGGCGATCAGCACGCTGTCGAACATCATGCGCTCACATCCGGAAGACGCCGTAGCCGACGGGTTCGAGCGGCGCGTTGGCCGCGGCGCCGAGTGCCAGGCCGAGGACCGTCCGGGTGTCGGCGGGGTCGATCACGCCGTCGTCCCAGATCCTGGCCGTCGAGTAGTAGGGGTTGCCCTGGTGCTCGTACTGCGCGCGGATCTCCTCCGCGTCGGCGTTCCCCACGGTGGACAGGACGGTGGCCGCCTGCTCGCCGCCCATGACGGAGATCCGGGCGTTGGGCCACATCCACAGGAACCTCGGCGAGTACGCCCGGCCCGCCATCGCGTAGTTGCCGGCTCCGAACGAGCCGCCGATGATCACGGTGAGCTTCGGCACCCGCGCGCAGGCGACGGCCGTGACCATCTTCGCGCCGTGCTTGGCGATCCCCCCGGCCTCGTAGGCCTTGCCGACCATGAACCCGCTGATGTTCTGCAGGAAGACCAGTGGGATGCCGCGGCGGTCGCACAGCTCGATGAAGTGCGCGCCCTTCAGCGCGGACTCGCTGAACAGGATGCCGTTGTTGGCGACGATCCCCACCGGGTGGCCGTGGATCCGGGCGAAGCCGGTGACCAGGGTGGGACCGTACTCGGCCTTGAACTCCAGGAAGCGACTGCCGTCGACGATCCGGGCGATGACGTCGCGCACGTCGTAGGGCGTCCGGGTGTCCTGGGGGACGATTCCGTACAGCTCGCGCGGGTCGTGAGCCGGGGGCTCCCCCGGGACGACCTCCCACGGCGGTGCCGGGCGCGGCCCGAGCGTGGCGACGATGTCCCTGACGATCTTGAGGGCGTGGGGGTCGTCCTCGGCGAGGTGGTCGGTGACGCCACTGATACGCGCGTGGACCTCGCCGCCGCCCAGTTCCTCGGCCGTGACGGTCTCCCCTGTGGCGGCCTTCACCAGCGGCGGGCCACCGAGGAAGATCGTGCCCTGGCCGCGGACGATCACGGCCTCGTCGCTCATCGCGGGGACGTAGGCGCCACCCGCCGTGCACGAACCGAGGACGGCGGCGATCTGGGCGATGCCCCGCGCCGACATCGTCGCCTGGTTGTAGAAGATCCGCCCGAAGTGCTCGCGGTCGGGGAAGACCTCGTCCTGCCTGGGCAGGAACGCGCCGCCCGAGTCGACCAGGTAAACGCACGGCAGGTTGTTGTGCAGGGCCACCTCCTGAGCGCGGAGGTGCTTCTTGACCGTGACCGGGTAGTACGTCCCGCCCTTGACGGTGGCGTCGTTGGCGACGACCACGCACTCGCGGCCGGAGATCCGCCCGACTCCCGTGATGATGCCCGCGGCGGGCGCCTGACCGTCGTAGAGGCCGGTGGCGGCGAGCGGGGACAGCTCCAGGAACCTCGCCCCGGGGTCGAGCAGCGTGTCCACCCGATCCCTCGGCAGCAGCTTGCCCCGCTGGACATGCCGCTCACGGGACCGTTCGGGACCGCCCAGGGCGGCGGCCGCCAGCCGGTCGCGCAGATCGGCGACGAGGCCCTCGTTCGCCTCCGCGTTCCGCTTGTACGGCTCGGCGCCCGGATCGCACGTGCTCTCCAGCACCGGCCAGGCACTCATGCTCATGGCTCGGATGTTAGTCATCATTAACTGGCTTCGTCTACCATTGGGTGTCGTGACCACCGCACGAACCCCTACCCGCAATCGCCGCGCCGAGATCCTGGACGCGGCGGCCACCCTGTTCGCGGCGCGGGGCTACCACGGGGTGTCCATCGAGGACATCGGCTCGGCCGTGGGGATCTCGGGGCCGGCGCTCTACCGCCACTTCAGCGGCAAGGAGGCGCTGCTGCGCGAGATGTTGCTCGACATCAGCGAGCGGCTGCACGAACAGGGCGCCCGGCTCGCGACCGCGCCCCCGACGGCGGAGGCCGCGCTCGACGCGCTGCTCGACGGTCACATCTCGTTCGCGCTCGGCGATCCCGCGCTCATCCGGGTCCACGAGCGGGAGCTCGACAACGTGCCCGAGCCGGCCCGCCGCGCGATCCGGCGGCTCCAGCGCCTCTACGTCGAGGAGTGGGTGACGGTCCTCAGCGAGCTGCACCCCTCGTGCGAACCGGCGCGTCTGCGCGCCGCGACCCACGCGGTCTTCGGCCTGCTCAACTCGACGCCCAGGAGCGCCGGCGAGCTGGCGCCGGGGGCGATGGCCGCCCTCCTGCACGAGATGGCGCGCGCCGCCTTCGCCGCGCTGCCCTGAAAGCCGTCAGGCGAGCAGTTTTCTGGCCGCGTCCTCGATGTCGGCCTCCGAGAGCAGGACGGTGCCGGAGGCGTCGCCCAGCGGGATGAAGCTGTCGCGTGAGGTCACCCGGGCGATCTTCCCGGTGAACCCGTTGTCGATCAGCGCGGCGATCACGCTCTCGGAGACCCCGCCGCTGCGCCGGGTCTCGTCGGCGATCAGGACCTTGCCGGTGAGCTCCGCCGACTGGATCAGGTCCTCGACGGGCAGGGGGGACAGCCACCGCAGGTCGAGCACCCGGCAGCCCTTGTCCTCCGCCGTGAGCTTCACGGCCGCGCGCAGGCTCATCCGCACGCCGTTGCCGAACGTCACGATCGTGAGGTCGCGGCCGTCGCCGTACGAGCGCGCGCGGCCGACGGGCACATGGGTCTCCGCCCACCTGGTGGGCGGCGCGTAGGACGCGAGCCATCCGCCGTCGCCCTCGTCGAAGAGATCACGGGTGTGGTAGAGCGCGATCGGCTCCAGGAAGACGCAGACGCTTCCGTCGGTGCGGGCGGCGGTGAGGCAGGTGCGCAACATGGCCGCCGCGTCGTCGGGCCGGGCCGGGGACGCGACGACGACTCCGGGGATGTCGCGGAGCGCGGCGATCGAGTTGTCGTTGTGGAAGTGACCGCCGAAGCCCTTCTGGTAGGCGTACGCGGCCACGCGGAGGACCATCGGGTTGCGGAACGCCCCCTGCGAGAAGAACTGCAGCGTGGCGGCCTCCCCCCGGATCTGGTCGAGCGCGTTGTGCAGGTAGGCCAGGTACTGGACCTCGGGGACGGGCAGCATGCCCGACAGCCCGGCGCCGAGCGCGAGGCCGAGGATCGCCTGCTCGTCGAGCAGCGTGTCGAAGACCCGCTCGGAGCCGAACTTCCGCAGCAGGCCGCGGGTCACGCCGTACACGCCGCCCTTTCTGGCGACGTCCTCGCCGAACACCATGACGCCCGGATCCAGCGCCATCATGTCCGCGAGGGTCCTGTTGACGGCCTGGGCGAGCGTGAGCTTGCCCTCCAGCTCGGGAAGCGTGCCGAACGTCCGCTCCCGCACCTCGCCGAGCGCCGCCCTCGCGATCTCGGCGGAGACGGCCTCGGGGTCGCGCGGGGCGAGCGGCGCCATCACCTCCTCCGCGGTGGTGAGGCGCGGCCGGCGGGTGCACTCCATCGCCAGCTTGACGATGTGCTCGCGTTCGGCCTCGTAGCGGGCCAGCAACTCGTCGGGTACGGCGAGGCCGCCCTCGACGAGCAGCCGCGCGGTGGCCACGAGGGGGTCGCGCTCCAGGTCGAGGGCGATCTCCTTGCGGGTCCGGTAGGCGATCTCCACGTCGGAGCCGGCGTGGCCCATCAGCCGGACCGTCCGCATGCGCAGGAACGCGGGCGAACGGGTCGACCGCACGTGCTCGGCGGCCCGGAGGGCCGTGTCGTAGACGTCGGGCAGGTCGCAGCCGTCCGCGTCGAAGTACTCGAGCAGTGGGTGCCGCGCCTGCTCGACCCAGCCCGGGGGCGTCTTCACGCTGATCCCGAGGCCGTTGTCCTCGCAGACGAACAGGACGGGGAGCTGGAGCCCGCGGAATTGGCTGTAGGCGGCGGTGTTGAACCCGCTCAGGGCGGAGGCGTGGTTGAGGGAGGCGTCGCCGAAGCTGCAGACGGCGATGGCGTCGTGCGGCCACCCCGACGGCACGCCGAGGCTCCTGGCGCGTTCGATGGCGAAGCCGACGCCGACCGCACGCGGGAGGTGGCTCGCGATCGTGGACGTCTGCGGGATCACCGCGAGGTCGTGGTGGCCGAACACCTTGTGCCGGCCGCCCGCGATCGGCTCCTCGGACGACGCGGCGAGGCCGAGGAGGACGTCACGCAGCCCTTCCTCGGCCAGTCGTCCGGCCTGTGCGGACCGGGTCAGGTAGAACGCGCCTGACCGGTAGTGCAGGAGAGCGGGGTCGGACACGCGGAGGGCGGCGGCGACCGCCGCGTTGCCCTCGTGCCCGGCCGACCCGATCGTGTAGAAGCCCTCGCCCCGCTCCCGCAGGACCCGGGCGGCGACGTCGAGGAGCCGGCTGGCCAGCTGCACCTCGAACAGCTCGCGGCACCGCGTGCCTGTGAGGGCCGTCCCCGATCGCACCGGCAGGCTCGGATCCCTAGGGGGTCCCGGTGTCAGAGCACCGACGGCCTCGGCGAAATGAATCTCCACAGCGTCCCGCACCACAAGCCCGATTATGTCGCAGGATGCACGCTCCGTCCCGCACAGTGATGAGTCCGTTCAGATCTTCTTCACTCCGCACGCCTGAACTGGGTGATCGCCACCCCGAGCAGGAGGGCGCCGATGGCGGCGACCAGGCCGATCTCCAGGATGACCGGCAGCCGCCAGCCGAACCAGGTCACTCCCGGATTGAGCAGCGCGTCGACCTGTGCGGGCACGTCGAGCCGGCCGAACACCGCCTGCCGCATCGGGTCGACGGCGTAGGTCAGGGGGTTGACCGTGGTCAGGACGTGCAGCCACGAGGGCAGGTTGGCCAGCGGGAACATGGCGCCCGACAGGAACATCATCGGCATGATCGCCATCTGCATGACCCCGAAGAACGACTGCATGTTCCGCATCCGGGCGGCGAGCAGCACGCCGAACGCCGTGATCGTGAAAGCAGCGAGGAACATCTCCCCCAGCAGGGTGACGAGCAGGGTCGGCGAGTACGGCACGCCGACGAGACCGGCCATGGCGAGGATGATCACGCCCTGCGCGGTCGCGACGACGGCGCCGCCCAAGCACTTTCCGACCACGATCGCGCCCCGGCTCACGGGGGCGACGAGCATCTCGCGCAGGAAGCCGAACTCGCGGTCCCAGACGATCGAGCCGGCGGAGAACATCGCCGTCATGATCACGGTCATCGAGATCATGCCCGGGTACATGAACGTGCGGTAGTCGATGCCCGGGATCACCCCGCGCACCAGCGTGCCCAGCCCCGTCCCCATGACGAACAGCCACAGGATCGGCTGGATGAGCATCGTGATCATGCGGGTGCGGTCGTTCACGAACCGCAGCAGCTCCCGGTGGAGCACCACCTTGATCGCACGAAGGTCGTGCGAGCCGGTCATCGGGGGCACGCGCACCCCGGCCACTTCGGCGGTCATCGGTTCACCTTCCTCGGGCCATGGCACGCATCCACGCGTTGCCGTCGCCGGCCTCGGCGTCGCGGATCGTGGAGCCGGTGTAGGACATGAAGACGTCGTCGAGCGACGGGCGGGACACGCTGACCGACCGGATCGGCAGCCCGAGATCGGCGAACAGCCGCGGCACGAACGACTCGCCGTCCACGACGGCGAAGGTCACCTGGCCGTCGTGGACGGCGGCCTCGATGTCGAAGCGGTCCCTCAGCAGGGCGATCGTCTTCTCGTCGTCACCCGTCTGCAGCTGGACCCGGTCCTTGCCGATGCTCGCCTTGAGCGCCTCCGGGGAGTCGATCACCACGATCTCGCCGTGGTCGATGATCGCGATCCGGTCGCAGAACTCGGCTTCCTCCATGTAGTGCGTCGTCATGAAGATCGTGATGTCCTCAGTCAGACGTAATTTGTTGATATATCCCCATATGGCGGACCGGGTCTGGGGGTCGAGCCCCACGGTGGGCTCGTCGAGGAACAACACCCGCGGCGAGTGCAGCAGGCCGCGGGCGATCTCCAGCCGCCGTTTCATGCCGCCGGAGAAGGTCATGACCTTGCTGTCCTTGCGGTCCCAGAGGGCGACCATCTCCATGACCTGCCTGAGCCGGTCGTCGACCACCGACCTGGGCACGCCGTACAGCTCCGCGTGGAAGCGCAGGTTCTGCTCGGCGGTGAGGTATCCGTCCAGCGTCGGGTCCTGGAAGACCAGGCCGATGTTCTGGCGGACCCGGTCGCGCTGGGACACGACGTCGTGCCCGGCCACCGTCGCGGTGCCGCCCGTGGGGTTGATCAGCGTGCAGAGCATGCTGATCGTCGTGGTCTTGCCGGCGCCGTTCGGCCCGAGGAAGCCGAACACCTCACCGGGGGCGACCTCGAAGTCGACCCCCTTCACCGCCTCGACCTTTCCGTACGTCTTCTTCAGGCCTTTCACGGCCACCGCGGCATCCATCACTCGCCCTCCGAGAGAATCCTGAACATCGCCTGGCGGGTGCTCCGGAGGAGCTTCTTCGTCTCGGCGACCTGGCGGTCGTCCGCCACATGCGTGAGGTGTATGAACGCCTCGCCGAGCTGGCCCCACAGCAGCCGCAGCTCGTGCCGGTCCTCGGGGAGGCTGCGGACCACGTCGGCCCACGGCTCGGCGCTCTCGTCCGCGTTTTCACGGCCCTTGTCGGTCAGCCGATAGGTACGGCTGCCGCCCGACTCCTCGCCCCGGACGAGCCCCTCGTCCTCCAGCTGCTGAAGGGCGGGGTAGACGGACCCGGGGCTCGGCCGCCACACGCCGCCGCTGCGCCGGGAGATCTCCTCGATCATCTGGTAGCCGTTGCGCGGCTCTTCGGTGAGCAGCCGGAGCAGGGCGATCCTGACGTCGCCGCGCCGTACACGGGGTGCGAAGTGCGGTGGCACGGGGGGTGGCGGAGGCATCGGCGGCAGCGGGGGGAGCCCTGGGTGGGGCGGCGGGAGGGCGGCCGTCCAGTGCGCGTGCTCGTCTTCGTACATCTCCTTCTCCTCAACTATCGAGATAGCGTAAAGATATATCTAGATAGTTGACAGAGCAAGGCACTTTTTACGGTGCCTTGGGAGATCAGAGCCAGTCGCGGCGCTTGAAGACGAGGTAGAGCGTCATGCAGACCACGCCCATGAGCACGACGGCGAACGGGTAGCCGAGGAACCAGTGCAGCTCGGGCATGTGGTCGAAGTTCATGCCGTAGATGGTGCCGACCAGCGTCGGCGCGAACAGGATGGCCGCCCACGCCGAGATCTTCTTGACCTCGTCGCCCTGGGCGATGCTGGCGGCGGTGAGCTTGGTCATCTCCTCGTTCTGGGCCTGGCTGACCAGGGTCGAGTTGACGATCAGGATGTCCTGGAGCATCTGCCGGAACACCGCCACCCGCTCGGTCACGGTGATGGCGTGGTCCGAGACGTCACGAAGGTAGCTCTGCAGTTCCTCGTCCACGCCGTACTTGGGCGAGGCGGCGATGAACCCGTCGAGCATGCCCACCAGGGGGCTGGTCGCGCGCTGGAACTCGATGACCTCGCGGGACAGCGCGTAGATGCGCCGGGGCGCGGCCGGGTCGCCGCCGAAGACCTGGACCTCGATCTCGTCGATGTCGTTCTGCAGGCCGGCGACCACGGGCGCGTAGCCGTCCACCACCGCGTCGAGGATCGCGTACAGCACCGCCTGCGGGCCCTGGCGCAGGAGGTCGGGGTTCGACTCCATCCGGCGGCGCACCCGCGACAGGTCCGGCGCCTCACTGTGCCGCACGGTGAGCACGAAGTCGGGCCCGATGAAGACGTGCAGCTCGCCGAACTCGACCTTCTCCTCCTGGTCGAGGTACCGCGCCGCCCGGAGGACCACGAAGAGCGTCTGGCCGTAGCGGTCGGCCTTCGGCCGTTGATGGGCGACGATCGCGTCCTCGATCGCGAGTTCGTGCAGATCGAACTCCTCGGACGCCTTCGCCAGCTCCGTGTCCTCCGGCCGGTAGAGGCCGATCCACGCCATGGCTCCGGGACGGGACCGCAACGACGTGATCGCGGCGGCCATCGACGGCGGCGAGTCCACCCGTCTGCCGGCGAGATAAATCGCGTTGTCGACCACGCTCTCCCGGGCCGGCTCCTCGTCGGCCGACCGGGGATCCATCGAATGCTCGGGGGCGTGTTCCGCCTTCAACCGCATCAAGCCACGTAATCCACGTATTCCACGCTCAGCCACACATAGACGGTAGAGCCTCGGCACCACGAAGCGCCCGGAGGCCGTACGATTCCCCGCGGAGGTGGCCCACCTGAACGCCCTCTGGAACGAGCTGACCGCGACACAGGTCGCGCCCCCGCTCTGGCTGATCGTCCTGTCCGGCTGCGTCGCGCTCGCGGTCATCGTCTACCGGCCGTCGTGGCACGTCTCCCGCGGGCTGATCACGATCGCGCACGAGGGAGGCCACGCGCTGGTGGCCGTCCTGACCCGGCGCAAGCTGCAGGGCATCCGGCTGCATTCGGACACCTCGGGCGTGACGCTCACGCGGGGCAACCCGAGAGGCATCGGGATGGTGGCCACCGCGGCCGCGGGATACGTCGCCCCGTCGCTGATCGGGTTCGGCGCCGCCTGGCTCGTCGCCGACGGCTACATCACGTTGCTCCTGTGGGCCGTGCTCCTGCTGCTCGCGTGCATGCTCTTCAAGATCCGGAACCTCTACGGCGCCGTGGCCCTGCTCGCCGTGGGCGGCGCCGTCTTCAGCCTGTCCTGGTTCGCGCCCCCGACCGCCCAGGCCGTGTCCGCGTACGGAGCGGTCTGGTTCCTGCTGCTGGGCGGCATGCGGCCGATCCTCGAACTGCAGAGCAAGCGGCGCAGGGGCCGGGCGCCCGACTCCGACGCCGACCAGCTCGCCCGCCTCACCCGGGTGCCCGGAACCTTCTGGGTGCTGCTGTTCCTCCTCGTCTCCGCGGTCTCCCTCGTCAGCGGCACCTACCTGCTCGCGGTCCGGTGGATCCCCGGCCTCTGACGCCTCCCCCTCACGCCAGGGTCGAGCCCGCCCGGCCCTTGACGATCCGCAGCTGAACGGGCACGCGGACGCGCAACTCGGCGACATGGCTGACGATGCCGACCGCCCGGCCGCCCTCGCGCAGGCCGTCGAGGATGTCGAGCACGTCGTCGAGCGTCTCCTCGTCGAGCGTGCCGAAGCCCTCGTCCACGAAGAGGGTGCCGATCTCGGCGCCGCCGGCCTCGGCCGTCACGACGTCGGCCAGTCCGAGCGCGAGGGCGAGCGAGGTGATGAAGCTCTCCCCGCCGGACAGCGTGGCCGGGTCCCGGTCGACGCCGGTCCACGCGTCGAGGACGCGCAGGCCCAGCCCGCCGCCCGATCGGCCCCGGTCGCCCGCGGCCCGGCGCAGGTCGTGCTGGAGCAGGTAGCGCCCTGACGACATGTGCCCGAGCCGCTCGTTGGCGGCCTCGACCACCTGCCTGAGCCGCTCACCGAGCACGAACGACGACAGCCGCATGTGCCACTGGTTGTCGGCTGAGGTGCCGCCCGCGAGCTCGGCGAGCCTCCGGGCGAGCCGGTGCCGCTCGGCGGCGGGGCGATAGCGGGCGAGGGCGTCGCGCAGCTCCGCCGCCAGGGCCGTGAGCCGGGTGGCCGTCTCCCCCGCGAGATCCCTGGCCGAGGTGCGGGCGCCGTGCTCCCGGTCGGCCTGGTCGTGCTCGCGCGCCAGAGTCACGAGGTCCGGCGCGGGTTCGGCCGCCGCGGCGACGAGCTCGGGGTCGGCGAGCAGCCGCCCGACCGCCACCTCCTCGCCGTCGAGGAACCTGAGGCGCTCGGCCATCGCCTCCAGGTCGGCCGGCGCGCGAACCGCCGCCCCCGCGTGCTCGATCCCGGCGAAGCCCGCACCGGTCGCGGCCTCGACGGCCCGGGTGAGCGCGGCCCGCCGTTCTCCCTCCGCCGTGACGGCGGCGCGCGTCGCCTCACCCGCGTCCCTGAGGAGCGCGGCCTCGTCGGTGAGCCGGTCGAGCCGGGCCGCCAGGGACGCGTCGTCGCTTCTGGCGGCGTCCACCAGCGCGGCGAGCCTGCCCGCGTCGGCGGTCAGCTGCTCGTCCCGCGCCCGGGTGTCCGCCGCCTCGATCGCGACCTTCTGAGCCAGCACCGACAGCTCGTCGAGCTCGGCGGCCAGCCGGGCCGCGCGGTCCGCCAGCTCGGGCACCCGGGCCGCCGCCTGCTCGGCGTGCCGCAGATTCCGTTCCGCCTCATCGAGGTCTCCGGCGTCGCCGGCGAGGTGCTCCGTCTCCTCCCGCAACGCGGCGAGCGCCGTCGTGGTCTCGGCCACGCGTCGGCCGGCCAGGGCCACCTGGTCGCGCAGCTCGCCGGCGAGTCGCGACGACCACTCGGCGCAGCGCGCCTCCGCCCTCTCGCGGGCCAGGCGGGCACGCTCGAAGGCGTCCTGTGCCGCCTGCTCGTCGTCGCCGCTCAACGCCCGGCCGGCGGGCGCGGCAGGCGCGGGATGGTCGGCCGACCCGCACACCGCGCACGGCTCACCCTCGACGAGGGATGCCGCCAGCTCGGCGGCCATGCCCTCGATCCGGGCGCGGCGCACCTCCTGCAGCCGATCGCGCGCCGCCTGCGCCTCGTCGACCGCGGCGTGCCTGGCGCGCTCGGCCGCCTCGAGCTCCCGGGCCAGCCGCGCGGCGGCCTCCAGCGCCGGAATCCCGGCGGTCGCCGGCCCCGGCTGGGGGGCCCGAGCGGTGGCGAGGATCGCCTGCTCGTTTTCCGTGAGCGCCTCGAGCTCCGTCTCCAGCACGCCGATCCGCCGCGTCACCTCGGCGGCCCGCGCCGCACCGTCCCGCGCGGCCACCAGCCCGGGGACGCCCGCCGCCGCCAGGCGCGCCTCGTCGAGCAGCCTCTCGGCCTCACGCCGGCCGTCGGGCAACGCGGCGAGGCGTCCGGTGAGGGCGGCGCCGCGCTCCTCGAGAGCGACGAGCCTGCGCCGGCCGGCGTCGAGGTCGGCGCGGACCTGCCGCAGGCGGGTCTCCTCGGGAAGGAGTTGCCGCACGCGGGCGATCTCGTCGAGGCGCTCACGCTCCATGGCGGCCAGGAGCTCCTCGCCGGGCGGCTCCTCCCCCGGCAACGCGCGGCTCACGGCATCGGCGGCCAGCCGCTGCGCCTTGGCCGCGGCCTCGGACCGCTGTTCCGCCTGGCGGATCAGCGGCAGCACCTGTGCGGCCCTGGCCGCGTCGTCGAGGATGGCCTGGATGTCCGCCCGTTCCTCGGCGGCGCCGTCCAGTGCCTCGCGCCTGGCGAGCGCGTCCGCGTGCCTGCGCCGGCGCTCGGCCAGCGCCCGGCCTTCCTGAAGCCGGTCCCGGGCGGTGCGCAGCCGGGCCTCGCTCCCCGTCCATGCCGCGGTCTCGCGCTCGAAGGCGGCGGCGGCGAGACCGACGACCGCCTCGGGCTCGTCGTCCGGCACGGGGAGATGCGCGCCCGCGGCCCCGCGCATGCGGTCGACGACGGAGTCGGCCCGCTGGCGGAGCTCCTGCTGCTCGCGCCCGGTGCGCGTGCGGTGGTCGGCCAGCCACGTCTCGACGTCGGTGTAGATCTTGACGGAGAACAGCTTCTCGAGAAGCCTGCGGCGGTCGTCGCCGTCCGCCTGGAGGAAAGAGGCGAAGTCTCCCTGCGGCAACATGGCGACCTGCCAGAACTGCTCGGCGTTCATCCCGAGCAGCTCGCCGATCAGGTGACCGGCCTCGTCGGCGCGGGTGGTCCGCCCGATCCACGTGCCGGTGAACTCCTCCACGACGACCTTGGCCTTCTCCTCGACCAGGCCCTCTCCCCTCTGCTTGGGCCGCATCCAGGCGGGTGACCGGGTGACGCGCAACCGCCGCCCCCGGATCGTCGCCTCCAGCGTGACGACCGGCCCCCGCTCGGGCGGGGCATGGTCGCAGCGCAGACTGCGGGCGCTGTCCCGCCGGCCGGGCACCCGCCCGTACAGCGCGTAGCAGACCGCGTCGAGCACGGTCGTCTTGCCGGCACCCGTCGCGCCGTGGATCAGGAAGAGCCCCGCCTCGCCGAGCGCGTCGAAGTCGACCTCCTCGCTTCCCGGGAAGGACCCGAAAGCCTCCAGCCGCAACCGGTGCAGTCTCACAGGCTCTCCTTGATCCGGGAGGCCTGGACGGCCTCCCCGAGCAGGCGGATCTCCTCGTCGTCGGCCGGTTCGCCGCGGACCTCGCGGACGAAGTCGGCGGCCACGTCGATCTCGGCCCGTCCCGCTGCGGCGGGCGGCCGGGCGGGCGCGGACACCGGGCCGTCGGGCCTGAAGGCCAGCGCCAGCGTGTGCGGGAACCTGCGCCGCAGGCGCTCCATGGCCTCGCGCGGACGGGCCGGGTCGGTGAGGGTCACCTGGAGCCAGTGATCCTCGCGGTCCGCGTAACGGGCGTCGGTCAGCAGGTCGTCGAGACGGCCGCTCAACGTGCCGACGGGCCGGGGAACGGGGGCGGGGACGAATTCGGTCCGGGCGGCGTCGAGATCCACCAGCCACGACCCCTTACGCCGGCCCGCCTCGGAGAAGGAGTAGGCGATCGGCGATCCCGAGTAGCGCACGGTCTCGCTCATCACCTGACGCCCGTGCAGATGGCCGAGCGCCACGTAGTCGGCGCCCGCGAAGGCGGCCAGCGGCACGTGGGACACCCCGCCGACGCTGATGTCCCGCTCGCTGTCGCTCGCCTCGCCGCCGGTGACGAACGCGTGGGCGAGCACGACCTTCCGCCGCCCGTGGCGGTCGGCGCGGATGCGCTCCATGGCATGGGTGATCGCGGCCGTGTGGGTGCGCTCGGCCAGCTCCCAGGGGCCCCTGACCAGCTCGGGCTCCAGGTAGGGGATGCCGTAGAAGGCCACGTCGCCGATGACGACCGGCTCCCAGGCCCGCGCCGGGTCGGTCCGCAGGTGCACCCGCTCCATGAGGCCGGCGCCGAAGCCGAGCCGTACGGACGAGTCGTGGTTTCCGCTGATCAGAACCGTGTGCACGCCCTCCGCCTTCAGCCGGCCGAGCGCCTCGTCGCACAGGGCGACCGCGTCGACCGGCGGCAGCGCCCGATCGTAGACGTCGCCGGAGACCACCACGACGTCGACCCGCTCGGCCCTGACGGTCTCGACGAGGTGCTCCACGAAGGCGGCCTGGGCGCTCAGCAGGCTCTCCCGGTGGAACGACCGGCCGAGATGCCAGTCGGAAGTGTGCAGGACACGCATGTCGCAGGAAGCTAACAGGTCCCTCCGACAAACGTGGTCCCACTGATCCCAAATCCATCCGGGCCATGAAACGAGTAATGACTTAGCCTGGACTCGGTAGAGGATGATCAACCGGGGAGCGGCCCATGAACGTCGGCCGGAGCACGCTGGGTCTCGCGGCGGGTGTGCTGTTGGTCGTACTGGCGGCGATCGGCTACGTGCTGTCCCCTCCGGCGTTCGATCCCCCGCTCCTGGCCGCGTCTCCCGAGTTCAGCGACCTGCCCGCCCAGCCGGCGTCGGAGACGAGGCCGGTGGACACCTCGACGCCGGTCAGGACCGAGCACGTCGAGGTGGCCGCCGAGGACGAGACGCTGACGGCCACGATCAGGTCGCCCGTGTCTCCCGGCAGGCACCCGGCGATGGTGTTCGTCCAGGGCTCGGGATCGGGCAGCGGCTCGGAGTTCGCCAGCCAGTCGGAGTGGCTCGCCAGGGCGGGCATCGTGACCCTCTCCTATGACAAGCGCACGGTGGGCTACAACTTCCGGCAGCGCGACTTCTCCCTGCTCGCCGACGACGCGCTGCGCATGTTGCGCACGCTCCTGCAACGGCCCGACGTCGATCCCGCCAGGGCGGGGTTGTGGGGCGTCAGCGAGGGCGGCTGGGTGGTCCCGATCGCCGCCGCCTCCAGTGACGTGGCGTACGTCGTCCTGGTGTCGTCGCCGAACGTCTCCCCCCTGCGGCAGGTCGCCTGGGCGCTGAACGAGCAGTTGCTGCGCCTGCACGCCCCGTCCGGGGTGCGTGATCTGCTGACCCGCGCGATGGGCGGCGTGGGGTTCGACTTCCTGCGTCACGACGGCGTGCCCGCGCTCCAGGGCATGAAGCAGCCCGTCCTCGCCCTGTACGGCACGACCGACCCCTCCATCCCCTTCGTGGAGAGCACGGAGACGCTGACCGGCGCGCTACAGAAGGCCGGGAACCCCGACTACACGATCCGCTTCCTCGCGGGCGCGGACCACGCCATGAGGATGTCGGGCGGCCCGTTCGTCCCCGACTACCTGCCCACCCTGGCCAACTGGATCAAGGACCTTCCCCGTACGGCCAAGCCCGCGGTCCCGATCGCGGGCGCGACTCCCGTGCAGCGGTTCGAGGCGAGCGACGTGCCGGCCGCCCCGTGGTACGGCGGCGGCACGATCCTGTGGCTGACCATCTTCCTGGCCGCCGTCGGCTACGTGGCGGCGCCGGTCACCGAGATGGTCGTCCGGATCCGGGGACGCGACACGCACCTGCAGGCTCCGGTGGTCGACATCTGGCCGGCCGTGCGGCGCCGGCTGCGCCGGATGGCGTGGACCGGCGCCGGAGAGTTGGCGGCCGTCGTCGCGTTCATCACATTGATCGTGCTGTTCTCGGTCAATCAGGCGGGGGCGTGGCCCGCCGTACAGGCCGGGTGGCTCGTCGTGCGGTTGCTTGCGGTCGTGATGCTCCTGCAGGAGGTGGCCGTGGCCGCGGCGGTGCTCAGCGGCCTGCGGGACGGCTGGAAGCCGAGCCGCTGGCAGAAGAACGTCCTGATCGGCGTCCTCGGCGGCACGGGCCTGTTGTTGCTGACCGCCGCCTACTTCGGGCTGTACGCCTTCCCCTGGTAGGCGTAGGCCGTCCAGCGGTCGATCTCGGCGAGCACCCGCTTGCGCACCGGCTCCGCCGACAGGACGAGGTCGTGCATGCCCCCGGGCACGCGGACGCAGGTCACGTGCGGGCCGATCCGGGTGGACCAGCGGGCGATCTGCTCGGCGTCGAGGACGACGTCGGCGCCGTGCGCCCCCGGGACGAAGTCACGGGCCCTCAGGCTCTGCTCGGCCGCCAGCACGAGCACCGGCACGTCCACCTGCAGCCCCGCGTGGAGGCGCCGGTGCGCCCGCCGGATCGCCGCCAGCCAGACGGCGTGGACGGAGAAGCCCTCGAGCGGCTTCCACTCGAGGTCGTAGTCCCACTCCCCCCGGTGGTCGCGGTGGAGGCTCGTGCCGTACGCGGTGGCGACGCCGAGAGGGAGCACGGTCTTCGGCGGCAGCTTGGCCAGCAGGCCGCCGAGCGCGTCGGCGGCGCCCCTGAGGACGGCGGGCACGTTGAGGTCGAGGAACGGGCTGTTGAGGACGAGGGCGTCGACCAGGCCGCGGCCCCGCATCCGGTCGGCCCACAGGACGGCGATCAGCCCGCCGGTCGAGTGCGCCATGATCGTCAGCTCGTCGCAGTCCTCCCTGACGATGCGGACGGCCTCGTCGATCTCGGGGAAGTACTCGGTGACGCTGCCGACGAGGCCCCTGGTCTGGTGCGGCAGCAGCGAACGTCCGTACTTCCGCAGGTCGAGGGCGTAGAAGCCGATCCCCTGGGAGACGAAGTGGTCGGCGAGGTGCGTCTGGAAGAAGTAGTCGGTGAACCCGTGGAGGTAGAGGACGGCCTGGCGGGATCCCGGCGCCGGCCGCCGCACGAGCGTCGCGACGACCTCGCCCTCGGCGTCGCGGCCCATGGGCAGGGTGATGGCCTCATAGTCGGGGCCGAGGATGTCGTCCACGGCGCACATCGTAAACGGCGTCGGTTAACGGACAAGAAGTGGTCAAGCGCCCAGGGTCCCGGCAAACCGCGGGTCGCGACTCGCTAGGCGTCATTCGCACCTCAGTACATCCGGGGGCAGACCGCTTCAATGTGAAAATGCGTTCCTGGGGTGTTTCGTCGAGAAGAGCCGCCGCGCTGATCGGCTGGGTCGCACTGTCGGCCCTCGTGCCGGGCGCCGCCCACCTCCGGGCCGGCTGGAGGCGCACGGGGTTCGCCCTGCTCGGCGGATACGCGACCCTCGTGGCCTGCCTCTGCGTGGTGACCGCGGTCGCCGACGCCGGCCTGGCGGGACGGGCGCTGGCCTGGCTGACGCAGATCACCGTGGCCGCCCTCGTCGGCGGCGTCGCCTGGCTCTGCCTGGTCGTGCACTCGTTCGTGGTGCTTCGCCCGGGGCGCCTGCCGCAGGGCGCGCAGGTGGTGGCGGGCCTGGCGACCGGCACGCTCGCCGTCCTGGTCGCCGTGCCGTTCACCGTCGTCGCCGAGTACGCGGCGATCTCGGAACGGACGATCGACACGGTCTTCACCGAGCCGAAGATCCCCGGCGAGCCCGTCAGGCCGGAGGACCCGTGGGCCGGCCGGAGCCGCATAAACGTGCTGCTGCTCGGCGGGGACGGGGACATCAGCCGCGTCGGGATCAGGACCGACAGCATCAACGTGGCCAGCGTCGACGTCCGCACGGGGAGGACCGTGCTGCTGGGGCTGCCGCGCAACCTCGAGCACGTGCGGTTCCCGCCGGGCAGCCCGATGGCGGCGCGGTTCCCGTCCGGGTTCCTCCTGCCGGAGTCCCGGCCCGGCTGGCGCGAGGACCTGCTCTACTCGGTGTGGCAGTACGCCGACGACCATCCCGAACTGTTCGGCGGGCGCACGGACATGGGCGCCCAGGTGCTGAAGGAGACCGTCGGCCACATCCTCGGCCTCCGGATCGACTGGTACGCGATGGTCAACATCTGGGGCTTCGCCAAGATCGTCGACGCGCTCGGCGGGCTGGTCATCAGCGTCGACAGGGACATCACGTACGGCACGTACGGCGAGGGGACGGTCGCCGCGGGGACCCGCAGGCTGAACGGCACCGACACGCTCTGGTACGCCCGGTCGCGCACCGGCAGCGACGACTACGACCGCATGCGCCGCCAGCGCTGCGTGTTCGGCGCGCTGCTCCAGCAGGCGGACCCGGCGGCCGTGCTCAGGCACTACGGCCAGATGGCCGAGGCGACCGAGGAGATCATCCGGACCGACGTGCCCCGGCCCATGCTGGAGCACCTGGTGCCGCTCGCCTGGAAGGTCAAGCAGGCCGGCGTGACGAGCCTGCAGTTCATGCCGCCGCTGATCAGCACGGTCGCCCCCGACTGGGCCCGGATCCGGTCGCTCACCGCCCAGGCTCTCAGCGAGTCCGCGGCTCCCGACGCCGCGCCCCACCGGCCCGTCGTCGCCGAGCCCGCGCCGACCTTCGCCGCCATAGGCGAGGGCTGCAGCGCCGTGTGACGGCCCCCTCCGAGGCCGTCAGACCCGGAAGGACTCCCGGGCCAGGCGGCGCACCCGCGCCTCGTCGACGGTGTGGCCGAGGCCCGGCTGAGTGAGCGGGATCGCGACGACGCCGCCCGAGGCGCCGACCGGGGGCACGACGACCTGGGCGCTCTGCGGCGGCTCGGCCACTGCGCTCGGGAGCGTGCATCCCGGCAGGCTGGCCACGGCCACGGTCGCCGCTCGGGCCAGCCCCGCGCCGAGGCCGCCCATGCAGACGATGTCCCATCCCGCCTCGACCGCCCGGTCGTGCGCGGCGCGCACGGCGCCGAGCGAGCCGAACCGCGACGGCCGCAGCAGCAGCGCGCGACCGGCGTGCACCCCGACCGCCTCGTCCAGCTCGGCCACCGAGTGGACCTCCACCGCGACCGGCGCGTTCACCCGGTCCTGCAGCTCCGCGCTGGTCAGCAGATCCGCGAACGGACGCTGGATCGCGGCCAGGTCATAGGAGTCCAGCGCCTCGAGCTGGGCGATGTCGGTGTAGGCGCCGCGGCCGTCCACCGCGATGGCCAGCCCCGGGTACGCGGCCCGGACCGCGCGGACCGGCTCCACGTCCCAGCCCGGGTGGATGTCGATCGTGACGTGGGCGTAGCCCCCGCCGACGTGGCGGTTCACCCGGGCGACCATGCTCTCCAGCGAGCGGTCGGCGGGCACCCGGACGGTGGCGATCAGGGAGGTGCGGGTCCCGCCGAGAGCGTGGGAGAGCGGGACTCCGCTCATCCGCCCCCACAGGTCCCAGCACGCCATGTCGCCAGCCGCCCCTCCGGGGATCTGCCCCAGCTCGGACGGGTGCTCCCAGTCGACGCCGATCAGCGCGGGCAGCGACTTCTCGAGCAGGTTCTCGGGTGACGGCTGGACGATCTCCCCCCAGCCGGTCATGCCGCCGTAGTCGGTGAACTTGACCAGAGCGCTCTCAGGGCGCCTGCCGTACGGCAGGGTCATCCTGAAGATCTCGAGCTCCCGAACGCGCGGCAATGGAAATCCCCCTTGTTTCAGATCTCCATGGTGCCCGCTCAGCGAGTGTGGTCAAAACGCCCGGCGATGGCGGCGCCCGTCCCGGCCATCGCGGCGAGCAGCGCGAAGCACGCCAGATAGACGGCCACAGTGCCGCCGAAGCCCGCGAAGATCGCGCCCGTGGCGGCGACCGCGACGATCGAGAACGCGGACTCCCCGATGGACAGGGACGCGGAGTTGCGGCCCTCCTCGCCGGGCGCGGACAACTCCAGGACGAGGACGGACAGCGTCGGGTAGACGAGGCCGACGCCGAACCCGGCGAGGACCCATCCCATGAACGCGGCGAACACGGGGACGCCGTCGAAGACGGCCAGAGCGGTGACCGCGATGCCGGCCGCGATCAGCGCCGTGCCCACGCGGAGCACGACCGCCCTGCCGAACTTCCCGCGCCCCTGGATCCACGAGCCGAGCGACCACGCGAGCGCGCCCCCGGTGAGCGCGACGCCCGCCTGTGCCGGGCTGAGCCCGCGCTCGGTCGTCAGGCTGAGCGGGACGAAGACCTCGGTGGCGAAGAAGGCCCCGGCCGCGAGCCCGCGCAGCGCGACGACGGTCGGCAGGCCACGTGCCGCCCGCAGCGTCCCCGAGGGGAGCAGCCGGGGCAGCGCGACGACGAGGAGCACCAGCCCCACGATCGCCAGCGACGACACCGGCCACGCGGCACCGCTGCCGTACTGGAGCAGGGCTGCTCCCAAGGCGGCCACCGCGCCCCACGCGAGGGCCGGCGCGAAGTCCCGGTTCGCGTCCGTTTCCGCGGGCGGCGCGGTCTGCCTCGGGAGGCCGCGCCACAGGACCAGCACCGCCGGCGCCGCCAGCATCGGCACGCCCAGGAACACCCAGCGCCAGCTCAGCTGCTCGGCGACGACGCCGGTGATCGCGGGCCCGACCACCGAGGGCAGCACCCAGGCGGCGGCCAGCAGTGAGAAGACCTTGGGGTGCGCCTGCGCCGGATACACCTGGGCGACCAGGACGTAGAGGGCGACGTTGAACAGGCCGCCGCCGAGCCCCTGGACGAACCGCCCCGCGAGGAAGACCTCCATGGTGGGAGCCGTCCCGGCGACGACGAGCCCGGCCATGAACGCGGCGATCCCGGTCCACAGGGGCGCGCGGGGTCCCTTCACGTCGCTCCAGCGCCCGCCGGCGACCGTCGCGATCACTCCCGCGGCCAGGCCGCCGCTGAAGGCGAGCCCGTACAGGTGGTAGCCGTCGAGCTCGCGCCCGACGACGGGCATCGCCGTCGCCACCGCCAGATACTCGAACGCCACCAGCGTGCTCAGCGCGACCATTCCGGCGCTGAGGGCGCGCAGTCGCGGGGAGAAGACGGCGGGCTCGGTCAAGGTCGCGGTCATGTCATGCACCTTACGAACGTCCGTCCGCGGGTGCCATCAGACGTTGGTCGTAGGACCTCCGCTCGATCGCCGCGGCCATGAGCTCGGGGAACGCGTCGGGCGTGCAGGCGAAAGCCGGCACCCCCATCTGGGCGAGGGCCGCCGCGTTGTCGTGGTCGTACTGTGGCGTCCCCTCGTCGGACAGGGCGAGCAGCACGATGACCTGGACGCCGGCGGTGGTCATCGCGGCCACCCGCCGTAACATCTCCTCGCGCACTCCGCCCTCGTAGAGGTCGCTGATCAGCAGGAAGATGGTGTCGGCGGGGCGGGTGATCAGGCCCTGGCAGTAGGCGACGGCGCGGTTGATGTCGGTGCCGCCGCCGAGCTGGGTGCCGAAGAGCACCTCGACCGGGTCGTGCAACTGGTCGGTGAGGTCGACGACCGCGGTGTCGAACACGACGAGCGAGGTCCGCAGCGACCGCATCGAGGCGAGCACGGCGGCGAAGACGCTCGCGTAGACCACCGAGGCCGCCATCGACCCGCTCTGGTCGACGCACACCACGACCTCCCGCTGGACGGCCTGCTGCCTGCGGCCGTAGCCCACCAGCCGGGACGGCACCACGGTGTTCCGCTCGGGCAGGTAGTTCTTCAGGTTGGCCGCGATGGTGCGGTTCCAGTCGATGTCGGCCACCCGTCTCGGCCGGTGGGTCCTGGCCGAGCGGTCGAGGGCGCCGGTGACGGCGGCTCGGGTCCGCCGCTCGAGCCTGGCCTCAAGCTCCCTCACCACCTTCCTGACGACCGCCCGAGCCGACTCCCGCGCCTTGTCCGGCATCACCCGGTTGAGCGACAGCAGCGTCCCGACGAGATGCACGTCGGGCTCGACGGCCTCCAGCATCTCCGGCTCCAGCAGGAGCCTGGTCAGGTTGAGACGCTCGATCGCGTCCTTCTGCATGATGTGGACGACGGTCGACGGGAAGTACTCCCTGATGTCCCCCAGCCACCTCGCCACGCGGGGCGCGGAGGCGCCGAGACCGGCGTCCCGTTCGTAGAGCGCCGACAACGCGGCGTCCATCCCGGCGTCCGGGCCCTGCAGCGTGCTCTGGAGCGCGCCCTCCGACGCGCCGCCGAGCACCAGCCTCCACCGGCGTGCCCGCTCGTCCATCACGCCCTCCCCAGGATTTCCAGAACGGTCCGTACGGCTCCCGCGGCCTGCTCCTCGTCGGCGTCGGACGCCTCGCGGGCGGGAACGGGAGCGCCGGAGCGAACGCGATCGCCGATCATGCGGCGCTCGGGCGGGGCGAAGGCCCCGAAGGTGCGCCGGAGCAGCGGCAGCACGTCGACGAACGCCACCGGCGGCAGTCCTGTGAGCCAGCCGTCCACGATCGCGAGCAGCCTCGGGTCGTGGACCAGCAGCAGTCCGCCGCCCGACAGGAAGCCCTCCATCCACGCGGCGGCCCGCTCGGGCGGATTGCCGGACGACATCGCCCGCGCCATGCGGACGGACACGTCGTCCACGCTCGCGTCGGCGTCGAAGAGGATGCGCACGATCCGGCCCTCGATGATGCCCGGCAGCCCGGTGCGGCGGGCCAGGTTCGCGAGCGTCGCCTGCCACAGGTCGCTCCCGAGTAGTCCCACCGCGCTGTGGACTCCGTCGATCAGGCCGGTCATCTGCCGCGCCGAGTCGTCGTCGAGCCCGGTCAGCGCGGGCGCCAGGCCGGCGCAGATCCGCGCGAGCAGCGAGTCGGTTATCGCGGCGAGACCGCCGGTCCCGCGCACGTCTCCGTAGCGCTGTGCCCGGACGAGCGCGGGCAGGGCCGCCATGAGGTGCGAAACCTGCCCGTCGAGCGCGGCCTTGTCCTTGATCGCCTGCAGGATGCCGGGCAGGGCGGCGGTCAGGTCGGCGAGCAGGCACCGCTCGACGAGCGAGGTCAGGTCGGCCAGCGACGCGTCCTCCCGCGCCGCGAGCTCCCCGGCCCGGGCGGCCGCCGCGTCGTCGACGGTGACCCCCCAGGGGGCCGCCTCGATGAGCGCCACGTCGAACTCCGGGCGCCACTCCAGCGTCCACGACTCCCTGAAGGTGCCCTTCCCGCGGGTCTGCCGCGTCGTCCCCCACGGCACGCCGATCATGTTCAGCCGGTGCAGGAGGCGGCTTCGCCCGAGGTCGAGCGGCTTGCGCAGGTCGAGGTCGTGCTCGCGGGCGAGCGCCTCGGGCTTGAGGCGCAACCGCCGTTGCTCCTCCCGTAGGTGCCGTTGCAGCGGGACCATCGGGGTGGAGCCCGGCACACCGCCGAGCCGCTCCCCCACGACCATGCGGCGCTGAATCAGCTCCACGGGCAGGTCGTCGCCTTCGCACAACACCGCCCTGGCGGCCTCCGTCACCTCCGAAAGCCCCGCGAGGGGCCGGCCACGGAGCCCGGCCAGGCCCTGCGCGAGCCGTACGGACTCGATCACGTGGGCGGAGGAGACCGGCAGTCCCTCTTCGCGCAGTACCGCGGCGGCCCCGGCCAGCCAGCGCTCGACGGGACGGTCGGGAGCGGAGAACAGGTGGTCGTACCAGCCCGGCGAGGCGACGCCCGCGCCGTATCCGCTGCGGGCGGCCAGCCGTCCGTGCGTCCACGGCACCCAGGTCATGTCGACCTTGACCTTGGGGATGCCCCGCAGCAGTCGCTCGTCCTGCGCCGCGGGAGGCAGGTGGGTCAGCGCGGGGACGTGCCACGCGCCGCAGACGACGGCGACGGAGCCGAACCCGTCCTTGAGCGCGTTGCGTAACGCCCGGCGCATGGCGGCCTCGCGCAGCGCCTCGGTGCCGGTCGGCTCGTGTCCCTCTCTGAGGGCGGCCATCGCCTCGGCGACCGCGTGGAGGGTCCCTGTCTCTCCGCGATGCTCGACGACGTCGTCCCACCAGCGCTCGGGATCGTCGTACCCGGCGGCCCGCGCGAGCTCTCCGATCGGGTCGAGCCGCGCGTGCTCCTCCCCCTCCTCCTCGGGCAGGGCGAGGCTGTGGGCGGCGGGCAGGTCGCAGAAGCGCACCTCGACGCCCGCCTCCCGTGCGTAGGCGATGGCCTGCCATTCGGGCGAGAACACCGCGAACGGCCAGAAGGCGGCGCGTCCCTGCGCGTGCGCCAGGAGCGCGACGGGGGGTTCCATCTCGGGATCTCCCGCCAGCGCCACGAGGGGGTCGGCCTCCGGCGGCCCCTCGATGAGGACGACGTCCGGCCGCAGCCGTTCGAGTTCGGCGCGAACGGCCTTCGCCGAGCCTGGACCGTGGTGCCGGACGCCCAGGATCGACGGCGCGGCGACCTCAGCCCGCATCGCGGCAGGCCCGGTAGAAGTCGCGCCAGTCGTCGCGGTCGCGGACCACGGCCTCGAGGTACTCCTGCCAGACCACCCGGTCGGCCACCGGATCCTGGATGACCGCGCCGACGATCCCGCCCGCGATGTCGGCGGGGCGGAGCACCCCGTCGCCGAAGTGGGCCGCGAGGGCGATCCCACTGGTCACCACCGAGATCGCCTCGGCGGTGCTCAGCGTGCCGCTCGGCGACTTGACCTTGGTCCGCCCGTCCGACGTCACTCCGGAGCGGAGCTCGCGGAAGACCGTGACCACGCGGCGGATCTCCTCCATGCCTGCCGGGGTCTCGGGCAGCTCCAGCGAGCGGCCCAGCTGGGCGACCCGCCGGGACACGATCTCCACCTCTTCCTCGGCGCTCGCGGGAACGGGCAGCACGACGGTGTTGAAGCGCCTGCGCAGCGCGCTCGACAGGTCGTTGACGCCCCGGTCCCTGTCGTTGGCCGTGGCGATGACGTTGAAGCCCTTGGCCGCCTGGACCTCCTCGTTGAGCTCGGGGATGGGCAGCGTCTTCTCGGACAGGACCGTGATCAGCGCGTCCTGGACGTCGGAGGGCATCCGGGTGAGCTCCTCCACCCGGGCCAGGCGACCCTCGGCCATCGCCCTCATCACCGGGCTCGGCGTCATCGCCCCGCGGGAGGGGCCCTCCGACAGGAGGCGCGCGTAGTTCCACCCGTAGCGGATGGCCTCCTCGGCCGTGCCCGCCGTCCCCTGGACGAGCAGGGTCGAGTCACCGCTGACGGCGGCGGCGAGATGCTCGGAGAGCCAGGTCTTCGCGGTGCCGGGCACGCCGAGCAGGAGCAGCGCCCGGTCGGTCGCCAGGGTGGCCACCGCGACCTCGACGATCCGCCGCGGGCCGATGTACTTGGGCGTGATCTGGTCGCCGTCCCCGAGGATGTACGTGGTCACCGCCCACGGGGAGAGCCGCCAGCCGGGCGGGCGCGGCCGGTCGTCGTCCTTGGCGAGGACGGCCAGCTCCTCGGCGTACAGGTCTTCCGCGTGGGGGCGCAGGACGGTGGTCACGAAAGCTCCTTCGACATGTCATGCCGGAACCGCAAGGTGGCGGCCAGCTCGGGGATCTCCTGGACGTGGCCGTGCATCGCCGGGTCGAGCCGTTCGCCCGCCAGCCGGATCAGCTCGCCGGCGTTCCACGGCTGCGTCCCGGACGTCTCCACGATCTTCTTGAGTACGGCCCTGGCCAGCCGGGGACCCCACGGTCTGGCCACACCGCCCAACATCATGATCATCTGTCCGTCGACGGGGTGCCGGGCGACCAGCTCGGCGGCCCTGGCGGACTGCTCCTCCGGCGGGAGCACGGCCAGCAGGTCGGTCAGCGGCTCGACCTCGAACAGGGCGCGGGCCCATCGCGGGTCGTGCTGGAGGATGGCCGCGCGGGTCCAGCCCATCGCGACCTCCCGGGCCCAGTCACCGATCTTCGACTGGACGACGTCTTCCGGGCTCCGCCCCAGATGGCCGGTCCAGAAGGTCAGGGGCGTGCGGGCGATCACCTGCTGCAGCCACCAGCCGCGCTGCGCCGTGCCCGCGGGGGGCCGGGGCCGCACGCCGTCGCGCTCCATCGTGCTGTCGCACGCCTTCGGCGGATCCGCTCGCAGGCCGCCGCCGTCCGCGACGAGGAGCCTGGCGGCCCGTCCGGCCATCCGCCGGGCCAGCCGCGACTCGGGGAGCCGCGTCAGAAGGTCTGCGGCTGCCTGGCGCACCTCCCGCCTGCGGTCGTCGAGCGCCGCCTCCAGGAACGGCTCGTCGTCCATGCCGAGACGCTCCGACAGGACGAGCACGAACGCCGCCCGGTCTTCGGGCGTCTCCTTCTCCCAGCCCTGTTCGAGCAGCTCACGAGCCTGACCGGGGGCGGTCGCGCGCAACGCGGTGAGGTAAACCCTCCGGTCGCCGCTGGTGCCGAACTCCCACACGTCGCCGGAGGGCAGGTCGGCCGCCTCGGCCAGGAGATAGCGCCACGAGGAGTTGAGCTCGGCGAGCCAACGGCCGCGGGCGCCGGTGAGCGCGCCCAAATGCGATCGGATCGACCGGTCGCGCGCGCCGAGGTCGAGGAGCCCGGGGATCAGGTGGGCGGGCACCCGCACACCGATCGCCGCGGCCGCCTCCAGCCACTCGGGCAGCAGCCGCGCCTGGTCGCCTCCCAGCATGCGGGCGAGCCGGTCACCGGCGGCGCGGGAAGCGAGCGGGCGCGTCTCCTCCATTGCGGGCGCGGGCGGGCGGTCCGGGTGGGTCCGCCGGCCGGCCCGCGCCCGCACCACCTCCACGGCCGCGTGCTCCAGCACCTCGCCGGGAGACGCGGAACGGCGGTCGGCCCCCACCAGGGCGGTGGAGACCAGGTCCTCCCAGGACGTGCTCACAGCCGGACCACCTGGCTCTCCTCGTCCCATACGGTCAGCGGGCGCGACCCGCGCGGCGTCCATTCGGCGGCGACCGTCACCGGGTGACCGCCGGACACGGCCAGCAGCCGCCAGAGCGCCCCGCCGGCCGGGTGCAGCGGGAGCCCGTTCCCGTCCTCGTCCATGAGGCTCTCCTTGGACGGGATCACGCCTTCGAGGACGACGGGCCAGGAGTCGGCCCACGGGTCGCCGGCCAAGACCTCGGCGATCCGGCCCGGCACCTGGGAGAGCCTCGTTCCGGCCGGGCGGGCGGCGGCCACCGGCCCGTGCCGCTCCGCGACGACCGCACGCAGCGGGGACGCCCCGGGGTAGTACGCCAGGCTTGCGTCGACGGCCGTCCCGGTGACGAGCGACGCGTCGAGGGCCTGGCCGATCGGCGCGAACGACAACACCAGCGCGACGCGGCCGGTCGCCCTGCCCTGCATCCAGATCCGGCGCGCGACCAGCCGATCCTGCTCCTCGTCCCTGCCGCCGACCACGTCCCATTCGTCCCTGACCCACGGCGTGGCGAGGACGTCCTCCCTGGTGATCGGGAATCCGACCCGTGACCGGACGGTCTCCGCGAGGCCCGCGGGAAGCTCGGCCGTCCGCCGATGCGCGACGGCGAGCAGATGAATCAAGGCGTACTCCTCCAGCAGGAGGCCGGGCCAGTCCTCCTCGCCCAGCACGCGGGACAGCCGGGACACCGAGCCGGCGACTCCCGGCGCCTGCGCGTCCACGAGGCGCCTGCCGAGCTCGTCCCAGTCGGCGAGGCCGGTCTGCGGCGCACCCGCGATCCCCTGCGCGATCTGGTCGGTCAGCCAGCGCTCCAGCTCGGACAGACCGGCGCTCACCCTGGTCTCCCGCTGGGCGGAGCCACCCGAGGAGCGGGCCGCCTTCGCGGGTGCGCTCCGCTCCCGCCCGTCTCGCTTCTCCTGCTTCTCCTGCTTCTCCTGCTTGTCCGCCCGGCTGCGCCGTTGCTCGAGCCATTCGGCCGCCCATCCGGCGGGCTCGCCGCCGTCGGGCACTCCGTCCGACGCCCACAGCAGCAGGAGCCCCAGCGCGTGCTTGCAGGGGAACTTCCTGCTCGGGCAACTGCACTTGTAGGCCGGTTCGGACAGGTCGACGCACGCCCGGTACGGCGTGGCGCCACTGCCCTTGCACTCGCCCCAGACCACGTCGGGGAGGGCACCGCTGCCCGACCACTTCCCCGGCGCGCTCACACCGGTCGCCGCCTTCTGCGACGCCGCGTCGGGGGCCAGGGAGAGCACCTGGTCGCGGCTCCACCGTTCGATCACGCGCCGCACACTAGCCACTCCCGCCGACAAATCCGCAAAGCGTCGCGCAGGTAGCCGCACGATGTCGTCGATGCACCTGTCGGCGGAGTCATCGGGGCCGGCAGTGCGAGCGCGGATCGTGCCGGCATGTGCGTTGCCGGGGGCGGCTACCGCGCAGGTGTCAGGGCAGCTTCCTAAGACGCGGTCAGTCCAACCGGCGCGTCGGCAGCGGGTCGCAGCGGGCATTGATGCAGGCCCCGGTCTCCAGATCGAACTCGAGGTTGTGACCCAGACAGCGCAGTTTCCCGTCCTCGACGATGCCTCCGATGGTCAGGTCGGCTCCCGCATGCGGGCAGTAGCGCGCGATCTCATACCTCTGACCGCCGTCCTCCACGACGATGCGCTCGGACTCGTCCCGCCCGGTTTCGTACGCCTCCACGGCGTCGAGTGCCACGGCGTCGGCGAACTTGAGGAAGGTGATCAGATAGCTGTTGTGGACGTCGGGGTCACGATCGAGCTCGACCCGTAGCGAGAGGAAGAGGTCCTCCCAGCCCGCGCGCTCGGTCAGTACAGCGTCCACCCATCGTCCCGCGACCTTGATCTGGTATTCCACCCGGGCTGACGGGTCGGCGTGGACCACATCGATCCCCTCGGGGGTGATGCGCACGTCCCAGAGTCCTCCGGCGTCGCCGCTGACCTCGAACCGCACGGTCATGTCAATGCGCGTCAGGAAATACGGGCTCAGCATGCCCAGCTTGGCGAAATAGGCGGCGAACCGCTCATACAGATCGCCCTCCGGCTCCGGATGCTCGTCCTTGAAGTGGCGGATCTGTTCCGCGCGATCCTCCGCGTACCGCGCCAGATAGTCCTCGCGGCCCGTCGAGTAATCGAACTTGGCCGAGATCGGATCGCGCGTCACGGCACAGGTGTCCAGGTCGAGAGCGTCGCCCGGCCTGAAGTCCACCCACCGCTGCCGTGGAAGGTGCTCGCTCAGCCATGCGACCGCCGCCTCGGCGTCGATGAAGGCTCCGTCCTCTTGCCGCAGCACCCAGTTGTGCTGGAAGAGCTCGGGATCGAGGAAACACGGCGGCCCGGCGAACGGAACCGCGAGCTCCGGGCCCGTCGCGCGCACGAGCCGTTGGACTCCGCGGAGCTTGGCGACGCGCTTCTCCATCGCTATCCGGCGGATCTCGTCCGGAGGGTAGGCGTAGCACATCGGGTGCCAGGACGCACCCGCCGCCTGGAGCAGCATCAGATCGATGCGCCCTCCCACAAGATGCTTGGCTCGCCTCGCCTGTTCTGCGGTGAGCATCGCGTCGTTGCAGTTGAGCACCGCCCGCCCGGCCAGGGAGAACAGCAGTGCGGCGTCGTGGTAGCGCGGTGACGGCTCAGGAATCGCCATCACCCAGGCGCCGCTCTCTCCCAGCGGGTACTTCTCCCACGGCTCCAGTTCCGTGATGGGGTTCGCGCAGACGCCCGACAGCAGATCGCGGAAGATCGGCGCCGGATACCTCGGGATCAGTACGCGGGTCCGGCGCGGCAGCCGCTCTATGACGTGCGGATCGAAGTGGTCCGCGTGCTCGTGGGAGATCACCAGGTAGTCGACGTCGACCAGCCGCGTCAGGTCGAGGTGATCGTTCCTCGGGTACGGGAACCACGAGCCGAGGAAGGCTCCCGACGGGGAGAACCAGGGATCGACGAGAACCCTGAGACCTTCCGCTTCGATCGCCATTCCCGCGTGTCCCAGATAGGTGATGCCGGTCACTGCCGCACTCCCCGGATCGGGCACACCGGCATCACGCCGTTGCCGCCATCTTGCGTAGGTGAAGTCCTGTGTCCGCCTGCCATCTCCGTCGATGCGCACAGCGTTGCGCTGCCACAGCCTTGCCCAGGCACCGCCGTCCACGACTCGATCGCCACCTCGATTGGCGTACGCAGCCGAAAGTTAGGACCGTCGTTTGCCGTGATCCGCTGGCCTGCTCCCGTCGGGGCCACGTGACATACTCACGATCGTGATGGCGCGAACGGGGCGAACCGCGCTGATCGGGCGTTCCGCGGAGCTCGACCAGCTGACAGGGGTGCTCGACGCCGCCGCCAGCGGGCTCGCGGGTGTCGCACTCGTCGGCGGCGACGCGGGCATCGGCAAGACCCGGCTCATCGCCGAGCTGTGCGAACGCGCCCGCCAGCGGGGTTTCGTCTCACTCGTCGGCCAGTGCGCGGAGCTCGGCGACGCGTTGCCGTACATGCCGCTGGCGGACGCCCTCCGCGGAGCCATGGCGGAGCCCGACGGCCCGGCGGCGCGGGCGATCAGGGCCCGGCCCGTCCTCGAGCGCCTCCTGCCGGGAGGCGACCCCGGCTCCGCCGACCTGACGACGGGTGCGCTCGCACAGCAACGGCTGTTCGGCTCGGTGCTCGACATGCTGGCCGAGGTCGCCTCCGAGCGGCCCGTCCTGTTCGTGGTCGAGGACCTCCACTGGGCCGACCACTCCACCCGCGACCTGCTGGTCTTCCTCACCCGCATGCTGCAGCGCGAACGCGTCTGCCTGGTCGGGACCTACCGGAGCGACGACCTGCACCGGCGTCATCCGCTGCGCCCCGTGCTGGTCCAGCTCCAGCGGCTGCCGCTGGTCACGTCCGTCGAGCTGCGCCCGCTCGGGAACGACTCCATGGCCGAATACCTGCTCGCCCTCGACGAGACCGACATCGGCGTGATCGGCGGCGTGGTGGAGCGGGCCGGGGGCAACCCGTTCTTCGCCGAGGAACTGCTGGCCGCCTCGGCCGACCACACCCGCCTTCCCGGCACGCTGTCCGATCTCCTGCTGGCCCGCGTGGAGTCGCTGCCCGACACGGCGGGACAGGTGCTCCGGGTCGCCGCCGTCGCAGGCCGCGGGGTCGGCCACGACCTGCTCCGCGACGCCACGGGCCTGGACGACCTGCCGCTCGAGGAGGCACTGCGCGAGATCGTCTCCCGCGGGCTGCTCACGGCCAGCAGGGACGGCTACGTCTTCCGCCACGCCCTGCTCCAGGAGGCCGTGTACGACGACCTGCTCCCCGGTGAGCGGACCCGGCTGCACGCGACGTTCGCCGAGCTGCTGGCCGGGCGGGGGGACTCCCCTGCCGAGCTGGCCCACCACCACCTGGCGAGCCACGACCTTCCGGGCGCGTTCAGGTCCTCGGTCGAGGCGGCCCGTCTGGCGGCCGAGCTGGGCGCCCCCGCCGAGGCGCACCGGCATTTCGAGCGGGCCCTCGAAATATGGGACAAGGTGGCCGACGCCGAGGATCTCGCCGGCGAGACGAGGGCGCGGCTCGCGCTGGACAGCGCCGCGGCGGCGGCCGCGAGCGGCGAGTACCGGAGGGCGATCTCCCAGCTCCAGGGGTTACGCCGGCTGGCCGACGATCCGGTCCTCATCGCCGAGACCGACGAGCGGATCGCCTACTACCGCATCGACTCCGACGACGAGCTGGCGGGACTGGCGGAGACGGCTTGCGAGGCGGTGGACCTGGCACCCGAGAGCCCGCTGCTCGCCCAGGCCCTCGCCACCTACGCCCGCGTCCTGTGGCGGGCCTACCGGGTCGACGAGGCGATCGCCACCGCGACCCGGGCGCTGGCGGTGGCCCGGGCGACCTCGGCACGCGACGCCGAGACGAGCGCGCTGGTCACCCTGGCCGTCATCGAGGAGACGACGGGGACGGCGGCGCGCGCCGCGGAGCTGTTGGCAGACGCCACCCGGCAGACGTCCGGCGACCTGTCGATCGACCTGCGCGCCTGCTTCACCGAAGCGCGCGTGCAGTACGAGCAGGGTCATCTCGTCGTGGCGGCCCGGTCCGCGGCGCGCGGCGTACGGCTGGCCCGCGAGAACGGCCTCATCTGGAGCACCTACGGGACCGATCTGCGGTTCCTCCAGTACCTGGTGCACTTCGCCGACGGCGACTGGGACGCGGCCGAGCGGCTGGCGGGCGACTTCGGCATCCGGGTGGGCACGAGGGCGGAGGCGGTCCTGTCGTCCTTCGCCCTGTTCGTCGAGGTCGCCCGGGGCCGGTCGGCGGCCGCCGAGCGGCTGAGGTGGCTCGCCGGCTTCTGGTCCGACGAGCTCGTCAGCTACATGAGCCGCTGCCTGGCGGCCGAGCAGGCGCTGTGGCGAGGCGACCCGGAGGCCGCGCTCGAGCACGTCACCGCGGTCATGAACCTCATCGAGCCGTTCGATCCCGGCCTCATCCGGGTCGCGGCGACCGGCCTGTGGGCCCTCGCCGACCGGCGCGGAGACGGCGATCACGCCCTGGCGGACGACCTGGTCGAGCGTGCCCGGTGGGCCGCCGCCAACAGCCCCTCCGGCCCCCGGGCCGAGATCGGTCCCGAAGGCGGCGCCTGGCTGGCCCGGGCGGAGGCCGAGTGGCGCCGCGTCAGGGGCACGGCCGACCCGGCCGTCTGGCGCGAGGCCACCGAGGCGTTCGGGTTCGGCTTCGTCTACGAGGAGGCCCGGTCCCGGTGGCGGCTGGCGGAGGCCCTGCTCGAGGCGGGTGACCGGGAGGCCGCACAGGCCGAATGGGCCGCGGCGTCGGAGGTGGCCGACCGGCTGGGAGCCGAGCCGTTCCGGGGGGCCCTGGCCGAGCTGGGCCGCCGTGCCCGGTTCACCGAGGCGGGCCATGACTCCGGTGACCCCGGCGGGCCGCTCGCGACGCTGACCGGCCGGGAACGCGAGGTCCTCGCCCATGTCGCGGCGGGGCTGGCGAACCGGGAGATCGGTGAGCTCCTGTTCATCTCGCAGAAGACGGTCAGCGTGCACGTCTCCAACATCCTCGCCAAGCTCGGCGTGACCAGTCGTACCCAGGCCGCCGCGGTCGCCCACCGTGCCGGGATGGCCAACGACACGGGCGCCGGAAATACTGTGTAATCAGAACTCCAGGCAGGAAATCATTCCGGAGGTCAACGGTGACTCTGCAGATCGTTTCCGTCATCGGCGGCAAGGACGGCCCAGCAGGCACGCCGTACGCGTCGGTCAACCCGGCGCGGCCGGAGGAGACGGTCGCGACCGTCCAGCTGGCGGGCGCGGACGTGTTCGCCGACGCCTGCCGTACGGCCGCCGTGGCCCAGCGGGAGTGGGCCGCCGTCCCCGCGCCCGTGCGCGGCCGGGTGATCGCGTCGATCGGGCGGCTCGTCGAGGCCAACGCCGAGACGCTCGCGCGGCTGGTCACCCAGGAGATCGGCAAGCCGTACGCCGAGGCGCTGGGCGAGGTCCGCGAGATCGTCGACACCTGTGACTTCTTCCTCGGGGAGGGCCGCCGCCTCTACGGTCAGACGGTCCCGTCGGAGATGCCGGACAAGAGCCTGTTCACCTTCCGGGTGCCGGTCGGCGTCGCCGCGGTCGTCACCGCGGGGAACTTCCCCGTGGCCGTGCCGTCCTGGTATCTCGTGCCCGCCCTGCTGTGCGGCAACGCCGTGGTCTGGAAGCCCGCCGAGTACGCCGCGGCCTCCGCCCACGCGCTCTACCGGCTCTTCAACGCGGCGGGCCTGCCGGACGGCGTGCTCAACATCGTCTTCGCCGACGGCCCCCGCACCTACGAGGGTCTCGACAGGGCGCTCGGCGAGGGCACCGTCCACAAGGTGGGCTTCACGGGCTCCACCGCCGTCGGACGCACCATCGGCGAGCTGTGCGGCCGTCACCTCCAGTCGCCCTGCCTCGAGCTGGGCGGCAAGAACCCCATGGTCGTCATGCCCGACGCCGACCTCGACCTCGCCGTCGAGGGCGCCCTGTTCGCCGGCTTCGGCACGGCGGGCCAGCGGTGCACGTCCCTCGGCACGGTGATCGCCCACGAGGACGTCCACGACGAGTTCGTGGCCCGGTTCGCGGCGGCCGTACGGTCCGCGAAGATCGGTGACCCGAACGGCGACGTGCTGTACGGCCCGATGCTCGACCACAAGTTCGCGGAGCGGTACGAGGAGTACCTGACCTGGATCGAGCCGCACCACACCGTGCTGCCCGGCCCGACGGGCCGCATGGAGGGCGACGGCCTCTTCTACCACCCGGTGATCGTCGACGGGGTCCGTGCCGATGACCGGCTCTTCATGGAGGAGACGTTCGGCCCGATCGTGGGCGTGACGACCTTCTCCACCATGGACGAGGCGATCGAGCTGGCCAACAGGCCCGGCTACGGGTTGTCGTCGTCGATCTACACGACCGACCCGCAGGCGGTCTTCCGCTTCAGGTCCGGCGTCTCGGCGGGCATGGTCAGCGTGAACAACTCGACGTCGGGCGCGGAGGCCCACCTGCCGTTCGGCGGGAACGGCAAGTCGGGCAACGGCAGCCGGCAGAGCGGCATGTGGGTGCTCGACCAGTTCACCCGCTGGCAATCGATGAACTGGGACTACTCGGGCCGACTGCAGAAGGCCCAGATGGACGTGACCGAGATCACGCCCGATCTGGGCTTCCGCCTCTGATCAACCGTTGTCCGGGCCTCGGCGGCCGTCGTAGCCGAGCAGCCGCATCGCGACCTCCGGATCCATGGCCGCGGCGAGCAGCTGGGCGCGCTCGGCCGCGAGGTCCCGGGCCCGTTCGGCGCGCGTGCGTTCCGCCTTGTGCCTGTGGATCACGGCGGCCGTGACGGCGACGGCGCCGACCAGCGCGACGAGCGCGACGATGAGCACCAGCACGGTGGTCCTGGACAGCGACCCGGGGGCGACGGCCGTCTGCGGCTGCCCGCCTCCGAGGTACACCACCCCGGCCAGGACGATGAGCACCAGGACCACGAGCCCGCCCACGAACGCCCACAGCAGGCCGGACGGCTTCGTCCGGTCGGCGGGAGCGGCGGGCTGCGGCATGGCGGGACCGCCAGGAGGCGGCCCGCCGTTCCAGGGGACGAAGTCCGGCTGGATCACGAACCCGGCGCCGTTGGCGTTCGGCGGGGCGAACACCGCGGGCGTGGCGCCGCTCACCGGCGCCACCGCGGTGGAGGTGGTCGCGGTGGCCGGCTCCAGCTCCAGGACCCGGCTCTCCACCGCGACCGGCAGTTCGACCTCGACGTGACTGTGGGTGCGGTGGGCCTCCGCGGCGGCGACGTGGTAGGTCTCGATCTCGTCGTAGAACGAGTCGGAGGTGTAGACGCTGCCGTCGATGAGCGGGCCCCGGGTGCTCTCGATGACCGCGACGACGTCCTCGCCGTCGAGCGTCTTGTGCGTCTCCAGGGCGTGGGCGACGCACAGCACCTCACGGCGGTTCTCCCGCAGCAGCGCCTCGGTCCTGGCCAGGAGCCGGACGAGGTTGTGCTCGATGCGCTCGCCCAGCATGTCCGGCACGATGTCGTCGCGCCGCGAGGTCGGCTCGTTCCCGGAGCCCGCCCCTCCCTCGCCGGTCTTGGGCTTCTGCACCGGCTTGCCCGCCATGATCTGGAGCTCCTGCAGCGCGGGCAGTGACGAGACTCCGACGCCCATGCCCCAGTAGGACTCCATGAGCCCGGTGACGTAGGTGGCGGAGGTCAGGTCGCCGGAGACGCCCGAGGAGTTGTCGTCGGAGAAGAACATGCGCTCTCCGGCGAGGGACGCCAGGGAGACCATGACGTCCGCCTCGTACTCCGAGCGCCATCCCGTGAACTGGTCCTCCGGCTTGATGCTGGAGACCATGCCCAGGTAGTCGGCGCCCTTCTCGATGGTGGCGAGGTCGATCTCGAGGTGGTGCCGCGTCCGGTAGGCGACCACCGCGTGGCACGCCTCGTGCACGGCCACCGCGTGCCGTTCGCGCTCGATGTACTCGACGTTCTCCGGCGGGCCGAGTTGCTTGAGGCGCTTGGCGCGCACGACGTCCGACCACTGGATGATCTCGCGGCCGTCCCGGATCGCGTTGATCAGGGACTCGTTGACCAGGTCCTTGATGGTCGCGCCGGTGGCGTACGGCGTGATGGTGGCCAGCTTGTCGATCTGGGCCTCGGTGAGCTGGTGCTGCACCTTGTCGAAGTAGCCCTCGTAGGTGCGGATGCGGCCGGCCTTCGACGGATAGCCCACCTTGTAGATGCGGTCGATGCGGCCGGGCCGCAGCAGCGCCTCGTCGAGGGCGTTGGGCATGTTGGTGGCCATCATGACGAGGATCCGGTACTTGGGCGGCGGCTTGGGACGCATGCCCAGCAGCCTCCGAACGTGCCGGTTGACGATCCCGCGCGGCTTCTTCAGACCGGACAGCTCGGTCAGCAGCGCCTGGAGGGTCCCCGGGTCGCCTCCACCGCCGCCCATCATGTTGCCGCCCATGAAGAACCGGCTGCGCGTGGTCGGCTGCCCTTCGTCCTGCAGCCCGTTCAGCGACTGCCGGGCGATCATCGAGCGGACGTCCTCCGACAGGTAGGAGAAGCCGTGGCAGCCGGCGTGCGCGCCGAACCGGCCCTGCCCCTGGGGGCCCTGCTGGGCGAGGCTGCCGCGCCGGCCGAGGGAGTCGGCCTCGTCGAAGAAGACGATGACGCCGCCGTACCGCAGGGCGAGCTTGCGCAGCTTCCGGAACAGCGACTTCACCTTCAGGATGCCGATGCCCATGAACATGTTGACGAACGCGCCCGGGTCCACGAAGACGTACGGCTTGCCGGTCTCCCCCGCCACGGCCTCGGCCATGAGGGTCTTGCCGGTTCCCGGCGGCCCCCACAGGAGCAGGCCGCTCGGCACGTAGCCGCCCTTCTCCTCGATGGCGTCGGGCCGCTCCAGGAAGACGATGTTCTCCTTGACCCGCTCGACGACGTGGTCCTGGCCCCAGACGTCGGTGAACCGGGTCTTGATGTCGTCGGGGAAGTAGGTCTCGACGCCGCCGCGCGACAGCAGCCAGAACAGGCCGATGAACTGGAAGGCGATGAAGAAGAACGCGAAGGCCAGCTGCGCGGCGTACGGCAGGGCGCTCCAGAGCAGCTGCGGCGCCTTGAACAGCGCGAGCACGGGCGAGGTGTCGAGGACGGCGGCGAGCACCAGGGCGAGGACCGCGATCCAGAACAGCCACTTGAGCAGACGCGCCATGCGGAAGCGGTTCCAGTCGCTGAAGCGCCTCTTGCTCCAGCGGTCGGTGCCGCCGAAGACCTTGTGCGTCCAGAACCGGTGATAGCCGGCCGACCGTTCGCTGATCAGGAAGTGCGCCTGGCGGACGACCTCGAGCCCCATCAGGACGAAGATCCACGGCCTCTCCCGGGCCGTCACCACCAGGGCGTCGGAGAACGACATGATGCCGTCGAAGGACACCACGTTGTACCAGACGAGGACCAGGTAGATGATCGCGAAGATCACCAGGAACTTGGCCCGGTCCCACAGGGAGATCTTCTTACGGGTCTTGGAGTCTCTGTCGTCGGGTCCCGAGCCGGGCGGGCGCAGCCCCTCCGGGTGGACGTGCGGCGGTGGCGCCGTGTTCATATGAGGGGCTCCTTCATTGGTTGAGAAGTCGCGTGACCTTGAAGGACTGGACGATCTGATCGATCTCCTTGGACCGCTGCTGGTAACACGCCGCCGAACAGCGGATCAGCAGGGTCGAGATGCGTGAGCCGTCAGCCGACAGGTACGACGTCTCATCGAAGGTCTGCACCCCGTTCGCCAGACGGAAGTTGAAGACGCTCCGCACCCCCCGGACACCGTCCTGGGAAGGCAGCACCTGGTCGTCCAGGAGCTCGAAGTTCTTGAACGGATACTCCGCCGACGACTCCATCTGCTTGCGGGTGTCGTCCGGCACGGCGACCGGCAGCCCGATGGCGTTGCGCAGAGAGTCGAGTGAGGCCTGGTTCCGCTGGGGCTCGGTGAGCGTCTGGACCTTCGCCATCACAAAGGGCCGGTCGTCGGCGCCGCCGCTGCCGATCAGGAGGTGATCGGCCGAAGGTTCGGCCTGCGCGTCGTAGGCGACGCTCCAGGTGAGCTGCCTCTGAACCTGCGCCGTGGCCGACGCCGGGTCGCCGAACAGCTGCCCCTCGAGGGCCTTCTGATCCACTTTCTTCCACGACGAGGGGACCTTGAAGTAGGTGCCCCCGTCGGAGTCTCGTACGTAGGTGTACTCGGGTCCGGCACAGCCGGACAACAACAACAAAGCGGCCGCAGCCGCAGTCATGACCCCCGATATCGCCCGCGCTTTATCCACCTGGGCCCAACCTCCGCTTTGCGGGTGTACGAGGTACTACTGCCCGTTTTCTCAGTATCACTCTCAGGCCACATCTCGGACAGACTGGAAAACTTGACCAAATCTTGGCCCGATGTTGGCTGCACTTGTGACACGTGCTGGGGAACCTTTGGCATGGAATAGTTGATTCATCAATAGTTGTTGTGCGGAACGTATCCGACAGAGGAGACCCCATGCCAGCCATCACCGCAGACACGCTCACGTTGCCCCGGCTCCCCCGGCTTCCCGAGGCGGCCACCGCGTGGCGTCCTGTCGCACGCGTCGTCACCGCACAACGATTCCTCGAGGGAGAAGGCTTCGCCGTCCGGCGCCCGTTCCCCGGAGTGGACCTGTCGCTCGCCGACCCCTTCCTGCTTCTCGACCACATGGGGGCCGTGGAGTACGCCCCCGGCGAGGCGAAGGGCACCCCTTGGCACCCGCACCGCGGCTTCGAGACGGTGACGTACATCATGGACGGGGCCTTCCAGCATCGGGACACGAACGGGGGCGGCGGGCTCATCTCCGATGGCGATACCCAGTGGATGACCGCCGGAAGCGGACTTCAGCACATCGAGCAGCCTCCGCCGGAGCTCGTCGCCAAGGGCGGCCTGTTCCACGGCGTGCAGCTGTGGGTCAACCTGCCCCGCGCCCAGAAGTGGGTGCCGCCCCGCTACCAGGACATCCGCGGGGGCGACGTGAAGCTGCTGGCCAGCGACGACGGCTCGTCGCTCGTCCGGGTCATCGCGGGCTCGCTCGCCGGCCACGAGGGCCCGGGGATGACCTACACGCCGATCACGTACGTCCACGCGACGGTGGCGCCGGGCGCGCGGCTGGCCCTTCCGTGGCCCGCCGAGTTCAACGCCATGGTCTACGTCCTGAGCGGCGAGGGGCACATCGGCCCGGACGACCGCCCGCTCCGTGAGGGGCAGCTCGGCGTGTTCGGCGGCTACAAGGGCACCGCGGGCGCGCTGAGCATGCGCGCGGCGGACAACCAGCCGGTCGCCTCACGCCAGGGCTGGGAGATCCTCGTGCTCGGCGGACTGCCGATCCGGGAGCCGGTCGCCCGCTACGGACCGTTCGTGATGAACACCCGCGAGGAGATCGTCAAGGCCTTCGAGGACTTCCAGGCCGGCCGGATGGGCGTGGTCCCCGCGGAGCACGTCCCGCACCGGTCCGCCGTCGACGAGTCCCTGTAGGCCTGCGAGGTCGCCAGAACGGTGCAACGTCCATGCAACCGTCGTCTTGCGACAATGCGCTCGCACAGGGCCACCCGGTCATGTAACGCCTGATCCCCCCTAACGCGACATATTCGTTGCATGTCTCGAAATTAGGCCGACGGACGTGGAGTGCCGCATGAGCGACAGCATCGATGACCTCGACCGCCGGGCCAGGAGCCTGGAATTCGGGATGGCGGTCGAGCACACGTTCGCGGAGGTGTGGTCGGGAGACGCGCTGACCATCAGGGATCGGCGCCTGCTGCTCCTGGGCCTGCTCGTGGCCCAGGGGCTGGACGACGTGATCGCGCCGCAACTGGACGCGGCTCTGCGCACCGGGGAGCTGACGCCGAGCGAGCTGCGCGAGATCGTCGTCTTCCTGACCCACTACGCGGGCTGGCCTCGCGGGGCGCGCCTGAACGCACAGGTCGAGGACCTGATCGCCAGGTTCATGGCGGCATAGCGAACGCCCCCGGCGCCCGAAGCCGTGGCCCGGGACGCGCAAGTGAGCGTCCCGGCGCTGCGCGCGGTACCCAGAGAACGCGCTGTACGTCTTCCGGGGCACCAAGTAACGGGAAAACATTTCGCCATCACCGTGAAGGTGTCCGCGAACGGATCTGACGGAGAGCTAGCTTCTCGCAGGTGACCAGTCGGATTCGTGTCATGGAAATCATCGCCACGATGAACGTCGGCGGCCCCGCCACGCAGGTTTCGGGACTGTGCGAGCGGCTCAACCCTGAGGAGTTCGACCACCGTCTCTACACCGGTTACGTCGACGGCGCCGAGGGGGATCATCTGCGGCTGCGCGGGATGCCGGTCCCGGTGCACCGCATTCCCGGCCTCGGCCGGTTCGTCCGGCCGATCGACGACTATCGCGCCCTGCTCCGGCTGATCAGCGCCGTGCGCGCGTTCCATCCGCACATCGTCCACACCAGGACCACCAAGGCCGGCGCCCTCGGCCGGGTGGCCGCTCGCCTGTCCGGCGTGGGCGCCGCCCGGGTCCACGTGTTCCACGGCCACCACCTTCACCCGCATTCCCCCCGCCTCAAGCGGTCGGTCTACAGGCGCTCCGAGCGACTTCTGGCGCCCCTGTCCGACCGCCTCGTCGCGGTCGGGCCCCAGGTGCGAGACGACCTGCTGGCGGCCGGGATCGGCCATCCCGAGCAGTATGTCGTGATCCCGCCCGGCGTCCAGCTCGGGCCGGTGCCCGACCGTCTGACCGCCCGCGCGGCTCTCGGTCTCCCGGCCGACGCACCGGTGGTGGCCTACGTGGGCCGGCTCGCCAGGTCGAAGCGGCCTGACCGGTTCGCCGAGGTGGCGGGCGCCGTACTGGGACGGGTGCCCGACTGCCGTTTCCTCGTCTGCGGGAGCGGCGAGCTGAAGGAGAAGGTGGAGCGAAGCGTTCGCCCGATGTGGGACTCCTTCCGCCTTCTCGGATGGCGGAGGGACGTCGAGCTCGTCTACGCAGCCGCCGACGTGGTCATGCTGACGTCCGATCAGGAGGGCACTCCGGTGGCTCTGGTCGAGGCGGGAATGGCCGGCGTCCCGGTGGTGGCCACCCGCGTGGGCGGCGTCCCCGAGATCATCCGGGACGGCCACACCGGCCTGCTGTCCGGCCCCGACGTCCAGGAGCTCGCCTCTCATACGGTCGGGCTGCTGTCCGATCCCGAACGCGCCCGACGCATGGGAGAGTCGGCGCGCGCGTGGACCACCCGGTCATTCGGCGTCGACCGCCTCGTCGCGGACACCGAGGCTCTCTACCGGTCGTTGCGCAGTTCATCCAGGACGCGGGCCGAGGGGAGCAGCCGATGAGTGCTGCGGACGTCGTGTCACGCAGGCGGTTCGACCCGCGATGGGGAGGAATCGCGATCACCTTGGCCACGGTCGTCCCGTCGGCCGCCGCGCTCGGTCTCACCGACCTGCGGATCACCGCGATCCTTCTGGCCGGGACCGCGGTCGCGGCGCTGGGGCAGATCTGCGACATGACGCGGCTACCTGTGCTCGCCCGCCTGACCGTGCAGTCCGTGGCCGCGGGTGGCGTCGTGCTCTGCGGAGTCCAGATCACACTGACAGGGCATTGGCCCGACGGCCCCGTGACCGTGATGTGGATCGTCGGCGTCGCCAACTGCTTCAGCCTGCTGAACTCCACGGACAGACTGCTCCCGGTGGTGGCCGCGGTCACCGCGGTCTTCCTCGCCGGCGCCGCCCTCATCCTCGCCGAGCCGGCGGTCGCGGTGCTCCTCGCCACGATGGCCTGTGCATCATTGGGCCTGCTCGGATCCAGAACTCCCATGGGCTCATCGGGGTCGCTCTTCATTGGGTTCGTCCTGACCTGCTCGGCGGTCCTGCTGATCGCGGGACGCAGTCAGGACACGATCGGCGCCGGGCTCGTCCTGCCCGCGCTCGTGGCCATCGCGGACACCGGCTTCGCCTTCGCCTGCACCGGCCAGATCTCCGAGCGCCTCCACCGGGGCGGACTCGACCTGCAGACGGTCGCCGGCACGTACGGGGCCGCGGCCGGGGCCGCCGGGCTGCTCTGCGTGTGCGTCGCCATAGGTCTGCTCGCGCCGCTGACGGCCGCCGCGGCCGGGACCGTGCTCGTGGTTGTCGCCGCGTTCCAGTGCCGCACCCGGCGAGTCACCCCCGCCTCACGCATGGCGCCCGAGCAGACGCCTCCGCTCATCGGCGCCGGGGCGGTGCCGCAACAGGCGAGAGGCCCCCACCGTTGGGACGGCGAGGGCCTCTTCTGAGGGGCTCTACTGGCCGACGCCGGCCTCCTCCCGCCTGAGGCGGCGCTGCCTCACAACGTTTCCACGTTGGGGCCGTGGCAGCGGTTGCGGGTGTCGAAGACGAACGCGCTCGACCGCTGCACCAGGTCGTAGTCGATGTGGTCGTGGTCGGTCAGCACGACGACGACGTCCGCCTCGGCGAGTTCCTCGCTCGTCGGCTCGACCAACTCGATCCTGACCGGCAGCAGGAAGTCGTCGACGAGAGAGTCGGCGGCACGGACGTCCGCGCCGAGCTTGCGCAGGGCCTTGGCCACCTCGATCGCCGGAGACTCGCGGCAGTCTCCGGCGTTCTTCTTGTAGGACAGGCCAAGAAGGAGGATCCGGCTGCCCTTGATCGGCTTGTACCTCTGGTTCAGCGCCAGGCTGATCCGACTGACGACATGATCCGGCATGTGGTCGTTGATGTCGTTCGCGAGTTCGACGAACCGGAAGTTGTGCCCGAGGCTGCGCTTGACCTTCCATGACAGATACGACGGGTCGATCGGCAGACAGTGTCCCCCGACCCCGGGGCCGGGTGTGAAGCGCATGTAGCCGAACGGCTTGGTCGAGGCGGCGTCTACGGCCTCCCACACGTCGATCCCGAGCTGCTGCGCGAAGATCGACAACTCGTTCACCAAGGCGATGTTGACGTGCCTGAACGTGTTCTCGAGGAGCTTGCACAGCTCGGCGACCTGCATGGAGGAAACGGGGACGACCTCGTGCACGATCCGGCTGTAGAACGCCTTCACTTTCTCCAGCGAAGCCGCGTCGATGCCCGACACGACCTTCGGCGTGTTGTCGAGACGCCACCGGGCGTTCCCCGGGTCGATCCGTTCCGGGCTGTAGCCCAGGAAGAAGTCCTCCGGTGTCCGTAGCCCGGACCCGTCCTCGAGGAGCGGGCGAAGGTACTCCTCGGTGGTGCCCGGATAGGTCGTGGACTCCAGGATCACCGTCGCCCCGCGTCGCAGCGCCGGCGCGATGGCCTCACCGGCAGAGCCGACGTGGCAGAGGTCGGGCACGCCATCACGAAGGGGCGTCGGCACCGTTATCACGCATACGTCGAAGCCCTCGGCGTCGGCGTAGTCGGTGCTCGCGAAATACCGGCCGGAGTTGTGGGCGGCGGCCAAGTCGCCCTCGTCGACGTCCTCGACATAGGACTCCCCGACGTTCAGCCGCTTGACCCGCCATTCATCGACGTCTATTCCCACGACGTCGAAGCCGGCCTCGACTGCCTGCATCGCCAGGGGAAGGCCTACGTAGCCCTGTCCGATGACTACTAGTTTTTCTCCCATGTCACAACCCGTCGCTTGCGAGGAAAGGTATGACCCGACTGTAGGAGCCGGACTAGCCCTCATCCTCGATTCACCGTCGTGGGCGTGTCGTATCGCCTGCCTTCACCCGAGGGGGGAGATATTGATGTCAACCATCGAATAGCGAATGGAGCCGACAATGAATTACCGGACAAAATAATGCACGCCGGTTATCCTCGCGCCACGCGCCGTACCGGAACAGGTCGTTACCGGCTGATGGCGGCGCTCGCACCGGTCCTCATGATCGCCGCTCCAGGCGTCACACCACACGCCGCCCGCGCGGCGGTGCCGCGTGTAGAGCTTCGCGAAGCCGAAGAATGCGCCGTCATGGCGGGAGCCGGGGTGTCCAGTACGGATATCACCACGATCAGCGGGGACCTGGCCGTCAGCCCAGGGAACGCCGTTTCCGGCTTTCCGCCGGGGCAGGTACGAGGCTCCGTCGAAGTGGACAACGCAGAGGCGAGGCGGGAGAAGGCCGATGCGGTCGCGGCCTACAACGACGCGTCACGGCGCACGGCCACCGCCACCATCCCGGCGCAGCTTGGGCGCACCACCAGACCGTCCGGCGTGTACAGGACCGCGGGAGGCGTCTTTCAGCTGAGCGACACGCTCGTCCTCGACGCCGAAGGCGACCCCGACGCCGTTTTCATCTTCCAGGCCGCGTCTCTGGTCACGGCGAACGTGAGCAACATCGACCTCGTCGGCGGAGCCCAGGCGAACAACGTGATCTGGCAGCTCAGCGACTCCGCCACGCTGGGGACGTACTCCACCTTCCGCGGCAACATCCTTGCGCAGAGCTCGGTCGCGGTGAGCGAGGGCGTGGCTCTGTACGGCCGCGCCATCGCTCTCAACGACATGGTCACCCTCGACGGCACTTCGCTGCACCCGGCCACTCGCGTCACCGCACCCGGAGAACCGCCGACCACCACCACTGTGACCTCGTCGTCGAACCCCTCTCGCAGAGGGGAACCCGTCACCTTCACGGCCACGGTGCGCGAGCCGACCGACTCGGTCGTGCCCGCCGGTCAGGTGATCTTCAAGGATGGCTCCACCGTAATCGGCTCCGCGTACAACAGCAGCCTGGCTCCCGCGACGTTCACGACCTCAGACCTCACCAGGGGGGCACACGACATCACTGCGGTCTATCTGAACGGCGGCACGGCAGTGAACGAGGCCTGGGCGTATTTCGCTCCGAGCACATCCGAGGTGCTCACCCAGGTCGTCCTTAATAGGAGGTAATAGAGTAAGATTTTGTCTACATTTGTTAACCAAAGCTGGAACTCCGGAAAGGCGTCACCATATCGCGGAAGGGTATTTCCCGACCGCACCGTCAAATTTGCGGTGAACAAAGAGTTCAAATGTCGCCGCAAAGGAGAGCAAATTGATTCCTCGGAGAACTTCCAGCTTGGCCGCCTTGTTGACAGTGGCCTTCGGAGCTCTCGCGTTGTCCGATCCCGACGTGGTGAGCGCGGCCTCTCCCGCGAGAGGCCCGCTCCGGACGGAACACCAGGCGAACGGGGATGGGCCGCCCGCGGGGTTCCACAAACGCTGCCAGAGGCGTCACCAGTGCCGGCATCACTGCGGGAGAGGCCTGCGCGGGCCGAGAGGTCTCCAGGGCCCCGAAGGGCCCCGAGGGCCGATGGGCCTTCCCGGACACGACGCTCTCCCCGTTCATGGCTGTCTTTCCGGGCCGGCTGGACCCCAGGGACCGACTGGACCCCAGGGGCCGGCCGGCCTCACCGGACACCCTGGCCCACCCGGGCCCCAGGGGCCGGCCGGCCCCGCCGGACCTGCCGGACCGGGCGGCTCGGCCGGAACCACTTCGAGCGTCGCTTCCACACTTGTCGGGCTGTTGTTCGACCCGTTCGACACGAATTTCACGGCGTACGTCGCCGACGGCACCACGTGGATCCGCGACCCTCGGACGGCTGAGCCGTGGCACAGCCTGGCCTCGGTTCAGGACTACCCGTCCGGCGTGATCGGCGTCTCGCTGACCGAGGCCGCCGTCCCCTTCAACACCCTGCTGATCACCGTGCTGACTTCGGCCGGTACGCTCGCGCAGTCCGCGTGCATCCTCACCGCCCCTCCCCCGCCTCCCGGATCGGCGTGGGGACCGGCCTACTGCAGCGCGTTCACCACCATCACGCCTCCAGCCTCATGAATTCACGCGCTCGATGATCAGTGAGACCTGCTGTCGCCGGATGTGACCTGAGACCTGGACGCCGTCGTCCGCGGGCCGGCCCCGCCCGCGGACTCCGCTACGGAACGTCAGCGGCCCGCCGCCGACTGACGATCATTCAACGTCACCACCGCATTGCGGACCATATTGCTCACTCACAAGCACAATCATTCGGGCAAAGTAAATCAAAGGTACACATATTCAAATCACGAAAGGGAGCCATAGAGACAGTCACGCAAGGGTGGCGATCAAGGGAACCGCATGGGTAAAGTGAAGTAAAATCCCGCGCAAATGAGGTTCCCCATGGAAGAGCCCGCCTCGTCATTCACCACCAGCCCTTCCAGTAAGCATGACAAAAGCGGCCAAACAGCCAAACACACTGTCAGATATGAGACGAACTCTGGGCGCCTTCGAATTCACGTCCGAATTATCGGCCGCCGTTATGGTGCCGCGATTCTTGCAGCGTTTCTCACGATGACCGCCGTCGTGGCCCCGGCACCGGGCGCGGCCGCGGCGCCGAATCCCGTAAGCCTCGGCGACGGCGCGCCCCTCGGCGTCTTCGCGGGGACCGCGGTGTCCAACACCGACCTCACCGCGATCACGGGAGATCTCGGAGTGAGCCCGGGGGACTCCGTCACCGGCTTTCCTCCCGGCACCGTGAGCGGGTCGATCCACGCCGGCGACTCGGCTGCGGCGTCGGCCAGAGCCGACCTGATCGCCGCCTACAACGAGGTCGCCTCGCGAACGCCGGCGACGAGCGTGCCCAGCGAGCTCGGCGGCACGACCAAGACTCCAGGTGTCTACAGCCCGCCCGGAGGCACTTTCCAGATAACCGGCACGCTGACGCTGGATGCCCAGGCCGACCCGGATGCCGTCTTCATCTTCCGGGCCACCACCCTCTCAACCGCCAACGTCAGCAACATCAACCTCGTCGGCGGGGCCCAGGCGAACAACGTCTTCTGGCAGCTCACCGGCTCGGCGACGTTGGGGACCAACTGCACGTTCCGAGGGAACGTGCTGGCCTCTAACTCGGTCACCGTCGGCACAGGTGCGGCCGTCTTCGGTCGTGTCTTCGCCATCAACGGCATCGCCGTCCTCCAGGGCACCGCCAACCCGCCGAGGACCCGCATCACGGTCCCGAACGACCCGCCGACCACGACGACGTTGACGACTTCTCCCAATCCTTCGCGGACGAGTCAGTCCGTCACCCTGACCGCCACGGTCAGCCCGGTCTCAGGGTCGATCGTGCCCCAGGGACAGGTCGCTTTCAAAGACGGCGACACCGTCCTCGGCACCGACAACCACAACAGCCTTGGCCCGGCGACGATCACGATCTCCACCCTGACGGCGGGCGAACACTCGCTGACCGCCGTCTATCTTGGGGGCGACACCCCCGACAACGAAGCCATCATCCATTTCGCCCCAAGCACGTCACCGCTAGTGACGCAGACAGTGACGAGCAGTCTCTTTAGCGCTGCGGCTACGCCGGAGGACGCTGACTACCCCGACGCGCAGGCCGTCACCGTCGGCGTGAAATTCCAAGCGGCCACGAGCGGGACCATCCGAGGCATCCGCTTCTACAAGAGCCCGCAAAACTCCGGAACCCACACCGGAAGCCTGTGGTCCAGCAGCGGGCAACTCCTCGCAAGCGCCACCTACTCCAACGAAACGGCATCCGGCTGGCAACAGGTCAACTTCGCCAACCCCGTCACGATCAACCCCGACACGACGTACGTCGCCTCCTACCACACGCCAACCGGCAACTACTCGATAACCCGCCCCTACTTCACCACCAAACACACCAACGGCCCCCTCACCGCGCTCGCCAACGGCCCCAGCGGCGGCAACGGCGTCTTCACCTACAGCGCGACCAACGCCTTCCCCACAAGCGGCTTCCGAGCCACGAACTACTGGGTCGACGTCGTCTTCACACCGTTCGAGAGCCTCTGGAGCGCTACGGATACGCCGGAGGTCACTGACCACCCCGACGGGCAGGCCGTCACCGTCGGCGTGAAATTCCAAGCGGCCACGAGCGGAGCCATCCGAGGCATCCGCTTCTACAAGAGCCCGCAAAACTCCGGAACCCACACCGGAAGCCTGTGGTCCAGCAGCGGGCAACTCCTCGCAAGCGCCACCTTCACCAACGAAACGGCATCCGGCTGGCAACAGGTCAACTTCGCCAACCCCGTCACGATCAACCCCGACACGACGTACATCGCCTCTTACTACTCGCCGACCGGCAAATACTCGTTAACCCGCCCCTACTTCACCTCCAAATACAACAACGGCCCCCTCACCGCGCTCGCCAGTAGCGGCAACGGCGGCAACGGCGTCTACACCTACAGCGCGACCAACGCCTTCCCCACAAGCGCCTTCCAAGCCACGAACTACTGGGTCGACGTCGTTTACGACGGCAATCCCGTCGGCTCGTAGAAGCCCTGCTTCGATGATCTGAACCCGGGCCTTCGCGTAACGCGTGTAAGGCTTCTGCAAGGGCTCGCCAACGAACGCGATCGACGCGCGTGTCGGCTGGTTCGCTCCCTGTTCACTGACGTCGTGAGCACTACCGGTCTAGCGACAATTCCATTCAACAAAGCGCACATCGCCGAAAACGAGCTGAACTACCTGGCGGAAGCCGTGCACCAGGGATTCACCTCCGGGAACGGGCCGTTCACCAAGCGGGCGACCGGACTCCTGAGGAAGCTCACCGGGTCGGAGCAGGCGCTACTGACCACCTCCTGCACGCACGCGCTGGAGATGTCTGCGCTCCTCCTCGATCTCCAGGCGGGCGATGAGGTGATCATGCCGTCGTTCACTTTTGTGTCGACGGCCAACGCCTTCGCCCTGCGCGGGGCGATCCCCGTGTTCGTGGACTGCCGGCCGGACACCCTGAACATCGATGAGCGCCTGATCGAGTCGGCGATCACGGATCGTACGCGCGCCATCGTCGTCGTTCACTACGCAGGTGTGGGCTGCGCGATGGAGATCATCAGTGCTGTCGCGGAGCGGCACGGCCTGGCTCTCATAGAGGACAACGCTCATGGATTGGGTGCGTCCTACGGCGACCGGCCTCTGGGGTCGTTCGGATGCATGGCCACGCAGAGCTTCCACGCGACGAAGAACGTGCAGTGCGGTGAGGGCGGCGCCTTGCTGCTGAACGAGGCCGGCCTTGCCACTCGGGCGGAGATCATCCGGGAGAAGGGCACCAACCGCAGCCGGTTCTTCCGGGGGCAGGTGGACAAGTACCGCTGGATCGAGGTCGGTTCGAACTACATGCCCTCCGACCTCGTCGCTGCCCAACTGACAGCACAACTGGAGTCCTTCGACCGGATCCAGATGTGGCGCCACGCCGTTTGGCAGCGGTATCACGACGAACTGTCCAGCTGGGCGAAGGAGAACGCGGTCGCCCAGCCCGGGGTCCCTGAGGGCTGTCTGCATACGGCGCACATCTACTACCTGCTGCTCCCCGATCTCGAGAACCGCCAGTCGTTCATCGGACACCTTTCCCGTCAGGGCGTCCAGGCGACATCCCACTACGAGCCGCTGCACAGCGCCCCTGCCGGGCTACGGTACGGGCGGGTGGCGAGCGGGTGCCCGGTTACCGAGCGGGTGGCCGATCATCTCGCGAGACTCCCCCTGTATGCGGACCTGGGTGAGGCCGACGTCGCGCGCGTGATCGACGCCGTCCTGAGCTACGAGGTGGTCTGATGGCGTGGCATGACATCGTGCAGGCGGAGGACGTGCAGATCCATGAGTCACCGCGGGAGTCGGCGCGTTTCGGGCGCTCGGTCGAGCGCCTCACCGCCCCGCTCGATGCTGAGGACTCCTTCATCGCAGTGCGTGAGGCCGTTCGCGAATCGGACGCGGACATCATCGTGCTCCGATACCCGGCCCAGTACGTCGCATGGTTCGCACAGCTGATCACGTTGGGCCGGACGGCGATACTCGCGGACTCTCTCACGTACTGGCGCGTGCGTGCGGGAGAGGGCCGAGCGCCCGACCCGTCGAAGAACCTCCGGACGACCGGGACCGTCTGTCCGGCCACGACGAAGGCACTGATCGCTGACATGTTCGCCAGGTACGGAAATCACTATCTGGCCAACCCTCTGTTCGAGATCGGCGATGCGCTGGCGGGCTACCAGGAATGGGCTCAGCGCTCCGTCGATGAGGGAAGGTGCCTGGCTCTTTGGGAGCGGGAGGTGGATGACGCCCTCGGTTTGGCGACGCTCGATGAGACCGCCCTTCGAACGGAGATCCTGCTGGCGGGAATCGTCGGCAAAGCACAAGGACGTGGCCTTTATGCCCACCTGTTGAAAGGAGTAGAGGACCGAACGCTGGCTCGCGGCGCGGCGGAGGTCGTCATCTCCACCCAAGGGCACAACACCCGCGTGCAGAGGGCTTGGGCAAGGTACGGATTCGAGCCAGTGTGCACCCTCCTCACGGTTCATCTGGTGCGACCCACGCTGCTCGCGGCCGTCTGAGGGACAGAGGTGAAACAGACCCTTCATCTGCGGAGTCGGTCCGCGTAGATGAATGGGGCCCGAATGGTCACAAGAGATCAGGTGGTGGATCTCGCGGATCAGGAGCGAACCTGTATCCGGCTGTGGTCTCCGACCATGAGCTCGTGTGTGTACGGCGGACCACTCGCGCGGCTCACCTCGACGTTGCGTCCGATCAGGGAGTGCGCGATGCGCGAGACGCCATCCACCGAGGAGCCGTCGAGGACGATCGAGTACTCGATCTCTGCGTTCTGAACGACGCAGCCCTCCCCAATCGAGGTGAACGGACCGACGTACGCCGAAGAGATCTTGGTGTCCGCCCCGATCACGATCGGCCCGCGGAGAATCGAGTTCTCGACCACCGCGCCAGGCGCGATGACGACCCTTCCAGTGATCTCGCTCAAGGTATCGACCGCGCCCTTGATGTCACGGTCGACCGATTCCAGGACGATGCGATTGCACTCCAGCATGTCCTGCAGCCGTCCTGTGTCCCTCCAGTATCCGCTGACCATGTGCGACTGGACGGAGTGGCCCGTTCGAATGAGCCACTGGATCGCGTCGGTGATCTCCAGCTCGCCGCGATCCGAGGGCTCGATCGCCCGCACTGCCTGGTGTATGACCGGAGAGAACAGATACACCCCCACGATGGCCAGATCGCTTCTCGGGACGGCCGGCTTCTCCTCGAGTGCGATGATCTCACCGGCGGGCCCTAGCTCCGCGACGCCGTAGAACTGGGGTTCGGCCACCCTCGTGAGCAGAATCTGGGCATCGTATCCGCCTGCCTGGAACGCGCTGACCTGATCGGCGATTCCACCGATCAGGAAGTTGTCGCCGAGGTACATGACGAAAGGGTCGTCGGCGAGGAAGTCTTGAGCGATCAGAACGCAGTGCGCCAACCCCAAAGGGGCCTCCTGCGGGATATAGGTCACCTCGAGTCCGAACCTCGACCCATCCCCTACGGCGCGCCGGACTTCTGGACCCGTGTCTCCCACGATGATTCCGACACTCGTGATGCCCGCGTCCCGTATCGCTTCAAGTCCGTAGTACAGCACCGGTTTGTTCGCGACCGGGACCAGTTGTTTCGCCGAAGTGTGCGTCAGCGGGCGCAGCCTGGTTCCCTTGCCGCCCGCCAGAACGAGAGCCTTCATCGACGTCGGAGTCCTTCCGCAGAAGCGTGGCCGATGAGTCCCGGCCCTGCTCGAACCTATGCGGAGCGCCAATCGATCGCCCTCAACCACAGATCGCCTTTGTCGAAGACCATCGGATATGTTGCCCGAACTAGACGTTCGTGCGGTTACGGAACGTCCAACTCCGGTGTATCACATAACTCAGGGGCGGACTCATTACTATTATCAGACCCTGGGCCAGCATAATAGGAATTCCGACGTATTCCACCAAAATCGGGAGACCCAAGAGGGACGCGCCGAGAAAGCTGAGCCCGACCACATAAAACCGGACGTAACCGGCCAGCCACGATTGCCCGGACACGCGGAAGACCACCAGCCTGTACCACGGGTAAACGATGATCACGGTGACGAGATGACTCGTCACGACGAGGAAAAGATAGGACACCGCACCGTTGGTCGCCAGCAATCCTAGGCCAAGGAGAGCGTAATAGACGGCAGCCGTCATGGCACCGGCGAACAGGTATGTGATGCGGTGTCCACTAAGGGCCGAGAACAATGCTCGCCCGCCGGAACGTGGATGCGCGCCGTGGACGGAACGGCTTTCGACTTCAACCATATGACAATCACTCCAGATCATGATCGGGCGCCAGGATCAAACGGAGTGTAGTCGGCTGAAGAAGGCAATCGGAGAGAACAATGTCAGTGTCGGTGGTAATTCCGTGTTTTCGCTCTGCGCAAACCCTCCCGATACTCGTGAACCGGCTCATGCCGGTCCTCCGCGCGGTGTCGATCCTGCACGAGGTGATCCTCGTCGTCGACGGAAGCCCGGACGAGACCTGGAGCACGGCCGCCGACCTGGCGGCGCGGACCGATGGCGTTCGCGCCATTCATCTGTCCCGCAACTACGGCCAGCACAACGCGCTGCTCGCCGGAATCAGAGATGCGAAGTTCGACGTGGTCGTCACCATGGACGACGATCTGCAGCATCCGCCGGAGCAGATCCCGCTCCTTTTGGCCGCGCTCGACGGTGACAGCCTTGACCTCGTATACGGCGTACCGTACGCGGAGGAACACGGATTCCTCCGAAGCGTCGCCTCACGGTCCGTGAAAGCCGGCATGGCGGGTGCGCTCGGCATCCGGGCCGCGCGTAAGATCAGCGCCTTCCGCGCCTTCCGGACGCGCCTTCGTGATGGATTCGATGAGCTGTCCGGCCCGCATGCGTCTCTCGATGTGGCCTTGTCGTGGGCCACCACGCAGGTGGACGCGGTGAACGTGCACATGAACGAACGCGAGCACGGGCGATCCAACTACTCGCTGCGCCTGCTGGTCCGGCATGCGGTGAACATGCTGCTTGGCTACAGCACGGTCCCTCTCCGGATGGCGAGCTACCTCGGGTTCCTCGTCGGCCTCATCGGCTTGTTTCTGAGTGGCCTCGTTCTATGGCGTTTCATAGCGGGCGACACCACGGTGGCCGGATTCACCACCGTAGCCACGATGGTGGCGCTCTTCTCGTCCGCTCAGCTGATCTCCATCGGAGTTCTCGGCGAGTACATCGGCCGGATCCACGGAAGCGGAATGGGCCGGCCGACCTATGTGGTGCGCGAGCATGCCGGATCCTCCATGGCCCCAGAAACGTCACACCATTCTGACAGCGCCGTCGTCTCCTGAGATCACGTGGGGTCCTTTCCACCAGGCCTCGTGGGGACCTCGCAGCTGCCGGCGCATCTCCTCGGCCCACCGCTCCGCGATCTCCCATGAGCACGTTGCACGTGCTCATGAGCGATGACGTCCAGGGGTGGTCCACGCACCGGTCGCCCCCCCTCCGGCGAGGCGAGTCACGACGTCCACGCCGCCCGATCCGATCCCGCGCCAAGAGAATCCCAACCTCAGCGCGGGCCACACCATCCAGGGCAGCGTCGTCGTCCCCGCTGATCACGTGGGTGTCCGCCGGGCCCTGGAGCCGATCTCGGATTACTCCGCTCGGCTCACCCGTGAGTGATCGAGGCTGATCATCCGCTGGGCCTGGACGACACCCGGATCACTGCCCGGCGACGACAACATCTGGCGTAAGTCCGGCAACCGGTACATCGAGGAAGGCGTCGCGGTGCTCACGACCAAGGCGCCGACCTCTCCTGGCTAATCGGAATTGAACACCAGATCGACCCAGTAATTGGTCGCGCTAAAACTGCTGGTGGGGAACGTGCTCGTCGCGCCGTAGGTGAACACGCCGTTTCCTCCCGACGATCCGGACGCCAGCGCAGTGAGCAACCCGTTCACGTATGGGGACGTGAAGTACGACCTTGTCACCGAGTAGAAGCCCGACGTCGTGTGATAGGACGCGAC
>NZ_BOOP01000047.1 GCF_016863295.1 Planotetraspora phitsanulokensis
GCCGTGCGGGTCAGGCTTGGCCGCGAGCACGCCGTCCTTGACGGACGTTCCGTGAGCGGACCACCGCACGGACTTGGGGTCGACCGTCACCGGCGTCTGGTGGTCGTCGACGCCCTGCGCGAGGAGCGCGCGGTGCAGTCCGGGGAAGACCTTCACGCCGCCGTCGGCCGACGCCGCGCCCGGCGCGGGCTTGACGAGGAGCTGGTGCAGCCTGCCGTCGCCCTTGGAGACGAACACGCCCACGCCGTTCGTGTTGCTGCGCTCACCGCCGTCGGACGGGGTGTTGCGAATGGTCACGTGGTCCTCGCCGAGCGCGCGGGCGACCATCTCGCTCGAGCCGCCGCTGTCGAGGATGACCGCGGTCTGCACGCCCATCGCGACCATGTCACGGGCTACCTTGTTGATCGTGACGCCGCCCTTGCCGGTGCCGCCCGGGCCGTTCCACTGGGCGAGCACGAGTGTGTGCCCGCCGTCCTTGAAGCCGAACGAAGTGCGCGGGGAGATCGCGGTGTTGTCCAGGCCGGCGCGGGGCTGGCCGTTGGAGATGATGACGCCCTCGCCGGTGCCGCCGTGGCCGAGCGCGAACTTCATGGTCTTGGCGACCGGGTCGGCAAGCTCCCAACTCAGCGTCACCGGGTCCCCCGGCTGCAGCGCGCGGATCGCGGTCGCCGCGGCGTCGCGTCCGACCAGATAGAACCCGTCATCCGGGATCGTCCCCGAGCCCGCGGGCCCGTTCGGCGTGACCGACACGACCGAGCCGTTCTCGACCAGCACCTCGGCGAGGTTGCTGTCCACGCCGATGAACGGGCGGTTGCGGCTGTAGGTGCCCCACGCGGACGTGAACGCGACCATGCCGTCCGCGGGTACCGGGTGGGGTTCGGGGTCCGCCGCGTTGACCGACAGGACCTTGTGGTCCGTGCCCGCGAAGTTCGCGTTTGCGTTGACCGTGAGGTTCACGAGCTGGGCGATGCCGTCCTTGCTGACGCCGACGTGCGGCTGCGCCGCGGCGGCTTCCGGGCCGCCGAGGTTGGAGGTCTTGAGCAGTTGCCCGTTCTGGATCTCGGCACCGTGCGCCGCGGTGGAGTTGCCCAGGTCGTAGAAGTCTCCGTTGACGCCCGCGACCGCGCCGGCCTTGTCGGCGGCCACGCTGAGCGGCCCGCCGGACGCGACCGGTCCGGCGGTCAGCAGGTCCGTGCTGACCGCGCTGTTGGACAGGTCCACGGTCAGGAATCGCGCGTTGTACCAGCCGTTCTGGTCGAGCGCCTGCACGTGCTGCAGGTTGATCCCCGGACCGATCTTCTCGGTCGTGTTGATCAAGGGAAGTCCGCCGGTGACCGGCGCGGGCTGACCCGCGTCCGCGTACGCGGCGGCCGGGAAGACGGCCAGCGCGGTCGCCGCGGCGAGCGCCACCAGCAGTGGCCTCCCAGCCTGATGGTTCAAGACCTTCGATCTCATAGAAACCTCGGCTCAAGAGATGAGCGGAGGCGATGACACCTCCGCTACACCCAATTGGATCAAGGGCGCATACTTGATCAAAACGGTCAACTCGTACCCGCGGGTGACGCCACTTCGATCAGGTGGTGAACCCGGACGGAATAGGCGGTCGCACCCACGGCGGTACGCGGCCATGGGTGCCCGATCGAACCTCGCCCCGTTGCAGGTTCTCAACCTCGCCGTGTCCACTTACGACGGAAGGTGGTACGGCTGTGCAGATCCGCGAGATTGCCCCTGATCACGTAATTGAGGAAGCTCAAGCTGCTGGGGCTTTTGAGCGTCCGCCAGTAGGCGGTGAGTTGGGTTTATCGGATGCGGGAGGCGCTTGCTGTGCTCTCCTCCCGCCTTTGATGACCCAAATATTCAGCATGTACGCTGAATATTGATACGTGAACATTCAGCGAGATGGGTGGGAGATGGTCGACGAGTCCGGGCGCCATGAGGATGCGTACGAGGCGGTGTTCAGTGCGCTGGCGCACCCGGCGCGCCGACGGGTGCTGCTCACCATCTACTTCAACGGCGGATCGATGGCCGCCGGCGAGATCGCCGCGGTGTTCTCACACGCTTGGCAGACGACCACCCGCCACCTGCAGATCCTCGAGGCCGCCGGCCTGCTCAGCAGCGCACGCGACGGCCGCATGCGGATATACCACCTCGAACGCAAGCGCCTGGACCTCATACGCGACTGGCTTGCGCACTTCACCATCACGCCCGACCCCACGAAGGAGACCCCCTGACATGGCAGCCGCCACCACACCGGTTAACCGGCCCGACACTCCTCAGCTCTTCCGCCTCAGCGTCGAGGTCGGCGACCTCGACCGGGCCATCGCCTTCTACAGCGAGCTGTTCGGCATCGAAGGCCACCGGCAGGCGGGAGCCCGCTCCTACTTCGACTGCGGGCCTGTCACCCTGTCAGTCATGGACGTCTCGGCCAATGGAGCGCCGCACACCGCGGCAAAGGCCCTGTACTTCACCGTCGAGGACCTCGAAGCCCTCTTCGCCCGCGCCGAGGTCCTCGGCTGCCTGTCCACGGAACTCGTCCACGACCAGAGCGCCGGGGCCATCGTCGTCCGTCCGTGGGGCGAGCGGTCGTTCTACGCTGATGATCCCTGGGGCAACCCGCTGTGCTTCGTCGAGCGCGGCACCGTATACGCGGGCTGACTTCCGCGGCCATCTCTTTCGAGCGTCCGCCCATGGGTAGTGACACGTCGAGACAGACGGCACGGCGGCCATGAGTTTGATGATCACCCACTTGGTCCTCGCGGTGCTCGCCGCCTATGACCAGATGGTGGGGCTTCAGCCGGCAGAGCTGGCTGCGGACGGGGTCGTCATCCCCCTTTACGCGGACCCGCCGCAATGCGTCCGTTGACTGAAGGGTGAGTGGAGGCAGGAGTCTCGAAGATGGTGGGGCTTCGGCGGACGATCAGTGAAGCGAATCGGACGCGACACGGCCAGGGCCGCTACGCGCTTCGCGGTGGACGCGATGAACTGCGGCTATTTCCATCCGGTGCAGTACGTCTTGTCGTTTCGGCTGGAGCAGACGTCCCACTCCACATCCTTCGCGGGGCCGCCGACCGAGAACTCGAAGTCCTTGAACTGCCCGTTCGAGACTTCGACGTATGGATCGGGCTGCGCGTAGCGCAGCTTCCAGACTCCACCGACATGGACCCTGTAGGCGATCCGCAGCCACGAATGAGACTCGTACTGCTTGGTGTCCTGCAACCGGCCGCTCGCAGTGCCAGCCGTCCCATTCCAGGAAACGGACCCGCGAGCCCATGCGTAGTTGGTGTTGATGTCCAAAGTCGAGCCGCCCGAGGGCAGAGGTGGTTGCGTTTGCGCCGGTGATCCTTGTTGCTGCGGCGAGACCGATGCTGCGGGCGAAGAACGCCTGGGCTTGGCCCTCGTCGAGTCGGGTGATGCGGTCGATGCGGTCGATCCGGTCGATCCGGCCTGCCGTGGCGACGCGGTCGGCTCACGCGAAGGCGGGACTGCGGGCGCGGCACTCGCGCCGGAAGGCGTCGTGACCGTGCTGGTGGCTACCGTGCTGACCGCGGTGTGACCGTCATCAGATGGCCCGATCATCGCGAACCCGATTCCGACGCCTACGCCGGCGAGCACCACCCCCGCCGTGGCCGTGACCACTCTCCTCCTTCTCCGGCCCCGCGATCGGCCCGGAGACGTCGGTTCAGACGTGATGCCCGGCCGGGGAACGGAGGCCGGTGGCGAAACCCCGCCGTCAGTGGTGGGCCCAGCGGGCACGGGAGCGCCGGGCAGTTGGGACGGTGCGCCTCCCAAGTCTGCTGCGGCGTCGTGGAGCCGCTGTGCCAGAGTCGCCGCAGTGGGCCGCCCGGCCGGATCCGCGTCGAGGCAGGCGGTGACCAGAGACCACAGCGTGTCGGGCACGTTTCCTGGGCGTCGTGGCACCTCCGCGTCAGCGGCCGTCTGCGATCCGAGCAGATGAGCCAGCAAGAGGCCCGTCGCACGTACATCGTCGGGTCCACCGGTTCGTCCGGCTGGTATCCCGGATCCGACGATCGCAGGACGCGCGTGTCCGTCCGCCGTCTCCACCCGCACCCCGGCATCGAGAGGTCCGTGCGCTCTTCCTTCTACGTGCAGTGCGGCCAGTTGCTCGGCCAGGTCAGCGGCGAACAGAGCGGCCGGCCGAGGTGCAAGCGGGGTGTGCGACCGCAGATAGCCGCGCAGGTAGAGCCCGGTCACTCCGCGTTCGGTCCCCGGCGACGCCGGGCTGACGACGTCGCCGCCGCGATCCGGCCCATGAGTGGGCGTCGGCTCCGCGGAAGAAGCTGCGGAGTCATTTGAGGCGTGCCACGGCGATTGAGACCTTGTGGTGAGCCTGGCCAGCAACGCCTGAACCGTAGGACGGGCGTCGGGGTCCTTGGCCAGGCAGGAAAGCACCAGCTGTCGCAAAGGCTCGGGCACGCCACCGACATCGGGCTCGCTGGTCATGATCCCGTGGATCACCGCCGACGGCGTGGCCCCCGGAAAGGCGCGTTGGCCGGTGGCGGCGTACACCATGGTGACGGCCCAGCTGAACACATCGGAAGCCGGGCTGGCGGTACGCCCGTCAAACTGTTCGGGCGCCATGTAGGCGGGGGTGCCCACGATCCCCGAGCGAGTGGTGGCCTGGTCCAGCAGCCGTGCGATGCCGAAGTCGATGACCACCGGCCCCTCCGGGCCCATGATGACATTGGCCGGCTTGAAATCGCGGTGCACGATCCCCGCCCGGTGGATCGCTTCCAGTGCGGTCAGAGTGGCGACCGCCAGGCGTTCCAGGCCGCTGCCGGTTCGTGGCCCGTCGCTTTGTATCAGCTCATGAAGAGAGGGTCCCGGAATGTACTCGCTGACGATGTAGGGACGCTCACGGATCACCCCCATGTCGAGGACCGTGGCCGTACAGAACGTCGCCACCTGACCGGCGATGTCCATTTCGCGGGCGAACCGCCGGCGCTCGTCGGGGTCGGCGGCCATCCGAGCGTGCAGCACTTTAATGACGACCTGGGTCCCGGTGGGTGACTCGGCCCGGTACACCGTTCCCTGGCCGCCCTCACCGATGACACGTGCGAGCCGGTAGGCGCCGATCCGCTCTGGCTGCTCCGGCTCGAGCAGGCGCGAACTGGACAATCGCCGATCCTTTCAAGGCTCTAGCGACAAATCGGCCGCCAGCGGGACCGTCGCCTCCAAGGGGACCTGGAGCATCGAGAAGACTATCCATGTCTCGCGGGCGGCGGCACGGTGTTGTGGACCTTGGTCACCGTCTCCGTGGCATCCGGCCACGGAGCCTCGCAAAAACCCGTTGCCGGACCACGGCGACCACTGCTACTTTTCCGGAGGCCGTGCGAGAGAACGAGGAGGTGGTACCCGTGAACGCAATATCGACATGGGTGCTCCCCTCCGGGGTCACGGTCGGGCGATAGGTCGTCCGGGAGCGCCGTTCACGAGCACTCCCGAAAGGCACGACCATGCGATTCACCTCCGAGCAGCGCCTCGACGACGGCGTCCTCGAACGCGAATTCACCCTCGGCGAGATCCCCGGCATCCTGTGGACGCCCGTATCCGCATCCGCACCGGTCCCGCTGATCCTGCTCGGCCACCCCCCGCTCGGACTGCGCAAGATGTACCCCCGGCTGGTGGCGCGGGCCCGGCACTGTGCGGCGGAGGGCTTCGCTGCGGCCACCATCGAACTCCCTGGGAGCGGTGACCGGCCCCGTTGGGCCGCCGCCGAGCAGGCCCGCGCCGACCTTCGCCGGGCTATGGAGGCCGGCGAGCCGGTCAGCGACGAGATCATCGACGCCCTCGTCCTCCCGCTCGTCGACAAGGCGGTCCCGGAATCGCAGGCCGCCCTGGACGCCCTCCTGTCGCTGCCCGAGATCGGCGGCCCGGTCGGGTACTCGGGGGGAGTGATCTCCATCGGAATCCGGCTTGCGGTGGTCGAGCCGCGCATTGTGGCCGCCGGCTTGTTCGCCGGGAGTTTCGTGCCTCGCACCATGTTCGAGGAGGCCCGACAGGTCACCATTCCGCTGCATGTCCTGCTGCAGTGGGATGACGAAGGGAACGACCGACAGGCGGCCCTGGACCTGTTCGACGCCTTTGGCTCCAAGGAGAAAACGCTGCACGCCAACATGGGTGGGCACACCGGTGTCCCGCAGTTCGCAGGGGAGGACGCGGCCGGGTTCTTCGCCCGGCATCTGCGCTAGCCGCCGACCACCCCCGCCGTCAGGCCGGCAGCAGACGGTAGGCGATGTCGACCAGGATGCCGCTCATCGAGGACAGGTCCCGGCCCTCCTCGATGGCGGTGGCCGGCAGATGCACGACCGCCCCGATCGCGGCGGTACCGGCCGGTCGGGGCGGCGCTCGGCCACCAGCGCCTGCGGGCTCGGATGGGCGCTCGAGGCTCAGTGGAGCATGCGATCGAGCACTTCCTTGGTCGAGAGCACCGCATGGGCGAGGTAGCGGTAGTTGACGATCGCCGCTTCATAACCGTCGCCCCACTCCGGATGCCGTGGCCCGGCGGTCGCGTCCCTGACGACGGCCACCTCGAAGCCCTGCTCGAGGAACTCCCGCAGGTGGGATTCGACGCACATGTTCGCCAGCATGCCGCCGAGCACGATCCTGTCGATACCCCGCTTGCGCAGCTGCAGGACCAAATCGTTGGTCTGCGGCCCGAATACCTTGTGCGGGCTGGCGACGATCGTCCTGCCATCCTCGATGTAGGGCTTGAAGCGATCCAGCCAGTCCGCTCCCGAGTCGCGGAAACCGGTCAGATCCAGCGGGCCGCTTCGTGCGAAGGTGCCGGTCCGGATCTCGTCGGCCTCCAGCGGTCCGTTGAACATCCAGTCGCTGTCGGTCGGATAGAAGTAGTGGGGCGATATGAAGACGTCATAGCCCCGCTCCTTCGCGGCCTTGAAGATACGCTCCATGTTCTCGACCGTGCCGTTCTCGGTGACACTCGCGCCGACTACCGCCCAGCTTGTTCCGTTCTCGCTCAGCACGTCGTTCTGCGGGTCGATGAACACCACCGCAGTGTCGGTTCGCTGGAATTCCATTGCCCCGGTCCCCTTTTGCCGTCTCCTGACCCGGCCGGCCCACGTCCGGCAGGACCGGCCTCTTCTGGACGACTACGTGCGGGCCATACCCATCCTGAACTGCGACAACCTTGGCTGGGCGTTGGGCGAGGATCGGTGGAGTTTCAGCACATCGCAGTGGGTGGGCGGCGCCCTTGATGGCGGTAGTGGTGATCCTCCTCGGGGCTCTGGCGGCCACCGGCGGCGGGTCCCCTGCGAGGCCCATCGGGCGCACTTCAACGATCAGCCGCCACCCGGCGCGCTGCTACCACCGCCGTCCGATCACCTGGCCCGCCGTATCTGCCGGCGCGCAGGGAAGGTCAGCTCTATAGCCCTGATCGGGAAACCGCGGGCAAAGCGGCGCCCAGGGCCTGTGGGCCCGCTGTTAGCCTCCCGCTGACCCGCCGATCATCGGCCGCTTCGCGCGGCCGGGGTGACCGGCCGGTTTGTCGTGATCCTGGAAGATCGGGGAGGCCGCGGACCCGCCGCCACCCGCTCTTCCCTATGCGCCGGTTGGTGGCCGCGGGGGTGGGCGTGAGACGGCACGGGAAGACGGCCGCCGGTCTGGTGGTGGTGTTCGGGATGCTCGTGACCCTGGCCGGGTGCTCCTCCGGCACACCGGCGCCCTCGCCGTCACGTCTGGCGCCGCCGAACCCGGCCGCCGCCGCGTCCGGCATGGCGGTCCCGGCGCGCCCCGCGCCGCGCGACGTGTACGCCAACGACCGTCCCGGCCTGCTTAGCCCCGTCGTCCAGGGCTTCCGCCCCCTGGTGTACGTGCCGAACAGCGAGAGCGGCACCGTCGACGTCATCGACCCCAGCACGTACAAGGTCATCCGGAACTTCGGGGTGGGCAGACTGCCGCAGCACGTGGTGCCCTCGTGGGACCTCAAGACGCTGTGGGTCAACAACAACCAGGGGAACTCGCTCACCCCGATCGACCCCCGGACCGGCAGACCGGGCAAGCCCGTGCCGGTCGAGGACCCGTACAACCTGTACTTCTCGCCGGACGGCCGCTACGCGCTGGTCATGGCCGAGCGGAACAACGAGCTCGACCTGCGCGACCCGCACACCATGCGGCTGGTGCGCAGGCTCTCGCTGCCGTGCCGGGGGATCAACCACGGCGACTTCACCGCCGACGGCGGGCTCTTTCTCGCGAGCTGCGAGTTCTCCGGCGAGCTGCTCGTCGTGGACTGGAGGGTCCCGGCAGTGCGGCGCGTTATCGAGCTCGGCCATCACAGCATGCCGCAGGACGTGAAGCTCAGCCCCGACGGCGAGCTCTTCTACGTCGCCGACATGGACCGGGGCGGGGTGTGGCTCGTAGACGCCGACACCTTCGACGTCATCCGCTTCATGAGAACAGGTCTGGGCGCCCACGGCCTGTACGTCAGCCGGGACTCCCGTCACCTCTACGTCTCCAACCGCGGGGAGGGCTCGGTCTCGCTGGTGTCGCTCGCCCGGCGGAAGATCGTCGACACCTGGCGGATCCCCGGAGGCGGCTCGCCCGACATGGGAGGTGTGTCGGCCGACGGCTCAGAACTCTGGCTCTCCGGACGGTACGACAGCGTGGTCTACGTCTTTTCGACCCGCACGGGGAAGGTGCTCCACAAGATCCCCGTAGGCGCCGGGCCACACGGACTGTGCATCTATCCCCAGCCGGGCCGTTACTCGCTCGGCCACACGGGCGTGTTCCGATGACTGGCTCAGGGGATCCGGCCGCCGCAGACGGCTCGGATCGGCGTGATGGCGGGCGGTTCGGCGCACAGAAGATCGTCTATGCTGGCGGCTCGCTCGGCGGCTCGGTAGCGCTGGTCACCGCCGCCGATCCGGCGACAGGGGCGGCCGGTGTGATCTCCTTGTCCGGCGGCCTGGACGGGCAGGAGCAGACAGTGAAGCGGCTCACCGTACCCGCGCTGTACGTCGTCACCGAGGTGGACACCACCGGCGTCACGGATCTCGTCAAGGACCTCCACAAGGCGACGCCGAAGGGCAGGAGCACCTTGGCGGTCTACCCCTGGCGCGCAGCATGCAGGCGAGATGTTCCATGATGAACGTTACGTCGACAAGCTTCAGGACAAGCTCGAGACGTTCCTGCAGGATGTCTGAGGTCGGAAGAGCGCGGCCGGCCGAGGTTGGTCACCAGGGCGACCTGATGAAGGTCGTTCCGCGAACGAATGCTGCCGGCCCGGCGGATCCTTTCGGAGTACGGAGCACGACCATCGGCAGGCGCCTGTCCACCCCGGCCTTGTATGCGGCGATCTCGTCGAAAACCTCGTCCAAGGTGCCGGCCATCAGCCGATGCATGGCCTCCGGTTCGTTCCCTGCAACGGGTTGTCCAGGAGGTAGATCTGCCCGACGGACAGGTAGTTCGCGGCTCGCCATTACGCGTCGACGCCCTCGTGTGTGCCCATGACAATCACACTTGTCCGGAGCGCCCTTGATCAACCAGGGACCTTGGTCCCCATCGGCCGGGCCAAAGAGGATGAGGATCCGCGGGATGGCAACGGGGCCGACGTGGGACCGTCGGCCCTCGTTCACGACCCCGGATGCTCCTCCAGAGCGGCTGCCACGTCCGGCACGGGGATCTCCAGCCTGCGGGTCGGCCGCCGATAGCCGGAGGTCGGGGGCCGCGAGGGGATCTCCATGGACGGGAGCTGCACCTCCCCGTAGGGGATGGTCGACAGCAGGTGGGAGATCATGTTGATCCTGGCCCGCCGCTTGTCCTCGCTCTCCACGTCATACCATGGCGCTTCGGGGATGTTGGTGTGGATCAGCATCTCATCCTTGGCCCGCGAGTAATCCTCCCACCGGGTGATCGACTCCAGGTCCATCTCCGAGAGCTTCCAGCGGCGCATCGGATCGGCCAGTCGGGCCCGGAACCGCCGCTCCTGCTCGGCGTCGCTCACCGAGAACCAGTATTTGCGCAACAGGATCCCATCCTCCACGAGCAGCCGCTCGAAGATCGGGCACTGGTGGAGGAACCTGAGGTACTCCTCCTGCGTGCAAAAGCCCATTACCCGCTCGACCCCAGCGCGGTTGTACCAGCTCCGGTCGAACAGCACGATCTCCCCCGCGGCGGGCAGGTGCTCCACGTAGCGCTGGAAGTACCACTGGCTGCGCTCCCGCTCCGCGGGCGCCGGCAGCGCGGCGATCCTGGTGACCCGCGGGTTGAGGTACTCGGCGACACGGTTGATCGTGCTGCCCTTGCCGGCCGCGTCCCTACCCTCGAAGATCACGACGAGCCGCTCGCCTTCGGCGCGTACCCACTCCTGAAGCTTCACCAGCTCCGTCTGAAGGCGGTAAAGCTCCCTCTCGTACAGCTTGCGCGGTAGCCGCACCATCGAGTTCGCCTCCGTATCCTTGGCCATGGCGGGTCGCCCACCCTCTCGATTCCCAAGCTGATCAGAGGATCCACGGCCGTGGCCCGGTGATCGTCAACGGCAGCCGGACATCCCCCACGCCAACGCCGCTCGCGCGGCGCGCGGAATTGTCAATGTCCGCCACAATGCTCCGGCCCAGAAGGCCGCACAACGTGAGGCGTCGAAGCCGACGACCACTGGTCGGTCCGATAGGCGCTTACAGCTCGCCGACTTCATCGGCCCGGCTGGTGGTCCGTGACCACACCACGACGTGGCAATGAGCGTGTTGCAGTACGGCGCGGCTCACCGATCCGAGCACGACCGCGCCGATGGCGCCGTGACCGCGGGACCCGACGACCAGCAGATCCGCCTTCTGGGAGGCCTCGACCAGGGCGGTGACCGGGTGGGCGCAGACGATGTCCACCGCCACCTTCACCTCGGGGTACTTCAGCTGCCAGGCCGCGAGCTTGCCGAGCGCGTAATCCTGCTGGGCCTGCCGCACCTCATCGATGTCGTAGACGATTCCGGGAGTGTAGACCTGCACCGGAAGTTGCCAGGCGTAGACCGCGCGTAGCCCGCAGCCGCGTAGCCGCGCTTCTTCGAAGGCGTAGGTCAGAGCGGCCTCCGATTCGGCCGAGCCGTCGAAGCCAACGGCGATCTCCGCGTGCTCCACCATCGGGCCGGGCCGTACCACTACGACAGGAGCGGCGACATGTCCGGCCACGTGCATGCTGACCGACCCCAGCAGCATCCCCGTGAAACCGCCCAGCCCCCGGCTGCCGACCACCAACTCGGAGGCGCGCGTGGCCTGCTTTCGCAGTACCCGGGCCGGGGGTCCCTCGATCATCTCGACGGACACCTCAATGCCGGGCTGCCGTTCCCGCGCGATCTTCTCAGCCTGCCGGAGAATCTGGTGGCCCGAACGAGTCATGTGGTCTTGCGCGCCGGGGATCGGATAGCAGGGGATGTCGTACGGCAGGCGGTCCAGGGCGTGGACGACTCGTAGGGGCAGGCCCTTCCGGGCGGCGTCGTCAGCCGCCCATTCCACGGCGGCTGTCGCAGGGGATGAACCGTCGGTGGCGACGACGATCGGTTCAGTCATGACTTCTCCTTGTTCCTCTGTCCTTCATCGGACCGCCCTCGAAGGGAAGGTCCCCGGGCGCCTGCTCGGAGTTCCGAGGGACGTCCCGCCTTCAGCCACTGGGCCTTGCAACCCAGTTCTGCGGGGCGGGATCTCGGCGGGCTCGGCGACCGATCGAGCAGCCCACTGCTGAACCAGAACCCGAGTGTGAAGGCGGTGGAAACCGCCCTCCCATCAACGCTAGGAAGGCAAGGCGAAACCCATGGAGGGCCGAAGGTCCCGGCTGGCGCAACCAAGGACCCTGCGTACACGTCTGTTCTCGCTGGGTGATACGGCGGCGCAGGGGCATCGCCTCGGCAAGAACCGCATGGTCCTCGGAGCCCGCCGACGGCAGGGCCTGGCGCCAGGGCAGGGCCTTGAGCCGGGTCAGGAGCGTGGGCTGGTTGCCCTTGACGATGCCGGGCGCGACTCCCGCAGGAGCGGGCGCTATCGCGTCCGGCGGGACCGCACGGCCATCGTCACTGCGCACGCGAGGGAGATCACCAACGAGGCCACGGACAGCCCGACCGCCCACGGAGCTCCCGCGCCCGACCCGGTCGCAGACGTGCTACCCGCGGCCAGAGCCGCCCGGGCGGTGCCCGTCGACGGGGATGATGCCGTGTCCCCCTTGGGCACGAGCCGGAGCACTGGCGCAGGCCGCTCCGGTTCGTCGGCACCGGAGGTCGGCTCCTGGATCCAGCGCACCACCTCGCCGTCGCTGTAGTGCTGGAGCGTCTTGAACACCAGACGGTCGGTCTCGGGCAGCGGTCCGGCACTCACGGAGAACTCGTCGTACTCCCCCGGCTTGATCGCTGACTTCGGATCCGCCGCGGTCCAGGTGATCTTTCCGATGACCTCGCTGATCTGCGCGCCGTGCACCTCGATCGGCGAGGCCAGCTTGGTCTTCGTGATCTCGTACGACCAGCCGGGATGTGGCTTCACCGAGACCGAAGCCAGCGGGGAGTCGGTCGGGAGCTGAACCTCGATCTCGGTGGTGCTCGCGTCGTCGCGCTCGTTGGGGACGCGGAACGTCACGGCGGCGTAGCCGCCCTGGGTGGCCGTCTCCGGGTTCACCGTCACGTGCGCGAACGCCACCGCCTGCATGACGCCGACCAGGCAGGCCGTCACCCCCACGGTTACGAGGCCTCGTACGGCGCGGCGCAGCATACGCACTCTCCAGGTTGTGTCAGACGATCGGGCGCCGGCCGTCTCGGCCTCAGCGGCCCCGACCGTGCTGGGGCTGACCGGGTCAGGTGACGTTCCCGCGTATGCCGGGCCCAGGCTCGCCATCCGTAGCGCGGACGCCGTGACGAGCACGGCAGTGCCCGCCAGGGGGGCTCTAGCGCTCAACGCTCCTCCAGCAGGTAGGACTCTCACCGTTCTTCGAACCCTCAATAGGTGATCTTCATGGACAGTTCGCTAACCCAGGCGGTCCAGCGTCGTCGTCATCAACGCCTTGACCTTCTCGTCGGAGTCGGCACGCTGGCCCACCGCTTTGATCTGCGCGTAGCCGACGTAGATGATGGCGTTCGCCTTGTGCACCACGACGGTGACCAGATCGTCGTAGGTGTCCGGGTTCATCTCCGGGGGCGAGGTGTGCACGAGATGCTGGGCGAACCCCTTCCACCCATCCATCTCGATCGGCCGGCTGCCGACCTTGTAAGCGCCCACGACGGACGGCGGTCCGCCGAGCACGCTGAACGCCTCCGGACACTTGGCGGACTCGGCCGCGACGGTGTCCATCGTGCCGTCGGCGAGTGAGGGGCTCTGGAAGACCACCGCGCCCTGGGTGACGACCGGAAGCGACGACGGCCCCACGCGCTGCGGGCCGACGATGAACCGCCCGGTCGGATTCCCACCCACCGGCTCGACCGCCGGCTGCACGTCGACCTTGACGTCTTCTGAGCGCTGGACGTACGGACAGGTCGGGATGCTGTTCGGGGGTGTGTAGATGACGTGCGAGGCGTGGTCGGTGTCCTCGAACTCGGTGGCGCCCTTTCCCAGGTCGCTGGGGCTGACGAGGCCGGACCGGATGGAGGTCACGGTGTAGGGCGGCTTGGTCAGCGGCTGCGGAGCCCCGTTGGAGCAGCCCGCCAGGACGCAGAGGGCGATCACGCCGGCAGCGGTCATGGTCGCTCGGAGCCGGGACGCCTTCCTGTCAGCGCCTCGCATGTGTGTTACCAGCCTTTCAGTGTGCCGTGAACGGGACACGCACCGGTGTCTCGTCGAAGTCGGAGACTCGGATGTCCAGCCGCAGGACCCACTCCCCCGGGTAGGGGATGGACATCGAGTTCGCCACGTAGTGGCCGGGTTCGGCCGCGGAGACCTTGACGGGCAGCGCCGGGACGCTGCGGTCACGCGACTCGAGCGCACCCGAGACCTCGGGCACCGCGACCAGCGAGCCGTTCCGCCCGGTGATGTAGATGTCGGCCACGTTGCTTCCCGGCTTCGCGGGCTCGATCTTCACCTCGACCGAGCCGCCCCCCAGCCCGGCGGCTGGGCCGGCCGCGTCCGCGACGGCGGCGGAGATGGGGACCGTGGTGTGCACCGGCGGCGCGTAGCTGGTGCGGGCCGGGGCGGTGTTGACCAGGACGGCCGTGATCGACACGACGGCGACCCCGAGCACGACCTCACCCGCGACCGAGCGGCGCAGCCGGCGCACCGCGGTGTAAGGGGCGGCATCGAGGCCGAGGGGGTCGCGACCGCGCCGCCGCACGAACCGCCGCGCTCCTGCGGCAAGACCCACCACGGCGAGGACGGCGGCGAGCTTGCCGAGAAGCAGCCGCCCGAAGTCCGTCCCGCCGAGCGCACCCCACGTTCCCACCTGCCGCCAGGCCAGATACACCCCCGTCACCGCGATCACCGCGAAGCAGATCTGCGCGAGCGTGGAAAACCTCGGGAGCGCGGGTTCCAGGGAGATGGCGCCGGTGGGCTTCCGCCCCCTCCCTGGGAGGAGCACGCAGGCCGCGAGCGCGATCAGGCCGCCCAGCCACAGAGCCATGGCGAGCAGGTGCAGGCTGGTCGCAGGTACGGCCAGCCAGGTCTGCTCGCCAGTCTGTGCGTGATCCGCCAGCGTCCAGGTGAACGGCAGGGCGACGGCACAGGCGGCCCCGACGCCGGCCGTCCCAGCGCCAGACGTCCTGGCGCCGTCCGTCCGGACGTCAGCCAGGGACGAGGAGGGGCGTACAGCGATCCAGAAGGCCACACCAAGAGCGAGCACGATCAACAGCCGCACCGACAGCGCGTGACCAAACCGCGTGGACAGCGTGGCGCCGAGCAGCTCAGGGTCGAACACCCCGGTCAGCGACGTGCCCGCGGCGTACGGCCCCTGTACGAGCAGGACCACCACGGTGCCCGCGGTCAAGGCGGCGAAGCCGGACCACACGATGCCCCGGCCGCGGCGGTCGTCGCGGCCGGCGGGCCAGAGCACGGCGACGAACAGTCCAGCACCAAGGGCGAGGGCCAGACCGAGAAACGCAAGGGCGCGACCGACGGCGTCGACGACGGGAACGGCCGGGCTGACATCCTCCTCCACCGGGGCGGCCAGAGTGCTCGGGCGGCCGACGCTGAAGCTGAACGCCCCCGACACCACGTGCGAGTCCGCGGACGTGATCCGCCAGGCCAGGACGTAGGTTCCCTCCGCCAAACTCGTCGGAAGGCTCACCCGCGCCGTGTTGGCCTTCCCGTCCACGTAACTTGGAGCACCGATCGCCAGCTTCTTCCCTGTCACGTCGAGCAGCTGAATCGACCGCTGGTTGAAGCTCACCGCCTCGTTGAAGCGGAGCCGGACCTCGGCCGGGGGCCGGTCCAGCACCTGGCCGTCGACCGGCGAACTCTCCTGCAGGTAGGCGTGCGCGTACGCGGGACGCGTGGCCGCGACAGAGACGAGGTCCGCGACCAGGCCGCAGGCCACGAGGATCGCGACCACCGCCAGCCGCGCGATCAGCCGGGCCCGACGATGGCCCGTGTGGTTCACTCCGCGCATCATCCGTGCTGGTCCGCCTTGGAGCAGGTGACGGTGCGGGCGAGTTCCGCGAGATCCGGCCCCTTCGATACGGCGCTCGGCCTGCTCACGTCCAGGCCATAGGCCGCGACCGAGCGCGTGGCACCTCCGCGTCGCACCGACTACCTCCATGCCCGTCGCCATAGAAAGCCGGCCCGGGCGTAGCGGTCGCCACGCCGGGCCGGCGCTTTGGTTCAGATGGTTACTTGTCGCACGAGTTCCAGCAGATCTTCTTGTCCGGCTTGCCGGCCAACTTGCCGTCGAACCGGAGCACGTCGACGCCTCGGTTGTAGTCCGCGACGTAGACCAGTCCGTTGTGCCAGTAGGCGGCCGACGCCGAGCCGGCGGTCACGCCCGTCCCCGACGGCACGCGGAAGTAGCCGACCTGGGTCGGGTTCTTGGGGTCGGACACGTCGAGGAAGCGGGTGCCCTGGCCGTACCACGCCTGCGCGACGATGTTGCCGTTCACCGTGAACCAGTGCGCGGAGCAGCTACCGGTGGTGGCCGACCCCTCCTTGCCCCACGGAGACCAGTGGCTGATCAGGTCCAGCCGGAACGGCTTCTCCGGCGTGGACCGCCAGCTCTCGCCGTCGTAGCTGCCCTTCAACGAGGCGATCTTGAACTCGCCCGCCTGTGAGCAGGTCGTGATGTTCTCGTTGGTGATGTAGAGCAGCTCGCCCTTGTCGAAGGAGCCGAGCTTCTCGGTGTTGTGGTAGGCGTTGTGGTCGAAGAAGTCGAAGAAGGCGGTACCCGCCGGGTTGGTGGGGACGACAGTGCCGCCCGCGTACGGCACCGGGTCGTACGCCGTCGCGACCCGGTTGCGCTTCTGCACCGGGTCGTAGTGCCTGCCCTTGGTCCAGTAGCCGCGTACGCCACCCTCGCCGGAGGCCCAGGCCACACCGTTCTTGTCGACGTCGACGCTGTGCACGTAGTCCGTGGTCCCGTCGACCCGGCCGAGATCGAGTGCCAAGTCGAGGGTGCGCGGGTGCTTGATGTCGCGGATGTCGGTCACCCGGATCGGCACGCCCTTCCAGGACGGGTCCTGGCCCGGCGTGCCCGTGTTGGCCGGACCGACCGACCACAGGTACGTGCAGTCGTTGATGCAGGTCGCTGTGTGCCCGGCCGCGATCGGCTGGAAGACGACGGTCTCCGGCTTCCACGGGTTCTTGACGTCGACGATGTAGACGCCGGACTGACCGGTCGAGACGGTGCCGCCGAAGCCGCGCGGGTCCCGGCTGAGGAAGACCAGCTTGCGCTTCGGGTCGACGGTCATGTTCTCGCCTTCCCAGAATCTGTCCTGGGTGTCCCCCGGCTGGCGCAGCTCGGCTGCCGTGATCTTCGAGACCATGGCCGGGTGCTTGGGGTCCTTCAGCGACCAGACGGCGAGGCCGCCGGTGCCGTTGGCGAACATGAAGTCGTAGCCGTACTTGTCGTAGTGGATGAAGTTCAGCCCCGAGTAGCCGCTGACGCCCTTGACGTTGTCGAGGAACGTGACGTTGCCTGCGACAGCGGTCGTCGGAACGTTGTGGACGTCGTCGAGGACCGGACCGCCATGGGCGGAGTTGCTGGACGGACTCGGGTCGGACGGCTCGTCGGCGAGTGCTGAGGCGGCTCCGGACAGCTGCAGTGCCACAGCCGTTGCCAGAGCGACCGCACCCGCCGCGAGGGATTTCGCTTTCACCAGACCCTCCCTAGGCCGGCAGTGCAGTTGGAAAACCGCGCGGCCGAAGATCACAAGTGACACCACTGTAGAGAGCTGCAAGAGCGGCTGTCATGGTGCGAATGTTGAAAATGCCCCCATATGGCTCCGTCATTCGTCGTGATCGCCCGGGCAGGCCCTTACGGCCGTGGTCGTCCGCGAGCGGCGAGCTGGGGCCTTCCTGCGCTCCTGGATTCAGCGCCGCCGTGGATGCTCGCCGTCGGCGGGGCACTCGCCGCCGTGGTCATCCTGAACGAGCGTCGCCCACGCGCTGCGCACCGAGTAGGCGGCGCTCAGCCCGCACCGTGGAGCGCGTCGATGCCCTTGCGCCAGGTGGTGTCGAGATCGGCGTCGGGTGGGAAGCGTTGGTTCAACTCGAGGATGACCATGCCGTGCGCGAAGGCCCAGATGGCCCGTGCGCGTTCACGGTCACCGCCGGCGGCCTCGAGGAGCGGCATTGCGGCCGCCTCCTCGACGCCGGAGGCGAGCAGGTCGCGGCGCAGGGGCCGCTCGGTCATCAGTCGATAGAGGTTCGGCTGGCGGCGTGCGAAGTCGCGGTACGCGGCGGCGAGAGCGGCGATCGGGGTGTCGGATCGACGGACGGCCTGCGCGAACAGTTCGGCCTGCTCCTCGAAGCCGACCGAGATCAGCGCCGCTTCCAGTGCCTGCTTGTCGCGGAGGTGCTCGTAGATCGAGGAGGCGCGGATCCCGAGTTGGGCGCCGAGGCGACGCATCGACAGTGCGTCGGGGCCCTCCTGCTCGAGGAGTTGCCGCGCGGTCTGCACGATCTCCCGGGCTCGTGGGGTGAGCCGGCTCAGCGCGTGAAAAGCCATCCATCCACCTTCCCAGAATGTCCTAACGGTGTTAGGTTAGCGCCCTAACGCCGTTAGGACGAAAGGTGGCGTCGATGCCCGCTCATGCCCCATCCGTGCACGTCGAGACCAGCGCCGGCTCCGCGCGGACCCGTGACCTCATCGCGCGGGCCCTGCTCATCCTCGCCGCCGTCGGCGCCCTTGCCGCGGTGGCCGGCGCGGTGGGCGCCGTCGCGGACGCCGGACCGGCCACGCGGTTTGTCGAGACCTGGCGCATGCTCGGCTTCGGTGTCTTCGCGGGCGTGTTCCTGCTGCTGGGCTACCGCCCTCGGCTTTACGCCGGGATCTGGGAGCTCGCCATCCTGAACAAGCTCGGCCTGACCGTGGCCGCCCTGTCCTTCGGCAGCGGGACCGACGGCGCCGGCGCGGCACTGATCGCCGACGGAGCGGTCACGCTCATCCTGCTGGCCGCGTATGTGCTCAGCCGGGGCTGGACGGCCTGGTCGACCGCAAGGGCCATCGCGTGATGCAGAGGTCCATGACCGCCCGCCGAACACAGCTCCGGACACGCTGACCGCGTCCGCTACCACGCTTCCTGGTCGAGATCATCGCCTGGGTCGTCGCACCACGGCCGGCGTTCGGGATGAGCCGACCGTGGTCAGGTGTCGCCTCGCCGGCGATGAACGGCCGCGGGTCAGCCGGTTGAACCTACTCGGCCGACGGGTACAGCAGCGGCCGCACCTCCACGCCGCCCCGCCAGGTCGCCGGGTTCAGCTTCGCGATGGCGACCGCGTGGTCCAGGTCGCGGGCTTCCAGCACGAAGAACCCGCCGAGAACCTCCTTGGACTCCGTGAACGGCCCGTCGGTGACGAGGTCGCCGCGGATCGACGTGGCGGTCGTGGTGGCCTGCAGCGCCTGCGCCTCGAGGATCTTCCCTCCGAGTTGCTCCACCTGCTCGCCGTACCTGAGGTGCGCCTCAATCTCCTCCGGCGGGGTGTCCGCGACGTCGCCTGGCGCCGGCATGTAAATCAGGACTGCGTACTTCGCCACGGGCGTGTTTCCTTTCTGGTGATCAAGCACTGATCCGGGTTGTCTGCTGGATACGGTCGCGGGCGTGGGGTGACTAGGAGCGGAACTCCAGGTCGACCGCCACCGCCGGCTCGACCGCCGCCGGCCGAGTGCGCTGCCGGAACATCGTCACCGCGATGATCGCCATCGCCAGGAACGCCCCCGCGCCGATTATGCCCACGGTGTTCAGGCCGCTGGTGAACGCCTCCCGCGCGGCGGCGAACAGGTCGCCGCCGACCGCTGCGGGCAGCCGGCCGGCCTCCTCGGCTGCGGCGCTGATGCTCTGCAGCGCGGTGTGCAGCGAGGCGGCCGGCACGTCCGGGGGAACGTCGTGGGGAAGCTCGCTGCGGTAAACCAACGTGCCCAGGCTGCCCAGCGTCGCCACGCCGAGCGCCACCCCGAACTCACCACCGGTCTGCATGATCGACGCAGCGGATCCGGCCTTCTCCAGCGGAGCCGCGCCGACGACCAGGTCCGTCATCAGCGGCATCGGCACGGACACCCCACCGGACGTGCACACCAGCCCGGTCACCAGCAGCCCCAGCCCACCCACGGCGTCCACCTGGGTGATCAGCAGGAACCCGACCGCGGTCAGCATCAGGCCGAACGCGATGACGTATTCGCGCCGGAAACGGCGGGCGATGTGCGGCGCCAGCATCGAGCCGATCACCATTGTCACGTTCTGCGGTAGCAGCCACAGGCCGGCCTGCAACGGTGACAACCCCTGCACGACCTGAAGGTAGAGCGCGGACAGGAGCGTGGAGCCGGCCATCATGATGCCCATCAGCAGCATGATGCCCTGCGCCGCGGTGAACGCCCGCTTGCCGAACAGCCGCATGTCCAGCAGCGGCTCGTCGAGCCGGCGCTGCCGGCGGACGAACGCCCAGCCGACAAGCAGCCCGAACACCACGCACACCACCGGCACCGAATGCCAGCCGGTGCGGGCCGTCTCCTTCAGCCCGTAGATGACCGGCAGCACGGCAGCCAGCGACAGCACCACGCTGACCAGGTCCAGCCGGCCGCCACCCTGGTCGCGGTATTCCGGCAGGACCAGCGGCGCGGCGATCAGCAGGGCGACCATGACCGGCACGCCCAGCAAGAACACCGAGCCCCACCAGAAGTTGTCCAGCAGGACGCCACCGATCAGCGGGCCGACCGTCATGCCGCCCATGAAGCAGCTGTACCACACTCCGATCGCGGCGCCGCGCTGCCGCGGATTCTTGAACATGTTGCTCAGCAGCGAGAGCGTCGAGGGTGTCAGGGTCGCCGCCGCGATACCGAGCAGGGCACGCGAGGCGATGAGCATGTAGACGTTCACCGAGTACGCGGCCAGGACCGACGCGACGCTGAACCCGGCGGCACCGATCAGCAGCAGCCGCCGACGGCCGACCCTGTCGCCCAAGGTACCCATGGTGACCAAAAAGCCTGCGCTCATGAACGAGTAGATGTCCATGATCCACAACTGCTGGGTGCTGTTGGCGTTCAGGTCGGCGCTCAGCTGCGGTAGCGCGAGGTACAGCACGCTGACGTCGAGTGACATCAGCAGGGTGGGCATGGCGACCACGATCAGCCCCAGCCACTCCCGCCGGCCGGCCCGCTCCTCGGTTCCGGCTTCGGTCATATTCATTCCAAACTCCATGTCCTGCTCCAACGGTCGGCCGGGAGTGCCGGCCGGCCGTGTCCGGGTCGGAAACGTGTTCCTGCAGGTACGACGAGCGGGCTGTCACGAATTCGACAGCTCGAGCGGTCTGGTTCGTGCGGAGGTTCGGCACCCAATCGCGCAGCCCGGACGTCGGAGGTTCGGCTGGCACAACGGATCACTGGGCGGCCGGCCGCAGCGTCTTCCGCTCCCCCGTTGCCGCCGAACTCGATGGGCGAGCCGGGACGCCCTCTGCCGGGCCGACCGTCCGCCCCTGCCCGGGACGGGTCGCCGGTCGGTGTGGCTCAGCCGGTCGCGAGCTCCTCGATCCGCGCGGCCAGGAAGTCGCGCTCGGCGCCGTTGTCGGCCAGCCGCAGCGCGGCCTGGTAGGCCCCGATGGCCTCGTCCGTGCGGCGCAACCTTCGTAGCAGGTCGGCCCGGATGGCCGGCAGGTAGTGGTACGAGGCCAGGCGCGGGTCCTGGTTCAGCGGCTCGAGCGCGTCGAGGGCGGCCTGCGGCCCGTCGACCATCGCCAGGGCGACCGCGCGATTCAGCGCGACCACTGGGGACGGCCAGACCACCAGCAGCGCGTCGTACAGCATCAGCACCTTGGGCCAGTCCGTGTCGGCGTAGCTGGCGGCCGCGGCGTGCTGCGCGGCGATGGCGGCCTGCAGAGCGAACCGGCCTGGGCTGCCGGTACGCATGGCCTCGGCGACCAGGAGGCGGCCCTCGGCGATCGCGGCCCCATCCCAAGCCGAGCGGTCCTGCTCTTCCAGCAGCAACAGCCGCCCGCCCGGATCGGTTCGGGTGGCCCGGCGCGCGTCGGTCAACAGCAGCATCGCCAGCAGGCCACGGACCTCAGGCTTGTCGGGCAACAGCGCGTCCAGCATCCGGGCCAGGTCCATGGCCCGCTCGACCAGATCGTGGCGGACCAACTGGAGCCCGGTCGGCGCGGTGTGCCCGGTGGTGTACAGCAGGTGGATGACGGTCAGCACCGCGTCGAGCCGCTCGGGCAGCTCGCCGGCCTCGGGTACCCGGTAGGGGATGCGCGCCGCGAGGATCTTCTTCTTGGCGCGGGTGACCCGGGCGGCCATGGTGGGCTCGGAGACCAGGAACGCACGGGCGATCTCGGCGGTGGCCACGCCGCAGACCAGCCGGAGGGTCAACGCGATCTGGGCCTCGCGGGCCAGCGCCGGGTGGCAGCAGGTGAAGATCAGGCGGAGGCGGTCGTCGGCGACCGCCTCGAGGGCAGGGTCGTCCATCTCGATCTCATCGGGTTCCACGAGGAGCGGCAGCTTCGACTGGAGCGTCTGCTCGCGCCGCAGAGCGTCGATGGCCTTGTTCTTGGCCGTCGTGGTCAACCAGGCACCAGGGTTCGCCGGGATGCCGTCGCGGACCCAGTTGTGCATCGCTTTGACGTACGCGTCCTGCACGCACTCCTCAGCGAGGTCGAGGTCGCGGGCCACACGCGCCGTGGCGGCCAGCACGAAAGCCCATTCACGGCGGTGCGCGTCGGCGACGGCCCGCGCGACAGCGTCGCCGGCCGCGGTGGGCTCGACGTTCGCCATATGCGCTGCCATCGGCCGTTCCTCTCTCGCGCGGATCGGCCCCTACACCGACGACGAACGCGTCACCGCGCGTTCGACAACCGCTCCGGCCCGGATCCTACTGCTGCCTCCCGCCGTCCAACCACGATGGGTGAACACCTGAAGATGCAGTTCAGAGGCTGCTAGCCGGATCGTCTTGTCGCGTCGGACACTGCGGCACAGGGCTGCACCATTGCGACCGATGGTACGAAGGTAATACCATTCACCTACCTGGGGTCGGAGCCCTGTGAGGGGAGTACATGGACACGCAGCCACGGCACGCGTTCGAGGTCGCCGCCCCGATCATCGGCGCCGCCCCCATGAAAGTGCTGCACACACGGAGGCGACAGGAAGCCCCACCCCTGCCCGCTGGAGTGCATCGAGCGCGGCGCATGCCACCCGGCCTGCCCGATCGACGCGATCGTCGGTGACAGGAACCGGCGAGATGCCCGACAAGGCGCGGGAGCACAGACAGGACAACGCGCCCTTCTTCACGACCGCCTGCCCGGCCATCTCACTCCACCGGGGAGCCCCGGCGGAGCCACGAAGGTGGGACGGGTAGGCGTGGACACGGAGCTGACGATCCGGCTGGCCGAATCGAAGCAACCGTGGCCCGGGCACCGGTGGCGCACCGGCGCCCGAGCAGGACGATGACCGAGAATCGGAGGACCAATGGGCAAGAGCGGACGCGTGTTCGTGCGTGGACTCACCTCGCAGACGTACGGCCTCGGTGAGTTCCGGCGCCGCCAACTGGCGGTGGACCGGGTGCGTGACGACAGCGTCGTCGTCGACGACGCGAAGGTCGGGCACTCGGGCGACAGCGCGAAGAGCCGGACCTGGTGGCGGATCGGTCCTGGCGACGAGGACTTCCTCACGCAGACCATCCAGGTCCACTTCGTGGAGCTGCCCCCCGAGTCGTCGAATCACGGCCACGGCCACCAGAACGAGGCCGCCTTCTACATCCTGGAGGGCAAGGGCTACGAGATCCACGACGACCAGCGCTACGAGTGGAACAAGGACGACCTGGTCTTCGTGCACACCGACTCGGTGCACCGGCACTTCAACCCGTACCAGGAGCGGGCCGTCGCCCTCGTGGTGAAGGCGAAGTGCACGTGGATGTTCATGGGGCTCATCCAGCAGGGCCGGTCGGGACCGGTTGAAGAGGAGGAGCGGTTCGGACCCCGTGAGGACTGGTCCCGGATCTGGACGCCTGGAGTCCTCGACCGCAAGAAGGTGATCTCCCCCGCGGACACGACCTGGCAGGACACCCCGCTGGGGCGGGTCCGCGTCATGTCCTCACCTGAGCGCACGGACGCCCGCATCTTCAGCGTGGACGCCTTCGAACTCGACATCCCCGCGGGTGGTCACAGCGGCAAGTACTGGAAGATGGCCGACGAGGTCTACTACGTCCTCGAGGGCGGCGGGTACGCGCTCCAGTGGGAGGTCGAGGCGGAGATCGCGGAGAAGTACTACGCGAGGATCGCCCTGGAGCCAAAGCGCTACGACATCCGGCAGGGCGACACCCTCTATGTCCCGCAGAACCACGTCTGCCAGATCTTCGCGGCGGACGGGACCCCGATGCGGCTGTTCAACGCGCAGAACCGCGTCTTCAAGCACCTCGGCTACGACACGGTCCACTACTTCGAGCCCGCCTCGAACGCGACGTCGTGAGCACGCGGACGACGACCGGAGTCACCCGCTGCGGTGCCGGAAGAGCCGGCGCGGCAGGTTCATCGAGAACGGGTGGCAGAACCACCGTGACGTCGTCCATATGAAGAGCGCCTCGCTCCAGCACTCGGAGCGAGGCGGTCACGTCGGCTGAATTGGCTGCCACCGGCAGATGGAGTGGTCCTCCCCACGTTCCGCCGTGACTGCCTGCCAGCCCAGGCCAAGCGCATGCAGCGGCTCACGAAGAGCGCACAGCCTCGTCGACAGGGTTGCCCAAGACGGCGGACAGTTCCCGGACGCTGAGAACTTTCCCCGCCTTCCATGGCAACGTGGGGATGTGGCACGACGTACTCCTCATCTCGCATACGAAGAGCAAGTACCCGGTGCTGTGCGGTGACGGCACGACCCGGGTCGAGGTCGCCCGCACCGTACGCGTCACGCGTGCAAGCCGGTGTGAGAAGACGCCCGTGCAGTACGGCGACACCGTGAAGACGACCTTCGACCACATGGCCGGCTGGTTGACGGATCACTATGTGAGCTGAGGCTGATCGTGTTATCGGCCCGGCATCTGTTCTGCGACGGCGACGCGTTGTGCGTGGAGGCGTAAGAGCTTCAGATAACCTGCGCCGACCGGCCCGGAGAGGCGGCCACGTTCGCGCGCAAGCCGGCGAACACCACCATCAACGTGGAATGGCTGCCTGTCGACATGCGTGGAAGAAAGCCTGTTCCCGATATGCGCGACAAGATCGACGAGGCGCGCACGACGCTCGACGATCAAGTTGCCGGATAGTACGACCGTGCTCGGCTGACTCTCGACACACGGGGTTTGGTCCGTGATCTGACCGGTTCTCGTCGTCGATCACGCCCTGCGCGGTCGTGCTTCCGGTGGTCCGGCCCTCGCTGGGATCGTCGTCACGTGGCTCGCCGCCGCCCGGTGTGCGGTCAATGCGCTGACGTCCGCCGCCGTGATCCTTACATCGGCAGTGCTGGTCACGTGCTCTGATCCGCGTCGCGCCGCTGCCAGGCGCCCCCACCAGGTCGTTCGCCGGGGGCCGCTGCTCACGTGCCTCACTTTGGGCGCTGCCGACATCCGATCCCCGAAACCCCGCTCGGCCTGATCACTCGTAAGCATGCCTCACGGCTTCCCCGAACTCCACGATCCGATGATCCGCGCCCAGCACGAAGTCGACGGGGACGTCGGTCGCCTTCGGTGGTTTAATGGTATTACCTAACCGCGGGAGAGGATTCCATGTCACGTATGGACCAGCGGTGTCGCCCTTGGCGGGCTCAGGATGCGGGGCCATCTCCACGGAGGCGGCCGTTCCGACCCCACTTCCGGGGGGCCCGATGAGCAACGGGACACTGATCGTCGGCGGCAGCCAGGCCGGCCTGCAAGTGGCCGTGTCCCTGCGGCAGCTCGGCGACACCTCACCGATCATCTTGGTCGGCGAGGAGGATCATCAGCCGTACCAGCGGCCGCCCCTTTCCAAGGAGTTCCTCGCCGGCGAGGCGGCGCTCGACTCGCTGGCCTTCCGCACGCCCGACTTCTACGCCGACTCCGGAATCGACCTCGTATGCGGTGAGCGGGTGAGCGAGGTGAGCCTGTCCACGTCGGGCCCGCCGGGCTCAGGAGTCGCTATGACCGCGAGCGGGCGCGAACTGCCCTTCAATCGGCTGGCGTTGACCGTGGGAGCGGGCGCCAGGCGGCTTCCCCTGCCCGGCGCCGACCTCGGCGGGATCTGCTACCTGCGCGAGTACAACGACGCCGCCGACCTGCGGACGCAGCTCTCGACCGCCACGAACGTCGTCGTCGTCGGCGGCGGATTCATCGGCCTGGAGGTGGCCTCGGCGGCCCGCAGCCTCGGACGATCCGTCACGGTGGTCGAGGCCGCGGAACGGCTGATGGCCCGGTCCGTGGGAACCGTGATCTCCGAGTTCTATCGTCAGGCGCACCTTCGCCGCGGCATCGACGTCCGGCTCTCGTCCGCGGTGTCCGGCTTCCAGGGGGAACACGGCAGGGTCACCGGCGTCACGTTGTCCGACGGCGCGCGCCTGCCGGCCGATCTGGTCCTGGTCGCAGTCGGCGTTCTCCCCCGCACGGAGCTCGCCGAACAACTGGGACTCATGTGCGACCAGGGTATCGTCGTCGATGCCCACGCCCGTACCAGCGACCCTTCCGTCGTCGCCGCCGGCGACTGCACCGTGCAGCCGCACCCGATCACCGGCCAGGGACGGGTACGGCTCGAGTCGGTTCAGAACGCCGTGGCTCAGGCCCAAGTGGCAGCCGCGACGCTGCTCGGCCGGCTTGACACCGTGATGTCGGTGCCGTGGTTCTGGTCCTACCAGGGTGACCTCAGGTTGCAGATCGCCGGCCTCGCCGCCGGCTACGACACCCAGGTCGTACGCGGTGACCCGGCTGACGAGCATTTCTCCGTCCTGTACTACCGGCATGACCGGCTGCTGGCCGTTGACGCCGTCAACCGCCCGGCCGACTACATGACGGTACGCAAGGCCCTCGGCCAGGGAGCGAGCATCGCTCCGGACCGCGCCGCCGATCCCGACATTCCCCTGAGGTCCCTCGTCGGCGGTCCGGCCCCGGCGGCGCCGGCCGTTCAGCGGGCGGAGGCGTGAGCGGGTGGGGCAAGCCGCTTGTAGCAGATGACCGACTCTGGTCTAATGGACATACCATAGTAACTTCATCGGTGCGCGTCCGGCAGAACGACCGTGAGAGGACATGGGCACCTTGTCCAAAGTGATCTACATCGACAGCGCCGGTCGCGAGTACGCCGTGGATGCGACGGTCGGTGACACGGTCATGGCGACCGCGGTCAAGAACGGCGTCCCCGGGATCGTCGCGGAGTGCGGCGGGAACTGTTCGTGCGCCACCTGCCACGTGTGGGTGAGCGACGAGTTCGCACCTGTTGTGGGGCCTCCCAATGACATGGAGGAGGACCTGCTCGACATGGGGGTCTCGGAGCGTCGCGGCACCAGTCGCCTCTCATGCCAGATACGCATCACAGCGGCCCTCGACGGTCTGAGGGTGGAGATCCCTCCGGAGCAGCCATGACACCCGGACACGGACACACCGTCGGCCGCCCGGTGGGAGCGCGGACCAGCATCGCGGATCCGATACCGCCAGTCCGGCATCGATCCATCACATGAAGGGGAAACGGCCGTGCTAAGGCAGGACATCAACGAGCTTTTGACGCAGACCGGTCCCGGGACGCCGATGGGCGACTTGTTCCGGCAGTACTGGATTCCCGCGCTGCTCGCCGAGGAACTCCCGGAGAACGACTCACCGCCGGTGCGCGTGAAGCTCCTGTCCGAACGCTTGATCGCCTTCCGCGACAGCGAAGGGCGATATGGCCTTATCGACGAATTCTGCGCGCACCGCGGCGCTTCGCTGTGGTTCGGTCGCAATGAGGGGTCCGGACTGCGCTGCCCGTACCACGGCTGGAAATACGACGTCACCGGCCAGTGCATCGAGGTGCCGTCGGAGGCGGACAACAGCAGCTTCTGTGAGAACGTGAAGCTGCGCGCGTACCCGCTGGTCAAGGTCGGCGACGTCCTGTGGACCCACATGGGCGACCCGGCCAAGCGGCCGGACCTGCCGGAGTTCGAGTTCGCGCACGTTCCGCCGGAGCAGACCTACACCTCCAAACGGTGGCAGCAGTGCAACTGGCTGCAGGCGTTCGAGGGCGGCATCGACTCCAGCCACGTGACGTTCCTGCACTCCGGCGGCCTGAAGTCCGACCCGTTGTTCAAGGGCGCCAAGGGCAACGAGTACAACATGAAGGACACCAAGCCGTTCTTCGAGGTCGCCGACAGCGAGGGCGGGCTCTTCGTCGGCGCCCGTCGCAACGCCGAGGAGGGCAGCTACTACTGGCGGATCACGCCGTACGTGATGCCGGCCTTCACGATGGTGCCGCCACGCGGTGACCACCCGCTGCACGGCCATTTCTGGGTGCCGATCGACGACGAGAACTGCTGGACGTACTCCTTCGACTACCACCCGGGCCGTCCGCTGACGGCCGCGGAACGCCAGGCCATGATCGACGGCCACGGAGTGCACAGCAAGAACATCCCGGGGACCTACCGGCCCATGGCCAACATGGACAACGACTACCTGATCGACCGCGAGGCGCAGAAGCGTGGGGAGACCTACTCCGGCGTGGCGGGCATCGCCATGCAGGACGCCTCCCTGCAGGAGAGCATGGGGCCGATCGTGGACCGTACGAAGGAGCGGCTGGTCCCGGCCGACAGCGGGATCATCAAGGCCCGTCAGAAACTGCGCAAGGCGGCGATCGCGCTGCGGGACGAAGGCGTGACGCCTCCCGGGGTGGACACGGCGCACCACCGGGTGCGCTCGGCGGCGGTTGTGCTGCCGCAGGCCGAGTCGTTCCTGGACTCCTGCCGCGACGCGATCAAGGCCACGCCCGGCGTCCCGCACTCGTCGGTCTGAGATGTCGTCGCTGCCGATGTATGCGAGCGAAAGCGCCAAGGCGGCCTCCGCGAGCGAGTCGCGCTACCGAATCACCGTGCCGATCGCACCCGCGAGGAACGCCCGCGTCATCGCGCTGGACACGAGAGCCGCGTCGGTCGCCCGACGCATCTCCGACGGCCCCTGGGCCAACGCCCGGTTCTACACATGCGAGGCCGCACCCGACCGCGGGCCGGCGGACGAGTTCCTGCTGTACAGACTCGACGGAGTGCCGGCCGCGCTGGACGACATGCTGAGGGACACCGACGTGGTGGTGATCATGGCGACCGATGACTCGGGAGGGACTCGGGCGGCCGCCATCGGCAGCGCCTGCAGCGCGCGCGCCATCACCACGGCGGGGGTGGTGCTCGGCGACGGCTTCGAGGCCGACGACGCTGTCGCCGCGCTCCGGCCGCATGCCCGGGTCCTGCTGCTGTCGGCGGATGAAAGCGATGCCTTTGAACTGCTCAGAGCTCTGAGGGTCTAGCTCGTGTCCGACACTCCCTAGCGGGCCGGCAGCCGGACCAGGCCACACGATTTGACGGAGGAAGGCGACGGCGAGATGCCGGAGAAGATCACCCTGCGTACCCTGCAGCGGATGAAGGACGACGGCCGCAAGATCGTCGGTGTCGTGGCCTGGGACTACCAGATCGCCCGCATCGTCGACCGGGCCGGCGTGGACATCGTCTCGGTGGGCGACACGGTCGGCGTGAACCTGTGGGGGCACTCCAACCCCTTCGAGGTCACGATGGACCAGATGATCCTGGTGACGCAGGCGGTCCGCCGGGGGGTGAGCAGGGCCCTGCTCAGCGCCGACTTCCCGTTCGGCCCCCTGCAGGAGGGCACGGACAGCGCCGTGCGGGCGGCCATCCGGTTCGTCAAGGAGGCCGGCGTCGACATGGTCAAGCTGGACGGGGCCTCGGACTTCCTCGACTCCGTCACGGCGATCACTCGTGCGGGCATTCCGGTGTTCGCGCAGTTCGGGATCACCCCGCAGACCGCGCTGCGCTACGGGGTCGAATACAACGCGATCCCGTCGAGCCACGACCAGGTGCCGGTGGCGATGAAGGACGCTCTGGTCGCCGAGGCCAAGCGACTGGAGGAGGCGGGCGCCGTACTGCTCAACTTCACCAACTCCGGACCGATCGTCGGAGCCGCCGTCGCCGAGGCCGTCTCCATTCCGGTCGTCGGAGGATTCGGCGGCGGCCCGTGGCTCGACGGCCGGATGCGCATGGCGCACGCCGCCATCGGCTATGCCGCGTCGGCCATCGACAACCCTCCTGACACCTACGCGAACGTCGCACGGACAACCCTCGACGCGATCACGGCCTATGCCGAGGACGTGCGCTCCGCACGTCAGGTCGCCGGAGGCATCCCCGTGCCGCCCGCCCCCTGACCCTGTCCACTCTCACCCGGCACTGCCCGCGTCACGAACCGAGGCGCCCGGCAGGCGACCACGAGGAGCACCGTCCATGCCCACCGCCGTTGTCGACGGGATCACCACCCGCTACGAGGTGGCCGGCTCCGGCCCGCCGCTGCTGATGTTCTCTCCCGGCGGTTTCGACTCCAGCCTGGAGAGTTGGCGGACGGTGGGGATCTACCGGCGCCTGCGGCTGCTCGATCACCTCAGCGAGAAGTACACCTGCATCGCCTTCGACCGGCGGGAGTCGGGCCGGTCCGGCGGCCGGCTGCAACGGATCTCGTGGGCCGACTACGTGGCGCAGGGTGTGGGACTACTCGATCATCTGGGCATCGCGCAGGCGCATCTGATCGGCGGCTGCGTCGGCTGCTCCAGCGTCGCGGCCGTCGGGGTGGCACATCGGGAGCGCGTCCTGAGCATGGTGCTGTACTCGCCGGCGGGCGGGGTGAAATACCGCATGAAGCAGCACGCCCGGTTCGGCCGGCACCTGGCCTATGCGGGCGCCCACGGCCTGGAACAGGTGGCGGGGCTCGCGAAGATCTCGGACCTGGGTTTCTCCGCGGAGCCCCGGCTGGGCCCCTGGGCGAGCGTGCTCCGCGGCGATCCGGAGTTCGCCGACATGTACGTGCGTACGGACCCGGACCGCTATCAGGTGCTGGTCAGCGGCATGGCCCGGCTGCTGTTCGACCGCGACACGGTTCCCGGACCGGAACCGGAGGACCTTCTGCGGCTCGACATCCCCGCGCTCGTGATCCCCGGGCAGGACGACTCACACGCGCCGTCGGCCGCCCGTTACCTCCAGGAGTGCCTCCCACGCGCGGAGTACTGGGACGTCCCGGTGGCCGAGCAGACGGAGGAGACGGCTCCCGCCCGGATACTGCGGTTCCTGGACGGCGCGTAGGGCGCCGGACGCTCGGCGCCCTACGCGAGGCGGCACCGGCGGGCGGGCTCCGGAGCCAGAGAAAAGGTCATAGGTCAGCAAGCTGGGTGCGTTGGACGGGCCCAAAAATGAGGAGACGGCATGGCAGAGCAGGTGCTGGCAGCGGTCAGGACCGGGCCCGGCACAACCGAACTACGCGAGTTCTCGATGCCGGACATCCCCGACGACGGCGCCCTGCTCAAGGTCGAGGTCGCCGGGATCTGCGGCACTGACGTGAAGATGTACGCCAAGCCACCGTTCGCGGATCCGGTGATCATGGGCCACGAGAACGTCGGCGTCATCGTGAAGGCGGGACGCACGTTCGCCGAGCGCAAGGGCCTGAAGGAAGGCGACCGCGTTTTCGTCGAGCACTACGTCGGCTGTTTCCGCTGCGATTGGTGCCACCAGGGCGAGTACCGTCACTGCGAGGCGACCGACTGGCGTACCAACCCCGACGCCCGCCGCTACGGCTATACCTCCGCGAACAACCCCTACCACCTGTGGGGCGGCTTCTCGCAATACCTCTACCTGCCCTGGAACTCGGTGACGCACCGCGTTCCAGACGGTGTCTCCGCCGAACTCGCGGGACTGGTGACGCCGCTTTCGAACGGCATCGAGTGGGCGCTGGTCACCGCGGGCGTCGGCTACGCCTCAACAGTCCTCATCCAGGGCCCCGGGCAGCAGGGACTGTCCCAGGTCGTCGCCTGCAAGCAGGCCGGCGCCTCCCGCATCATCGTCACCGGGACGACGAGGGACACCGCGCGGCTCGCTCTGGCGAAGGAGTTGGGAGCAGACGACGTCATCGACGTCACGCGGGAGGACGCCCTCCAGCGCGTACTGGAGATCACCGGCGGCAGGGGGGTCGACGTCGTGCTGGACTGCACGGCCGGCGCCGGTACCGCGCCCATCCTGCTCGGCATCGACGCGCTCAAACGCCGCGAGGGCACGATGGTGGTCCAGGGCGAGCTCGCCGCCTTCCCCGACTTCCCGCTCAAGAAGGTCACAGAGAAGTCCATCAGCATCAAGAGCGCCCGCGGCCACAGTTACCGTTCCTGTGAGCTCGCCCTCGAACAGCTCGCCTCCGGACGCTTCCCGCTGGAAAAGCTCAGCACCCACAGCTTCGGCCTGAAGGACGTCGACCGCGCCATCCGGACCGTCGGCGGCGAGGGTGCCACGGACGTCGTCCATGTCTCCCTGCTGCCCTGGGCGGAGGAAGCGTGAGCATCGTCGTCCGCAACCCGCGCCGTACGGACAAGTCGACGGTCGATGCCCTCGGCGGGTTCGGCGTATCCACCATCCACGAGGCACAGGGACGCACCGGGTTGCTCGCGCCCGCCCTGCGCCCCATCTACTCCGGCGCGCACATCGCGGGCACTGCGGTCACGGTGAGCGTGCCGCCGGCGGACAACTGGATGATCCACGTGGCGGTGGAGCAGTGCCAGGACGGTGACGTCCTCGTCGTCGCGCCCACCTCCCCCTCGGAGGCCGGCTACTTCGGCGAGCTGCTCGCCACGTCGCTCGCCGCACGCGGCGTACGGGGGCTGATCATCGACGCCGGCTGCCGCGACGTCGCCGAACTGCAGCGGATGGGGTTCCCCGTGTGGGCGCGGCACATCTGCGCGTTCGGCACGGTGAAGGAGACCCTGGGCGACGTCAACGTCGGCGTGGCCTGCGCCGGCCAGTGGATCGAGCCGGGAGACGTGGTCGTCGCGGACGACGACGGGGTCGTGGTCGTCCAGCGTCGCCGGGCAGCACAGGTGCTGGAGGCGTCGCAGGCGCGGGAAGAGCGGGAGGCGGTGCTCCGCGAGCGCTACGCCCGCGGGGAACTCGGCCTCGACGTCAATTCCATGCGCGAACGGCTGGCGCAAAAGGGGCTGACCTACGTCGACCAGGGGCCGGACGAGTGAACCGGCCGCCGGGCTCTCACAGAAAGCACACGCACCGATGATCATCGATTGCCATGGGCACTACACCACGGCGCCGCGGCAACACCAGGCGTTCCGCGACGCGCAGCTCGCCCGGCTCGCCGACGCCTCCCTGCCCGCGCCGGCCCCGGCCGAGATCAGCGACGACGAGATCCGCGAGAGCGTCGAGAACAACCAGCTGAAGCTGATGCGCGAGCGCGGCGCCGATCTGACGCTCTTCTCGCCGAAGGCCTCAGGGATGGAGCACCACGTACCCGACCCGGAGACCGCACGCGTATGGGCGCGGGTGAGCAACGACCTCGTCCACCGGGTGGTCGGCCTGTTCCCGCACTACTTCGCCGGCGTGTGCCAGCTGCCCCAGACACCCGGCGGCACGCTCGACGACGCGGCGGCCGAACTCCGCAGGTGCGTGGAGAACCTCGGCTTCGTCGGGTGCAACCTCAACCCGGACCCGTCCGGCGGGTACTGGACCTCGCCGCCGCTGACCGACGAGTACTGGTTCCCCCTGTACGAGGCGATGGTGGAGCTCGACGTCCCGGCGATGATCCACGTCTCGACGTCCTGCAACCCGAGCTTCCACACCCTCGGCGCGCACTACCTCAACGCCGACACCTCGGTGTTCATGCAACTCGTCCAGGCAGACCTGTTCGACCGCTTCCCCACCCTGCGGTTCGTCATCCCGCACGGCGGCGGAGCTGTGCCCTACCACTGGGGCCGCTACCGGGGCCTGGCCGTACGGATGGGTCGTCCGGACCCGTCGGAACACGTCATGAAGAACGTCTTCTTCGATACGTGCGTGTACCACCAGGCCGGCATCGACCTTCTGCACCGCGTCGTCCCCGCGGACAACATCCTGTTCGCGTCGGAGATGCTGGGTGCCGTCCGCGGCGTCGACCCCGAGACCGGGATCGCCTGGGACGACACCAAGCGTTACGTCGACCGGGCCGACCTCACCGACGAGCAGCGGCACAAGGTCTACGAGGCGAACACCCTGCGCGTCTATCCCCGACTGCACGCGCGACTGACCGCGGAAGGCAGGTAGACCATGTCCCGGCTGCATCTCACTTTCGCCTGCGGCGACTACGACCGCACACGGGCCCTCGCCGAGGAGACGATCCGCCCCGACGGGATCGACCTGACCTATCTGCGGCTGCCCGTCGAGGAGACGTTCTTCCGCATGATGCGTCACCACGAGTTCGAGGTGGCGGAGCTGTCGCTGTCCTCCTACGTCGTCTCGCTGTCTGCTGAGAACCCGCCGTTCGTGGCCCTGCCGGTCTTCACCTCCCGGATGTTCCGGCACGGGTCGCTGTACTGCCACGCCGACGCCGGCATCTCCGCGCCGGAGGATCTGCGGGGGAAGATCGTCGGCACGCCGGAGTACCAGCTCACCGCCTGCGTGTGGATGCGCGGCATCCTCGGCGACCGGCACGGCGTCCCCTTCGACTCGGTCACCTACGTCACGGGAGGACAGGAGACGGCCGGCCGCATCGAGAAGGCGAGCCTCCGCCTGCCGGAGTCGGTGCGGATCAGCCGCATCCCCGACGACAGGACACTCTCCGCGATGCTGGCCGAGGGTGAGATCGACGCCCTGTGCACTCCGCGCGTGCCGAGCCCGTTCGCCGCCGGCGACCCCCGGGTGCGGCGGGTGTTCACCGACGTCGTCGGCAGCGAGAAGGAGTACTACGCGGCGACGGGCATCTTCCCGATCATGCACGTGGTCGTGATCCGGCGCGATGTGTACGACCGCCATCCCTGGGTCGCCCAGTCGCTCTACAAGGCCCTGCTGGCGGCCAAGGAGGAGGCGTACGCCAACCTCTACGACACCTCGGCGCTGCGGTTCATGCTTCCCTGGCTGACCCCGCAACTGGAGGAGGCACGAGCCTTCCTGGGCAGGGACTACTGGTCCTACGGGCTCGAAGGCAACCACGAGACACTGGCCACCTTCCTTCGCTACCACCACGAGCAGGGGCTGTCGGGGCGGCTGTGGAAGCCCGAGGAACTGTTCGCTCCCGAGTCGACGGAGTCGGCGGTCATCTGATGACGCGCCGGCTCAGGATGCGTAAGGCACGATGAGACTGGTCCTGCTTCGCCACGGCGAGAGCGAGTGGAACTCCAAGAACCTGTTCACCGGGTGGGTCGACGTCGACCTGACGCCGTTGGGTGAGGTGCAGGCACGGCAGGGCGGTCGACTGCTGCGCGAGGCCGGGTTGCTGCCGACCGTGGTGCACACCTCCCTGCTCACGCGGGCGGTGCGCACCGGGAATCTCGCGCTGGAGGCCGCCGGCCGGGTCTGGATCCCGGTCGGCCGGCACTGGCGGCTCAACGAGCGGCACTACGGCGCGCTGCAGGGCAAGGAGAAAAGGGAGATCCTCCAAAAGTACGGCGAGGAGCGGTTCCGGCTCTGGCGCCGGTCGTACGACGTGCCACCGCCGCCGGTCGACCCCGACGACGAGTGGCAGGTGGCGAGCGACCCGCGCTACGCCGCGGTGCCCCGTGACCTCATGCCGCAGGCCGAGTCACTCGCCGACGTCATCGCCCGTCTGCTGCCCTACTGGTACGACGTCATCGCACCCGACCTGCGCGCCGGGCATACGGTGCTGGTCGTGGCGCACAGCAACTCGCTGCGGGCACTCGTCGCGCACCTCGACCGCCTGGACCGTGAGGAGGTCATGGCGCTGAACATCCCGACGGGCATTCCCCTGCGCTATGACCTCGACGAGGATCTGAATCCGGTCCAGCGCGGCGGCCGCTACCTCGACCCGGAAGCGGCCGCCGCGGGCGCCCAGGCGGTGGCGGACCAGGGGCGTTAGGGGGCGGCGGGATCACCTCGTTGACACCGATCATTGTTGGACTTATGGTCATACCAAATAACCTATCCGGACCGTGACTTTGCCGGCCGAGCACTTGGCACGGGGAACCCACGTCCGGCCATGAGGAAAGGGCTGCTGAATGGCCAGGGACGCGCTCGTCAAAGACGAATTGGCGGCGAAGTTCGTCACCGAGAAGGAGTCGCCCTACACCCGTTGGGTCGCCGCCGAGGGGCTGGACATCATCGCCGCCCACTACGTCCCGGATCTGCGCACGGTGGAGCTCAAGCCCTGGGCACGGCGAGGCGGGCGCGGTGTGTTCATCAACCACGAGGCCACCCGCACGTCGAACGACTGCTATGTCTGCGAGATCCCGGCGGGCGGCATGCTGGCGCCGCAGCGGCAACTCTTCGAGGAGATGATCCTCGTCCTCGATGGGCAGGGTTCGACGAAGGTCTGGAACGACGCCGGCGCCGAGGTCACCTTCGAGTGGCAGGCCGGCTCGCTGTTCGCCATCCCGCTCAACGCCCATCACCAGCACTTCAACGGGTCCGGGCAGAAGGCCGCACGTTTCGTCTCCTCGACCAACCTGCCTCCGGTCCTCAACCTCTATGACGACGTCGATTTCGTCTTCAACACCCCCAAGGACTTCCCGAACCGCTTCGCCGGCGAGCCCGACTACTTCTCCCCCAAGGGTGAGCAGAAGGGACTGCTGTTGGACACGAACTTCGTCGCCGACGCGGTCAACCTGCCGCTGGTCGAGGCGAAGGAACGCGGCGCGGGCGGCGGGCACATCCGCTTCGCGATGGCCAAGGGCTCGATGAACAGCCACATCTCGCAGTTCCCCGTGGGGACGTACAAGAAGGGGCACCGCCACGGTCCGGGCGCTCACGTCATCATCCTGTCGGGTACGGGATACAGCCTGATGTGGCCCGAAGGAGAGGAGCCGCGGCGCTACGAGTGGGGCCCCGGCTCACTGATCGTCCCGCCGAACATGTGGTTCCACCAGCACTTCAACGTCGGCCTGGAGCCCGCCCGCTACCTCGCCTTCAAGCACGAGGTGGTGTCGGTCCGCAACGCGCAGGGCGTGCCGAAGGCGTGGATCAGCCAGCGCATCGGCGGCGACCAGATCGACTACGCCGACGAGTCGCCGTACGTCCGTGAGACCTTCCGCGAGGCCCTGGCCAAGTACGGCATCGAGCCGCAGATGGACAAGGTGTACACGGCCGAACTCGAGACACTGCCGCCGAAGCCGTAGCCCCGGACCGCGAGGCCTGGTTCCGACGCACGTGAGGAGTACGACCGTGAGGCACACCGGTACGCACGACCACATCCGTGGTGACGGCCGTGGCGGCCACCACCACGGCGACGTGCCCACGGTCTACTCGGCGTACGTCCCGGACCACGACCACGCGCACGACGACGAGGCGCTGAGCCCGATCGAGGACAACCCCATCTGGCAGCAGGACAACGTCACGCTGCACAGTGTGGGCATCGACATCGGATCGTCCGGCACGCAGGTCCTGTTCTCCCGACTGCACCTTCGGCGGATCGGCGAGGACCTGACGACCCGTTACATCGTGGTCCGCCGGCAGACGCTGTACCGCTCCCCCGTCTCGCTCACCCCGTACGCGAGCGGCGAGCACATCGACGCCGAGGCTCTGGGGTCGATCATCGACCAGGCCTACGACGGGGCGGACGTCCGCCCGTCCGACGTCGACACCGGCGTCGTGATCCTGACCGGCGAGGCGCTGCGCCGTCGCAACGCCGAGGCCATCGCGAGCGTCCTGGCCGAGCGCGGGGGCGAGCTGGTCAACGCGACCGCGGGCCACAACATGGAGGCGATGCTCGCCGCCTATGGCTCGGGCGCGGCGAAGGTGTCGCACGACACCGGGCTGCGCATCCTGAACATCGACATCGGAGGCGGGACGACGAAGCTCGCGGTGCTGGACGGCGGCCGGGTCGCGACGACGGCCGCGGTCCACATCGGTGGCCGGCTCCTGGTCGTCGATAATCAGGACCGCATCGTCCGCCTCGACCCGGCCGGACGTCGTCACGCCGCGCGTGCCGGCTACGCCTGGGAACTCGGCGACGTCGCCCGGCCGGAGGAGCTGCAGAAGGTGGCGGAGACGATGGCGGACGCGATCGTCGCGGCACTCAGCGCTGATCCGCTCCCCGAGGACGTCGCAGGGCTCTACCTCACCGAGCGGCCGGCGGAGGCCGGGCCGATCGACGGGGTGATGTTCTCGGGCGGGGTGGCGGAGTACGTCTACGACCGGGAGAGCGGCACCTTCGGCGACCTCGGCCGGCCGCTCGGCCGGGCGTTGCGCCGGCGGGTCGACTCCGGGGCGCTGCCGTTCCCGCTCCTGCCACCGGGCGAATGCATTCGCGCCACCGCCCTGGGCGCGTCGGAGTACAGCGTGCAGCTCAGCGGGAACACCGGCTACATCACCGACCCCGACGCGCTGCTCCCCCGCCGCAACCTGCAGGTGATACGGCCGCACTACGAGCTCGGGGAGACGGTCGACGCGGCGGCGATCGCGGCGGCGATCCGGCGACACCTCGTCGCCCTCGACGTCGGCCAGACCGGCGCCGACGTCGCCCTCGCCATGTCCTGGAACGGCCTGCCGAGCTACGACCGGCTCATATCCTTCGCACGCGGCCTACGTGATGGCCTCGCGGACCGGATCACGCAGGGCCGGCCGGTGTACGTCATGCTCGACGGCGACGTGGCCATGACGCTCGGCAGACTGCTGCGGGAGGAGCTCGCGGTCACCGGCGAGCTCCTGGTCATCGACGGTCTCAACCTACGCGATTTCGACTACATCGACATCGGCCGGATACGGTTCCCGTCGAACACCGTACCGGTCACGATAAAGTCGCTGCTCTTCCAGCAGGACCCCCGGCACGACCGGCCGACGTGTGACGGCGACCCACTCTGAACGCTCGCGGATCGACATTCGGGCGACGGCTTGGCGAAGTGCGCCGACGTGGCCGGCGCGACCTCGATCGCTACTCCTCGCCGTCCAGATTCTCCAGACGCGGGTCCTGGTAGTCCGCCAGACGGTCGGCGGTACGTTGCAGGTGGCGGGTCATGATGCCGCGTGCTCGCTCGAGATCCCGCTGCTCGATCGCCTCGACCAGCTCGAAGTGTTCGTGCGCTCCCCGGGGACCCATCAACGGCGCGGCGACATGTGCCTGTTGCAGTGACATGAGCATGGGGCCGTGGAAGGTCTGCACCAGCATCTCGATTGCCGGATTGTGCGCTGCGGACGCGACCCGCACGTGGAACGCCGCCGACATCGCCATGGTGTAAGAGCCGCTCTCCAGCGCGTTCAGGCCCTGTTCGACGAGGACCCGAAGGTCCGCGATGTCCTCTTCGGTGGCGCGCTCCACCACCAGCGGCAGGATGCCGAGCTCGAAGACCATACGGGCCTCGGTGACGTCGCCGGCCGTCATCGAAGCCAAGGTCATGAGTTCAGCCAGCCCCTTCCCGACGCGTTCGCTGGACGGCTGGACGACGAAGGCGCCTCCCCGAGCCCCGACGCGGATCTCCACCAGCCCACTGGCCTCGAGCACCCGGAGAGCCTCGCGGACCGTCACTCTGCTGACGCCGAACTGCTCACACAGACTGCGCTCGCTGGGCAGCCGGTCGCCGGGGACGAGCTTGCCCTCTCTTATCAGGAGCCGCACCTGCTCCACGATGACCTCGGAGATGCGGTCGACGCTCACCGGGCTGAACAGGCCCTTCGTCCCTCCGAGGCCCGCCGTCCCATCCGATGGGCCCATTGCCATACCGGCGTCCCTCCACGATCTTGGCGGATCCCCCGCGCTCTTCATGTTACCAGGAATGGTCTGACCAATACGCTCAGCAACCACCGCCGCCTACCAAGTCGCAACGCCTGGTCGCCCCGATGCGGCGCCAGACCGGGCCCCGCACACCACTAGCGGCGCACCAACATTGGGCAAATGGTCTGATTATTTGCTAGTATCCCACACGGAGCTGGTCGGAATCACCGCAGCATCGGCGCGCAAGCTCCGGATGCAGCCGTGTCGGCGGATGTCCGTGAACGGGAGAGAACATGCCGAGCATGCCGCTACGGACGGTGGCCCGAACCCAGGGGAACAACCGCGCTCTCAAGAATGGCACGGTCACCCCGAAGCGATTCGACCTCGCCTTCGAGGAGGTCCCGGTTCTCGTCGACGCCTTCCGCCGGATGGTTCGGGGGCTCGAATTCGACGTCTGCGAGATGGCGATGACGACCTACCTCTGCGCCAAAGCGCACAGCAAGCCGTTCACGGCACTGCCGATCTTCCTGGTGCGCGGATTCCATCACGGCGCCATCGTGCGCGCCCCGGAGGCCGGCATTCGAGATCCGAAGGATCTCGAAGGTCGAAAGGTCGGCGTCAATCGCGGATACACCGTGACGACCGGCGTGTGGGCGCGCGGCGTCTTGCAGGACGAGTACGGTGTCGACCTCAGCAAGGTGACCTGGGTGCCCTCCGGAGACGAACACGTCGCCGAGTACCGTCCCCCGGGCAACGTCAAGCCGCTACAGCCGGGAGAGAGCCTCGCCGACCTGGTGGCCACCGGCGAACTCGCTGCCGCGGTCGGCGTCGATTCCAGCCCTCCTGACCTCCTGCCGCTGATACCCGACGCGACGGAGGCCGGCTTCGCCGCGCTTCGCCGCCGCGGTCATTACCCCATCAACCACTTGGTGGTCGTACGGGACGACCTGCTCGCGGCGCACCCCGGATTGGCCACGGACGTGTTCGAAGCCTTCGTCGAGGCCAAGAACCTGTACGTCGACCGGCTACGTCGCGACGCGATCGAGGAACCGACACCGACGGATCTCATGTACCGGCGCGTCATGGAGATCACCGGCGCGGACCCGCTGCCCTACGGCATAGCGCCGAACCGTGCCGTCATCGACGAGCTCATCGAGCATGCGACAAGCCAACGCATCCTCGATACGCGGCCCGCCGTGGAGTCGCTGTTCGCGGAGAGCACCGTGAATCTGACCGGTTGAGCACTCCGAATCTTGTGGCGATGTACGCAATCCGACCAGGCAACAGTTAGTGAGGCGGGCGCATGCGGATAGCCATCGCGGCGGATCACCATGGTCTTGCGTTGAAGGCGAGGCTGATCACCCGGCTCACCGCGCAAGGTCACGAGGTCGACGACCGCGGCGCACACGCCGACGGGGAGACGGTGGACTATCCGCCGCTCTGCGCGGACGTCTGCGGCCGGGTCGTCGACGGTCACGCCGACCGCGCGATCGTGGTGGGAGGCAGCGGGATGGGCGAACTGATCGCCTGCAACAAGATCCGCGGCATCCGCGCCGGGCTGTGTCACGACCTGTTCACCACTGAGATCTCCCGCGCCCACAACGACGCCAATGTGATCGTCATCGGCGCCAAGGTCCTCGGCCCGGAACTGGCCGACGAGATTGTCGATCTGTGGTTGAACACCCGGTTCAAGGGCGGCCCGCACCAGCAGCGGTTGGACCAGATCGCCATGCTCGAGCGTGGCGAGTCGCTGACCTGACGGGTCATGCCCCTGGCACGGGACGCCGCTCCTCTTCGGGATCTTCGTCGTCCTCCCCGACCCCCTCGTCATCGGCCTCCACTATTCCGGTGTAGGACCGCACCACGCCGCCCCGCAGCCATGACCACCCGGCGACGACCATCGGCCCCAGCCCCCCGATGGTGAGTGCTCCCACGGGTCCGATCACGCCGGCCACCGCCCCGACGACGACGTCTCCGATCGCCGGACCGCCCCGCGAGGACATCTGGTAGAAGGCGGTGACTCGGCCGCGGATCTCGTCGGGTGTGTCGATCTGGACCGCGGCATGCCGGATCGTGGTCGACATGGCGTCGAAGGCGCCGAGGAGCAGGGCGGCGAGCACGGCTAGGACGAAGACCGGCGAGTGCGCCAGGAGGATGGCGGAAATGCCGTAGAGGGCCGTGGAGACCAGCAGGACCCGGCCCTGCCGTTGGCTGCGCTGCACGGTACGGAAGACCGCGTACGTCGCGATCAGCGCACCGGCGGACGGGGCGCCGGACAGCACTCCGTATCCGGTCGCGCCGACGTGCAGCACATCCAGTGCGAGCGCCGGCAGCAGGACGCGATAGGCGCTGAACACGGTCGCCGACAAGTCGAGCAACATGAGGTTGTAGACGAGCGGCCGGTGGGCGATGTACTTGGCGCCCTCGGCGATCGACCCGAGTATCGAACGGCGTTCCCCGGACGACTCCAGCTTGGAGATCCGGAGCGTGGCGAGCACTCCGACCAGCACCGCGTAGGACACCGCGTCGACGACGTACATCAGTCCGGGCCCGGCCAGGCTGATGAGCACGCCGGACAGAAGCGGGCCCACCAGGACGGCGAGCTCCCGCGACGGGTTGAGCAGCGCGACCGCCTGCCCGATCTGGCTCCTGGGCACCAGAGCGGGGATCAGCGCCTGCCGGGCCGGCTGGTCGAAAGTCGCCGCGGCGGTGGTGAGCACCACGGAGAGCACGACGTGCCATGCCTCGGCCTGGCCGGCCAGCGTCAGCCAGGAGAGCACCACGGCGACGAGCAACGCGACGCCCTGCGCGGCCTGGAGCAGACGACGCCGGTCCAGGCGGTCAGCGAGTGCTCCGCCCAGCGGGCTGAGGAGAAGCAGCGCGACCGCCTGCGCGGCGCCGACCAGCCCGGTGTAGGCGACCGAGTGGGTGAGCTCGTAGACCTGGTAGAAATTCGCCGCCACAGTGCCGCGGGTGCCGATCTGGGACAGAACGACCCCTGCCCAATACAGCGTGAAGTCGCGGTTGCGCAGGATCGCGGGTGTCACGCGGTGTCTCCGTGTTCATGGCGATCCTGCGGATCGCGGTTCGGTCGCTGAGATCCTGTGTCTTCCCTCGTCACTCCGGTCGCTACGCTCCCTGCGTTCCTCAGTCCAGACACAGGCGCTCCCTCACGGGAGCCGCTTGGGCGCCGAAGGCCCAGAACACTGCCGAGCCCGGCGATTCATGGTCGGATGTGCGGTCAGTCGACGGGCACGAGCACGAGCTTGGCGGGATCCATCCGCAGATAGACCGTGGTCCCGGGTTCGATCGAGGTCGAGGGGTTTCCGCGTGTCCTGAGCTCGTGCTTGCCCAGTCCCACCACGTGGTCGAGGCTGTCTCCGAGGTAGGCACGGGTCAGGACCGTGCCCTTCCACTCGTTGGGCACCTCGCCCGCCCGGGATGTGGTGCTGACCTCCACCGCTTCCGGCCTCACGGACACGATCACGTCGGTGCCGATGGGAAGGGCCGCGGCCGAGTCCAGTACGAGCTGCCCGTCGGCCGTGTCGACGGTGTATCGATCACCGTCCTTGGCCACCACGTTGCCGGACAGGAAGTTCGACGTACCGATGAACTCGGCGACGAACCGGCAGTTGGGGTTCTCGTATATCTCGCGGGGGCGGCCGAGCTGTACGACGTTGCCGTCCCGCATGACCGCGATCGAGTTGCTGAGGGCCAGGGCCTCGACCTGGTCATGCGTGACGTACACCGAGGTGATGCCGAGCTCGCGCTGCACCCTCTTGAGCTCGTAACGCAGTGACTCCCGCAGTTTCGCGTCGAGGTTGGACAGCGGCTCGTCGAGCAGCAGGAGCGGAGGTTCGATCACAAGTGCGCGGGCGAGGGCGAGCCGCTGCTGCTGACCACCGGAAAGTTTGGTCGCCTGGCGGTCGGCCAGGGCGGCGAGCTCCATGGTGTCGAGCACACGCATCACCCGCTCGGAGATCTCCTTACGGCTCACGCGGTCGCCGCGCTTTTTCACCTGCAGGGGGAAGGCGACGTTGTCGAAAACCGACATGTGCGGCCAGATGGCGTAGGACTGGAAGACCATGCCCAGTCCCCGCTCGTTCGCGGGGATGTTCACCGACTTCTTCCCCTCACTTGAGGAGAAGAGGACGCGGCCACCGACTTCGATGGTCCCCGAGTCAGGGCGTTCCAGCCCGGCGATCGAGCGTAACGTCGTCGTCTTGCCGCAGCCCGAGGGACCGAGCAAGGTGAACAGCTGACCGTTCTCGACGGTGAAGTTGACGTCGTTGACCGCGAACACCCGGGCCTCCCGTGGCGCGGACGCGCGCGAGCTGCGCCGGCGGCGCTCCCCGTCGAAGGTCTTGACGAGGTTGTTGATGCGGAGCACCTGTCCTCCTGATAAAGGCCGGTTGTTCAGTCCTGCCGGAGCCCGACCTTGGCGCCGAGCTTGTAGGCGATGATGACGAGCACGGCGAGGGTGAGGACCATGACGACACCGAGTGCCGCCAGCACCGTGAACTGGCCGTTCTCGTACTGCTCGAAGATGAGAATGGAAAGCACCTCGTTGCCTGGGCTGTAGAGCAGGATCGAGCTCGACAGTTCGCGGAACGAGACCACGAGGATGTAGATCCACCCGGCCAGGAGGCCGGGCGACAGGAGCGGCAGGAGCACCCTGCGGAACGTCTGCCACCAGCTCGCCCCGCTCACCTGCGCCGACTCCTCCAGTTCAGCGGAGATCTGGTGCATCGACGTGACCGCGTAGCGCATGCCGTACGGCATGTAGCGCGTGCAGTAGGCGATCAGCAGGATGAAGATCGTGCCGTAGATGGGGACAGGGCTGCGCAGGTAGACGAACGAGAGCGCGAGCCCCAGCACCAGACCGGGGATCACGAGCGGGACGAACGAGAAGTGGTCCACGAGTTGCCGCCCGGGAATCCGCGAGCGCACGACTATCCAGGCGCCGACTGCCATCAGGACCATGACGAGCGTTGCCGACCCCAGGCCGAGCACGAGGGAATTCCTCAGCGCCGTCGTCGCGTCGGAGATGTGGAACAGCTCGCGATAGTTGTCCAGGGACATCGACGCGAAGGCCTCGGTGGAGGGCGCCTGGTAGAACTTGAGCAGCGAGGTGTAGAGCAGCACGAGCAGCGGCCCGACGACGGTGAGGAAGAAGTACAGCACGATGGCGCCGCCCATGACCGGCCGCCACTTGCCCAACTCCATCGGACGAGGGCGGAACCCCTTGCCGGTCACCGTCTGGTAGGTCTTGCCCGACCTCCCGACGAGGTTGGAGATCGCGACGCCGATCACCGCCAACACCAGAAGGCCTACCGCCAGTGCTCCCGCGGCGGCGAGGTCCGGCGGGTAGGAGCGCAGAACGAAGTAGATGCGGCTGGTGAAGACGTAGATGCCGTTCTGCAGGCCGAGCAGGGCCGGCACCTCGAAGCTCTCCAGGCTGCGTACGACCATGACGAGCACGGCGGCGACGATCGCGGGGCGCGTCAGCGGGACGGTGATTCGGCGGAAGACCTGCCACCTGCTGGCCCCGCTCATCAGCGCAGACTCCTCGAGCGAGGGGTCCATCGACCGGAAGGCGGCGACCATGAGGAGGAACACGATGGGCGAAAGGTGCAGGCCCTCGACCCAGACCATCCCCCACACGGTGAAGACGTCGAGGAACCCCGGGCCGAAGATCGGTTCGATCACCTTGTTGAGCAGGCCGATGTCCGGGCTCGCCAGGAAGATCCACGCGATGGTGTACAGGATCCCCGGGATGATCAATGGAATGATCGAGGCGGCGAAGAACAGCCCCTTGAACGGGACGTCCGTCCGGACGTTGAGGTAGGCGAGCGCGGTGCCGACGCACAGCGACAGCACGGCCGCTCCGACCGCGAACCACAGCGAGTTCCCGATCATGCCGCCGACGCGCGGGTCACCATAGGCACGGGCGAAGCCGCCGAGGGTGAAGCCGTTGGCGTCGAAGAAGGTGCCCCAGATCAGGTAGTACAGGGGTACGAGCGCGAGATAGCCGATCACGCCGGCGACCACGAGGATGATGATTATCTTGGGGGTCCCCAACCGGCGCAGCCATCCGAGCGCGGCTCCCTTGCGGGCAGGTACGGCGGGAGATGCCGCGGTCATGCCCTCACCTCTTTCTGAACCAGTCCTGCGGTGATCGCGGGCGCGGCGGCACCGCCGATACCGATGCCGCCGCGCGCTTGGTGACTCAATTTCCTTCGACCTGCTCACCGTTGGAGATGACCTGGTCGTATCGCTTGTTCCACTCGTCGCCGTTCTTCGTCAGCTCCTGGACGTCGATCGGGATGATCTCCACATCCTTGAGGGGATCGTCTCCCTCGACGATGGCGGGGGTGAGCCCCTCCTTCACGAGGACCGCCTGGCCCTCCTGAAGCAGCCAGTCCGTGAACAGCATCGCCGCGGCGGGATGCTTGGCCGTCTTCATCAGCCCGATGCCGTTGGGGCGGGCGATGACCGGTTCGACGTAGGGCAGGTAGTCGACGGGCGCGCCCTTGGCCTTGGCCTGTTCGACGATGTAGGAGTAGTTGGAGGCGGCGACTGAGAACTGGCCGGCGGACAACAACTGGCCCTGCACGGTGTGGCCCTTGACGACCTTCGCGCCCGTGGCCATGTCGCTGAAGAGCTTGTTGATCTCGTCGTCGGTCTTACCCTGCTTCTTCCAGTACCCGTAGAGGGTCAGGTACCAGTCGGAGTCGCTGAGCTCCATGGACAGCTTGCCGTCCCACTTGGGGTCGGCGAGGTCCTCCCAGGTCTTCGGCGCCTGGTCCGGAGTGACAAGCTTGGTGTTCCAGCTCGGCGCGAACAGGTTGAACCGCGTCGCCGTCCATCCCTCCTGCCGACCCGCGTCCGGGACCATGCGGCGCCGCTCACCGTCGTACGTTGCGAGAACGCCCTCGGTGTTCAGGTCGAACAGTTCGGTCGCGTTGGTCTCCACCACGTCGTTGCCCTGGTAGTGGGCCTTCTGCTCCTGCACGACGCGCTGGAGCACCGTCTCCGACCCGGCGCGGTAGAGGTTCACCGTAACGTTGTACTGGTCTTCGAAGGCATTGATGACCACGTCGGCCACATCGCTCGTCATGGACGTGTAGAGGTCGAGCGCGCCTTCCTTCTCGGCGAGCGGGACGAGCTTGTCGCGCCGCTGCTGACCGGTCATGCCGTTGACCTCGGCGTAGAGCTTCTCTGCCGCGGTGGGCCCGCCGGCGGTCGTGGCCTGTGGTGCGGTGGCCGTGGGCGAGCCTCCGCAGCCTGCGAGCAGGAGCACGAGTGCGGATCCTGAGACTACCGCGCGCTTCGCGGGCATACGGCGGCCCGACAGGGGGGGTGCGGTGTTCACTTGACCTCCTGGCCTGACTGGACGACTTCTTCGTAGAGCGCGTCCCACTTCTTGGGATCGTCGAGCATTTCCTTCTCGGGCACGGAAATCGAGGTGAGTCCGGCCAGTGGATCGTTCGCCGTGGGGATCGAGCCGACCCGGAAGGACTCGTGGAGGATCTTCTGGCCCTCGGAGAGCTCGTAGTCGACGAACAGCATCGCCGCTGCCGGGTGGACCGCCGTCTTCATCAGGGCCACGCCGTTGGGGCGTATCACGATGGGCTGGATCGGAGTTCCCGAGGCCGGATGCCAGCTCACCGGGGCGCCCTGGTCGGCGGCCTTGTCTATCGTGTGGCTGTAGGAGGAGGCGGTCAGCGCGAACTGTCCCGCAGAGAGCAGCTCACCCTGCGCCGTGTGCCCCTTGGCGATCTTCGCGTTGGCGGCGACCCGCTTGAACAGGTCGCGGACCTCCGCGTCGGTCTTGCCCTGGTCGAGGTAGTACTTGTACATGGCGGCGAACCAGTCGACGTCGCCGACCTCCAGTGAGATGCGTCCCTTCCACTTCGGGTCGGCGAGCTCCTCGAACGACTTCGGCTCCTCGCCGGGCTTCACCTTGGTGGTGTTCCAGCCGATCACGAACACGTTGAACCGGGTGGCGGTCCAGCCGTCGGCCTGGCCCTCCTTGCGTACGGCGTCGCGCAGCGCGCCTTCGTACGGGTAGAGCATCTTCTGGTCGTTCATGATGTTGAGCTCGCCGGCGTTCGTCTCGACGAGATCGTTGCCGTCGTAGTTCGCCTGCTGCTCTTGAATCACGCGCTGAAGGACCGACTCGGAGTTACCCCGATAGACCTGCACGTCGATTGGGTACGCCTTCTCGAACCCGTCGATGACCTTGTCCAGGTCGGTGTTCGAGGTGTAGATCGAAAGGGTGCCCTCCTTCTTCGCGAGATCGAGGAGGGTCTTGGTCCGTTCGTCACTGGTGAGCCCGTTGATGCGGTCGTAAACCTGCTGAGCTTTCGTGCTGGAATTGTTGGCTCCGTTGGCCGCAGGGCCTCCAGCGGTCGGCGAGGCGCCACAGGCCCCAAGGAAGAGGACGACGGCGGCCGCAGCCACCGATCCGAGGATTCTCTGGTGTTGCATTGATGCTCTCCCGCGAGCTCGGCGAGTCGGTGTGAGCCCCGACCCGGCGGATGCACGTTTCTCCCCCCCGCGAGAAATACTGTTTAAATCACGCCCATGCCGGACTGGGTCAGGTTGAAGCGCTGGTGCCACGGCCGGCGCGGGGGCGCGATGTCACGCCAGGGGCGTTCCGGCAGATCCATCCTCCGCAGGTCGCACGGGAGCGCGAGTCCCTTGAGCGGAGCATTCTCCCCGTTGAACTCGTCACGAGCGGCGATCTCCGACAGGTCCCGGTTCCGCTCGTTGGCCGGCACTCCGGGCAGATCGTCATCGCGCATTTTGCCCTCCTTTGGCGAGTGACCCGAGTAGACACCTCAGCGGACTAAAGGTCTAACCCTTGGGCCATACTTTTACCGGACCGTTACATGGCGGACAAGTCCTGAATCTGGCCTCTTGATAGACGCCCGTCCGCTCCCCCACACCAAGATCGAACAGGGCCTCGTCGGCCGTACGGCGATCTATCGGCCGGCGCACGCCAGGACGTGGCGAGGGCGGCCTGTCTGGCGACGGGAGTCGGAAGAAGTGGCCCCAGACCCCTTCCTTGAAGGGGAAAAGGTAATACCATTAGCCTCATTCGGGGAGGAGGCTCTCGGTGGGCTCAGCAGGTGACACGTTCCTCGTCCGATCCCGCACAGCCCATCGGCGTGTGTTCCGCTCACTCACCGTGCCCAACTACCGACGTTTCTTCGCCGGTCACGCGGTGAGCGTGATCGGAACCTGGATGCAGCGGGTTGCGCAGGACTGGCTGGTGCTCGAACTGACAGACTCCCCCGTCGCACTCGGGATCTCGACCGCGCTGCAGTTCCTGCCCACCCTCTTGTTCGGCCTGTGGGGAGGCGTCCTCGTCGACCGGCTCGACCGGCGCCGCACGATCATGGCGACGCAGGCGGCCAGCGCCGTCCTCGCGGCCGCCCTCGCGGTCCTCGTGCTGAGCGACCTGGTGCAGCTCTGGATGGTCTACGCGCTCACCCTCGGGCTCGGTTTCGTCACCGTGCTCGACACGCCCGCGCGACAGGCCTTCATCACCGAGATGGTCAGTCCGGAGAACTACGTGAACGCGCAGGCCCTGAACTCGACGGTGCACAATGCCGGCCGCCTCGTCGGCCCTGCTGTCGCCGGGGTCCTGATCGCGACCGTCGACGTCGGTGCGGCATTCGCGGTCAACGCGCTGTCGTTCGCGGCGGTCCTGCTCGGGCTCGCGCGCATGAACCCCAAGGAACTGCACCGGGTTCCGGCCCTTCCCCGAGCGAAGGGTCAGGCCAGGCAGGGCCTGCGATATGTCTGGGAGCACCCGGAGTTACGCGCGTGCCTGTTCCTCGTCGCCGTGGTGGCGCTGCTCGGGCAGAACTTCCGCGTCGTGTTCCCCCTGCTCGCCCGCGAGACCTTCGGCGGAGGCCCCGAGGTCTACGGCTGGCTCACGTCCGCTCTCGGAGTCGGCGCAGTGCTCGGTGCCCTCGCGAGCGCCGCGCGCGTGGACGCCACCGCGTGGTCTCTGCTGCTGTGGACGTTCGCCTTCGCCGGCGTGAACGTCGCCGCCGCGGCCGCTCCCGCACTCGCCCTGGCGATGGCGGCGATCGTCGCTCTCGGTATCGCGAACATCTGCTTCAACACGCTCGCCCGCACGCTGTTGCAGATCAGGACGGATCCCACCTTGCAGGGACGGGTGATCGCCCTGCACAGCCTGGTCTTTCTCGGAAGCACTCCCCTGGGAGCCCCGATCACGGGGTGGGTGTGCGAGCAGTGGGGACCTCGTGCCGGGCTCCTGCTGGCCGGGATCTCGGCGGGGCTGGCAGGCCTCGCGGTGTTGCCGTGGTTGCGGAAGGTGCGCGCCCGGCGCGAGGAGTGACCGGTCAGTCGAGCCCGGCCAGACGCGGCCGGGCCCAAGGAACGCGTGATGGACAGGTCAGTCGATCGCGAGCCCGGTCAGACGCGGACGGCGCAGGGCGCGCGTGACGGACAGGTCAGTCGAGCGCCAGCCCGGCCAGCCGCAGCCTGGCGACATGGTGACGCCAGATGTTCACGTCGTTGAACGACGAGCCAAGGTCGGGAAGCTCCGCGATGTCCTCTGCGGAGAGGTCCGCGGCCCGGTCACCGAGCCGTGCCCGCTCGACGCTGACGCGGGCCAGTACGTCCAGGCTCAACGCCCGCGAGACGGCCTGCTCCACCGCGTGCTCACCCGACCCGAGCGTGGTGATCCCGTGCCCCCGCATGACGCACACGGCTGACCCTCCCATGGCATCGGCCAACTCCCGTCCCAGTTCCGGGCGCCGGACGAGGACGGCCCTGGGGTAGACGGGGACGCCGTCCAGGGCCATCCGTGCCGCGGGGATGTTGTAGGCGCCGAAGACCGGCCGCAACGGGATCTCCTCAACGCCCGCGACCAGGATCGACGGGGGGTGGCAATGGAGTACGACATCGACGTCGGGGCGGGCGCGCAACACCTCAGCGTGGATGGGCAACTCGTTCGGGACCGCCCAGGGGCCGAGATCGCCGCCCTCGCCCCCGAAGTCGACCAGTCGCACGTCGTCGTCGAGGGTGAACAGCAGTCCCTCTTCCTGTGGGCCACGGCAGCGCACCAGCATCGTGTCGGGTCCGACACGCACGCTCACGTGACCCAGGATGTCCTCCGCGAGCCCGGCGTTCGCCAGGATTCGGCAGGCCAGCGCGATCTTGCGACGCAGAGGGGTGAGGTCGTCAGGGAGCGTCATGGTGCTTCTCCGTTGGGCGGATGCCGACATGGGTGGCTCTCGGATCCGTCCTGTCGCCGGTGACGCGCAACGCGTCGTGCGCCGTTTGTAGGAGGAACCGGTGCGTGCTCAACCGCTCGAGCGGGTGGCGCTCGGCTTGGATGATCTCGACGGCCGACTCGACACCATGATGATCGATGCGATGGCGGTCCTCGCGGCGGGATGTGGCGGACTCGTGGGCGACGAACACCCAACCGCGCCCGAAGATCCGCGGATCTCGATGTCGGCTGGGCTCGTATATTTGAGGTCCCAACTCAGATGTGTACTTCGTCTCCTTTGCCAGTTCGGAAAAGGAAACCTCGGGTGCTGTGCCCATATGTGCATTCCCCTGGGAAGCTTAGGGCTATTGGTATGACCATACTGTCGGTCAGGCCGTAGAGTGTCAACAAGGCACAATCAGATCACCCGATGCTGGAGGATGGACGCATGACCGTCGAACAGCGCAAGACCAAGTCGGGCAGAGCGGGTTCGGCAGCAGGGGTGGGCCTGTTCAGCCCGGTCAGCGCGGTGCGTGTTTCCCAGGTCATCGTCGATCAGATCCGCCTGCTCATCCAGCAGGGCCGCCTCAAGACCGACGACAGGCTTCCGAGCGAACGGGATCTGTGTGAACAGTTCGGCGTGAGCCGTGTCACGGTCCGGGAGGCGCTGCGGGTCCTGGAGTCCAGCGGCCTGATCGAGATCCGGGTCGGGGCGCGCGGCGGAGCGTTCGTGTCCACGCCTTCGAGCGCGCGTGTGGGTGAGGGGTTGGCTACCCTGCTCAAGCTCAGTCCGCTCACGGCGGCGGAGGTGACGGAGGCCCGCATGGTCTTCGAGCTCGGGATTGTCCCCATCGTGGTCGACCGCGCGACCCCCGAGGACATCGCCGCGCTCAAGGAGATTTGCGACAGGCAGCAGGACGCCCTGAAGGACGAGTCCTACTCGATGACGTTGTCCGCCGAGTTCCATGTGCGGGTCGCGGCATGCACGCACAATGCGGCGATCGAGATGCTGGTCAAAAGCTTCCACGGACCACTGCTGATGTCACTCGAAGAGGCGAAGGTCGCCGCACCCGTGATGGGCCTCCTCGGCAGCACCGAACATCGTGAGTTCGTCGACGCCATCGAGCGCCGCGACGTCGACCAGGCCGCGGCGATCATGCGGGCCCATCTCCAGCGCACCGCTGACCGGGTCGCCCCGAACACTCCGGCGTGCTGACGGCCGGTGTCGGCGGGAGCGCAGATGGTGCTTTCATCCGATTTGCTCCAGGACTGGCGTTCCGCAATCATCGGTCGGGTGTCTGCCACCCGGCCCAGCCACTGTCGCCCGGCGAGTCGACAGCGCTGGAGCGGCCCGGATCATTGGCGTCGATAATCGGCTACTGGACGTGATGTGACGATGGACGGCATCGTACGACTGGTCCCCATTCGTACCTTTCTGACGGCCCTCGCCGTCGCCGGCCTCGTCGCGGTGAGTGGGTGTTCGAGCGGGCCCGCCGGAGACTCGGCGGTGACCCAGACTGCGGTGGCCAGCCCGACGCAGAGGGCCACCTCGGGCCCGGCGCCGATGACCGCGAAGCAGGCGGCCGTTCGCTATCTGGCCATCGTCAAGCCTTACAACGTCGCGCTCGAGAGCCTGGAACAGGCGGTCAACGGCGGCCAGCCGATCGCGACCCTGCGAACGTCGGCGGCCAAGGTCGCCGCGGCGAACAAGACCCAGATCAGCCGGCTTGCGAATACGAAGTGGCCCGCTGCTGTGCGCACGCCCATCAAGGAGCTGCGGGCCGAATCGCTCAAGGCACAGCCGTACTGGCTCGAGGCCGCGAAGGCGCAGACCCAGGACGCGCTGATTCAGCAGGTGCTGAAAGCCGCACGGCACAACGGGGCGGACGCGGGAAACACGATCCGCCGCCTGCTCGACCTGGGGAAGTACGACGAGAGTGACTATTCCTGAACGCGCGTGCCGACGCTCTGATCGCGGCAGGACGTGCGCGACGAAAGCGTGATCACGCGTTCCGCCGATACGGCCCAAAAACGGGCTCTTCGAAGTTGGGCGGGGTTCAGGTACTCGCGGATCTTTCGGGTGGTGTTCGGACTGGATCACCAATGCGGGGACCAGCCGCGCCGATCGCCACGTCGCCGCCCGCGGCCGCAGGGCAAGTCACCGTGCTGATCGGGCGCGGAGAAGACGGGCGATCACATTCCACGCCGCCAGCGTCAAGCACCCGGACGCGAGGTAGACCAGGCACACGAACGGTACAAAAAACCCACCCAACAGCCCTGGAAGCCCCGATTCGGACAGCGCGTAGGCGTGCTGGTCGTCCCACCGTCCGGCGGGGGTGCATGTCACCCCCGTGGCCTGAGCCCCTTTGCGAGGGTAATCCAGCGTCCTCACCACCATGCTGTGCTGGGCGCAGACTTGTTCGGCGGCCTGCCGGTCGCCGGCCTCGACTCCTGACATCAGCGGCCACACCGCAAACAGCGGGAGCAGTACAACGACCACGTTCCGTACGAAGAGGAAACCGACTTTCTGCCGCGGCTGGTGCACGGGGCCGGATGCACCATTCATGAATGCCAGCGTAGCCTCATGGGGAAACCTACTCGATCATGGGCACGCTATCCGCGTCGCAGACCGGTTCAGGGTGAACACCCAGTGCTCGGCGGAAGCGGTCCGGACCGAGAGGGTGCCCAGACCCGGCAGGAAGCCGGCACCGAGGTTCAGCTCTGCGCGGTGGGACGGACGACGACCTCGTTCACATCCACCTCGGCCGGCTGTTCGATCGCGAACGCGATAGCGCGGGCGATCGCCTCGGGCGGCACCGCGAACTTGTCCCGGGACTCGATGAGCTGGGCTCGCACGTCCGCGTTCTGGACGGACTCCACGAAGTTCGTCCGGACGAAGCCCGGCGAGACAATCGTTACGCGCAGCGTGCCGCCGGCCTCCTTCCGCAAGCCCTCGGAGATGGCGCGCACGGCATACTTCGTGCCGGAGTAGACCGCCTGGTTCGGCACCGTGGTGTACGCGGCCGTGGAGGCGATGTTCACGAAATGCCCGAAAGCCTGCTCGCGGAATACCGGTAGCGCCGCCGCGATGCCGTACAAGACGCCCTTGATGTTGACGTCGATCATCAGCTCCCACTCCGCCACGCGCAGGTCGTCCAAAGGCGCGATCGGTCCCACTCCGGCGTTGCTGACCAGGACGTCGAGCTTGCCGTACCGTTCGCGCGCCAGCATGACCAGGGCGGCCAGGTCCTCGCGGTGCGTCACGTCCGCCTGGACGAAGACGGCTTGGCCGCCGGCGTCCGCGATGCGGGCCGCCACAGCCTGGATGCCATCGGCGCGGTGGTCCCCGAGCACGACTTTCGCGCCGCGCTCAGCGAGCATCAGTGCGGTCGCCGCGCCGATGCCGCCGCCCGCTCCCGTGATGGCGACGACCTTGTCTTCGATTCCCGACATGGAGTTTCTTCCCTTCACTTCGCTTTGGCCGGACACGACCTCACCGGCCGGCAGGCGCTTGATGGCCTGCTTCGCCGATGGGACGGGTCCGCACTGGGTGGTGCGCCGATCGACCTGGCGCTGGTTGTCACACCTGCGCCATGCCGCCGTCGGCGAACAGTTCCACGCCGGTGATGAAGCTGGAGGCGTCGCTGCAGAGGAACACCGCAGCCTTGCCCATCTCGCGTGGGTCGGCGATCCGTCCGGTGGGATTGCCTTCGCCCATGGTCTTGATCGTGGCATCGACCTGGTCGGCTCCCTGTGCCATCGTCAGCGCATTGCGCAGGGAGGCGGTGTCGACCGCTCCGGGGCTGAGGATGTTCATCCGGATGCCCGATCCCTTGACGTCCTGGATCCAGGCCCGGATGAAGTTGCGCACCGCGGCCTTGGCGCCGCCGTACATGCTCATCCCACGCGGCGGCTGGATGGATGCCGTCGACCCGATGATGACGACCGTTCCGCCGGGTGGCAGCAGCGGCAGCGCGGGCTGCACGGTGAACAGGACGCCCTTGGCGTTGACGTTGAAGGTCCAGTCGAACTCCTCCTCGGTGATCGCGGCGAGTGGAGCGTGCGCACCGATACCGGCGTTGGCGACGACCGCGTCGAGCCGCCCGTACCGCTCCTTCACCTTCCCGTAGGCGGCCTCCATGTCGGCGAGTCTCGTGACGTCCGCGACGATTCCTGAGCAGTTCGGCCCGATCGCCGCGACCGCTTCGTCCAGGTGCTTCTGCTGCAGGTCAGTGATGACCACGTGAGCGCCGTTGGCCACGAACTCCTGGGCGATGCCCAGGCCGACCCCCGATGCGCCGCCCGTGATGAGGGCGACCTTGCCTTCGAGCGAGAGATTCAATTCTTCTCCTGTGATGTGTCGATTCCCCACTCGGTTCTTGGTGGGTGGGGACCGTCATGGGATGTAAAGCCGGAACCACGACGACAGGGCCGGGGATGGCGTCCCTTACTCCCGGAACCGGTAGCGGCGGCCGCCTGAGGTGGCCGAGAGGCGCGAGGTTGAAGGCGCCGTTCCGGTTGCGCGCAGTGGATGCGGGCGGCGGGTGCCCTACAGTTAAGTGGAGGCGTCGCCGCTTCTCCGACTATAAGTGGAGGCGTCGCCGCTTAGCAAACCGGGCACGACAGGAGACCGCCGATGGCCAGAGAGACAGGGCGCCCCCTGCGGGCCGACGCGCAGCGCAATCGGGACAAGATTCTCTCCGCCGCGGTGCGCGTGTTCACCGAACAGGGACTGGACGCGCACCTGGAGCGCATCGCCAAAGAGGCCGGCGTCGGCAGCGGCACTCTGTACCGGAACTTCCCGACCCGGGAGATCCTCATCGAGGCCGCCTACCGCAACGAGCTGGCAAAGTTGTGTGACGCCGCCCCCGATCTTCTGGACACGATGCCACCGCGGGAGGCCATGCGTGCCTGGATGGGCCGCTTCATCGACTACGCGACCGCCAAACTCGGCATGGCCGAGGCCCTGCGGGCCCTTGTCGACACAGGCGTCAACCCATACGCCCAGAGCCACGAGATGATGCTGGCCGCTCTGGCCGCCCTTCTGGATGCCGGGGTCAAAGCCGGCACCATCCGCTCGGACGTCAGCGCGACCGACATGTTCGCCGCCCTCACCGGCATCGCACTCGCCTCCGGAAAACCCGAACAGCGAGAGCAGGCCGAACGCCTCCTCGACCTCACCCTGGACGGACTGAGCACCGCCCGGCACTGACACGGCAGCAGCGCCCAAAACACCTTGGCTCCCTGACAAGCCGGCGCAAGGCCCGGCGTGCCGCGCGATCTGCCGTGATGACAGCGAGGTCAGCACTCGTACATGCGGATACCGTTCGCAGAACGGGGATCAGATCGGGGCGCCGGGCCTGGTGCTGAACGCACTCGTGCTGTTCAACACCCGCTACTTGGACGCCGCCGTCACCCAGCTCCGCGCCGAGGACATTCGCCCAATCTGTGGTCCCACTGATCATGAGGCATCCCAGCTCGAGAGCTGCGTCGTGCCTCAGATCAAGTGGCAACTGACAGTGGAAACGCAGGGTTTGTCTGTGGTCGCCGGGCGGCGATGAGGCATCCGGTCCTGCTGGCGTGGCCGTAGGAGGCGAAGTCTCTCTAAGAGCGCCAGTGCCGGCCTCGGTGGACATGGCCCGAAACGTCGGCTTAATAATTTCCTTCGTCAAGTATTGATTATAGGGGTGAACGAGCCCTACGCTCAGCGGCACTCACCGGCTTGCCCGCCAGACTTTGAGGACCCCGATGCCCGCTGTCGCCCTCCGTGCCGTTTCCCCCGGCCACCGCGCGCGATCACTAACCCCCCTCGCTTCATCGCGTGATACGTCGTCTACGCAGAGAGGCTTTCTGGGCGAGTTCCGCCAGGCGCCAGGCGACCTCCCTTGATCAGGTCGGGCTCACGGATGTCGACCGTGGACGCCGGAGTGGCGTCGGCCGCGCGTTCCGCCTCCACTTCCAACCGCGCGGCGGCGACGGTGGCGGCACCCGCAGCTTGACCAGGCGAAATGATCAAAGTTGGCGGCATTGGGCCGGTGGTTTGCATCGGCAGCGTAGACGTGAATCGTCAGGAGCCCATTCATGCGCGACGGCAGTGACGCCGTTCTGACCTTGCGAGCAGCCGGGTCTTCACTGGTTGCCGATGCGGCCGGCCGGATGCCGCGAGCACTCCACTGGGGAGCTCATCTTGGGCCGGTCGATGAGCCTCTCGCCGGCGCGCGGCGGGCCAGTGCGACCCCCGCGATCTCGCCCTCGCGCACGTCGACGGCGCTGAGCTACCCGGCTCGGTGCTCGCCGTCGCAGGCATTCCACTGCCCACCCTCGACTCGCAGCAGGCGACGCACCTCGACATCACGAGGCTGCCACCGCTGATCGCTGCACCGGACGGCCCACCGCCGCTGGTCCACGGGCATCGTGCCCCGGACCACACGAAGAGGAGAAAGATCTCGCATGAAACGACACACGAGGGCGCGTCCAGCGCTCACGGTGATGAGCGTCGCGGCGATGGCCGTCGGGCTCACGCTCGGCGCGGTCATGCCGGCGGCCGCAACCCAATCCGACCCGGCCGCCACCGCCCTGACGGCGTCCGCGACCGCACCACCGAGCACAAACCCCACTCCCTCGCCAACGCCGTCGTCCGACACGGTGCCGACACCGACGCCCAGGAAGCCACTCGCTTCCACCGCCGACCCGTGGGCGACGCGGCCGTACATGGGGTGGAGCAGCTACAGCATGCAGGTCTACTCCGGCAACGGGAAGTGGATCACCGGCGACCAACTCATCAAGCAGTCCGACGCGATGCACGCCAAGCTGCAGAAGTACGGCTATGACTACATCAACGTCGATGCGGGATGGAACGACGGGGTTGACGCCAACGGGCGGCCCAAGCCCAGCGCCACGCTCTATCCGCAAGGCCTGCAGAAGGTCATCGACCACATCCACGCGAACGGCCAGAAGTTCGGGGTCTACATGATCCCGGGCATCTCCCCCGACGTTTACAACGCCAACCTGCCGATCGCCGGAGCCCCAGGGTGCACGACGCACGACGTCGCCGCGCAACCGCTCCGCCCCTCCGACTACTGGAAGATCGGCTACAGGATCGACTTCTCGAACCCGTGCTCACAGAAGTACATCGACTCGATCGTCGACCTGCTTGCGCAGTGGGGTGTCGACTTCGTCAAGTTCGACAGCGTCACCCCCGGATCCGGGGTGAGCGACCTCTCGCTTGACGCCCGAGACGATGTCGCCGCGTGGTCGAAAGCGCTCAAGGCGCACAAGATCTGGTTCGAACTCTCGTGGGCGCTCGACCCGAACTACGCGGACTACTGGCGATCCATGGCCAACGGCTGGCGGATCCAGTGGGACGTCGAGTGCTACTGCGCCCATGACGCACTCACCAACTGGGACAACATCGCCCGGCTTTTCCCGACCGAGGCGACATGGTGGCGCAACGGCGGAAACGGCGGTTGGAACGACCTCGACTCGCTTGACGTCGGCAACGGCACGATGGACGGTCTGACCCGCGACGAACGGCAGACCGCGATGACCCTGTGGGCGACCTCCGCCGCGCCGCTGTACACCGGCAACGACCTGACGGACCTCGACTCCTACGGGCTCAGTCTCCTCACCAACCCGGAGGTCATCGCCGTCGACCAAGCAGGTACGCCGGCGCGCCCGGTCTCCACCGCGACTCAGCAACAGGTCTGGTACGCGCTCAACTCCGACGGCAGCTACACCGTCGCGCTGTTCAACCTCGGCCGGACTGAAAAGGACATCACCGCGAACTGGACCGATATCGGTCTGACCGGCACCGCCACTGTGCGCGACCTGTGGGCGCGCAAGAACCTCGGTCGTTTCCGCACCGGGTTCACCGCCTCGGATGTCCCCATCCACGGCGTACGGCTCCTCAAGGTGACACCGCAGTCCGGCGCAGAAGTCGCTGTCAACGACGACGCGCTGCGCGTCGGCTATGCGGGTGAGTGGACCCGCAACGGTGGAAACGAGGTCGCCGCAACCTCACAACCACTCAACGTCAACGTCACCGACACCGGAACCGCGGCGCCGCCGTCGGCATCTGGCCCGACTCGGACCATCACACTCAACGACACCGCCCCCGGCATCGTCTACACGGGATCATGGTCGCAAAGCACCGGACGGGGTCTGGGCGACTACGGCGACGACGTCCACTACACCGAACACGACGGCGACTCGTTCCAGTACAGCTTCGTGGGCACGGGTGTCTCCTACATCACCGAAATGGACTCCTCGCAGGGGAACGTCGATGTCTACATCGACGAGCAGTTCGTGAAGACCGTGAACACCGGGCGCGATTCAGGACAGCCGCGCCTCGCGCAACAGACGGTGTTCAGCGTGGACGACCTTCCCAACGGAAGCCACACGCTCAAAGTCGTCAAGAAGTCCGGGTCATTTATGCTGCTTGATCGCATCGACGTGATCCAGCCGAGTCTCATCGACCCGTCGGCGGTGTCGTTCGACAAGAAGGCCCCCGCGGACGTGCAGGTGAAGCTCCTGCGCGACGGCAGTGAGTTCGCCGGGGTTTCGCTCAATGGCACAGCACTCAAGGAGGGGACCGACTACACCCTGTCGGGGTCGACGGTGACCCTGCGGGCCGGCTATCTTGCCACGCTGCCGGTCGGTGCGGCGAAACTGGACTTCGCGTTCCGCGGAGACCACCTCGACGACGTCCACGCCACGAACCACAACGGCGACTCGGTCTCGTACACGTTCACGGGCACAGGAGTCGACTGGGTCACCGCCACCACGCCTGATCAGGGTCTCGTCGACATCTACATCGACGGCGAACTCGTCAAGCGCGTCGACACGCACGGCGACGTCCGCGCGACGCAGCAGAAGGTGTTCAGTGCCTCAGGGCTCGCAAAGACGCAGCACACCTTCATGGCGGTGAAGGCATCGGGCGACGTGATGCGCACCGACGTCATCCGTTACACCACCTGATGACCCGGGGAGGGCTGGAGCGTCACCCGACGCCCCGGCCCTCCGTCGTGCTCCCCCGTGGCCCGGCCGATGCGAGTGGTCGCTTCCGGCCGGGCCGTCGCCTGGGAGGACCTCAGGAGACAGGGACGGAGGAGGTGGGGATGTTGTAGCCGCGTAACCGCAGGTAGGGGGCTTGTCCGCCGAGGTCGGCCGTCTGGTAGGCGGCGGTGACGGTGGTCGACTCCCCCGGCCAGAGGGAGACGTAGTTGTCGGTGTAGGTGACCGGCACGACCTCGGTGCCGCCGTTGCCCGTGGTGATCTCGGGGCGGACGAAGAAGGCGAGGTTGGTCGCGCTCGTGTTCGTGAGAGTGATCGTGACTGTTTCCTGGCCGCCCGAGGTGGCCCTGGACGCGGTGGCGTTCAGGTTGGGATTACTGGGCAGGCTGTTCAGCCCGGTGAGGTTGGCGGAGTTCTTGGGCGTGGTCCGGTACCAGTTGCTCTTGTTCCCGAGGGTGTCGGCCGTCGTGGAGTACCAGTACAGGTTGTTGCTGACCGTCGCCCCGCTCGCGTCCTTGACCTGGAGGCGGATGAAGTAGGTGCTGGACAGGCCGGTGACGGTGGGAATGGTCAGAACCTGGGTAGAGGAGTTGGCCGCGGCGGTGACGGGCACCGACGTGGTGTACTTCTGGGCCAGGTCCGGGATGTTGTACAGGGTCGCCGTCGCGGTCAGGCCGCTGCGGGCCGTGAGGGTGGAGTTGACCACGAACACCTTCTTGGTGGCGTAGTCGTAGGCGATGTGCACCGGCTCGTTGGCCTTCTTGCTGCCGAAGTAGCCGCCGCCGGGTTTGAAGTAGTAGTCGTACAGATTCCAGTGCACCGACGGCCAGGCGCTGTTGAGCATCCAGAAGATGGTGCCGAAGGACTGGGTGTACTCATGGGAGTTCCATGCCTCGAAGAACGCCCTGGTGTTCTCGTAGTTCTGCAGTTCCGCCTTGCGTGAGTAGTCGGCCGCGCCGGTGGCCGTGCCGTACCGGCTGTTGAGCCCGGCGGTGAACGGGGCGGTGTTGTCGAAGACGCTGCCGGCCTTGCCCGCGTGGTAGTTCCAGGCCGTGCCGAGCGGCCACTGGTCGGCGGGGGCCAGGAAACGCTGCACGCTCTCCAGCGGCGGCGGCGACTCGGTGCCCTCCTCGCCCGTGGTGCCGAAGGCGCTGCCCGCCTTGGTGGTGTCCCACCACAGGACAGGCGGCTCCCACACGTACGGACCGTCCATCTTCATCCCGGCGTTCGCGTTGGACCAGGTGGCGACGTTGTCCAGGGTCGGGTTCTGCCAGTGCAGGGCGGTTGCGACGTTCTTGTAGGCGGTCAGGTGCGCGGCGGTCGGCGGCTGGTCGCTGCCGTAGGTCCACAGGAAGGTGCTGGCGTGGGCGCGGGTGGCGCGCATCTGGGTGTCGAGGGAGGCGAGGGCGACCTGGGCCTGCTCGGCCGACCACCCGCTGTCGTTCTCCCAGGCGCTGCAGCACACGAAGCCGGGCATCACCATGATGCCGGCCTTGTCGGCCATGTCGTAGAGTTCCTCGTTGCCGAGGGTGCCCTCCAGGCGGATGGTGTTGAGGCCCATGTCCTTGACGTACTTGATGTGCGCGGCGTTGGTCTTGGTGTCCCAGCGCTGCAGCATGTCCCACATGTAGCCGCCGCCGCGGAACATGATGTTCTGGCCGTTGACCTTGTAACCGGCGAACGACGTGCCGTTGACGGTGGTCCGGTAGTCGGTGAACTGTCGGATGCCGAAGTCGATCCCCTTGGTGTCGGAGGTCGCCCCGCCCGCGGTCGCCGAGACGCTGAGCTGGTAGAGCTCCGGCGACCCGAACTGGTAGGGCCACCACAGGACGGGATTGGTGACGTGGACCGGCGCGAAGGCGACCTCTCGGCGCTCGTTCGCGTTCAATGTGACGGTCTGGCTGAGCGGGATGCTCGGCTGGCCGGCCTTGCTGATGGTGGCGTTGACCGTGGTGGTGACCGGCGCCGCTGTGGCGTTGACCGCGTCGACGTAGACGGTCAAGTCCGCGGCGTTGGTGGCGGGCAGCGGCAGGACGGTCTTGACGTAGGGGTCGCGCAGAGCGACGGGTCCAGTGGTGTCCACCAGCGTCTTCCCCCACAGCCCGGCGTTCATGTCGGGGGCTTCGGGATTCCAGTCGACGGTGCAGAACGACAGGTCCTTGCAGTCATGTGCCGGGGGCGTGACGCGAATGGCCAGGGCGTTGACCGCGCCGGGGTGGATCGCGCCGGTCACGTTGTACTCGTGGCCGACCATCGTGCCCACGGCGTTGGCGTCGAGCTGGGTGCCGTTCAACCAGATCTGCGCGCGGTAGCTGATGCCCTTGAAGCGCAACCAGTAGACCTGCCCCGGGGAGGTGGCCGCGGCGGTGAACTCGCCCCTGAACCACCAGTCCTGCCCTGTCAGGTCGGGGACGTTCTTGAGGTTCTGACCGAAGAAGATGTTCTGGTAGACGTTGTCCGCCACCAGCCCGGCCAGCACCGTGGACGGCAGTGAGACAGGGTTCCAGCCCGAGGTGGAGTAGCCGATCTGTGAGATGGCCGCGCCGGTGTCGGACAGTCCGGTGGCCGAGCGCAGTGCCCAGCCGGAGGTCAGCTCGGTGGAGGTGACGGTGGCCGCGCGGGCGTCGACGACGCCGATGGCCAGTACCAGGGTGAGGGTGGAGACGAGGATCGCGAGGAGTCGACGCATCAGGAACCGCCCGGCCAGGAGATCTGCGTGGAGTGGTAGTAGTTGACGCCCATGACGTGCCAGCGCGGGCCCTGGGCGCCGAGCCGCTGCTTGAAGGCCGTCCAGTCGTGGGTCGCCTGCGGCGACCAGCCCAGCTCCGCCACCGCCGGGAGCCTGGGGAAGGCCATGTAGTCGATGTCGGCGCTCGTGGCGAGGGTCTCGGTCCACAGCGGCGCCTCGACGCCGAGCACGGAGGAGGCGGCCACGCCCCTGAGGTAGGCGCCGGGGTCCCAGTCGTAGGCGGTCTTGACGTCGATGTAGCCGGCCCAGTTCTGCCCGAGGGTCGTGCGTGAGTTGTATTTCATGTCGATATAGGTCCGGCTGGCCGGCGACATGATGAGCCGCGTACCGCGCTGGGCGGCCGTGGCCACCGCGGAGTCGCGGGTGGTGGTTCCCCAGTACTGCGCGACCGTCGACGGCAACGGTGTGGCGTTCACGATGTCGTGCCAGCCGGTGACGGTCTTGCCGTGCGCCGCGACGATCTGCTGGACCCGGTTGACGAACGCCGCGTAGTCGGCGGGCGCGGTGGAGGCGGCCTCGTCGCCGCCGATGTGCAGGTAGGGGCCCGGTGTGAGGGCCGCGAGCTCCCCGAAGACCTGGTCGATGAAGGTGTAGGTGAGCTCCTTGGAGGTGCACAGCGAGCTGAAGCCGACGTCGGTGCCGGTGTAGAGCGGCGGGGCGACGCCGTTGCAGTTGAGTGCCGGGTAGGACGCCAGCGCCGCGTTGGTGTGACCCGGCATGTCGATCTCAGGGACGACCGTGACGAAGCGGGCGGCGGCGTAGGCCACGATCTGCTGGTAGTCGGCCTGCGTGTAGTAACCGCCGGGTCCGCCGCCTACGGCGGTGCTGCCGCCGTACGTCGCCAGATTCGGCCAGGAACCGATCGCGATGCGCCAGCCCTGGTCGTCGGAAAGGTGCAGGTGCAGGTAGTTGATCTTGTAGAGGGCGAGCTGGTCGATGTAGCGCTCGACCGCGGCCACCGGAAAGAAGTGCCGGGCCACGTCCAGCATGGCGCCGCGATAGCCGAACCTCGGGTAGTCCACGATGTGGCCGCCGGGCACCGGCCACGGGCCCGGCTGGACCGTCGCGCTGTCGGCCGCGACGGGCAGAAGCTGGTGCAGGGTCTGCACCCCGTTGGAGAGGCCCGCCGGCTGGTTGGCCCGGATGACGATCGACGTGCCGGTGACGTCAAGCTGGTAACCCTCGGGTCCGACCGTGGCGGGGGCGCCGGACAGCAGGAGGGAGATGCCGCCGGTGCCGGGCGCGGGGGCGACGGGGATCGGATAACCGGTGGAACGGCGCAGAAGTGCGGCGAGCCGGTCGCCGATGCCGGCCGCGGCGGGGTCGGTGTAGACAGCGGTCGAGGTGGTGATGGCGTAGCTCACCCCGGGGGTCGCGGTCGTGGTGACGGGTACCGGGACGACCGAACCGAACGCGACCGCTGTGGCCGCCACCGCGGGAGGCGCGGCCAGAGAGACGAGGAGAGGGACGAGGAGGATCGCGAGGACACGACGGACGTTCAACAAACGCCTCCGCAGGGGTCCGATGCTGCGTGGTCACTGCTGTCCCCCGTGAGCTCTCGGCCCCACGATAAGCGGGCGGGATTCGTTCGTAAAGGTCTCTACCAATAATCGCTGGGGTGAGCTTTCCGGCGCTCCTGACATCGGTCAGGCGGGTGACAGCAGATCGTGTCGGCCGTAGATTCGCCATGATTGTTCCTGATTCAAGGAGGATTCTTCGGTGAACGCCCCCCGACGCCGTATTCCTGTCGCCTGCCTCGCTCTCGCCTGTGCGACCGGGCTTCTCACCCCGAGCGCGGCCCACGCCGCCGCCGATCCCACTGCCACCGTCTTCTCCCCCAACCCGGTCCAGAGCACCGGCGACGAAACTCTCACCGATGACAAGGACCGCGACGGCGCCGCCTTCGCCGGGGCCTACCGCACAGTCGCACTTACCGACCTGGACGGCTCGGGCACCCTCACAGGGCGCTACATCACAGTCAAGAGCGAGACCGGCAAGGCCGCCCGCGTCGTGAACGGGGCCTTCCCCGCCTGGCACCGGGACAGTGACCAGTTCGAGCAGGTGATGGGCTACTACTGGGTCACCACCGCGCAGCAGTACATCCAGTCACTGGGCTTCGGGTCCCGGTTGCGTCCGGTCAACCAGCGCCGGATCGAGCTGCGGATCAACCAGTACGGCGGGGACAACTCCTTCTTCAGGGACGACAAGGCCAACATCACCCTCGGCAAGGGCGGCGTGGACGACGGCGAGGACGGAGAAGTGATCGTCCACGAGTACGGCCACTCGGTCCAGGACGGTCAGGTCACCGGCTTCGGGACCACCCTGGAGTCAGGCTCGATCGGCGAGGCCTTCGGCGACTATCTCGCCGTCGCCGTGACCAGCTGGAAGGCCGGCACGCCGACGAAGACCCCCGAGGCGTGCGTCGCCGACTGGGACTCCGTCTCCTACACCTCTGGCGTCCCGCATTGCCTGCGCCGCTTGGACGGCACCAAGCACTACCCCGAGGACGTGGTCGGCGAGGTGCACGCCGACGGTGAGATCTGGTCCTCGGCGTTGTACGAGATCCGCACCAAGCTGGGCGACCGTTCGGCAAGCACGATCATCATCGACGCGCAGTTCGACTTCACCAAGGACATCACCTTCCACGCGGCGGCCGAGGCCACCGTCGCCGCCGCTCAGCGACACGGTGGCGCCACGGCGGCCGGCGTGGTGCGAGCCGCGTTCACCTCCCGCGGCCTGCTCTGAACCTGCGCCGATCCTGAACCTGCGCCTGCTCTGACCTGCCCCGATTCTGAGTTCCTCCGACCCTCGGCCTGCGCTGATGCCGGATCGCCGGGGGCCGCCGGTGCACGACGGCCCCCGGCGGGCGCTCAACTCTGCCGCAGGGCGGGCATCGGAATCGGAATGGAGTAAGCCGTCGCGCCGCCGCCCACGCCGCCCTCGCACGTGTTGGGCGGCAGGGTGGTCACGCCGCGGGTGGAGGGCCGCTCCGCCGCCCAGAACATGTAGCCGAGCAGTCCCGAGCTCGTTCCCGCGCCGTTCGGCGCGGCCGTCTGGACGAAGGTGCCGGTGCTGTTCTGCAGCGACGCACCGAAGGCGGTGCACTCGGGGAGGACCTTGTTCCCCTCGGCGATGTAGAGGCTGCCGGTGAACTTGGCGGGAGCCAGCGGCGGGATCGGCGGGGCGTAGGTCGGCTTGCCGTCCAGGTGCTCCTGCCAGTTGGCGATCGCGGCGGAAGCACTCGGCTGGCGGGCGGGAACCATCGCGTTGGCGTAGTCCAGGACCGGCGCGGTCGTGCGCAGCCAGTCCGCCGTCGCCTTCCTGCCGATGTCGATCAGCCATCGATCGCCTGCGGCCAGGTCGATGGTCAGGCGCGCCGCGTGGTTGGCTCCCGTGGCGTCGTACGGCAGGACGGCACGGTAGGCGTCGATGAAGGACTGCAGGCCCGCGAGGTCGGCGCCGCTGTTCTCCTCGTAGTCGATCTCGATGCCGACGCCGAGCCGCTGGGCCACCTCGGCGGCGTTGCGGCCGAACTGGGCCGCGTTCTCCGCCAAGGCCGCGTTCCACGCGTCGGTGTAGGTGATGCCGCCGATGGACAGCATGACCCGGATGCCGCGGCTCTTGAAGTAGTTCACGATGTCGGCGGTCATGCCGCGCGGAACCCCGTCGAGGGTCTGGGCGTCGGTCGTCTTGTGCAGCAGCTTCACCGGGTGGACGAAGCTGAGCACCACGACGTTGACAGAGGGACGGCCGTCGCCTCGGTCGATGAGCCAGTGGTTCTTCTGGTCGAACTCGCTCACATCACGGACGGCGCCCCAGATGCAGGCGTCGTTGCCGCAGTGCCATGACCCGTAGACCTGCATCGGGGTGGCCGCGGCCCTGGCAGGGACCGCGATGAGGAGGGGGACGAGTAAGCAGACAAGAGCGGCCAGACGGCGCATGCCAACCTCCCGTGAAAGGAATTGTAAAGAAGGTTAGCTGTTGCGGGCGCGGCGGTCCCTCACCAAAAGGGAAGAAAGCACATGATCCACACGGTCGTCCTCGTGTTACCCGAGGGCGTGGAGCCGGCATGCGGGTCCGTGCGATCCCGCCGTTCCTTCGCAGGTGTGGCACTGCCTTCCTGGTCAACGGGGGCGAGTAGATGTGATGAGCGCGGCGATGGCGTCGAGGATGCGGTCGAGCCCGTGCCGGAAGCGCTCGCCGGGGCCGAGATGGGCGGTGCGGGAGTCCAGAACCGACCGGCTGAACAGCGGGAACGCGCCCGATTCGACGACCTGCCGCACGTACGGCCCCATGTAGTCCCGCTTCCAGCGCTCGGGGTCCAGGCCGGTACGGCGGGCCTCCTCCAGCCAGCCGATCTCGCGACGGATCGCGCTGTGGATGTAGTCGTTGAGCATGCCGACGAATCCGGTGATGTCGTCGATGTCGAGTCCGATCCGCTCGAACGCGCCGAGCGCGAACTCGTGCACGCGCAGCAGGTGGGGACCCAGCGTCGGCCGACTGGTGAGCAGCGCGATCAGCCAGGGATGACGTAGGCCTGCGGCGCGGATCTGCTGGGCCAGCAGCGTCAGGGCGGAGCGCCAGTCACCGGAGGGGTGGTCGGGGAGCTCGATCTCGCTCATCGCCAGGTCGATCATGAGGTCGAACAGGTCGTCGCGCCGGGGCACGTAGCGGTAGAGCGACATGGCGCCGGTGCCCAGCTCGGACGCGATCCGCCGCATGGTCGCGGCTTCCACGCCCTCCGCGTCGGCGATCCCGACGGCGGTCCGGGTGATCTGGTCCCGGCTGTAGCCGGGACGCCGCCCTGGTCCGGAGCGCTCGTGCAGCTCCGGCTGCATCCAGATGCTGGTCGGTTCCTCGTCGGCCACCCGCGCCCTCCCTCTATTTGCGTACATGGTACCTGAATGGCTATGGTCTATTTCGCGTACTACGTACTCGAAATGGAGGACGTGTGGATCGACCTCTTCGCACGGGCGTGATCGGGCGTGCTGTTCGGCATGATCACGGCCCGTCGGCCCGGCCCCGACACCCTCCTGGACCAAGTGAGCCGGTGGGCGCGGATCCTGCGCGATGCCGAGAGCACCACCCCCTACTTCGCATGAACGGAGCGGTATGATCATGAGGAGATTGACCGGAAAGACGGTGTTGGTGACCGGCGCGAGCCGGGGCATCGGCCGCGCGATCGCCACCCGGCTGGCCCGCGAAGGCGCCCGCGTCGCCGTGCATTACGGCGGCGACCACGCGGCCGCCAAGGACACCGTCACCGCCATCGAAGCGGTCGGCGGGCAGGCCTTCGCCGTCCAGGCCGAGCTGGGCGCGCCGGGTGACGCCGAAGCCCTGTGGGCCGGCTTCGACGCTCACGCCGACGGGCTGGACATCCTGGTCAACAACGCGGGCATCCTCGGCGGCCAGGCCGAGATCGGCGGCGTCACCCGCAAGGGCTTCGAGCGCCTGTTCGCGGTCAACGCCACCGCCCCGTTCTTCATCACCCAGCTCGCCCTGCCACGGCTACGCGACGGCGGCCGGATCATCACCGTGGGCACCATGCTGACCCGAGGAGCGGCCATGCCCAGGGCGGTCGACTACGCCATGTCCAAGGCCGCACTCGATGTCCTCACCGTCGCCCTGGCCAAGCAGCTCGGGCCACGCGGCATCACGGTCAACATCGTGGCCCCAGGCGTCATCGACACCGACATGCACCAGGGACGCCTGGTCGGCGAGGCCTTGGCCTGGCTGTCGTCGCAGACACCACTTGGCCGGCTGGGCACACCGGAGGATGTGGCCGACACCGTCGCCTTCCTGGCCTCCGACGACAGCCGCTATGTCACTGGACACCGCCTCGACGTCTCCGGCGGGACGACCATGTCGTAGCCCCACGCAACCGAGGTGCCCGGCGTACGTCTGCCCATCACGGCGCGTTTCCCGTGGTGGACGTGACTCGGCCTCAGGGTTCGCGGGCGCGGAGGTACGCGTCCAGATCGGCGGCGCCCTTGAGCATGGCGCGGCCCCGGGCGGACAGGCGGGCCTGCCAGTCGCGCAGGGTCGACTCCAGCGGGGCGACGCCTCCGGCGGAGCGGACCTGAGCGATCAGCGGGGCGATCTGCTCCAGCAGGTAGCCGCCCCGTCTGAGCTGGTGGGCCAGCCGGACGTCCCGTACGTCGGCCGCGCTGTAGACCCGGTAGCCCGTCTGCGGGTCGCGGCGCGGCTGGACCAGCCCGGCGTTCTCCCATTTGCGCAGAGTGGCAGGGCGGAGGCCGAGCCTCCTGGCCAGGGGGCCGATGAACGTGTCGCCGCGTTCCTGCGGTACGGGCGCCAGATCGCGGAGCGCGGCCTCGACGGCCTGGAGAGTGCGGCGGTCGTCGAGGAGTTGGCCGTGGCTCTCGTCGATGAGCCGCAGCGCGTCCTCGGTGGCACCCCGGTTGAACGCCTGCATGATCGACGTGGCCGTGTGGTGACCGTGCCCGGGCACGAGGGCGAGAAACGCGCGCAGGGCTTGCGCGTGCAGCGGCGTGTAGGTGCGGTAGCCGTGGACGGTGCGTTCGGCGGCGGGCAGGATGCCGGCGTCCTCGTAGTTCCTGATCGCCTGGGTGGACAGGCCGTGCTCGCGCGCCAGGTCCACTGGCCTCATGGATGCATCACCGATTGAAGGTCCATTGCGATGAGAGCGGGGATTTTCACGGAAAAGTTTACATCGAAGGTTCAACGATACCGTTGAAGGTATGGATATCAAGGACATGGCCCGACCGCTCGATGGCGCGGGCGTCTCGGCGTTCCTCCGGTCGCTTCCCGCCCGGCCCCTGCTGCTCGGCCTGGGCGAGGCCAGGCACTTCGTGGGCGAGCTTGGCGAGTTGCGCAACGAGATCTTCCGGCATCTGGTCGAGCACGAGGGCTACCGGTCGTTCGCCATCGAGAGCGACTGTCTCATGGGCCTCGTGGTGGACGACCACATCACAACGGGCGCGGACACGCTCGATGACGTCATGGAACGCGGCTTCAGCCACGGCTTCGGCGCGTCACCGGCCAACCGCGAGCTCGTGCGCTGGATGCGGGCGTACAACGAGGAGCATGACGAAAAGCTCCGGTTCTTCGGGTTCGACGGCCCTCTGGAGTATTGGGCGGCGAGCCCGCGCCAGGCGCTCACCGCCCTCCACGCCCTCCTCGACGGCCCGCTCCCCTGCACCCGGGAAACCCTCGACACGCTGCTGGGCCCGGACGACCGGTGGTCGAACGAGGCCGCGGCCATGGATCCGTCCCAGTCGATCGGCCGGTCCGCTGAAGCCCAGCGGCTGCGACTGATCGCCGACGACCTGGTGGCGCTGCTCGACACGCAGGTGCCGCGGCTGAGCGCGGAGGACAGGGAGCGGGCGGCACTGTACGGGCGCACCGCCACCGGCCTGCTCCGCTACCACCACTGGATGGCCGACACGTCCCCGGTACGGTGGCCCCGGCTGTCGGCCCTGCGGGACGCGATGATGGCCGCCAACCTGCGTGCCGTCGCCGAGCACGGCCCGGCCCTGGTCTTCGGTCACAACCTCCACCTGCAGCGGAACAAGAGCCTCATGCCGTTCGGGGACCAACTGCTGGAGTGGTGGAGCGCGGGAGCGATCACCGCGACGCACCTGGGCGACCGGTACGCCTTCCTGGCCTCGGCTCTCGGCACGGCCGGCGACGACACCCCGCCCCCGGACACCGTCGAGGGCATCCTGTCCATGCTCCCGTGGGACCTCTCCCTCATCGACGCCCGCCGTCTGGCCGAGACGATCACGAAGCCCGCCCCGCGCATCTCCCAAGATTTCCGCTATTTCCCGCTGGACCCGGCCCAGCTCGACATGATCGACGGCGTCGTCTTCCTCAAGCAGGCTGTCAGGCTGGACTGACAGGTCCTCGTGATCGCGTTGCGGGCCTGGTGCACCAGGCCTGCAGGCGACGCCGCCCGCCTGGTGCCGGGCGCTGACCGACCCGGCGATCGGTGGGTCGAACGGATCCCTTCCTTGATCGAGCGCGGCTCTGCCGACTGTGCCCCATGCGCAGGTTGGGAGGAGTTGTCACCCCGCGATGAAGCGGTACCTGACCAGGGTCGATAGCCTCGGAAGTGAGTCCGTACGCATGCCCGTCCATCATGGGCATGCCGCCCTGATCGAGAGTCACGTCGCCGGCCAGGCGAGTGCTCAGACGACCAGGAGGGGAGGACGATCATGGCGATCGCCACGATCAACCCCGCGACCGGAACGACGGTCAGGACGTTTCCCGAGCTGAGCGAGGCCGAGGTCGAGCAGAAGATCGGGGTCGCGCACGAGCGGTGGCAGTCCTACCGCACCAGCGGGTTCCAGGAGCGGGCCGAACTCATGCGGGCCGGCGCCGACCTGTTCGAGAAGGAGGCCGACGCCGCCGCCCACCTCGTGACCACCGAAATGGGCAAGACCCTGGCCTCGGCCCGCGGTGAGGTACTCAAGTGCGCCCACGGCATGCGCTACTACGCCGACCACGCGGCCGAGTTCCTCGCCGACGAGCCGCTGGCCGACGCATCGGCGGTCGGCGCCAAACGCGCTTTCGGCCGCTACCAGCCACTCGGGCCGGTACTCGCGGTGATGCCGTGGAACTTCCCGATGTGGCAGGTGATGCGATTCGCCGCGCCGGCGCTGATGGCGGGCAACGTCGGATTGCTCAAACACGCGTCGAACGTTCCGCAGTGCGCGCTGTATCTGGAGGACGTCTTCCGCCGCGGCGGGTTCCCGGAGGGCTGCTTCCAGACGTTGCTGATCTCCTCCCGGAAGGTGGAGGCGATCCTGCGGGATCCCCGGGTGGTCGCCGCCACGCTGACCGGGAGCGAGCCGGCCGGGCGGTCGGTGGCCGCGATCTGCGGTGACGAGGTCAAGCGCACCGTGCTGGAGCTTGGGGGCAGTGACCCGTTCGTCGTGATGCCCTCGGCGGATCTGGAGCGCGCCGTGGCGACCGCGGTGGACGGCAGGGTGCAGAACAACGGGCAGTCCTGCATCGCCGCCAAACGGTTCATCGTGCACACCGACATCTACGACGCCTTCACGGAGATGTTCGTCGCCCGGATGCGCGAGCTGCGGGTCGGCGACCCGTTCGATTCGTCCACCGAGGTCGGGCCGCTGGCCACCGAGCAGGGCCGGGCGGACGTCGAGGAGCTGGTCGACGACGCCGTCGCCGCGGGGGCCACCGTCCTGTGCGGCGGGCGGCGTGCGGACGGGCCGGGCTGGTTCTACCCGCCGACCGTGATCACTGACATCACCCGGGACATGCGGATCTTCACCGAGGAGGTGTTCGGCCCCGTCGCCTCGCTGTATCGGGCGGCGGACATCGAGGAGGCCCTGCAGATCGCCAACGCCACCACCTTCGGCCTGGGGTCCAACGCGTGGACCGACGACGAGACCGAACAGCAGCGGTTCAGCTCCGACCTCGAGGCCGGCCAGGTGTTCATCAACGGCAAGACGATCTCCTACCCGGAACTGCCGTTCGGCGGCATCAAGCGCTCCGGCTACGGCCGCGAACTGTCCGCACACGGGATCCGGGAATTCTGCAACCTCAAGACCGTGTGGGTGGGCTGACCACCCGGCAGACCCCGCCCGGGCGGGCAGGCTGAGAAAGGATCCGTGATGACCTCCGTGACGGCCGGCGCATCCGGCCAATTCATGATCGATGGCACACTCGAGGTCAACCGCCTCGGTTACGGGACGATGCAGCTGACCGGACCCGGCGTGTGGGGGCCACCGGCCGATCCGGACGAGGCTGTGCGCGTCCTGCGGCGCGCGGCCGAACTCGGTGTGAATCTCTTCGACACCGCCGACGCCTACGGCCCGTTGGTCGCCGAGCCGCTGCTCCACCGCGCCCTCGCCCCGTACGACGAGAACATCGTCATCGCCACCAAGGCAGGGTTCACCCGGCAGGGCCCCGACCAGTGGACACCTGTCGGCAGGCCTGCCTACTTGCGGCAGGAATGCGAGATGAGCCTGCGCATCCTCGGAGTCGACCGGATCGCGCTGTTCCAGCTGCACCGCGTCGACCCCGAAGTGCCCCTGGAAGATCAGATCGGCGAGCTCAAGGCGCTGAAGGACGAAGGAAAGATCGCGCACATCGGCCTGTCGGAGGTGAGCGTCGACCAGATCGAGGAGTCCCGCGCCATCGCCCCGATCGCCTCGGTGCAAAACCGGTACAACCTGGCCGACCGGGCGGCCGAGGACGTGCTCGACTACTGCGAAAACCACCAGATCGCCTTCATCCCGTGGTTCCCGCTGGCCACCGGCGACCTGGTGAAATCCGGCGGGCCGCTCGAGGCCATCGCGTCCCGGCTGTCGGCCACGCCGTCGCAGCTCGCGCTCGCGTGGCTGCTCCGCCGCTCACCGGTCCTGCTGCCCATCCCCGGCACCGCGTCGGTGGAGCATCTGGAGCAGAACGTGGCCGCCGCGGGCGTCCAGCTGACCGATGACGACGTCGCCGAGCTGACCGCGGCCGTCACGTCACCCGGCTGCGAGTGACTCATCCATGGCGCCCCTCGCAGTCGTCGAGGCCGGCGTCTGCGGGTGCCTGGTCGAGCAGGGGTTCGGCGGCGAGTAGGGAGAGCATGCCTTCGGCGAGGTTCATTGCTCAGCCTGGCCTTCGCTCATCACCTCGGCGATGTTCTCGGCCAACTCAACGAAGACCATGGCCTTTGTGATCTCGGAGTCGGCCAATTGACCGATGCGCCGCTCGGCCTCGGCCTTCGCGGCCGCGCTGTACAGATGCGGAGCCTTCTCAGCGAACTTGACCTTCTTGAGGATCGAGCCGTACTTACCCGGCAACGCCGCGAGGTGGGCATCGAGTCGGTTCTCGGCCTTCGAGGAGTGAAATCGAGATCCGGTCGGTGGTGCTCGAGCCCGCCGAGTACGCCGTGCTGAGTCCGGAACGCGAGGACTACCTGCGGACGCAGATCGCGCACCGATTAGGTTTTCGCGCCGCGCCCGTCTGTACGTGTGAGATCGACTCACGAGAGGCTGGCACGATGCGGAAACTGATCTTCGGCATGAACCTGAGCCTGGACGGCTACATCGCCGCGCCCGGCGACGACCTCGGCTGGAGCGTACCGAGCGACGAGCTGTTCCAGTGGTGGTCCGACCGGGTGGGGGCGACCGGCCTGGCGCTGTACGGGCGCAAACTGTGGGAGACGATGAGCTCCCACTGGCCGACCGCCGACCAGCAGCCCGGCGCCACACCGGCGGAGATCGCGTACGCCCGCCGCTGGCGGGACATGCCGAAGGTGGTGTTCTCCTCGACGACCAGCACGGTCGACTGGAACACCCGCCTGGTCACCGGCGACGCGGTCACCGAGATCACCCGGCTCAAGGCCGAAGACGGCGGCCCCATGGACATCGGCGGCGCCACACTTGCCGCAGCGGCCATGCGGGCCGGGCTGATCGACGAGTACGTGCTGGTCACCCACCCGGTCCTGGTGGGCGGCGGCACGCCGTTCTTCACGGCCCTGGACAGCTGGGTGAACCTGAACCTGGTGGAGACGCGGACGTTTCCCGGCGGCGTGGTACTGACCCGATACGAGACGAGGCGATGAGCACGGGCCAGATGCTCGGCTCGTGAGGCCAGGTCCTGGGCTCGTGAGGCCAGGTCGAAATCCTTCCTGGCGTGCTCACCGTGACCCTCGGCTATGAGGGAACCTTCCCCGGGCCCTTCCTTGCGTTCCGAGTGAGCTGTTGACCGACTTGCTGGAGATGAGGGCGACGGCGTCGTTGATTGTGACGATGTTCTTCGGGGACAAAGATGCCCCGCCGGCAACGCCGGCGGGGCGGTGGTGTTCGCGTTGTCGCGTTGGTGTTCAGCTGGTCGGGGTGCTCATTCCGCGGTGACTTCGGTGACGGCGGCCTGTGCGCTGGACTCGTCGACGATGGGACTTGTCTGATTACAGTGTCGGGGGCAGGCCCAGCCATGGTTTGTCGGTGGCGTCGAATCCGGTGAGCTCGGCGATCTTCCCGTCGACGATGTGCAGGACCGCGATGGTAAATAGCCGGTACTCCGGGTCGTCGGGGGTGCGGAGGTACAGCACGGCGGCAGGCATGCGGTTGACCGTCGTGGTGATACAGCGCCAGTCGTCGTGGCCGCGCTGGAAGAGCCCACCGGAGACCCAGCCGTCCACCGCGTCCTTGGCCGTGATGACCGAGGTGCCCGGCTCGGGCAGCATCGCGAAGCGCAGGTCGTCGCGCAGCAGGGACATCAGCCCGTCGAGGTCGTTGCGCTCGTGAGCGTCGATATACGACTTCACCACGCCGCGCTCGTCATTCGACAGCTCGTGGGTGGCGGGGCTCCGCCAGTCGAGGCGGCGGTCGGGCAGCTGCTCGCGCATCGTCACACGCGCCCGCTGCAGTGCGCTGGTCACCGATGCGACGGTCAGCTCGAGGGCGTCGGCGGCCTTCGACGCCGGCCAGCCGAGGACGTCGCGCAGGATGAACACCGCCCGCTGCCGCGGCGGCAGGTGCTGGACGGCGACGATGAACGCCAGCTCGATCGTCTCCCGCGCCACCACCGATTCCTGCGGGTCCTCCGGGAGCATCCGGTCCGGGTAGGGCTGCAGGTACAGCACCTCGGAGCCGGGGTCCGGCAGCTCGGCAGGCACGGGTGTGCGGTCGTTGCGCTTCTCCAGGAAGTCGAGGCAGGCGTTCGTCGCAATCCGGTACAGCCAGGTCCGCAGCGCAGCGTGGCCCTTGAACGACTCCCGCTTGTTCCACACCCGCAGGAACGTCTCCTGCGTCAGGTCCTGGGCGTCCTCGTAGTTCGCGAGCATCCGGTAGCAGTGCACCTGCAGCTCACGCCGGTAGCGCTCCGTGATGAGCGCGAACTGTGCTGCGTCATTTGAGCGGGCCGCCGCGATGAACGCGGCCTCGTCGTCGCCTAGCAGTCTGGCGTCGGTCATGGTCGTCAATCCTTCCGCGGGTGGCGAGGGGCTACCAGAACTGACGACGTGGCGGAGGATTTCTGAGCGGTGAAGCCGCTGACACCGAGGCGGTCCAACTCGCGGACCGCCTGGGTGTAGGTGAGGCCGGTCTCGGCCATCAACGTGCGGATCTCGCCCCGACGCTTGCGATTCTGGCTGGACATACGAATCCTTCCAGCGAAGTCCCCTCGCCACGCGGCTCCAGAATGAAATCATGCCGTGCGGCGAGGAGTCCGGGGATGGCAACCTTTCCCAGCCATTGCAGGTGCTTCGCCGGTTCGGCGATCACTACGGTGGGGCGATGGGTCATCCCGTCGTCGCCGGGCGTCCGGATGTGCAACCTCAGCGTGGTGCCCACGACCGCCTGGCCTCCGGCCTTCAGGATGAACGGATTCCACTCCTCGTAGCGGCCGAAGTCGACGATGACAGCCCAGACCTCCTGCGGCGAGGCCTCGATCACGACCGAGGTGTCGATGGTGTGCACCAGGTCTCGCTTTCTCCCGGAGGGCGGGGCGTGGCGGCACCGTCGATGATCTCCCGAGGTGAGGCGCCCGGCCGGCGGAACGACGGGATCGTCTTCGCCGAGAGAGTCCCGTCAATCGTCACGCGGCCTCCTGGAGTAAGGCCCCCACTCCCCCACAGTTCCGCGAACCACTGGGGGGCGACGCCCCCCAGTGTGTCGTCCGCCGTCGAGTAGGTGCTCGCCGTCTGCTACCGATTGAGGAGGTCCAGCGCCGCATCAACGATGGAAGCTGCGTCGATTCCGTGCAGCGCATAGGCATCGGCGAGGCTCGAGGACTGCCCGAACTCGGTCACTCCGAGACAGCGAATCCGGTCTCCGCGTGCCCCGGCGAGGAACGACAGGGTGTGCGGGTGGCCGTCGAGGACCGTCACCAACGGCGTCGGGTATGGCTGCGGAAACAGCGTCTCCACGATGTTGCCGCCAGTGCCAGGGCGTCGCCGGCCACGCTGCTGGAACGATCGGAAAACCAGGTCGGCGCTGGTCAGGCAGACGACACCCGCCGCGACACCAAGGTTTTCGAGAATCTGAGCCGCTTGCGTCACCTCGGGCATGATCGCGCCCATTCCGACAAGCGTCACCTGCTCGAACTCCGGGTCGTGGTCGGTGAGACGGTACCCGCCGGCGACGGCTTGCAGGCGGCGTCGCTCCAGGAGCTCGGGTTCCTCCGGCAGCCGTGCGAGGTCGGGGTCGATGGGCCGGGTGGATAGCCGGAAATAAGCCGACGTTCCTCCTGGAATTCCGACCTGAGCCATCGCATGCAAGAAGGTCCACTCGAGGTCCTGGGCGAACGCCGGTTCCCAGGCCGTGCATGCCGGCTGCTCAAGCCCGATCGACGGAGTTGTGATCGACTGGTGGGCGCCGCCTTCCGGCGCAAGGGTCACACCGGACGGAGTGCCGACAAGGATCGACTGACCACCGGCGTAGATCCCATATGACCACGGTTCGAGCGCCCGGGACACGAACGGGTCATACAAGGTCCCGACGGGGATCAGTCTGTGCCCCCATCGGCTCCAGGTGGCGCCGAGTTCACCGAGAAGGCCGACGAGATTCACCTCGGCGATACCCAGTTCGATGTGTTGTCCGGTCGGGCGTTCAGCCCACTTCAGAATCCGCTCGGTGTCGTCTGCGAACCAGTCGCGGCGGTCCGCGATCGACCAGACACCGGTCTTGTTGATCCAACCGCCGAGGTTGGTCGACGAGGCGACGTCCGGGCTGCAGGTGACGATGTACGGCGCCAGATCCGGTGCGTCGCGAGGGATGTCTGCGAGGAGGCGGCCCAGAGCGGCTTGTGTCGATGTGGGTTTGCGGTACGGGTGGCCGAGCGAGGTCGGGACGGCCGGCTCCGGCAGGCGTCGCAGCGGCGGACGTTTGAGCACCTCGCCGCGCGTTGAGCACAGGCGGCCGGGCACTGAGTCGGCGCCGAAGCTCCGCCAGGGGTCGTCGAGGCTGGTGCCGCACTGCTCAGCCAGGTGGTGCATTTGTGCTTCGGTCAACAAGGCCGAATGGTTGTTCGGGTGCCCTTCCGTGGGCAGGCCGCGTCCCTTGATCGTATAGGCGAAGATCACGGTTGGCCGGTCGGTCGCGGCGCTGCCGTAGGTGTCTGTGAGGAGGCCGAGGTCGTGGCCGCCGAGGTCACGGATTGCCGCGGCGAGCCTGCTCGGTTCCAGATCGCTCACCAGTGCGCGGAGCCTGTCGCTTCCTCCACCATCGAGGATCCGGTCGGCGATCTGGGAGGAGTCGACACGCAGCATTCGCTGGTATTCCTCGTTCGGCATCGCCTCGAGCCTCACCCGAAGCTCTTCGCCTCCTGGAAGCTCGAACAGCTCGCTGATCAGGCGGCCCCACTTCAGCGTGATGACCTGCCATCCGGCGGCGGCGAACATGCCTTGGAGCCGCTCGATCTGGATGTCCGGGACTACGCGGTCCAGCGACTGCCGGTTCAGATCGACGATCCACAGGAGTTCACCCATCGAGGGGACTGCAGGATCGGCGATCGCCTCCCAGATGGCTCCTTCGTCGAGTTCGGCGTCGCCGAGCAGGCTGATGAACCGGCCGGCGGCGGGGGCGGCGGCTGCACGCGACCGCAGGTATCGGAGGGACATCGCGGCCCACAGGGAGGCCGTTGCGCCGATGCCTACCGAGCCGGTGGAGAAGTCGACCGTGTCCGGGTCCTTGATCCGGCTCGGATAGCTTTGGAGGCCACCTTTCGCTCGGAGAGTGCGCAGGTACTTCGGGTCGAGATCTCCAAGCAGGTAGTTGATCGCGTGGAGCACAGGTGAGGCGTGCGGCTTGACCGAGACTCGGTCTTCGTTGGCCAGGTTGTGGAACCACAGGGCGACCATGATGTCGACCATCGACGCCGACGACGCCTGGTGTCCTCCGACTTTCACGCCCGAGGGGTTGGGGCGGTTGCGGTTGGCAGCGTCCACGATGGCGGAGGACAACCAGAGAACTCGTGTAGAGATCTCGCGAAGCGTCTTGGCTTCGTCGTCTGTCAAGCGTGGGCGAGTAGTCGAACCTGGCCGGTCCGAATCGTCCGCGAGGGGCCTGTGGTCGGTCTGAGTCATGAAGATCCTCGATCGCTTATGGCGCGCAGTATCCCGCCCCGGTCCGGGCGCCCCTGGGTAGTCAGCGCCGAGAACACGAGGCATCGTGACATTTTGTCGTGATGCCCATCACCGCGGCTGGTCGCCCCCCGCGCTGAGCCGCCCCCACGAGCTGGTGGCACGCCTCAAGGCGTACGCCGCTGAGAAAGGACTGCTCAGCGAGCACTGGCGTCGCGGTGTGCCTCCCCGTTGACTCAGGATTCCTGCCGGTCTTCGATGAGCTGACCGGCTCCAGGAGGCTGAGAAACGGGGTGTCTTCCTGATGATGGACGCCGGTGAGCAACAGCGCCAAGGCGAACCCGACCGTCGTGAAGGGACTACGGTGCGACAAGCTACAAGCGATCTCACGCCCGGCTACGACGCCGAACTGCGGCGGCACAACCAAGCACTTCGCCGGGCCTGTGGCCTGCAGGTCCACGACCACGTCCTCGACATCGGATGCGGGGCCGGGCAGACGACCCGAGAGGCCGCGCGCACAGTCCAGGCAGGCAGTGCGCTCGGGGTCGACGTCTCCGCACCCGCCATCGAGCGCGCCCGCGAGTTCGCCCGGGCGGAGGGGCTCCGCAACGTCACCTTCGAGCACGCCGACGCACAGGTCCACCGCTTTCCCGGGGAGCACTTCGACCTGGCGATCAGCAGGTTCGGCACGATGTTCTTCGACGACGCCGTCGCCGCGTTCGCCAACATCAGGCGGGCGCTGCGCCCGGCCGGGCGCCTGGTGATGATGGTCTGGCAGTCCCACGAACGCAACGAGTGGGACGTCGCCATCCACCAATCCCTCGCAGGACTCGAGGGGCCGGTGGCCGCCGATTCCGTCGGACCGGATCCGTTCTCGCTCGCCGATCCGCAGACCGTGAAGCAGATCCTGGGCGATGCGGGGTTCGCCGACGTCGCCTTCACCGACGTCCGCGAGCCGGTCTACTACGGTCCGGACGTCGCCGCCGCCCTGGAGTGGGTCCGCGGCTTCACCTGCACCAGCGAGGTGCTGAAGCGGCTGGACCCCGCCGCCGCGGCGCACGCGATCGGGCGTCTGAGCGAGACGCTCTCCGCGCACCTGAGCGACGACGGTGTCTGGTTCGACTCCCGTGCCTGGATCGTCACCGCTCGTCGCCACTGAGAGGGAGCGAAGGGCTCATGCGCCGGCTTCCTTGCGCAGGCGTCTCGCAGTCGTATCCAAAGGACGTAGCCGTAGACCTGATGCTGGAGCCCCAGGACTGCGGCGAAGTCGTGGCAGTGCGGGGACGGCTATTTCGGGACGCCGCCGCGCGCGATGTAGGCGGCGGTCATCTCCCATGTTCGCCGTTGGAATTCGACGTCGTAGGACGCGGCCGCGGAGCGGATTTCGGTTCCGCTGTGGAAGTAGCGGCCCGTGGTCTCGGCCGATTCCGGCGCGATGGCCACATTGAGGGTGGCTTGAGCACCTTCCTCTGGAGCCAGGAGGAGCCGTCGGGTCAGTGGAAGGATCGGCTTCATGAGCGGGTGTGCGATGTCGTCGAGGATGCCTGTGTTGACGAGCGGATGTGCATCTCGACGCCGTCGGCGTTGAGTAGCCGCTCGCGGTAGTGGGCGCCGACATTGTTGATGAGCAGGTGCAGGGCCGTGTGCCGGGCGGTGAATCGGTCGGCGAGCCCGTGCAGGTCGTCCTGGGAGGCAAGGTCGGCGGTCAGCACCTCGACGCGGTCGGCGCCGACTTCTGCGGCGACCCGCCGCCTCAGCTGTTCGCCGCTGTCGGGGTTTCTGACCACGATCATCACGGTGCTGCCGAGCCGGGCGAGTCGAGTCGTGATGACCTGGCCCATGCCGCCGGTGGCGCCGGTCACCAAGCTGATCTTGCCGGTCAGGTCGACGTGCGGAGACAGGGCGGTCATGCGGCGATCCTGGGGGCCTGGTGCAGGTACGCGGGGGTGGTGGCCTCGCGGAGCAGGAAATCGGCCAGGTCGGCGCGGGAGATCGCCGAGGTGAGCCGGATCTTCAGGTCCGTGCCCACGCGGTAGACGCCGGTGCGCGGCTTGTTTCTGAGCGCGGGCGGGCGCACGATCGTCCAGTCGACGGTGGAGGCCCGGATGAGCTTTTCCATCTCGTCCTTGTCCCGCATCTTGTCGCCCAGCGTCGCCCACAACATGCGTGAGTAGAGTGACCCGTCGTTGGTCTCGGCGGCACCATGAGCGCTCACCACGATCAGTTGCCGAACCCCCGTCCGCGTCATCGAGCCGAGAATCGAACGGACGCCGTCGGTGCAGACGCTCACCGGTCCCCTGGCGTTGGTGCCCAGCGCGCTGATCACCACATCGTGGCCGTTCACCGCGTCGTCGACCAGTTCGGCGCTGTTCAGGTCCGGCACGACGGCGATCTGTAGACCGGGTCGGGCCTGCAGGGCTTCCGGGCGGCGCACAACCGCGGTGACGTGATGACCTGCGGCGAGGCCCTGGGTTACGGTTTCCCGCCCGGTGCCGCCGGTGGCCCCGAAAACGACTATTTTCATGATGATCATCCATATCTGTCGCTGTGAGACAGTTTGTCTCGCAGAGAGGGTGGCATCAGCTTCGTCTCTGAGTCAAGTTGTCTCATAGGATGCGGATGTGAGCAGCTCCATCGACCCCCGCGCCACGCGTAGCCGAGATGCGATCCTGGCCGCCGCCCGCTCGTTGTTGCTGGATGAGGGCCCCGCCGCCCTCACTCATCAACGAGTCGCCCAGCAGGCCGGCGTCGGCCGCGCAACGGTCTACCGGCACTGGCCGCGCCCCGAGCAGCTGCTTCTCGACCTCATGACCGATGTCGACATGCCGTACTTCCAGGAACCGGAAGCGCCGGTCCGCTCCTGGCTGCACTCCCAGCTTCGCGAGCTCGCCGACGCCATGGCCGTCCCCCACATCGCCGCTGTCACGCTCACCCTGATGCAGGGTGCGTTGTGGGATCCGCAGGTCGCGACGCAGCGCGACGCCTGCCTCGAAATACTCAACGAAAGGCTCGAGGTGGCGCTGGCGTTGGCCGCCGCGAACCGGGAAATTGACATTTCCGCCGATCCGATCGATTTCTCGGCGATACTGGTCGGGCCGATCATCTATCGCGTCGCCATACAGGCCGGATCCGTCTCCCCTCACTTCATCGATCACCTCATCGACGGTTTGGGGAGATGGGACGTCGACTCCATTCGGCGGGCCGATCAAAACGGTCAACCTGCCTGACTCCGCGCCTTTGTCGAGTGATCAGCGCTCAGTGAATGTCTATCCTGTGATGATGCGTGCGGGTTCTGCCGTGGACGCGGCTACGGCGGTGATCTTCGCCATTTTCATGGCCCTGATGTCGCAGGTCGCCCGGGTGACCCAGCCAGAGGCCCGTCCCGTGACCGCGCTCGGGTTAGCACTCCTGGTGGTGTGCGGGTTGGCGTTCGCTCTGCGGCGAATCAATCCGCTGCTCACCTTCACGCTGACCGTGGGCACAGCGGTGACCTACCTGGGATTGCGGTTCGCCGGCTGGCCCATCTACCTTGGCGCGTTCGCGGGTCTGCTGGCGCTCGTCTTCGGGGTCGCCGAAGCACGTGTGTGGGTTCCGTTCGCCGCGATCGGCGGGGTGGGGGTGGCGGTCGCCACGGGCCCGCCGGAAGGCTGGCAGCCTGCCCCGATGATCACGATCGCAGGGGTATGGGCGGCGGTCGCGGTCCTGGCCGCCCGGGCCACGCAGGTTCGCCGGAAGCTTGCCGAGGAGGAGGCCGCAGGCAGGGTGGTCGAGGAGCGGCTCAGGATCGCCCGGGAGTTGCATGACGTGCTCTCCCACAGCCTGGCCACGATCAGCCTGCAAGCCGGCGTCGGACTCCACCTGGTGGACGACCGGCCGGAACAGGCTCGTGAGGCGCTGCAGGCGATCCGTCAGGTCAGCAACGACGCACTGGCACAGGCACGTGCCGCGTTGACCGTTGTACGAGGGCCGGATGAGGAGCCGCCGCAGGCCCCGCCCGGCCTGGCGGATCTGGATGCGCTGGTGACGTCGGTGCGCGCGACCGGCTTGGGCGTGGATTTGGCCGTCGACCTGGAGAGCCGCGCGATTCCGGACGTGATCTCCGCCACTGCCTATCGAATCGTTCAGGAGGCGTCGACCAACGTGATGCGCCACGCCGGACCCGGAGCGCGTGCTCGGATCCAGGTCGGAACCGTCCACGGCTGGCTGGAGATCGACGTCACGGACGACGGGATCGGCGCTGCCGTACCGGCGCGCGGCGCCGGCCACGGATTGCGTGGGCTGGAGGAACGGGTCAGAGCGGTCGGTGGCGAGTTGCAGGCCGGCCCGGCGCCTGGCGGTGGCTTCACCCTCCATGCCCGCCTGCCGCTGGGGGCGGAACGGTGAGCGTGCTGCGGGTTGTGCTCGCCGACGACCAGGTGATGATCCGTTCCGGGTTGCGGGCGTTGTTGACGGCCGAACCCGGCCTGGAGGTCGTCGCCGAGGCCGGCGACGGACAGCAGGCGCTCGCCGCCGCTCGTGCTCATCGTCCCGATGTGATCGTGATGGACATCCGCATGCCGGTGTTGGACGGGCTGGCGGCCACCCGGGCGATCGCCGCCGACCCAGAACTGTCCGATGTACGGGTGCTGGTGCTGACGACGTTCGATGAGGACGCGTTGGTCTTCGAGGCGATTCGCGCGGGCGCGGCCGGGTTCCTACTCAAAGACGCCGAACCCGCGGAGTTGCTGCGTGGCATCCGGGTGACCGCTGCCGGTGACGCGTTGCTCTCCCCGCAGGCCGCGCGCCGACTGGTCACGGCGTTCGCCGCCGCTCCCACACCGGCCGGGCCTGTCGCGCGGGCGCTGGAGTTGCTCACCTCGCGGGAACGGGAGGTCGTCGCTCTGGTGGCCCGGGGGTTGTCCAACGAGGAGATCGCCGATCGGCTGGTGATCAGCCCCGCGACCTCCCGTACCCACGTCTCTCGGGCAATGATCAAACTTGCCGCCCGCGATCGTGCGCAACTGGTCGTCTTCGCCTACGAATCCGGCCTGGTCCATCCCGGCCGCACTAGTTGACCTGCGCGGTCTCCTTCCGGATACGTTCAGCGACGTACGCCGGGATCCCCGGATACCGGGGTCTACGCAGGTGAAGTGCCGTCGGGCAACCGACGACGTGCCCCATGGCCGAGCGGAAAGCTACTGGCAGCACCGCAACGGCGGGTTCTCCCCAACTCGTCGTTGCGACGTCGACGGCTTCCCAGGAGGTACCGGAAATGATTCTTTCCGCGTTCGGCCGCTCGTCCCGCCCTGCGGCCCTCAATGAGCAGACCATCGAGTCGATCCCGGACGAGAAGTCTTCGGAGAAGGCGCCTGGATATGAGCGGTTATGGCGGCGTGTCCTGGCGGTGGCGATCGTCGGCGGACCCCTCGGTTACGCCGTCGGGAGCATCCTCATCCCGGCCGTCCACGAGGACGGAACGACGAGCATCGCGGCGAACGCCGCAGCGAATCCGATCATCAACGCCGTGCACCTGGTCGCGTACGTGCTCGCCTCTTTCCTGCTCCCCCTCGGAGCGGTCGGACTCGCGTACCTCTCCTACGCCCGGGCGCCGTGGCCGGCCACGATCGGTGGGCTGCTCGCGGTGGTGGGCTGGCTGCCGTTCTCGGCCCTGACCGCCCTGGACGACCTCACCATGGCCATGGCCGCCCTACCCGACAGCGGTTCGTACGCCACGCTGTTGGACCGGTTCGCGAACGACGCGGTGATGGGCGGCTACCTGCTCGTCTATATCGTCGGGCATCTGGTGGCCTACGTGGTGCTCGCTGTCGCGCTGCGCCGAGCCGGAGTCATCCCGAGATGGGCGGCCTGGTCGACGATCGCCAGCAGCCCGCTGACGGTCGCCGTTTTCGTGTTGCCGGGTCGTCCCCTCGTCCTGGGTGATGTCGCACTCTCCCTGCTCGTGATCGGCAGCATCCCCGCGGCCCGAGCCATGGTCACGCGTAACCGTCCCGCCAACCCGTAACAGGGTCGGGTGCGGTGTCGTGTCAGTGGCCGTGTCAGC
>NZ_BOOP01000048.1 GCF_016863295.1 Planotetraspora phitsanulokensis
CGTTTACCCTGGTCAGGGGCTCGCGTGGGTTCGGGTGGTCGGCCAACAGCGAGGCCTTGGCCTGGGCCTGGAGCTCGTCGAAGGTCTCGTCGGTCACCTCCGCCTCCTTCGCGTGCGCTGGCGGTAGGCGGGCCGGAGTGGTCGGGCGCGTGCGCGTCGGGCAGCTCGGCCGAGGATCCCGGAGAGCTTCGCCCAGTCGCTGGCGGTCCAGTGGTGTTCCTCGTCGATGACCTCGCGCCAGACGTGCTCGCGCCACTCGCGTAGGTCGACGGCGACGGTGTACGTGGTTCGGGCGAGGTGGTCGCCGGGGCCGTACGGAGCGGTGGTCGCCACGATGTGGCCGGCGCCGCGGTGGGCCTGGTGGTTCACGTCGGGTCCTTCGTGGCCTTGCGGTCGGCTGCGCATCCTCGGCAGGGGTCGGGCAGCTGGTGGATCGGGCAGAGCGGAGGCGCGGCAGCGGCGCGGGACGTGGACAAGCTTTTAGGAGCTGGAGAAGGACTAGGAGCCGCGCGCGACGCACGCGCGCACGCGAGGGCGAACGTTTCACCGGACGCTGCATACAAGGTTTCGGTGAACCTTCGGTCGAACCCTTCGGGGAACCCTTGGGGGAAGGTTCTCGGAATCATGTCGGTCAGGAAAGGCACCAGGACGTCGTCCCACGTCTTCTCATGACCGATCCTCACCTCCTCGTTGAGCAGGCGAAACACCTCCACAACGATGATCGTCCGGAGCAGCTTCGACCCCACGTTCTCGAAGTCCTTCACCGTCGCGCGGGCCATATTCGGACTGTCGAGGATGCCGTCATGCCTCAGAAACGAGCGGACAAGCATCTCCTCGGTGTCCTCATCGACCACCACATACCGGGCCTTCTGCAACGCGTTGATCGACCGGCGCAGCTTCGGCACGCTCGAATCAGCGGCCAACTGCGACCAACGGCGCAACGTGAACGGCACTACTCCGCAGTAGGACAGGCCCGGCTGGGTCAGAGCGAGCATGAACACACGCTGCTCCTCGCCCTTGAGGGCCCGAAAGTCGTCGTCGGACCACGTCCGGTGGCGGATCCGACCATGTTCGCGAGCCAAAACGCCCCTCTTTCTCGGTTATCCACAAGGTCTTTCTGGTCGTGCGGTGGGCCATGAGGGAAGGCGTCGCACTGGTCACGGTACGCGGCGCCGCCCACGGAACAGGTCCCGCGGGCGGCGCCACATCGGTCAAACCGGTCCGGCTCGACGCCGGACAAGCAGGTCAGGACAGGTCATTTCGGTATCCGCCCAGTCGCGTCGTAGTACGCCCGCTTCTCAGGCATCGACAGCACACCCCACGCCACCGACACCTCCTTGAAGCGCTCGACCGTCGACGGGTCCCCACTCGTGTCCGGGTGGAGCTGCCGGGCGAGCCGCCGGTACGCGCTCTTGATGTCGGCATGGCTCGCGTCGACCGCCACGCCGAGGACCTTGTAGAGCGCGCCAACCGGGGGGGCAGCCCTCGGCGGAGGAGGTGGAGGCGGAGGGGACGAGCGGGGCGACGTGCGCGGCCGCCCCGTGCACATGGCTCCAACGTGCGGCATCATCAGGTGCTCCCAATGCGCCAGCGGTCGGTCCTTGGTGACCTGCCGCGAGCTCAGCACCCCATGGCTGTCCCGCCACACCGCGGTGTTGCCCTTCGGGTCCTCGACCAGGTTGACCGGGAGGAGCCGGCCCTTGAGGGTCCGCGTCCACCACACCTCGGCGCCGCACGGGTGCTTGTCCTTCGACCCCTTGCAGACGCCCCGGTCAGATCTCGGGAACACGCTGCTCTCCGGCCGGGTGCTCGACGACGGCCACGGCCCGCAGCTCGCAGATGTGGCCGAGCCTCCGGCACTCGGAGCACAGCATCTTCCCCTCCTCGAGGAGCACCAGGTGCTCGGCGCACGCCGGTTCATCCTGGAAGTGCTCGTGCACGCACGCCGTTCGCCGCACGGCCACCACATCGGACGGGCAGACGGGCATGAGGACGGGGACGTGCGCAGCGCAGGTCAGCTGGATCACGCCACACCTCCGGGCAGACGAGCGAACACCGCGTTGATCGAGGCGAGCTCGGCGACCGCCTGGTCCCGCTGCGCGGTGACCTCGTCGACCACCTCCAGGAGGTCGTCGCGCTCGCGGCGCCACTTCTCCGCATCCGCGCGGGCCTCGTCCCGTTCCCGCTGGAGGGTCTGCATCTGCCGCTCGACCGCGAGCAGCGCGGTCAACGCCGGACCTCCCGTCGCCGGCGGCGTCGGATCAGGACTCGGCGCTGTCGGCTTCGGGGCAGGCTTCGGGGTCGGCTTGGGCGCGGCCGCCGCGGCGGGCAGCTTCGTGACCGTCAGCCCGCCGTTGTTCCACTCGTTCGCGAGCCACCACACCGGCGGCCGGGCCTTCGACCGGTGGCAGCGGGTGTGCTCGGTCCTGTTGAGGTACTGCCGGACGTCCTTCTCATGCAGCTCGTCCCAGTCGAAGAGCTCCCGGTTGGACGCGATGAAGTCCGACAGCGACCCGACCCAGCGAACGCCCCAGACGCCGCCGTTGCTCAGCTGCACGTCGCCCTGCTCGCGGGCCTGCTCGCGCAGGAGACCATGGAGCGCTTCGGCATCACCAGCGATGTCGCGAGGCTTGGGGCGGACGATCCGCGCGGTGTCGGCGATCGTGGGCACGGTCGTTTCTCCTGAGGGGGTCGAGTCGGGGAGGAGGTAGGCGATGACCTCGGCGTCGCGACGGTGGAGCATGTCGACGTACGACCGGGCGGCGTCCGGGCCGGGCGTGTGGAGGATCCCTCCGGACACGTACGGGCGGACGCCGTTCTCGCGTGCGCGTGCGACGAGGGTTGCGACGTCCCACCTGGTATCGGGCATTTCGGGGGCTTTCTTGGTGGTGGTGGCGGCGACCATCGGCTCGGGGGCCGGTGTGGCGAGGTCGCGGATCATGTTGCGGTAGTTGTGGAGGCCGTCTCCGATGGCCTTGAGCGGGATGTCGACGTGGAGGTCAGTGGCGGGGTTGGTGACCTTCCACTTGTCGCCGTCCTTCTCCACGCGGAGGTTCAGCCGTGCGGCTTCGCTGCGGACCAACTTCTGGACGTCGGTGGTGCGGCTCATATGGCGGGCCTCTTCCACACCTTGAGCCCGAGGTCCTCGGCGTAGGCCGCGGTCCCGGCCGCGCCACGCGACTCCGGATGCAGGTGAGCGAGGACGCCGACGTTGTCCAGGCCGCGCGCGAGGGCGAGGCCGAGCATCAGCCCGTTGCGGTACGGTCCGGCGGACCCGCGCCGCAACACCTCGAGGTGCCACGGCGCGGGGCGCGTCTCGACGATCACGCCGGGCGCTTCCATGCCCCAGTCGTAGGCGTGCATGTCGCCGCCCGCCGGCGTCCGCTTCTTCGGGTCGAACCCGACGATCAGCCGCATCGGGCCGACCATGTTGCGGACCATCAGCAGGTCCTCGCGGACCCGGTCGCGGTCGGCGCCCCTCCACCCGGTGTAGAGCAGCGTGAACCAGTCCGGGCCGGCCCAGTTCTCCAACTCGGCGTCGAAGTTCGCCATGACGTGCGAGACAGCATCGGGGCTGATCGGGTAGCGGCCGAGGATATCGAGGAGGATGCCCTCGACCTCACCCCGCTGGGCCTTCGTCAGAAGCGGGCGGTCGTTCATCAGCTGCCACCTCCGATGCGGCCACCGAAGCCGCCGCGCACGATGACGCGGCCGCCGCGGGAGGTGATGGCGGTGTCCTTCGGCTGGATCGTCGTGCCCCTCCGGACGCGGCCGCCGTACAGGTTGCCGCCGTACACGTAGGTGTAGCCGCGGTGGCTTCCGCCCTCGCAGTACCGATCGTCGACCCGCCGGTAGGAGCCGTCATCGGCGCGGCTGCTGGTGTCGACGCAGTCGGCCGTGACCTCCTGGCCCTCGTCGACGACCGAGCAGGCCGACATGACCATGGCCGACAGCGCGGGGATCGCGCCGAGGACGAGCGCACGGGATCGCTTACGCATCGGTGTCGTTCCTCCGTCCCCACTTCTCGCGGATCGCGTCGGCCTCGCCGGGCTTCCAGGTGCGGTGCCCCGGCTCCTCGTCGAACGGGCTGGCGTAGACCTCCTCGCCCAGGTGCTCCCAGGCAGGGCGGCCGCAGCGGTAGCAGGAGGGGAAGGGCCGGTCGACCCAGCGGAACCACTCGCAGCGCTGCTGCTCGGCGGCTCGCGCAGCGTCGCGCGCCGCCCGGTTGGCTGCGCCGTGGTGCGGGCAGGTGAGCTCGGTGCATCCGTCAGACATCTGCATCTCCGGCGGGGAGCAGCTGGGCGAGCGCCGCCGGCCAGGTCGTGAACGGGGCGGCCCGGTCGTCCAGGTACGCCAGCGCAGGCAGCTTCCGGTTGGTGACGAGGATCTGGCTGCGGTCGGTCCAGAACTTCACGGGGGTGTCACCCTCGATGCAGGTCTCCAGGCCGTAGGAGGCCAACCATTCGGCCACGTCGTGGGCGTCGCGGCTGGTGTGGATGAACACGGAGAACCGCGTCATCAGGTCGCGCAGGCCCTCGATGGCGCCGGGCATCGGCGGGTCGTAGATCGTGCCGTCCTTCCAGCCCTGGCTGTAGCGGTGGATGACGCCGTCAAAGTCCACGGCGATCGTCCCGCCCGACCTCATCTCGTACACCGGGCCGAGGTAGCGGACGCCGTAGTTCGCGCCACGCTTGACGATGTCCCACCGGCCCGTGACGACGCCGCGTGTGATGGTGGCGGCCGACAGCAGGTCCGTCATGTCCTTCATGAACATGGGGAACCGGTGGCCATCTCCGTCGAGCCAGCGGAAGTTGGCCGCCGATCGGCCGCGCACCATGCCGTCGAGGGTCATGAACGTGGCGAACGGCACGTTGCGCCGCCAGTCGCAGTCGAACGGGACCTCCACCACCCGCTTCGCCTCCTCGTCCAGGCGGTAGCGGGTCGGCGCGTAGTCCAGCAGGTTGCCCTGCTCGTCGTAGGGCGCTTCCAAGAGGGGCATTAGTGGTCGTTCCTTTCGGAGGGGTTCCAATCGGTGGCCTCGTCGACGATCACGAGGCTTGGGCGGGCGCCGTCGACGCCGAGGGCCTGCCGTACGGCGGCCTTGGCGTCGGTGACGGCCTCGCGGTACGTCTGCCAGTCGGCCGAGCGGCGGCGGTAGGTGAGGTTGACGCGGCTCTTGATGTCGGCGGGGACGAGGTGCCAGTGGCGGCGGCACATCAGGTGGTCGATCGGGATCTGCGCCCGGCAGCGCGGCTGCATCGCGCAGGGGTGGACGATCGCCCGCGGCCGCTTCACTGCGGCTCTCCCATGACGGCCCGGTCCGCGATGGCGTTGATGATGGCCTGGGCCAGGTCGTCGACCCACTCGGCGTTCTCGTCGTTCGGGTCGACCTCGTCGAGGCCGTAGCCCGCGAAGTCGAACCCCTTGATCCCGGCCCTGATGGCGGCGTGGATGTCGATGCGGGGCCTGACGTCGTCTTCGTTCACGGGTGCGTCCTTGAGGGGTTCGGTGTTCTGGGCCGCGAGGAGTTGGTTGCGGCGGCGGGCCTGCATGCGGCGCATGCGCTGCTCGTCGGTCGGGGCCTCCCAGCGGTGCCAGCCGGCCACCGCCGACCAGCGCCCAAAGTGGGCGCGCTGCTCGACCCCGCACCACTGGCAGCCGCCCGGCGGAAACGCGAGCTCAGACATGGCCGAACCGCGCCATCCGGCGTTCAGCCCTGGTGAGGTTCAGTCGCAGGCCGTACGTGGTGTACGACCCGACGCCGCGGCGGTGCGGGATCCACTCGGCGAGGAGGTAGCCGCCGCGCTCGATGTCGAAGGTCCGCAGCGTCTCGACCAGGTCGGCGAGGTACATCGGGAAGAACTTGTTGTCCTCGTTGAGCCAGGTCACGTAGGGGGCGGTCTTGCCCCGGACGAACTCGGCCAGGTGCATGCGGGCGGTGAACGGCTCGGCCGGCCGCCACACCACTTCGCCCTCGGGCACCCACGGCTTCCGGAGGAGGTTGCCGAACTCGTCGAACGGGACGACCAGGCCGTCCTCATCGTCGTAGTGCGGGTGCGGGGTGATGTCAGGCATCGGCTCCGCCCCCGTCGACCTCGGGCGCAGTGCGGATCGGCAGAGCCTGCCGAACCATCGCCGCACCGCGCGCGTAGACCTCCGGCCCGGTGGCACCGGTCGTACGCGGCGGGGTGATCGGGATGAGCTTCCACCCGAGGTGGGTCATGGCGGTCATGAACTCGAACGCGAAGTCGGTCGGGCTGGGCCTGTCGTCCGGGTCCAGTTGGTCGCGCTTCCAGACCCGGTGCGCGAGCGCCTTCATGGCGTCCTCGAACCCGTCAGGGTGCCTGGTCACGATGCTTTCCCCTTCTTCTTCTTGAGGTCGCTGCGGAGCTTCCGGCGGCGGTAGAGCTTGCGTTCGTCCTCGTCGAGGCCGCCTGCGACGCCGTACTGACCGGCGAATCGGAATTGGTACTCCAGGCACTCCGCCCGGACCTCGCAGCTGCCGCAGAAGCTCTTGGCCTCCTGGATCCGCCGTTCCTTCTGCTTGGCGGTCTCTCTGTCCTCGCCCTCGCCGGGGCCGTAGAACAGGTACAGGGGCTGGCCCTTGCACTCCGCCTCGTCCTGCCAGGCGATGGCGGCCATCGAGATGGCCATGTCAGCTGGTCTGCTTGTCGAGGAGCCCGCACGCGGCGGCCGCCGCGGCGTACCGTTCGGCGTGCCGTACGGACACGTTCATCAGCCGCGCGACGACGGTGATGTCCTTGTGCTCGCGCGCCAGCTGGGCGTACCGCTGGACCTTCGCGAGGCTGCGCGGGGTCGACGGCATCCAGGCCGGCCCGCCCTCGGACCGCATGACGACGAACCCGGCGTTGCCGAGCGCGTCGAGGATGGCGTCTCCGGTGGTCGGGTTGGTGGCCAAGGCCTCCGTGATGACGTCGGACGCGCTAGACATCGGGGGTCACCTCCGGGGTGATGCGGCTGGCCAGGGCGTATGCGGCGTCGAGGTCCTCGGGTGTGAGGTTGCGGGCCTCGAGGACCGCCATGAGGCGGGTGCCGTCCGGGGACCAGACGGCGACGCGCGGGGTGTGGCCCTTCTTGCGGACCTGCTGCTTGCGGTTCCGCTGTCGGCTGGGCTCGGGGGTGAAGTCGCTCACTGGTGGGTGCTCCTGTTGGTCGGTTCGTTGTGCAGCCGCTTCATGCGGATTCCTTGAGGCCCGTCAGGGTGACGTTCGCCCGGTTCAGGGCCCGCTCGAGGGCGTCTTCGGTGACGAGGAGTCGAGCGGCCACGAGGGCCCGGTCGATGACCTCGTTGCGGGTCACGAGCCGGTCCGTCTTGACGATGAACGTGGCCTCCTCGATGAGGGCAGCACCGTTGCGCTTGGGCCGGATGCCGTCGAGGGTGCCCCGCTCCTTGAAGTACCGCTCGTGGTAGGAACAGAGCCGGTTGCTGCTCACGGAGCTGCGGCCGCACTCGTCCAGGTGGCAACGGATGTGCTCCCATGGCTTGGTCCGTGGGTCGTCGATGGTGTCGTCGTCCCACGCCTCGAACGGCTCCCACTCCTCGCGGGCAGCGCGCTGCATGGTCCGCTCCATCACGATCCGTTCCGGCTTCGTGCTGCTTGGCGGCTGCTGGCCGCGAAGCTCGGGGTACAGGTCACGAACGGCGCGGGCGATGCGGGCGGTCATGGTGTCCCGGTACAGCACGGTTTGGAACCACCGAGCTTGGATGCCGAGGCGGTCCGCGATGTAGGTCCGGGAGTATCCGGCGACGGCGAGTGCCTGAACGCGCCGGATGGTGCCTGCCGTGCTGACCTTCGCCGTGGCGTCGAGGTCGTCGAGGTCAGGCCAGAAGTTCAGCAGCTTGTCCGCGAGTTCGGGACTCATCTTCCGTAGCGGAGCGATGCCCCGCGAAGGGGTACCCCAGATCAGGCGTCGGATCGTGGCTCGCCCGACGCCTGCGAGCACTCCGATTCGGTACCAGGCCAACCCCATGTCGTCGTGGATTCGGACGACGTGCTCGCGGACGGGCTGGGCGTTCACGTAGGGCCGCCACTTGCCGAGTCTCTTCATGCGCCGTCGACGTCGAGCGTTCGCGGCGTGCTTGGCGCGCAGGAGTCGCAGCTGGTCGCTGGTCACGAGCCCACCTCCGGCCAGGCCTTGACCCGGGTCAGGACGTCGCGCTGAGCCTTGGGCACGGTGACGATCGGGTGGCCGAGCCAGTCGCAGCCCATTGCGCGCATCCACCAGGCGTCGCATTCGTCCTCGGTGGGGAACACGAGGCCGGCCCGTGCCTGCGCGGACGTGGCCATCTGGCTCTTGGTCGCGGCGCCGTTGCCGGTGGCGTACATCTTCACGTGGGAGAGGTTGACCAGCACGAGCGGGGCATTCGCCTTCCAGCAGGCGAGGCGGACGATGCCGCCGATCTCCGCGAGCCGGTGTGCCGAGCCGCCTTTCGCGTGTGCGGCGTAGTCCTCCATGACGACGAGGTGGGGCTTGTGCTTGTCGAGCAGGGCGTCCATCGACGTCTCGACGTAGTGCATGCGGGCCTGGTCGTCGGCCAGCGTGCGCGCCCGGCCGGTCACCTTCTTGGCCTTGAGCGCGGTAGTGGACTCGTCCGGCAGCGCAACGCCGGACTGTTCTGCTGCGAGGTCGATCCCCATGACGCGGGGTTCGAAGGTCACGCGGGGCGTCACCGGTCCTCCTTCGGGTTGGTCGTGGGTAGTTCGTGGTCCGTCCAGTAGTCGGCCCACATGCGGGAGTCCTGTGCGACTTGGTTCGCTGGGCGGAGCGCGCGGAAGTCCCGGGTGGTGCGGTAGCGGTGCTTCTCGATGCGGCGGAAGCGCCAGGCGATGGCGAGAATCCCGGCGGTGCCGGTGACGGTGAGCGCACCGATCACCGCCAGGATGTCCCGCACGACGGTCACTGCTGCTGGCCCGCCTTCAGCGCGTCGATCTCGGCGTGCAGCTGCGTCTTCTCGCCGACGACGGTCAGCAGGTCACGCTCGGATTCGGTCGCTCGGCCTGTCCAGTAGGCGTTCTCCTCCTGGAGCTTGGCGACCAGGTCCTCGGCCGCTCCGTAGTGCGACCGGAGCGTGGCCATCTCGGCGCGGCTGCTGCGGCGCCCGGCCTCGAAGCCGAGCGTCCCGCCGAGCATCGCGCCGAGGAATCCGACGATCGAGGCGGTGAGGAAGGCCCACAGCCCGCCGAAGACGGAGACCGAGACGAGGAGTACGAGGGCCGCGCAGCCCGTGACCGTTTCGTGGTGGTGGCGGGCCCACACCCGGAGCTGTCGGATGCGGGCCTTCACTGGGCGACCTCGCCTTCGATCTCCAGGATGTTCGGGTAGGAGGACGTGACGGCCGCCGCGCTTGTGTTGTTGTTTCGGCTCATCACGCACCTGCCTCTACAGACGCGGCGATGATGCGGGTGCCGGGCCGGCCCGCGCGGCGGTCGCCCTCGAGGTCCTTGTCCGCGAGGAGCTTCTCGATGAGGTCGGCGGGGAGCTCCACCTGGTGCTCGCGCAGGGCGGTCACCAGGTCGTCGACGGTGGTGATCTCCTGCGGGTCGGCGCCGATCCAGAAGACCTCGACGTCGTACTCCTCGTCGCTGCCGGTGTTCGGCTCGTCGAAGCACATCGCGAAGTAGGTCGCGAGGGGCGCGTCCCAACCCACTGCTGTCCAGCGGTGGGGCGGGGATGCGGGCGGGTTCGGTGCGGGGTAGCGGCTCACTGATCAGCCTTTCGTGGCGTTTGAGGTCGGGGCGGGGTCAGGTGGTGGCGGTCTCGCGGGCGAAGTCCTCGGCGTCGAGCTTCTGGAGAGCGGCGACGAGGCTGGCCCGCCACGCGTGGTTCGCGTGCGCGATGGCGTCGGAGACGTTGAGGGCGTCGAGCAGGGACGCGCGGTCGGTGAGCGTGGCCGGATAGCGGCGGTTGCCGATCGCCAGGACGGTCTCTTCGCGAGTCGGCCGGTGCTCGATCGTGTTGGGGGTGACGTCGTCGAGGTCGACGGTGATGGTCTTCATGTGCGTGGGTCTCCTTGTGGCGGGGGGTGGTGAGGAGCCCGGCGCTCACCGCGGTGGTGAGCGCCGGGCGGGGCCGGTCAGGCGTCGGGCTTGACCTCGGAGTTGTTGAGCTTCTGGAGGAAGGCCGCGAAGTTCGCGTTGCTGGCCTTGTCGAGCTTGACCTCCATGGCCTGCTCGAACTTGGCGGTGAGCGTCTCCCTGGTGCCGCCCATGTCGGCCCAGACGTTCGCGATCCGCTGCGTGAGGTCCTTGCGGCGGTCGGCGGCCTGCTCCATCAGGAGCTTGATTCCTTCGCGGGCCTTGGCGGCGCTGAGGTCCCTGGTCGAGGTGACCGTGACGCCGAGGTGCTCGGTGATCCAGGCGAACCGGGCTTCGTCCTTCTTGGCCGTGGAGCCAGGCCCGGTGAAGTCGGTGACCCCGGCTTCGGTGAACCACACGTTCAGGTCGCGCAGCTGCTTGTCGGTGGCGCCGGGCTCGTCCTCGATGACGTCGGCGTCCACCACCTCATCGACCGGGGCTGCTGCGGCTCGCTGCTGGCGGGCGGCCTGGAGGAGCGCTTCGGCACGCTCGGACGCCTTGCGTGGCTCGTCCGCGATCGGCCCCCCGGCAGGCTCCGCCGGGTTGATCGCCTGTGTGACGAACGCGTTGAGCTGGGCGACGCTCGCCTTCTTCAAGGTGGTGCCGGACGACTCGGCGAACGCCGCGTGGAGCTCGGTCATGGTGCCCTGCCAGGCCGTCATGATCTGCTGCCGCAGGCGGTCAGCTTCGGGGTCGCTCGGCGTCTCGGCCGGCTTGTCGGACCCGGGCCAATGGTCTGCGTATCCGCCCGGCGGCGGCGTCTCAGGAGGCTCCTCCTCGTGAGTGACCTCGCGCTCGGGCTCGCTCGTGGGCTGGGGCTGCCCGAACGACTTGACGCGGGCCTGCGCCGCCTCCTCGACCTCCTTGGCGCGAGGCTTCCAGGCCGGGTCCAGCTTCGCGGTCTGCCAGATGGCCACGACCTGATCGCGGTTCTCGGCCCGCTCGATCATCGCCAGGTAGTCGGTCGCCGGGGCCGCCTCGATGGCCTTGGCGGTGGTGGTCCGGCCGAGCTCGGCGCGGCGCGCGACTTCGCCGGACATCAGCTCGTGGAAGCCGACGCCCTCGATGGTCAGCCCCGGCACCATGTACGTGGTGGGCTTGGGCTGCCGGGTTCGCTCGTCGATGATCGTGCCGTTGCGCTTGGCCAGGTACAGCCAGGCATCGACGTACTGGCCCGCGTGGGCGAGGAACTCAGCGGCGTTGGGCAGTTCCTCGGCTGCGTTCTTGCCCTTGCTGTCGAGCCGCCACAGGCCGAGGCTGGGCACCTCCTTGAGGAACACCCCGAGCCGTGTGTACGGCTTGCACGGGCGGGCCTTGACGGGGGTGTCTGCCCCGCACAGGCAGGGTCCGACGAACGGAGGCTGCATCTCGACGCCGGTGCAGCGGCGCATGCAGACCTTGGACTCCCACAGCTCCATGTTCTGCGATAGCCCGTTCGGGGGGACGACGACGGGGATGCGGACCGCGTCGGTGATGACCTCGAACTGCGGGCCCTCCGGGGACCTCCACGGCTTGGCCTGTCCGCCGTACAGGTCGGCGACTCCCCGGATCATCTCCTCCGAGGGGGAGGTGAAGCGGAACGTCTCGATCTTGCTGGGGTACTCCTTGCCGCTCTGGTTCTGCTTCTTGATGCCGAGGCGGATGCGGCCGTCCTGCCAGTGACGGCGCTGGAGTACGGAGGGGTCGATGGGCATCAGGCGGCCTTCCTCTTCTTCGTCTTGGTGGGCGGCTCGATGGGCGGCTGGATCGGCTTGCAGCCGCGCAGCTCCAGGCCGTGGACGTAGTGGGCCAGGGGCAGCAGCCCGCAGAAGGCCTCGAATGCGGCCTTGTCGGCGGGGACCGGGACGAAGCCGTACGTCGTCTCGCGGAGGTTGAGGATCGCCGTGCCGACGAACTCCGGGACGGCGAACTCGTGGCTGTCGTCGTGGAACTCGGTCTCGCCGAACCGGCACTCCGGAGGGCAGATCAGCGCGACCTCGGCGTGGCGGAGCGCGGCCAGCTGCATCACGTGGTCGTCGTAGATCGCCGACGCGGGCTTCGTGAGCGACGTCTTGATGTCGATGAGCCACAGCCCGGACGGTGTGGGCAGCGGGTCGGCTGCGACCTTGCGCGGCCGGTACTTCGGGATCAGCGGCGACGTCTCGCTCGGGAAGCGCAGGTTGGCCCAGATGTCGCTGGTGCCGCCGTAGGGGATCGTGCGGTTCAGCACGGTGCACTCGGCGGCTTTCAGGTCGCGCTTGATGTCGAGGCCGAAGTCGCGCAGGAACTCCCGGTACGACTCGACGAACGGTTCGGCTTCGGGGTCGGGCACGTACGGGGCGCCGAGGTTGATCGCCTCAGCGATGTTGTGGACTCGGGAGCCGAGGTCGGCCTTCTTCTCCCACGCCTGCCGGTACTGGCCCTTGGCCTCGCTGAGGAACTCGTCCAGGTCGTCGGGGTCAGAGGCGGCGCGGATCGCGGCTGGAAGGTTGTCCATCAGCCACTCGGCGGTCACCTTCGCCGCGGCGGGGGCGAGTGCCTCGATGGCGTGCTGGTCGAGCGTGTTGGTGACGCTGATCAGCATTTCGCCGGTCTTCGGGTCGCAGTAGTAGCGGCCCTTGCCGGTGTGGACGGCGTGCTGCGGGTCGTACTGGTCGTCGCGCTCGCTCACTGCTCGCGCTCCCGGTCGTAGACCCACTCGTCGTAGCGGGAGAGGGCCGGCCCGCCGCGCCATGGCACCCGGCGGGTGACGGGCGCGCCGGTCAGGGGCTGCTCGGCGAACGCGTTGTAGGGGTGCCGCGCGGTGGGCCGGTCCTTGAGCTCGCCGAGGTAGTCGGTGAGCTCGTCGTCCGTGGGGATGGCGACGGTTGGTGGTGTCACTGGGCGATGTCCTCTCCGTACTCGGGGGCCTGGCGCATCCGCTCTGCGTGTGCGATCAGGCGTTCGGCTTCGTCGTGGTCGCCGTCCAGGGCCTCGACGAGGACCCTCTTGACTGCGTCACCGGCGTAGCTGCCGAGGTGCTGGTTGGCGTGTGTGGCGATGAGGCGGAGCAGCCCGTCGACTTCGGGGCTGCGAGGCGTTGCTGTGGCGTTGGTCACGGCGGTTACCTGCTAGCGGTACCGCTATCAGCGGCGTAGTAGACGGCGTGGAGCCGAAGCTTCGCGGTGCCGTCCTCGGCCTGCACCGTCCGCCTCGCGGCGTCGTAGCTGCCGCCCGTGTTGGTGCGGGTGAAGCCCTTCCAGCCATGCTTGATGGCGTTGAACAGGCGAGAGACCTCCTGCTTGCCCGCCTTGGAGTCGGCGGGGTGCTCGAGGATGAGCGCCCATCGGCCGGGGTTCTCGCGGAGCTGGGCGGCGAGTGCGGCGAGGTCGTCGCCCTGCTTGCGTCGGGGGCTGGGGGCTTCCCAGCTGATGATGCCGAGCGGCATGTCGTTCCGTTCCGTGCGGGGGTTTTGGTGGTGTGGCGGTTGCTCCGTAAATCCGGGCGTTTCACCCGTTGACGTGCGAACCGACATAACCGACACTATCGCGTCATGACGCACAAAGCAACGTCAAACGCGTCAAGTGCGTCAGCGTGTCACCTCGGAAAACTACAGAGAGTGACGACGCAAGCGATCATTTAAACGCACGCTGACGCACTTGTTGATACCGTGTGCGCCACACCCCCATATGGCACGTCAATCGCCACGAAAGGACACCGACGCGTCGTGGCCAACGTCAACGACACCACATCCGCCATCGTTCGCCTCATACGCGAACGCAGAGAGAACCCCGGCTTACTGCAAGCCCGCGTCTCCGTCCGCGCAGCAGCACGCCGCGCGAACGCGCTCGGCGGGGAGTTCTCCGAACCGACCTGGCGCCGCATCGAAAGCGGCACCAGGGACATCGACGACCGCGAAATCGTCTTCATGGTCGCCGCCATCAACGACCTCGCCGACTCGCCCGTCATCAGCCCCGAGGAGATCGAGCAGGCCGGCCGCCCCAGCGCGGCCGAGCTCTACCGCGCCTTGATCCGGGAGCGCGCTAAGACGGACCCCGCGTTGGCGCACCTTGATGCGGACGTCACGCCATCGGTGCTGCTGCAAAAGCTCCAGGGGATGCTCGCCGAGATCCGTGGACTGCGAGGGGTCTCAGCCGAGCAGAAGGCGCAGATGGAACAGAGCCTCATGCTCCAGGTCGACGCGCTCCTCGACGCCGTCAGCGCCCAGCTGCACATCCTCCGACCTCGCTAGGCCGTACTCAGTTCAGCCAGTGACGCGCTGCGTAGATGCCCAGCTGATACAGCGTGCTCGCACCGGCCCGCCGCTTGAGCTCGTCGATCCTGCGGTCAGCCGTTCTCTTGTGCACCCCCAACGTCGCCGCGATGCGCTCCATCTGAGCGCCAGCCGACAGCATCTCCACGATCAGCCGCTCGTCGTCATCGAGCCCGAGGCCGTCGTCGCTGAACAGCGCCGGATGGCTCTGGAGGGGAATGGCACGTTCCCATTCCGCTTCGAAGATCATGACAAGGAAGTCCATCAGGGTGCCCTGGTGGACCAGCAGCATGCCGCCGCTGTCGATGTGGTTGCGCGGGTTCCTCGGCGTTAGCGCCAACATCCTGTCGCCGATCAGCAGCTTGTGCGGCAGCTCGTCCGCCAGCCTGATCTCACACCCGCGGTCGGCCGAGTGCGCCAGGCCGGCCCGAGCCTTCGGGTTGTCGAACACCCTCTTCTCGTAGACGACACGGCACTTCGCGGGGTGGTCGTCGTCCGGCGGGGCCGACATCGCTGGGCTGTCCAGGTCGGAGAGCGGGAGGAACGGGTGCGTGACCAGCTGCATGATCTCGTCCGACGCCATGTCGTGGATCTTTTCGAAGTACCGGCTGATGTCCTCAAGGGTGCTCAGCAGCTCTACGGGCATGCCGCCGACCACCTGGTGGCCGACGGCGTACACCTCGTCGAGCTCCTCGATGAAGCTCTGGAGGCCCCGGAGGTTCATCTCCGCGTCGAGCAGAGAGTCCCGGAGCGCTGCGGAGGGGCGCCGTGTGACCGGTGGGTCGCCGTAGATCAGGCCCATTGACCTCAGGGCGGCCAGGCTGTCGACGGCGTGCGGGCCGAACAGCCTCGCCAGGTCGTCCATGCTCTTGAAGCCTACGAAGAGCAGGTGCCGGTAAAGCCGCTGCTGCTCGTCGGTTAGGCCAGGGACCTGGTAGCGCCCATCCGCCCGCATACCCACTTGGTCACTCCCCGGGTGATGATCTTTCTCTGATCAGCTCAGGATTACAGATCCCGCTGACACATCGTGCACCAGGGCGGACAACATTCGCCCGTGCTCGACACCCAGCTCATAGGCGCGCTTGGCCGCGACCGCCTGACGGTGCTGATTGACCAGGTAGAACGTCGCTGGGAGTGGCACAGACGCGCCCCACATGAGCAGCAGCGCATCGGCGTAGGCGTTGCCCCAGCCACCGCCGAAGGCCAGGAGCAGGGCGATGGCCACTGCTCCGGCCCATCCGGCGATGCTGATCAGCCTGATCAGTGAATCGCCACGGGACATGTCACATGCCGCCGGTGTGGCTCATCTGCTCCTGGGCCGGGATCCCGCTCGGGCTCGCGGTCGGGGTCAGGGTCTCCTCGGGGGCCGGCTGGTCGCCGCTGGTGGTGACGACCGGTTCCGGGGTGGTGGACGGCTGCGTGTCCTCCGTGGGAGTGCCCTCGATGGTCACGGTCGTCGTGGTCCGGCTGGTCGTGACCGTCTTGGTGACCGTGTACGTGCCGTCCGCGTTCTTCGTCCGGGTGGTGCTCGTTGTCCTGTTCGTGCTGACGACCGGCCCGGCGGGCGGGGCGATGGTGACCGTGGGCGTCGGCGCGGTGGGCGTGGGCGTCGGCTCGACGTCGGCCATGGATGCGCCAGCCGTGCCCACGATGAGCAGAGCGGCGAAAGCGAGAGACGCGGCAGCCGCGCGGAAGCGCGGACGTGCGTGGATGTGCATTGCGTGACCCCTAATGTGCATGGGTGAATCGGCGGTACGACTGACCGAAAACCGGTTCTGGTCAGTGCCCCTGTCAGCCCGCCGTTGAGTTGACCATGAAAGTCGGGATCAATAGGACATCGCAACAACTTTCAGCGCCATATTGTCGCCATGACACAAATTCGCCACATTCCGGGCGAGATGGTCACTCTGTGTCAAACGTTACGAGATCATGACGTCTCGATAACCCTTGGGCTTTCCAGTCACCCTCCGGACCGGACGGCGAGTCCAACCCTGGAAAGATCGGACATTTATCTAATGCCGCTGGAGAGACCATGAAACGCCTCGCGATGGCCACCCCCGCAGCAGCCGCCATCGTCGGCTCAGTCGCCTACTTGACTGATGTCGTCATGACGGGCTCGTCGACGACCCGAACGCTCGCGTTCGCAGGCGGGGTACTGGTGTGCCTCGTCACCATGTCCGTCACCCTGTTCCTCGTCCGGAAGGCGCCCAGCGTCACGACGCCGGCGGCGGCCTACGCCGAAGGGATCAAGGCCGGGCGCTGAACCTCGGCCAGCGGGCCGTACGCAGCGGCGGCCCGCTGGCCGTGAACGCTCACGTCTCGGTCGGCCACTGGTCCGGCTGGGACACGAACGTCCCCATCGCCGGCACCGTGTAGGCCCACCCCTCGTTCCGTAGCAGCGAGTACGCGGCCCGGCCGGTCTTCTTGGCCACGCCGAATAGGTCGTGCATCTCCGACTCGGCCGGGAGCGGCTCGTCAGGTCGGTACTTGCCGCCGATGATGTCCGCGCGGATCTTCGCGGCCATCGACTCGAAGGGGTACGGCTCGCGGATCTGCGGAGCGTCCTCGGGCCCGACGAATGATCCGACAGCCGCCACGGTGTAGATCAGCCCCTCCTCGCGGAGGATCTTCAAGGCGTTGCGGACGGTCAGCCTGGACGCGTCGTACTGCTCGCAGATCTCGAGCTCTTTGGGGAGCGCCTGGCCGGGCTTGAGTTCGCCCTTCTCGATGCTCTCCCTGAGATCGCCGGAGATCTTCTTGTACAGCGGCACTGGGCCGCGGGGCCCGCGTCTGGTCATGACAGCAGAGTAATACATATGGGGAACCTTTCAAGACGTATAGGAGATCAGACAGACGGGGCGGCGGCGATTGTTTGGCCCCAGAAACGGAGAAGCCCCGGCGCCATCAGCGCCGGGGCTCCTTCAACGTGGTGTGCAATCACGTACCGGCGATGCTACCGCGCCGGAGATCGCCTACGGCGGGCCTTGGCCAGGATGACCGGCTCCACCACAGTGACGTAGGCCCAGAAGCCTCCGTCGCCGTCGTCAGCGAGACGTACGGCGAACTTGAGCCCGTCCTGCGGGCACACCACCTCGTCCTCGCCCCGCACCTCAGCAGGCAGGATCACCCGGCGCTCGCAGCACGGCAGGTCGACGGCGACGCGACGGCCGCGCACCTTGTCCGTCCACCGCTGGACCACCTGGCCCGGCACGAGTTCGCGGGGGACGGGAAACCCAGCGTGGATCATCGGCGGAGCAGGGGCCTCGGGCGCCTTGTCGTTCTCGTCTTTCCTCCGGTCGACCACGGCCAGGCCCGCCATGTCGAGCGCGGTCACCAGGCGGTCGGCCAGCGCGAGAGCGAGGTCCTCGTCCGGCGCCGCGTACGCGCGGACCAGCTCGTCGGCCAGGACACGCACCGGGCCGGACCGCTTCTCGTCCTTGAACATGCCCGCGGCCGCGCGGCCGGCGCGGCGCACCCAGGTGTCGAGCTCAGTCGCCGTACCGAACACGGCGACCTCGATCTGCTCCACCCGGTCCAGCAGGAGCAGGACGTGGGTCGCTCTCGTCTCGCCGAGGTCGCCGCGCTGCTCGTCGGTGAGCGGCAGGATCGTCGGCACCAGCTGCGGGGCCTTGCCCGCGACGGTCGTCCTCACAGCGATGCCCTTTCGTTCGGGGTGAGGGGGAAGCGGGCGGTGAGGGCCCGGATGATTTCGAGCGCGACGCGGCGGTCTTCGTCCGGGTCGAAGTCCTCGATCGCCGAGACCACAAGGGAGTCGTCGTCGTCGCCGTACTCGGTGTCGAACAGCTCCGGCCAGGTGTCCGGGTCGAACTCGTCGTCAGCTCTCGCGTCGACGGCCGAGCGAAAGGCACGCTGGACGCTGACGGGGTTCTCGTAGTGCCCGTTCACGGTGGTCGATGGGATCTCCACCGATGTGTGCGCGGGGTCGTCGAGCGTCATTCCGAGCAGGTCGACGACGAGGTCCCTGATCCCGTCGCGCGTGATGTAGGCGGTGACGTCGCTCATGCTCGCTTCCCGTACACCGCGTCGTACACGTCGCGGACGAGGCGAGCATCGCCGAGTGCGGTGTGCCGATCGTCGATCGACTGATGCACGCCGAGCGCTCGCCAGTCCAGATGATCGGTTGTGCCGTCGAGCCAGTCGTTGACGTACGGGGCCGTTTCCGGCTCGAACTCGTCGGCGAGCGCGCGGCCGCGCAGGCGGCCGATCACGTACCCGATCGCGAGCGCCCGCACGTCGATCATCCGGTGGTGCGCGGTCAGGATCTGCCCGTGCGAGCGGAGGAACGCGTCGAGGTGCTTCCGATCGAACGCCGGGTTGTTCGCGACGATCGTCGCCCCGTTCAGCGTGCGGGCGAGCGCCGCGGCGACCGCGAAGGCGTCCATGTGTAGGAGCAGGTCGCCGAAGCGAGCGGGCTTGCCGCTCGTGTTCGTGTGCGCCAGTGGTGCCTGCGGGTCGTCGGCGTCCACGCAGGACAGCTCCACGGCCGCTCCGACAGGCTTGCCCGTGAGCCGGGACCGCTCGTAGTAGTTGCCGACCTGGACGGAGGCGGGGTCGGCTGTCACCAGGTCCGGCCGCACCTGCCACCAGGATTCGACGTCGCGCATGTCCGGGAGCGCCGGGTTGCGGACGATCAGCGCGGCCTCCCAGAGGTTGCCGAACCGCTCGTCGAGGTGGGTTGTCTCCGTGTCGAGAAACACGATCCTTCGCATGGGTCCTTCTCTGCTTGAAGGGGGGGAAGGCCTGCCCGGCCGTACATGCTCGGGCAGGCCGATGAGCGGTTTGGTCAGCGCTCGGTTCGCTCGGTGTGCTCGGTTCGCTCGGCGCGGAGCTTGAGCAGGGCTTCGGCGACTCCGCCGATGTGCGCGTCGATCTGACCGCCGCGCTCGCGGTACACGTGGTTGGCGCGCGTCATGAACGCGAAGAGCGGCGTCCTGGTGCCGACGTGCATCAGGTCGTAATCGGGCACGCCCTCGAGATCGGCGAGCATGCCCTGGACGATCGGATCGGCCGCCAGCTCGTCGACCTTCGCGGCGTAGTAGTGGTGTCGGATGTACGCCACGCTCAGACCTCCTTGGCCGGGCTGGACAGGCGGTTGATGGTGCGGGCGAGCATGAACACCTGCGCGTAGCAGTCGCAGATGTCGCCGGGGTCGGTGAACTCGCCGCAGCTGTCGCAGAGCAGGCCCGGCTCGTGGCCGCAGTCCTGGCACTGGTCGACGTCCTCGTGGACGTAGTCGGCGACCTTGTCGGCGGCGGCCTCGAGGAGCGTCACCGCGCGGTCTCGCAGGCCGGGGGTCAGCGGTGCCCGGCCGGCGCGGGCGTGCTCGGCCGCCGTCCGCAGCTCCTCGACCAGGGCGTCCACGTAGGGCGTTTCGGTGTCTGTGTCGTGGGGTTCGACGGCGAGAGCCGAGTGGTTCGCGGCTTCGGTGGTCGGCATCGGCAGTTCGTCTCTCCTTAGGAGTGGGGCTGCCCCGCCGCGGTGGGCGGGGCAGCAGATCGCGGTTCCGCTATCAGCGGTAATAGCCGTCGCCCTTGTCTCCGCCGTAGAGGCGGACCTGGTGCTCTTCCTCGCTGGTGAGCAGCCGCGCGGGAAGCGTCGCGAGGCCCTTCTCATGGGCCTTCCAGAAGCGGTGCCATCCGTCGATGGGGATGTGTCCGGCGTCCTTGACGGGGACGATGAGGGTTGGCTTTGTCAGGTCCACGGTGGCGGCGTGGGCCTTGTCGATGCGGATCAGATGGAACCACATGGCCGCCTGCTCGACGGAGATGTCGATGGTGGGTCGGCCCGCGGTGATGCGCTCGGCTTCGGTGACGTCCCAGCCGTACGCGAGGAAGTGGAAGGTCTCGCGCGTGGCTGTCGTGGCGGTCAAAAGTCCTCCTCGTCGAGTGCGGCGGCGAGGCTGTTCATGAGGGCCAGGACCTCTTCGGTGCCCATCTCCGCGAGGCTCTCGTCGAGCGTCCGGCCGGGCAGCGGGTGGATCTCGAAGACGTCGGTGCCGTCCTCGTGGAGCACGGCGACGGGTGATCCGGCGCGCGTGTACTCGAACGGCTCGGGGTCGGGGGTTGTGGTCATGGTGCCCTTCTTCGGTTGCTGGTAGCGGGGCCGCTATCAGCGTGGCGGAACCGTTTCGGTCAAGATCACTGCTTGACCTCTGGTCATTATAACCGCTTGTAGAGGTCTGTAGACCTTTGAGAGACGTCTGAATGCGTCGTATGTCCGGATCACTCCAAACCGTTACCGACAAGACGACAAGCGCTCTCAGAACCGCGTACCGTTGGTCTCACGCCACCCCGCCACAGGAAGCCCAGCCGACATGCCACGACCGCCACAGCGCCGTCCTGCGGCCGCGCAGCCCATATTCATGGAACCCGGAGCAGAGGCCGAACAGCCGCCGACAGCGGAAGCGCAACCAGCGCGCGGAGCCTCGCCCCGCCGGACGCGCAAGCCGACCTGGACCACGCTCATTCCGACGACGATCCGTCTGGACGAGGACGTCGACGACCGGGTGACCGTCGCCCTGCAAACCACCGGGATGGGCCTCCAGGAGTTCATCGAGCAGGCCATCAACGTCGCCTGCGATGCGCTGTCCATCCCGAAGACCATGCCGGAAGGCAGCTCCACGAAGCTGCCGCGCGATCCGAACGCCGAACCGCCGGGCACGCCCACGGAGCAGGTGTGGAAGACCGGCAACGTACGGCTCAAGCCGAACACGCGCATGAGGCTCGCTGCGGCCTGCGACAAACAGCAGGTCGGCGGCAAGGAGCTCATCAACGACGCCGTGGCGGACTACCTCGACGACCTCGGCATCGAGGGCGGGTAGGGGCGGGCTGGGAGCGAAAAGGCCGCCACACACGCGACAGTGGCGGCCTTTCTCCGTGTTCGGCGTGTCGTTCGCTTCTAGGATGTCCAACGCGCCCGTGTCGTTTTGTCGGGCGCGAACGCCACAGGAGGTCCCGAATTGAACGCCACACCAACCGCGGCACCCCCGCCAACGGGCGACGAACTGCCCCCGTGGCTGCGGCCGCGTGTCCCCGCCGGCTTCAAGCCACTCGCCACGCCCGCCCGGTTCTGTTGCATCATGCAGAAGGGCGGCAGCGGCAAGAGCACGACCGCCGTCTGCCTCGCCTGCGAACTCGCCCTCATGGGGCTCCGTGTCCGCGTCTGGGACGTCGACGCCCAGCTCGGCGGGACCACGCACTGGCTGGCGCCGAAGATCGGCGAGGGCGCCGGCGAGCCCGCGAACTTGCTCCACCTGTTCAACGGCGAGGCTTCGCCCGACGAGGTGACGTATCCGACGCAGGTGCCGAACCTGTACGTCGTGCCGTCGTACACGAGCCTCAAGCAGGTCGAGATCCAGCCGCCGCCCGGTGCCGAGCAGGTCATCGACTGGGCCATCGAGCATACGGCCGAGCCGTTCGACGTCGAGATCACCGACTGCGGGCCCGCCCTCGGGCAGCTGTCCGTGGCGGCGCTCGTCGGCACGCCGAACGTCATCATTCCGCTCAAGGTCTCGGGCTTCGACCTGAACGCCCTGACCGAGCTGAACCGGACGCTCAGGCTGACCAAGCAGCGGCTCGCCCCGGACCTCAAGATCTCCGCCGTCCTCCTGTCGGAGGTGCTGCGGTCGAACCTGACGCGGGACGTGTTCGACGCGATGTGCGCGGACTTCCCGGATTCCCTCGTCATGGGCATCCGGCAGAGCGTGAAGGCCCGCGAAGCATCCCTCGACGGCATCCGGTTGCCGCTCCACGAGTATGCGCCCGACGCGACCGTACGCCACGACTTCCGGTACCTCGCGGCCGCGCTCGTCGACGCCGAGAGGAAAGCCGCATGACGGCGGGCAAGGGTCCTCGGTTCAAAATCGCCTCCACGCACGCTGCGGGCCCGTCCGTCGTTGACGAGCTGGTCGGCCGCGTGCCGGTACAGCGGCCAGAGCCGACACCAGCTGACGGCGAGGTGGTCGGCACCATCGTGCAGCCGGCCGCCGCGCCGGTCGTTGCCAAATTTGGCAACGCCGATGAGCCGCCCACGCTTGAGGAGTGCGAGCAGCACATCCGAACGATCACGACCCAATGGCTGCTCGGTGTCGGCCTGGCCCTCAGGGCGATCCGCGACCACGAGCTGTTCAAGACGGCCGGGTACGACTCGTTCACCTCGTACGTGCGTCACCGACAGCCGCTCGGCATGAAGCCGCCGCAGGTGACCCGGGTCATCCAGTCGATCCCGGTTGTCGAAGCACTGGAGAACCGCACCGACCGTGAGATCAACGAGGGTCAGGCCCGCGTCCTCGTTCCCGTTCTTGAGCACGGCGCGCAAGCCGTGCAAGAGGTCTGGGACGCCGCGGCGAACTCCGGGCACCCGTCAGCGCGAGCGCTCGCGGAGATCGCCCGGAAGAAGGGCTACCTCAAGGGTGAGGATCCGAACGGCGGTAGTGACGATCCGCCGCCGCCCCCGCCCTCGGGGACATCGGCCGTCCTCGTGCGCTACCAGCGGGCGCTGTCGGCGTTCGACGACCTCCGTGGGCTGAGGAATTTGGCCAAGGAGGAGCCGGACGCGGCGCGGCACATCGCGGCGAAGCTGCGCGAGGCCCTGAACGAGCTGGAGACGGATCTCACCGAGGATGACGCGCCAGCCGAGTAGCCGTACTTGAAAGGATTCCTTTCAAGTACGGCTTCAAGTAGAAGGGGCGGGAGCCGTACGGCTCCCGCCCCTCTTCGCGTCCCGGCCGGCCTCAGCCCTCGGGGAACCGCTTCTCCAGCTGGTCGATCGCATCCTGGACGTTCTGCATCGAGCCACGGAGCATCAATACGGCGCCGAGGAGCGCGAGCTCGTTCTCCCCTGCGCCGCCCGCGATGAGGTTCTTCATGCCCGTCGTGAGGTCGAACGTGGCGGAGAAGCGCTTGGTGGCGTCGTCGACCAGGTGGAGGATCCCGGTCTGTGCGGCGTGGTCGAGTTCGGCCAGCGCGCCCGCGTAGTCGTCGGTGACGGGCAGCTTGGCAGGGTCTGCACTGCTGGCAAGGTCGGCGCAGTTGGCGGCGTGGTCGCACAGGTCGTGCCACGCAGCCGCTGCACCCTTGATCGTGGGGTCCTTGCTCGGGTCGCGCATGCCTTACGCCCGGTCCTGCTCGGTCAGGACTACGCCACCCGAGGCAAGCCGCTCAACGTGCTCCGCCTCCCAAGAGCCAGGCCGACCAGCGGTCAGCCCATCCTCATGGTCGGCCTGCACGGTGGCCAGTACGTTAGCCAGCCACCCGCCGAAGTCGCGTTCCCGCTCGGCCGCTTGCGCCACAGCGTCGATCGCTTCCTGTGTGTAGCTCTTCATGCGCTCTCCTACTACGGTTCGGCGATCTCAATGGTGAACAGCCGCTCTTCCAGCGCTGCTGACGGCTCCTCCCACCGGGCCGCGTTGAGCGTCAAGATCGGGCAGACCGAGACGTCGGCGATCGCCGCGGTGTGCGCCTCGACGACGTCCAAGCCGGTGACGACAGCCACCAGAGCGAGGTTCTCGGCCTGCTCAGCGTCCTTCAGCGGGGCGACGGTGACGTTCTCCATCGCGGCCAGGCCGTGCATGGCGTCGGCGGCCTCTTCGTTCCTCGCGTCCATGAGCGCGGCCGTGATGGCTAACGCGGACACGACCATCGGCTGCCCGTCGGCGTCGAAGCCCTGGATGAGGCTGATCACGCCCACTTCCCCGCGAACGATCTCGTGGAGGACGGTGGTGTCGATGATCACGGGGGTCGGGGTGTAGTCGCTCACGCGGTGTGGCGCTCCTCGAAGGCGCGCAGCTGCTCGTCGACGTGAGCACGTATCCGTGAGACGCGGTTCGGGTCGGCCTCTGCGGCCTTGGTGTTCCACCAGCGGCGGGCGCGACGCTCGCGCATTCTGCGTTCGGCGAGAGCATCGTTGACCACAGCGGAAACCGATGGCGCCTTGCCGGTCTCGAAGAGCTTATTGGCGTAGGCGGCGTTCTGCGGGTCCACCGTGACGGTGAGGCGGGCCTTGTTGTCGCTCATACTCGGATCATACTCCGCGACCTGCCGTCTGCCCTGGGGAAACGCCAGCGCGGGCCGGCCCCTGCTCGGCCCGCGCTGGGTGCTCAGGTGTCGTCGCGCAGGAGATCCCGCACGGCCTCGTCCCACAGCCGTGTCGGTGCCGCGGCCGGGCTGGTTCGGTAGATCTCGCTGGCCTTCGAGCTTCCCGTCTTCCAATCCAGGCTGTACGGCTCACCCCGCACGATGACCTCGTACTCGGCGCCCATCTCGTGGCAGACCGCCTTGAAGGTCGCCCCTGGCACGATGAAGGCGTCCATGTGGCGGTCGTGCCACTGCCTGCACAGGCCGCACAGCACCCACAGGTGATCGACGTCGTGCCACCTGTTCCACGGGCCGATGTAGCCGGGGAAGAAGTGCCTCACCCGCTTTACGGGCCCGTCCTGGACAGCGCGGATGATGACCTGGCTGTCGCCCCCGAGTCGGTCGATGACGGCCTGCAAATACTCGCGCGGGATGACGATGTACTCGGCCGACCACCAGACGCGCTGCCCGCGCGGTACGACGTCGTGGATGGCTTCCGACACCCATCCGTCCTGCTTGCCGCGCTGCTTGATGGCCACGTAGTCGGCGTACTGGCTGACGAGTGCCCGGTACCTTGGCTGCTTCCAGTCCTTGAGTGGCGGCTGGATCTCGATCATGTCCTCTCCCTGTGGCGATGTGGTGCTGGTCGTGACGGGGCGCGAGCCGTCCCCCGTTCGGCTCGCGCCCCGGCGTCTCATCCGCGCCGGCGGCGCGTCTTCTTCTTCGGCCTGGCGGGCGTCTGCATGCCGTGCTCGGCGGCCTTGCCCTGCCAGTGCTCGACGGCCTGGTCAGGCGTCGCCACGCGTCTGTTGTTCTGCACGTAGTCCTTGACGGTCCGCTGGAACTTCGGGTCGCCCATCCGCCGTTCGAGCCGGTCCATCTGCTCGGCGGTGAACCCCTGCGGGTTGCCGACGTCGAGCGACTGGGCGAGCAGGACAGACCCCTTCGTGTCCGACAGCAGACCCTCGTCGGGCTGGCACCCGTGCGGGCAGGGCATCGCCTCGGCCGCGCCCCACAGACGGCAGAGCATCGGTCGAACCTCATACACGCTGCACTGGCCGTCCTTGAGCGCCGGGCAGCTGTAGTCCTCGCCCTGGGCCATCTGCAACAGCGCGTCCTCGTGGTGCGGGATCGTCACGCCGCGCTCGCGGATGCGCTGGCGCTCGCGCGGGTTCATTCCGATCGGGCCGCACGAGTCGGAGCAAAGGCCCTTGCATCCGGGCTGCGGCACCTGGTCGTACAGGGCCTGGAGCTGGGCGTCCATCTCGGATCGCTTCAAAGCTGGTCCTTAGTTCGAGGGGAAACGAAAGGGTGGCCCTCCCCCCCGGAGGGCCACCCTGGCTCACTGCTACTTGCTGACGGCGTCCTTGAACGCCTTGGACGCGCGGAACCTCGGGACCCGGCGACCCGGGATCACCATCCGCTCCTGCGTGTTCGGGTTCCGGGCCTCGCGGGCGGCACGCTGCACGGGCTCGAAGACGCCGAGGTCGCCGAGCCGGACCGTGCCGCCGGCGGCGACCTCCGCCGTGATGACGTTGATCAGGCGGTCGACGATCCGGCCTGCGGCCGCGTTCGACTTCAGGTCGTCGGTGGCGGCCAGCGCGGCCTCCAGCTCCTTCTTGTTCATGGCACTCCCCCTGCGTAGGTGATCGCAAAAGACGTTAGGGCCGTATTTCAGCACAAGTGACGCATCTGGCGCACCTCGGTGCGTCAGATCTCCAGTTCGAGCATCGGCTGGGGAGGTCCCGGGATCCGCTTCTTGCGCTTCTTGTAGGTCGCGGCGATGTCGTAGCCGCCGCCGGGCGCACCTCCAGGGATAGGCCGAGGCCCGGACGTCTCCTTCCGGACGGTCACGATCGGGCCGCCGCAGTCCAGCCAGCCGGCCGGGTAGGCCTTGGTGACGGCCGCGAACCATCTGTCGTACGGCTTCGGGTCGTGCCTGAACCGCTCCGGAGGCGGCTCCACGCCGGGCAGTGACCGCCACTCGGGGTGTGTGTGGTCGTGTGCGTCCTCTACGGCTTCGAGTTCCTTCCGCCGCTCGTCGCCTTCGTAGTCGCAGTCGATGCAGGCCCCGCGATACAGCAGGTGCCACTTCGGTTCGTCGACGACGCGGGCAAGGATTGTCGGCCGGTGTCTGCTGCTCTTGGCCGGGATGAGGCCCTGGTATCCGGGGTGAGTGATGTGGATGTCCCACATGCCGCGCCGCTGGTCTCTCGGAGCGGACTCCTTCGCGAGGCGGCGGCCAGCCGCACCGCGAGGCTCGGACGTCATGCGCCACCGCCGAGAGGGGTGTCGTGCTCTTCCTTGCGCCGCTTGGCCTCCTTGGAGGACTCGGCGATGCCGTGGAAGTCGCACGGGCAGCTGAGCCACCAGAAATGCCGGTCAATCTCGCGGATGAACGCGCCGTTCGACGAGACGTTCTTGTCCCGCTGGGTGGTCCTGCGGATGGTCACCCGGTGGACGGGCTCTACGCCGGGGAGGCGCTGCGGCAGCATCTGCGGGTACCGCTCGGTGAGCTTGCGGTTGACCTCCAGCCATTCACGCTGGAGACGGGCGAGCTTGGCGTCCGACAGCAGCGCGATGTACTGGGCGCCGAGGTCGTCGGCCATCCACTGCCGGTACTCCTCGAGCAGCGGCCGCGGCGGGTCGACGACGTCGGAGCCGAGGAACTCCCGCTGGTGGTCTCCGAAGTCGATGAGGTAGCCGAAGAACGCGGGCTTGCTGCGGCGGATGACCTCGACGACGTGGCCGATGACGCCGTACGCGCGGCGAATCTGGACGCGGTCACCGGGCTGGTAGGTCTTCGGCCTGGGCGGCCGGGCCGGCTTGCGGCTAGGCACCGGCCACTGCCGCGACCATCGCCATGGCCTGCTGGTGCGCGAACTCCGCATCGGTGCCCGGGTTGTCGTCCATCACCAGGTCGACGAGCGCGTTCACCGCGACGGCGGCCTTCCAGTCGGCCTCCAGGTGGTCAGCGGGATCGTCGCTGCTGGCACGGACGAGGTCGACGAATCCGAGGTCGTCCACGGCGTACTGCAAGCGGAAGCTCGCGGTGACGGCCCTGCATTCGGCGAGCGGCTTGCGGCAGTGGATGCAGACAGTCATGTGTTTCTCCTGGTCAGAGTAGGGCGAGTTGTTCGTGTAGAGGTGCGGGCCTGGGCTGTGGTGGTGATGGCGGCGGGCCTAGCCGGGCGCGGAGGTCGTAGCGGCCGTCGTAGGGGTCGGACGTCAGGTCCTCGACGTCGGCGAGGGCGTTCTCGTCGTCGAGCAGCAGATGCCACGTCCACCCGAGTGCGCTGGGGAGGTGCTTGTCAGGGCCGTTGGTGAGGAGGGTTCCGTCAGCTGAGTCGGCGCCCATGGCCGCCGCGGCGTACCGGTCGCGCTTGAGAGAGTTGACCCGCCCGACGTGGACCCACCGTCCAGCCATGTATGCGGCCCGCGAGAGGACGGCGGCCGCGGGGCTGAGTTTCCAGGAGGTCGAGCCGCCGACGAAGAACACGTCGAAGTCGGGCCAGTCCCAGTACGGGCAGAACTCCATGAAGTCCTGGGCGACCAGCGCGACCGGATAACCCATCTCCCGGATGCGTTCCAGGAACGGGTACGACCGGTTGATTGAGGCGTACGCGTTGAACGGGACGTCCGGCGCGGTCGCGAACAGGCACCGGTCAGCGAACGGGGCGCGCTCCTCTAGCCAGTCCATGTACGGGCCGTCGCCGACATACTCCGTGCCGAAGATGCCGGAGTCGGCGGCCCACAGCCCCTCCTCCGGGATGCGGTTCCCGGAGGAGGGAGTGACGATGGCGCCGAGCCGGCCCGCGTGGATGTGCTCCCGGATCCGGTCCGTGGACGGTGGAGCCAGGTACAGCGGCGGGTGCATGGTAGCGGAACCGCTATCAGGCGGCCATGCCGAATGCGAAGCGGTCCAGCTCGATGCCCAGGATGGCCTCGACGACCGCGCAGGTGAGGACCTCGGCCATGGGCGGCGGCACGGCGTTGCCGATCAGTCGGACGATGTCCCGCTGCGTCTTGGCGACGAACTGGTAGTCGTCCGGGAAGGACTGCATGCGCTGCAACTCCCGCTTATTGAGCATCCGGAACTTGATCGACGAGACGTCGACCTTGCCGTCCGGGGTGAGCAGCGCCCACCGGTCGCGGGTGGGCAGCGTCCCGACCGGCTCCGACACGGGGTTCACGCTGCCGTTGCCGTAGTACGACATGAGCAGCGATTCGTGCAGTCCGGGCACGGTGACGAGCGACTGGTGCCCGGTCTGGGTGATGGTCCGCACGGGCTCGTCGAACGTCGTGCAGTGCTCGCGCCCGTCGCCCTTGCTGCCGTTGTTACGCATGACGAACCCGGCGGGCGGCTCGAACCCGGGGGGAACGCCGAGTCCGTGGTGGAACCCGCCGGCCGTGACCGCGTGGGCGGGGTCCTCGTAGGCGGGCCTGGACTTGAGCAGGTCACCGCCGCCGCGCATGGGGAACATCAGCGGCTGCGGCCCGTCCGGCGGGCTGACGAGCGCGTGGTTGGAGCCGTCCGCCATGACGGTCGCGGTGGGGTCGGTGTGCGGGTTGGTGTTCCGGGCGCGGCCGGACCTCAGCAACGTCAGGAACGCATCGGGCGCGAACGCCAGCCCCGACTCCAGCCGCGTCGTCTGCGTCCGGAGCGGCTCGCTGCTCGACTTGGCCTGCTTGCCGTCGCGTCCTTCGCAGGGCACGACCAGGGCGTTGGCCTCGCGGGTCGTGAGCGTCCGTACCGGCTCGTCGACCCCGGTGGTGTCGTTGTTCCACGTGCCGCCCGCGGGGGTGAGGAACGGCTTGATCCAGTGCTCCTCGACCCCGGCCCTGACCCGGTTGATCGTCGTGGGCGCCAGGCCCTCGGGCTTGTCCTTGGTCTTCTTCCGCGACCCGATCGGCGTGCCGAGGTCGGTCCAGTCGATACCGGCCGCGGCGGGCAGCACGGGCGGCTCGACCATCTGGCCCTTGCAACCCAGCTCCGGGCAGACGTAGTAGTACTGGCCGTTCTTCGGGCCGTAGACGCCCATGTCCTGGCCGGGCTGCTTCCACGCCTTTACGGCCTGGATCCAGCCGCCGTGGCGGTGGCAGTAGGCGTAGGGGTCGAACCACTTGCGGTAGTTCGGCACTCGGCCGACCGACTCGTGGATGCCGACGATGAGCATCCGGTTGCGAGACTGCGGGGTCGGCGCCAAGGTCCGTCCCTGGACGTGCATCGCGTTGATGGGGATGACTTTGACGATGTAGCCGAGCTTCCGCAGCTCCCGGATCCACCGGTCCCAGTGGGCCCAGAGCCGGGCTTCCTTGACGTTCTCGACTCCGAAGCCGAGGACGGGCCGGCCGTACTTGTCCTGGCAGTGCCGCAGGTAGGTGACGACCTCCTCCATCAGGGCCCGGCTGCGCATGCCCGCCTTCTGGTCCTCGGTGAGGTCCTCCAACTCAGCCCACAAGGCGAGCTGGTTCTCCTTGTCGAACCACCGCTTGTCGCCGCGCGCCCCGGAGAAGCGGGGGCAGGCCGGCGATGCCCAGAAGAACGGGGCGTACGGAAACCGCTCGATGGCGTCCTGCTTCTGGACGTCACCGAGCCAGAAGTCGACATCGGGGTGGTTCGCTCGGTACGTCCACTCGCAGGGTTCGGCGTGGTTGGCCGCGAACGCGACCCTCATGCCGGGGACGGCGTTGATGCCGGTTCCGGAGCCGCCACCTCCGGCGAACATCTCGGCCGCAGTGAGGTCGTCAACGCCGACGAATCGGTTCAGCATGTGGTGCTTTCCTTCGTGAGAGGGGGCGGCCCCGCCCGTGATCGGGCGGGGCCGGGGTGTTGGTGAGCGGTTACGCCTCGGGCGCGGGGATGATCGCGATGACCGTGTTGGCGTTGGTGGCAGGGGCGAACGACCCCGCGGGCAGCGGCTCGAACCATCCGCCGCGCTCGTCGACCATGGCCCGGAACCTCTCGGCGTCCTTGGTCTGGCGGTAGATGACCGAGGCGCCCATGACCGCGACGAGCAGGCCGCCGGGCTTCACGAACTTCGTTGCGTGGGCCACGTGGTAGAGGTCCTTGCCGTCCGAGAACGGCGGGTTCATCACGACCCGGTCGTAGACGCGCTCCTCCCCTCGCGCCAAGAAGAGGAAGTCGCGGATGTCGACGCGGTTCAGGTCGGGCACACGCTCGACGAGGATGTTCGCCAGGTCATGGCTGATCTCGACGCAGTCCACGACCGCGCCCCGCTCGACGGCGGCCGCGGCGATGTTGCCGGTGCCCGCCGAGGGCTCGAGGACGGCCATGCCGGGATGGATGTCGGCCAGTTCCATGAGCCGGTCGACGACCATGGGCGGCGATACGAACGCCTCCAGGGAGCGCGACACCTGGACGTTGGCCATCTCCGTCTTCGCCTTGAGCTGGTCGGTGTCGACCTGCGGGACTTCGACCTTCGGCGCCGCCGGCCGCTTGGCCGCCGCACGTCTGGGTGCGAGGACGGTCGGCCCGTCTTCGCCGTGCGGGCACTCGATGCCCCTGATCTCGGTGAACTTCACCTTGTCGGGCCAGGAGTAACCGGAGTCGGCGGACACCGTGACCCGGTTGACCTTGAGGATGGTGCTCCGTCGCCGCCAGTAGTGCACCGTGTCCCCGACATGGACGTTGTGCGGGCCGTACGTGATGTGCGTCCCCTCGGCTTCGGCGGCCTCGATCTGCTTGCGGTCGTACTCCAGCTGGTTGTCCAGCTGGGCCTTGCGGGAAAGCAGCCGCTCGCGGTGGTCGCCGGTCGCGGGCTCGTGCACCTCGATGTAGTACGGGTTGCCCCTGTGGTCGAGGTGCCGCCGCTCGTAGCCGTCCAGTTCCTTCTGGATCTTCCGAAGCTCGGCCTCGGCCGTCTGGATGCGGCGCGCGGTCACGTCCGGTCTCGCCGAGCGCGCGGCCGCGCTGCCGACAGCGTTCGCCCGGCGGGCGGCGTCCTGCGCCTCCGCGTCCTCGGCGATGCTCGTCCGCATGGCCGAGTCCATCCGCTTCCTGTCGCGCTGCGCCCCGCGCTCGGAGTGGTGCCCGACGAGGATGGGCTGCCCGCCGGCGAACCGCTCGGACAGCTGGTCCGCTCGGTCGGCGGCTGCGGCCGCGTTGCCTGCGTGGCGTTCGGCCTTCGTGGTGAGTGCGTCGCGCCGGTCGTCGAGCCGGTCGGCCTGGTCGGCGAGGACCTGGGCGCGGTCGCGGTGCTCGTCGTCGATCTCGACGTCGACCTCGAACCCGGCCTGGCGCAGGGCCTCGGCGGCCTTGTTGATCGCGTATCGGTCGGCGACGCGGTCGCGGGAGTTGCGCAGGCCGATCATCCGCATCGACGGGAAGTACTTGAACCCGCCGTTCTCCCACTTGCGGACGATGTCGTAGACGCCGTCGCCCTTGTCGGTGCCGTAGATGAGCGTGCCGTCTTCGTGGTTGTGGCGGATCGTGATGGTGCCGGTTGGCATTGTGGCTGGTCCTTCTGTTGATAGCGGTTCCGCTGTCTGCCTGCTGGCCCCGTGTGGCGTCCGGGGCCAGCAGGTGGGGGTGTTCAGTCGTAGCTGACGATCTCGAAGCCGTCCGGGAGCTCCACCGGCTGATTGCAGGTGTTGCACTCGAAGCCGTCGCCCTCGAAGTTGCCATCGCCCATAGAGGCGGCGATCTCGCCCGGACCGACGATGTCCAGCTCGTTCTGCCGTGTCGCGATGTCGAGCTCGACGATGTCGTCAGCCACCCCGCAGTCCGGGTACGGGCAGACCAGGACGCCGTCACGGACCAGCGCCCGCGGGTTGGCTCCCAGGACCACGCCTTCGAGCACTGTCGGGGCCAGCTCGGCGCTGCTGGACGGTGCGGGCAGTTCGGTGCTCACTGCTCCGCCTCCGGCCCGCGCGGGAGGCCGTACTTGGCGTTCGGCGGGCCGAGGACCACCGTGATGCCGAGCTCGACGGCGCGGGCGGCTGCGGACGCTGCATCAGGCGCCCATTCGCGGACCCGCCACTTGCCCCGGCTCTGGTCGCACAGCGCGTAGTTGGCGTACTCCACGTCGCGGTCGCCATGGCGACCGTACGCGACCGGTCCCTGAGGCCGGTACCGGCTGGTGCCGTCCGGCAGGATCACCCTCGTGTGCCCGTGCGGCTGGCAGTACCTGCACGGCCACACCTTCGCCGGGATGTCGAAGACGCGGTCGTAGGTGCCGGTCACCTTGCTGGTGTCCTTGACGCCCTTCACCTTCGGGCAGGCGGGGACGTGGAACTCCTTGCCCAGGTCGGCGTGCGGGGCCAGCACGTAGGTGTGCTCGGCGTCCGGCTCCTGGTAAATGGGGTGGTTGAGCAGGACAATCGGTCGCGGGATCCGACGCATCGCCATCACGCGGCCACCTCGGCCTCGGCGTGAACGAGCGTGGTGTACGGCTCGCCCGTGCTGCCGTCGTCGTAGCTGACGACGAGCCGGACGATCTTGTCGTCGACGGGCACGATATCCGTCACGATCCCGGCCTTGTCGCCGCACACGACCCGCTGGCCGAGGCGGAACGCCGACATCTGCTCGCGGTTGCCACGCAGGTAGATCGACAGCAGCCCCAGCGGCAGCACGCCGGCGGGGCTGGCCTGTCCGGGGTACTGGACGGCGGCCGCGAACGCGTCGTGCCCGTTGAAGCCGACGACGATGCGCCAGTCGTCGCGGGTCAGCGCCAGGTCGTAGGTGTTGGAGTCGTCGGACCGGTCGGCCGTGGCCGTCCAGCCGGTCAGCTTCGCGTTCGTGCTGATGATGGCGTGGGTGTGCCTGCTGGTGGTGGTGGCGGGCTTTCTCATCGGTTTCTCCCTCGGGGGATGTGGTGGCTGACGACCTCGGCGAGGTCGTAGACCTGGGTGGGTAGGTCGGCCGGGTGGCCGCATAGGCAGCACCTCCCGGCGAGGACGACGCCGCCGCGCACGTCGAGCCACCACCGGTTGGCGGCGGTCGGCATGATCCGGTCGAGCAGCGCGGCCGCGATGGCGTTGTGCGGGCGGTCGCCGGGGTGCCCGAGCTTGGCGACGATCAGGTGCTGGGCGTCGAACTCCTCGACGTCGACGACCTCTCGCTCGGTGTTGCCCTCGCCGAGGGTGATCGTCCCGGACAGGTAGGTCGTGTCGAGCCGGTCGGGCTCGGCCAGCGGCAGGAGCACACGCTCCCCCGCGTTGAGGTCCGTGGTGAGCAGCAGCCCAGCCACAGGGTCAGGCATGGTCATGGTGGTGCCTCCCTGATGGGGGTGTGAGCAGGTGGTTGAACGCGGCCTCGACCCAGCTGTCCGCCATCTCGGCGGCCGCGGGGTTCCGGTCGAGTGCGATGCGGTAGTGCCGGTGGGCGACGTCCCACGCGGCGTGCATGTCGACTTCGGTCTGCTCCACCAGGTCGACGGCGTCGCCGTACTCGCCGAGGTAGAGCATCGCCCGGCCCGGGTCGCCGTCCTCGACAACCCGGGTGGCGCGGTCCTTGACCGCCTGCGCGATGAGGATGGTCTTGCAGATACGCAGGTAGGCGTCCGCCTCGCCGTCGCCGGTAGAGACGAGCTCGTCGATCACTGCGCCCATCCGAAGTCGGGCAGGCAGTTGAGGAGGCCGATGATGTGGCTGGTGCCCTCGGCCTTGCGGTTGCTCTCGTTCGGCTGCCAGGTAATGGACATGCGCAGTGCGCGGCCCTTGCTGGCGCTGACGTCGAACGTCCCGAAGTACGGCCCCTTGCTGAGCCGCAGCTGGTAGACGCTCCGGTAAGGCTGGTCAGGGATGTTGACGGTCCACCCCTCGTCGCGGAGGCGCCGGACGATCTGGGCGGCGTAGCGGTTCGGCGTGTACGGCATGGCAGGTCCTTTCACGGCCGCAGCTGCTGCGGCAGGTCGGTGATGGGGATGCGCTGGACGTGGCCGCCCCAGTTGGCGGCGGTGATGGCCGCGTGGCCGCGGGCCCAGATGCACGGCACTCCGGTCCGGTAGTACGGGTCGTAGGTGCCGTCGCAGTCGATGCAGTTCGCGCCGATGACGTAGACGTTGCGTCCGCCGTCTGGGCTGATGGCCGCGAACGCGTAGCCGAGGTCCTGGGCGAGGTCGGGGTTGGGGGTCTTGTAGAGCGGGGCGCGGTCGAGCATCGGTCGTCCTTTCGGGGCGGCCCGGCCCGCGCCGGTGGGCGCGGGCCGGCGGGGGAAGATGTCAGCCGATCTCGTCGTCGTTCGGCCGCTCCGCGAGGGCGCGGATGTGGGCGAGGGCCTGGTCCGTCGACCACTTGGTGGTGCCTCGCACCTGGGAGATCCCGGTGAGGTGGTACATCAGCGCGCGGCGGTCGTCCTCGGTCGCGTCGGGGTCGGCGAGGAACTCCGTCATGCAGATGCTCATGACGGTGCGGGCCTTGGCGTCGCTGGTGACCGTGATGCCGGGGATGTGCACGACCTCGAGGCAGCCCAGGTGCTTGTAGGCGGTGTAGCCGAACGGCGCGACGAGCTGGTCAAGGGTGCCCTCGCCGCATTCGCGCCAGACGGGGCTGTCGCCAAGGTGCGTGTACATCTCGTGGAACGCGGCGTCCAACTTGAGGAACACCATGGGCTTACGCGGTCTCGGCCGGTTGTCGACGATCACGTTGCAGGCAGCCCCGCCGCACAGCCAGAGGCCGTTCCACTGCTCCCACTGGGCGTCGTTCTCGGACGGCTGGAGGATTGTGCCGTCCTCCGTGCACTCGTAGAAGCCGCCGTAGGCCGCGATGTTGCCGCACCGGCAGGTCATCTCGTCGTGCTCGTCGATCATCACGATTCCGCGCGGCTCGACCCCAGCGCCGGGCACCCGGAGGGGCACGACGAACTCGTAGGTCTTGGGGCTCTCGACGGCCTCGGCGGTCTCGGTCATGGCTGCGTGGTCCTCTCGGTCGGTGGGCAGGTCTCGGTCGACGTCGACCATTGGTTCTCTCTTTCGGGGAGGCCCGCCCCGCGCCGGCGGGGCGGGCTCGAGGTGGCGCTACAGGCCGGGGAAGTACTTGGCCTTGCAGACGGGGCCGATCCCGTCCTTCACCGACACGGGATCGGTGAGGAGGCGGAAGCAGCAGCAGCAGATGCCGTACTCCTGACCGAAGCCGCTGGCGTCGTCGAGCGTGATCTTGTCGCTCGGGGTGAACTCGGCGGGCTTGATGAACGAGGCGTAGCGCCGCACCTTCTTGCCGACGACGCGGATCTTCTTGGCGCGCAGGTGTCCGCTGCGCGCCTTCTTGAGCTCGTAGATCTCGCCGTTCTTCTTGTAGACACCGGGCTCGACGGTGGTGGCGGTGGGGCTGGTGGTGCTCATGACGTTCTCTCCTAAATGACCGGTTGGGGTGCGTTACGCTGTCCCCACTGGGTCTCCGTTGTGGCGACGAGAGATCCCGGGGCTTGTGGTGTTGGGATGGCCGGACCTGTGGCGGGTCCGGCCATCGGCCTTTGAAGAGGTGTTAGAAGCAGGCGTCGCCGTGCGGGCCGACGAGCTGCCGCGTGCGGGTGAGGCCGGGGTACTTGCGGCTGTGCTGCTCGACGTCGACGGAGTTGTCCATCCAGTACGTCTTCTCGCCGTCCTCCCACTCCGGGTCGTCCTCCTCCATGTGGCGGACGTACTGCCGGTAGCGCTTCTGGAGCCGGTAGACCCGGGCGTAGTCCTCCTTGGAGAGCCGCAGGTGGGTGCGCTGGTGGAGCCAGTAGTCGCCGTGGTCCTCGGGACTCGTCAGCCAGTAGTCCTTGACCGAGCGGCGCGAGCCGTGCACCTGCGTGTTCGCGGCGAGCCAGCGGAGCACGTCGGCGGCGCTGCGGAACTCCATGTCCTGGTCGCGGAAGTACTTGGCGATGATCACGAAAGGTCTCCTCAGTGGGTCAGCAGGGGGAAGCGGCCGGGCCCGCGGTGGACCCGGCCGTCAGCGCTTTCAGCGGGGCAGGGCCAGGACGCGGATGGCCTGCGGGTTCACGGGCTCGACCCACACGCCCTCGGGCAGGGGAACCGGCTTGTAGACGGTGCTGTAGCCGTAACCGGACATCCCGCCGTGGCGCACCAGGAACGCCCAGTCGAGCAGGTGGTGCGGCCAGAGGATGACGCGGCCGCCGTCGCCGTCCCAGTCCTCGTCCATGACCTGCGGCGGGTAGTCGGGGTGGCCGCCGAAGTGCTCGGCGATGCGGTCGGCGAGGTCCTGCGCGACCTGGTCGGTGATCTCGATCGTGGCGTTCATCGTGTCTCCCTGCTGATTGCGGTTCCGCTATCGGGTGGCGATCATCGCGTCGTACATGGAGCACCCTTCGAGCATGGCGTGGAGGATCGCCTCCTCGGCCATGGCCCTCCCCCAGTCCTGGGTGCGGAGGACCTCGACCAGGGCCTCGCGGACGTGTCCGTAGGCGCCCGGGTCGCGGGCGAGCGTCTGGTCCCTGGCCCGGTCGAGCATCCGCAGCGTCTCCAGCAGGTGCTCCGCGATCGACCGGGTGTCGGCGGCCGGTGCCGCGAGCGTCGCGGTCACAGCTGACCGTCCGCGTGCGCGACGGCCTCGGCGATGAACTTGCCGGTGACGAGCGCGTGGTCGATGGCGGCGACCGCCAGGTCCCGATCGACGGACTGGGTGCCGAGCAGGGTCACCAGGACCTCGTGCAGCTGGGCGCGCACCGGACCGTAGTGGTCGCCGTACTCGACCTTGAGCGCGGCCGCCTTGCGGAGTCCGTTGAGCAGGCTGTCCGCGAGCACGATCGGCGGCGCGGGCGGCTCGGCCTCCTCCGCGTGGTAGATGACGACCCAGTTGAGGACGTCGTCCAGCATGTCGCCGGTGAGCTCGTCGAACGTGGCGTCGGGCGAGTAGGGGCGAGTCCCGGTCTTGTCCTCCACCTGGTGGCACAGGTCGTCCCAGAAGAAGCTCGCTGTCTGGCCGATGTCGTCCAGGTGGGTGGTGAACTCCTCGTCGGTCCCGGCCGGCCCGGCGAGGATTCGTGCGATGGTCGCGAAGATCTGGGTCGGTGTGCCGCCCGCCTCGCGGACGTCCCTGGCGGCGTCGGACAGCTTCTCGCGGCTGGCGGTGGTGACGGTCGAAAGCATCGGTTTCTCCTCAGGAATGCGAAGGCCCCGCGAACCGTGGGGGTTCGCGGGGCCGTGCCGGTTGTTGTGAAGCTGGTAGCGGTTCCGCTACCAGGCTGCGATGGGGTCGCGGTTCGCGAAGAGCGTCGCGGCGACCAGTGCGTGCACCTGGACCTGTCCGGCGATGAGGGGCGGCAGGTCGTCGTAGGTGACGCCGTTGTCGAGGTCGAGGCCGCTTCCCTCCGCGTTCATCGCGGCGGTGTCGGCCGCGTCGCGGTAGATGTAGTCGGTGGCCTGCTGGAGCAGTTCGTCCCACGTTGCGGTGAGGTGGGGGGCGGCGGTGTCGGTGGCCGAGAAGGCGAGTGCGTCGAGCACGTGGGTCGTGGTCGCTCGTGCCTGTCGGGCGGCTTCCCACATTTCATAGGGGGGCGGGACTGTGGCGGTCACGCTGTCCTCCGGGGCGTTTGTGCTGGTCAATTGCGGTGCTTGGACTTCGACAGTAACACGTGTAAGAGCGTGCTTAGTAACTGTGGTGCTGCGACGATCGTTTTTGTTGATCACAATATGGTTACCGTCTCAGACGCGTTCTAAGCGGTTCGACGCGTCAGACGCACCTGATGCACTGTCGCGCGTCGTTCGCGTCTCTCTGTTGATCTCGTGCACGCGTGGAGGTCATTTCGACGCTCGACGCGACGCCACGACCGGCGGAGATGCGACAGAACGACAAAACGAATCTACGCCGTAAAGGGGCGCGCTCCCGTACGGCGCAGCCGGCCCCGCCGCCACTCCCCCGCCGCACGTGGCGCGGCTCTTGGGCACCGATGCGGTGATCCATGTCCGTGTGTCCGGGTACAGGGGGAGCCGAAGCGGCACCGTAGGTGCCGTACCGGCGACCTGTACGGCGGCCCCGCCTTTACAGCGTAGATTCGGATCTGTCGTTTTGTCGCTTCGCCGGACCGGCACCCGAGCCCCGAGGTAACCTCGACACACGACGCGGCACCGCCAGGTGCCGCCCTTCATCGAGGTCTCTCCTCGCCACGGCGAACGAACGACCGGCAACGAACGCGGCACGCCAGGTGCCGCCCTTCATCGCCACGGCCCGCCCCATCACAGGGCGGGCCGTTCGCGTTCCGACCGCGCGCGCATCCGCGCCCGGGCCAGCACCACCTGGCGTCGGCGCAGCTCCTCGTCCTCCACCACAGGCTTCGGAGCCGGGGCCTCGACGAGCACGCGCTGAGCCTCGATCGTGTCCTGCGCGGCCGCGTCGACCAGCGCCCAGCGCTCCACCTCGCGCGGCCGCCGGGCCAGGACGGCACGAGCCGCACGGTACGCCGCGCTCGGGCCGGCGGCCGCGACTCCAGCGACGACAGGTTGGGGCGCCAAGGCCTCCGCCCGGGTCAGCCGCGGGGCGAGCTCGAGCGGCCCGCCGACACGAGCTGCGTTCAGCGACTCGCGCTGCGCACGCCAAGCCTCCTGCTCCGAGCGCACCTTGGCCGCCGCGGCGTCGAGCCGCTGCGACTTGCTGGCCACGGGCCGGCCGTCGACGTCGAGCCACGCGGCAAGCCTGTGCTTCACCCATCCGGGGATGTGTCGGAGGTCGTCGACGTGCTGCCAGGTGTAGGTCCAGGCCGTGCCGTCCGGCTTGTGGTCCAGGGCGTGGAGCACGTCGTCGGCGGTCCAGCCAGCGACGAGGAACACCCTGGTCAGGTGCCTGATGTACCACGGCGACAGCCGCCGGAGCGTGGTGCTGGTGTCGCGGATCTGCTCGGCGGTCTGGAGTGCGTGGCGCTTCGTCCCTGGCGATGCGGGCCGCGCGCTCGTCGGCGAAATGCGGGTCTTACGGCGAGATGATCTTGTCTCTCGCGCGTGCGTAGGACCTTCTGTAACTCTCTCAGGGAGAGTTACAGAAGGGGGTTCAGTTGTCGTTCTGTCGGTACGCGATGACGTTTTGTCGGTGACCGGAGCGACGTCATCCACCTGCGGCGACGGCACACACAGCACCCACACCGCCGCACGGTTGCCCAGGCCGTCATCGTCGAGGCCCATACGGGTGCCCTTGCGGTAGCGGACCGTCGTGCCCTCCTCGACCGTGCCGAGGAAGCCGCGCTCACGCAGCCAGCGCACCCAGCGCTTCACCGTCGACAGCGCGAGGTCGGCCTCCTCGGCGATGCGCTGCTCGGTGGGCCTGGTCGTGAGTGTCGTCCAGTCGGCCCAGTTCGACAGGGCGGTGGCCACCTGCATCAGGTTGCGGTAGCCGTGGCAGCGGAGTGCCAGCGCGTCAGGGTGCTCCTTGACGGCGCGGACGAACTCCTGCTGCGAGCCCGCAGGCCGCATTCCCTCGGGGACGGCGCCGAGCACCACCCGCCGAGTGAGCGGGGCGAGGAGGTCGGGGAGGTCGCAGACCGTGGCGAATGCCGTACGAGGATCGCCGGAACGGCTCTGCGGCGGGGATTTGGGAACGTTCGGGCGACACGCGGACCCACCGATTTGCGGGCGCGAAGGACCGAACGCTTGGCGGGATGCTATCTTTTCCTCCAAGCGAAAGACGCGTGGACCCAAGCGATCGGCTCTCCCTGGCGGCCAAACCTAGGAGCCAATCACTACGGCCAAGCGAAAGAGATCTGGTTCAGATCTGCGGATGAAGTTGTCTTCCTGCGCTCCCCTTCGGGGGGGCTTATTTTTTTGCCCTGTGGCGACTCCGTGAGGGGTCGAAGTTACGTGGATGTAGTTCGGGGCAAGCATTCCACAAGGGCCACATGGGTTGCGGTCGCTTCTGGCGGGCGTGTCGCAGTTGCCGGGGCGGCGATTGCTCGCGACACACCTGACGCACCTGACGCGCTAGAGCACACCATAGCGCGACGAGTGCGGACATAGGAGACACGCACGCAGTGATGCACCAAAACGATCACTTGTGATTCCGACCACACGTCGTCACCTGCCGCAACGCCGGACATTTCAGCGGTTCCGGCCGCTCAGCGGCGCGTCGCAGGCCCGCAGCCGTCCTGACGCGCGGCGGCCGGCCACCACCGCGGCGGCCGACACCAGCAGCACCGTCCCGCCGACCAGACCCCATGTCGCGGCCACCAGCATCCACAGCGTCGCAACCGTCGCAGACCCGCCCACCGGGGACGCCCCCCGCCGGAGCAGCGGAACCACCACCGACACCACGGCGAGAGACACGACCGGCAAGACCAGCTGCGCCTCCTCGCTCACCACATCGCACGCCAGCGCGAGCAGCTGTGTCCCCGCGAACCAACCCGCGCACGCCAGCCCGCGCAGCACCGCACGGCCGGCCAGGTTCTCGACCCGGGCATTCTCGAACGTCGTCACGGCAACCTCCTCCAGATCAGCGGTTCAGGGCGTACAGGCCGCGACCGACCCGGGCGACGTCGCCCTCGTCAGCGAGCAGGCCAAGGCTGTTGCGCACCGAACCGACCTTGACGGCCTTTCCGCCGTCCGCGTTGACGGCGTCGAGGACGTCGGCCGCCGTCATCGGGGCATCAGCGGAGGCCAGGACAGCCTGGACTCGGTCCTCCAGGAGGCCGCCGCTATGACCGGCGCTGATGCTCACGACCGCGCCGGACTTCGACTTCTCTTCATGCTCGGCCTGCAATGCCTGGCACAGCGCAGCCATCGCGACAGGGTCGTGACGGGAGGCGTAGGCCGCGGCGGCGGCCGCGTGCGACGCGACCTCCAGGCGGGCGGGCTCGTCGTCCCCGTACAGAGCGAGGATCTCGGGGTCCAAACCGGGAAGGGGCGCAATGGAGCCGACGCGCAGGTGACGCATCATCGCGGTCGGGCGCGGCCCGGACAGCACGTAACCGGTGCCCTGTGTGCCAGGGGCGTCGTCATCGTCGTCCTCGTCCAGGTCGAACTGGGAGCGCAGCACGCGCTCCGCGAGAGTCTTCGGAATGGTCTGGAGCTGTTCCCCGGCGGGCAGCAGGCCGTCCCCGACCAGCTGGCGCATCATGCTCGACGACCAGCGGAGCAGGGTCACCTCGCCTTCCTTGAGCATGGCGCGAAGCGTGTCCGACCCGCCCAGCTCCTCCAGGTGGGAAGCCTGGGCGGCAAGGCCGATGCCGACACCGACAGAGCGGCCCGTCCTGCCCAACTCCTTGATCAAGCCGGTGGCCTCATCCCGGTAGGGGGCTCCCTTCTCCAGCAGCCGGTTCGCTTCGTCGATGCGGACGTGCAGAAGCGGGTCACCGCCAAGCGCGAACGAGTTCCGCCCGGCGGCGCTGTAGCGGCGCATCCGCGCATGTGCGACGGCGACACCCGAGCGCAGGATGAGGATCGCTTCCTCCTGGCTGCTGCCGTAGAAGTCGACGTTGCCCTTGGCCTCAGGCACTGACTGGCCTTCCTTGAGGTCGGCCAGCCAGGACACGATGCCGTTGATCTTCTCGGCGATCAGCTCCAGTTGCAGCGCACGGGACTTTCCGGCGCCGGTGGTGCCGAACAGCAGGAACCTCTGCGCAGACCCCGTCGACGGGTCGAACAGTCGCTTACGGACGGGCCTGCCGTTGTGGTAGACGCCAGCGACGATGCGGCCGTGCCGGTCCATCACCAGGTCTTCGCGGGTCACGGCCCGGACGTTGGCGAGCGGGTTGCTCGGGTAGACCGTGACCATCGCCTGGCGTGACCCGTCCGTCTCGACCACGATGCGGGTCGGGTCGGTGATGCCCAGCGCCGAGCGCAGCGCGGCCAGGTCATAGCGGATGACCTGGCCGGCCGGGACTTCCAGCATCAGCTCAACGACCTCGTCGGCGGCCGCCAGCGTGGGCATGCTCATTAGTTCCTCTCCTCAGGGGCGGCACCGGGGCGGCCGACACGAACGCCGGTCAGGACGGCACCGGGCATCGCGACCGGGGCGATCCGCTGAGCCCAGACCGTCGCCGGGTCCTCCTCGGCGGGCTTGCCGATCGTCAGGCGACGCACCGCAGCGCCGCGACGGGGCACCGGACCGATCGTGATCAGCTCCTCGGGGACGTCCATGAGCGCCGACAGGTGCCGGATGGAGATGTCCGGGACGGGCTGACCTGGGTCGACAGACCGGATGATGGCCCGCATCGAGGCCTCCCCCGTCCGCTCGATGTCCTCCAGGACCGTGCCGGAAGCCGTCCCGCCGGCGACAGCGACACGGCTCGCCCACCACTGCGCGACCGGGTGCCCGTCGACCACCTGCTGCACCGGGGCCAGGGCGACGGCCGCCGCGGCGGGCGGGGGCGGCGGCGCCACCATGAGGCGAGCGACGCGGGCCGGCCGCAGCATCCACGTCGCGGTCGACCACACAGTCAGCCCCAGCGCCTCGCCCCAGTGGATGCCCGGCACGACCTGCTCCGCGATCAACAGCGCGGCGAGGCTGGCGCCGGGCACCAGGTACAGCGCAGTCGCGGCCGCCTTCTGGTGGCCGGACGGCTTCCACAACCGCAATCCCGCCAGGCCCGCGCTGGACAGGACCGCAGTCGCCAGCAGCGACCCGCCAGCGACCGCAGGCGTGAACAACCCGATGGCCGCCGCGGCGATACCCGCGACGGTCGCCACGCGACCCACCGCGCTACGCACGGCGTCCAAGCGGCGGCGCGCCCGCTCCACCTCGGGCCAGGCCGGGATAGTCAGGTCAACCTTCATCAGCGGCGGCATGGTCGGGGGCATGGTCGTCTCCTTCAATCCAGGTCAGCGGTTGCTGTAGAACGATGCGTCGGCCATAGGGACGGGCATTGCCCTGATGGACTCGGCGACCGGCCCGTAATCGGCCTGGTGGGCGGCGGACGTCTCGTCGAACAGCGTCGCCAGGTCCTCCGTCTCGGCGGCCATCGCCTCGGCATCGGCAAGCACCGACTGCATGACGGTCGCGGCGTTGCGGTGCTCGCTGATGGTGTCGCGGTCGACCCTCAGGCCCGCCATCTGATCCGCCAGCCGGTTAACCCCGGCCGAACAGCCCTCCACGTAGTGGTAAGTACGGCGGACCCGCTCGCTCAGGCCGCGCAGCTTGATCCCGGCCACGGCGAGCTGGGCGATGAGGATGCCGTAACGCACGGCCTCCATCAGCACGCTGGCAGTTGCCGCGACCACACCGCCGGTCGTCTCTGCGCTCTCCAGCTCTCCCATCACGGCCTCCTATTCGTTGTGGTAGTCGCGCTCGGCGGGGCGGGTGTGGCCCATGTCGCGGGTCACGTCGGCCGGGTTCTTGTGGCGGGCCTCGGCGTTGCTCCCCGCGATCGAGATGGCCTCAGAGGCGCGCGGAAGGTTCTCGGCGATGGCTTCGGCCTTCGCTTTGACCGTGGCCGTCTTCTCCATGAGCCGCGCCACCATGCCCAGCAGCACTCCGGGCACCTTGAGCTCGCCGATCTCGGCGTGCAGGGCCTCCAGCCTGTTCCGCAGCAGGTCGCAGCCCTCGGCGGTCGCCTCGGCCTCGGCCACCCCGTCAAGGATCTGCTCGGCCATGTCGGCGTCGGCCTCGATCACGTCGTAAACCGTCAACTCCGCGTCGCGGTACTGCGTGTTCGTCTTGGGCGCCGCGCTCAAGGCCCGGACTCCTTCCTGCGTGAGGGCAAGGGCCTCGTGCTTCCGCTGGCGAGGCTGGTCGACCCGCTCGGACGACTCCACCCGCACCGTTCGGTCAGCGGCCGGCGGCGGCCGCATCCCGGCGAAACCCGGAGGCGGCGGAGGCGTGGCCTGCTCCTGCGCCCGCTCCTTGTCCTGGTCCGCTCGGGAGCCGGTCGCGTTCTTGCTGCTGGTCCAGCGCTTCGGGCCTGCGCTGTCCGTGGAGGCCTTCCACGTCGACTTGCGCCGCCGCGGGCCGTTCGGAGGGGTGGGGTTCGGAGCAGCCTTGTCGCTGGTCCCGGGGCGGCCGGTCGTCCAACGCTTCGGGCCTGCGGTGGCGCCTTTGCCGGAACCCTCCTTGGGTGCCTTCCAGGTCACCTTGCGGGCCGTGGCGGGCTTCGCCCCCTTGTCGGGGGTGCCATTCGGGTTCTTCGTCTTCGACGGCTTACCGCTGGTCACGGCGGGGTCAGCCGTCCGACGCGGACGCAACTCGACCTGGCCGGAGCTGCCCTTGCGGCGCTTCGGCCTGGTCTTCGTGTCCTCGTCCCAGACCGTCTTGCCGCTCCGAGCAGACTTGTGGCCCTTGGCGTCCTTGCCGCTGGCCAGCCCCAGCCCCTTGGGCGATCCGCTGTGCGGGCCGCCCTTGCCCTTCCCGAGCCCGCCCAGGCTGCTCTTGCCTCCGCTGTCGCTTGTGCGGCGCGCGAACGCGCGTGAGCCCTTCGTCCCACCGCCGAGCGAGCGCAGCAGGGACGACCCCGAGGAGCCTCCCGATCCACGCCCACCGCGGGGGCCGGCCACGGCCGCCTTCGCGGCCGACCTATCGGCGGCCGCGCGGGTCTGGTCAGCGAGCGCCTGGCGGTGACGGGCGCGGTGCCACATGCCCTTAGCAGCTGCGACACCGAGCGCCGTCATCAAAGCCACCGCGACCGCCAACGCGCTCCGCGCGGTCGGGTTGTCGGGGTCGTCCGGCGACGGCAGCGCGAACGCGCCCTCCTCGTCGCTGTCCGGCCGGGGGAAACCTGGCATGGTCAGCGCCAACGGAGGCCGCATCTCCTCGACTCCCGGCATCCGGGGCCAGGAGCCGGCCGGGGCCGGGGCCGACTCCTCGACGTCGTCGGCAGCGGAACCGCTATCGGCGTTGGGCTCGGGGGCGTCGAGGGAACCTCGCATGAAGATGCGGGGCAGCCGCACGACCTTGTCGTCGTCGTTGGCGCTCACGTTCGCCTCCCTTCCTGGGGTTGACAGTCGGTAACCGAATGGGGGATCCTCGCGCGCCGCGCGTACGCGCGCCGCGCCTTACGCGCGTGCGAGGCCGTCTCGGCGCATGAACATGAGGACGGGCATCACGCTGTGTCACCTCAGAGTCGGCGGGCTTCGGCGGTCTCGTGCCCCTCGGCCCACGTCGCGAGCAGCACGGCAAGCTCGTGCATCGCCCGGGGGTTGCCGCCGCGCTGGGCACTGCGCGCGGCGGCCTTCGCCCGGTCAAAACACACCTTGGCCAGCGAAGCATCGTCAGTGGCGGCCTCCATCCGTGGATTCCAGGTGTTGGCCAGGTTCTCCAGCCGACGCCGCCCCAACCGAGTCAGTCCGCTCATGCCGACCGCTTCCGGCCGTCGTCCCTGATCAGGTCAATGAAGTCCCTGCTAGGCGGGTCAGCAGCACGCGGCGCCGACTTCGGCTGTGCCGTGCGCTGCGGACCGGGGATAGCGGGAACCTGCCTGGCCTGCGCGGCCGCCTCACGGGCGGCCGGGATCTCGTGGCGGCCGCGCCGGTAACGGGCCTCCAGCTCGAAGGTCAGTGTCGCGGCCTTCTCGATGTGGGCCTGGATCTCGCCGAAAGGGCTGGTCACCCAGCGGTGGCGCCACCACGCCTCGAAGGTGCTGTAACCCTCGGGTCGGTTGGCCTTCCACATGGCCTCGGCGTCTCGGCGGATGCGTGCCACATAGTCGGCCTGAGCCGACAGAACCTGCCGGAGCTGGGCGGTGAAAGCCTCCACCAGCTCCGGCCGGTCCAGCATGTCCCCGGACCAGTGATCCTGCCCGGACGACGAGGTTGTGCTCACAAGAGTTCCTTTCTGAGGGGTTACGCCAGCAGTGCGGCGATGACGGCGTCCCAGCTGATCAGCGGCATCTCCTTGCCAGCCGGGACGAGCTCGTACAGGCCGGTCATGACGTCGGCGAGCTGCTGCCGGTCCACCCGGAACAGCGCGAGGTCGAGGTCTCCCTGACGGACCTGCCACAACGTCCACTGGGGCTCGGCCGCGGGGCAGGCCCGCAGCGACTGCTTGTCCGGCGCGGCCAGGAACTCAGCCCGGCCGGCCACGCACTCCAGGAGGACGGACCGGGGCGCGATGATCACGTCGTGCCAGTCCTCGATCTCGATGCGGACGAAGAACGGGTCCGCCGTCCGGTAGATCAGCTTGGCGTTGTGGTACTCGTCCGTCACCATGTCCCACGCGTTGATCGCGACTGTGCGCTCGGCGACTCGCTCCTGGCCCTGCTCGATGCTCATTGCTGTCTCCTTCCGTGCCGTTGTTAGTTCGCGGACGAAGCGGTTTCGTCCGCGTGCTCTGTGCCGGACGGTCCGCCGTCCGCCGTGTCGTTCTCCTGCGCGGACGAGGCGGTCTCGTCCGCGCTGTCGGTGGCGGACGAAGCGTCCGCGCGCACCAGGGCGAGCAGCCGTCCGGCCCGGTCGTTGCTGATCGTCAGTCCGCGCCCTTTCAGCGCGGCGGAGAGCCGGTCGCGGGTCAGGTTCACGCCGTTCCGCTCGTGCTCGGCACGGATGTTCCGTCCGAGTCCCAGCAGCCGCGAAACGTCGTCCGTCCCTGCGGACCGTCCGCCCGTCCGCGTCGTCCGTCCGCTGACGCTGGCGCGGACCGTCCGCCCGTTCGTCCGCCCGCCGTCCGCCGCAGTCACAGCAGCCCGTCCGCGCGTACGAGACTGGCCGCCCGCACTCTTCGTCCGCGCGGACGAAGGCCTCCGGGCCGACTTCCGTTCGCCGTCCGTCTGCGTTCCGTCCGCGACGTTCGTCCGCGCTTCGTCTGGCGCGTTCGTCCGCGTCTCGTCCGCCGACTCCAGCACGCCGGCGACCGCCGGACGGTACTCCGGGACCAGCCCGGCGCCGACCCGGTTCACGAACCGCGCGATGCCGTCCATCGCGGCCGCCGCGTCCGGGTCCATCCCGTGCAGCTCCTGTGAGACGGCCGCCAGTTGCGTCAGCGACAGCTCCAGCTGGGCGCGCTGCGCGGCGATGACCGCCGTCTGCGCGTCCTCCACCGACTGCCACGCCATGCGGGTGTTGCGGCGCGTGCGGATCACGTCCACCGCGATCTGCGGCGACTGCACGCCCTCGCCGACGGCCCACTTGAACGCGGCGAACGTCTCCTTCCGGTGCAGCGCCCAGCGCAGGACGCTGAACTTGGGTGCGCGCGGGTCGATCAGGCTCTGCTCACGGAGGTCCTTGCGGTGCAGGTGCCGCGAGTGCATCGACCACAGCCACGGCGACGCCAGCGAGCACGCCGCGAACAGTTCCGGCGTCTGCGGCACGTGCGAGTAGTTCAGGTACGCCGCCGCGGCGCCGATCAGGTACGAGGTCATCCGCAGGCGGAAGGCCGAGTCACCCTCGCGGAGCGCGACGTGCGCGTGCCAGGAGACGTACACGGCGACGGACTCGACGATCGCGGCCGCCATGACGGCGGTCGGTGTCGGCCAGCCCAGCGCCTGGAAGACCAGGAACTGTCCGGCGACGGCGACGATGTTGACGCCGAGGTTCGTGGTGGACATGACGGCCAGCCGGCCGACGGCCCGCGTCCGGTCGGTCCACTGCGAACGCCGCTCCGTCCACCGTGCGCGGCTGCGCTCACGTTCGTCCGCCGCGAGCTCGCGAGTCCGGCGCTCGACCTCGGCGCGGTGCTCGGCGTCGTCGACCTCACGAGCGCGGCGGGCCTCGGCGCGGAGCCGGTCCTGCTCGATGCGGAGGCGCTCCGCTTCGAGTCGGGCCTGCTCGCGCTCAGGCGAGCGAGTGAGGAGGCTCATGCCGCCACCTCGATGCCGGCGACGCCGGTGCGGATCTCGTACCGTTCGAGCGGGGTCGTGGCGGCGGTGATGCCGTCCGTCTCGTACAGCGGCATACCCTCCTCGATGAGCAGCTGCCGCTCGAGGCACGACGCCTGGATGGGGCAGTCGCCGCAGAGCTTGCGGGCGATGTCGCGGAGGACCGTCTCGTCCTCGGTGAGGGGGAACCAGTCGTCGGGGTCGGAGGCGCGGCAGGTGGCGGCGCTCGACAGGACGATCTCGTCGAGCGTGCGGAGGCGGTGCTCACGCTGGGCGGGAGTGGCAGTGCCCGCGTGTGTCACGATGTGGCTGGGCATCGGGTCTCGGTCCTTTCAGCGAGGGGTGAGAGACCTGGTGTTCAGGGCCTCCTCGGAGTTGGCGCTCCGGGTGAGGCCCGCTGCGTTTCTGGTGGCGGTTGGCGGGGCTGAGGGGAAAATTCGCGATCTGCTACGCTGTGTTTTACGTAAAACAGCGTCGCAGTAGCTATGCTGCATCACCTGTCGATCACTGTCAAGCCCACAGGTAACGCGCCCGCCCGCTGTCCGTAATACGATCAGCGCCAGCCGTACCGATGATCAGGAGAGGACCCGCCCCGTGCCCGTCAAGAGGTCCGTCGAGGTCACAGCAGACCTCCGGGCCAAGATCCTCGACGGCACCTACCCCGCGGGCGAACCACTCCCCCGCTCCGACATCCTCCAGGCCATGTACGGCGTCGGCCCCTACGCCATCACCACGGCGATGCGAGAGCTCAAGTCCGAGGGCCTGGTCTGGCGGGTCGCGAACAAAGGGATGATCGTCCGGCGGCCACCCGAGCCCATCACGGTGTCCATCGTCATCCCGCCGCTCGAGGACCACGCCCACTGGGCGGACGCATGCCGCCGCGCAGGCCTCGACGGCCAACTCGACGACAAGACGACCCGCTTCGAATTCGCTGACCACTACATCGCCCAGGCCCTGCACCTCGACGACCGCGCCACCGTTATGCAGGTCCTTCGACTGGGCACCGTCGACGACCAGGCGGCGTGCATTGACCGCGTCAGCTACCCGGCCGACCTCGTGCCAGGCCGGCCCAGCCGCGACGCCGTACGCAACATCCTGTCCCGTGTTGACCCCGCCACCGCGTACGTCGACCTCCGCATCTTCTGGCGCCAAGCCGAGGGGCCCGAGTCGACAACGCTCAAGGTCAGCGGAGGTGTGGGCGTCATCGACATCACCCGGGTCATTTACGACAGCACCGGTCAGCCTGTCGAGCTGCTGCACCGCGTGGCCAACGCCCAGCGCGTCCAGCTGGACGAGCAGCGTCGCCGCCTATCCCCCGGCCAACCGAACGACTGAACTCCCAGCGCTGGGAGAACAGAACGGAATTAATAGGCGCATTAGTGCCCGAAAGGGATGAAGTAACACGGCGGCGACAAAGATTTGTCGCATGAAATAAGCCCCGCGTCTTAGCCTGAGAGTGCGACGTCACAGGAAAGAGCAGGGCCTATGAACGAGATTAGCACCGGCGACCCGACAAGGGACCTCGCGCAGAACCTTCGAGGTTGGCGGAAGCGGCGCGGCCTCACCCAGGCTGAGCTGGCTATAGCCGCCAAGGTGTCGAAGAGCCTCGTGCAGAAAATCGAGCAGGGCATCGCCGGCCAGACAACGCTGGAGACCGTGCACCGGCTGGCCATCGCGTTGAAAGTCCCCACGACAGAGCTGGTCGGCGCGCACGGCGACGCCCGCGAACCGCACACGTCCACGGTGCTCCCGCCGGAGGTATGGGAACAGACAGGCAGGGCTCTCGCTGGGAAGTTCGGTTACCCCGACGAGGAACCCACCGTCGCCGGTGTGTCCTCCGCACTCGACTCACTGAAACCACTCCTGGCGGGAAACCAGTACCGGGAGGTGGCGCACCTTCTGCCGTCGCTGATCCGCGACGCGGACGCGCTCAATGGCGCGGGACGGGGCATCCGGTCGCGGGTGCTGAATACCGCCGGTTGGGTCCTCACCCAGGTCAGACAGTTCGAGCTCGCCGGGGCGACACTCCACCACGCCAGGGACGCCGCAGAGGACCATCTCGACGAGGCGGCCGCCGTCAACACCCTCGTCTGGCTGCGACTCCGGGAAGGACGCCTCGACGACGCCCGCCGGCTGGCCACCGAGTGGGCCGACCGGATCGAGCCGCGCATGTCCCGAGCGACCGAGCGGGAGCTCACCCTGTGGGGGCGGCTCGTGCTCGGCATCAGCAACGCCGCGGTGCGGGACAACCGACCGGGCGAGGCGGCAGACACGATCCGACTCGCGCAGACCGCCGCCACGGCGGTCGGCAGGGAGGTCCTGTCGGATACCTCCACCACCCGGACGTTTGGCCCCGTCACGGTCGCGATGATCCGGGCCGAGAACGCGGCGGTGCAGGATCGGCCCGACGAGGTGTTGCGGATCGCTGAGCGGATCCCCGCCGGTGGCGGGCTCCTGGTGGCCACCTCGGCGTCGCGGAACCGGCACCGGCTCGACGTCGCGTCCGCCCTGGTGTCCACGCGCCGCTCGGACGAGGCCGTCGCGGTGCTGACCGATCTGGCGTCGCATTCCCCGCAATGGCTATCTCAGCAGCGGTACGCCAAGGACGTGGTCGGCCGCATCGTCGGCAGGCGCCGCACACTGAGCACGGGCATGCGGACCCTGGCAGATCTGACCGGTGTAGTGCTCTGACCTGGGCATGTAACGCTCATTGATACTTTCGTCCGCCGCCGGGCGAAAGTATCAATGACAGCGGGTGATCGCGTTCGTACGGTCGGAACTGTGATCTCCGCCACTCCCCCGCCCGCCACCGCCACAGGCACAGTCGAGGTAATCCGCGAGCAGCGGATGAGCCGTGCATCGCAGCTCGCACACAGCCTCGCCAACGAACTCGAAACCCGGCACAACATCCCCGCCCAGGTGCTCATCTTCGGCGGGAGTGCCTGCGTGTCTGTGTTCTATGGCCTGGTCGCGAGGACTGACGGGAGCGCCATCTGGTGGATGGTGCCCGACGTTGCACCCGAGCCCAGGAAGCGGCCCCTTCACACGCTCGCATACTTCGTGCCGAGCGCCGCCGACCGGATTGCTCAGCACTACGCGACACTGCGCGGCGCTGACCTCGGTGAGCAGCTGGCGGCCGGCCGCATCACCCTCGTGGGTGCCGAACTCGTCGCCGAGCACATCAACGGGGAGGCGAGCCATGTTGCTGCTTACCCAGTTTGATCAGGCGAACCTGGACCACGCCGCGCGTCTCCAGTCGCACTTTCCCGCCTGGGTCGTCATGTACGGCCTGTACCACCGAACGTTCATTGCCTTTCACGCTGGTGACCCGCGTGAATGCCGAATCGTCGAGGCCGAAACGCCTGCCGACCTTTGGGACGGCATGCAGCAGGCCGCGGCGGAGGTCTGGCGGACCTCCCATCTCCTTCCCAGCCGCGCCCACCCCAGTAGCGGCACCCGGGAGGTCCGCCAGTTCGACCCCGCCCCCACGCGACCCATGGAGGTCGTGACCTGAGACCGGTCCTGGGGCGGCTGCCGAAGGCGAGGGGCGCCCTGGGACCGCACCATCCACCCACGAGTAGGGAGTGCAGATGAAGATCGGCTACAGCTTCTGGGGCTTCCTCGGGCCCGGCATCGTGGACACGCCAGACGGCGGCCGGTTCTGGCGTCGCGGAATCGTCGACGGGCTCCTCTCCAAGGGGCACAGCGTTGTCCTGCTCCAGCAGGACCGCGACTTGAAGGAGGCTGGCACCAGACTGCCGTACCAGTGGGCCACCGACCTGCCGCCACTGGACGTGCTCTTCTGCGAATGGCGGTGGCCACTGCCTGGCCGGAACACCACCACATGCGGCGAGCCCGGTCATACCTGCGACCTGCACCGGCAGGCGGAACTGATCAACCACTACACCCGCGAACTCAGCACCCCAACGGTGCTGTGGGACACCGACCGGCAGATGCCAGCGGACGACCCGTTACGCGCGATGCCGCACGTCATTGTCTGCGACACGGCGATTTGGCCCAACCCGCCGGCGCCGAGCCTGCTGACGATGGTCCCGGACAAGCTGCTCGACACGGCCAGCCCGGAAATCCTCGCCGCCATCGAACGGCCCCTGGATCTCACCTACGTGGGAAACCAGTACGACCGCGACGAGGCGTTCGACACCTTCTTCGCCCCCGCCGCGGCGCACGTGCCACACCGGGTCGCTGGCAAATGGACCCGCACCGATCCCTGGCCCTACGTCAACTTCACCGGGCGCGCACCGTTCACCGAAGTTGAGCCCATCTACCGCAGCGGCCTGGCCACGGTGCTGCTCATGCCCGACCGGTACTCCTCGACCGCCAACATCAGCCAGCGATTCCCCGAAGCGGTACTAGCCGGGTGCCTACCGCTCACCCCCACGACGCTGGTCAACCACGACCAGATCACCCCTGCCGCGCTGCACGTCGACGACGGCGCTGACGTCCTTGACCGGGTCACCTGGCTCCGCAGTATCCAAGGCACCCGCGAGCACGTCGACCTCATCGCCGAGTGCCTGTCCCGGCTCGACCGGTTTCGGCATTCCCGCCAGCTGAGCGAGCTCGAACGGTACATGACCACCCTCACCCGACCATTGAAGGAGGCGGATCGGTGACCAGTAGACCCCCCATGCTGGGCCCGCCACGGTTCGACACATTCCACGCCGCTTACCAGTCAGTGCTGCACCAGCTCCTCGCCGAGCCGCAGTACGCGTCCAGTTCGCGCGGCAAATCCTCCAGCGAAATCCTCGGCGTGAGCTTCACCCTCACCGACCCGAGGCAGCGCACGCCCTATCTCACGGCTCGTCGCCCGAACATCGTGTTCAACCACGCCGAGGCCCTGTGGTACCTGGCCGGCCGCGCCGACCTCGACATGATCGGCTACTACGCCCCTCGGCTGCGCGCACTGTCTGCCGATGGCCAGGCCCTGACCGGGACCGCATACGGGCCGAGGTTGTTCTCCCCGCGCGGCCGCTCCCAGTGGGACCGGGTGGTCGACCTGCTCCGATCCGATCCAGGCAGCAAACGGGCCACGATGCTGATCATGCGGCCGGACGAGCTGGTCAACCCTGCCAACCCGGACGTGGCCTGCACCCTCGGCGTGCAGTTCCTCATCCGCGACAACGCGCTCCACACCGTGGCGTTCATGCGAGGCAACGACGCCTGGATCGGGCTGGTCTGCGACGTGTTCAGCTTCACCCTGATCGCCGAATACACCGCGTTGGCGCTCGGCGTCGACCTCGGCACGTACACCCATCTGGTCTCGTCGATGCACCTCAACGTGCAGGACCTGGACCGCGCGGCGGCCGCCGTCGCGGAACCGACGCTTGCGGTCCCTCCCACCGTGGCGATGCCGCGCACTTCCCCGCAGGTACTCGACACGCTCATGACCTGGGAGCGGCATCTCCGCCACAACGAGAGGCCGCTCAACCTGGGCAGCAGCGAGATATCCCACCTGGGCCCGTACTGGGTGCAGGTCCTGCTGCTCTTCGAGGCATACCGGCAGGTCACCCACCACGACGGCCCGATCAGCGGCCGCGTCCTGCGCGAGCTCACACCCGCCCACCAGTGGTTACTCGCGGCACGCTGGCCAGACCGGGTGCCGTCATGACGGCCGAGCAGGACCTCCCCGAGGTTCGCGGGCGAATCGACTGGTCCCGCTGGTCGGTCATCCTGCTCAAGCCCGACTGCGTTGCCAGGGGCCTGGTCGACGACGTCATCTCTCGACTCTCCGACCACGTCCGGGTGACCCACGCGCGTCCGGTCACCACCACCGAACAGCAGATCATGGCCCACTACGACGACATGCTCGCCCCGGAGATGTCGGCCGAGTTCGGGTTCGACATCGCCGCCGACCTGCGGCGGCTGTACGTAGGCCAACAGGTCTGCGTCGCCCTGGGCCACGGCGACCAAGCGACAGAGCGGCTACGCACACTGATCGGCCCCAACGACCCCACCATCGCCGGCCCCGACACCATTCGCGGCCACTTCGGCGTCGACAGCCTCCACGCAGCCCGCGCGCGAGGCCAGCTCATGAACAACCTCATCCATACGTCCGACCGCCCCGACTGCGTCGAACGCGACCTCGGCATTTGGTACGGACCCACCGGCATCTCCCTACTCGAGGAGCCACGATGACCGCAGAGCCCGTCTTCATCCCCGCCACGCTCTCCCGGGCCGACACCGTCGCACTGCGCCCTGGCACTCTGCGGCTCATGCCGACCGACCAGCAGGCCGGGCTGGACCCCTACATGCAGCAGATCATCACCAACCGCAAGTCCGGGCTGTCGCTGAACCACATCATCGGCTGCCCGCTCGACTGCGGTTACTGCGTCCGGCACTTCTGGGGCAACTTCGAGCAGAAGATCCCGCAGCTGCTCGTCACCACCGAAGAGGCCGTCGAAATGCTCGTCGGACACAGCGAGTTTCTGCCGCACACCACCCCGATCCAGCTGTTCAACAAGGCCACGGACCCATTCCTGCCCGGCGTGAAGCCGCACACCTTCCAGGTGCTGGAGGAGCTCGACCGGCGCGGCCTGACCAACCTGGTGCTCATCATCACCCGGTTCCACGTCACCGAGCAGGACATGACCCGGCTGGAGCAGCTGTCGCACGTCCGGCCGACTCTGCTGTTCACCTACAGCGGCATCACCGATGACCGGGTGGAGCCGATCGCCCGGTCGACCACCACCGTCGACTCACTGCGTACGGCGGCCGCCGGCCGGTCCCGGACGAAGGTCATCTTGTACTGGCGGCCGATCGTGCCGGGCTGGAACGACGATCCGGACACCATGGCCCACGTGCTCAACGTCGGCGCGGATGTCGACGCGATCGTGTTCACCGGCTACTACCACAAGGAAGAGAACGCCACCTACCTGCGTGACCTCGGGGTGCCGGTGCCGTACGAAGAGAACTGGCAGCGGCGGAAGGTCCTGCCCGGCGACCTCGACGCCCGCGTAATCCAGGCGTGGCGGGACTCCGGCATCGCGACGCCTCTGTACCGCAAGACATCATGCGGGGTGACAGCCTCGTGGGAAGTCGCCGACTACAACGGGCACCTCGGCGTGCCGGAGCTGTGCGACATCTGCCCGGAAGAACAGGTCGCGCGGTGCCGGGCGGCTCTGCGAGCACCCACAGGGCAGGAGTTCCGCGCGGCCTTGGACCTGTTCGGATTCGACCCGGAAACCCCGTTCGTGGTCGAGGACGGTCACGTCCTGACAGGTACGCTCGGAGAGCAGCGCCGGTACGCCCTTCAGCACTACTTCGGCTACCAGATGTGGGAAGTCAAGCACCCTCACGTCCATGCCGCCCACGGCCGAGCGCTCGAAGGGTACACGCTGACACCCAGCGAGCAGGCCCAGCTCGACGAAGCCCGCGACCGGCTCGCCGCGGCAGCCAGGCACGACGACGACTGACCAGGACGGCATATGAATCTCACCACCTGGCCCCGAAGGGTCCTCGTTGTCGACGTCGAAGGCAACGGCGCGCAGCCGCCCGACCTGATCGAGGTCGCGGCCGTCCACGTCGCTGGCGCCGACATCGGGGCGGCTCGACAGTGGCTCATTCGCCCGCCCGCGCCCATCCATCAGCGCGTCACCCGCATCCACGGCATCACCAACGCGGACGTCGCCAACGCCCCCCTGTGGGAAGAGGTCGCCGACGACATCCGGGAAACGCTGACGGGCGCATGGCTCGTCGCCCACAACGCCACGGTGGAGCACGGGACCCTCACCCGCCACCTGCCCGAATGGAAGCCCGAAGGGGTCATCGACACGCTGCGCGCGGCACGCGCCGTCTACAGCGGCCCATCCGGGTATGGCCTTGACGCGCTCATCCAACACACCGGCATCGACGTTTCCGGCATCCCCGGGCAGCGCCACAGGGCCGCCTACGACGCCACCGCTACCGCGATGCTGCTACTCGACATCGCCGCCCACTTCCGCACCTGGGAAGAGCTGGCGAAGGCGGCCACACCGCCCGGGATACCCGCGCCCATCCAGGAGGACGCCCTATGGTGACCAGCGCTCCGGGCGGCACCATCACCATCGCGGGTAAGACCGTCTCTCGGCTCGGTTTCGGCACCATGCGACTGACCGGCCCCGGCACCTGGGGTAACCCTCCAAGCCCCGCCGACGCCACAGCCGTCCTCCGCGAGGCTGTGCACCACGGGATCACTCACATAGACACGGCTGACGCCTACGGCCCGCACACCGTGGAGGAACTGGTCCGCAGGGCGTTCCACCCGTACCCAGATGACCTGCTGATCGCCACGAAGGTCGGCTTGGTACGGCCCGGCCCGAACATCTGGTGGCCGCTCGGCCGGCCGGACTACTTACGGGCCGCCGTGGAAGCCAGCCTCCGCCGACTGGGCACCGACCGGATCGACCTGTGCTACCTGCACCGCGTGGACCCGAACGTGCCGCTCAGCGACCAGATCGGCGTGCTCGCCGAGCTCCAGCGTGAAGGGAAAATCGCGGCGGTCGGCCTGTCCAAGGTGACGCCCAAGCAGATCGACGAGGCGTCCCGCGTCGTGTCGATCGCCGCGGTGCAGAACGTTCTCAACCTCGACGAGCCGCACGACCGGGCCGTGGACTACTGCCGTAGTCGCTACATCCCGTACGTGGCCTACCGGCCTTTGAACGCTGGCAAGCTCACCTCGGACGGCGGCCGCGACGCACTGCAATGGCTGCTGTCCCTCGGCGATCACGTGGTCCCGATCCCCGGCACTAGCTCGCTGTCGCACCTCCACGCGATCCTCCACGGCGCGACCTGCGCCGCGTAAACGACAAAAGACGCCCGCTTCCCCGACGTCGGGGAAGCGGGCGTCCGCGTTGTATCAGCCGATCACGTACTGCTTGAGGTCCACGCCGTCCAGCTGCTCGTACGTGCCGAGGCGCATCCGGAAGTACCCGGCGTCGCCCCAGCTCGTCGACCAGCTGTTGGCGATCGTCAACACGCTCGCCGACAGGTCGTCCTGGTCGACCTGGCAGCCGACGACCTCTACCTCGTGGCCGCCGGCGAGGTCGCTGCCCCGCCAGGGCCCGTAGTCGACGAACCCCTCGACGTCAGGCTCGAAGAAGTCCGAGTACCACGGCATTCCCATCAGGACGGGACCGTCCTGGAGAAGCCGCAGCAGACCCTTCGCAGTCGTCGCCCAGCGGTAGCTGGTGATCGTGCCGCGCGACTTGAGGACCTTGCAGATCGCCAGGCCGCTGCTGCCGGTGTCCTCCGGCGGCCACGACCCCGGCCAGGTGTCGGCCAGCGTCGCGTCGCTGTAGAGCGACCGGGCGAACTCGCTCGGGTCCTGGTCCCCGATCGCCCGCTGCCCAGCTGCGGAGTAGTACGGCTGGGATGCGAGCGCGCCGGTGGCCGCGAAGCCCGTGCAAGCCCCGAGCGACCCCTGGTCGAGGATCGGGATCATGCGCTCCCAAGCGCGGTCCTCGAGCGGCGCCGACATGAGGTCGGCGTCGTTCTCGACCGCGTACGCCAGGCTGCGCGCGTCGAGGTGCAGGTGTCGGCCGAGCCGACCGCCGCCGTCCTGCTCGTAGCGGCGGTACAACTGGCCCGAGTCGACGAGCGTCACGCGCCCGCCTTGGACTTGGAGTAGCTGGGCTGCTTGGTGGAACCGAGCAGCACGCCGAGGACCGGGTACTTCAGCTCCAGCGCACGGACGACGGCGTAATAGACGGCCGCGCCGAGGACGGTCGCGCCGAGGGAGATCTGACCCTCGGTCAGGCCCTCGATCACGATTCCGTGCAGGGCGAGCCAGCCGAGGACACCGCCGACAGCCTTGGGCACGACGGTGCGGACCAGGGACAGGATCCACTCGTGGAACATGATGATCTCTCCTTGAGAGGGGGAACCCCCACCGGAGCCCGGAGGGGACAACAAAGAAGCCAGCCGCGGCCGCGACTGGCTGGTCAGGGTGAGGTGCTGCGCTAGAAACGCCCGGTGTTGAGCCTCTTCTGGAGCGCCTTGACGACGAGGGAGACCGGCTTGCTCATGCGGCCGTCGACCGGCGAATCGAGGTACCGCTGGAGCGCCTCGACGGTCTCGTAATGGCGGTCGTCCTGGCGGATGCCGAGCCCGTCGACCTTGAGCTTCGCGCCGTGGGCGTTAAGGATCTGCTGGACCTTCCGGACCAGCGTGGACGGGGTCGAGATGTCGCCGTCGACGGTCGTGCCCACGATCTGCTGCCACCGCGAGATGGTCTTCCGGCCGAGGATGCCGTCGACCACCAGCGCCGCCGGGTCAGCCGGCGTGTGCGGCTTCGGCGGAGCAGGAGTCGGAGTGTCGCCACCACCAGGGCGAGGTGCGCCCTTCTTGAGCCAGGCGTAGAGCTTGTCGCCGGGGCACTCGGTCGAGTAGCCGTCGCGGTGGCCCTTGATCTCCTTGCCCGCGTTGCCCTTGTCCCGCAGGTAGGTGATCGCGTCCCAGATCGCCAAGAGCTGGTTGTCGGACGGCACCGTCAGTCCGGAGTTACCGACGAGGGCGAGGATCGCGTAGTGCCCAGTGTTGAGGCCGGCGCCGTTCGCCGCGGGGAGGTGCTTCGGGCCTCGGCCGATGAACACCTTCCGGTGGGGACAGGCCACGACCGAATAGCCGATGTCGATCCAGCCGTTGCCGTCCATGTGCATGTTCTGGATCGACTTCACCAGGGCGACGCACTTCTTGTGGTCGTCGAGGATCTTCGGGTCGACGTGGCCGCCGGTGTAGTGGACCTTCACGCCCTTCGTCGAGCTCAGCGAGGTGTAGCCGCTCTTCGGCGACCGCGCTCCCCACTCGGCCCGGGTCACGATGTCGACCATGGTTCAGCCTCCTAAGTTGTCGTGCTCGTGGCCGCCGAGCTCGGCGTGCGGCGGGTCGAAGATCTCCACGCCTTCGACCCGGCCGGCCGAGCGGTTCACGCTGGCGGCGATGCGGTGCTCCAGGAGGTGAGCGGCCAACGCGTCCTCGATCCGGCGGCCGCTGGCCTCCGTGCGGTTGACCGCGTCCCTCAAGCTGGTGCCGTGATTGGCATGCAGCTGCTCCTCGATGGAGGCAAGCCGGACCATCACACCGGGCCGGCCTGGGACACCGGGCCGCTCCTCCACGCCGACCCAGTCGTCACGGAAGTCAGCGATCGTGTCCGCAGCTTGGCGGATCCGCTTGCCCGGCTTCACGATCAGGACGTAGAGGCCGCCCAGACCGCCCGCCAAGCCACTCGCGGCGCCCGCCCCCGCAAGGACCGCCTCCAACGTCGTCATTAGCCCCCCAAATATGCGAAAACCCCCAGCCGGAGCCCGGTCTGGAGGCGTTTGGTTCGGTGTGTCTACAAGCCGTTGATGATGGCGGCCTCGCCGATTTCCATCAGCTCCACAGAGAAGCCGTCCTGAATCCGGACGCTCACCGTGTCTGGATCCGCGCCTTGGAATCGGGCGACCCTGAGGTTGAATGTCCGCACGCCGTCCGAAGGGAGCGTGAAGATCGACGTCACCGTGACGTCTTCATAGGTGCCCGCCGTAATGAACTTCACAAGGGATGACTGCCCGACTTTCGTCGTGCCGGACGTCGTGACGAGTTCGGCTCGTGTAGTGGCTGGGTTCGCGGAGCACGTGATGCTCACCTTGTACGTGAGCTTGTAGGCGCGTCCCCCGTAGACACTCGCCGTGAGAGCTGCCCCGTTCACCGTCACGGGATTTACCGACGCGGCCGGCGTGGTCAGGATGCTGCCGCTACCGGGACTGACGACACCACCGGCGACGACCAGCGGGAAGCGAGTCCCGCTTCCGTCGCGCGTCTTCGCGCGCAACCCGAACACCGAGTCAGCCCACAGGCCCTGTAGGTCGGCGCGGAACTCGCGGGTGGAAGCACCGAGCGACGCCGACATGTTCCCGCCGGGGATGTGGTCGATGTGGAGGTAGCCGCCCCCTGGGGAGCCGAAGCCGTACCGCATGTCGATCTGCCCGGCGTCGATGTTGACTTGCATCGTCGAGCGGGGAAATTGGGGGTCGGCCCAGTTGGCTCCCGATTCGAGGACCAGTCCCGTGTTGGTGCTGACCGTGCCGACGTCACTGCCGCCCACGTAGGTCCAGATCATCGCCTTGTCACCGAGGATCGGTGGAGTGATGGGCGTGCCAGCCAGACGGAACGTGATGGCTGGCCTGTCCCCGGACTCGTCGAGGAGGTTCTGAATCTTGAGCCACGAGTCATCGTCGAAGCCCGTGGCGAACTCGCCCACGAAGGTGGCGTCACCCGTCGAGGTGACCCCCACGGTCTGGGCGCCGCCAGCGTTGAACGCCGACAGGCCCGAGCCGTTCAGCTCGACTCTCGGTCCGGTCGGGCTCCCGGCCACGATGCGGGACGACAGCGTCAGGATCGCTTCCAGCGTGTTGGCGCCGACCGAGTTGGCCGCCAGGTGGCCGGCCTGGATCGCCTTAGCCTGGATCAGCGCGCCCGTGATGCTGTTGGCCACCACCTTGTCGGCCGCGTTCAGACTGCCGTCCACGATGTGCGCGCCGTTGATCACCTCACCGACGAGGTCGGTGTCCACGAGCGGCTGAGCCGCGAACGTCACCAACGTCGACGGCAGGGACTCGTTCCCGGTCCGGTCCATGGACGTGAACCAAAAGGTCCGGGCCGCGCCGTACGGCTGGTCCGCCACGATCATCGAGCTCGGCCCGTCGAACAGTCCGATTAGCTTCGGCTCGACGCCGTCCGACATCCACACGCGGACGCGGGCGAAGTCGGTGGGCATCGGGACGCCGCCCTCGCCGAGTCCGTCCCAAGCGGCCTGGATCGCGCCCAGGCGTGAGGACATGACCGGTGCGCTCGGCACCGGCGGAGGTTCGGCGTCGGCGAAGAGGAACACGGACTGCTCGTCCGAGAAGTCCCCCGGCGTGCCGTCCGTGACCGCCCGCACCTTGAAGGCGTACGGCTGGCCAGCGACCAGAGGCCCAACAGTCACCGACGTCTCGTCGCCGTCGACCGAAGCGATCTGATGCCAGATCTCCCCCGGCTCGTCGACCCGGGCGTACACCTGGTAGCTGTCCGGCTGTAGCTCTACGTTGTTGACGTCGGTCTCGACCCGGTTCCACGACGTCGTCACATAGCCGCGGGGATACCCGTACTCGTCTGCGGACACGTTCGGGACGGCGGCCACCGTCGCCGGCTTGGCCGCGACGAGGGGTGTGGCGAACGGTCTCGGCTTCGCGCCCGATCCGCCTGCGACACCGCCGCGCACGACGATGCCCTTGTCGATCCGGCCGAGCTTGACGTGGGGCTCCAAGAAGCGGTCGTTGAGGACCAGCGACCCGCCGACCGAACCATCGGATTCCATGGTGAGCGTGATCTGCTGGACCCGCAGCGCGGCCATGTCGCCGCCGTCTCCTGCGGCGAGCACGGTGTCGCCCGTGGAGTAGTCCGCTAGCGGCCACCAGCGGGCGGCGCCGAAGGTGATGCCGCGGGTGATCTGGACACGCTCGCCGCTCATGGTCGAGAGGGCGATCGAGCCCAGCTTCCTCGCCATGAACTCCGTCGTCACGCCGGACTGCGACTGGAAGGTCTCCCACCGGCCCCACGGCGCGGCCACCTCAGCGTCAGAGACTCCCGCCGTGAAACCGTCAGCGCTGATCAGGATGGCTGATGCGAACTCCTCGTACGTGGCGTCGTCCGACGCTTCGATGATGTCCCTGCCGAGCCGCAGGTCCACGGGGTCAGCCCCGAGCGCGAGGTTGACGTCCATGGCCGTGCCGGGGTTGAACACGTCGAGTGTGCGGCCGCGCATCCGCCAGTCGACCAGGCCCTGCTCGGAGAAGTTGAGCAGCGTTGCGAGGACGTCCGTGCCGAGGTCCAGCTTCAAGGTCAGCGGATCACTCGTCCACGGCTCACCTGCGCTGTCGACCGCCGACGTGAAGCTCACCGACACACCGGCCAGCGCGCCGCGCGTCTTCGCCTCGTCGATCATCGTCCGCAGGATCGAACCCGGCGACTTGCTGGTGAACACGCGCGGGTCGTTCTTCGGCGGAGGCAGGTCCGGAGGCGGCCACGGCAGCGCGATCTGCACGTACCTGGATGGGTGGAGGACCGCCTTCTTGAGCAGCCACGCATAGCCGGGGCACTCATACGAGCGAGCTCCGGACTCGTCTGTGATGTCGGCGCCGCGCTTGATTCTCAGGAACCGGCCGCCGGGCGGCTCGATCCACGTGCCGCCGACGTTGTACTCCAGCGCGATCTCACGCGGCTGCGCCAGCGTGGTCCCGTTGACTGCCCTCGTGCCGTAGTCCAGACGCATCGACGACACGTCGTTCAGCGGCCATGCCGCTTCGACATGCTGCGGCTGAGCGAGCGGGCCCAGCCGTGTGCCGTTGGCTGCGTAGGCCACAAGCCTGATCGCGAACGGGTCACCCGCCATTCTCACCGTCTCCGATCAGGTCGACGATCTGCTCGCGCTGCTGGTCGACGGCGGCCGAGAGCACAGCGTTCTCGTAGGACAGCTGGTCGATCCGGCGCCGCAGCGCGGCGATGATCCGCTGCGTGTCGACGGTCATGTCCTGCATCACGCCTCCGGGAAGACCTGCGTGTGAGTGGCGGTGAAGGCGGTCTGGAGGTTGTCGTAGCGGTACAGGCTGACCGTGTGACCGGCGGCGATAAGGCCCTGCGCGACGCTGTCCGGGGTCGGCCCGGGGATCGCGCCGTACAGGGTTTCCGGCCAGCCGGGGATGTCGCGGGAGGTCATGGAGTACACCGCCCACGCGGGCGATTCCTCGGCCCGCTGGACCTTCACGCAGATCAGCCACAGGCTCGGGTAGCTGACCGGGTCGGTCGCCTCCGGGTCGAACAGGACCTTGTTGGCCTCGTAGTACGACGCGACCCACCCGAACAGGCTCTGCTCCGGCGGCTGTCCGTCGACGTCTGGAAATGCCCCGTGATACCGCATCAGATTCCTCTCATGGCCTCGAGCCGTACGGCTGCGCACTTCACCGGGTCGACCTGCACGTGGGTCCGCAGCGGAGCCAGCACGTCGACCACTCCGCGCCGAGCCGAGCTCTTGGCCGGCGCGGCGGTCTCGACGGTCGCGTGGTCGCGGCGGCACCGGCCGACCCGTTCCATCACCGCGGCGCGGGCCTGCTCGCCGCTGACCGTCCACGGGTTCACCTCGGCCGCCTGGTCGTAGACCGGCAGCACCGTCTGGTGTAAAAGCACGTCGATCGCCTCGTCTGTCGAGGTCAGGCCGTACGCCACCGCGGCGCTCTCGATCGCCGTTTTCGGCAGCCACAGCACGATCGACGTGTCGTCGGAGTCGCGGGTGATTCGCATCTCCCACGCCTCGATCTGGCCGCTGTTGTCGGTCGTCTCGGTCACGTCGGTGACCTGCCATTGGTCGGGCACGCGGCCCTCCTCACATACGCCAGGCCCAGATCGAGAACTGGATCGACGTCGCCGACGTCGCGTTCGAAGGGCTGCGGAAGAAGATCGACGACTGATTGCGGGTGAAGACGATCAGGTCGGTCGGGGCCGGGATCGGGTCCGCGCCTGTCGGCCGCTGCGCCGAGAACACGGCGCTCGGGACGGTCAGCATCGTGAAACCCCAGTTCACGACGTGGAAGGTGCCGTTACCGGCGACCGTGACCTCAATCATGATCAGCCCGGCCTCAGCGCCGCCGATCTGCCATTTGCCCCGATGCAGCGTCCCCGACTGGGAGAACAGGAAGTGCTGGACCCCGTTGCTCGGATGGGTCCACCCGACCTGCGCCTGCGTCTCGTCGGCGACGACGAACCCGCCACGCTGGTTGCCCGACGCGGGGTCGCGGATCGCGACCTGCCACGTACCGGCCGCGTGGACCAGACGGCACATCGCGGTCGACGCCTGGTTGGTCCCGGACTCCATGATCAGCGTGGCCTCACCGGTGAACAGCGACCCGTCGCTGTAGATCCGCGACTGGTTGGCCCCACTGCCCGGGATGAACCGGATCTCCGGAACTGACGCACCCGCGGGGTTGACCACCACGCGGGCACCGGTCGCTCCGGAGGCGAACTGACCGACGATCGAGACCGCGCCGCTGGCGGCCGAGATGCTCGCCGTCTGCTGGCCGGCCGCGTTGAACGCCTGCAACCCGTTGGTGTTGAGCTCGACGCGGGCCTGTGTCGGGTTGCCCGCGACCAGGCGCGTCGTGAGCGTCAGCACCGCGGCGAGCTTGTCGCCCGTGACGGCGTTCGCCTTGATGTTCCCGGCGTCGACCGCGCCGACCGCAAGTTGGTCCGTCGTGACCGCGTTCGCTGCGATCGCGCCGGTGGTGATCGAGTTGTTCGCGGCGTCCCCTTGGACCAGCTGCACCGCGGCGATCGTCGCCACGCTCGACGGCGCCGACTCGTTGCCGCTGCGGTCGACGGACGTGAACCGGAAGTCGCGGTTCGACCCGTACGGCAGGCCCGGCACCAGGATCGACCCCGCAGCATCGAGGAACCCGATGTCGGTCCACCCGGGCGCGGCCGGGTTCTGCATCCAGACGCGGACGCGGAGGAAGTCGGGCGGCATCGGAGCCGACCCGACGCCGAGCCCGTTCCACGTCACGTGGACCACGCCGAGCCTCGTCGCCAGGACCGGAGTTGTCGGAACCGGCGGCGGCGTCGCGTCCGTGGGGACGGTGATGGCCACCTGGTCGGAGAACGCGCCGAGCTTGCCCAGGTTCACCGCCCTGACCTTGAAGGCGTAGGACTCGCCGACCACGAGCGGCGAGAACGTCGCCGTGGTGTCGTCGGCCTCCGTCGACGCGACGAGGAACCACGGCTCGCCCGTCGTGTTGATCCGCATGAACAGCTCGTAACCGCCGACGTTCAGCGCGACCCCGCCAATGTCGGCGGTGACCGCGCCCCACGTGACCGTCACCTGGCCACGGGCAAAGCCGTGCTCGTCCAGGTACGCGGCCGGGTTCACGATCAGGCCCAGCGGTTTCGCCGGCGTGCGGGGCTCCGGAGCGTCCTGCGCAGGGACCGGTTGAGCGCCCGACCCTCCGTCCGCCGTCGACCCGCCGAGGATCCCGGAGGTTCGGCGCGCGAGCCGGATGTCCCGCTCGAGGAAACGATCGTTGAGGACCAGCGAACCGCCGACGACGCCCTGTTGGTTGCGCACCAGCGTCAGCTGGCGGACGCGCAACGACTCCAGTCCGTCCGGCGTCGGCGCGAGCACGCGGTCCCCCGGCTGGTAGTCCCGCCAGGGCAGCCAGCGTGCCGTGTACATCGTGATGCCGCGCGTGCGCTGGATCCGCTCCTCGGCGGCCCGGTCGAGCGCGGTCTGCGCGAGGAGCGTCGCGGTGCCCTCGTCGGAGACGCCGCCGGAGCCGATGTACTGCTCCCACGGCCCCCACGGCTGCGCGGCGTCGGGGTTGGTGACGGTCTTGACGAGGCCCTTGTCGCCGACGACCAGGACCAGCGACGCGGCGTCCTCCAGCGTCCCCTCGTCGGGGGCTTCGACGACGTCGCGACCGTATCGGAGGTCCACGGGTTCGTCGCCGGCTGCCAGGTCCCGGTTCAACACCGTGTCGGCGTTGAACATCTGGAGTCGGCCGCCGTCCATGCGGAAATCCGCGACGCCCTGCTCCGCCAGGTTGATCAGCACCGTCATGGCGTCGATCCCCGGCTGGTAGTAGATCGTCAAGACCTTGTCCCACGCCGCCCCGTCGCTGTCCTCTGTGGGCGAGAAATCCCAGTCCAGGAACGGTACCGACCCGCGCCCGTGGGCTTCGGCGATGAACGTCTGCATGATCGCGCCCGCTGTCGCGGTCAGGAACGCGCGCTTGCCGTCGACGAGCGGCGCAGACCCGGGGTAGAGCACGACCTTCCGCAGCATCCACGAGTAGCCGGGCAGCTCGAACGCGGCCACGCCCGTCTGGTCGGAGCCGTCGCCGTGGCGTCGGATCAGAAGGAACCGGCTGTCCGGGCCCTCGGTCCAGGTGTTGCCGTCCGCGCTCCACTCCACCGCGATCTCGCACGGCTCGTCGAGCAGGTCGGCGCCGACCGACGCCGTGGTGATCGATACCTTCAACGACGGCACGTCGTTCAGTGGCCACGCCGCTTCCACGGTCAGCGGGTGAGGCAGCACGCCCAGCCGGTCGCCGTCCGGCGAGTAGACCACGAGCCGCAGATCGAAGGTCACGAGACGACCTCCCATCAGGGACAATGGTTCACATCGTGATCGACACCACCACCACAGACCGGCCGCCAATGGACGTGCTCGTCACGCCCCTCGGCGGCATCATGCTGCTCCCAGCGGTGTGGCCGCCCCAGCTCGATGCAGACGAGGCCGACGCCCTGGCGGTGAAGCTCGCGGCCGCCGCCGCCGAGCAGCGCGGCCGCGCTCACAGGTAGGAGCGCGCCGCGCGGATCTCCAGGAGCGACGACCCGTTCGTGCCGGTGGCCGCGCTGGAGACCTTCACGGTCCGAGTGAACGGGTCGCCCGGGGCGATCGTCGGGGTGAGGTGCAACCAGCGGAACGCGCTGCCGGGGCCGATCGCGTCGACCTGACCGGTCACCGCCGTTCCGTTGTCGACGTCCCACGTGTCGGTAGTCACGAGCGCGGCACGCATCTGCTTGCAGTCGAACAGGAGTCGCTGGCCAGCGGCGACGCTGCCCGAGCGGAGCACCCATCCGCCGGTGGCCACGTCACCGACCTGTGGTGAACCGGCTGGGCCGGTGATGCGGATCAGCGCGTCCGTGATCGGCCCGGTCGACCCCGTCAGCGTCGTGACCGTCTGCCCCAACGAGTTCGGAGACCCCGCCCAGGTCGTCACGGCGGCGTCGCGCCACAGCACGCCGGGCACCTCGACGATCGCGACGACCTTGGCGCGAGCGGCGCCGCTGTTGATCTCCGGCTCGGACAGCGAGGTGATCGTGACGTCGGTGACCCGGACGAGCGACCCCGCGGTGTACTGCAACGGCATGAGCCGGTGGCGCACACCCAGAAGCGCCGTCAGCGCCTCTAGGTTGCGCTCCATCTGCTCGTACCCGCCGTTCGCCCCGGCCGGGGTCGCCCCCGTCACCACGAAGGTGAGCCCGAACGACGTCGCGTCCAGGTCGAGGCCGACGATCGGGATGTCTCCGGGCCGGCCCGGCACGCTGACCTTGATGGTCCGCGCGCCGGGGATCGGCCTGCGCTGTGTGCCCCTCTTGAGTCGCCAGCACCCCGCAGGGTGGTCCAGCGGAACGCCATCAAGCTGGTAAGACGGCACCTCACACCCCCAACGCGCCGACGTACTGGAGACCCTTGTTGATGCTCACGCTGGTCGGCTCCGCCTGCGGGTAGTGATTCGTGACGTTGACCACCGTCCGCGCCCAACCGCCCGCCCCGCCGGCGACACGATCCGGCACGGTCACACCCGGCACGGTCAGGTCCGGCAGCGCCGTCTTGGCCGCGAGCGATGCCACCCGGTTCAGCGACGACGTGACCAGGCCCGACGTCTTGTCGATACCGCGCGACAGGCCCCGCATCATGAACTGGCCGATGCTGGCGAAGACGCGGCTCGGCGAGTGGATGCCCAGGGCGTTCTTCACCGAGTCGACGATGCCGGAGAAGAAGCTCTGGACCTGGGAGTAGAACGGCCCCCACTGGCCCAAGATCCCCTGCCAGATGCCGGAGACGATGTTCCGGCCGATGCTGGACAGGATCGGTCCGATGTTCCCGACCGCGCCCGTGATCTTGGATCCCAGGTTGCGGAAGAACCCGAGCAGCGTGGTGCCGATCCACTGGCCGATCTTGTTGACCATGTCCGGGACGATCGAGTGCCCGACCAGCACGTTGTACATCCACTGGAAGGCTGAGACGGCGATGTCCAGGTACGGCTTGATCTGCTGGGCGACCGCCAGCACCTTCGCGCCGAACTTCGCGAAACCGGCACCCAGCAGCAGGAGCTGCGGGATGATCGGCAAGATCGCCGGAAGCACCTCGTTGACGAACTTGACCGCGAGCTGGGTCAAGGTCGGTAGGAGCGGCAGCAAGGACTGCATGAGCAGGACCAGGGCCGGTACAAGATCAGTAAGGATGGACGGGATCAGCTGGAGGAGCGGCGGTAGGAGCTGCGAGATCAGCGCGGCCGCGATCTGACCGAAGGCGTCGTAGATCGGCGGCATCAGCGGTGCGAGCTGCGTCAGGGCGTCCGAGATGGACGTAAGCGCAGGTCGCAGGGCCACGACGAGCGCGCCGATCACCGGCTTCAAGAGCGCTGCCAGGTTCGAGAGCGCTATACCGAGGTACTGGCCGAGGATCCCGGCGAGCTGCGCGATCACCGGGAGCAGAGGAGCCACCGCGATCAAGGTGTCCGAGATGCCCTTGCCGAGCTGGAGCAGCCCCGCTTGGAGCTCCGGCGAGGCGAAGGCCTTCGCCAGCTGGTCCGCGACGACTGTCAGGCCAGGTCCCAGGGCGGCCAGGGCCGGCCCGAGGGCGTCGACCGCGGCGGACAGTCCAGGACCGAGCGCGCGGGCGATGTTCGCGATCTGCGGCGCGATCAGCGCCAGTGCGCGACCCAAGGACTCGAAGACGGGGAAGATCGCCTGTCCGACCTGCTGCAACGCCCCGAAGATCGTCACGAGGATCTGCTGACCCTGCGCCGAGTTCAGGAAGGCGTTGAACTTGTCGAGCAGCTGACCGACCACGCCGAGCGCGCCGGTGCCGCCGGACTGCATGGCCGAGAAGACGGCCTTGAGGATCCCGGCGACGTCGGCCGCTACAGCACCGAGCGCCTTGAAGACCTGCATCGCGGCGTCCATCCAGGCCAGGGCCTGGCCAGACGCGGCGGCCTTGGACAGGAACTGACCGAACTTCGCGGCAGCGTCAGCGATTCCAGGCGCCAGCCCAGTCGAGAACTGAGCGCCGACCACCGCGATGTCACGGAACCCAGCCAGGACCGGCTGGATCGCGGGCCGGAGCGTAGACACCGCGTCCCGCAGAGAACCGAAGATCTTCGTCACGGCCGAGGCGGACTGCGCGGAAGCGCCGAACTTCGCCACCTCGGCGGCCGCCAGGCCGAACTGGGCGGCGACACCCGACATGCCGTCGCGAAGAGGCCCGATCAGGGACGCCGCGACAGCGCGGATCTGCCCAGCCAGCGGCGCGAAGAACGAGTCCTGCACCGAGGCCTTGAGCCCATCGAAGGCAGGCTTGAGCGCCCGAAGCTCCAACGCAGCAGACCGCGCCGCCGGCGACAGCCCAGCGATGGCCTCCTGGAACTTCTTCGGGTCGGCACCGAGCGCAGCCTTGAAGGCGTCACCAACGCCGAGCAGCGCCACCCGCAGGGTGACCATCGCGGCCGCACCGAGCGCGATCACGCCCGGCCAGGCAGCGATGATCCCTACGGCTGGCGCAAGCGCAGCGCCTAAGGCGATCACCCCATGCGCGGCCAATGCAGCCGAAGCCGCGAACATCGCGAACTTGAGCCCCAGGGCCACGATCTGGACGCCCATGGCCGCAGCGCGCTTACCCATGTCGCCGGCCTTGGAGCCGAAGTCCTTGGCCATGTCGCGCACGGCCTTGATGACTCTGCGGGCGACGAGCAGGACCTTCTCTTTCAGCTCGATCGAAAGGAACAATTCGCCGACGTTCAGCGCCACCGCGTCTCACCTCCTTGGATGTGGTGGGGTGATGCAGCGGCGGGCAGCTGCGCGAGTACGGCTCGGCCGATGTACTCGGTGTAGGCCGGAGGGATGGCCTGGGCAATCTCACGGCGCACGGAGGTCCAGTCGATGCCCATGGCCTTCTGCCACAGAGGCACCGGACCCTTACCGCCGCCCTTGCCGTAGACCGCGACGTACGGCCCCTGATGCCACGTGCCGTGGCGGAACCCAGCGACCCGGCCGGGGTGCCGGTTCGGGTGCGGAGGCTGCTCGACGCGCAGGCCTTCGCCGAACTCGAACCACCGGTGCCGCAACACCGCCAGCTCGGGGAACATGACGCCGCAGAGCATCAGGTCCCTACGGATGGGCGCACTGGGGACGTTCTCCATGACCCACGGCCGGCCAATGTCGACCAGGACCTCACGCACGAGCCCGATCAGGTCGGGGTACTCCCGGCCCTTGTTCGTGCCGGTCGTCAGCGTGGTGTACGCCAGGCAGGGCGGCGACACGTGGATCGCGTCGAAGTCCGCGCCGTACTCGGCGATGAACTCCACCGCGTCGGCCTGCACGAACTCGTCGCCGCAGTAGCGCGGCTGAGGCCGGTTGTCCACGCCGACGACGTAGAACCCCGCACGCTGGTAACCCCGCGTCGCCCCGCCCACCCCACAGAACCCGTCCAGGAGCAGGCGGCGCGTCACCGCTTGCCGTCGTCAGGGGTCAGCTGGCGCGAGATCCGAGAGTCGCACGTCAGCAGCCCATGCAGCCGCGCGCGGAGCCACCGCCACGACCGCGACCTGAGCAAACCGGGCTCGCCGAGGTCGATGCCGAACACCTCGTGCAGGTCGGCCTCGACGAGCAGCCAGTTCGTCAGGAGGTCTTGCCACGACGCGGTGCGGCCTTCGTTGACCGAGAGGCCGTCGCCCGGGTCGTAGTAGTCGCGGACCCCCGAGACCGGGTCGATCGCGCCGCCGCTGCCGTCGAACGACGCGTAGCCCGATTCGGGGCCGCCGCTTCCCCCGAGCGGTCCTCCCAGATCTTCGCCGCGGCGTCCTCGCCGGCGGCGACCCAGACGAGCGCCGTCGTACCGACGTGCTGGACCTTCGCCCAGTCGACGCCATCAGCCACCAGCTCGTCGAACGTCGCGCCGAGGATGCGCTGATACAGGTCGCGCTCCTGGTCGTCGTCGAGGACGACCTGGGCGAGCTTGTTCAGGCCCTCGCCGTCCACGTCCTGCCCGGACTCGTGCGCGATGCTCGCCTGCATGAGCCGCTGGCACAGCAGGCCGACCTCGGCGGACGGCGGCTGGATGACGTACGTCTTGCCGCCGACCGGGAGCTTCAGCGTCGGGTCGAAGAACTCGTCCAGGTCCCTGAAGTTGGCCACTACGCGCCGCCCTCTTCGTCGATCGGGTTGGAGATCTCGACCGGGGCGCCCTGTCCGAGCAGCGTGAAGTTGAACGGCTCCAGGTCCGTGCTGGAGCCACCCTTCGTGAACTCGGACACGGTGCAGACGCCCTGGTAGGCGTCCGGCGCACCGTCCCGCCGGTACCACCGGACGTTGATGTTCGCGCCGAACCCGACCTTGCGGGCGGCCTTGCGGATCGCCTCCTGGCCGGGGTCGGCCGTGAAGGTCGCGGCCTCGGTGCGCTTGCGGCGGCCCTCGGCGTCGATCTGCCAGGTGCGCTGGGTGACGACGCTGGAGCCCCAGCCCTCTTCGTCGTCGAAGTCGCCGTCGTCCTCGGTGTTGTCGTCGGTGGACTCTTCGAAGGACGTGAGGCCCTTCACCTTGGTCCACACCGGGGTCCCGACGACCACGGCCGTGTCGACCTCGAGGACCCAGTCCTTAGCGAGCAGGCTGCGCAGGCCCATGATGTGTCTCCTTCGAGCGCATGCCGAAAAGCCGACAGCGGAACCGCTGGCGGCAGGGAAGAAAGAAAGGTCAGGTGCGGTGCGTCGACGGCCGATCGACCGACAGGTCGAAGCTGTCGGCCCGCTCCCACCGGCCAGTCGCGTCACGCCCGAGCGGGGCGATCAGCGTCCGGCGCGCGAGCAGCACGAACACGCCCGTCGAGAGCGTGTAGTTGGCCAGGCCATGGATGGTGTCGAACACCCCGTCAGCGATGTCGTCAACCACCCGCGGGTCGGTCATGGCGCGCATGCGGACCTGCATCTGCACGGCTGAGTCCGTCTGCTCGACGTCGTCGCCCGCCTGGCCGACGCCGTACACCGCCAGCGCGAGCGCCGTGTCCGGCTTCGCGGGCAGACCACCGATGGTGATGGCCGTCTGCGCGTCGGAGTAGGCGCCGCTCGGGTTCCAGGTGGCCACGCCAGCGTCCGCCAGAAGCACGGCGAAGCCGGTCAGGAGGTCCCTCGTCCAGCTCATTTGAACGCCTCACGGATCGTCTTGGCGATCTTGAGTCGGACTACCTCGGCCTCCTCGCGGGCGGCCAGCTCCAGGAACTTGGCCGTACGGCCGTCCTTGTGCTTGTAGTCGAGGTTTTCGTGCTGCACCACGGCGTACTCGGTGTTGTACGACACGATGCCGACCAGTTCGGTCTCGTCGACCAGGGCCGCGCCCGACCGCTCCAGGTCGCCGACGTCGTGCGGCACCCGCTGGTTGGACACGCTGAGGACGTGCTCGGTCGCCTCGGTCAGCCCTCGGGCAGCTGACCGGCGGGTCTTATCGGTCAGCTCCTCGGCGGTGACCTTCTGGTTGAACTTCACCTTGAAGCGGACTCCGTCAGCCATCAGCGGCACACCACCTCTACGTGATCCGGCGTCGGCAAGCCGCCGCCGTCGCGGGAGAAGGACGTGATGACGGTCGTCGACCGGCCGTTGACGGTGACCTTCGACCCTTCCGGGCAGACGGTCCCCGGCGGGAAGAACACCGTGGTGTCGGAAACGACCTCGGCGCCCGATGCGTCACGCACCAGACGCCGCTCGTCGTCGACGAGGCAGCGGCTATCGAACGGCTCCCCGAAGATGGGGCCGTAGGCCCCGTCACCTTCGAAAGGCTCGATCGTCGCGGTATGCCGAAGCAGCCATTCGGGCAGCATCACCACGGGCTCCCATCGATCACGTAACCCGGGATGAGGCCCGCGCGCTGGAGGATGGCGGACGCGTCCGACGCGTACCGAGCCGGCGGGCCGCCACCCGATTTCCCGCGCTGCAACCGCACCGACCCGATCGACACCTGCTCGAACGCGGAGGCCACGCCGTACTCGTCACCCACGGCGAGCGTCCAAGCGGCCTGCGCGCAGGTCGCCTTCTTCATCGCCTCGATGACGTCAGGCTCGATCGGCATCCCCGCGTCGTCCACCTGGTAGACGGACGAGATGAGCAGCTCGTCGACCCGCTCACTCGCCCGCGCGAGACGCCTTTCGATGTCCTCGGGCTGGACCTGCTGACCGGTGTAGTCCGTGTAGTCGGCGGCGGTTGCGTACGTCATGGCTACTCGTCGCCCTCCCCGAACTCCTCGATGAGCGCGGCCTTCGACAGCGCCGTGGCGTCCTCCTCGGACATGCCGCGGCTGACCGCGTACGCGATCCAGGCGGCCTTGTTCGCGCTGGTCGACGGCCGGTCCATCTGGTCCCCGCCCATGTCGAGGTCCAGGTCGACCTCCTGCTCGGGCCCCTGGTCCTGCTCCTCCTCGGAGCCGGAGTCACCGGCGGGCTCGTCCTCGAGCCCGCCGATGATCCGCCAGTTGTCCAACATGTCCAGGCAGGCGTCACGCTCGTCGAGCGTGAGCTCCGACCCGGTGTTGGCGTTCTTGTAGACGTAGGTCACGGCGCGACACCGTGGATCAGGACGGCGCGCTTGTCGTCGAGCGTCTTGACGCCGTAGAGGCAGTCCACGCTCACGATGTCCTGTTTCTTCGAGATGTCGTAGTCCATGACTACCCTGATGCCGAATCCCTTGTAGCTCTCCACCGCGGCGTTGGCCGCGCCCTGCGGGAGCACGAGGGGGCGGGTGACCAGGGCGAACGCCGTCTTGTGGAAGGCGACGCCGATCTCGGTGTTCGGCTGGCCGGTCGTCGGAGTGCCGGTCGGGCCCAGGATGTTTTGGGTCTGATATCCATCAAATCCGAAAATCCTTCGACCCAGGTTGGCCTCCCTCAGGCCGTCCGTGTCGCCACGGGTGTCGGCCTGGTGGAACAGCGGGTCGCTGAGCCACTTGGCCTCGACCTCGGGGCCGACGAGGAGGTAGCGGTCCGACGCCGGGACGTTCCGCTGGTTGAGGACCCTTCTGGCGTCGATCGCGGTCCGGGGGTTGCTGTAGTCGAAGATCGCCGGACCCGTGACACCGCTGATCGCGGCGTTGGCCTTGCCGACCCGCTGCGAGATGTCGTTACGCAGCGACAGGACGTCCCGGTCAATTTTCTGGGCGATGGCCTCCATCGCCGGGCCGAGCAGCTGGGTGCCGAAATCCTCGATCTTGAGCGTGAGGTCTTCGGCGGTCACGGCAAACGACACGTCGGCGAAGTGGTTGAGCGTGATCGGCACGCTCTGCTCGGTCGCGTTCTGGATCGTGATGCCGGTGGTCCGGTTGAACTCCTGCGCCGTGAACGTCGCGGGCTTCCGGACGGAGATCGTCTCGCCGACGCGGCTGACGAACTCTTCCTCATAGTCTCTGTGGACCAACATCGCCGTGACGCAGGTCTCGTACAAGGTCGCGAGAGCTTGCTTGGCGATGATGCTCGGGGTCAGGAACGTGTTAGCCATTCGGGCCTTCCCTGGGAATGGCCGATAGCGGTTGCGCTATCAGCGGTTATGACAAGGCGCGCTTCTTGCGCTGGGCGCGGAACTCGTCGACGGTCGTTTCGGTGGGGCTGGATGCACGTCCGCCAGGCCCGCCGGCGAACTCACCCCCCGACCTGGCCGGCGGCCCCGCCTGGGTGGCCGCCTGGAACTTGGGGTTGTTCTCCATGGCCAGCGCGATTGCGTCGCTGAGCTGGGTGGAGAAGTTCTCGTCGTCCGGGTTCATCTCCCGGACGGACTTGACGAACGAGCGGCTGTCGAGCAGGGCGTCGGGGTCGGCGCCCGCCTTCGTGCTCGCCCGGTGGACCGCGAGCTCGATCAGGGCGCGGCGGTGCCGCTCCTTCTCGCTGTCGCGCTCTTTCGCCGTGGTGTCACGCTCGGAGGTGAGCGTGTCGATGACCGTCTGCGGGTCGACCGGCTTCTCTTCCTCGTCGCTGATGAGGCCGAGGGCTTTGCCGATCTTCTGCGCGAAGTCGGCCTGCGCCGCGGCGGTGACCTCCTCCGGGGACGGGCCCGCGTTCGCGGTCGCCTCGTCGGCGGCCTTCTGCGCGTCCTTGAGCTTCGACCGGTAGTCGGCCGCCTCGGTGCGCGTTTCACGGATCAGCTTCTGCGCCCACTGCGGCAGGTCCTCGACCTTCTTCGGGTCGGGGCGGCCGGTGTCGGTCTCGGGCGGCTCCTGCACGGACGTGTTCTCGGCTCCGGCGCCGGAGGTGCCCTCCTGCGTCCCGCCTTCGTTGTCGTCCGGAGCCCCGCCCGCCATGACGTAGAAGGGCTGACCGTTCTTCTTGTAACCGAGGAGCGCGCCGGGCGCAGTCGGCAGGTGCATGGGGTTTTCGAGCATGACGAAGTCGCCCTCCTGGAGCGTGGTCGCCGGATAAGAAGGAGGCCCGCGCCTGACGGGCCGAAACGGAAAGAATTGGTGCTACTGGTCGGGGTCCGGCCGGTAGCGCACGTAGGTGCGGATCCACAGCAGCCGCAGCGCACGCTGCCTGCCGTCACCGCGTACCGAGTACGGGCAGGCCGTGATCGGCATGCCCCGCTCGCCGGCGAGACGGCCGAACGTCACCGCCGCTCGGCGGTCGGTCTCCGAGACGCTCATACGCCGAACTCCCTCCCGGCGCCGCCCGCGCGGATCTGCGCGGCCGCGTCGCGGTCGGCTTGACGTCCAAGCCACTGCGCGCGGAACTCGGTCAACGTGAGCCGCGGGTGGTCCGCCCACCAGCGCAACAGTTCCTCGCTGGCGTACTTGCGGGCCCTCGAGGCCGGCCCGGAGAACAGCGACAGGTCGCTGACCCGGGCGGCGCGGCCTTCGGCGTTGAGGAGGTTGCCCTTCGTCGCCTCCTCGGCCTGCTTGTGCAGCTGGTCGAGCCACTGGGCGTACAAGCGGCGCACCGTGGCGTCGATCTTCTCGCCCGGCATTCGCTCGGCTTCCAGCAGCGACCGGCGTTCCGCACGGTCGAGCTCGCCCGCGTCCAGGCCGTGGACCTCGGCGTAGGCGTCCATGTAGGAGTAGCCGCCGCTGGCGATGAGGTCGGAGATCCGGCGGTCCTCGTCGGTCTCCTCCTCGCGCCAGTTCCACGACCACTGCTCACGCTCGCGAGTGGCCGCCTCGATCCGGTCCAGCTGGTCGAGCACCTGGGCCAGGCCCTGCTCGTCGTCGCGGTACCGGTCCATCAGCGCCGACAGATGGTCGTCGGTCAGGTCGCCCATGGTGTGGATCTCCGACAGCGCGGCGATCGGGTCGTCCGCCGCGGCGGGCCCTGCGGCCTTCCGCGCGGCCTCGTCCTCCGCGTCGCGTCGCTCCATCTCCTGGGCGAGCCTGGCCATGGACTGCTCGTCGTTGCCGAACTTCGTGGCCTGCTCGCTGATCTGCTCGTCGGACAGCTCCGTCAGGTCTTTCGGCAGGGCCTCGACGCGTTCGCGTTCCGACCGCCGCCGCAGCCCGGTTGCCTTGGTGTGCTCCCGGAGCTGACGCTGTAGGTCGGAGACCTTGGCGTCCGCCTTCTTCCGCGCGGCGTCGTCGAGCGACACCGCGGCGCGGCGCTTCTGGAGGCGGACCTGCCGCTCCAGGTAGCGCTGCCGCTGCACGTCCTCGTACGTCGCCTCCGAGTGCACGACCGGGGCCGGCCTCGACATGCCGGGGATGTAGGCGTTCAGGTTGTGGCCGCAGTTCGGGTGCATCAGCCCAGCGAGGCGGGCCTGAGAGACCGTCCCTTCGACCTGGACGAAGATCTGCACGCCGGTGAGCGCTGATTCCTCCACCCGGGTCCCGGCGGACCCGTCGATGGTGAGGATCTTGCCCTCCCACGGGCCGCACACCTTGCACGTGTACGGCAGACGCGACACCGTCACCAGGTCGATCCCTGCGTTCCGCAGCGTCGTCAGGTGCCCGTCGACCGCCGCCCGGGCGGTCGCCGTACGCATCGCCATCTCGACGTACTCGCGCATCCCCCACGTCCGAGGAGGCTTCGCGTTGTCGACGAACCCGCTGATGCCCGCGTCGGTGAACTTGTTGAGCGCCCGCTGGACGGCATCGCGGCGCGTCTCCGCGCCGACGAGCGCCCGGCCGGCCGTCTCGGCGATGACCTTCCGATAGATGTCCTCGACGGCGCGCAGGGCTCCCTCGTGGACCGAGGTCACCATGCGGACCGTCTGCGCGGCCAGCTCGGCGACACCCTGACCAGGGTTGATCATGTTCTTCGACCCGAGCGCGCGGGCGTCCCGCAGCACCTTGTCCAGCCGCTTCCGAAGCTTGTCATCGTGGACCTGGAGGACCGCGCCGACCACCGCGGCGTCCATCCCGGACGACCACGTCTCCAGCACCGCCCGTTCGGCCGCCGCCTTCGCGGCCGCCTCGAGGCGGCGGATGATCCGCTCCGCTTCCTTCCGGAGCTGGGTCACCTCGCTCAGCCGTTTGGACGCCCAGGACTCGGCCGACTCGTCGCTGTCGACGTCCTCGCCCGCTCGATTGGCGATGCGCTCCAGCAGCGCCGCCTCCGCGTCCGCATACATGGCCGCGAGCGCCCGCGCCTTCTCCAGACCCTCAGCGATCGCCCCGGCCGGAGAGGCCGCCATCACTCCTCGCCGGCGTCAGGGACGAACGATTCCTTCATGGTCGCCGGGTCCGGAACGTTCAGCCCGAGCTCGTCGCGCAGCCGTTCCTTCTCCGCCTGGACCTGGTCTTCGTCCCAGTCGGGGTGCAGCATCCGGATCTTGGTGTCTAGGCTTGCCGCCTGCGCCCGGTTCAGCATGTCGAGCGTCCGTGACAGCGCCTCCGGGTCCGGCTGGACACCGTCCGGCCATTCGATGACGCCGCGCTCGGCGACGGCCTTCGTCTTGAACACGGCGTGGTCGACGCTCAGCATCGCCTCCGTCAGCCAGGCCAGGGCTGGCGTCCAGTAGCCGATCTTCCGGCCCCGGGTGGAGTACGAGCGGTGCCGCTGCATGTGGATCTCGGTCGCCGTCTGGGCCTGGCCGTCGCCGCCCTCACCGAAGCTCTGCACCGAGTACCCGGCGCTCCGGACGATCTGTGTGAACAGGCTCTTGCACGTCTCGGCGTGCTCGGCGACCCGGATGGCGAACTGCGACAGGGTGATCATGCTGCCGCCGTCTGGCGAAGGCAGCATCTGGAGGCCCGAGTAGACCTCGCGGTCCGGGTCCCACATGGCGCCCTGGCCCTTGCCCATGTTCGTCAGGTAGACGTCCGGGACGATGATCCTGCCCTTGCCGAGCCGCAGGTCGCGCATCCACGACGTCCACGCCTCGTCGAGAGCGTCCATCATCGGCTCGGTCCCGTCGTAGTCCGACCGGCCCAGCGCCGTGCCCCGCAGCTTGCGATGCGGCCGCATGTTCGGGACGTAGTGGACCAACAGCCCCTTCGGGTACCCGGAGTCGAAGCCGCCATCGGAGTCCACGATCTTGGCGTACTCAGCCGTTGCCGGGTCGTCCTCCAGCGGGACGGCCATGCCCAGCGTGTCCTCGTCGCCCAGGTACAGGCCGTGGTAGACCCGGCCCTTTTCGTGCCGCTCCAGGTGCCGCCACACCTCGCCGTCGTCTTCCCGGACGACCCGCCAGAACGTCACCGCCGAGAGCCGGCCCGTCCGGAACTCTGGCACAGCGGAGTCGGGCGGCAGCGCGTCGACCACGGGGTGGTCGCACATCTCGGTGTCCCATCCGACCCGCAAGTAGACACCGCCGTAGGCGGCGCCGAGCTCGCCCGCTTCCAGCAGCGAGCCGTACACGCCCGCCTCGTGGAGCACGGAGTCGATGCGCTTCTGCCCGGTCTTGCCCTTGAGCTTCAACGTCGGCGGCTCAGCGAACAGGAGGTCGGCCGACGTGGACGCGATGTCAGCGGCGATCGGGATGTGCAGCTTCGTCGCCCTGCTCTGCCCGGCCGGCGTCGGGGTACCCCAGAACCACCGGGACATGCGGTTGATGTAGCCGCTCATCCGGGAGTTCGGGCGGTCCCAGCCCTTCGGGTCCATCCCCACGGCGGGCCGCGTGCCTCCGCCGTACACCTGCGAGAGCACCTCGGCGTCACCGGCGTACCAAGCTCCGTGCTGCGTGTAGAGCCGCAGCTGCTTGTGCTGGTCTGGCGGCGGCCACTTCTGGTCATGCTCGGGAAGCGGCATTCGCCACCCTCCTATTCAGTGGTTTTCGATCTCCGCCAGCGCTACGGCCAGCCCCGTCCAGCCCTCGGCGATCGAGACTTTGGCCTCGACCATCGCGGGGTTCGGTTCGCAGTCGGCGCGCTCGAGGACCTCGGCCGCGCGGAGGGCGGCCTGCGCGGACGTGATGGTCGATTCGGTCACGAGACCCGCTCGGGCCAGTGCCATGTGCCGGGGTCGACGCCGGGGCCGACGTTGTATTCGTGGAAGCCGCCGAGCCGGCCCGGGGTGAAGACCCACAGGTGGACGTGGAATTCGTCGTCGAGCGGCGGCACAGCGCCGACCTCGACGCCGCGGGGGTCGAGCGTCGTCACGTCTGCGGTGACGATCGCGGCGCGGATGGCGTGGATGCCTTCCTTGCCGCGATACCGGACGATCCGGCCGGTGGTGGGGATGACCTGGCTCAAGGCTGTTCCTCCTGGTGAGGGACGTTGATGGGGGCGCAGCCCCGGCCCGTAGCCCCTCAACTACGGGACCGGGACCGCGCCGGGCTCGACGCACGCGAAGTGCGGAGCGGCGCACCCCCTCCGCCCGCCAAGGCAGGGGTGCGCGTCTATCAGGCGGCGATGGGCTCCAGCAGCGGGAGCCATGCGGCCTGCGTCGTGTGAAGGGCGTACCGGACGGCGTCCAGGGCGTGATCGTCCGTCTTGACCGGCGCGTCGTCGCCGCGCTCGGCCTTCTTGTCGTCCCAGGCGTACGACCCGACTTCGTCGAGGAAACCGCTCACGGACCTGTGCACCCGCAGGTGGTCGGCCGCCATGAGGTTGGACACGGTGCGGATGCCGTCGAGGACCGAGTTGTTGCCCATGGTCGGGGCGAACCCGCTGCGGTAGAGCTGCTGGATGAAGCTGGCGGCGCTGGGGTCGACGATCAGCCACTCCGGCCGGACACCGTACGTGCCGGGCCCGTAGGTCTCCGGGACGTTGTCCAGCCAGTTCGTGAGCTTGTCGGCGTACTCCCCGTCCGTGAGCTGACGCCGCTCCTTGCGGGAGTCGTACCTGAACTCCGACGCCAGGTAGATGCGGCGCTGCAACTCCTTGTCCGGGACGGACACGCCGACGAGGACCGCGTCCAGCGGGTTGACCGTGCCGTAGTCGACGCCGACCGACAGCCACCGCTCCATCGGGGGCAGCTCGTCGACGACGTGGCGGTCCGGGTCGAACATGTCGTAGATCGCGCCCTCGGCCATGACCCAGAGCCCGAGGATGAACCTCTTGTACCAAAGGCCCGTGTACTCGGCCTTGAGCGCCCGCACGTACGCCGGGTCCAAGGCGGTGTTGTCGTCGAGCGTGAAATGCCAATGCCGCAGGTCAAGCTCATGCCGCCGGTCGAGGAACTGCCGCTTGAGCCAGTGATTCGGCGCATCGGGGTTCGTCGTGGCAAATAACGACGCACCCCGGACGGACAGTCGGGCCAGCAACTGGTCCCAGAACTCCCGCTCGATCAGCGTGGCCTCATCAACGTAGGCCCCGGCACACGTCATGCCTCGCAGCCGGTTCTCCGACCGGGCGTCGTTCGACGAGATGATCTCGACCCGGCGGCCCAGAATGTTCGCGGTCGGCGCGCCTCTCGTATACAGAATCCTGCGAGAGATCGGCCCCGTGATCGCCGGGTCCATCAACGGGTCGAACACATTTCGCGCGATCGTGTCCGACGTCTTGCCGACCACGACCAGCGACCCACCGCGGGGTGCGTTCGCGACGTAGATGATCCACCGCAGCAGGGAGGCGATCGTCTTGCCGGACCGGATCGCCCCCGACCAGATGTTCAGACGGGCCGTGCTCTCCGCGATCGACCGCTCTTGCTTCGGTGACAAGGTCAGGATGGTCGGGTTCACTCCTCGTCACCCGTGCCGATCTCGGAGATCACGTCGATGTCGAGGATCGCGTCCATGTCCGGGTCGGGCACATCGTGCCGCTTCTGGAGCGTCAGCAGCAGGTTGCCGAGCAGCGATGCCATGTCGGTGTCGGCGACGCCGTTGCGGTTGATGAGGTCCAGGCCCAGCAGCGACGACCGCTTGTTGATGACCTTCAACGCGGCCTCGCACGCGTTGATGTCGCCCTTGAGGACCTTCGGCCACAGGCTGGCCATGATGCGGTCCAGCCGGTCGATCTCCATTTTGAGCAGCGTCTCGGACGCCATGTGCTCCTGCTTGGCGGCCTTCTGGAGTGCCCGGTCGACGTCCTTGGACACGGCGGCCGCGCCCGAGTAGCCCAGCCGTTCCGCGATGACCGTGGGGGACACACCGGCGATCCGCATCTGTACGGCCTGATGCCGCCGCTGGGAGATCTCGACCTGGCGTGCCTTGCTGACAACCATGTGCGGGCTCCCCTCTACTGAGCGGCGTAGGCCCGCAGCGCGGCCAGGACGATCTGGGCGGTGCTGGTGTTGCCGTCGCGTTCGCGGATACGGCCGAACAGGACGGTCACCTCGTCGTGCTCGGCGGCGGTCAGCGTGATGAGCAGGTCTGCGGTCAGGCCCGCCTTCGGCCGGGGCGGCGGCGGGACGTCGTCCTCGCCGTCGTCGTCGGGTTCGTCCTCGTCGTCCAGGTCCTCGCCGTCGTCCTCGTCCTCCTCGTCGAGGTCGTCGTCCGGGTCCTCCCGTGGCCGGCTGGGCGACTTCTCCACCGGGGCGGGCCGCCGCTCGGCCGGAGAGTCGGTGACGATCTCGATGTCGCTGTCGAGCCCGTCGAGGAGCTCCGACAGGTCGTCGTCGGACCAGCCGGTTCCGTCGAGGTCGGGCAGGCCGCGCAGCAGGTCCGACAGGACCGCCTCGTCGTACTCGCCGAACTCCGCCGTCCGGTTGTCGGCGAGCATGATCCGCTTGGCGGTCTCGTCGTCGACGTCGACCACCACGGCGGGCACCGCGGGCAGGCCCTTCGCCTGCGCGCCACGCCAGCGGTGCTCACCAGCGATGATCCGCATCCGGGACTTCTGGACCAGGACCGTGCCGTAGAAGCCGTTCGCGTCGATCGACTCAGCGATGACGTCCACGTCGCCGCGGTGAGGGTTCTCCGGGTGCGGCTCGAGGTCGCCGACCGGCACGAGGCTGTACGTCTGGGGAACGATCTCGGGCACGTGACCTCCGGTCGCGGTGAAAGATGGAATTGGCGGCCGCGCGGCGCGCCAGGAGCGGAGGCGTGTGATGACGGAGCAGCAGCAGGCACCCGACTGGGCGCAGGTCGAGGAGGCGTTGAAGGCTGGCGCCGCGTCGCTCGGGAAGGCCTTGGAGAGGTTCAGGCTGACGCTGGCCGCGCAGGGCGCGCTGGGTCTGGCCTACCGGGGCGACCTGGAAAGCCTCGGCCCCGCGCTCGCGCGGATGACGCCCGAGCAGCTTGTGGAGGTGTCCGCCGCCGCGGCGTTGCTCGGCTCGTCCTGCGACGAGGAGCTAGCCAGGAGGAGGCAGACGACATGAGCGAGCCCGTCGAGGTCATGGAGCACCTGCGCGCGGCCGCGTGGGCGGTCGCTGCGCCGTTCTTCCCGCATTGGGAGCACCGCAACGACGACGTGATCAAGCTGCGGGAGGTCTCCAGGTGGGACCTGCGGATCACCGTGGCCCGCGCAGGCGACCCCGACGACAACGCCGAGACCCTGTGGGAAGGCGGCAGCATCAGCGAGTTCTACGCGCGGGTGCTCCGCGAGATCGAAGCGTGAACAGGCCGCAGGCGTACGACGATTCGGCCTGGCCCGTGTGGGTGCCGCCGCTCGTCGACTACCACCCGCCCGGCGAGATGGACCCGCGCGGTGCCTACCTACTCGCCAGGCGGAAGGTCGGCTCCGGAGAGGCCGACTGGGAGGCGCTGATCACGTGGACCACGACGTCGTTCCCGGCGAACGCCCCGCACGTCCACGTGAAGCACGTTCAGTGGGTGCCGTACGCGCACATCAAGCAGGTCAGGGCCGAGGCGACCCGCGGCCGCTACAAGACGGTGCCCACGGTGCCAGCCGTTGAGGAGAACAAGCCCTGATGGCCTTAGTCAGCGCGTGGGTTCGGGGCGGCCACGCGGCCCTCGTCGATCGCGCGGTGGACGTCGGCAATGGCGTCCTCCACGTATTGATCGTCGATCAGGTTGCCCTTGCTGTCGTACAGGGCGTCTGATTCGTCGCCGTTACCCATGGTCCCGATGATGTCAGACACGAAGCCTGGCGGCCACCGCGTCGCCTGCGAGGATCAGCGTGTACTTCACCCGCCGCTCCGGCTGATGACGCCCTGGTCGAGCAGCGACTGGACCGTGGCCACCATCAGCGCCTTGTTCGACGCGGGCACGTCATTCCAGAGCACGGCGGACTCGCGCCTCGTGGTGTAGCCGTACGTCGGCGCCAGCCGCTCGTAGGTCTCGTGGAAGCCCCGCGCGATCACCTCGGCCAACGACACCAGCCGGTACCCGGTCGCCGGCGGCGTGCCGTACTCGGCCGGGTCCGCGTCGTCCGGGACATGCGTGTCCGACTCGTCCTCGGGGTCGACCAGCTCCAACGAGACCGGCAGCGTGATCGGCTCCGCCTGCTCCGAGCCGACCTGGACCGTCTCCGGAGTCACGATGACCGCCCGCGCGCCGCACTGGGCCGCGAAGTCACGCCACTGCGACGTCAGGATCTCGTCGGCGTACGCCGCCGCGGCGGCGCTCGACGGCGCCTGGTCGACGATGAACGCGAACGGCTCGGTGACCTTCTGCCCGTCGACGACGTGCGGCAGCAGCAGGGTCTGAAGTCGCATGCGCTACGCCTCCGCGTTGGCGGACTTCAGGCGGCGCGGGAAGACCGACCCGAGCACCGGGTAGATCTCGCCGTGCGGGTCGAGGACCACCCAGTCGCCGATGCTGGCGCGCTGCACGCCCTCCTGGGTGTGCATGTCGATGGTGTGCTCCGCCAGGCCCGTCTTGGCGACCTCGCCGACGACCATGTCGGCCTGGCCGGTCTCGTTGATCCACGCGGCGACCTCAAGGACGTTCTCCTCCGTGACCTGTACCGCCGTGACCTCGCCGTACACGGGGACGACACGCTGAAGCTCCATCAGACGTTCTCCTTCGGGTAGTAGTCGTACCGGGCCCGCAGGTCCGACATCTGCTGGACGATCTGGGCCAGCGCGGCGGTCTGCCAGGTGCCCGCGTTCACCGCCTCGTCGGAGATTGGCACTGACGACGACCAGATCTCTTCGCCGTGGTAGTTGCCGTCGCTCCGGTAGGGGATGCCGCGGCTGCCCTTCTGTACCGCCCACTCGGCCGACCACGACAGGCGGGCGCGTCGGCGTAGCCTCGGCCGGCCGTAGCGTTCGCGGCGTAGCCGCAGCTCCACCTCGTGCTGGTCGCCCTCGGGCATGGTGACGGTGCCGCGCGCGGGCACGGGGACCGCATCCTCGTAGGAGTAGCGCTTGGGGCCGAAGAACTTCTCCACCAGGTCGAAGCTGACGTTCCCGTGCATCCACCACGGGTCGTCACGCGACCATTCGCCGCGGCGGGCCCACAGCTCCCACACAAGGTGCCAGTGATCGAAGCCCAGCTCGATGACCCGCGAGTCGTGGCCGGTCGGGTTGAGCCTCCGCTGCACCCACTGGCCGAACCGCTCGGTGTGGAAGTACAGGGCGAGCAGCGGGCCGAGGTGGAGGCTCGCGGCCAGGACCTGCTCGCTCCCCTGGTTACCGACCTTCACCTCTACGGAGAGCCCGCCCGCAGCACGGCCGACGACGATCTCACCGCCGATCCCGCCGCGTGGGCTTTCTGGCCACGGGCCGGGCTTGTCGACGTCGTCCTGGTGGACCGGCGGCTCTTTCAGCCCGAGGAACGACATGGCTGCGTACGCCGCCAGCATTCGCGTGGGCCCGATCCACGGGCCGGTGTACGGCTGGCCGATCTCGCGCACGGCGGGGTTGAGGTTGCCCTGAGGTTCCGGCCGGACACCGCACCGGTCGCACTCCACCCAGCGTGAGACGTAGCCGATGCCGTCACGCGTGACCGAGCCGACACCGCCGACGACCGGCCGGTGGCCACGGAAACGGCAGAGCAGCATCAGGCGGGGAAGGTCGCTGAGCCACCACCCGCGGTGGACCAGCCGGCCCCGGGGGTGGTCGTCCTTGTTGTGGTCGACGGTGTGCCAATGCATGGCGGACTCCGAGGGTGAGGGGATGATGCGCGGCGGTCAGCTGGTGGTGATCTCCCAGCGGGTCCGCGCGACGTTCTCGTTGCCGGAGGCCTTACGCGGCCTCGACGGGCAGTCCCAGCCTGGGCGGGGCGGGCACTCCGCGACGGGCTTCCACCCGGAGGCGCGGAGCGAAGCCCCGGACTCGCCCTCCTGGGTGTACGTGATCGCCCGGACGTACCCGAGCGCGCGAGCCGCCCGCCAGGCCGCGCCGTACAGCATGCTGTTGGCGTTCCGCGCGCCGTCCGTCGCGGTGCGGGTGACCTCCACCGTGAAGCCGTCGTCCAGAAGACGGGCCACGGGCCGGCCCACGATCGCGACGCCGCGCAGCACACCGTCCTCGTCGGCCACGCCGACAGAGACCTTGTGGCCCGGCGGTGGCCGGTGGTGGCGGTGGTGCTGCTCGACGAACGCGCGGGCCTGGGCGAGGTTGATCGGGACCAGGCGCAGCGCCATCTACCGGTTGACCCAGATCGACTCAACCGCGTGGGTGCGCAGGTCAGAAGCCGTCTGCCGTACCCGGTAGTCGATGCGGCGCCACCCGGCCAAGGCCTTGTCGTACAGCTCCGACTGGTAGCCGGACAGGACGATCGTGCCCTGGCAGGAGTTCAGCAGGTCGAGGAGCCGGACATGCTCGTCGTCCTCGTCCATCTCCCGGACGTAGCGGCCCGACCCGGCCGCGTTCCGCGTGCTCCGCAGGTACGGCGGGTCCAGGTAGAACGCAGTCTGCGGCGAGTCCATGCGGGCGATGAGCTCCATGGCGTCGCAGTTCTCGATGAACGCCTCACGCAGCCGCGCCGCGTGCCACCGCAGCGCGGCGCCGGCGCGCTTCGCCCCGACCGGGTTGTTCACGCGGGTCCGTGACGTCGGCCGCCGCCATGACGCTCCGGCCTCCCCCGACCGGGACTGCGAGCACTGGATCCACCAGCGGCGCGCCCGCTCGAGGTCGGACGCCGTGGTGTCGCCGAGCTTCGCGGCCTTGTGCTCCTCGCGCGCGTACGGCGTGAGCTGGATCGCACGCTGCAAGGCCCGCGGCTGGTCCCGGAGCGTCCGCATGAACGCCACCAGGTCGCCGTTGATGTCGTTGATCGTCTCGATCTTCGCGGGCTTCTTGGCGAAGAACACCGCGGCGGACCCGGCGAACGGCTCGCAGTAGACCTCGTGCTTGGGCAGGAGGGAGGCGAGGAACGGGGCGAGTCGGCCCTTCGCGCCGTAGTACTGGAAGGGAGGGCGCAACGCCACGGCGGTTCTCCTCGGTGGGTGATCGGTAAGGCGCGTGGCACGATGTCCGGCATGACTGCGCAGACCGGGGTTTCCTGGCGTCCGTTCGACTACGAGGACAAGGCCGCTACGGCTCCGCCCACAGACCGGATGGTCTGGATCTGGGAGACCTTCGAGGAGGGCGTCGACCTGGGGTACTTCGACGGCTTCACCATGAGGACGGCGGCCGGGAGCGACGACTGCCACGTCACGCACTGGGCATTCATGGACGTGCCGCCCGGCCCGCAGAGCTGAGGCCCGCCCGACGTCACCAGACGCGGGTCATCCGGTACTGCTCGACGGACTCTCCCGTGGCCACGACCTTCCGGCACCCGTTGCACACGTCGCGGGCCTTCCAGTTGCCCAGGTTGATGCCGCCGCAGCTGTGGATCCACGCCGTCTTACCGGGCATGCGGCCTCCTGGTGCTCGTTCGTGGCGGGGCGTGCGGGCGACGGGTGGTGGGACCGACTGGGAGTAGTCGGGTTGGCCGCCGCCCGCACGTGTCGTTATGTCGCTGACCTGCGACAACGTCTCAGAGCGCTTGTAACAAGATCATCTTGTGAGTGATCCACTGATACGCGGAACGTCGCGAACGCGCGTCACCGTGCACCACAGACGCGCGTGTGATCGTCGCGCGGTGACCGGAAACGGTCCGAACGCGCGGAATGCGAAGATCTGCGGCGGCGAGGCCCGAACTCACATGCATGTGACTTAGGGCACTGTGACATCCGTACAGAGATCGAATCGGGGCGGGTCAGCCTGTGCCGAATTCACCACACCTAGTGTGCAACGCCGATTCACAAACCGGGCAATCACGTATTTCGGGAACGAATTGCCCGCGCCGAGCTAGTTTCTTGGTCCATTCGTGGCGCGAATCCGGCAGCGGGACAACTTCATGAACCGCAGATGTCCTAGGCTTTCCATGTACCGCCACTCGCGCGGAGCATCGCTTGGCTCAGAGCCGATCCCGAGTTAACGGGGATCGACAGCTCGGCACCGGACGGTCGGTCCCCGACCACTCGCAACACCCGGAGCCGGGGGGGTGAAGTCAAGTGAAGTCTCGCCGGAGGCGGGGACCTGATCACGACGGCGATGACGAAGGCGGCCAGTTCGACTGGAAGCCCTGGGCGCCACTCGCAACCCGAGTGCTCCTGGAGGTCATCACCTGGATGGTCGGTGGGGGCGGGCCCAGCTAGGCGCAAGTCCTAGCTGAACCCGCAGGTGCAAGGTCCGGTCCCCGGGGAATCAGGGTGTTACAGCACCCTGCCGGGGACTTACCTTGTTGTTGCCAGCGTAGCGACCCGCCCAAGCGACACGTTAGGCGACCTCGCCGTATTCCTACATTAAATTAAATGCCCTACGGGGGTCGTCGCAAAGCTTCGCATAAATTGGTGCTGCAACTCGTCGACGAAATCACGCGCGCGATCGTCGCCGAAATCCCCCGCGAACGCCACCGTGAAATCCTTCGCAACGCGTACGGCTACGCGCCCGCGTGACATACCGGGCACGTGCAATACCCCATGTGAGAGCACACACCGCCGCAATTATCGTCCCCGCACGGGCCGTAGACCTGCCCCTCGATGCACATCTCCCAGTCGTCGTGCGGGCACTTACAGCCTCTCACCGCAGGCACTTACAGCCTCTCACCTGGGACATCTCCCTACTCCAGCTGCGACGCCACCAGCTGCGACGTGTCCTTCTCCAGCCGGTCACGTGCCTGCCAGTAGATCTCCGTCGTCGCCAGGTCCTCATGGTTGAGGTCCAACTGGACCTGCCGGGGCGACGCACCGCCGTCGAGCGCCAGGGACGCGTAGGTGTGCCGCAGCGTGTGCGGACCCACCTTCGACTGGATCCCGGCCTGCTTCGCGATCCGCCGGACCATCTCCCACGCCTTCGTACGCGGCCACGGCCGGCCCGGACCGGTCACGAAGATCGGGCCCGTCAGGTCCTTCATCTCGACACCCTCACGGCGCGCCCGCTCCGCGAGGTAGAGGTCCAGCGCGTACACGGTCTCCACCGGGAGCCGCCTGACCAGAGGCTTGGCACCCTTGGCCATCACGCGCAGCGTCCGGTAGCCGCGGGCGAACCCGAGGTCCTCGATCTGCGCGTCGACCACCTCGGAGACGCGGAGACCCACCTGCAACAGCACCCGGATCACGGCCGACGTGCGGAGCTGTTCCCGGCCGTGGTCGCGGTCGGCCTCGCGGAGCACGTCCTGCGCCTCCGACTTCGTCAGCGCCACCGTCTCCGAGTGCTTCCGGGGGATCTTCGGCCGCTTGACCTTCTTGAAGCGGTTGGCGTCGATGGCGTCGGTCTCGTGCAGGTACTCGTACCACGACGACACCGCCGCCAGCAGCTGGGCGACCGTCTTCGGCGCCGGAGGCCGCGGGGCGTTCTCGGCGTACCACCGGGCGAACACGTCGCCGTGCGGTTTCCGCGCCTCCAGCGGGTCGAGGCCGGTCTCCGCGCAGAAGTCGAACCATCGCCGGATGTTCCGCTCATACGCCTGGCGCGTGTTCACAGAGTCGAACGACCAGAGCCAGGCCCGCGTGAGGTCGAGGATGAGGGGCGGCAGGTCGACCGCGACCGCGATCTCACCGCCGCCCGTCTCGACCAGTTCGGCCGTCACGAGCCCGCCTCGTCGTCGGCGTCATCCACGGTGGGGACCAGGTGCTCCACCTTGTCGAACACCGCCAGCTCCGCCGCCTTACGGCCGGCCGCCACCGCGGCGTCGACGAGCGCGGCCACCGAGTCCATGTCGTACCGGTCGAGGCGTCCGAACTCAATCCGCCCGGTCAGGCTGTTCGCGGTGTCCTGCACCGACCGGAGGAGAGCCCGGAGCTCCGTGAGTGATTCGAGCCGCAGGGAGTCGTACTGTGCGCGGCCGCGCCGGATGTCGCGCTCGTTCACGGCGTCACCTCGGCCGAGCGCGCCGGGAAGATGCCGAGGACGACCTGGCTGATCGCGCCCGCGTCCTCCGCGTACGTCCACGGGTCGAGCCCCGCCGGCATGGGGAGGTAGCCGACCGTCACGACGACGCGGTTCTGCCCGATGGCGTGCATCGCCCAGTCGGCGTCGACCGGCCGCTCGAACTTGTCGTCTCCGAAGTGGAGCGCCGCCCAAAGGTCCGTGCTGACCGACACGTACGAGTCGCCGATCGGCTGCATCGTGACCGAGCCGCGGCGGGGGTTCATGCCCAGCGACTTCGCGACGAGGGGCATCACCTTCGGCGCGTTGGGGTCGTTCGTGGTGAGGAGGAGGTACGCGGCGTCGCTGCCGTCCGGGGTTTCTCCGACCCAGCCGGTGAGGTGGATCAGGCGGTCGAACTCGCTCATCGGGCCCACCCCTCCCCCATCGCAACCCCGTGGAGGAAGTCGAGCGGCGGGTTGGTGTCGTTGCCGGTGAGCAGTGCGAGGCGGGCCAGTCGGTCGACCGCCTCGTGGCTGTTGCTGTCGGGGTCGAGGCCCAGCGCCACGGCGTTGATCGCGTGGGCGGCCGCGTCGAGGAGCTCGCGCTCGACGTCGGGCGCGAGGTCCGCGCCGGACATCGGGACGTTGACCCTCGCGGTGATGCGCGCCAGCTCGGTGGTGCGCCAGGTGACGTACGGCCGGCCGGGGTGGTCGGGCGTCCGGGCCTGGATCCATGCGGGGTCGAAGTCGAGTTGCCGTGCAAGGTCCCCGGCCGAGGGGCGGGTGGGGACGAGGAGTACCCAGATGGGCCACTCGGCCGTTTGGCGTCGGCCGGGTGTGTGGTCGCTCATGGCGAGCCTTTCGCGAGGGGTCTAAACGATCACTCGCGAGCGTAGCACAGAGACAGTGACATAACCTGGATTATGTCCCTCTCTCTGCGATCTTGAATGCGCGCGAAACCGAACACGATTCGGAGCGCGACGCAATCGAAGTCGAACGTCCGGCGGACTGTCGGGAGCGCCAGCTACGCTCAACTCGTACGGCTCGGCACCACGCGGGCCGGCCTGGCAGCTCCGGCTGAGGATTCCAACGAACGCACCGCGATGCCGCGCGCCCAAGCGCGGCCGCCATCATTCGCGCGAACGGAAGGCCCAGCCATGCCCGACAACACCACGCCCGTGCCCGAGATCTGGGGACGCATGGCGATGCTCCTCGCCCGCAACCTCCCGGCCGGCCACGACGGCGACAAGCTGCTCGACCTCTGGCGGAACAACCCGCAGGCCGCGTACGTCACGCTCAACCGGCGCGTCAGCTGGTCGACCACGCGACGCACCACGAACGCCGCCCGCGGCTGGGCGCCGACACCTGCCGACCGCGACACCTACACGGAGCTGTCGGCGCTCCTCGAGGACGCGCCGCCAGCGAGAAGACTCACTACGGCCGAGGACATGCAGTTTCAGCGCGGCGTCGACGACGTCCGGTTCGGCCGCGGCTGACCTAGCGGCATGAGGAGAGACAGCCCACCGAGGACGCACGCGAGCACCACGGCAACCACACCGATCATGACCACCGCGCGCCACCAGCCGTAGTCCGCGACCAGCGCCGCGATCAGGCCGACGAACGGGACCGACAGCAGCACCACACCAGCGACGCGCCTCACTCGGCCGCGGCCTTCTTGCGACGGCCCGGCCGAGCTCCGCCACGCGAACGCATCGACGCGCGCGACTCCAGCAGCAGCTCCCGGACGAGGCCGAACGACCGGCCCGACCACACCACGAGCTCCCGGATCGACTCGCCCAGCTCATACCGGCGCCGCAACTCCGCCGCCAGGCGAACCCGCTCCGCGCCCGACACCCGCTTACCGCCCACACGCACTCCCTTACGCCGCCGCGAGCCTCGCCCGCAGCTGGTCACGCTCCTCGGGCGTCTCCGGGACGTCGTCCCGCCGCCAAATGCAGCCCTCGATCGTCGCCAGATCGTCGAAGTCGTACACGACCGACCGGCCGGCCCGCCCAAGCACGCGAACGCCGTACCGGCGCGCCCACTGGCGGATCGTCACCGGCTTCCGGTCCAACCTCGTCGCCGCGATCTCCGCCGTAGCCGGGCATCCGGGCGAATCCGCACTGCCGCCACCGGGGGCCACGATCACCCCCAGACAGCAGAAAACCCCCAGGCCAGAAGCCTGAGGGCACACGTCTCTCCGTCGCCCGGAAGTGTTACACACCAACCGACCCGGCGCAAGCCGACAGCGGAACCGCTATCGAGTCCACGCGCCCGCCTCGTCGTCGACCCGCCCCGTCGCCTCCGCCTCGCTCACGTGGGCCTCGCACGCCCCGCACACGTAGAACCCGGCCTGGACGTCCCACCGCAACGACCGCTCCCCGCACCGGCACCGCGCCGGCGTCCAGTCGGGCGGCTCATCCCCCACGAGCCGCTCCAACTTCATCCGGTGCGCCAGCGACCACTCGACCAGGCCCGTCAACTCCTCCCGAGCGAGAACCGAGTCGAGGCGCTCCACCAGCCACGCGATCGACCTCGACCGAGCCACCGCAGACCGGGCACCCGTCAACCGCTCCGGAGCGAACGTGATGGTCCGGGCGCGGTCCTCGAAGTCGACCAACTCCCCCGTCATCGCCTCCAGCAAGTCGCTCACCGGCGACACATCCGGCTTCGGGCGCGACCCCGACACCCGCGACCACTTCGAAGGAGGGCGGAACCCATCCACCTCGGCCGCCAGCTTCGCCGCGAACGCCTCGATCTCCAGCAGAGCATTCCTCGTCGTCGCCCGACACCGACCACACACGCGAGGGTCCCCCGGCCTCCACCGAAGCTGCGGCTCGTCGGGCTCCGGCGGGCACTCCCCCTTCTCCCCCTCGGCGACCCACACGTCCACCGCGTCCGCATGCTCCACGACCGCCCGCTCATAAGCGGCCCACGCCCGGCGCGACCTCGCATTACACGGACCAACACAAGCCCCGACCACGGCACCCCCCAGCGCACAAACGGAACCCCACAACACTACAAGATCGTTTCCTTTGCCCAGGTACACAGGCGCATCCGGTCCAGCCGGCCCCCCGGCCGGGGACCCCCGGGGGCGCGAAACCGCGCCGACAGCGGTTCCGCTGTCGGCGCGGCTCGCGTCGCGTGAGCTATCGCGTCGCGCGCGGCAGCTGCTCAACCTGCGCGTTCACGCGGCGGACGTTGGACACGACGCGCGCGACAGCTGCCCAGCTGCGGCCGGACACGTTCGCGCGTAGCTGCTGGAGCAGGAACAGAGCGGACCCCAGGTAAGAGCGCTCCTGCCCCTCCGGCATGCGGAGGGCGCGCGCCTCGATCTCCACGTATTCGCTGCTCTTCCACGTGACGACGATCTGTCCCCGGTCGGTGCGGTCCACGGTGACCAGCAGGGGCGAACCGAGACGGGCCAGGATGGCGCACAGGCTGGAAGCCGCGAACGCAACACCTTCGTACCGGTCGCGCGCCATGGCCTCGGCCTCGTCGAGCCTGAGGGACAGCAGGGACGCGACGAACGTCTGACCGCTGGGCGACTTGAGCACGTACGCGCCCCACGGGCGGCGCGGGGCCGGGCCGTCCACGGTCCACATGCCGTGGAGCTGGCGCTGGCTGCCCGCGTAGATCACGCGGGTGCCCTTCGGCATGTAGGCCGTTAGGGCGTGCTCGGCTTCGCGGGCGATGCCTGCGGCTCCGCGCTGGAGCATGCCGGACACTGCGCACGGCTCGCCTGCGGCCTCGCACGCGCGGCAGGTCCGGTTGTGGTTGTTGTAGGCGCGGATGGCCTGGGCGGCCTGGTCGCGGACCAGAAGGGCGGTCTCTCGGGGAACGAACATCGGGGGGTCTCCTCAGGGTGTGGCGGTGGTGTTGGGTGGAGCGGCGGGCCGCCCGCGATATGGGCGCGGGCGACCCGCCTAGGGGTTGCTAGGCGTCGACCTTGTCGGCGTCGGCCTTGTCGGCGGCGTCCTTGGCCTGGACGTTCTGGGCGATGATCACCTGGACCTCGTCCCAGGTGAGGGACCGGTCCGCCATGACTTCGGCGTAAACCTCCTCGGTGTGGTCCGCCTTGAACTTCTCGGCGAACTTGAACACCAGGGAGACGGCGGCCGTGTCGGCGGCCTTCTTGGCGGCGGCCTTCCGGCGGGCCTCAATCTGGGCCTTGTAGTCGGCCATGCTCGGCAGCTCGGCCAGGATCTTCATCACCTGGGCGGCGCTGGTGCCGGGCAGCTTGTTCAGGTCCGCGATCGTGGCGGACCCCAGGCCGATCTGTGCCGCAACGTGCAGCCCGATCAGGTGGTACGTCGTGAACTTGATGGCGGTCTTACCGGTGCCCAGGGTCGCGATGACGGCCGGGGGCAGGTCGGTCAGCTCGTCGCCGGTGATCAGCCGGTCGGCCACGCTGGTCTCCTTCTCGGCGGTCGACAGGTCCGTCAGGAGGCCGGTAGCGGCCTGCCCGAGGATGACCGCGCCGGTCGGGCGGCTGATGCCCTGGCGGCCATAGGTCTTGTCCCACCTGGTGGTAACGGCGTCGATCGCGTCGTAAACGTCAACGGGCTCGGTGCTGATGATCTGCATTTCTTCGCCTTCCTGGCGTTGTGAGGGGTGGGCCGCCCGGACGGTCCGGGCGGCCCTGAGTCGGGCTAGGACGCGTTCGCGTCTTCGCGGGTGGGGCTGACAGCGGTTCCGCTGTCAGCGGGCTTACGGGACCTTCTGAGGGCCGCGCGGGTCATCCTCCAGGCGGCGCGGGCCGCCCTGGTGACGATGCCTCGGAGGATGACGACGAACGTCACCGCGAGGAACAGCCCCCATCCGAGCATGAGCGGGAGCCACAGCGCCGACCCGGAAACCGGGGCGGTCGCCGTCATGTCCGCGCCGTCGTCCCACTGGGACGGCCACGGGGACGGCCACCCGGTCGCGCGGGGCGTCGGTGTGGTCCGGGGGTCCGGCCGGGAGGTTCCCGAGACGGCCACGTCGGTGCGGCCGGTGGCTCCGGTCGCGCCCGTCGCTCCGGTGGCTCCGGTGGCTCCGGTGTTGCCCTTGGGGCCTGCCGCTCCCATCGGTCCGGCCGGGCCGATGTTGCCGGGCTTGCCGTCGGCACCACGAGCGCCGGGAGCGCCCTTGGGTCCGGCGGGTCCGGTGTCGCCCTTGGGTCCGGGGATGCCGGACGGGGCGACGGTCGGCGCGGGGCTTCCCTGGGGTCCGGGGACCCCCTGGGGTCCGGTCGCGCCGGTGTCGCCCTTGATGCCCTTGGGACCGGTCGGGCCTGCGACTCCGGGCTCTCCGGGGTCGCCCTTCTCGCCCTGGGGTCCGGCGGGTCCGGCGGGTCCGGGGTCGCCCTGGATGCCCTGGGCTCCCTGGCCTCCGGCGGGTCCGGGGTCGCCCTGGGGTCCCATGGGTCCGGCGGGTCCGGGAGGTCCGGCCGGGCCGGTGACGTAGACCGTCGCCTGCTCGGCCGGGGTGGTCGGGTCTGCGGCAATGAGCCGCACGCCCGCCCCTGGCGCGGTGATGGCAGTAACGGCCAGAGCTGCGCCGATGGCGGCGGCTCCGGCGGTTGCTGCGGTTCGTAGTGATTGCACGTTAACGACATTAGGGCAGGTCATAAGCGCGTCACGCCAGTTTCTACTAACGATCCGCCAACGGTCTTATAACGGTCGGGTAACGATGAGGCAGTGGCCGGCTCCCACACTTTCGAACACACTTTCGAAAAACCGGGGATAGGCGACGTTGTTCATTGGCACGAAACCAGACCATTGCCGACCGGCGACCGCACAGTCAGTCCCATCTCGTTGATGATCTTGTTTTTGTCCTCTCAAAGCTCTGAGATCGTCTCTAAGCGCTTGTGATCGCGGAGGGTTCCGGAGGTACCGGACACCGTCTGTTCGTCTCTCTGCGTGAAGCTCAGCGCGTTCTGGACGGTGCGTCGTGGTGCGTCATGTGCGTCGGATGCGTCAGGAGGTGTCTGGAGACACGAAAAAACCCATCAGCGACGAGGAGGTGGGCTCCGGTCGTGCTGATGGGTTTCGGGGCGTTTCTGGTGCTCTTTCAGGGGGTTTCCGCGTGGTTTCGGTGGTCCTCCACTCTGGGGGTGTCGG
>NZ_BOOP01000049.1 GCF_016863295.1 Planotetraspora phitsanulokensis
TTCAGCTCGACCTGATCCACGGCCAGGCGGTGCCCCTCGCCGGGACCACCCCGGAACGGCCCAGGCCGACCCCGTAACGGTCAGGCGCCGGTTTCGCGCGTAAATGATCGTATGCGCGCCACCTCCGCAGTATGCGCCGCGCGGGCTTTACGGTCCTGGCGCGGACGTGGCGAACGTGGACGAGGCGGGCACGCCGCTCGTGCCCGGATACGAGGTGCTCGGTGTCCTCGGCCAGGGCGGGTTCGGCGTCGTCTTCCAGGCGCGGCAGCTGGCCGTCGGCCACCAGGTCGCGCTGAAGGTCGACAACCGGGTGCTGGTCCCCGAGCGTGACCGGCGGCGCTTCAAGCGCGAGGTGACGGCCGCCGGGACCCTTTCCGGGCATCCCCACGCGGCCGACGTCCACGACGCGGGCGTGCTCCCCGGCGGCCGGCCGTACATGGTGCTGGAGCTGTGCCGGGGGGGCTCGCTCGCCGACCGGCTCAAGAAGCACGGGCCGATGGACGCCCGCGAGGTGCGCGACATCGGGGTCAGGATCGCGGACGCGCGGGCCGCCGCGCACGCGGAGGGGGTGCTGCACCGCGACGTCAAGCTCGCCAACATTTTGGTCAACTCCTACGGCATGGTCGCGCTGTCGGACTTCGGGCCGGCCACCAGTCCCGGCGCCGCCGGGAATGAGATGTCGGTGACCTGGAGTCGCTCACGCCCGCCTGCGTCCCGCCGGAGGCGTTCGAGCTGACCGAACCGACCGCCGCCGGGGACGTCTACGCGCTGTCGGCCACATGGTCGAACATCAATGACACGATCTACACCATACTGAGCACTTTCTGGAGCGAGTCGAACAGCACCGCCTCGGGGCTGTCGACCATCGTCAGGCTGCGCCAGGCCACGATCTTGTCGGGACGCACGAACAGCGCGCCGTCTTCCTCGATCTCGCGCAACCGAGCCCAGTCGAAGTAGAGGTCGGTAACCTCCTGGCCGGGGCCGATGACGACGGCCTTCAGCGGGATACCGAGCTTGTCGGCGACCGCCGCCGCGGCATCCGCCCACGCCTGCCCTGCGATGCCGGTGAAGAGGGTGAACTGGGTGCTCGGCGCGAGGTCGAGTGTCGACACCTTCTTCTTCATCGTGCCGACCCACGCGTGCGGCAGCGGTGAGCCGGGCACCGTCGAGGGCGTGTAGTAGAGCTCGGGGTCGCTGGCCGGGGCGGGCTTGACCGAGCCGTCCGAGATGACCGCGGCCGACTGGTAGAACTGCCCGAGCTCGACGCCGTGGGCGTTGAACTCGTAGTTCTTGAGCTCCATGGCGTCCCGCAGGGCCTTGCGCTTGGCACGGCCGACGGGGGTGTTGAGCTTGCGCTCCTCGATCGCGGCGATCATTTCGCCCTCGTTCGCCGCGGTGGTGACGCCGAGCGCGTCGAAGAAGCCGCCGAACTCACGGCTGGACTTGTTGGCGCGCAGCACGATCTGCTTGGCGACCGGCATGCGCTCCGCCGAGTACGTCTCCAGCAGCGCCTCGCCCGCCCATCCCTTGAGCACCGCGGCGATCTTCCAGACGAGGTTGTAGGAATCCTGCACCGAGGTGTTCGAGCCGAGGCCGTTGGACGGCGGATGCCGGTGGACCGCGTCGCCCGTGCAGAACACACGCCCCTTCTGCAGGTGGGTGGCGTACATCTCGTTGTTGCCCCAGAGCGACGTGCCGGTGATCTCGGCGTCGAGGTCGGGCATCCCGAGCAGCGAGCGTACGACCTCCAGCGCGGCGGCGTTGTCGACCTCGGGCGGCGGCTGGGAGATGTCGTAGCCCCAGACGATCAGCCACTCGTTCCACGGGCGGACCATCCGTACGAGGCCCGCGCCGATGCCGCCGACGTTCGCGCCGGGCTGGACGACCCAGTAGAGCACCGACGGCCGGTGGCCGACGAACTCCGTGAGATCGGCTTTGAAAGTGATGTTCATCGAACCCGCGACGTCCATCTGACCCTCGAACGGCAGGTCGATGTCCGCGGCGACCTTCGAGCGTGCACCGTCGGAACCGATCAAGTACTTGGAGCGAATCTCGTAGTGCACGCCGGTGACGCGATCGAGCACGGTGGTCGTGACGCCGTCGGCGTCCTGCACGTGTGAGACGTACTCGCTGGAGTAGCGGGTCTGGGTGCCACGTTTGGTGGCATTGCTCACAAGCACCGGCTCGAGGTAGTTCTGCGGCACGTCGCAGTTGAGAGTCGGGGACGCCGCGACATAGTCACCCTTGCGCTGCGGGCCAGTGCCCCATGTGCGGATGCGCCCGAACTCCTCGCCCGCGATGGAGGAGCAGAACACCGTGTCGCCCATGAGGTCGTGCGGGGTCGATACGGCTTTGATCTCCTCCTCGATGCCCATGTCGCGGAAGAACTCCATCGCGCGCTGGTTCGTGATGTGCGATCGGGGGGTGTTCGCCGTCCAGCGGTACTTGGTGATCATGATGTTCGGGATGCCGTACGTCGACAGCGCGAGTGCGGCCGACGCCCCGCTCGGGCCCGAGCCCACGACGAGCACGTCGGTCTCGGCGATCCCGCCCGACGGCAGTCCGGTTTCCTTGATCCCGTCATCGAATGATTCCATCTGCGCCTTCCACGGCTATTGGATCGAATTGATCTCTGTGACACTAGAGCGTGATCATGAGCACCCGTACGTACCGCATTCGAGCGGCTCTGGAGCTGTTCGGTAACAAGATGCATCGGGCAACATCGACATGTTGTACGCCGCCATGTCGATGCACGACGACGCCGATACGTTGTGGGGACGGCCGATGGCCGCCTACCGGCCCGTGCTGCACAACATCGCGGTCCACCTGGCGGCCTGGCCGACGGATTAACGATCGACCGTGCCGTCGACATCCTGTGGTTCTGCTTCGGCACCAGCGCGTGGCGCACCCTAGTCAAGGAGTACGGCTGGACATGGGACGAAGCCGAGCGATGGCTTGCCGTTAAGGCCGCGATCCTGATCAAGCGTGCGTGCGGCCCGCCGCGGTCGCGGTCAAATCGGCGCAGGCCCTGGACCGGTTGCCCGGCGTCAGGAACGGCGCAAGCTTCAGGAGACCCTCCGACCACTCCGTACGTCGCGCACTACTCGGCATACAGTGCCGAGCGTAGGGGTGGCGATCACATCCTGCATGGCGCGAAGAAATCACCTTCATACCGGCCGAACCACTCGGGCACTGCACACAGTAGAGGCGGGCGCGGCGGCTCGGATGTGGAAGAGCAGATCACCAGGTCTGTCGCATCTGCTGTTCGGTCATCAGCGTGATTGGTCAGATCTCGATCCGAACCTGGCGCCCATCGAAAGCGACATAGCCACTGAAGTCGCGGCCGACACGGGTCGCCGCCGACTCCTTGATGTCCGGATAGGACCAAGCCCCGTCCCTGAGCACGGTTCCGCCGACCACGACGTCGTGATACTGCGCCCTCCCCTTCCAGGGACAGGTGTAGGGAGTCGGGCTGTTGCGGAGCACACCGGCCACAACTGAGTCCGGCGGGAAGTAGGCATTCCCCTCTATCCTGACTACCGCCTCGTTCGCGGCCTCGGCCACGACGGTCTCCCCAACCACTGCCTTCATTCCGTTTCCCCTCATCGATCCTTGGGCTGGCCACATTCGCCCTCGTGACTGGCCGAGTGAGCCCCAGGAACACCCAGTCTGCCCCGTCGATGGCCTCTCCAAGTCGAGACCACCGGTTGAGGCGACGGACCGTAGCCAGGCGCTCGAGTTGGTGCAGTCAGAGCCCGCTTGCGCGTTCAGCTAGACGTTGGTTTCGGGAAGAGCTCTCCTTCTTACCCGTGTCTTGAGAACGCGCAGCCGGACGGATGAGGAGTGAGCTCATCGCGTTGGCCAGCCGGCGGTCGCGGTTAGGCGGGACCTGGGGTGGGCGGAAACAACCACGAGCTGGAGCCCGAGATGTCGAGCCACGCGCCCTGTGGTGTCTGGGCCACTCGGGCGACCATCGCCTCACACTCGCGACAGCGCAGCACAGTTCCCGGTCCGCCCAGGTAGGCCTGCAGCTGTCCGAATGCTTGTGTGGCGCCGCAGCTACCGCAGCGGACAGTGACGGTGGTCGGGTCGCTTGCGAGGATCCCGGCAAACTCGCCGGCAGCGGCGTTGCCGTCCAAGACCGCGCCTGACTCGGCTGCGCCGTCGGGCGCGGCCGAGGTCGAGAGATCCGAGGTCATCGATCAACTCCTGTTGGTCCGAATCGTTCCGTGCGTATGCGATCGTCGGGGTATCCCGCCTCGCGGAGCAGGCCTGTGGCGTGGTCAACGAAGCCAGAGGAGCCGCACACGTAGACCCGGGCCGCCACAGGCTCCGGCCACGCGGACGGAGGTTGGATGTCCTCGACCGCGAGGTGTGAGGCGGGACGGGGGTGCCCGTCGGGGACCTTGCGCGTGTAGACGAGGCGCACTTCGGCGGACCCTGGCGCGGACAGATCGGCCGACATCTCTTCCAGTTCAGGCCCGTACATGAGGTCGCGAGGGCCGCGAAGCGAATACACGAGCATCGTCGGCGTCGAGTCCCCCGCTCGCTTCCGGGCTCTCAGCATGGTGACCAGCGGCACCACCCCTGATCCGCCGGCGATCAGGAGTACCGGGCCGTCCCCGATGGATGGGTCCCCCGGCTCCCAGACGAACCATCCACCGATGGGCCCGCGCACGTCGAGCGCGTCACCGATCTCCATGATCTCCGCCAGGTACGGCGAGACCTCGCCGTGGGGTAGGAGGTCGACGGTGACCGCGACGCGGTTGGGCGTGGCAGGCTCAGCCAGCGAGTAGCTCCGTTGGGCCGAGTAGCCGTCCGCGGCTGTGAGACGTACGTCTACGTGCTGACCGGGCAGATGTCCGGTCCAGCCGGGGACGCATAGAGAAAGTGTCCGGGAATGCCAGGACTGCGAGTGCAGACCGATGAGCGTTGCCTTGCGCCAGTGATTCCCTGCTGGCGGAGTGGCTTCTACGGAGCTGTCGGCCGGGCCCTCGGTCGTGTTCGTGTCAGTCACCGGCGTGCCGCTCCTCGCGCCACGGGTCCCCGTAATTGTGATAGCCGAAGCCTTCCCAGAAGCCCGGTTCGTCGAAGCGCTGCATCGTGATGCCGTTCACCCACTTCGCGGACTTCCAGAAGTAGAGATGCGGCACCAGTAGCCTGGCCGGACCACCGTGCTCGACGTGAAGCGGCTCTCCCTCGTACTCGTACACGATCCAGGCCTTGCCCCCAACCAGGTCCTCCAACGGGAGGTTCGTGGTGTAGCCCCCGTACGAATGCACCATCGTGTATTCGTAGTTGGTCTCGATGTCCTCGAAGAAGGTGTCGAGCGCGACGCCCCGCCACTGGGTCCCGAGTTTCGTCCACCGGGTCACGCAGTGGATATCGACGTTGATCTCCTCGGACGGCAAGGCCATCATCTCGTCCCAACTCCACCGCCTCGGCTTGCCGCTCTCAGGCGTGATTGTGAAGCTCCATTCCTCCGTCGAGATCAGCTGCGTTGGCCCAGCCGTCAACACAGGGAATCCGTGGGTCAGATGCTGGCCGGGCGGCAGATCGACGGCACGCGGGTCGTGATGGCCGAAGAAGCCACGCGAGATTGTCACCCTGTGCTCTCTTCCAGACCCAACGGTCTCCAGTGGTGGGCGTCTCACGGTCGGGTCGATGGCGGCAGCGACCTTGCGGTGGACTATTTCGTCCAACGTAGGGTTCCGCTGTAACCGGTGTCAACGCGAACGCAGTCCGTCGCGCGCGCTGCAGTCGCAGTCCCTCGCCCCGATCAACCATTAGGCGGGGCCGTTGCGACCGTGTCGGATTGCGGAACTTGGACTATATAGACCAGACTCCACGAGGTGGCCGAGAGAAGCGGGCCGTCGATCAACGCCCTGGTCGGCCCTGTCGTGGTGCGACCAGGCGAACCGAGAAGGTGACCTCCATGGCTGATGGCAGATGTTCCGATGTGGTGCGATTCGGCGGCGACCTCGGACTGGCACCTGAACACCTTCAGGATTCGTTGGCCGCCCATCTGGCTGACTGCCCGGCCTGCGCGTCGTATGTCTCGCAGATCGCCACGACCCGCGAGCTCCTTGGACGGCACTCTGGTCCCGGCGGCGTCCAGAACGACCTGGCCGACGACGCGATGCCGGTGGCAGGAGAGTCCCCGGCGACGGGCGTCGAGGCCTTGCGAAGTGCTCTCCTCACGCGTGCCGAACTGCTTGACCCCGCAAACGCCGAGGACCTCGCCCAGCGATCGCTGGAAGTGGGTCTTGCTTTGCAACGCAGAGATTCCCGCCCACGAGGGATCGTCGAGCTGACCAAAATCATGCACACACTCAGTGATGCCCAAATGCGGCTGGACGGCCGTACAACGCCCGCCGTCGACGTCACCGCGGCTGCCCGAGCCCGAGCGGACTCACTCGAAGATCTCAACAGCGATGCCGATGAGCCCGAGCTCTTCTACCCAGATCTCTACCCAGGCGAAGACAGGATCGACGGGTGGGTCGATAGCCCGAACCAGTGGCGCGGCGGCGCACAGATCCTGGGCCCGGAGGAAGTCGACGAGACCGAAGAGGTATACGACCTGCTCGACAAGGCACTCGGCGAACTGCCCGAGCCACTCGGCGAGCTTCTCGCGCTCGTCGATCTACAGGGCTACGCTCTGGCCGGCTCAGCGCAGGCACTCGGACTCGACGAGCTCTCGGCAACAGCCGCCTTGGCACGCGCCCGGAACCACGTCCGTGGCCGTCTCGACGAGTACCTGCATGGTGCCGAGTCAACGGCGCAGGGTGTGCCCCGGTGAGCCAAGAGAGCCCATCTGGCGGCGACGCCGGCGGCAGCGCCCTCCCCCGTCAGAAGCGCAGCCACACGCACCGGGCCTTGCTCTCCAGATGCAGATCGTCTGAGCGAGCAGAGCACCATCCGACCCGAGGAGGAACATGTCGGGAACAGCATCCGACCTTGAGCGTATTCGCTCCGAGATCACCGCGGATCCCGACAATGCCTGGGCTGCAGCGGCGAACTACCAGCCGATATACGTTGCCGGCGCCGCGGCACGCATAGCGATTGTGGGACAGGCGCCCGGACGCAAGGCACAGGAGTCGGGCATCCCGTGGAACGACGCAAGTGGAGCCCGTCTCATCGGCTGGCTCGGAGTCGACGAGAGAACGTTCCGCGACCCATCACGCTTCGCTCTCCTGCCGATGGACTTCTACTACCCCGGCAAGGGGCCACACGGTGACCTTCCTCCCCGCCAAGACTTCGCCCCCCGATGGCACCCGCGGATCCTCCAGGCGATGCCCCACATTCAGCTGACACTGCTCGTCGGCAGCTATGCGCAACAGCACTACCTAGGCACTCGCGAGTCGCTCACGGCGACAGTTCGACGGTTCGCGGACTATCTCCCGGCAGTCCTGCCGCTAGTGCATCCGTCCCCGCTCAACTTTCGATGGCTCGCGAAGAACCCCTGGTATGAGGCAGAGGTCCTCCCCCAGCTACGTCAGTGCGTGCGAGCGGCCCTGGCGTAACGGGCGACCCAAGACCGCGAGTTCAACCGGGCCGTCTCAGACCTGTGCGGTCGAGAGCCGCCGAATGCTCGGCGGTCTTCAGGTAGCCATGTGCGTGGCCGCGCTCGATGGCCTGGCGCAGCAGGTAGGTCGGCGTGCCGTAGGCGAGGCCCTGGGTGATCGCCGTGGCCGGGGTGACGGTTGGGATCTCCTGCCACCATCCGATCTGGGCTGGTTCGAGGTCTTCGTAGTGGATGACATAGTCATCGCCGCCAGTGCGTCGGAACCGTCGCTGCTTGCCGACGGTGACGTGGATGCGGTTGGGGTTGACGTCGCTGATGCCGTAGGCGGCGGTGTGTCGTGGCCACCACCCGGGCCAGGGCCGAGCGCGGTGGACCGGTACTCAGCGCCAGGCCCTGAGCTACCGGCACTCGGCGGCTTGCAGGGCGTCCGCGGCCGTCAGCAAGGAGGCTCCGAGGAGCACGACGTCCTTCACCAGGAACTGCCCTGCGAGGGACAGCTTCGGTTCCCCGCGTGTCTCTTGCCACGCCTCGGGTGTCGTAGCCAGGAAGCTGAGGGTGGTGGCGAACATGCCGGCGGCGGCGAGGCTGCCGAGGGCTGACGCTCTCGGCGCAATCGGCTTTGCTCCGATCAGCGAGCCCAGAACGATTTCAGTGACGCCGATCAACCTAGCGACCTTCTTCTCTCCCAATCTGGCGATAAGCCACGAGAGCGGGGGGCTTGAGGTTACGAGGGGACGAATATTTTCTACCTCGTAGTCTTCAAATTTTATTCGCCCGATCTCCAGAAGATTGACCACAAGTCCATACCGAACGGTCGAAATCCCCACATTATGCACTATTTTTCCGATGCGATGCATTTTCATGAAATCCTGCCTAACGCGTCGGTTATATCGCTCAGTGTAGGACTCGAAACGCCTGCCAACGCTGAGCATCAGGTCATGCTTCACCATCGGTGTCGAGGCCACCGCCGATCACGTCGCCGTCGCAGACGTCCCGATCGTGCGCAAGGGTGTTGCGGCGCAACTCCCGACTGATGGTCGAGGGCGATCGGCCGAGTCGTTCGGCTATCACGCGTACTCCCAGACCTTGCGCCCGCAAGGTAGCGATTCTCTGCCGTTCCAGCAGCGATAAGAACCGGCTCGACCGGGCGGACTCAGCCGGCCGCGCCGGAGGGAGACCGCCGTTCTCCGCCCGCCACCGGTATCCGGTCTTCCAACGACACGACACGCCTCGACCGTCCCTACGCCTGACAGCACCAGCCGTCAGTAGTCCGACTCCGCATCCAGCCTGCGCTTGAGCCCACGCCTCGCCATCAACACGTCCCTCATGATCAGGTGTGTTCCGACAAGAACGAGAACCCGAGCGACGACAAGGGGTCGGAATTCAGCCGTCGTTGACACCTCGGCGGTATCCGCGCAGCAACACCCGGGGGCAACTGATGGCTGAGCATGACCTCCAGTTCCCGCCCGGAGGTGGTCGATCTGCAGCGCACGTCTATGCAGCCGAAGCCCACCTGGCCGCGGTACTGAAGCCGAGGTACTGAAGAAGCAGCCGTCCGGGATGGACATCGCGAACGGCAGGCTTGATCAGCGACGAGCAGTACCCCGACGAGCCGGCTCAGCTGCGCCGGCTCGCCAACGCGGTCCGGTATCCGCAACGAAGCAGCTCGTGCGGCTGGGGTTTGGCTAAGACCTGGCCGCATTGTGAGGTCAACTGAAGGTCAGAGCGCGCGGAGGGCCGGCAGCAGTTCCTTTCCGACCAGGCGAAGAAGGCATCCTGATGTTCGTGCCCGATCTGGACCAGCGCGATATGGGTGAAGCCGGCTTCCGCGTACGCCCGTACCGTCTCCACCACCGGCTCGATGTCTGGCCCGCAGGGCACCTTGGCCGCGATGTCCCCGCCTCCAGGATCGGTTAGAACCTCTTAGGCGGTGCTGATTGCGTTTGATCCAGCTTGGCCAGAGCCTCCTCGGACGGGCTGCCGGGCTCGGCCTGGTAGACGACGAGCTTTTGGCCAGGGGCACTGTCGATGGTGAGGGCTTCAAAGGAGGCGAACACGTCACCGACTTCGCGGTGACGCATGCCAACCGACTCATGGGTCATGGCCCGGACATGATGGCGAGCCCACATCTGACGAAACTCTTCGCTTCCCCGCGACAACTCCTCGACCAGTTCAAGAAGCGAAGGATCGTCGCAGTCCAACCCCGCCGTGGCACGCAGGTGGGCCACCCTCGCACAAGCCTCCTTCTCCCAGTCCAGGTAGAAATCGCGTGCCGCAGGGTCGAGAAAGGTCAGGCGCATGATGTTGTCGCTGTATCGCAGCCCCGCGAAGAGAGCAGCCGCCCGCCGGTTCTTGGCCAGCACATCCAACCGATGGTTGATCACGTAGGCCGGCGCGTGATTCCAGTCTTCCAGGAGTCGAAGCATGCTAGGTGTGACCTGCCCACGTCGATCGACGGGCCTGCGCCTCGTCTCCCGGGCGTGGGCGAGTTTGTGTAGATGTTCGGTAGCCTCCGGGTCGAGCTGGAGGGCGTGGGCCAGGGCTTCGAGCACTTGATCTGACGGGTTGCGGTCTCTTCCCTGCTCCAGCCGGGTGTAGTAGTCGAGGCTGACGCCGGCCAGCATGGCCACCTCGTCGCGGCGTAACCCAGGCGTCCGGCGGCGGTCGCCAACGCCCGTCAGCCCCACCTGGTCAGGGGCCGTGACCTGGCGCCGAGCACGGAGGAATTCACCAATGCCCCCCATAAGTAACTCCAAGTTCTTGACATCTCGACTTGACAAACTTGGACAAGCATAGATCAGGTGGACTATACCGTCCAATCTCGTAAGTGCTAGCGACTGCACGACCAGGCGCGAGCACGCTGCCCGGTGGCCGGTCGTCATCCCGGTTTCGGCGCATGGCGCTGGCGGACCGCACGGAATCTCCAGGGCTCTGTGGCCGCAGGTGGTGCCCGACCACGAGAGGGACGGCGGCCACCCGAAGAGGAACTCCCAGATGGCCGTTCCTGAGCCACTCGGCATCCGGGGTGCACGCCAGGGATCCGGATGGCGTCGCCCCGTGCGACTGGGTCTTTCGTTACGACAAGTGGTTGTAACCGTAGATTTTGGACTATATAGTCCTTCTTGCACGGTTCCCGGTGTGAAGAGATCCGGAACTCGGCGCGACCGAGTCACCCCTCGCAATGCAGGTCACCGGGCGCCCGGCGCAACCGACGGCACCGGCCAGGTTGCGGCCAGCGCAGGTAAGGCCTGCGGCGGAACTCTGAAGCACTAAGAGCCCGACTTGGGCTCGACGACGACTACTCACACCGCGACCGGAGGTCGATTCGCTGTGTCACGACTGAACGTTCCCGCCCCGGAGGATGTGCCCGCCGGCGCGCAGCGGGTGCTCGACAACGTTGGTACGCAGCTCGGCTTCGTCCCGAACATGTTCAAGACCATCGCGTCGAACCCGACCGTTCTCGAGGTCGTCACGACTCTGCAAGGCACCTTGAGCCGAGTTCTGGACGCGAAGACCCGGCACAGCATCGCGCTGGCCGTGTCGCAAGCCAACGGCTGCAGTTACTGCCTGGCGATGCACACCCACGTCGCGACCAAATTCAGCGGCATGTCAGGCGACGACATCGAGCTCGGCCGCGTCGGGAGCTCGGTCGATCCCAAGCGCGCCGCGGCCGCTCGTTTCGCGCAACGGGTGGTCGACAGCCGCGGGCAGGTCAGCGACGCCGAGCTCGCGGGTGTGCGAGGCGCCGGGTACACCGACCCGCAGATCCTGGCGATCGTCGCGTTGGCAGTGCAATTCCTGCTCACCAACTTCATCAACAACGTCAACCAGACCGATCTCGACATCCCCGCCGTCGGCTCGGTCGATACGACCGTGGCCCAGTAAACCCGCACCCGGAGCCGACGGCGCCCGACGCGGCGAGCGAGAGCGCGATCGAGCATGTGTTCCGCGCCTGGCACGAAGCCGTGCCGGCCCAGGACACGGACAAGATCGCCGACCTCTACGCGGCAGGCGACGCCATCGAAACACCCACCGCCGTGCTTTGTCGGGAGACATGGGCTCTGGCGTGGTCCAGGGCCGCGAGTCGATCCGTGCCTTCCTCGCCGGCAACTTCACCGCCCGTCGCCGCGAAGGAGTCTTCGAGAACTGGGTGGCGTACCGGGGCCTACCTCACCGACGGGCATCAGTTGATCTGGGAGTACCCGCGCCAGACACCGACGGGCGAACAGACCCACCTCGTCGAGCGCATGGACATCGTCGACGGACTCATCGCGCGTCATCTCGTCTGTTGGGGCCGGGTCGGCTTAAGAAGCTCCACGCAGGCGCCAACAACACCCCACCAACCGGTTGATCGCGGGAACCCTGGACGCGGTCCGCGCACCCAGCCGGCAAACCCCTCACCGACTCAATGATCATTCAGGAAAGGATCGACATGCCGGGCTCCGAACTCTATGAGAAATTCATGGCGCTGCACACCCGCGACGGTGGCCTCGTCATGCCGAACGCCTGGGACGGCCTCTCGGCGTTGATGCTGGCCGATGCCGGCTTCGAGGCGATCGCGACATCGTCGGCGGCGCTCGCCGCCACGCTCGGCCGGTCCGACGGACGTCACGAAGTCACCCGCGACGAGCATCTCGAGCATGCGCGACTGCTCGGCCGACTCACCGGGCTGCCCGTCAACGGAGACTTCGAGGACGGTTACGGCGACACGCTTGAAGACGTCGCCGCGACCGTTGAGGCCGCCGTCGAGTCTGGCTTGGCCGGTATCGGGGTCGAGGACACCTCGGGCAATCCCGATCAACCGATCCGCGACTTCGACGAGGCAGTCAATCGCATACGTAGCGCCGTCGATGCGGCCAAGGGGCGCATCGTCGTCACCGGCCGCACCGACAACTTCATCCAGGGGCGGCCCGATCTCGACGACACCATCCGGCGTCTGACGGCCTTCGCTGAGGTCGGCGCGGATGTGCTCTACGCCCCATTCCCACCCGACCTCGACGCCCTTGTCGCGATCGTCACCGCGGTCGCGCCGACACCGGTCAACGTCCTCGTGTCACCGTCGGACAAGGTGCTGACCGTGGCCGAACTGCGGAAGGCCGGGGTCAAGCGCATCAGCTTGGGCCCATTGCTCTACACCCAAGCGATGGGCGCACTCGAACAAGCCACGAAGGCGCTCGTCGCGGGCGACCTCGCCTCGGCGACGACAGGTGGTATGAGCTTCGACCGCATCAACGAACTGCTCGCCCGCACCACGAACTAGCCCAAACCCCACGATTCACCGGCTCCTCACCCACTGATCGCAAGAAGAAGGCAGGTTGACATGGATCTCGACAAGCTCATGAACAAGCACCTCACCAGGTACTTCGACGCCGGCAAGACCATCCCGGAGGAGACACTTCAGCAGCTGCTGAGGTTCCTGCGCTCGACGCCGTCGTCGACGAACGTACAGGCCAACCACTTCTACGTCCTCGCCACGCCCGAAGGCAAGGAGCGGCTGGCGGCCAACCTGGGCGAACGATTCCAGGACAACAGCGAGAAGATCCTGAACGCCTCACACACCATTATCCTCACCACCCGGGCAGATCTACCCGAGAGCCACATCGAAGAGGTGTTCACCAAGGAGAGGGCCGACGGGCGGTTCCCCGACCAGGCAAAGCACGAGCTGTGGGAGTTCATGACCCGCGACTTCCTCAACCTGCGCAACTACGGCTACAAGGACATGAACCACTGGATGGAAAAGCAGACCTACCTGGCAATGGGTCTGACCATGATGGCGGCTGCTGAGCTCGGCGTCGAAGCCATGCCGCTCGAAGGGTTCGACCCGACCAGTGTCGACAAGGCCTTCAAGATCCGCGAGACCGGCCACACCACGACAGTGCTGCTGGCCCTCGGCTACCCTGACCCCGCGAAGGTGTACGCCACCCCGATTTCGCGCTTCGAAGCCGACCAACTGTTCACCTTCGTCTAAACATCCCGGCATCGGAACGACTGTGGCCGAAGTACAAGGACCGCGGACACCTCGGTCCTCGATGTCGGCCCACCCCGGACAACCAGCCCGGCGGCAGGCGCCGCCGGTCATCACGGCCCGCGCGATGTCGGTCGCGGGTCGCCGGTCGGCTCCCCAAATCGTTGGTGGCCAGGATGCCCCAGCGGCGTCCGCGGTCGCCCGACATCGGGTTCTCGACCTGCACTGTCCGATGCGAGAGGACTGTTTTCCCTCTCCCCGTAACACCAGCCGCGATGTCGAGTTGGCGTCCAGGTCTCGGGAAAGTGGGCCGCAGAGTGTGCCTGGAGGCCCCAGGGCGACCGCGTTCTCGGATGGTGAGACGCGGGGATTGGGTCACAGAGTGATCGCGGAGGGGGGTCGCGGCCCTTACGTGCAGCAAGGCCCATAGAACGGGTGATTGTCGAAGATCATCTCGTTCGCTGGAGCCTCGTTGTCGTTGCAGTCTGTCATGCCCGCGGCCGTCTCGGCCATCGCCACTGTCCTGGCCGAGCAGGACGGCCCTGTGGCCCAGTGCCCGGAAGCCGATCTTCGGCAGGTGTGGGCGCAGATCACCGATCCGCGGGATCGGCGGGGCGGCGTCATTCGCTGGTGGTGATCCTGGCGCTGGTGCAGGCCGCGGTGGTGGCCGGTCCGACGAGCGCCGCGATCAGACGCTTCCGTCACTGTTGCCGGCGTGCGGGCGCCGCCGTTCGTGGCGGCCATGCGGGAGACGCCACCTTGGGCCTTGGCCGGGCGGTCAGGGCACTCGAATCGATAGAGGAGTTGATCACCTTGGACGGACAGGAGCTGCAGAAGATCGCGGGCGACTGCACCGTGGAACTGCCCGGCGCCGACCTGGAGCGTCGTTTCGGCCCCGACTGGGAGCTCTACAAGGTGCGCGGCAAGGTCTTCATGCTCATGACCGACATGCCAGGGCGCCCCGTCGTGATCCTGAAAGCTGATCCGGACGACGCCGCAGCCCTGCGTGAGCGGTACACAGACATTACCCCCGGCTATCACATGAACAAGAGGCACTGGATCACGGTGGAAGGCGGGGGCACCATCGACGAGAAGCTAGTGAAGGAGCTCGTGATCGACTCCTACCGTCTCGTGGTCGGCGGGCTTCCCAAGTCCGAGCAGCCCGTGGATCCGCGCACCTACGGCCGACGCGCCTGACCTTCGTCATGCCCATCAGCGGCAAGAAGCTCGAGGACAGAGCGCGCGACACGGCACTGGCGCTGCCCGGGGTCAGCCACGGGCGTCCGTTCACCGAGCAGCTGGACGTCTACAAGGTCCCGGGCAAGGTCTTCCTGATCGTCACGGACGACCCGGACCTACGCATCGTCACCCTCAAGGCAGAACCGGAGTACGGGCGGCTGCTGCAACACGAACACCCATCGATCACCCCGGGCCTACCAACCAAACCTTCGTTACCCAGCACTTGGCGGAGTGAGCTCGTGGCGAGCCAACGCGAACTCGATGGGCCCGGCGATTGGGAACGAAGTACGCGACCTTCGCCCCCAATCCGCGCCGAGGCCCAGCCCTCGGTTCCTCGTCAGGCCCACCCGGACCGCGGCCGACGGCATGAGCGCCGCAACCGCCTGATTGAGATTGACCCCGACCCGCCGCACCTGACCGGAGGCATACATCAACTCGATCAGCCTCGTGGTCGACGGCCGCTCGACGGCCGCTCCCAGGAGACGGCCGAGGAGCATGCCGAGCCGCTCCAGGACCGGCCGATTCCTCACAGCACGGTCGTGGCCAGGCATGTGACACCAGCGCCGGCGGCCGTTCCACCGGCAGCCTCCGCTGCCACGCCGCCAGGAAGAGCCATGACCTGATGGGCCAGGCCTCCCGAAGTCCGCTGTCGGCGGCGCTACCTCCGCAGCCCGCGGCGTAGGCCCGCCTGGTTGGCCCAGAGCACCGCGACGATCAGGATCGCCGCGAGGCACGCCATGACGACGGGCACCACCCGCCACGCCGGTCGCCACGGGACGGCAAGGAGGAAGGGGACGAAGAATCCGGCCGCTATGAGGGGGAACCCGATCAGGCCCAGGCGGTCGAACGCGGACCAGGAAAGGCGCGCGCGCACCAGCAGCGAGCCGCCCATCAGCACCACCCCGACCCACCCGACGGCGCAAGAGAAGGCGAAACCCATCGGGATCCATCCGACGCTGCGGGAACCGCCGATGGACAGCCTCAGCACGTGACCGCGCCACATGTCGGCCATCCCGTGCGCGCCAGGCCGGGCCTCGTCGTACAGCTGCTTGTCCACCGGGACCGTGTACCGGCGGTGGGACGTCCCGACGACCTCGACGACCACCTCGTAATCGACGTCCGCAGCGGCGACGACGCCCACTGCGGCCACCCTGAAGATGGGCGGCTGGGGCGGCGGGAGGGGAGGCGGGTTCGGGAGCGGGTTCACCGGAGGCTGATGGTCCGGGGTCGTGGAGATCGAGCGCGAGACGACGGTCACCGCCACTGTGGTGATGCAGTCCATCTGCCGGTCGGCTGGCAGGGTGTCGCATCGCGAGGCGTCTGCGAAGTCGTACGCGTCGGCGTAGGTGGAGGAGCCCGCAGCTACGGCCGCGCAGGCAAGGCCGGCGCCGACCACGAAGAAGATGAACCGGCCGGTACTCCATCGCCTTACCAGGCGGCTCAACACCGGGGGTATGAGGCTCATAAACCATGATCTACGGCCGGTCCGGCAGGGGTCAAGAAGGGCGGCCGGGACTCCGCTGGCGCAGGAAGGAAGGAGGGCCGGGCGCCTGCGAAGGCGCCCGGCCCGTCACATCAACCGGTCGGTGTCATCCGATTCGCTTCCAGGGTCCGTTGGGGTCGCCGGGTGCCTGGTTACGAGTCCACCATTGGGCCTGGTAGACGGCGCCCTGATATTCCGCCTTGTCACCCGCGACGAAGATCCGTGACGGAGTCCACACCGGGTTGCCGTCCGCCGTGACCACGATCTGTTCCCACGGCCCGTTCGGGTCGCCGGGGGTCTGATTCTGCGTCCACCAAAGGGCGCGCCAGACCGATCCACGGTAGGACGCCTGGTCGCCGGTGTTGTACACCTTGCCGGCGGTCCAAGCCGGCGGGTTGTCGATCACGATGGAGACGGTCTGCTCGGTGGTCAGGCCGTTCGTGCCGACTGCGTCGATCTTGAGCTGGTAGGTGCCGTTCGGGTATGCGGTGGTGTCCACGACGAGGTTGGGGTGGAGACCGTCGTTGTGGCTCCCCGGCGCCTTGGTGTTGTCGGTCAGCCAGACGCCGTCGCGGTTGAGTTCGATGTAGGTGTAGGACACGTCGGACGCGGCTCCGCCGAGGTCGACGGTGAAGGTCGGTGTGCCGGAGACCGATGCGCCGTCGGCGACTGAGACGCTCTTGATCGCCAGGTAGGGGGTCAGGGTCCAGAAATGGTCCGCGATGGACGCGTCGCTGGTCGCGGACGCCGGGCTCGCGATGACGGTCGCGTTGCGTCCGTTGCCCGACGAGTCGGCGACGGCCGTCCCCGCGGTTTCATCGAACGTGTAATGCAGAACGTCGCCCGCGCCGGCCTGCCCGGTCGCGAGGGTGGACACCTCGGACGCGGTCAGTGCCCGGCCGTACACGTTGAAGTCGTCGACCGCTGCGGCCAGGTACGGGTCGCCCGAGTACTGCGAACGGCCGATCCAGTTCTGGGTCGTGCTGCCGAGGTTGGACGGGTGCAGAGTGAGGTTGGTGTTGGTGCCCGCAACCTGGCCGTTGACGTAGAGGGTGCCGGTGGTGCCGGACACGGTCACCGTCACGAGCGACCACGTGTTGAGCGGGAGCGACGTGGTGGAGCTGATCTGCTGCTCTCCGCCGGCGCCGTTGGTCGTGATGGCGAATCTGAGCCCCGTGCTCTTGTTGAGCGTCAGGAACATGTAGTTCGACGCGCCGGTGCCGAAGTCGAACACGCGCGACCACGTCGAGTTCTTGGTCGGGTTGACCCATGTCGAGATCGTGAAGTCGCCCGTGACACCGCTCACCGCGCCCCGCGGGACGTTGACGTACTGGTTGGATCCCGACAGCGCGACCGCATTGCCGAGCTTGCCGGCAACCCGGGTGCCACTGGTACCGGATGAGGTGACGGTGGTGTCGCTCCACTGCACGACCGGGGCGCCCGAGTTCTTACTCATGCCGTCGACAGCGAGCACGAAGCCGGTGCCGTAGTTCACGAGCTTGTTGTGGCCCTTCCCGTCAGGGACCACCTGCCAGAGCTGGGTGTTGCTGTCGGCGTCGGTCTCCACCACTGCGGAGGCCCCGTTGCCGGTCGGGGCGTCCTTGACCCCGAGCACCAGATCGTCGGCCGCGTTGACCATCTTGTACAGATCCGGGCCGGCGGAGACCAGCTTCCATTTCTGGGTGGGACCGCCCGCGACGGTGGCCTGGTTGACGGGCGTCCCTGCCGACGTACCCGCGTCCTTGGTGTCGAGTGCGAGACCGCTGTTGAGGTTGGTGATCCGGTAGGTGTTCTCGAGGTCGGTCGCAGTACCGGCGCCGCTGATCACCAGGTGGTAGGCGTTGGTGGAGTTCATCGCCACCGGCACGGTGATGGAGCCGTCGGTCACCTGGTAAACGGTGTCGGAGACGGTGATCGGGCCGGCGACGGGGTTGGTCCGCCCGTACGACGGGGTGTACTCGAGCTTGGCGTGGACGGTGCCGCCCAGGTCGAGCTTGTCCAGTCCGTCGACCCGGACGGCGGTTGAGCCGCTGCCGCCGCCGAAGATCACGCTGACCTGCTTCTTGTCGCCGGGCACGGCGGCGGCGCCGTCGAGGCCGGTCGTGGCGTTGGGCGGGGTGGTCACGACCATGTCCCCGCTCATGTCGGCGTACCACTTGTAGAGCCAGTAGGCGCCGTTCGGGCTCCCGCCGGTGCCGGTCAGCAGGTCGCCGAGCGCGCCGTAGCCGTTCCAGAACGCGAGCTCCGCGTCGTGGATGCCGTATCGCTCGAACTTCGCGATGTACCCGACCAGGGAGCCCGGGATGCCGACCTCGGAGGGCGCCGCGTACTCCTCGATCGAGATCGGGCGGGGGCTGATGCCGAGTTTCTTCATGATGGCGTTGACCTTGTCGAGGTCACCCACGATCTTGCCCGAGTTGATCAACTCGTGCCAGGAGATGATGTCGGGGACCGTGTCGGTCGCGACCGCGTTCTCCAGGAAGTTCTCCATGTCGTTGATGTTGTCGGAGAAGCTCGGGCCCTGGATCGGCGTGGTCGGGTCGAGCGATCGCACCTGACGGAAGGTCTTCGTCCAGAAGTCCTCGTAGGTGCCGTTGGACGCGAGCCACGTGTTGTCCGACTCGTTCCACAGTTCGTAGGCGGCCATGTTCGTCGCTCCGGACGCCTGGACGGCCTTGACCTGCTGCTCCACGACGCCCGGCCACGTGGTCCAACTGAACTGGTACGGCCAGCCCGCGTAGTAGTCCGAGAGGCGGTTGACGACCTTCGCGCCTGCTCTGGCCGCCTTGTCGGCGACCACCAGCACGTCGCCCTTCGCCTGCTGCCTGCCGCCTACAGCCATCTGAACGAACGTGTTCGGCTTGATGGCCTTGACCAGGGCGTCGGAGGGCGTCGAGTCGTCGGCGAGGCCGTACAGGGACCCTGTCGCAACGTACGTGACCGGGCGGAAGGGCTTGTCGGCACTCACCACAAGTGTGGATGCGGGTGCGGGGGCGGCGGACGCGGGCGAAGCCGTGATCGCGGTTCCTGCGGCCGCGATCGTGAGCGCGGCGACCAGGGCCGCTGTGCGGCGGGAGCGACCTCGGAGCCGGTTCATGCTGAGGCGAAGGGCTGATGCCCTCCCCTGGGGTAACGCTGTTCGAGACATGCGTGATGCTCCTTTGTGTTCGGTGTGAACGAAGCGGGCGTTCACGTTCCCGAGTCATGCGTCGCCTCTGAGGGCTGCAGGGTCGGCTGGGCATAGGCAGCGCGGCCTGTTAGCGTTAACAAGCGAGTTCGGCAGGCTGCGTTCGTCTGTCGTCGGTACAGGTCAGTTCTCCGCTGGGGCGGGGACGGTGGCGGGCCGGCCCGTGAAGCCCTGGCGCGTGGTGCGAGAGCGACGGACGGTCCGTCGCCGGTCACCGGTCCTGTGGTGCGAGCGGGATCCAGACCCTCATCGCTCCGGCGGCCCTGTTGGCCCACAGGAAGTAGGGAATCGCCGGCATGGCGGTCGGCGGCGTCGCCGCCGGTGTGGCGGCGTCGAGCGGTAGGTACAGCTCGTCGTCGGCACTGGACTGCGCGCGTACCGGGGTCAGCAACATCACAGGCGCGATCGGGTGAGCGCCGGTGATGACGCCGATCGGCCCCCGGGCGTCCAGTTCCAGATCTTCAAGGACGATGCCGTCCAGTTCACCGGGCAGGTCGGCCTGTTCCAGGCAGTACACGAGCGGGCCACGGGTGAGTGCGACGCTGCCGCGTACCGCGTCGACGCGGTGATGGGCGGCGAGCAGTCGCGGCGGCATGGCCAGGACGAGTTCGACGCGGTCACCGGGCAGCCAGGTGCGGGTCAGCCCAAGGTAGCCCTGGTGACGGACGGCGGTGTCGACCGGTTCGCCGTTGACCGTCAGTTGGGCGTCGGCGCACCAGGCGGGCACACGCAGGGTCAGGGTCCACGGCGCCTCTGTGGTCTCGGTGACAGAGATGGTGACGGTCTCCTCCCACGGATAGGCGGTGGCGACCTCGATGGTGTGCCCACCGGCCGTCACCGTGCCCGGCGCGTACAGGTGCACCTGAAGGCCGCCGGGGTCGCCAGTGGCCGTGTAGGTGTGCAGGGATGCCATCAGCCTGGCGAGGTTGGGCGGGCAACATGCGCACGAGTACCAGGACAGCCGCCGGCCGGGGGCGTCCTCGTCGTCGCCGTCGTGGCCGGTGCGGAGCTGCAACGGGTTGGAATAGAAGAAGGCGGTGCCGTCGAGAGCCGTGCTGGCGGCGATCCCGTTGTAGAGGAGCCGCTCCATCTCGTCGGCGTAGCGGGACCGCCCGGTCGCCAGGAGCAGCCGCCATGCCCAGTGGAAACCGCCGATGGCGGCGCAGGTCTCGGCGTAGGCACGGTCGGGCGGTAGCTCGTATGGGGCGCCGAATGCCTCGTCACGGTGGCGTGAGCCCTGCCCGCCGGTCAGGTAGGTCTTGGCGGCGATCGCCGACTCCCACAGCCGTTCGGCGGCGTTCAGCAGCGCGGAGTCACCGGTCTCGACGGCCACGTCCACGGCGCCGGCCGCCAGGTAGACCTGGCGCACGACGTGGCCCGTTACCTCGGTGGCGTCACGGACAGGCTGGTGGTCCTGGTAGTAGTGGCGCTGCCGGAAGCGGCTGTCGGGGCCGAGCAGGCCGTGTCCGCGCAGGCCTACGAAGCGTGCGGCGAGATCGAGGTAGGGCCGGTGGCCGGTGACCCGGTAGAGCTCGACGAGCGCGGTCTCGACCTCGGGGTGCCCGTCGAGCGCGTCCACGCCGCCTGTGCCGAACCGCCGTACCAGCAGATCGGCGAAGCGGCGCGCCACCGTGAGAATCTGCTGGACCGCCGGGGTGTCCGAGGCGCTGCGTGCGGCGGCTACGGCGGCCTGGATGAGGTGGCCGGCGGTGTACATCTCGTGACTGGACGGCAGTTCGGCCCACTGCCGGTCGCGATGGTCGACCTGGTAGTACGAATTCAGGTAGCCGTCGAAGTCTTGGGCCTTCTCCAGCAGTTGGGCGGTGTCGGCGACGAACGCCGAGGATCCGCCGGAGCGGGCGCGTTCCCACAGCGCCGCCTCGAGCGTCTTGTAGACGTCTGTGTCGGCGAACCACATGCCGGCGAAGTCACCTGCGAAGTCACCGGTGACACGGCGGAGGTTGTCGAGATTGCCCTGCGTGTGAAGCCGGCTGATGCAGTGCGGCAAGGTGGCATCGGCGTTGCGGATCTGCCAGCCGCCGAGCAGTCCGTCCGCGCTGAGGCGCACGGCGTGGGCGGGCAGCGGCCTGAGCGAGGAGATCGCCTGGGAGGTGGGCAGGGTGGGACCGTACGAAACAGAGTGGGGCATGCAGGGGTTCCTCAGTCCTTGACGGCACCGGCGGTCACGCCGGCGGCCACATACCGCTGAGCCACGATGAGCAGCAGCGTCGCGGGGATGGACGCGACCACGGCGGTCGCCATGATGGCGTTCCATTCCTGGTTGTTGTTGCCGATGTAGCGGTAGATGCCGAGCGTGATCGGCTGCTGGGCTCCGCCGCCGTCGAGGGTCGTGGCGAAGACGAAATCCGACCACGCCCACAGGAAGGCGAACAGGCTGACGGTCACGACGGCGTTGCGGCTCACCGGGAGGATCACCGACCAGAACGTACGGAACGCTCCGGCTCCGTCGATCTTCGCCGCCGCGGCCAATTCCGCTGGGATTCCGGACATGAACGCCGTGAAGATGAGCACACCGAACGGGACCGCGATGGTGGAGTCGGCCAGTACCAGGCCCGCGGAGCTGTTGAGCACCCCGAGCTTGAGGTAGATGGCGTAGAAGCCCATCGCCATGATGACACCGGGGATCATCTGGGCGACCAGCAGCACGAAGCTCAGCGTGCCTGCCCCGCGCGGGCGTAGCTTGGCCAGGGAGTAGCCGGCCGGCGCCGACACGATGACGGTGAGCGCGACGGTGCCGAGCCCGATGAGCAGGCTGTTGCCCAGGAAGGGCAGTTGCTGATCGAGCACCGCGCGGTAGCCGTCGAAGGTTCCGCGCAGCGGGAAGAGGTGTGGCGGGTCCGCACGCATGTCGGTGTCCTTGGTGAAGGACACGTTGATCATCCAGTAGACCGGAAACAACATGATCGCGGTCAGCCCGACGCCGACGGCCGTCTTCAGGGAGCGCTTCATCGCAGAGTCCTCCGCTGCATGCGGATGTAGAGCAACCCGAAGACCATGGCGAGGATGATCAGCAGGTTGCCGACCGCGGCACCCGGGCCGAAGGACGGCAACAGGTTGCCGAAACCGAGCCGGTACGACCAGGTGGCGAGGGTCGTGGAGCCATCGGCCGGGCCGCCCCTCGTCATGATCCAGATGATGTCGAAGACCTTGAGCGTATAGATCAGACCGAGCAACAGCGTGATCGCCGACACCGGGCGCAGCAGGGGGAAGGTCACCCGCCAGAACGTGCTCCAGTGCGTGGCACCGTCGAGCGCCGCGGCCTCGTAGATCTCCGACGGGATGGACTGCAGGCCGCTGTAGAGCACGACCAGGTTGAACGGGATGCCGATCCAGATGTTGGCGATGGTGACCGACGCCAGCGACCAGTCCGGCGAGGTCAGCCAGTTGACGGGGCCGATGCCGAACACGCCCAGGGCGGTGTTGACGATCCCGGAGTCGCTGTTGAGCATCCAGGACCACGTCGAAGCCGAGACGATGAGGGGCAGCAGCCACGGGACGAGGAACAGCGCGCGCAGCGTGGCCGACAGACGGAAGTGCTGGTGAAAGAAGATCGCCAGAGCCATGCCGATGGAGAACTGGAAGACCAGCGAGACTCCCGTGAACACCGCGGTGTGGGTCAACGCCGGCCAGAAGGTCGGGCTGTCGAACACGGTGCGGTAGTTGTCCAGTCCGCTGAACGGCGCGCCACCCTGCACGAAGGAGCGGACCGTGTACCGGTGCAGGCTCAGGTCGAGGTTGCGGTAAAGCGGATAGGCGTAGAACGCGATCAGGTAGACGACGACCGGGGCGAGGAAGGCCCAAGCGGTCCACTGCCCGCTCGACCGGGCTCGGGATGTTCGCCCGAAACCGGCCTCCGTCTCCGGCACGGCCGGAACGGAGGCACGGGTTGTGACGTGGGGCGCCATGGTCACTTGGTCGCAGCGGCGGCCGTGGCTTGGGCGGCGCCGAACGCGTCCTGCGGGGACTTCGCTCCGCTCAAAGCCGCCTGGAAACCGGTCCACATCGGCTCGGAGATCTTCGGGTACTTGGTGCCGAGGTTGTCGCTGGTGCGGCCCTTGGCCGCCTTGACGGCCTCGACCCAGACCTTCAGTTCGGAGTTGTCCGCCACCTGCTTGGCCTGCACGGTGTCGGTCGCCGCGATGTAGGACAGGGTCGTGTCCGTGGTGTAGGCGTTGTCGGCGTTGGTCAGACAGGCGATCAGCTTTTGGCTGGTGGCGTAGCGGCCGGTGTCGGTCTGCACCGGCGCGGTGACGAACTCACCGCCCGTGGGCGCCGGCGCGGTGCCGCCGGAGGAGGACGGAATCGGGATGATGCCGTACTCGAAGCCGGCCTTCTTCGCGTTCGCCAGTTGCCACGTACCGTTCTCGGCGAACGCGAACTGCCCGGTGGCGAACTCCTGCCAGCTCGTGGTCTGGGTGTTGTTGATGACCGAGTTCGGCGCGTAGCCGTTCTTGAGCCAGTCCGTCCACAGCTGCAACGCGGAGACGCCCTGCGCCGAGTCGAGCTGGGTCAGGTTCGCGCCGGCGCCCCAGAACCAGGGCAGGAACTGGAAGCTCCCCTCCTCGGTGCCGATCGCCGAGAAGGTGATGCCCTTCTTGCCGGCGGCCTTGACCTTCGCCAGCGCGGCGGTGAGCGACGTCCAGTCCTTGATTTCCGCCGGGTCGACTCCTGCCGTGGTCAGCACAGCCTTGTTGTAGTAGAGGGCGAGGGTGTTGGCGCCGATCGGGATGCCGTACGTCTTGCCGTCGAGCTGGCCGGCAGCGAGCAGGTTCGGTTCCACCGCAGAGGTGTCGATCTTCATCTCGTCGGTGGTCGTGAGCACCCCCGCGTCGGCGAGGGTGGACACCACGGGGTTGTCGACGATGAGCACGTCCGGCGAGTTGCCCTGCTGGGCGGCGAGGAGAGCCTTGTTGGTCAGATCCGTGGTGTCGTAGCCGGTGCGCTTGATCGTGACGCCGACGTCGGTGCCGCACTTCTGCAGCAACTTCACCCAATCGGCGCTGTCGTCGAACTGCGGGTACGGGTCCCAGATCGCGTAGGTGCCGCTCGAACCCGAGGAGCCGGAGCCCGACCCTGTGGGCGACCCCGTGCCCGTAGAGCACGCGGCGGCGAGGCAGGCCGACAGTGCGATGGCCGCACCCGTGTAGGTGCGGCGACGCGTGGCATTCCAGGAAGTCATGGCGATCCCTTTGAACGGGGGGTTAGCTATTGGGATTGCGGATCGAGGGTCGTGGTGCCCGGCCCTTCGCGGCGGACGACTTCGGCCTGAACGGAGGTCTGGGGGAACCATCGGTCGTAGATCGGAAAATCAGGAAAACGGTTGCCCTGACGCTAGGCAGCACCTTGCGTGCATGTCAATACCTAGTTACAGTCCCATTAACTGGAAGCTTGAGTGCCATCAGGAAACTATGGAGGAAACACTGGGCAACAACGTTCGCCCCTCCACGATCAGCGAGGTGGCCGCACTGGCCGGGGTCTCCACAGGAACCGCGTCCAAGGCGCTCAACGGTCGCGGCAGCCTGCGGCCCGAGACCCGTCTGCGCGTGCAGCAGGCCGCCGAGCAGCTCGGGTTCGTCGCCAACGCGGCCGCACGCAGCCTGCACAGCGGGCGCACCTACACGGTGGGCATGATCACGACCGACAGCATCGGGCGGTTCAGCATCCCGCTGATGATCGGCGCCGAGGATGCACTCGGCGCCGGGCAGATGTCGGTTTTTCTGTGCGACGCCAGAGACGACCCGATCCGCGAGCAGTACTACGTCCGGACCCTCCTCAGCCGGAAAGTCGACGGGATCATCGTGACGGGCCGGCGTACCCAGGCCCGCACGCCGATCAGCGCGGACCTCCCGGTGCCTGTGGTGTACGCATTCATCAGTTCCTCGGACCCGCAGGACTGCTCGGTCGTCCCGGACGAAGCCGATGGCGCACGCCGCGCCATACAGCACCTCCTCGCAATCGGTCGCCGCCGAATCGTCCACGTCACCGGCCCCGAACACCACCATTCGGTAACGGTCCGCGCCACCGCGGCCGCGGAGACTCTGGCCGCAGAGGGGCTCGAGCCTGCGTCCACGACCCTGTACGGCGAGTGGAGCGAGGCTTGGGGTCGCCAGGCGGCAGGAATCCTGCTTTCCACTGGAGCCGACATCGACGCCGTTTTCTGCGGTAGTGACCAGATCGCCCGCGGCGTGGCAGAGGGCCTGCGCGAGGCCGGCCGGGACATCCCCCGCGACGTCGCCCTGGTCGGCTTCGACAACTGGGACGTCATGGTTCAGGGCAGCAGACCCGCGCTGACCAGCATCGACATGGACCTGGAAGGAATCGGCCGTACGGCCGCCGAGCTACTCCTGGCGGCCGTGAACGGTGACCCGGTACACGGCCAACGGGCCCTTCCCTGCCGTCTCGTCCCGCGCGCCTCCACCGCTGTGCCGGCCGATCCAGGTCCCCGCAAGTGAACTTCACGATGCTGTTGGAACAGGCACTGCCGTCCGGCGCCCGTCGACCGCCGACTTGCCGAAGCCCCGCTGGATAGCACCGACCGTTGAAATGGAGAACTGCCATGGCAGTTGCGGGAAACGGCCGGGCGGTGGTGATGACCGACGTCGCCCGGTTGGCCGGCGTGTCATCCCAGACGGTGTCGCGGGTGCTCAACGAACATCCACGCGTGAGCCCCGCCACCCGGGAGCGTGTGTTGGCGGCGGTTCGCCAGCTCAACTACCACCCCAACGCGCTGGCGCGGGGCCTGGCCGGGGGCCGCTCGCGGGTCGTCGGCGTGATCAGCTTCAACGCGGACCTGTACGGCCCGGCGGCGACCCTACTGGGCATCGAGCGCGCTGCCCATGCCGCCGGCTACGGGTTGAGCATCGCCACGGTGGAGCGCGTCGATTACCACGGCGTACTGTCGGCATGCGGAAGGCTGGCCGACCAGTCAGTCGACGGGGTGATCGTCATCACACCACAGACAACGGCCACCGCAGCACTACACCGATTACCTCGGGGCATGGCCGCCGTCGCAGTCTCTCCAGACCCCCGCACACCGATACCGGCGATCTCGGTGGACCAGGTCGCCGGCGCCCGGCTGGCGGTCACACACCTGCTGGAACTGGGGCACCGCAACGTGTGGCACGTCACCGGAACCGACGACTCGCTCGAGGCGCAAGGACGAGTCGAAGGTTGGCGTGCCACCCTCGAGCAGGCTGGCATCACCTCACCGCCTCTGATTCGCGGAGACTGGAGCGCGCGTTCCGGTTACCAGGCCGGCCTGCGACTTGCCGGACGCAAGGACGTGACAGCGGTCTTCGCGGGCAACGACCAGTTGGCGCTGGGCATGTTGCGCGCCTTCGCCGAGCGCGGAGTTCGCGTACCCGAGGATGTCAGCGTCGTCGGGTTCGACGACATCCCCGAGGCTGAATACCTCGTACCTCCCCTGACCACCATCCGGCAGGACTTCGGCGAGGTCGGCCGCCGCTGCATGGCCGCACTCTTGCCACGCATGCGGGCCGATCTTCCGGCAGGCACAACGCACCCGGCACAGGACCCGACCATTCAGCCCACCCTCATCGTGCGCCGCACTTCCACGACGCCGCCCAGATAGGACCACAAGACGAAACGTCCGCGAGAGGGCGCCGGCGTGATGTGGCGCCCGCAGCTCCCGGCGCTTCAGCTGGTCGAACACTCAGCATGGCTGCCCTGGGAAGGCAAGGCTGGATCACTCTCGGCTCGTTGGACCGGAGGAGCCGTGCTGGAGCGTAAGGAGATCGGTGGCGCCAGGAGGACGTGGCGCTCCGGCGCGGCGGGCGAGGAGATTCGCTCGGCAAGAAGTTCCACAGCGCGGTCGGCCATGTCGGAGATGGGGACGTCGGCCGCGGTCAGGGGTGGGTGGAACTCCTCGGCCCAGTGCCGTCCGACCACCCCGGTGATGGAGATCTGGCCGGGTACTGCCCGGCCGAGGCGGCGTAGCGCGCGTTCCATGCCGGGCAATGCGGCCTCGTTGGCGGTGACGATACCTGTGATCGCGGGGTGGGCGGCGAGGAGGTTCTCCACGCAGGCCTCGCCGGCCATCGCGTCATCGGAGCAGCAGATCGCCGTCGCGGTGAGGGAGCGCGCGGCTGCGGCGGCGGTGAATCCGTCCAGGGCGCGGCGGGCCGGGCCGTAGCCGGAGTCCAGGAACTCCTGCGGTCGGTTGATGAGGGCGATCGCGCGGTGCCCGAGGTCTGCCAGGTGGTGCACGCAGTTCCCGACGAGCCCCTCATAGTCCAGGTCCACCCAGCAGCCGGTCCCGGCGTCGGCGGTGTGGCCGATCGCCACGAACGGTAGGCCGGACTCACGCAGCCTGGCTGCCCGCGCGTCTTGCAATCGGACCTCCATGAGGATCACTCCGTCGACGCGGCGGCCGCTGATGATCCGCTCGAACGAGCGGTCGTGCTCACCGCCGCTGGGAGACAGCAGCACATCCAATTCGTGAAGACTGGCTGCCGCGACGACGCCGGCGACGAACCCCAGCTGGATGGGGGTGAGGGAACGTCCCGCAGGGGGGATCACCAGGGCGATGGTACGGGTACGCCCCTCGGCCAGGGCTCGGGCGCTGGCGTTGGGGCGATAACCGGCCTCGTCGATGACCCGCAGAATGCGCCGACGCGTTGCTTCGGAGACCGTGCGCTTGCCACTGAGGGCGTACGACACGGTGCTGCGCGACACACCCGCCCGCTTGGCGATCTCCCCGATGTTCACTCATTCCCCCGTGCAACCGGCCCATCGTCGCAGGCGCGCTCGAACCGATTCGACACCAGGCTAGGCGGGCCTGACCTCTCGTGTCAAAGCCCCTGTCGGCGCCGCCCCTCCTGGGCGGCGGAGAGCACGAGATAGGCGCTGGCCGTCCAGGTGTAGGCACGGTCGCGTAATCCTTCTCCCGTGCGGGCGTCGAAGTTCTCCGCGAAACCGGAGCTCTCGCACAACGCGCGGAAGCGCGCACTGATCTCGTCGGCCAGGTCGGTGTACCCAGCACGCCGAAGGCCGTCCTCGATCAGAACGGTCGAGGGTGCCCAGATCGGCCCGCGCCAGTAGCCGTCGTCCTGGTACTGCTCAGAGGTGGGCGACTCGGTGGCGGGCCCGAACGCGGTCAGATGCTTCTCGATCTTTGCGGCCAACGTCGCACGAATCGATTCGGGGAGTTCCTCCCCCAGAACGATCGGCATGAGGTCGAGCAGGCTGGAACTGGACCAGGTTCGTCCCGAACGTGCGCCCCGGGCGACGAATCGGTCCCCCGCCCACAGCTCAGCGAGCAGCGCGTCTCGCATCCGGTCGGCCGCGGCCGACCAGCCGGCCGCCGCATCAGGATTGGAGAGTCCGGTGGCCAGACGGGCGAGCGCGCGCATCTGGAGCACGAGAAAGGCGGCCAGGTCAGCGGTCTCGACGACGCGCTCAGGGTCGAAGGTGGTGGCGTTGTCCCAACCACTGTCGTTGCCGTGCTGGTAATGCGCCAGTTCCCTGCCGGGAGCGCGCCGGGCGGTCAGCCAGAACATGGTCCAGCGCTCCAGCAGCCGGTATGTCTCGGCCAGCTCGCCCTTCGGCACCGGGGGCATGTGCCGGAGGGCCCAGCCATGGATCGGCGGCTTGACGAAGTTGTAGAGGATCTCGGAATGGGTGACGGAGTCAGGCAGCGCCCCGGCGACGTCTTGGTGGTCGAAGGGCAGCCGAAATTGGTCCCAGGCCAGATCGGGCAGGCCGCCGGACAGGGCGATGGCGTTGAAGCAGTGGTCCCAGCTCCAGACCTTGTCCATCCAGTGCTTGGACATGAGCACGGCGGGCCGGGTGACGAACCCGGCTGGGCGGACCGTGGCCGACCACAGCACGTAGGCGGCCAACTCGGCGGCAGGCGTACGATCGCTGCGCCAGGGCGCCACCGCCGCGGCGAACGCGTCGAATTCGGCCCGCGCCGCCTTGGCCACCTGCTCGAAGGTATCTGCACTGGCGTAGGGGTCGCGGGCGGCCTCGTATTCCTCGATGGCGATCTCCCAATCGCCGCTCAGGACGACGCCGCGCTCGGCGGCGCCAAGCGTCTGCGCGTTGAGCTGCTCGGTGATCTGCCCGTAGATCAGGGTGATGCGGTAGCGGCGCCCGGTCTGGTAAACGGTGAAGACGAATGATCCGTCGGCGGGATCCTGGTAAAAGTAGGGGCCGCTGAACGGGGTCAGGATGGGATCAGCGGCTAGCAGACGGAGGCCGAGGCGGTGGCCGCGCAGCCGTACGGTGTCGGGGGTTTCGTAGGCGAGATCGATCCGGCCGCCCTCGCAGCTCCAGGTGAGCTGGTGCGGTGTGGCGGTGATGTCGGTCTCCGCGGTGGGGATCAGCCGCAGAATCGGGTGCATGCCGGTTTGGTGTGAGACCAGGTGCACGTCCTGGGCGTAGGTCTTCTCGGCCACCACGGGTGAGAAGTCGAACCAGGATCCGTGGAAGCTGAACGGGATTTCCCGCAGAGAGAACACCGGGCCTGACGCGGCGACGGTCATGAAAGTGAGGGTCCCTTCTCGGAAGGTCAGTCCTTGACGGCGCCCGCGGTGACACCGGCGGCCACGTAGCGCTGGGCGATGATGAGCAGAATGGTGGCCGGGACGGAGGCGATCACGGCGGTGGCCATGATGGCGTTCCACTGCTGGTTGTTGTTGCCGATGTAGTGGTAGATGCCGAGTGTGATCGGCTGGTGGTCACCGCCCTGGTCGAGAGTGCTGGCGAAGACGAAGTCCGACCAGGCCCACAGGAACGCGAACAGCGACACAGTGATGATCGAGTTGCGGCTGACGGGCAGCACGATGGACCAGAAGGTGCGGAAAGTGCCGGCGCCGTCGGTGCGGGCGGCCTGGAGCAGCTCCTCGGGAATGCCGGACATGAACGCGGTGAAGATCAGCACCGCGAACGGCACGGCGAGCGTGGAGTCCGCCACTATCAGCCCGGGGATCGTGTTGAGCACCCCTGTGCTGAGGAAGATGGCGTAGAACCCCATCGCCATGATGATCCCGGGGATCATCTGTGCGATCAGCAGCACGAAGCTCAGCACCCCACCGCCGCGCGGGCGCAGCTTGGCCAGGGAGTACGCGGCCGGTGCCGATACCAGCAGGGTCAGCGCCACCGTGCCCAGCCCGACGACCAAGCTCGCGCCCAGGTAGGGCAGTTGCTGGTCCAGGACCGCCCGGTATCCCTCCAGCGTGCCGTTGACAGGAAACCAGCTCGGCGGGCTCTTGCGCATGTCGGTTTCCCGGGTGAACGACACGTTGATCATCCAGTAGACCGGGAACAGCATCACGCCGGTCAGCACCAACCCGATCGCGGTCTTCCAGTACCTCATGTATGGGCCTGCCTTCGCTGCACGCGGATGTAGATCAGCCCGAAGATCAGGGCCATCACGATCAGCAGGTTGCCCACCGCCGCGCCGGGCCCGAAGGAGGGCACCAGGTTCCCGAAGCCCAATCGGTAAGACCAGGTGGCGAACGTGGTGGAGGAGCCGCTCGGGCCACCCTTCGTCATGATCCAGATGAGGTCGAAGACCTTCAGCGTGTAGACCAGCCCGAGCAGCAGCGTGATCGCCGACACCGGCCGCAGGAGCGGGAAGGTGACCTTCCAGAACCGCTGCCAGCCACCTGCCCCGTCCAGCGCGGCGGCTTCGTAGATGGCCGGTGAGATCCCCTGCAGGCCGGAGTACAGCACCACCAGGTTGAACGGGATGCCGATCCAGATGTTGGCGATGGTCACCGACCACAACGACCAGTCCGGCGAGGTCAGCCAGTTCACCGGGTCGATCCCGAACGCGCCCAGCACCACGTTGATGACGCCGGAGTCGCTGTTGAGCATCCACGACCAGGTCGAGGCCGACACGATCAACGGCAACAGCCAGGGCACCAGGAACAGCGCCCGCAACGTGGCCGACAGCCGGAAGTTCCGGCTGAAGAACACCGCCAGAGCGAGCCCGATCCCGAACTGGAAGGCCAGTGACACCACCGTGAACACCACCGTGTGCCACAGGGCGGGCCCGAACGTCGCATCGCCGAAGATCTTGACGTAGTTGGCGAACCCGGTGAACGGCGCATCGCCCTGCACGAACGAACGCACCGTGTAGTTGCGCAGGCTCAGTTCGACGTTGCGATACAGCGGATAGGCGTAGAACACCAGCAAGTAGACGGCGACCGGGGCCAGAAACGCCCACGCCGCCCACTGCCCGGACCGGGTTCGCGCCGCCACTCGGTGGCCTCGCCCCTCCAAGGGGGCGAGACCACCGGCGGGACGGACCTTCGTCTGTGTTACTCGACTCATGCTTCCTACTGGATGGCGCTCGCCGCCGCGGACTGCGCGGCCGCCATCGCCTCCTGCGGCGACTTCGATCCGCTCAGCGCCGCCTGCACCCCACCCCACATCGGTTCAGAGATCTTCGGGTACTTGGTGCCGAGGTCGTCGCTGGTGCGGCCCTTGGCCGCCTTCACCGCGTCCACCCACACCTTCAGGTCGGGAGTGGCCGCCACCTGCTTGGCCTGCACCGCCTCAGTGGGCGCGATGTAGGAGAGGGTGGTCGTGGTGGTGAGAGAGTTGTCGGGGCTGGTCAGACACGTCACGAGCTTCTGGGAGGTCGCGTAGCGGGCGGCGTCCTGCTGGACGGGGATGCTGACGAACTCACCACCGGTGGGAGCCGGCGCGGTCCCGCCACCTTTGCCAGGCACCGGAATGATCCCGTACTCGAAGCCGGCCTTCTTGGCGTTGGCCAGCTGCCACGTGCCGTTCTCAGCGAAGGCGAAATCGCCGCTGGCGAACTCCTGCCAGCTGGTCGTCTGCGTATTGTTGATCACAGAGTTGGGGGCGTACCCCTTTTCCAGCCAGTCGCTCCACAGCGCCACGGCCGACACGCCCTCGGCCGAGTCGAGCTTGGTGAGCTGCGCGCCGGAACCCCAGAACCAGGGCAGGAACTGGAAGCTGCCCTCCTCGGTGCCGATCGCCGAGAACGTGATTCCCTTCTTGCCCGCGCCCTTGACCTTCTCCAGGGCCGCGGTCAGCGACGTCCAGTCCTTGACCGACGCGATGTCCACTCCGGCCTTCTCCAGGACCCCCTTGTTGTAGTACAGGGCCAGGGTGTTGGCGCCGATCGGGACGCCGTACGTCTTACCGCCGCTCTGTCCCGCGGCCAGAAGGTTCGGTGCGATCGCCGAGATGTCGAGCTTGTTCTCCTCGGTCGTTGTCAAGACGCCGGCCTCGGCCAGCGTCGAGACCACCGGATTGTCCACTATGAGCACATCCGGCGAGTTGCCCTGCTGGGCCGCAAGCAAGGCCTTATTCGTCAGATCGCTCGTGTCATAGCTGGTGCGCTCGACCTTCACCCCGGCCTGAGTGCCGCATGCCTCCAGCAGCTTCACCCATTCAGAGCTCTTGTCATACTGCGGGTACGGGTCCCAGATGGCATAGGTCCCACCCCCCGCGGCCTGGCTCGCGCTCGACGAGCTCCCACTGCCGGACGTTGACGAGCAGGCGACCAGACCGCCCGCGGTCGCCAGAACCGCCAGACTCACACCGGCCACGCGCCGGCTCCTTGCCGCTGATCTCACTGGGTCTGACCTCCGCTGACAGGCGTTACGCGGCTGTTTTCGATCTAGGTCGAACCGATTCGGCGAACCGGTTCGACCGAACATAGGCCTGGTTCGTCGCACGAGTCAATGGGAAGGGACTTCCGGTTGCCGAAATGTCGCCGCAGGCGTGCACCCCGCGACACATCCTCGTTACGGAATCCAGTGCCGCGGCGTGCCCTGAACCGATTCGACCTACGATGGTCGCGGACCGGCGGATTCGGATGGGGAGTGCGGGTGAACATCGGGGAGATCGCCAGGCGGGCGGGTGTGGCGCGTAGCACCGTCTCCTACGCCCTGACCGGCAAGCGCCCGGTGTCGGAGGAGACCCGACAGCGCATCCAGGCGGTCATCGAGGAGCTGAACTACCGGCCCAATGCCGCCGCTCGGGCACTGAAGGAGGGCAGGACCCGCACGATCGGCCTGGTCATCCCTCCGGCCAGCCGGCGCCTGACCGACATGCAGCTGGGCTTCGTGGCCACGGTCGTCGACGCCGCCGCCCGCGCCGACCTGGACGTTCTGCTGTCACCGTCGGGTGGTGAGCACGAGCGCTCATTCGAGCGCGTCGTCACGGGCCGACGCGTGGACGGCGTCATTCTCATGGAGATCAGGCTGGAGGACGATCGCGTCACCCGCCTACGGCAGAGTGGGCTGCCGTTCGTCGGAATCGGCCGCACCAGCCATCCCGAGGACATGACGTGGGTGGACGTCGACTACGAGACGCTCATCTCCCAGTGCGTGCACCACCTGGCCGACCTCGGCCATCGCAACATCGCGCTCGTCAACCGCTCCGCCGAGCTGGTCGCCGCGGGCTATGGTCCCGGCCATCGCGCCCAGGCCGGCTTCACGCGAGCCGTCGCCCAACGTGACCTGCACGGCGTCCACGCCTGCTGTGCCGACGACGCCCAGGCCGGGCTGTCCTGCGTCGAACGGCTCCTCGCCGAACATCCCGAACTGACGGCCATCGCCACCATCAACGAGACCGCCATCACCGGCATGTACCGCGCACTGGCCCAGGCGGGCCTAGCCGTCCCCAAGGACTTCTCCATCGCCGGCGTCGCCGCGCAAAACTTGGCCGAGAACCTGGACCCACCGCTCACCTCCGCCGACGTTCCCACCATCGAGCTCGGCGCTCGCGCCGTCGAGTTGCTCATCCAGCGCATCGCCGATCCCGGCAGTCCGCACCGCCACCTCCTGGCCGCCCCGCCCATCTCCCTTCGCGGCACCACAGGACCGGCGAGACCCCGCGCCTGACCCCGGCTCCTCCCCCGTCGAGCCCTCCTCGAACAACAGCACTGGATCTCCAGGCCCTGCACGGCTTCTGGGTCCACGGTGTCGCATGACGGCTGCATGGCGAGGACGTATCGCGGACATTTCCGGCTCTTGACCATCCCGTCGGCACGCGCTTATGGTCCAGTCGAACCGATTCGCCGAATCGATTCGACCTAACCGCACCCCCGAACGGGAAAGGCGCATGGTCACACCCTTGTCTCGGCGGGCACGCAGGATCGTGCCGCACGCCGTCCTCGCCTCCGCACTCGCGCTGACCGTGACCCCGCCGGCCGCGATGTGGGTTGGCCCCTCCACGAAAGAAGGAAGAATGTCAGCTCATCCAAAACGCTTAGTCACAATTAGGCGTCCCGACGGCACAGCCGCGGTACACGGCCAGGGCCGAGGCCTGAACGGCAGAAAGCTGCTCGCAGCCCTTGGGGCGCTGTTCGCTAGCGCTGCCTTGCTGGTCAGCGGCCAGCAGCCCGCCACGGCAGACTCGAACGTCAGCTCTGCCAGCGTGAAAGAACTGACCGTCGATCTGTCCGCAAAGACGAAGCGGTCCGAAGGGGTGGGTCTTGGCATTCTCTATGGCATCACGCAGGACGGGTTACAACCGTCCGACGAATACCTCGACCCGCTGACGATTAACGCCTACCGCAGCGGCGGCTGGTATGCGGGCGGCTGGATCAAGGACAAGTACACCTTCGGACCGGGCACCCAAGCCAACATCGATGCGGTCATCGCCGAGGCGAAGCGATTGCAGCGCCCGCCCCGTCACAAGGTCGAGTACCAGGTCTTGCTCAGTGATGTGTTCGGTTCGACCGGCGGGGCTCCGGCGAACACCCTGTGGCCGTGCACCGACGGCGACTGCAGCAACTGGATCACGTTCATCGACGCGACCGTGGCCCGGCTCCAGGCTTCCCGCCAGGACTTCACCTACGAGATCTGGAACGAGCCCGACCTCAGCATCTTCTGGAAACCGGGCGTCAACACGGCACAGTACTTCCAAATGTGGGACAGCGCCTACCGCGAGATCCGGCGCATCGCCCCGGCTGCGAAAATCGCCGGTCCTTCGTTCGCCTACACCCCTGAGCGACGGCCCGCGCAATGGCAGGCCTTCCTGGCCCACGTCAAGGCCGCGAACACTGTCCCGGACGAGATCACCAACCACGATGAGGGGACCGTGGACGACCCGGTCACCGTCGGCCAGTCCCTGGCGGACGCACTCGACGCCAACGGGATCCCCCAACGGCCCCTGTCGGCTAACGAGTACCAGCCCGCGGATCGGCAGACCGCCGGAGATACCGCCTGGTACAACGCCCGGCTGGCTCAGTCGAACTATGCCAACGCCATGCGCGGAAACTGGAGTTGCTGCACCATTCCGAACCTGACCGGGCTGCTCACCAAGACCCCGAGCGGATGGGCGCCCAACGGAAACTGGTGGGCGATGCGAACCTATGCCGACCTGACCGGGACGCTGGTCTCCACCTCCGAACAAGTCGGGTCGACCGCGATTTCCGCGTCCGCGGACCCCGCGAAGAAGCGCGCTGTGGCGCTGCTCGGTGACATTCAGGGCGCATACGTCGGGCCGATGGCCGTAACGTTCAAGGGGCTGTCCTCGACGCCGTGGCTGGTCCGCGATGGCCTCGTGCACGCCACTGTCTACAGAATCCCTGACAAGGCGCCCCTGTACACGCGCCAGGTTGCCTTCAGCCAAGACGTCAAGGTCCAGAACGATGCCATCACAGTGCCTTTCGACCTCGAGTCGCAGCACGACGCCTACGGCGTCTATCTGTCCTGGACCGAACCACAGGCGATCTCCCTCGACGCCCCGACCGCCGTGCAGCCTGGGAGCACCTACACAGTCCCGGTGACGTTCACCAACGGCGGTGCCCAGATGGATCGCGACGTCCGAACGAGTCTTGCCGCCTACACCCCGCCCGGCGAGCCGGCCCCCGGATTCACCATCACCTGCGCGGACAATGGCGCGCCGGCGTGCCCAAGCGTGCCCAAGTTGGCCTCCGGCCAGAGCACTGTTGTGCAGTACACGATGACGACCTCTGCCGATCTACCCAAAGGCAACTACCGGTTCACGGCGGCCGCGACGACGAAGTCAGAAGGGCAGGACATCTCCGTGAAGAACTCTGTTGACGCGTTGCTGCAATGTGGGGTCGGGGACGTCTGCGAGGCTGAGGACGGAGCTCTATCCGGCGGAGCGTGCCTGGCCACGGACCATCCCGGGTATACGGGATCGGGCTTCGTCGCATGCTTCACCTCACGAGGGCCGAGCGTGACTCAGCGGATCGTGGCCCAGGATGCGGGCACATACTCACTGGACCTCCGCTACGCGGCCGGCCCTGACGGTCCGGCCAGCACCCGGAGCGCGTCGGTGTCGGTGAACGGCGGAGATTCTCACCAAATTCCACTCCCGCTCACTGGCAGCTGGAATACCTGGAGCGACGCGACCATTCCGGTGCAGTTGGTGGCAGGCGTCAACACGATTAGCGTCAGCTACGGTTCTGGTGACGCCGGGTGGTTCAACCTCGACCACATGGTCGCCAACAAGTAGCGCGGTGACCGCATTCTTGGTCATATCTTGAGGCAGCCTCATCCGGCAACCAGTTACATCGGTGGCGGATGGGGCTGTCCTTCACCGATGCGATCCTGCGATGAAGGCGGCCAGCCGTGCGCGCAGCCGCTGCAGTGGCGGCAGCAGCCCGTAGACGACGATCGGCACCACCAGCGTGGCAATGATCAGCGGCCGCAGGTACGGCGGAACACCCTCCAAGAAGCGGCCGAGCACGAGCTGTAGGACGGTGAGGGTGGGCAGAACGGCGATCCAGACCATCAGCGCCTGGTGGTGACGGGACATGAGCTGTCTCCTTCGGAGGTGCATCTTGCGTGCGTCTCAAAGCCTGCCTCCCGACGAATTAGAAGTCCAAGATATGATTCATAGGCGTCTCGATAAGGAGAGCTTATGGAGCTTCGCCAGCTGAGGTACGTCGTGGCCGTGGCGGAGGAAGGCAGCTTCACCCGCGCCGCGGCCCGCGTCCACGTCGCCCAGCCCGCCATCAGCCAGCAGATCGCCCAGCTCGAACGCGAGCTCGGTGAGCGGCTCTTCGACCGGACCGAGCGCAAGGTCAGCCTCACTCCGGCCGGGGAGGCCTTCCTCCCCCACGCCCGCGCCGCGCTCCAGTCGACCGCCGCCGGCCGCGACGCGGTCACCTTGCTGCGGGGCGTCCTGGCCGGACGCCTGGCCGTGGGCACCGTCCCCGCTCCCCCCGCGACGCTGCTCGACCAACTCGCGCGGTTCCAGCGCCACTACCCTCAGGTACGCCTCACCCTGCGCACCGGCGACCCCGAGAAACTCGTCGAGCAGGTGATCGCCGGCAACCTCGACACCGCTCTCATCGGCACCTCAGGCCCCCGCCTGCCGGCCGGGCCGGCCGGGCAGCGGCTACCCACCACACTGGGCGCCCGCGAATTCGGCGAGGAGCCCCTTGTGGTCGCGACCGCCCCCGGCCACCCGCTGGCGGCCAACGCCGAAGTCACCCTCGCCGACCTGCGCGAGGAGGCGCTCGTCACGCTCACCCCCGGCACCGGACTGCGCGCGGCGTTGGAGAACGCATGCGCCGAGGCGGGTCTCGCTCCCGACATACGGGCCGAGACCGACGACCTCTCGCTGCTGGCCCCGTTGGTCGAGCACGGCTTCGGCATCGCCCTCATGCCCCGGTCGGCCGCTTGGCGCCTCGGCCTGGGGCTGGTCACGCTCCCCCTACGCCACGCCGCACTGGGCCGCGCTCTGACGCTGGTCTGGCGGCGTGACGGCGTCACCGCGCAGGCCCGGGCGTTCCTCGAAATGGACCTTGAATAGGTTGATGGGCGCACCGTCGCAGCGCGGCGGGCGATCCGGCACTGCGGCTCCGTCTGGTGCATGAACATGTTCTTTTCGTGCACTTACGGCCGCGCATAAGGTGACGAGCATGCGCTTTGGGGTGCTGGGACCGCTGGCCGTGTGGACCAGCGACGGAGATGCCGTCACCATCCCCGGCCTCAAGGTCAGGGCCCTCCTCGTGGACCTGCTCGTCCACGAGGGCCATCCGGTGTCCATGGACCGGCTGGTCGACGACCTATGGGGGAACGAGCCGCCGGGCAATCCCGCGGGTGCGCTCCAGGTGCGCGTCTCACAACTGCGCAAGGCGCTGGAGGACGCCGAACCCGGCGGGAAGAACCTGGTCGTCTCCCGCGCCCCGGGCTAGCTGCTGCGCCCCGACGACGGGGCCGTGGACGCCACACACTTCACCGCGCTGCTGGCGCGGGCCGAGGCAGCCGGCAGCCCCAGCACCAAGGCGGGGCTTCTGGGCGACGCGCTGGCGTTGTGGCGCGGGCCGGCGTTCGCGGACTTCGCGGACGAGGAGTACACCAGGTCGGCGATCCTCCGGCTGGAGGAACAGCGGTTGTCGGCGCTGGAGCAGCACGCCGAGGCGCGGCTGGAGCTGGGCGAGCACGGGCTGCTCGTGGGCGAGCTGGGCGATCTGGTGGCCAGGCATCCGCTCAGGGAGCGACTGCGGGCCGTGCACATGCGGGCCCTGTACCGGGCCGGTCGCCAGAGCGAGGCCCTGGCCGGATACAGCGAGCTGCGCGACCGGCTGGCCGACGAGCTCGGCCTCGACCCAGGACCGGAGCTGGTCGCGCTCCATCAGGCGATACTCGGGCAAGACCCGGCGCTGAGTGTGCCCGCCGAACGTCCTGTGACGAACCTGCCCGCCTCCGTCAGCAAGCTGATCGGCAGACAGGAGGCCCTGGCCGATGTGTGCGCGCTGGTCGGGGACGAGCGACTGGTGACGCTCACCGGCAGCGGCGGGGTCGGCAAGACCCGGCTGGCGCTAGAGGCCGCGAACCGGCTGGTTAGCGGGTTCGCGGACGGGGCCTGGTTCGTCGCCCTGGACCAGGGGTCCCGTTCCCCGGCCGAGGCCGTCATGGCAGCCTTGGACATCCGTGAGGACGCCGCTCCCAAGACCACGGGCATAGGGGACGAGGCCGACAGCGCGCTGGCGCGTCAGCTGGCCGCCGCGCTCAAGCCCCGTCGGATGTTGCTGGTGCTGGACAACTGCGAGCACGTGGTCGACCAGGTCGCCGAGCTGGCCGAGTTGCTTCTGCGGTCCTGCCCTGACCTGCGGATCCTGGCGACGAGCAGGGAGCCGGTGGCCGTGGCCGGCGAGGTGTTGTGGAGCGTGCCGCCGCTCGACGTGCCCACCGCCGCCGACCTGGCGACCATGGCCAGGTCCGACGCCGTCAAGTTGTTCGTGATCCGGGCCGCCGCCTCCGTCCGTGGCTTCGCTCTGGACGCATCCAACGCCCTGGCCATCGCGCAGTTGTGCAGGCGGCTCGACGGCATCCCGCTGGCGCTGGAGCTGGCCGCGACGCGGGTGAGGGCGCTCGGCGTGCAGGGCGTGGTGGGCAGGCTGGACGACAGGTTCCGGCTGCTGGCCGCCGGTCAGCGCGGCGCCCCGGCCCGACAGCAGACGCTGACCGCGGTGATCGACTGGAGCTGGGACCTGCTGTCCGACGACGAACGCCGCGTCCTGCGCCGCCTGGCCGTCCACGTCGACGGGTGCACGCTGGAGGCCGCGGAATCCGTCTGCGCGGAAGCCGGTCTCGACGTGCTCGACCTGCTCGTACGTCTGGTCGACCGCTCGCTCGTGGTCGTCGCTGACGCCCCGGCCGGAGTCAGGTACCGGCTACTTGAATCGGTGTCGGAGTACTGCGTGGCCAGGTTGTCCGACGCCGGCGAACTCGGTCGGGTACGCCTCGCACACCTGCGCCACTACCTGGCCCTGGCCGTACAGGCCGAACCGGGACTGTACGGACACGAGCAGCGCGACTGGCTGCTGCGCCTGGACGCGGAGGTCGCGAACATGCGGGCGGCACTCGACACGGCGGCCTCTCACCGGGACGGCGAGAGCGCGGCGCGGCTGGCGAATGCGCTGGCCTGGTGGTGGGTCCTGCGCGGCAGGCTGGCCGAGGGCAGGCGGTTCCTGGCGACGGCGCTGGCCATTGAGGGGGAGACCACTTCCGCCCGGGCCAGGGCGGCGGCATGGGAGGCCGGGTTCGCGCTCATGCTGGGCGAGGACGTCGAGTGGGCGGCGGCGGTCGAAGCGATCGAGGACCCGGGTGAGAGGGCCAGGGCCCAGTTGTTCGTTGCCCTGAACATCAGGGACATGGGGACCGGGCAGGAGCTGGCCGACAAGGCGCTGGCGACGTTCAGGGCCGTCGGGGACCGGTGGGGCGTTGCCGTCGTGCTCAGCAGGCAGGCCAGGGACGCGTTCACGCAGCGGGACGTCGTGGCGCTGGAGCGGGACGGTGAGGAGAGCGCGCGGCTGTTCACCGAGTTGGGCGACCGCTGGGGACTGCTGCGGGCCACGGAGTGGCTCGCAGGGCTGGCCGAGATGGCCGGCGACTCCGAGCGGGCCAAGCGGCTGTTCGGCGAGGGACTGCGAATGGCCGAGGACCTGGGGTTGTGGCCGGAGGTCGCCAAACGAATCGCCTGGCTGGGCTGGATGGCGATGCAGACCACCGACTACGACCGTGCCATTGAGTTCTGCGAGCGCGCCATGAAGCTGGCCATCGGGCAGGGTTACAAAGAAGGCGAAACCATGGCCGAGATGGGCCTCGCCTTCTCCGCGCGCCGGGCCGGGCGGCTGGACCTGGCCGAGAAGCACCTGAGCCACCTGCTCGAAGGGGTGCCGCGCGGCCCGGACATCGAGCCGGCCCTGCACCTGCCGTCCATACTCATCGAATTGGGACACCTCACCGAGCTGCGCGGCGACCCCGCCGCGGCCATGGACTTGCACAGGGAGGCGCTGGCCGCCGCCAGGAAGATCGGCGACCCCAGGACGGCGGCGTGGGCCGTTGAGGCCGCGGCCGCCGCCTCGGGTCCGACCGAGCAGGCCGCCAGGCTGCTGGGGCTGGCGGCCACGGCCAGGGAACACAACCAGACTCCCGGGAGCCCGTCGGAGCTGAGCGAGATGGAGCGCGTGACAGCCCTGGTGCGCGACGCGCTCGGGGAGGAGGCGTTCAAGGCGGCATACGGGGAGGGTGCCACCCACAAGCTCGACGAGGCGCGCGAGCTGATGACGTGTCCTTAGTTCACCTGCTCGGCCAGGCGGTCGAAGAACTCGATCCAACCCGCCCTGGCCTGCTCGGCGTGCTCCTCGTCGGTGTTGACGCCGTACTGATGGAAGCGCATCTCCGTCCGGTCGCCGCCGTCCACCGGCGTGAAGTCGATCGTCACCACGGACGCCGGCCCCTCGCCGGGACTGTCGGGGTCGCCGGTGGTGAAGACGAGCCGCCCAGGCCCCTCCACCTCCCGGTACGTCCCGCCGAGCGTCACTTCGAACCCCTCCTCTCCCACCAGAACGACCTGCCAGATCCCGCCAGGCCGGGTGTCCAGAGTGATCCGGCCCACCGGGGTAGCCAGCATCCGGGGCCCGAACCACCGCGAGAAGCGCTCGGGCTCGGTCCAGGCGGCCCAGACCAGCTCGCGGCGGGCGTTGAAAACGCGGGTGATGTCATATTCGGCGGTCTGGGTCATCGTTCTGCCTTTCGTGCTCGGGTTCGATGACTCCAAGGTGCCGGGCCGCACTTAAGACTTCCTTCTTGTGGCCTTACGGCCCGTGCAGGCTGTGCTTATAGGGGGCCAGACCACGTAAGCGCGAAAACGGCACCGGGCTGGCGGTCCTTGCGGCGCATCTCCTGCGCGACCTCACGTGATGCGAAGCCGAGGACACCTCCATTGACCGGCGCGTGAGGTTCAGTCGACCGCTGATGGGGTGTTGACACTGGGCTGTTGATCGATAAGGTTGGCTCACTTTATCGATCAATGGATCGATAAAGTGAGGTACATCACATCTTCGTCGAAGCGTGGGCAGCGGCATGAGGGCTCTCCACTGAACGCAAGGTATGCATAGATGACCGATCAGGCTGTGCCCGCCATCATCAACCTCGACGTCCCGGGCCCGGTGATCAGCCGGCATCTGTACGGGCATTTCGCCGAGCACCTGGGCCGCTGCATCTACGACGGCTTCTACGTCGGCGAGGACAGCGACATCCCCAACGCGGGCGGCATCCGACTGGATGTCGTGGAGGCGCTGCGAGCTCTGAACATCCCGAACCTGCGCTGGCCCGGCGGCTGCTTCGCCGACGAGTACCACTGGATGGACGGCATCGGTCCCAGAGACCGGCGCCCGGCCATGGTCAACACCCACTGGGGCAACGTCGAGGAGAACAACCACTTCGGCACGCATGAGTTCATGGCACTGTGCGAGCTACTCGGCGCGGAGCCGTACATCAGCGGAAACGTCGGCTCCGGCACGGTCAGGGAGATGAGCGACTGGGTGGAGTACCTCACCCGCGAAGGCGACTCGCCGATGGTACGCCTGCGCAAGGCCAACGGCCGGGAGGAGCCGTGGCGGGTGCGTTTCTGGGGGTTGGGCAACGAGGCGTGGGGCTGCGGCGGTCACATGTCGGCGGAGCAGTACGCGGCCGAGGCACGCAGATTCGGCACCTACTGCCGCGACCACGGCGAAAACAAGCTCTACCGCATCGCCGCCGGCGCCAACTCCGACGACTACGCCTGGACGGAGACGCTGATGAAGCAGCTCGGCGGCCTGGGCTGCGCGTACCGGCCCGCCGCGTTCATGCAGGCGCTTTCGATGCACTACTACACGATCCCCGGCACCTGGCAGGACAAGGGCGACGCCACGGTGTTCGACACCGGCGACTACTACCGCACCATGGTCCAGGCCGCGCGTGTCGACGAGCTGATCACCGGCCACTCCGCCGTCATGGACTGCTACGACCCCGGCAGGAACGTGGGTCTGGTGCTGGACGAGTGGGGTACCTGGTGGAACGTCGAGCCGGGCACCAACCCCGGCTTCCTCTACCAACAGAACACGCTCCGCGACGCGCTGGTCGCGAGCGTGCACTTCGACGTCTTCCACCGGCACGCGGACCGCCTCGTGATGGCCAACATCGCCCAGACCGTGAACGTGCTCCAGGCCATGATCCTCACCGACCCAGGCTCCGGCGCGCTCGTCCTGACCCCCACCTACCACGTGTTCGAGATGAACAAGGGACACCAGGACGCCGCCTTGCTGCGGATCGACCTCCCGGCTGGAGTCCCCGACCGAGCAGTCGAGTCGGTACGGCTGCCGACCGTCTCGATGTCGGCCAGCCGCAAGGACGGCCGAGTGCTCATCTCGCTGTCCAACCTGGACGCGGCCGAGACCGCCGACATCGAGCTGGACCTGCGCGGCGGTGCCCTGACCGATGTCCGTTCCCGGATCCTCACTTCCGGCGGGCTGCAGGACCACAACACCCCCGAGGTGCCGGGCATCGTCGCTCCACGCGTCCACGAGCAGGTCAAGGAGACCGCCTCCGGGCTGCGGGTGCACCTGCCCGTCCACTCCTTCGTGACAGTGGAGGGACGGCTGGCGTGATCGCGGTGCCGCCCGCGCAGGTCGGGCCGCGATAAACTCGGCGCGGCGACGGCCCCGGACAGCTTCGGCCGGCCGGAGTCACGTCCTACCAGCAGAACGCGGGGCACGGCATGGTGACCATGGAAGACGTCGCCCGGCTGGCCGGGGTGTCGAAGATGACCGTCTCCAATGTGGTCAACAACCGTGACGGCGTCGGCGACCTCGTCCGTCAGCGGGTGCTGGAGGCCATCCGCCAATCGGGCTACCGCGTCAACGTCTCCGCCCGCACCCTGAGGTCTGGACGGACCGGTGTCATCGGCTTGGCCGTACCTGACATCGAACTCCCCTACTTCGGCCACCTCGCCGCCCATGTGATCGAAGCGGCCGGGCGGCAGGGGTTCCACGTCGCGATCGAACAGACCGGCGCGGCGGCAGCCGGGGAAGCCGACGCGATAGCCCACTCCCGCACGCTGCACTTCGACGGCCTGATCCTCAGCGCCGTCGAACTGGACCGGCTGGACGAACATCCCGCCGAAGCCGGCTATCCCCTCGTCATGCTCGGCGAGCAGGACTTCGGCGGCCGCTTCGACCACGTCGCCATGCCCAACGAGGAAGGCACCAAAGCCGCGACCACCCACCTGGCCGACCGAGGGTGCCGCCGGATCGCGATCGTCACCGGCAGAGCGTCCGATGACGTCAACATGGTGACACGCCGCCACTACGGCTATCTCGCCGCGCTCGCCGAGCGAGGCATAGGCGTCGATCCGGCTCTGGTCTTCTCCCTGGACGACGCGAGCATGGAAGCCGGCCGCGAGGCGGCCTGCCGCTTGGTCGACTCCGGCCACGAGATCGACGGTGTGGTCGCGGTGACCGACACCGTCGCGCTCGGCGTCCTCCGCGGCTTGGCCGACCGCGGTCTACGCGTTCCCGAGGACGTCCGTCTCATCGGGTTCGACGACATCCCCGAATCCGGATTCACCGTGCCCTCACTGTCCACGGTGGCACCTGATCATCGATGGATGGCGGAACGGGCGGTCGAGCTGGTGGCTCAGCGCATCCGCGCCCCCCTTCGCCCGACCGCCCAGTACGTCGCCCCCTTCGAGCTCGTGATTCGTGAATCGACGCGCTGAACAGCGCCGTGCGCGTCCGTCCGTCAGTGTCGGGTCATCGTCGGCGTGCGGGGACGTGCTCGATGTACGGCCGTACCCGCGTCCTATCTCAGGCCTCCGAGGGACAGTCCACCGCGCCAGTGTCGCTGGAGGGTGAAGAAGGCGATGACGAGCGGGATCACCGACACGAGCGCGCCCAGGATGATGAGGCTCCAAAGAGAGGTGCTGCCCGAGTTGTTCGCCGAGGCGATTCCCTGCCAGAGGCCGAGCCCGACGGTGACGGGGAAAAGGCGGTTGTCGGAGAGCATGGCGAGCGGCAGGAAGTAGTTGTTCCAGGACGCCACGGCGGACAGGAGCAGCACCGTGACCACCGCCGGCCGCATCAGCGGGAGGGCGACCCGGACGAATGTCCGCAGTTCGCCCGCACCGTCGGCCCGCGCCGCGTCCAGGATCTCGTCGGGAACCGCGTCGCGCGCGTACACGTGCATCAGATAGACGCCGAACGGGTTGAGCAGCGACGGAAGGATCACCGCCCAGATCGTGTTCGTCAGGCCGAGCCCGGAGAACATCATGAAGGTGGGGATCACCAGGGCGGTCGCGGGCACCATCAACGCACCCAGCAGGACCGAGAAGCTGAAGCGCCTGCCGGCGAACCGGTATTTGGCGAATCCGTAGCCGGCCATGACGGCCAGGATCGTGGCGCCGATCCCGCCCGCGAACGCGTACAGCGTGGAGTTGAGGATCCACCTGCCGTAGATGCCGCCGTCGTAGGTGAACAGCCGCTCGAGGTTGCCGAAGTAGTCGACCTGGTCGGCGAACCACAGGGTGTTGCTGCCGCTGAACAGGCCGGGGGCGTCCTTGGAACTGTTGACGAAGACCCACCAGAACGGAATCAGGAAGTACACGACCAGGAAGCCGAGGAGCACCTGCAGGGGGAGGTGGCGTTGCGGCCTTTGGCGTCCGGCGGTGCGGGAGCGGGCGGTCATTAGAAGAAGCTCCTCCGCTTGCGGGTGAAGAACAGGAAGGCGTAGACGCAGACGAACACGATCCCGCCGAGGGCGAAGGAGATCGCCGATCCGTAGTTGAAGTTCGCGAGCCCGAACGCCTGCTGGTACGCGTACATGTTGGGAGTGAATCCCGGTGCGATCGTGCCGGCCGCGAGGTATCGCAGAATCTGTGGTTCGTTGAAGAACTGCAGGGTGCCGATGAGCGAGAAGACCAGGATCAGGAGCAGCGCGGGGGCGATCAGCGGGATTTTGATCCGAAGCGCGATCTGCCATTTCCCGGCGCCGTCCATACGGGCGGCCTCGTAGAGCGTCGGGTCGATGCCCTGGAGCGCCGCGTACAGAATGATCATGTAGTAACCGGCCCATTGCCAGGTGACGACGTTGATCAGGCCATAGAAGATCAGATTCTTGCTGAAGAAGTCGGGCGCGGTGGCGCCGAACAGTCCGAAGATGTCGGTGAGCGGCCCGAAGCTCTTGCTGTACAGGAATCCCCACATGACCGCCCCGATGACCGTGGGAATGGCATAAGGGAGGAAGATCATGAGGCGGGAGAACCGGGTGAACAGCGAGGTCACGGCGTCCACGATGAGGGCCATCGCGAGCGCGATGACGATCTGCACCGGGATGGCGACCACGGAGAAGCGGACGACGAACCACACCCCGGAAAGGAAGGTCGGGTCGGTGAACGCCTTCACGTAGTTGCCGAGGAAGACGAAGCTGGTGCCGCCGATCAGCTTCTTCTGCCAGAGGCTGAGATACAGCGCGTACGCGAGCGGCGCGATGAGAAACGCCAGGAAGACGAGCCCGAACGGCCCGACGAAGACCCACCCCATCAGGTGCTCACGCAGTCGCACCTTGCCGCGGGACTTGGGTGTTTTCTCTTGAGTGCTCGTTGCACTCTCCTCGATCAGGAGGGTCATTGTGGGCTCCGGGAAGGTCGATGCCGGGGGTAACGGATGGGTGGGCCGGAGACGTCCGGCCCACCCGCGTTTGTCACTGGACGGTGAAGCCTTGCTCCTTGGCGTAGTTCGCCACGTCCTCCTGGACCCGGTCGGCGGCCTGCGCGCCGGTGATGGAGCCGTCGATGACCGCACCGATCTGCTTCGTCATGGAATCGAAGTAGTACTGGCCGAACGGGCTGTAGGTCATGCCCGTGTAGGCATTCGCCGCGGGGACGTAGACCTCCTTGTTCGCCTGCTGGCCGTCGAAGAACGCCACCTTCAGGTCCACGAATGCGGGATCGTTGAGCGCCTTCAGGTTCAGCGGGAAGATGATCTGGTTGGTCCAGCCGTCGGTGAGCGACTCATCGTCGGCGTAGAGGCCGTACGCCACCTTCGCCGCGAGCGCGGGGTTCTTCGCCTGGCTCGTCACCGAGAAGGCCGACCCGCCCCAGTTCACCTGCACGGGGTTGCTGGAATCCCACTGCGGAAGCGGCGCCACCGCGAACTTGCCGGTGTCCTTGCCCTTGCCGACGCCGGCGCCGGTGAGGTATCCGGGCGCCCAGGCCGCCGAGATGTACGTCGCGTACTTACCGTTGACCACACCGGCGATGTACTCCGGCGTGAACTGGTCCTGCGTCCCGACCAGGCCATTCTTGGCGAGGCGCCCCCAGTAGTCGAGCACGTCCTTGGAGGCCTGGTCGTTCAGCTTGATGCCGATCGACTCCGGCCGCGCCGGATCGTAGGTGTACGGATTGGCGCCCTTCTGGATCTGCAGCGCCATCATGACGGCCGGCACGTTCGCGCCCAGGTCGCCGAACTGCGGGCCCCCCGCGTCCTTCACCTTCTGCGCCGCCTGCTCGTACTCTGCCCACGTCTTCGGTGGCGTGATCTTGTACTTCTCGAAGACGTCCTTCCGGTAGATCATCGCCATCGGGCCGCCGTCGACCGGCGCGCCGTAGACCGCGCCACCGATCGAGACGTCCTTCCACGCGCCCGGGCCGTAGTTGTCCTTGACGGCGTCATAGCCGTACTGCTTGATGTCGACGAGGGCCTTCTGGATCTGGAAGGTCGGGATCCGGTCCGCCTCGATCATGATCACGTCGGGGGCTCCGGTCCCCGCCGAGATGGCCGTCTGGAACTTGTCGTACTCGTCACCGCCCTGGCCGACGTTGGTCCAGCAGACCTGCACCTCGTTGTTCTGCTTGTTGAAGTTGTCGACGACGAGCTGCATGTTGGGGTACCAGCCCCAGAAGGTCACGACCGGCAGGTCCTTCTTGCTGATCGTGTTCGTGCAGTTGCTCGCGTTGTTTCCGCCCGCGTCGTTCGCGGCCGGGGCGCTTCCACCCGCGGCGCTTCCCCCTCCTGCGTCGGGGGCGCAGGCGGCGAGCGCACTCGCGGCAGCGAGCAGGGCCGCCGCGGTTATCAGGCTCTTTCTCTTCATGGACATGATCTCCCTTGGGGGGTCGCAGCGCACAAAGGCCCGTGCGCTACCGCTGAGGCCGAGCGATCGGCCGGGACGGGGCGCGGATGCCACGATCCGCGCCCTTTCCCTCGTGCCGATCTCTGTTGTGAGCGTTCACACGCCCACGTGCTTGGCGAGCATCACCGGGGCCCCCGATGCTCCGATGGTGCCGCCTCGGACAGGCTTACCTAGCGCTTGAACAGACGCGGTGCGAGGTCGATGAGGTTCTTCTGCCACACGTCCCAGCCGTGGGGCCCCTGGGTGACCCCTGCGAACTCGTAGTGGATGCCCAGGTTGTCCATTGTGGGCAGGGACGCCATGACCGACGGATACACGAAGTCGGTCTGGTCGCCGACGTACAGGCGCAGCAGCTTGGTCCCGTTGTTGATGGCCGCCACGTCGACGCCGGTGCTGCTGCCGAACCCGGCCGAGAACGCCGCGACGTACGCGAACTGGCCCGGGTACGCCTTGAGGACCCCGAACGCCTGTCCACCGCCCATCGAGAGGCCGGCGAGGGCCTGCTGCGACGGGTCGCTGGAGATGTTGTAGCGGGCACGCGCCGCCGGAACGATGTTCTCCAGCAGTTCCCTGTTGAAGTTGGACACGTTGCCGTTGCCCATCACGACCACCATCGGCACCAGGTCCCCGTCGAGGAACTCATGGTCGAGGATCTGCTTGGCGCGGCCCATCTCGGCCCAGTCCGTGTAGCTCTGGCCGCTACCGTGCTGGAGGTAGAGGACGGGGTAGCGCTCTGCGCGGTTCGGGTCGTATCCGGGCGGGGTCCACACCAACGCGGTCCGGTCCTGATTCGCCACGGTGCTTCGGTACGTCAGGCTCTCGACCTTTCCGCCCTGGCCGGCGGGAACGTCCGAGAGCAGGCGCGCCCTGTCTCCGGGGATGAAGAAGCCGCTCCAGGTCGGCTCGGAGGTCACCTTCGTCGGGTTCGACGGGTCCTTGATCGAAACCCTGTCCACGATGAACTTGTAGTAGTAGAACCACGGGTCGAGCGGACCGACGGTCACCCGCCACCGGTCGCCGTCACGGGTCATCGGAACACGCAGCCAGCTTCCGCCGGGAGCGTCGTTCGCCCACACCGTCACGTGCTGAGCGTCTTTGAATTCCGTCGTGGTCTCGAAGGTGACGAAGCCGTCCTCGGACACGAACGGCGTCGGCGTGGTGCCGGCCGCCGGTGGGGTGAACTCGCCCTCCAGCTGCCCGTGACCGGCGCTCGGACCGTGATCCGGCACCGTGCGGAACAGCCGCGGCACGAAATCGATCAGGTTCTCCTGCCAGGCGTTCCAGTTCGCCCCGGCGTCGGGGTTGACCCCGTCGAACTCGTACCTGACACGGGCGCGGTCCAGCGCCTTTGTCAGACGGTTGGTCGCGTTGTACGCGGGATCGGTCACGTTCCCCGTGTACAGACGCACCAGCTTGACGTGGCGGTTGATCGCTTCCGCGTTCGCCCGGCCGACGCTCTCACTCAGCAATCCCGAGAACGAGCCGACGTAGGCGAACTGACCCGGGTGGGAGAGAGCGGCACGCAGCGCCTGCGTGCCCCCCTCGGACACACCGCCGATCGCCTGGTCCGCCGAGCCACGGAGGACGCGGAACTTGTCGGCGACCGCCTTACGGAGGTCCTTCAACTCCTTGTCTTCCGGCCCGCTACCGCCGCTGATCACAACCACCATCGGCTTCATCGCACCCTGGGCCGACAAGTTGTCGAAGATCTGCTTGGCACGACCGAGGTCGAGCCAGTCGGTGGCGCTGCCTCCGTCACCGGACTGCAGGAACAGCACCGGGTAGGCCTTGGCGCCCTTGGCCGAGTACGCCGGCGGCGTCCATACCAGAGCCGACCGCTCGTCGCCCTTCGCCCGGTAGGTCAGGGTCTCGACCTTGCCGCCCTGCCCCTGAGGCGCATCCGCCAGCAGGCGCGCCGAGTCGCCCGGAACGAAGAAGGTACTCCAGCGCGGCTTGGACGCCACGCCGGCGCTGTTCGTAGGATCCTTGAGACTCTTGGTGTCATCGCCGGTGACCTGGTAGGAGTACAGCCCCGGCTTGAGCGGGCCGAGGACCCCCGACCAGGCGTCGCCCCGGCGGGTCAGACCGAACTCCGCCCAACTGAAGGATGGGCCGAAGTTCCCCTCGATGACGACCTGCGACACCTGGCCCGCGTTGGCCTGGACGTAGGCCGCGGGGACACTGAACGACACGTAGCCGTCCTCGGAAACATTCAGCCACGGCGTGTCCGCCGCGGCCGGCCGCGGCGCGAGCAACACGGCCGAGATCGCCATGACACCGGCGGCGACCGCCGCCAAGAGCCGGCGCACGCCCTTAGGGCGTAAAGCTCCGTGGAACAGTGACAACGTCATACCGAACTCCTCAATGACCGGCAGCGGATTGGGCCCGACTGGCCGGCCTGACTTATCGGTCGATGTACCGTCGGTTTCTGTTCCCCGCACCTCCGTCCATCACGGGTCTGTTTCGTTCACCTGCTGTCAGGTGGGTCTGGGTGGTGCACGCACCTGCGAGTGCGTGCGTGTGTCACAAGCTCGTATTGGTCCTTGGTGGTGCGGTGGAGCCACGAACCATCAAGCGGGTTGGGAGCACTATTTGGCCGGGCCCTTTCCACTCACCGGTCACCAGCCCCTTCAGCATGCGCGCGGCCTCGTACCCGAGTCGGTACATCGACTGGTCCACCGTGGTCAGCCCCGGCTCGGCCAATACGGCCTCCGGAATGTTGTCGAACCCGACCACGGACAGGTCGCCAGGAACGCTGAGTCCCAGTTCCTTCGCGACCTGCAGAGCCTTCAGGGCCATCCCGTCACTCGCCGCGAAGATCGCCGTCGGGCGGTCCGCCCTATCCAGCAACGCCCACGCCAGCGGGACCGCGGAGTCGGGATTGAAGTCGCCTCTGCCGATCAACGTCGGATCGACCGGAACACCGGCCGCGGCCAGCGCCCTCCGGTATCCCTCCTCGCGCGACCATGCGGCCGCGAGGCTGGAACGGCCCGCGATGAATCCGATGCGCCGATGCCCCAGGCCCAGTAGGTGCTCGACCATTGTGGTGGCACCCGCGAGGTTGTCCGCCGTCACCGACGGCACCGTCGAGTCCCGCACCGGATCGATGACCACGACCGGAGTGTTGCTCCGCACCTCGCCCCAGGGCGTCACCACAATGCACCCGTCCGTGAGGGTGCCGGACAAGCGGGCCAGATGACGCTGCTCCCAGCCCTCCGCGTACGTCCCGTAGAGATCGCTGTTGGCGTAGACGATCAGGTCTAAGCCCGATTGACTCAACGCTTCCATCACGCCTTTGAGCACCTCGGCGGTATAGGAATGGAAGCTGTGGGTCACCAGACCCAGGACATTGGTGCGGCTGCGTCGCAGGCTCGCCGCCCCCAGACTCGACTCGTAGCCGAGCCGCTCGATGGCCGAACGCACCTGCGCGATGGTACGGGCGCTGACCCCGTAACGCCTGTTGACCACCCGCGACACAGTCGCGGTGGAGACGCCCGCCAGGCGCGCCACATCACTCATCGTCACCGGCGCACCGCCGTCGGCCATGCCGCTCTCTCCATATTGCAATCGTTATCGATCACGTTTTCAGCGCTTAACGTAAGCGACATCGTTTGGGAACACAAGACCCTTATCGGCCTCTCAGTACGCCGACCGCACGTCCAAAAAGCACATGCACAGAATGCGCAGCCAGGGGAGGTTTGCTGCCTGCGTCAACGAGCTCGTAGGTGTTTATCGTCCGCCGGCCGTCGGCGCTGGGCGGCCGGTTTTCGGCGGGTGACGCGGACGGCGTCGTGCCGTTCCTCCGCCACCGCCCGGAACCCCCGGCTAAGCCGATCACCCGGCGGAACGTGATGTCGATGACGGCGGCCAGATATGGCAGCCACCTAGAGCCCGCCGACCGGCCGGAGCGTTCGAAACACATCATCTGATGGCGTCGTGTGAGAGCCCGTCGAGTATCCCTTGACCGAGATATACGAGGTGATGACGTGGCAAATTCGATTTTGGCGAGCCCTGTTCGCCGCCGCGATTCTCTTGCCGCTCTGTGGATGCGGCGGCTCCACGCCGCCCGGGCTGACACCCGCGCCCCGCGTACGCCAAACTCGGCATCAACCGCCGCGACGACCTGGCTCTGTTCCTGCCGCTGAATGACAGGCCGTAAGCGTGTTCCTCGGTTAGCCAGTGGAGTACTCCACACGGCTCGATCGGTGGCGCCACCATTGCCTGATCTTGAAGCGTGCATGGCATTCAGCGTGGTGGCTTCGACGGAGCTTTGCCGCGGCAGACGGTGGATGGCCGCTAGCGGTACCGACAACGATCACTCAAGGAGAGAGGGTGGTATACGAAATACGGTACTCGGTATATCAGGAGCGCATCATGAGTACTCTGTCTCGAGCGGCGATCTTGGACCGGCAACAGCAGTTTGTCGCCGACGCCTCCCACGAGCTGCGCACCCCGCTCGCCGGCCTCCGCGCGCAACTGGAGGACGGCAGGCTGCACCCCGAAGACACCGACATGGGCTCCCTCCTGGAAGGTGCCTTACTGGACGTCGACCGGCTGGAGTCGATCATCACCGACCTGCTCCTGCTGGCCCGGGTAGGAGCTTCTGGTGTCACGGAGAAGATGCCTCTGTCGCTGTCCGAACTGGCCCGCTGTGAGGTCTCCCAGCGCACCGACCGGGTGCCGACCCGGATGCGGATCGACACGGGCGTGCTGGTCACTGTCGTGCGATCCCAGATCGTCCGCCTGCTCAAGAACCTCCTCGACAACGCTCAGCGACACAGCAGGAGAGTCGTGGAGGTCAGCGTGCGGCCCGTTGGGGGCTTGGCCGAGCTGGCCGTCGGGGACGATGGAGCCGGCATCCCCGAGTGCGACCGGGAGCGCGTCTTCGAGCGGTTCTCCAGACTGGACACCGCGCGGGACCGCGACCACGGCGGCACCGGGCTAGGCCTGGCGATCGCCCGCACGATCGCCCACGCCCATGAGGGCACCCTGAAAGCCACGGAGTCCCACTTGGGCGGCGCGCTGTTCGTCCTTCGAATCCCCCTCGCGGAATCCTGAGGCACCAGTACTGGCGGACCGCGCGGCTAAGGGCGGCAAAGAGCGCTCGCCACCCCGGCACGGCCAAGGCGCCCGTGTGATCAGCGGGTTGGTCGCCTCTTGGACCGGGTGACCCAGGCGGCCCTGGGGACGGGATCATGGCACAGCCCTGGTCGCTTCGCCGGTACCGATCTCCGGGTAGATATCAGGACGGTCCCGGGTTCTCTCCCTCCGCACACGCCGATGACGGCGCAGCTCGGGACGCTGCCCGAGCCTTCAGCGGAATATGCCGCTGAATGTTGACCGATGTGGGCGGGACCCATGGTCAGCAGGGAATTGTGATGAGCAGTGTCGTCCCGTTTCCCGTCAGGCTGGTGATCTCCATGTCGCCGCCGATCACCGCGACACGGTCCTTGAGGCCGATCAGCCCGGAGCCGTTGCAGGGGTCGGCTCCTCCGATTCCGTCGTCCCGGATGCAGAGCCGCAGGGCCGTGTCGTCAACAGTGAGGTCGATGTCGACCACTGAGGCCTGTGCATGCTTGGCCACGTTGGTCAGTGCTTCCGAAACGATGTAATAGACAGCGGTTTCGACCCGTTCGGGCTGCGATGCGATATCGCTCATCTTCAGCTTGACCGGCACGGAGGAGCGGTGCGCGAGTGTCTTGAGGGCGGGGCAGAGGCCCCCCTTGGACAGCATCCCCGGATGCAGGCCGCGGGAGAGTTCCTGCAGGTCCTCGACGGCACAGGCCAGACCCTCGACCACGTGGGACAGGTGGGACTTGAGATGGGGCGGCGCCATGGCTTCGGCCGCCCGCAGTTCCAGCCCGAGCGTGACAAGACGTTGCTGTGCCCCATCGTGCAGGTCGCGCTCAATACGGCGACGGGATTCATCGGCGGCCGCGATGATGCGGGCACGGGAGGCGGTGAGTTCGGCTCGGCTCTGCGCATTGGCGATCGCGGTCCCGAGGAGTTCGGTGAACTTCATCATGCGCTCCTCGATCGCCTCGGGTTGCGGGTCCTCCGCCCGCGAAAATGCGATCATCACGCCCCACAGCCGGTTCTCGACCATGATCGGGCTGCCGACCACCGAACCGAGCGCCCACTCGCGGGCACGCCTGAGGAACTCGCCGGCGGCGTCGTCGTCGTCCGTACTGCGCCGCGCCGGTTTCCCGGTCTGCCACACCAGCTTCGCCACAGGCATGTCGTGGATCGCCCGACGCGAGCCCAGCGGCACGAACTGGTCCCAGCCGCCATGATCATCCCAGTGGCTGAGCACGGTCAACGTGCCATCGGGCTCAAACCGATTCATGTCGGCGTATCGCGTGCCCATGATGCGGCCCATCTCACGGGTGACCGCGTTGAACACCTCGGCCGGGTCCGCTCCCCCGGCTACCAGCGTCGCAACTCGCCGCAGCGCGGCCTGTTCCTCCGCGACGGCCTCGCGGTCGCATGCCGCGGCCAGCAGGGCCTGCAACGACGGCACGACCTGCCGGCGCAGTCGCAGCAGCGTCGACTCCGGCAGGTCGGCGGGGATCAGAAGGGTGGCGACCTGAGCGGCGCCGTCGCGCAGCGGGAGCGCCGCGTATGGCCCGCCCGCGGCGACGACCTCGGGCTCGATCGCCACGTGGCGCAGTTCCAGGGCCTGGGCCAGGCGCTGTGCGGCTGCCGGCAGCGTGGTTCGCAGGTCCTGGGAGCGCAGCAGCAGGTGGGCGAGGTCGGCGGCGAGGTCCGCCGTGCGGCGCTGTTCTTCGGCCTCCATCGCCCGTGACCGGGCCAGGTCCGCGACGAAGCCGGCCAGCAGCGCGGTGGCGAGGAAGACCAGGGTTGTCACCAATTCCCCATCGCCGGTCAGCGTCCACCCGTAGAAGGGCGGCAGATGGAAGTACTCATAGGCGACTGCGCTGGCCACCGCGGTCGCCAGTCCGGGCCACAGGCCGAACGCTGTCGAGATCAGCAGCACGCCGAGCAGGTAAACGACACCGAGCGAATGTGGAGGGACAAACTGCCGGAACGGGAAGAGTAACAGCGTCACCACGGCAGCGCATGCGGCGCCGGCCAAGACACCGACCGTCAGGGAAGGAGTCTGGCGCAGCAGCAGCGACGGCAGCCTCGCATGCACTGACTTATTGTACTTCTGCGTGCGCGCAGCGACATTTCCTGGTCGCCGGTAAGCGGATGGCCATTGGCCAAGGGCCAACTCACCTGTAAGCACCCAGAGCAGCTCACCTATGCTGCGTCGGCCATGCCGGTGAGCGCCTGCTCCGATGGGGAGCCGAGCTCGGCCTGGGCCACGAAAAGGAGACAGCCGGGAGCATTCTCGATGGGAAATTTCTGGCGCCAGAGATTCAGGTCGCCGAATCTCCTGTGGCGCAAGGGCCACGACCCGCGCATTGTGACTCCCGCATCATGGCGCGCCCACAGTCTGCGGAAGTCCTCGCTGATGTCCGCCAGTTCCTCGATGAGATCGCGCACAGAGGGATCCGGGACCACTACAGTCATGGTCCGCAAATGCGCGACCTTGAAGGCGGCCTCCCCCTCCCAGTTCACAAAGAACTCACGGGATTGCGGATTGAGGAAGGTGAACCGAATCAGGTTGTCGATGTACTCGTATCCTCTCCATAGGGCAGTGGACAGCCGGTTGCGGACAAGGACATCCAAGCGGTGGTTCACCACCAATGCCGGTGCGTGCGTCCAATGTTCCATCAGCCGCACTATGTCCGGGGCGACGGGCCGAAGAATGCGCTCTTGATGGCACGTTCGAGGGCGTGCGAGATCGTGGAGATGCGCGGTGGCGGCCACATCGAGACGGAAGACCCGTGCCAGAGCGTCGATGACCTGCTCCGAGGGGTTGCGCTGTCTACCCTGCTCCAATCGCGTGTAGTAATCACTGCTGACTCCGGCCAACGTCGCCACCTCCTCCCGGCGCAAGCCAGGCGTCCGACGCTGGGAATTCATTCGGGACAGCCCTGCTTCGGCCGGGGTCATGAGTCGTCGTCTCGCCCTGAGGAACTCTCCAAGGGGACTCTTTCTGCACATGTCGTCCTCCTGACGTGCCCACCACGATCGACTTCGTGCGGCCCGACCACAAGCCGAGCTCATACAGCGCTCGGCCGCAGGGAAGGAAGGGACCTTGACTTAACTTCCGGATACTCTCGCCACCACACCTGGAACCGTCGGGAAGATCAGGAGTGACCCGTGATCTCGGCTCACCGACAGAAGGCCCAGCGCGGGCGTCTCCGCCCGCTCCCTGCGGCTATGTCACTTTCCAGGATTTCGCCTGAGCAGGATTCTGTCGTCGGGGCCAGCACGTAATCATGCTGTGAAGGCAGCCACTCCTCACCGCCCCTGCAGACCTGCCCTCCGTCACCCTGCTAGCCGGGAAGACCGGTACTCCGATCAACCACTACGCGGGCTGGATAGACGGCCTTGTGGCTATCGTCTGAACGATGTGAGGGCGAGCGACGAGGAGGACGTCGGGCTGTACGGCGCGCATCAGTATCCGTTCGGCGATGGCGGCGAAGCCGACCAAATCATCGTGCCCCCAGCCCTGTAACTGGTCGGGCAGCGACCGGCCGAGGACGTCGCATAACGATCCTCAGCCATCCACCGGTGTATGCAGCCGTCCACGGCGATAGTCACCCAGCCCGAGGCGATCCGGAGATAGCTGACGTGGCCTCGGTCGTTCTCGTGAGCACAGGGCGTGCCGCGCGAAAGGATGCGGGCGCAGTTGGCGAACTTCACTGCCAGAGTCCTGAACTCTGGCCTCCTGTAGGGGTCCATTGCCGAGGACAATCGAGGATCGGGCGCGCCCCTGATGGGCGGTTTCTCACGTGCCGCCAGCCTGATCTTTCGTGGTCGGTCCGGCGGGCAGCACGTTCTCCCGTACTTGGTCCACCTCCCCCTCGGAGGCTGCGGATCACAGGCTGCGGGCGGTGATGTCACCGTTGGAGGTGGTGGCGTGAATGTCGAGTCCGGCGGTGCCGTTGTTCTTGAGAGCGTTGTGGATGCGGCCATGGCCGGTACCGGCATCCAGCGCGGCCGAAACCCCACCGGCGGCGCCGACCGAGATGTCACCGGACTGGGTCCGGAGCACGACCGTGCCGCCCGCGGCCTCGCCGATCCGGATGTCACCCCTTGCGGTACTGATCGCGGTGCTGATCCCCGCGAGGCCGCCCACCCGGCCGACCTCGACGTCCCCGTCGACCGCCGTGAGCCGGACGCTCGCAGCCTCATCGATCTTGATCTGGCTGTAGGCACCTTCGAAGGCCACATCACCGAGACGGCCCACGGTCCGCAGTTCCGCGCTGCCCGCCCTGGCCTCGACCCGGGACCCGGCCGGCAACTCGACCCTCACCTCGATGCACCCAGAAGGACCGAAGTACTGGTTCTTCACCGGAGTCTCGATCCGCAGAACGCCATCGGCGTATGCGACCGTGGTCTGCTCCGCCGCCTGCACGTCACGGCTCTTCGAGGTGTTCACGGCCACGACCTCGACCGCGGTGTCGGCCCGGTCGGCGGCGATGAACCGGACGCGCCCCGCGGGGATGTCCAGGACGGCGGAGATCGGGGCCGGGGTGTCGAACTTCTGCATCATCTGCTCCTTGTGCTCGCGTGGCCCAGTCCGCGACCCCGAGGCCGCAATCGCTGAACCCTTCATGACGCCAACCATCCCCGACCGCTCTGATACCGACCTGCCACCGTCCTGACGCCACCGCTGACATACGGCGGGAAGTGGGCTCGACGGGGAAGGTGAACAGCTGGTTGTGGAGCTTGTCTCCGCGAATCGTGGACCCATCGAGGTAAGCACCTACCGTCATAAGGCTGAGGTGCAACCCAGCGGCCAGTGAATCCGCGTAGACCAGAAGCTTCCCGGGTGCCTCTCCCGGCTGCAGGTCGTACCCGTCGGCTGCTATCGATACTTCATCTCGATCCTTCCCTTAACCCGACCAAGGTGCGCCACCAGTTTCGGCGGCTCATCGATCGCCGACCTGTTGCAGGAGCCAGATCGGGCTAGGTAGGGACTATCAGCTCGCCGTTCGAACAGCGGCCCATCGCCGAAAGACGGGCGTCTTCATGCCCCTATCGAACTATGGGACAAGTTCTTCGGCCCCGGCACAAGGCTCAGGAGGAGTCGAGTCAGGCGGCGCGGCCTTCCGAAGTTCGACGCTGGCGTCATACCGGTTGTCGACCTCGTCCGTGTCCCACCACTTGTGGCGATGCATCCTCAGCACGGCGTCCATCTGGGCGGCCAACTCCTGCTCGAGATCCCCCGGGACCACCGCCTCCTGGTTGGCGATGTCGATCGAGGAAGGCATGCGGGTGTCGTCGACGATCTGCTTGATGCGAGCCTCCGCGGAGAGGAAGTCACGCTGCGAAAAGATGACGTTATGTCACCGCGTGGAGCGAGGCGGGGTTGTGGCTGTTGTGGCCGTGGCCGGCCTGGTGGGCGCGCAGCCGTGCACCAGGCCTGGGAATGGGCGGTTCCCATTAAGGCGTAGCCGACAATTCCGATACCCAGGGTGGGGCAGAGAACTCGTCGTCATGTGAAAGAAAGGCCCGTCACTATCTCTGCTCCGGAGCCAGGACGTGTCGGGTCCGGTCCCCGATCCAGGCCGCTTCGAGGATCGCGGTCAGGCTGGCGGTGTCGGTCGGGCCTGGATGGTTCTGGATCAAGCGGGTGACGCCACTGGCCATCTCCGCGAAGCGCGGGAGGTCGGCGCGTGCCACGCCGATGTCCGCCAAGGTGGTAGGGATGCCGATGTCGGCGAGGAGCCCGTCGAGCCAGGTGAGGAACGTATCTGCGGCCTCGGCTTCCGAGGCGTCGGTCACGTCGAGCCCGCACACCCGGGCGAGGATGGTCAACCGGTCGCCGATGGCATCCCTGGCCGCGTCCAGCGCGTAGGGCAGCAGCAGCCCGACACCCAGGCCGTGCGGTGTGTGGGTGGCTGCGCCGATGGGGTACTGGAGGGCGTGCGGAGCCGCGTTGCCTGCGTGGGAAAATGCGAGCCCGGCCAGCATGGACCCATAGGACATGTCCGCGCGCGCGTCCTTGTCGCCTCCGTCCCTGACGACACGGGGCAAGCTGCGGGCGATCCGCTCCGCGGCCAGGAGCGCGTAGTGATCGGTGATCGGGTTGCGGCCGAGGAAGACCTGCTCCACCGGGTCGCGCGGTCCGTGGGCCCGGGGTCGCGCGGTGTAGCTCTCCACCGCGTGACAAAACGCGTCGATGCCGGAGTGGGCAGTGACGGTCGCAGGGCAGGTGTAGGTGAGCTCGGGGTCGACGATGGCGAAGTCGGGCACGATGTGGACGCTGGAGACCCCCACCTTCAGTTCGCGGTCCGGGTCGGTCAACACCGAGACGGGCGTGAGCTCGGAGCCGGTGCCTGACGTCGTCGGGACCGCGACGAGAGGAATCGTCGGCCCCGGCACCTTCGACTCGCCGTAGAAGTCGCGCGGCGTCCCACCGTGGCGCCGGATGACGCCGACGATTTTGGCGAGGTCGATCACCGTGCCACCTCCGATGGCGAGGATTACGTCGGCGTCCACCTCTGCGGCGACCGAGACGGCCAGGGCGACATCGGCGAGTGGCACGTCCGGAGTCGCGTCGGCGAACACCCCGACGACTTGGACCTTCTCCCGCACGGCGGCCACGATCTCGGCCACGCCCGGCTGCCCCAGAAGAACTCGGTCGGTCACGATGAGGACTCGCGAGCCACACTCGGCCACCACTCGTGGGATGTTCTGCGCGACCCCTTCGCCCACTATCAGCTGGCGTGGTCCGCGGACGGTCTCAAGCATGTCAGTGCCTCTCTGGAACGTCGGCGGTGATTTGCTGGGCGGACGTCCAGGTCACCTGCGAGACCGGGACGGCGTCGGCAAGGTTGGCTGCCGGGTGGCGCGTCTGTGGCGCGCATACCGGCGGAGTCGACGGCGTCCCCGGGTGCCAGCGGATTCGTGCCGACCATGGCCCGGGTCCCGCCCCACGGGTGGAGGCCGGTCAGGTCATGTGTGCACAGGGCGCGGTGATCCTCGGCGGGCACCCGGAGCAGCAGGCCGGTCACGGTAGGTCGATCGCCGCGTAGGTGACGTCGAGGTACTCAAGGATGCCCTCGTGCGACCCCTCCTTGCCGATCCCGGACTGCTTTACGCCTCCGAACGGAGCTGACGGGTCCGAGATCAGACCACGGTTGATGCCGACCATCCCCGTCTCTAGCCCCTCGGTGAACCGGAGCGCCCGCTGGAGGTCACGGGTGAAGACGTATCCGACCAGGCCGTGCTCGGTGTCGTTGGCCTTCGCCATTACCTCGTCGTCGGACGTGAACGAGATGATCGGCGCCACCGGGCCGAAGATTTCCGCCTCCAGCATCCGCGCGTCTTCGGGCACGTCGACGAGGACCGTAGGCGGGTAGAAGTGGCCCGGCCCATCCGGACGCTCGCCGCCCACCAAGACACGGGCGCCGCGATTGACCGCGTCGGCGACGAGCTCGTCGATCTTGGTGACCGAGGCCTCGTCGATCAACGCCCCGACGTCCACGCCGTCGTCGAGACCATGGCCCACCGAGAGCGCGCCCATCCGCTTGGCGAAGCGCGCCGTGAACTCCTCGCGCACCGGCTCCTCGACGTAGATTCGGTTGGCCGCGATGCAGGACTCCCCGATGTTGCGCATCTTGGCCACCATGGCACCGTCGAGCGCGACGTCCAGGTCCGCGTCGGCACACACGATCAAGGCCGCGTTGCCGCCCAGTTCCATGGAGGTGCGCAGCACGTTGTCCGCCGCCTGGCGTAGCAGCACGCGCCCGACCTCGGTCGACCCGGTGAACGAAAGCTTGCGGGTCCGACGGTCGGCTAGCAGTGCTGAGACCACCTCGCCGGCACGCTCGGTTGTCACGACGTTGACGACGCCCGGGGGAACGCCGACCTCCTCCATGATGCGGGCCAGGAACAGCATGGTGAGTGGCGTTTGGGCTGCCGGCTTGGTGATCGTCGTGCAGCCCGCCGCCAGCGCAGGAGCGATCTTGCGGGCACCCATGGCCAATGGAAAGTTCCAGGGCGTCACGAAGACGCACGGTCCGACCGGCTTCGGCACGGTGAGGATGCGATATCCACCAGCGGGAGCGGTGTTGTAGCGCCCCTCGACGCGCACCGCCTCCTCGGCGAACCAACGGAAGAACTCGGCGCCGTAGGCCACCTCTCCCCGAGCCTCGGCGAGCGGCTTGCCCATCTCGAGCGTTATCAGCCGGGCGACCTCCTCGGATCGCTCGGTCAGTGCCCGGTACGTCGCGGTCAACAACTCTGACCGTTTTCGCGGCGGGGTCGCCGCCCACTCCGCCATTGCCTTGCTCGCCGCGTCCAGAGCGGCGAGCCCGTCAACGACGTCGGCGTCCGCCACCTCGGCGATGGTCTTGCCGGTGGCCGGGTCCTCGACGACAAAGGTGGCTCCGCTGGCGGCGTCGCGCCAGGCGTCGCCAATCCGGAGCCGCCGGTGCTCGGGGGCCAGGACGTTCATCGGGTCACTCATCGCGTCGCCTCCTGTGATGTTCTTGGTGATGTCCAGCGTGACCTCAGCGATCGCGCCACGCGCGTTGACGAACGGGTCACACGGCCTCGTCGGCGTCGAGGTTGCCGAGCGGGTCGAACGTGGCCTTGGCCCTGGCTGCAGGGTGACGCCCCGCGCCACCGATCGCCTTCTCGGGCCATGGCTGCTTCAGCGTCGTCAGGCCGTGCTCACCGGTGACGGTCCGCCGAGGCTCGATTGCCACGTGCGGGCGCATGTTGACGTCGCCACCCTGCGCGGTTACCTCCCGGCCTCGGACAGCGCCAGCCCGGTGCCCGCATCGAACAGGTGCGCACGGTCCAGGTCGACCGTGACATGCAGCCGCTCGCCCGGCGTACCGGTGACGGTGGGTCGTGCCTTGACCTTGAGGATCTCCGTCCCCACTCGGACGTCGACCACCGTTCGGTCACCGAGCGGCTCAAGCCCGTAGAGCTCACCCGACAACGACGCGTCCCCACGCTGCTCGACGGACAGGTCCTCCGCGCGCAGGCCCAGCAGCAGCGGACGACCGTCCTCGGCCGTGGTCCAGCGGGGCCGCGGCAGCGTCCAGCCTTCCGCCCCGACCAGACGATCTCCCTCGGCGTGGCAGGCGAGCAGGCTGATCGGCGGGCTCCCGACGAAGCCTGCGACCCACTGGTTGGCTGGACGCTCGTACACCTCGGTCGGCGTTCCGACCTGTTGCACCTTCCCCTCCTTGAGGACCGCGACCTGGTCGGCCATGGACAGGGCCTCGACCTGGTCGTTGGTCACGTAGACGAAGGTTCCCCCGAGGCTCCGGTGGATGCGGGTGAGCTCGGTGCGCATCTCGACGCGAAGCTTGAGGTCGAGGTTCGTCAGCGGCTCGTCCATGAGAAACGCGCGCGGGCGACGGACCAGCGCCCGGGCCAGGGCGACACGCTGCATCTCACCGCCCGACAACTGCGCGGGACGACGCTGCAGCAGACGTTCGATGTGCAGCAGGCTCGACATCTGCTCGACGGCAGCGGCGACCTCGCTCGAAGAACAGCGGCGTGCCCGCAGCGGCGAAGCGATGTTTTCGTACGCCGTGTGTCGCGGGTAGAGGGCGTAGCTCTGGAAGACCATGGCCAGGTCGCGTGCGGCCGGGGCGTCACCGGTCGCGTCCCTCCCGTCCAGATGCACCGACCCGGCGTCAAGCTTCTCAAGGCCGGCGATCGCTCGCAGGGTCGTCGTCTTGCCTGCCCCGGAGGGTCCGAGCACGACGAAGAACGAGCCGTCCGGCACGTCCAGGGTCACCCCGTCCAGGGCCTGGACTTTACCGAAGGACTTGCACAGCCCGTGCACTGCCACGGTTCCCATCAGGCCACCAGCTCTTCCGTGCTCACGTCGTAGACCGCCGGGGTCCCGCCGGTGTGCCGCAGCCCGACCGGTGCGTCAGCGGCGAAACGGACAGTCGGTGGCATCCGAACCCGTACGTCGCGCTGGCCGCCGTGGTCAACCACGTAGATGATTTCGTCGCCCAGCCACTCCGCCGAGACCACGCGGGCCGGGACCGAACGTTCCGCCCCTGGTTCTGTGACTTCCAGCGCCTCCGGCCGGACGCCTGCGACCAGGCAACGGTCGCGCGGCAGGCCTGGCGGTGGCGTGAGTACCAGTCCGCCCTTACTGCGCAGCTTCCCGTCGGCCACCTCCACCTCAATCAGGTTCATCGGCGGGGAGCCGATGAATGCGGCGCAGAAAAGACTCGCCGGACGGTCGTAGACTTCCAGCGGCGTGCCGATCTGCTCGACGCGGCCCTTGTTGAGGATGGCGATTCTGTGACCGAGCGACATCGCCTCGACCTGGTCGTGGGTGACGTAGACCATCGTCGTCCCCAGCTCCCCCTGCAGGTGCTTGATCTCCGTGCGCATGTCCGCCCTCAGCTCCGCGTCCAGATTGGTGAGAGGTTCGTCCATGAGGAATGCGCGCGGTCGTCGCACCAGGGCGCGAGCAAGCGCGACGCGCTGCTGCTCCCCGCCGGACAGCCGGCGCGGTCGCCGGTCCAGGAGCGGACCGAGCCGCATCAGCCGGGCTGCCTCGTCGACCCGCTCGCGCACCTCCGCCTTGGGCAGTCCCTCGGCCCGCAGTGGGAACGCCAGGTTGTCGCGGGTTCTCAGATGCGGGTAGAGAGCGTAGAACTGGAACACCATGGCGATGTCGCGCTCGGCGGGCGGCAGGTCGTTGACCAGCGTGTCGCCGATGCGGATGTCGCCTGTCGTCTGCCTCTCCAGGCCGGCTATGGCCCGCAGCGTGGTCGTCTTGCCGCAACCCGAAGGGCCGAGCATCACGAACAGCTCGCCGTCGCCGATGGACAGGTCCACGTGATCAACTGCGACCGTCCCGTCCGGGTAGCGCTTGTGCAGGGCGGTCACCTCGATGCCCGCCATCAGCGTCGCACCGCCCCGAGCGTCACACCGGCGATGAGGTGCTTGCGCACCAGGTAGGCGAAGGCGAGCACCGGTAGGGCGAAAACCACGGAGGCGGCGGCCACGAGACCCCAGTCCACAGTCGTTCCACCGATGAGGCCGGCGATGGCGGGTGGGGCCGTCCGCACGTCGTCGCTGGAGGTAAGGAAGATGGCGAACACGAACTCGTTCCACGAGAAGATGAGTGCGAAGACCGCCGTCGCGGCGATGCCGGGCACGAGCAGGGGAAGGGTAAATCGCCAGAACGCCTGCAAGCGGGTGTAGCCGTCGAGCATGGCGGCATCCTCGTACTCTGCGGGCACCTCGTCGACGAACCCCTTCATCATCCAGATCGTGAACGGGACGTTGAACGCGGTGTAGATGAGGATCAGGCCGAGCTTGGTGTCGATGAGTCCGACTTGGCGGTACATGAGGAAGATCGGGATCACGACCACCACGGGCGGCATGAAGCGGGTGGACAGGATGAAGAACAGTTGGTCCTTCTTGGCCTTCACGGCGAAGCGTGAGTAGGCCCAGGCCGCCGGGACTCCCAGCACGGTGGCCAGCACCGTGGAGACCCCGGCGACCACGACGGAGTTGAGGAACGAGACGGACAAGGCCGAGCGACCGCCGGAGGCGATGAACACGTCCTTGAAATGGTCCAGAGTGACCGTGAAGTCGAAGAACTTGGCCGGGATGGCGTAGACGTCCCGGTTCTCCTTGATGGACGTCTCGATCATCCACAGCACCGGAAAGAGCATCACGACGGCCAGCACGGTCAGCAGCGCGATCTCCAGCACGGAGCGACCCCGGCCGCCGAAGCGGCGCGCGGGGGGCGTGTGATCCCGGACAGGACCTGTGGGCACGGCCTCGTCGACGGAGACGGCCATCAGTCCTCCTTGAGCTTGTTCAAGTAGCGCAGGTAGAGCTGCGTAAGGACGATGACGACGAGGACCATGAGGATCCCGTACGCCGAGGCGGTTCCGGTGTTGAAGCCCAGGAACGCCACCTTGTAGACGTGGAACGACAACGTCTCGGTGGAGACCCCCGGACCTCCGCTGGTGAGGATGTAGACGAGGTCGAACAGCCGGAAGGCCTCGATGGCCCTGAACAACACGGCAATGAGGAGCAGCGGCCACACCAGCGGAAGAGTGATGGTGCGGAACCGGAACCACTCGGACGCCCGGTCGATCGAGGCGGCCTCGTACAAGTACTTGGGGACCGCGGTAAGGCCCGCAAGTGCGATGAGCATGATGAACGGCGTCCATTGCCAGGTGTCGACCACGATCAGGGAAATCAGTGCCGTTCGCTGCCGGGTGAGCCACTCCACCTGCCCCAGGCCGAGCGAGCCGAGCATGCTGTTGATCACGCCGAATTGCGCGTCGAGCATGAATTTCCAGAACAGCCCGACCACGACCTGCGACAGCATCATCGGAACCAGGAACAGAGTGGTCAGCAGTCCTCGCCCGTGCGTGCGCCGTGAGATCAGGTAGGCGATGGCGAAACCGAGCACGGTCTGCAGGGCGACCGCGCCGACCACGTAGATCAACGTCGTCAAGGCCCTCAGGTGGACCTGCGCCGAAGTCAGGATGGCGGTGTAGTTCTCGAACCAGACGAAATGGGCCGGCCCCCCGCGAGTGGCCGAGTAGTCGGTGAAAGACAGGTACAACGCCCACAGCAACGGGAACACCGACATTGCGAGCAACAGCAGCAGCGCGGGGGAGATGAAGGCCACGGCGAGCCCGCGGTCGCTCAACCGGCGGGACCGACCCGGTGCAGGCGGCGTCGCGGACGCCACCTGCCCGGGGTGGTCGGTCGTCAGAGGGACGGGGTTACTCACAGTCCGCCGCCGCCCTTGCGGCTGCCGGAGTCGAGTACGCCCTGCTGCTCCTTGGCGATGTCGTTGAGCGCATCCTTCGGCGTCTTCGCGCCGTTGAGGGCCGCGTTCACGTTGGTGTTCTCAATGTCGACGAGGCGCGCGTACTCGGGCACGTTCCACATGTCCCGCATCCGCGAAACCGAGTCGGCGTACACCTGGTTGAACGGCCCGGCATTGAGGAACTCGGGCGACTCCAGGGCGTCCGTACGCGATGGCACGCCACCAGCCGCGGCCCACTTCTTCTGGATGTCAGCCTGCTCGAACCACTTCATGAAGTTCAGGGCCTCCGCCTGGTTCGCCGCAGGGGAGTAGGCCGACACGTGCATCCCCATGCCGCCGAGAGGCACCAGGTTCGTCTTCTGGCTCGGCAGGGTGGCGAAACCCAGCTTGTCGAGAATCTCCTCCCGCGTGGTGCCGAGCGTCGACTGCTTCGGGTCAAGCAGGCCGCCGCTCGCGGCGATCCAGTTGAACGCGATGCATGCCTTGCCCTGGGCGACCGCCGCGTTCACCTCGTCGATGAACCAGTTGCCGGAGCCCGCGGCGGTCAGCGGCTTCATCTTGTTGACCAGGACGTCCATCGCCTCCTGGCCCGCAGCGTCGTTGATGACGCCGTCGATCTTGCGCGTCTTGGAGTCCCAGAGGTTGCCGCCGTAGACGGCGTTGACCGTGTTGTAGGTTACGGCCGCGGCGTCCGAACCGTTGGCCTGGTGGAAAGCCAGCCCGCTGACGCCAGGGTTGTCCGCCTGGCACTTCTGGGCGACTGAGATCATCTCGTCCCACGTCTGCGGTGGCTTGTCGCCGATCAGGTCCTTGCGGTAGATCATCGTCCAGGTGTCGCCGAGCAGCGGCAGTCCGTACAGGCTGGCGTTTTCGTCGCGCTTCCCGGTCTCCGCCTGGGGGTACTGGCCGTAGGCCGCCAGGAGGTACGGGTTGTAGGCCTTGACGTCGATGTTCTTCTTGACGAAGTCGGTGATGTCGAGGATGTTGCCGTTCGTCACGGCCTCGCCGATGTGCTGCGAGTCCAGGATCGGGATGTCGAAGTCGGTCTTGTGCGCTGCGAACTGGGTGAACATCGCGTCGTGCCAGTTCGCGTTCGGCACGGTGTTGACCTTGATGGTCACGTTCGACCGCACCTTGGTGTACTCCGCGTTCGCGAAGGCTTCCAGCGCGTGGGCGGGGGGCCAGTCGAACCAGATGAAGCTGAGGGTCAGCGGGTCCTTGGTGAGCTCCGGGATGGTCGCCGGTGCCTTGGGGGCGCTCGTCGCGCCGTCGTCCTGGCCGCAAGCCGCCATGGTCGTGGCCACCAACATGGCCGCCATCGCCAGTCGTCCTATTCGCCTTGGATACCGCATCTTCTTGCCTGCTTTCTGGGTGGGGACCTCTGGAGCCTTGCTGCGTGCTTCGCCGAGCAGTTGCTGGGGGGTTGTTCAGGCGTGTTGCCGGCTGTCGCAGGGGCTGACCCGCAGACCGGCGTCACGAGTACGCCGTGACGTAATGGGGCTTCAAGCAGTCGAGAAGTCCTTCGGTCCATGTGCCCCCGGTGGCGAACCGAGCAGGACGTCGAGCATGCTCATGGGAGCTCCAACTGATCGAAGCGGAGCGATGGCGGGCGGTTCCGCGATGGGTGAAGGATGGGTGGCATCCGTCACCTTTCCTATACGATCCGAATGTGGGCGTCAACATCCCGCAGTATTGCGACCGATGTCAACAGGTTCCCGAAGACGCAAGAAAGGACCTCACGTCACGATGGACGACGAAGCGATGATCGCGCGGCGCCGATCTCGCGGCCGGCTTGCCGACGAGGTGTACGACACTCTGCTCGGACAGTTGATGTCGCTACGGATCGAGCCTGGCTCCCGCGTCACGATCGACGTCCTGGCGCGAGAGCTGGGCGTCTCGCAGACGCCGATCCGAGACGCTCTGAACCGCATGGAGGCCGAGGGCCTGGTCGTGCGTGTGCCCCATGCCGGCTACCGCATTCCCCCCCAAATCACCCGTCACCGATTCGAGGACATGCTCGAGCTCCGCCTGCTCCTCGAGCCGGCGGCGGCGCGCAGATCCGCCGAACGCGCAAGCTCGGAGCAGGTGGCCGGTCTGCGACGAATGCTGGAGGAGATGGCGGAGCTGGAGGGGGGCACCGGGCCCGTTGCCTATGGCGCCTTCGGGCTACGCGACGCCGCTTTTCACGATCTCGTCGCCCTGAGCGCGGAGAACGAGGTCATCCGCGAAGCGCTCGCTCGCCTGCACACGCACGTGCACCTGTTCCGGCTTGCCCACGACACCCAGGTCACTCACTTGGCCATGGCCGAGCACGAAGACGTTCTGGCCGCGATCGCCGCGCGTGACCCCGACGCCGCCGCCTATGCCATG
>NZ_BOOP01000050.1 GCF_016863295.1 Planotetraspora phitsanulokensis
ATGATGCACAAGAACGTTCGCCGAACGCCGTCTCCCTCATGGCTTACCGTTAGTCACCGCACTGACGGGCACGCGACGGGCACGGGCAAGCAGCGTCCGTCATCCCCGCAAATGAGTGCGGGTCATATCATGCGGTCACTGGCTCCGCACTTTGCCTCAATGAGGAAGGCCGCTGCTCCCGTGCCTTGCCCCACTGTGTACGGCTGCGCTCAGCAATGATCAGGCTGACCTCCATGGCTGCGGCCACCGGCCATTCGATCACTTCGAACGCGGCCAGAGCGGCGAGAGCGCCGCTGTAAACGAGGTGCTCTGGTTGCAGAACCCACCGGGTGGTGCCTGCCATGGTGCCGGCCACCGATCGAGTGGTGCCCGCCACACTGCCGACCATGTTTCCGACCTGCTGGCGGCTCGGCGGGTGGACGTTGAAGCGGAGCATCGGCAGGTCCAGCGTGAGCCCGCGCCTTTGACCGTCGTGCTTCACGACCGGTCCTCCGGCCTTCTGCTTCTCGGGCTCGCGCTTCCCGCTTCTCGCCGACCTCGGCTTGCGAGCGCGTGTTGTGGGCTCGGTCATGACTCCTCCCCTGACGAGTTGGAGCTTCGATTCAAGGGATACGTATCGTTGCAGGTACGGTCCTGGATTCCTGTCTCCCCTTCCTGGGGGTGCAGGTCCGAAACCCTCACAGTCGCAAAGGATGAGCTTTGCGGCCCAAGCTCTCCATGCTGGTTAGAACATTTGTTCGAGTGGGTAGCGATGAGGGGTGACGCATGACCTCCCTCCACGGGTCCGCGACCTAGTTCGCGGCGGCCATCACTCCTACATCGACGAGTGGCAACGCCGTGACGATGGCTGGTGGGCGCACCTGTGGTGGATCGAGGACAACCCCAAAAGCGGCTGGTCTAAACACAAGGATCCGTTCCTGCAATGCGATGCCTGGCGGCCCGCCGCGATGGTCCAGCGCATTGACGGAGAGATCTACCGGAAGGTTCGCCGCACGCGGCTCGATTCGTCGACGGGCACTCCGGTACCGATCAACCCCCTTGACACCTGAGCGCCAAACAGGGAGATGGCCCCGAGTCCTCACGCGCCGTAGGAACGACCCACTGCTCAGCCGGCCCTAGGCAAGGGCCTCACCGCGCTGCTTTCCGTCCTGACGTCAGTGGTCGCCTCTTGTCCACGGTTCACGGTCTCTTGTGGCCCGTCCGTGTCTCCGGCCAGAAGCTCGATCAAGCGAAGCATGTGGCGTGGCACGTTGATGAGTAGGACGGAGTCGTCGCGACAGAGTCCGGTCAGCATGCGCAGGCCTGCGAGGTCGATAAAGTCGAGCTGGGCGGTGTCGATGACGAGGGTGTCTTCACCTCGTCCGACTTGTGTCAGTGTCCTGGCGAGCGCCTGGGCATTGCTGGCGTCCAGCTCGCCGATCAACTGGATGAGCGTGGTGCGAAGTCCCAGATTGCAGGTGACGCGGAGGTGCTGATCGAGGTACAACACGGCCTCGACTGGGTCGCCGGCCTTACGGGCGCCCGGTGTGACGCTTTTGCGGATCACGGTCATGGATCTACCCCCTGACCTTCCGAGATCGCGCACCGGCCGACGTCGGCACGTCTATTGGACCCTAACACCTGAAGGGACTTATACGAAAGTGTCTTCATGTATCCTTCTTCAGGAGAAGATGATCAGGTATCGTTAGCAGGTCCGCATGTTCGGGCTGATGCCGAAAAAGGTGGGAAGCCGTCATGACGAGCCCCGACGCCCGTTCGTCCTCGTGGACCTTCCTGACTCATCACGCCCGGGTCTTGTTGGAGATTGCGCGCGATCCGGAAGCACGACTTCGAGACATCGCGAACGCCATCGGCATCACCGAGCGTGCGGTGCAAAACATCGTGAACGACCTGCGTGATGGGGAGTACGTGACGTGCTTCAAGGTCGGGCGCCGCAACCACTACAAGATCAATCCTGGCCGGGGCTTCCGCTATCCGACCGAGGCGAACACACCCATCGGCGTCCTACTGGCCATGTTCAATACGCACGATCAGTCATCCACGAACACCCCCCGACAGTCGGCGCTCAGCTAGACAGTCCCATCCCGCTCCATCCGTCGTAGCCAAGCGACTGGGGCACGAGAACTGAGGGGGCAAGGAGCGCTCATCACCCCCCGATAACGGGTGCCCCCTGTGACCCCTGGTGGAGGGGGACAGCCTGGCGGAACTCGGGCCAGGCCCTCGCGCGGTCTCCTCCCGAGAGGGAGGCGCAGTCGGAAACGTAGCATCTACGCAGGTCAAACCGGGTGAGCGCAGCATGGACCGCAAGGCAAGAGGACGCAAGCTGAAGGCCATAGTCAGGGTGTGAACCGCCCCGCGCACGGGTTCGGCACTTGCCGGCCGGGTAGGGAAGCCAAGTCCCGCCCTTCAAATCTCGCAGATGGCAGGCGGGATGCTCAGGCGGCCCCGGTAAGGGTGCTGGCGCCTCCGCGCCGGGGTCGTTCCACGTGTGTGAGCTGACCCGAAATTACAGAGAAGACGGCCACCCAGAGGTAATCGTGATCAGGAACGCGCTCGTCGCAATGCTGGCCGTTATGGCAGGGCTCGTCGCCTACGCCTACTGGCTGGCTATCGTGAGCCGGCGCGACGCCAGAAGGGCTCCGTGGCACGCGACTGAGATGTCACTACCGCCCAAGTACCGCTGACAGGTATCTGAAGATCTCCATGGTGTTGCCGGGCTTGCACCCATAAAGGCTGCTTTCGAGCGTAGCTTGGGGTCACAGAGGACTCTTTGTGCGTTGGCACCAGGGTCGGCGTCGCCCGAGGCGTAAGTCAACACGTAAGCCAGGCGATTGTGATGCCAAAACAACTCACCAACACGGTCCACTCACGGCCTCCCACACGGTCGCGTCTGCCGGCAGTTCGCGTGTCCGCCTACACGATCGTCGGTCTCCATGGCGATATGGATATCGCCACCGGTCCGGCAATGAGGATGCACCTACATGAGGCGCTTCGACAGTCCAAGGACGTACTCATACTCGATCTGTCCGGTGTGTCCTTCTGCGACGCATGCGGATTGGCCGTGTTGGTAGGCATCCGGCGTGAGACCAGGGAGCGTGGCATCACGCTGCGGCTCGCGGCGCCGACTATGCGGATGACCCATCTGCTGCGCATCACGTGCCTGGACCAAAGCTTCACGATCCACGCGACGCTGTCCAGCGCGATCGCGTCCACACACCGATCCGGTTGCCTGAAACAGGCAAACTACGTCTGCCTCTACGTCCTGTAGCAGTGCGACAAGGAGTGCCCATCACCCCTGTCTATCCCGATGCTGCCATCGACCCCCAAGCGGCAGCCCCGTGGGTCGTCAGAGGCAACGTCGCCACCACGGCGACCATCTGGAACAACGTCTGGACCGGCGCTGTCGCCGTCCTGCTCGGGCTCGGCGCGATGTTCCTCGGGAACAGCCGGGCCCGATGACCGTCGGGTGACGCCGCATCTGCGCGGAAGCCGGACCTGAGCTCCGGCTTCCGCCCGACGCCGGACCATTCACGGGGGTGGAGGGATGAGAGCGTTCGTCCTTTGGGGCGCGGGAAGCCCTCGGCGCCGCCCAGGTGGGGATGTTGCGAGCTCTGACCGAACAGGGGATCGGGCCGATCTCGTCGTGGGGGCATCTGTGGGCGCGCTCAACGCGGCACACCACGCGGCCCATCCCCATGCGGAAGGCGTCGAGGACCTCGCGAAACTGCGGTTGTCGGTAGGCCGCCACGACTTCTATCCGCTCAGCCTGGCCGAGATGGGTCACGTCCTGGCTCGCTACCTCCCCTGGCACCCGCTGCGCGGCGGGTCATGCGCGCTCGGTCTGCGCAACTATGCGTTTCCGGTGAATCCGCTCACCATCGAGGCGGTGGCCACAGGCCGGCAGAACCATCTCTTCGACAACAAGGAACTGGCCTGTTTCCTGGACCGGGCCCTGCCCTTCGACCGCCTCGAGAACACCGAGATCCGCCTCGCCGTCCTGGCGGCCGACGCACACAACGGGGATCCGATACTGCTCTCGCACGGGCCGGCGCTACCCGCCCTGCTGGCCAGCACGGCGATCCCGGGCCTCTACCCCACCGTGAAAGTCGACGGCCGGCCCGCTCATGGACGGCGGCCTCGCACGGCACACCACGCTCGACGCGGCGTTCACGTGTGGAGCCGACGAGGTGTACGGGCTCAGCCCGGGATTCTCCTGCCAACTGCCGAGCCTGCCCTCCAGTGTCATCGGCATGATGCTCCACGCGTACAACCTGCTCGCCGAGCAGCGCATGGCCGCCTCTATCGCCCGAGTCGAGCAGCCCACAAGACTGCACCTGCTCCCGCCGCTGTGCCCGGTCGACGTGCTGCCCATCGACTTCCGGCAAACCGCCGATCTGATCACCATGGCCTCCGACGCCACGAGGCGCTGGCTGGAAGGCGACCAGGGACCCTAGCGCGACAAAACAAGCAGTCCCCAGTAGACCGCACAGGGTGATCGGCGGTGACAATGGTCCGCCAGCCGTTCACGTCCTGCGGATGTCGGCGGCCCGGAGGTCGGCGATCGTGGGGTAGCCGTCGATGGCCATAAGAAGATCGAGCTCAGCGAGGACTGAGCGTAGGTGGTGGATCAGCCCGTCAGAGACTCCCACGGCCAACGCATAGGCGTACGGCCTGCCTATCCCCCACCGCGGTGGCTCCCAAGGCAATGGCCTTGGCGACGCGGAGCCGCTACGGACGCCGGAGTCGAAGAGCACCGGCAGGTCGCCGGCCGCCTCGACGACGCCGGGCAGCAGATCGAGCGCGGCGAGCCCGCCATTGGCCTGTCAGCCGCCGTGGTTGGAGCAGTAGATCGCGTCGATGCCATGGTCACGCGCGCGTCGGGCGTCGTCGGGGTGACATATGCCAGCCGCCAAGTAGGCGCTGCTCTGGGAATCTGTGCCCACTTCCAGCTCGGCTCACGTTGTTAACTCTTCGACGGCGGGGCTAGTGCTGCAGGGTTACATGAAGACGACCTCGCGCCAGCGATCGCCGTGGCGGCCGAGCAAACGAATGTTTCCTTGGGCTTAGGGCTGCCCGGCGGGCCGCGCCTCCCCTTGGTGCCGCCCGACGCTGACCAGTCCAGTCTCGTAGGCGACGATGACTGCCTGGACACGGTCGCGGAGCCCGAGCTTGGCAAGGATGCGGGCGACGTGGGTTGCGACGGTCGCCTCGGATAGGAACAGGCGATCGGCGAACTCTGCGTTACTGAGACCGAGGGCCAGTAGACCTAGCACTTCCAACACCGGTCCTCTTGAGCAGCATAAACGGCCCATTTCCGCCGGGACCTTCCAGTGGGTATGAAGCTAAGAACTGTCGCTCCGGATGTGACCGCTGCTGATAAGCCTGCCGTCCTGAGAGGATCGGAGGAATTGATGCTCACACGGCTCATCGCTCTGGTCGCCATCATGTCCGTCGCGCTGGTAGGCAGCGCCAGCACTCACGCCGCCACAACGCCCGATGTCAACGAACAGGACCGGACGTTCCTACTCGAGGCGCACCAGGGGAACCTGGCGGAGATCAAGGCAGGACAGCTCGCACAGAAGCAGGCAACCACGGAGGCGGTCCGCGGCATGGGCGCACGGCTCATCCGCGACCACGAGGCTCTCGACGACGAGGTCCGCAGAGTGGCCGACAAGGTCGGCGTCACTCTTCCAGATGAACCGAGCAACGAGCAGCAGGCAGCGCTCGAGCAGGTCTCCGACAAGAAGGGCGCCGAGTTCGACCGGGCGTGGACCGCCTCACAGATCACCGGGCACCGCAAGACGCTCGCGGCTGTTGCGACGGAGCTGTCGAACGGCTCGTCGGAGCAGGTCAAGCAACTCGCCCGCGACGCCAAGCCGGTCGTCCAGGAGCACCTTGATCTACTTGAAAGCATCCAGGGGCAAAACGACTGACCCTCCCAAGCCGATGGGGCTGCCGCTGCCATCTCCTGGCTCGTGAAGCGTCTAAATGCGTGATCAAGCTCTTCGAAGGGCTCCCGCCGGCCGCCCGGCAGGCTCCACGATCCTGGGTCGCGGACACCAGCATCCGGTCCGTGACCTCTCATGGATGAGGACGGAGGCTACGTCGACGCTCTGCGGTCGAGTCGCCGGCCTTCGAGAATCAGGGCGCCGCGCCCAGCTCTGCGCTCAGGATTTTTGCGAGTGCGGCTCCGGTTCGCGACGGCTGGTCGCTCATTCCTCGCAGACCTCGCGCAGAATTCGCGAGTAGAACTCTTGGACGCTACCGCCCTCCCACAAGGTCTCGGCGTTGTCTTGGGGGTCGTCGGCGCGAACCACCATAATCCGCAGGTCCCATGCGGAGACTTCCAGAAGCTTGATCACATCGTCGTCGCGGTGCTCCCAGTGAGGGAAGAACGGCGCGGCTACAGTCCACGCCGCCGCACGTAGCCGCTCCATCACCTCGACGGGCTCGCTCACGATGGCCGCTCCCTCTTGGTCGGCTCCTCGACGTAGGCCAGTTAGCAGCGCCGTAGCCCGGGTACGTCGGCGAACCGTACGTGGATCAACTGCATGAGCCCCCAGAAGGCCTTCCAGGTCCCCGCCCGAGGATTGAGGGCGACGACACGGAACGCGTCGGACAACCGCCCGTGCGCCGCCTGGGCTGTGAGCGGGCCGACCTAATGTTGTGAACGACTTGCAGACCTGAGCGTGCGCTCATCATTCGGCAGACATGCAGTCACGTGAAGCTGTGCTTCTGCGTTGCGCCCTGGACCCCGACTTGGTCTGCGACGCAGAACGAACGGGAGCCTTCCTCTCCTGGCGGTCGGTCGTCGGCCTGGCGGACTCGGAGATCTCTTCGAGTCCCTGAGCTGCCTCTTCGCTCACTTTGGCCACGGCTTTTCGGCCGCGGGCCGCCTTCTCGTCGTAGAGCTCGTTGAACATCGTGGTCACGGTGTTGGTGTACTCGTGCGGGGTCGCGGTCGGTGATGATGCCCTTGAGCCGGATGTCCTCGCCGCAGATGGGCAAGGCTCCGACGTCCCGTTTGGCCATCCGCCGGCCGCATCGTCCAGGCTCTCGTTGATCCCCACGCACTCACAGCCGTGGTGCATTACTTCTTAGATCCTTTTGATTCTTTTTCGGTGCCCTGCTCCCTCAGGGGAGTGTGAAACCTCGTTCGAAGCATTCTTGACCTGCATATTGAGGCTCTGCCCAGAGTGCGGGTTTCCGGGGAGTCGAATCGTGTAAGGGAGGTTCAGCCTGGCTGCCCGTCCCAACAGGCTCTGGCCGAGCTGGGCATCATGATGATGCCTGACGGCGACGAGGCGTCGGGTGTCGCCTCGTCGCGGCTGGGTAAGGCCAACGGAGACATTCGACGTCATATCAGCGGATATTCGCTTTGCTCCCTCGCGGACCGGCCGGTGCCAGCCAGTGATGGTGGTTGAAGAGGCCGTGACCACGTTGGAGCTCGGCAGCGAGAGTCTTTTGCGAGGACGTTATGAGTGGTGCTCACGACTCCATGCCCGACCGGCTCGCGCACATGCTCGGCTGGGCCAGCCTCGTCTTGGGTGCAATGCAACTCGCCGCCCCGCGTGCCATAGCCCGCATCAGCGGGGTCGATGACTCGCCCGCAGCCCGGGTGGTCATACAGCTGGCCGGCTCGCGGCAATTGCTTCACGCGACCACCCTCCTGCGCGGGCGGAAGCACGCAACAGGGCTCTGGAACCGTCTCGCAGGTGACGCCGTGGACGTTACGTCGCTCACCGGTGCGCTGGTCGGACGTACGGGTGCAAGACGCCGCCGGGTCGCCGCCGCCACCGCCGGGGTCATCGCCCTCACGGGCGTGGGCGCGTACGCCGCACTGAGGATCCGCCGGGCCCGAGGGCGAGCGGCGGACACGGCCGAGAGCGAACTGCGCGCCGCCATCACCGTGAAACGCCCTCGGGAGGAGGTCTACCGGTTCTGGCACGACTTCGAAAACTTCCCCCGCTTCATGACGCACGTCGACTCGGTGAGGATGAGCGACGGGCAGACCCACTGGAGGGTGCGCGGCCCGGCGACGAAGGCCGTGGAGTGGGACGCCGAGATCGTCGAGGACCGCCCCGGGGAGCTGATCGCCTGGCGATCGACCGGCGGTTCCCTCGTGCCGAACAGCGGAATCGTGCGGTTCACCGACGCGCCCGGCGGCCGCGGGACCGAGGTGCGCGTGCGACTGCTGTACCACGTGCCTGCGGGCAGGCTGGGAGGCGCCCTGGCCAGGCTGACAGGTGAGCATCCCGAGCAACAGGTACGGGACGACCTGCGCCGATTCAAGCAGGTCATGGAGACCGGCGAGGTGGTCAGGTCGGAGGGCAGCCCTGAGGGCACCCGGGCGCTGCGGCAGGCATTCCAACGACGTGCGCAGCCGGTCGCGTGAGGAGGCTCCGATGAAGGCGAACTGCTGGATGGGCCGCAACACCGTCGAGGTGCGGGACGTGCCCGACCCGAAGATCCTCAACAGCCGTGACGCGATCGTGCGGATCACGTCGACCGCGATCTGCGGCTCCGACCTGCATCTCCTGGACGGGTACGTCCTGACCATGAAGAAGGGCGACATCCTCGGCCACGAGTTCATGGGAGAGGTCGTGGAGGTGGGACCCTCCGTGTCGAACCTCCGGGTCGGCGACAGAGTGGTGGTGCCCTTCCCCATCGCCTGCGGACACTGCAACGCGTGCGAGCACGACATGTTCTCGCTGTGCGAAAACTCCAATCCCAACGCGGGACTGGCGGAGAAGTTCATGGGCCACGCGCCCGCGGGGATCTTCGGGTACTCCCACATGCTGGGCGGGTATCCGGGCGGCCAGGCCGAGTACGCCAGAGTGCCGTTCGCGGACATCGGCCCCATCAAGATCGAGAATGGGCTTCCCGACGAGAAGGTGCTGTTCCTGTCCGACATCCTGCCCACCGGATGGATGGGCGCCGAGATGTGCGACATCAAGCCGGGAGATGTGATCGCGGTCTGGGGCGCCGGCCCAGTCGGTCAGTTCGCGGTCGCCAGCGCCTACCTCATGGGCGCCGAGCGCGTGATCTGCATCGACCGCTTTCCCTACCGCTTGAAAATCGCCGAGCGGGCGGGGGCTGAGACGATCGACTACGAGGACGTCGACGTCCAAGAGGCGCTGCTCGACATCACCGCCGGCCGCGGGCCTGACGCGTGCATCGATGCCGTGGGCATGGAAGCCCACCACCCCAACCCGGCGATGTACGCCTACGACCGCACAAAGCAGGCGACGCGCATGGAGACGGACCGGCCGTACGCACTGCGTGAAGCGATCATGGCATGCCGCAACGGGGGAACGGTTTCCGTCATCGGGGTCTACGCGGGATTCGTCGACAAGTTCCCGGTGGGATCATTCATGAACAGGTCGTTGACGCTGAGGTCGGGGCAGTGCCATGTGCAGCGGTATCTGAAGCCGCTGCTCCGCCGGATCGAGAACGGCGACATCGACCCGAGCTTCGTCATCACTCACCGACTGCCGCTGCGCGACGCCCCGCGGGGCTACGACATGTTCAAGAACAAGGTCGACGACTGCAACAAGGTCGTGCTCTCGGCCTAGCTGTACGCCCTCGGTGGTGAGACATGGGAGAGATCCTGGTCGGCACGGCGTCGTGGACGGACGCCACACTCCTGCGGTCCGGCTGGTACCCGCCGGACGCCACGACGCCGGAGGAACGCCTTCGGTACTACGCGAACCGGTTCCCGCTTGTGGAGGTGGATTCGACGTACTACGCCCTGCCCGCAGCCGAGACGGTGCGATCGTGGGTCCGGCGGACCCCGCAGGGCTTCACCTTCGACGTCAAGGCGTTCTCATTGCTGACCTGTCATCCGACCCGTCCGGCGGCGCTGCCCAAGGAGTTGCGGATCGAATCCGGTACGGGCAGGAGGAACCTCTATGTGCGGGACCTGGATCACGGACGCGCCGACAAGGTATGGGAACGCTTCGTCTCCGCGCTGTTACCGATCCGCGAGGCCGGCAAGCTCGGCGCGGTGCTCTTCCAGTTCCCACGATGGTTCCCGATCGGCAGGCGCAACAAGAACTACATCCTCGAATGCAAACGGCGGTGTGACCCGTTGCGAATGTCGGTCGAGTTCCGCAATCGAACCTGGATGACTGAGGACAACCAGGCCGAGACGCTGGACTTCCTGCGCTCGCACGACATCCCCTACGTTTGCGTCGACATGCCCCAAGGGCATCCCTGCTCGATTCCCCCTGTTGTGGCGGCCACGGCTGACCTCGAAATAGTCAGGTTCCACGGCCACAGCGACAAGTGGACCAGCCACGACATTCACGAACGCTTCGGCTATCTCTACTCCACCGAGGAACTGCGGGAGTGGGCGCCGAAGCTGCACGAGCTGGCCGGGGAGACCTCCAGCACGCACGCGCTCATGAACAACTGCTACCGCGACTACGCGCAAACCAACGCCCGGCAACTCGCGGATCTGTTGAGAGCATTCGAATAGGGTTCGGTCGATGGCCTGACCAGGCTGCGGCTCGCGGTGGTCATCTCCGCGGCGATCGCCGCCTTGGGCACCTGGTTGTGGTTCGTCCGGCCCCTCGTCTCGCTTCTCCGCGACAACGACAAGTAGCGCGGACCAAAGCGGACTGCGCGATGCCGGCCGCCTCATGCATTCTTTCCGCCCTCTACGCGTTCAGCCGGGGCAGGATCTCGACCGAGTAGAAGGAGAAGAAGCCCTCCTGGTCGGGACCGATCTGGGAGATGTAGACCTCGTCGAACCCGGCCTCGACGTACTGCCTTATCGACCGGAGATGGTCGTCGACAGACGGCCCGCAGGGCACGTTCTCCGTCGCCTCCTCCACGGTGACGAGTTGGGCGAGCTGCTCGAAATGGCGCGGCAGCGGCAGGAGCTGGTTGGCCTCGCCGGGAATCGCGCTCGTCGGCCACAACCGGTGCACCGTCTCACGCGCACTGCCCTCGTCATGGGCCCAGCAGACCTTGATGCCCGCCGCTGTGGGCTTCCCTGTGCCGCCCGCCTTGTGGAACTGTTCGACGAGATCACGGTCGGGTGAGGTGGAGATGTACCCGTCGCCGGCCCGTCCGGCGAGTTCGACCGCCTTGGGACCGAATCCGGAGATGTAGACGGGCGGCGGCGTGTCCGGCAGCGAGTAGATCCGTGCCGTATCCACGTCGTAGAACTCGCCCCGGTGGGTGACGAGTTCGCCGCTCCACAGTTTCCGGATGAGCTCCAGCGCCTCCTCCAGCATCCGTTGCCGTTCCTCCGCAGGCGGCCACGGATCACCGAGGATATGCTCGTTGAGCGCCTCCCCCGTGCCGACCCCGAGCCGGAACCTCCCGTCGAGCAGGATCTGGGCGGTGGCCGCGGCCTGGGCGATGATCGCGGGGTGGATCCGGATGATCGGGCAGGTGACCGCGGTGGTCACGGGCAGCGAGGTGGCCTCCGAGATCGCTCCGATGACCGACCAGACGAACGAGCTCTGCCCCTGTTCGTCGAGCCAGGGATGAAAGTGGTCGGAGATCCACAGAGCCTCGAACCCGGCCTGCTCAGCCAGTTTGGCCTGCCGTACGAGCGCCTTGGGGTCGTGCTCCTCGCTCGAGAGGAAGTATCCGAATGTGGTCATAGAGGCCACGTGCCCGGTGCTCTTAAAGCAAACGTCCGCCGATAGGCGTTCATTGACCCAAAACACCGACCGCTGCGACCGCTGATGTTATGAGGTCATTTGCCAGGGCACCTGGAGGTCTATGGCTACGCTCCTCTGGCTCATCGCCGTCGTACTCGTAATCGCCGGGATCTACGTCATCCTGGCGCGTCGGGACATCCTCTGGGGGATCGTCCTCATCGTCGTCGGGCTCCTCGTCGGCCCCGGAGGCGTCAGCATCTTCAATCCATAGTCGGCACCCCCTGAACAACGAACGGTCGGTGTCAGCTGACCGCCGTCCCGCTTGTTTCAGCCAGCCCGCAGCATCGCGATCCGCTCGCTCGGTCCAAACCGAGCCACGGGCAGCGGAGCGATAACCATCCGAACACGCCGAAAGATTCTGGAATTGCCCCCCCCGCCAACTGATCAAGCCGCGCCGCAACCTGCGATGAAACCGGGCTGACCTGCAACGGTCGTCGGTGGCTCTGCGCATGGCACTCGTATCTCCCACCTCTTCAGGAGGGCCGTTTAGACCTCGCATCGGCGGACAGTGGCCGTCCGGAGGTGTGCTGGTGTTTGAGGGATTCGCACTGGAACGGATCGATGTCGGTGAGGTGGAGCTGCGGGTACGGGTCGGCGGTGCGGGGCCTCCCGTCCTGTTGCTCCACGGCCATCCGCGCACGCATGCCACATGGCATCGGGTGGCGCCGCTGCTCTCCGACGATTTTCACGTCGTCTGCCCGGACCTGCGGGGGTATGGCCAGTCGTCGAAGCCGCCCACCTCCCCCGACCACTCGCCGTACTCGAAGCGGGCCATGGCCGGCGACTGTCTGACGTTGATGCGACGGCTTGGGCACGAACGCTTCGCCGTGGTCGGGCACGACCGGGGCGGATACGTTGCCCAGCGCCTGGCGCTCGACCATCCTGAGGCGGTGGACCGCCTGGTCATCCTCGGTGACGTGCCGATCGGCGAGGCGCTCAAGCGCTGTGATGCCCGCTTCGCCGCCTCGTGGTACCACTGGTTCTTCTTCGGGCAGACTGAGAATCCTGCCGAGCGTTTGATCAATGCCGACCCGGACGCGTGGTACAAGGCCACCGCCGACGAGATGGGCGCGGAGGCGTACGAGGACTTCCGGCGCGCGATCCATGACCCGAACGCGGTGCACGCCATGATGGAGGACTACCGTGCCGGGCTCGGCGTGGACCGCGCGGCCGACGATGCCGACCAAGCGGCGGACCGCAAAATTCAGTGTCCGCTGCTCATACTGTGGGGCACCCGCGACGACCTGCCCGAGCTCTACGACGACATCCTCACCATCTGGCGAGACTGGGCCGGCGACGTCCAGGGGTACCCGCTCGACTGCGGCCATCACATGTCAGAGGAGGCGCCGTACGAGCTGGCCGCCGCCCTGCGCGCGTTCCTCTATCCGTCGGCGGCTCTTGACGTTCCCTGATCTTCGCACGTCCGATGTAGGTCCCGCCCGAGCCGGAGATCGTTCCGATGAGACCGCCGAGCACGCCAGGAGCGGAGTTGACCCTGACGTTCGCGATGTCGATGCCGCCGACCAGCAGGTGTCAGGGGTGGCTGGCCACGGAAGGATGCGTGAACGGGCGAGGAGCGCCCTGAACCCCCCGGTAGCGGGCGCTCCTCGTGTCCCCGGTGGACAAGAGCGGGACAACCTGGCAAAACTCGGACCAGGCCCACGCGCACTGCTCCTTAGCGGAAGAAGCGCACGGGCGTTTCATCACCGAAGGTCAGCAACGCCAATCCGGACCGCGCGGTTTGAGGCGGCAAAAAGCGCCCGCCGCTCCCGGGAGGGTTGCTGCCGCGCTCGCCCGGGGCCGCCCCACTTCCCTTTGCTGGCGAGTGAGCCGGCTTCGGGACGCCTGCCTGGCACTCTTGCAACTAGCCAATTCTTGCCAATTTGGTGCGTTAATTCCGATATGTCGGGTACTCGGCTCCAATGGCAATGGACCAGGTCAACAGGTACCACCTCGGCGAGAAGGTGCCACAGAGCGGCATCTACGAGTGAGCGTCCGCATGCGCCACCAGTGGAGCACAGACGTGAAGAGCCGGCGACCGGTCATCTCTATGAGCCGCCCTATGGGGCGGAAGGGGCACGATGCTAGAACTGACCGTCAATCATGAGGCGACTCACGCCGTAGTCGCTGCGGACGGTGAGATTGATTTCCTTTCGGCCGACCTGCTGAGTGCCGTGCTGAACAAGCAACTCGCCGAAGGTCGACCCCATCTCATCATCGACGCGTCTCGGCTGTCGTTCTGCGACTCCACGGGCTTGGGGGTTCTGCTGGAGGCCCGGGCCACGGCGATCAAGCGCGGCGGCTTCGTACGGCTCGCCGGGGTGCATGGCAGCTTCGATCGACTCCTGAGCATCACAGGTTTACGCGGGGCGGCGTTTCCGGTGTTCGACTCGGTGGCGGAGGCCGCCAGCGCGTAAGGCCAGCCCCTGCCTGTACCGATCTTCGGTTGGGGTACCAGGACCGGCGTGGGGTCTCTGCCTCCGTACACGCCGATGATGGCCCAGCTCGGCCCGCTGCCCGAGCCGTCAGCGGACTACGCCCACGAGATGAAATGGGACGGCGTCCGCGCCCTCGCCTACGTGGAGAACCGGGCCCTGCGGCTCATCTCCCGCAACGGCAACGACGTCACCGTCGCCTACCCGGAGGTGTATCCGCTGGCCGGGTCGACCGGCGGGCACGACTGCGTCCTCGACGGCGAGATCGTCGCGTTCGACGAGAACGGCCGGCCGTCGTTCTCGGCCCTGCAGCCCCGCATGCACCAGCGCCATTCAGAAACGATCATCCAGCTCGTCAAGCTGGCCCCCGTCACCTACCTCGTGTTCGACATCCTGCACATCAACGCCGTCACCTCGACGAAGATGGCGTACACCGAGCGGCGGAGCCTCCTCGAGGACGTTGTCACGGCGGGCGCGCGCTGGCAGGTGCCGGCGTGGTTCCCCGACGCCGGGCAGACCGCGGTCACCATGTCTCAACGGATGGGCCTGGAGGGCGTCGTCGCGAAGCGGCTCGACTCGCCGTACCGGCCGGGGAAACGGTCGGCCGACTGGACGAAGGTGAAGAACGTCGCCACCCAGGAGGTCGTGATCGGCGGGTGGAAACCCGGCGGCGGACACCGCGCCGGAATGATCGGCTCGCTGCTGCTCGGCGTCCACGACGAGGCCGGCCGCCTCGTGTTCGCCGGCCACGTCGGCACCGGATTCACCGAAGCCGCGCTGCGCGACCTGGCCGAAGTGCTGGCGCCGCTGCGACGCAGCAGCTCACCGTTCGACGGGCCGGTGCCGCGCGAGCACGCCCGCTACGCCCAATGGGTGGAGCCGCGCCTCGTGGGCGAGGTGCAGTACGCCGAGTGGACCGCCGACGGCATCCTGCGTCACCCGTCGTGGCGTGGGCTGCGATCGGACAAGGACCCCGGCGACGTCGTCCGCGAGGTGCCGCCAGGGCGGCAAGTCGGCTGAACAAGGGGGGCGATCATGAGTCAGCCAGGAAACCCGATCCCGGGCCCGGAGGACCGGCAGTCCCTGTCGGAGATGCCGCGCGATGAGCTCCACATCCGGCTGGCGGCCGTCGTGTTCGCAGTCGCCTGATCGTGGCGGCCGTCGGCACGGCGGCGGACGCCCTGGCGGTGGCGAGGGGCGCGGAGGCCGACGACCAGACGCGAGAGGACCGACGAGACCGTTAGGTCCTTCGAGCGAGGCGCCGACAAATGGCGCAGAGCGCCTGGAGCTTCTTCCTGCGGCCAGCAGCCTCGCTCACTCCATACGCAACGAGATCGAAATGACGCGGGATAGCCACCAGAGCCGGCGATCCTTTCGATTGCGGCCCGCACCTAGGTCACAGGCATATGACTAGAGGGATCGGTGAGCGGTGGGAAGACCGCACAGGGCTCAGAGATCGCACAGGCTCCTGTGAGACGAAGCAGTTGCCGAATCCATACCTCAAGGCCCGACTGGTCCGGCGGCGGGAGATATGAGGACGGCGTTGCACCCCCTTACCGATCTTCCCGGTGGGGAGATGAGCTGAGACCCCCGAGGGTACTACGCAAAGTAGCGATTAGATACACATAGTTACGGCTCGAGGAGTTGCCATGCCGGAACTTCTTTTCATCACACTGCTTCCGACATTGAGTCGCCTGATCAGACTGGGCCTCCTGAGCACGTACCACAGCGATCTTCGACGGGGCCAGGCGGCGTGGTTCCTGAACACCATGGCCGCGACCGGCCCAGACGTGCGGCGGGAGGGCTGAATGGATCAGAGACGCACACCTGTTCTGGACGCACTGGTCGCCTATCGCAGGCGAGGCGACCTGTCCTTCACCCCTCCGGGGCATAAGCAGGGTCGCGGGGTGGACCCTCGTGTGCTGGAGATCCTTGGCCGTGACATGTTCGCCGCGGATGTGATGGCTCTCAATGGACTCGACGATCGGCTGATGTCGCAAGGGGTGCTGGAACAGGCGCAAGAGCTGATGGCACAGGCCGTCCATGCCGATCACACGTTCTTCTCCACCTGCGGCAGTTCCCTGTCGGTCAAGAGCGCGATGTTGTCCGTCGCAGGGCCAGGTGAGAAACTCCTGGTCGCCCGCAGCTCGCACAAATCGGTGATCGCGGGTTTGATCATCAGCGGCGTGCACCCCGTCTGGGTCCATCCCGAATGGGACGCCGAACTCGGCTTTTCCTACCCTCCATCACCCGCTGCGGTAGAGGCGGCTTTCAAGGCCGAGCCGCAGGCCAAGGGAGCGTTGATCGCCAGCCCCACTGACTATGGAACCTGCGCCGACCTCGCCGGCATCGCGGAAGTCTGCCGGCGATACGACCGGACGTTCATCGTGGATGAGGCGTGGGGAGCTCATCTTCCCTTCCACGACGACCTGCCGGCTTGGGGCATGGACGCCGGAGCGGACCTCTGCGTGACCAGCGTGCACAAGATGGGCAACGGGCTGGAACAGAGCTCGGTGTTCCACCTGAAAGGCGATCGCGTCGACCCAGCGGTGCTCAAGTTGCGTGAGGACCTGCTCGGGACCACCAGCCCATCCAGCCTGATCTATGCGGCACTGGACGGCTGGCGCAGACAGATGGTCGAACACGGCAGCGAACTGCTCAGCAGAGCCATGGAACTCGCCGAGTCCACCCGCCGAGCCATCGATGGAATCGAAGGTCTGTGGACCCTGAGCAACGAGTCCACCCGCGCCTATGATCTCGATCCGTTGAAAATCGTCATCGACGCATCCGAACTCGAAGTGGACGGCTATCACGCCGCTGACTGGCTGCGGAACCGTTGCAACATCAACATGGCGCTCAGCGACCATCGTCGTGTCAGCGCCCAGCTCACCGTGGCCGACGACGCCGAGACCGCAGGCGCCCTGGTCGACTCACTCCGAGCGCTCGCCTCAACCGGCGATCTTCCCCCAGCCGCCCATGTAGACCTGCCCCAACCTGGCGAACTCGAGCTGGAAACCCTCATGCTGCCGCGCGACGCATTCTTCGGCCGGGTGCAACAGATCCCGGCCGAGCAGGCCGTCGGCCGCATAGCGGCCGAGATGGTCACCCCGTACCCCCCGGGCGCTCCGGCGATCACACCAGGTGAACGCATCACGGCACCCGTGCTGCGCTACCTGATCACGGGCCTCGCGGCCGGAATGCACATCCCGGACGCCAGCGATCCCACATTGAAGACCTTGCGAGTGGTCGACGAATGATCGCGAGCTAGAACTCGGGATGTGCCTTCTTGAACGTGTCGACGCGCACCGTCGCGATCTCGTCCGGTAGGCCGGCGCACTCCACGGATAGTCGTTCAGAAACCGCCCCAGTCTCTTCAACTGTCAGGACGACCCGGTGGTCGGCGACAGGGCCAGGCCGACCGCGTCTGAAGCAGACTCCGTCCCGCCGGACGGTTGGCGAACCGGACTCGCCAACGGCCTGAAGGGCTACTACTTGCCGCCGGTTCCGTGGACCAGTTGCTGTTTCCGTTGCTGGAGCAGTGCGGTGGCCATGGCCGCAAGGCCGAACACGGCGATGACGGCACCCGTCACGACGTTGTTCCAGACGGTACGAGTGGTGGCCGGTTGTCCGCTGATGACCCAGGGCGCGATGATCGTCCACACGCCCAGCACAGGTAGCAGCCAGCTCACGCCGTACGTCCGGCCGAATGCCGACGCGAACCATGGCGAGCGCGACGACCGCCAAGCCGACGATCAGATTGTTGAGCCTCAGGTTCCCGAACCCATAGAACCCGACGACCCACGGCGAAATCGCCAGATAGAGACCCGCCAGCAGAGTTAGGCCATCCGCGAACTGCGCTGGGGCGGTCGATCCCGCACGGTCGTACGTGTCCCGCAGTTCCGCCACATCCGGGCGAGCCGCCAAACCCGTTCGCATCATGATCTAGCTTCCCTTCTCACGATGCTTGCTTCACACCTCCCGCCTACCCGGCGACGCCCAGGCCATGGTCATCACAGGTCCATGAAAGGGCCACGGCTCGTCGCCCCGACCCTCAACGATCGCCTCACGCTTCGGTCTGCTTGTGCGGATCGCCTACGCGTTTGGACTCAGGCGATCCGCGCTGGCGCAGGTAGATCGACAAGACGACCATAGATAACACGGCGAGGAACTCCGACTGCCAGTTCTGCAGCGTACGGTTCCAGAAGTCGGCGGAGACGATGTAATCCGACCAGCTCACCGGATCCTGGAGCTGCGACAGTTGCTCGGCGTTGTAGCTCGCCGTCCCCGCCACGGACTGCGCCAGCCACGACAGAACGAAGACCAGGCCCATGACGAGGCCCAGAGAATTGCTGTAAAGGAAGGGGCGCAGGCCTCCCGCTCGTGCCAGCCCCGGGCTGTCCGGTCCCGCGTACGGCCCCATCTGCTGCGCCTCGTCGCTCTCGGGTCCTTCGCGACCGGGCTCCTTCGACTCGTGCGAGCCCCGCTGCACTAGCCATACCGTGATCAGGATGAACAGCAGAAACTGCAAATACTCCGACTGCCAGTTCTCGGCGACGTCCACGGCGTATGAACTGGACGTCACATAGGCGGGCCAGGAAATCGGAGCGCCACTGTTCGCGACCTGCTGCGCGTTGTAGTCGGCGTTTCCTGCGACCGACTGGCCTATGAGCGCGAGCACGAAGATGACCAAGAAGAAAAGGCTGAGAGCCTGATCCCTCACGAACCGTCTCATGCCGCGCTCCTCACCGATGCAGCAGCCCGACGACCATGAAGCACGCCAGGCCGACCACGATGACGGCCAGCGTGATCGCGAACATCGCCCGCATGTCAGCCTCCCACCACGCACAGGTACGGCTCGTCCCCGCGAGGCCGGCAGCCCGCCGCCCGCACACGCCAGCCCTCGGGGAACCTGTGCAGGAACACCGTGTCGGCGGCCAAGCGCACCTGCGCCTCACTCCCCCACGCTGCCACCGTCCGCAGGGCCCCCGGCGGACGCAATTCCAAGACCGACATTGCGCAGTCGCTACCCCCGACCCCCAGTTCGGCCACCGTCCGCGGAGCGAGCAACGCACACGCGGCATCTCCCCGCCCGTCACGGACCGCGCCGTAGAACCGATCCACCACCGCGCCGATCCTGGCGTCCGGAACCGAGGAACAGCCCGACACCCCCACCAGGAGCGCCGTCGCCGTCGCGAGCATCACCCGTACCGCGTGACGTCCCACACTTCTGCTCACGGACCGGCAGCTACCCTGGATCGCACATATCACCCGTAAAACAAGGATTTAGGCAGCCGCGTCAGGAATGCCAGGCCGAAGATCATCATCTTCGCGCATCGAAGCATCACCTGACCGATTCCTCCGTCACTTCCCGCAATATCAGGCCCAGCCGGCCAGGAATGGCCGAGACCGTAATGTCTGAGAGCCGCGGCCAGCGCCAACGGGAAGTTCGAGGGAGGCGTCAAGGCCGCTGACAAACATGCCGAAGACGTCACGTTGCGCAGTCGACAGTCCGAAATTCATCGGTCGCTCCGGTGTAGGCGGCATGTCCGTCAGCGACGGCGTGATCGTTGTGCGCGTGCTTCAGTGATCGAACGCCAGCGTTCGCCCATCATCAAGGCGCACGCGATGGCGACGGCGGTCAGGAGGATGCCGGCCAGGAAGAGCGGCCACACCCCCGCGATTCCCGCTCCGATCGCAACGAAAAGGAAAACGATGATCCCCAGGCAGGCAACGATCAGCTTGACGTCCAACGATCGTTTCATGTCCGCCTCCCTACCCTGCTCCACCAAATCAACCGGAGCGCCCACTGCGCATTCGGGTCATGCGGGGGACACCCCCTAAGCGTCCGGCCGGGCCAGCTACCCCGACATCGATGACGCCACGTGTGTACGGAGCCCACCGGCGGGTACTGGCTGCGGACAGGCTCTCGGCTCATCTCGGGAGCGCCATAACTGCAGGTCATTCGCCTGCGAAGGTCGTCATGCCGGTGTCGGCCGCGCCCGATTCACCTGTGGAGCGCCATGCGACTGCCCACACCCAGAGGACCGCTCACCAACTGGCTCTTCGAGGAGCTGAGAAGCCCGGCTCACGAGCTCGCGTCCCCTCCGCCCGGCAGGGACGAGGGCGAGCTCCAGGACGAGGATCTCCAGTTGGCGCTCTTCGCCTGCTACGAGTTGCACTACCAGGGGTTCGACGAGGTGGAGGACCGGTGGGAGTGGGCCCCGTCCCTTCTGGCGATACGGGAGATGCTGGAGTCCCATTTCGAACGGGCACTCGCACACCTGGTCCCGGCCCCTCTCACCATCCCGCCCGCTGAGGTGCCGCAGGCCCTGGTTGGGTTGGTTGCGGCCGAGCAAGGGCCTCGGTTATCGGATTTCCTGCACCGAACCGCTGACATCGGCCAGTTTCGCGAGTTCGCCATCCATCGCTCGATCTACCACCTGAAGGAAGCTGATCCGCACACCTGGGCGATACCTCGGCTCCGCGGGCCCGCGAAGGCGGCGCTCGTCGAGATCCAGACGGACGAATACGGCGGCGGCCGGTCCCAGCGCATGCATTCGGAGCTCTTTCGCGCCACGATGCGCGCGCTCGGTCTCGATGACTCCTACGGCGCCTACATCGACCGCGTTCCGGCGATCACCCTTACGGTGGGCAACGTCATGTCGCTGTTCGGCCTGCACCGCAGGCATCGCGGCGCGCTGCTGGGTCACCTGGCGGCCTTCGAGATGACGTCCTCCCTGCCCAACGCGCTATACAGCCAGGGGCTGAGAAGGTTGGGCGTCGATCCCGAAGCTCGCCGCTTCTACGACGAGCACGTGCAAGCGGACGCCGTACATGAGCAGATCGCCGCGCACGACATGTGCGGCGCGTTCGCCACGGACGATCCCTCCGCGACCGGCGCCATTCTGTACGGCGCCGCCTGCGCGCTGACTCTCGACCGGCTCGTCGCCGAGCATCTGATGAGCCAGTGGACGGAGGGCGAGACGTCGTTGCGGGAATTGTGCGAGTGGACGGCCCACCCGTGATCGACCTCGACTATGTGCTGCCGTTGCGCTGCGAGGACGACACGGATCTCGCCGAACTCACCGGCTACCTCCGCTGGCTGAGCAGGCACGTACGCGTCCTCGTGGTCGACGGTTCGTCTCGAGGGCGGTTCTCCAGGAACGCCCGCCTGTGGGGGGATATGGTGCACCACCTGCCACCTCACGACGACCTTGTGACGGCCAACGGGAAGGTGGCCGGGGTCATCACAGGGGTGCGCGAAAGCCGCGCCGAGCATGTGGTGATCGCCGACGACGACGTGCGCTACGACGCCATCGGCCTCACCCGCATATGGAACCTGCTACAGACCGCCGATCTCGTCCGGCCGCAGAATTTCTTCTCACCACTCCCCTGGCATGCCCGATGGGACACCGCCCGGGCGTTGATCAACCGGGCCTTCGGGGGCGACTATCCAGGCACGTTCGGGGTCAGACGGTCGTTCTTCCTGACCATGGGTGGCTACGACGGCGACGTGCTCTTTGAGAATCTGGAGCTCATCCGCACCGTCCGGGCGCACGCAGGCCGCGAGCAGCGCGCCCTCGGTCTCTATGTGCGCCGGGTTCCCCCACGGACAGAGCGATTCTGGTCTCAGCGCGTCCGCCAGGCCTACGATGATCTCGCCCAACCTCTCCGCATGGCTGCTTTCCTTGCGGTTCTTCCCGGCCTGGCCGTCCTGGTGCGGCGGCACAACTACGGCATGGTGGGCCTCTGTGCCGGGATCTCGATGGGCGTCGCGGAACTCGGCCGCCGCCGCGCGGCCGGCCGGGGGGTGTTCCCGGCGAGTTGCCTGCTCTATGCGCCCGCCTGGGTGCTGGAACGCGCCGTGTGCAGCTGGCTGGCCCTCGCCGTACGTCTCGGGCGTGGCGGCATCCGCTACAGCGGGAACCGCATCCGCGTGTCAGCTCATTCATCGCGGCAACTTCGACGATGTCAGCCGGGTATCTCGGGTTCGCTGGCCGCTCGAAAGCCTGTCGCCTTGTGTGAGCCGTCGCAGAACGGCTTCGTCGCCGAACGCCCACATCGGCACAAGGCCACAGTCGCTCTGCCCGGCTCAATGGGCCGTCCATTCTGAGTAACCAGGCGGAAGGGACCTCGAATCAACAGCGGGCCGTCTCGGCATGGAGTGATCTCAACCCGATCGCCCGCTGAACGGTCAGGCTCCTCCTGGAAGCGGAGAGTTTGAACTGGTAGGCAACTCCGAAAGGCACCACGGCTCAGGCGCCGATCACGGGCGGCAGCAAGAAGGCGGCCCAGAACGAAAACCAGCGCGACTTCGCCCGCTCGCCGAATTGTTGATCGACGAGCAAGCCAGTGTCCTCCCCACACGATCGGGGGACCTCAGCTGAGGGCCTTCTCCAGTTGCGACTTGCTCATGGACGAACGGCCCTTGATATTGCGACGCTTAGCCTCGGCGTAGAGCTGCTCCTTGGTACGACCGCCGGCACCGCTGTGCGAGCGCAGCCCGCCCCTGCGGGAAGAGGACATGTCCTTGGTGGACGTGCGGCTCGCTGTACGGGACTCGCCAGTACGGGCGCGCTCCTTGTTCACGGTCCGGGCAGCGATCTCCTCGGCCCTTTTGTCGCTCTCCCCGCGCTGCTTCGCACTGTCCTTGATGTGCTCGTACTGCCGTTCCCGCTTGGGACTGGACCCACGTGGCATGGTCCTCACCTCGCTCAATGGCCTTACCTGCGCGCCTACCCATTGCCTTCGAGCTCACACCCGACGACCACGACACGGAGCAGTGGCAGAGGCCGCGCGTCGAGGGTCTATCGATACTGGTCCTCGATCGGTCGTCGGCTACCCGGGGCGAAGACCACTCGATTTCCCGTCGATTGCTCAGCGTCTTCTCCACGCCTGCTCAGTCCATGGGAGGGCATCGAGATCGCGTAGCGGTTGCCCTCGAGCGGCTGCCCGCACGCCGTCATCGCAGGCGGACCATCGTGTCACTGACGGGTAGCGCACCCGGGCCAGCACGCCAGCACCCTCTCGAGCCCACCACCGTGACGTACCCGGAGCGCTGTCACCCGCACCTCCCGGCCAAGCAAGGTAAGTGAATGACCCGCGGTTCGCCCGAGAGCATGATCGAAGTGGACAGCGGGGGCAGGTTGTTATCGGGCGGCCTTTCAGGGCAGGTGACGGGCCCCTTGCCTCAGCGATCGAGGAGGACCCACGGTGTCCCTTGCCGAAGGTTCCACTCCCACGATGCCGTCCGATGTCCGACGTCGCCTGTCCGCGTTCGACCGATTCGCCAGCGCCGCATCCAAGTACGCCTCCCGAGGCTCGTTCTTCGCGATGTGCGTGCTCCTCGTTCTGGTCTGGGCGCCATCCTTCTTCCTCATCGGCAGCATCGACACCTGGCAACTGATCATCAACACGGCCACCACGATCGTCACCTTCCTCCTGGTGGCCCTGTTGCAGAACACGCAGAGCCGAGCCGACGCAGCGATTCAGCACAAGCTCAACGCCATTGCCGACGGACTGGCCGACCTGATGAAACAGATCAGCGAGGAGCACGACGAAAAGCCGCTCCACACCGACGTCCAAGAGCTACGCGATGCCGTCGGCCTCGAGAACAAAGAGAGCGCATGACCATCTCCGCTCGGCGAGCAGTCACGCCCACGCACTCATCAACGAGAGAGGATCACTCGGTGCGTCGGCCTTGGCCTTGCCCATGCGCTCACCGAGTTCCTGGAGCCTGTTACGTCCCAATGCCTTGCGGACCTGCGGGAACCACTCCTGCTCCTCCTCTTCCACATGATGCCGAACGTTCTCGATGAGGACGGTGACCTTGGCGTCGTACCTCTCGTCGGCCGGGTCGAGATTCTTGAGCTCGGACAACATCCACACCACGACGTGGTGCTCCTCAACACTCTCCAGGACGTGAGAGCCGGTCTCCGGGACTTCATGCCGGGCCGACGGATAGAAGATCTCCTCCTCGATGTACGCGTGAACCGTAAGCTCCTGGATGATCTTTCCGACGATGCGCTGCTTCTCCTTATGCGCGCCCTTGCCCGCCTTCTCGAAGGCCTTGAACAGCTTCTCGACCGTCTTGTGATCGTCCTTCAACAGCACGATGGCATCCATCCGGCGGGCTTCCCCTCTGCGAGACTCGGCGAGTTGGCCGTCTGCCTCCCCCGCTGCCACCAGCAGGAAGGTCGAAACCTGGGCTCTGCACGCTCGGACGACGGCGGCACAGACAGCTGCTAGTCCTCGACGCCCTCCACGAACCACTCACCCGCGCGCTGGACCAACTCCACGACTGCGGAGCGTTGTGGACCGTTGGCCCTTATACGCAAGTGCCTGACAGTGAGCTCCTCTAGGTCCGCGCCAAGGTTCTCGCTGGTCCACCACGGCAAGAGTTCTTCCCAGTATTCGACCTCCTCCGCCACAACGTAGGTTCGGCTCCAAGCCGTGAATCTCACCGGTTGGCAGCCCTCGTCGAACTCGACCGCGGCGGGTTGGTGGTAGCGACGCACACTCCATTCTCGAACATCTGTGCTATAGATCGCTAGCTGGATAATCACAACGAGGGCGATTTACTACCTCTTGACCTGCTATTTCCTAGTCTCGCGCCCATGTCGGTGTGGGTCGGTGCGGACGGGTACGAGGTCGAAGCGATCGTCCTGGACGGCCAGCACCGTCTACGCGTGTCCCGACGGCTGAACGGCCGCCGATACCTTGTGGCTTACTGCCATACGGACTGAACTGGCGGCACATGTAGACCTGGCCGATCTCGTGGAACTGGTCGAACTGCCGAATGAGGAGCGTTCACCGGCAACGACCGCAAGGGGCAAAAGGGCACCGATTGGCCGCTCACAGCATCCCCGCTGGCGCCCCAGGCCCTGTACCAGCGGACAGGACTGAACATGACCAGCGAGGATTGATCAGTCGAGCGCGCGGAGGGGATCGCTCGGCACTCCGGCGAAGGGTGCCCGTCTCCTTCAATGGCGGGCGCTCTTCGTTTTCGGTTGACCAGTCCCGAGCAATCGCGCTCGAGATTGCTCGTCACATGTCAGCATGCGGGCTGGATCGTGTAGATGCCGGTGGGTGATCAGAGAGGTTCAAGTCGGCTTGGACTAGAGCTTCGTCCTGCAGTCGTAGTTTCATGGATGTCCCGCCGCGGGCGCCTCCCCTGCGCTGTGATGCTCACTTCCGGCCAGCGCTCGCCTCACCAGGCCGGATAACACGAAGCACCAGGATTGCCATGTCGTCGACCATGTATCCGTTGCTGTAGGCCAAGACAGCCTCACTGATCGACTTCACCAGAGCATCTGCCTCCGCGTCCACGACCTTCGAGATCAGCGCGATCAACCGCTCTTCCCCGAAGAGATCCCAGTCGTTCGCGGCGTGCGCCTCGGTGACCCCGTCGGAATACAGCACAAGAGCGTCACCGGGGTGCAGCGAGAACCGGACCTGTCCAAGGTCGGCGTCCGGGAACATGCCGAGCAAGGTGCCCGAGGTCCGCAAGGACTCCACGGTGCCGTCAGCGCGGTGGAGCAGCGCCGAAGGGTGCCCCGCGGTGGTGATCAGGCCGGTGAAACCGTCCGCATCCGGTCGCAGGATGGCGCAGACCGTGGTGAGGAACCGTTCGTCTGGTTGGCGTTGGGTCAATAGCGCCTGATTGAGCTGCGCCAAGACTCGGTTCGGCGACAGGGTGTTGAGAGCGTCGGCACGGATGGTGTACCTGGCCAGAGCAGTGACCTGGGCCGCGTCTACACCATGTCCTGAGACGTCTCCCAGAACCACGCACCAGCGAGACTCGCCGCGCGGGAACAGGTCGTAAAAGTCCCCCGTGACGATCACGCCGCCGGCGGCGAGGATGAAGGCCGCCGCTACCTGCATACCGACCATCTCCGGCATGATCGGCGGCAGAAGGCTCCGCTGAAGAGTCTGCGCGAGCTCTGTCGAGGTCGCTCCCGCCGCCTGCAAGCCGGACACGCGACGATTCGCACGAGTCAATGCGCCGCGGAGCGCGATCCCAGATGACACTGCCTGTGCCGGCGGTCGCCCGCGCCTCCTACGTCGACCCGCGCGTGATCGCGGCGTACCAACGCGGAAAGACCATCTACTGCGCCCTCAAGGACCTTGGCGACAGCGACGGTCCCGCCACACACGGCGCGGCCGAACGCGCGGTGATCGAGTTGCTGAATCGCTCCAAGTAGATTGCAGCCTGCGCCGGAGGTACACGGTCGCGGATGTGCGCCCGAAGCCAGTAGGCCCGATGCGGAGACCCGCATCGAGAAACTGATCTCGACGGGACGATCAGGCGGAGGTCGGCTTTTCGTATCCCTCGTCCTGGCCGTGGACCTCCTTGTCCGGGTCGGTTTCCGGCTGACCAGCAGGATCGGTGGGAGAAGGGGTGAACTCCTCGGCGAAGTCGGGCTCGTCGTGCACTGCCTCCTGCTCCGCCCGTCGATCGGCCAGCGGAATGTTCCTGTCATCTCGCTCTTGCGGCATGGTTCCCCACAGGTATCTCGGGTGCCTGGCCGCGGTCGCCACAACCGGGCACGAAAGTTGCATACCTTCCCAAAGAGGGGCGAATACCCCGCGCCCCAACGAATAGTCGCGCTCCACAGGACTCGCTGCGCGCGCCGAGGGGTCGCTTGGGCCGAGGCACTCCCCCCACCGTCGCGCGCGTGTTCCTCCCGACGTGACACACCAAGGGTCTGCGCCGGTCGGGAACGATGGGCTCCGTGATCCCATACGGGGCCTCTGAGCTCGTGCAACAGCGGGCGGCAGGCAAAGACCCGTTCCTCAGCACGACCCCTGGCGGCCGCCCAGGTCCAACGCATTGACGGAGGTCTACCGGAAGGTTCGCCGTACCCGGCTCGATCTGTCGACGGGTAAACCGATGCCGATCACCGACGCACCACGGCTGCCGAGTTCACCAGAGTGACCAGTCGCGGGGGCTCAGCTAATGCTGTTGCCCCTATGCCGATGGGCACGGATGCGGCGGCGGACGTGACGAAGCCGAGGAAGAAGAACATCCACTCGCGGCGGCGTTCGGCTCGGATAGTCGCTTTGGTCGTCGCCGACGAGGACATTGCCGATGCGTTCGCTTCCTCAACGGTTGACGGCGAGAAGCTGCTCTCCCGACCGGGTATCAGGTCGTCATGATCAAGGTGGGTGTCACCAGTCCCTCGCCGCCGTACGAGCAGATCCGGGCACAACTCGCGGAGCTGATCCGGTGCGGGGTTGTTGAGCGTGGGCACTTGTCTGCCCCCCGGTGCGCCGACTCGCCGCCGACCTTGGCCTGGCGGTGGGCACGGTGGCCCGCGCGTACAGGGAGCTGGAACGGGCCGGTGACGTCAGCGGGAAGCGCGGTGGTGGCACCCGGGTACTGCCACAGCCCGAGCCCCAGATGACGCAAGCGGACCTGATCGAGCGGCACGCTCACGCCTACCTCGCCGAAGTCGCCCGGCTCGGCCGACGAGGCGATCGAGGCCGTCCGGGCGGCCGCGCACGCGGACCCTGCTGACGAGGTGCGGGGTGGACCCTCCGATCCCCGTCACCAGCTGACGGACGGTCCAGGCATCGGGTACTCGGTGTTCTTACACCACTTCGTCGAGGGACGCGGGATCGGTTTATGGCGATCCTCCTGTCCCCAACTCGGTTCCAGATCGCTATTTCGGCAGAAGCACCAGAATGGCGTGGTCAGGGGCCACCTCTGCCAGACGCAGCTGGATTGTGTTGATGCGTCCCGGTTTGTCGGTGGTCAGCGTCAGCTCTCCTTCATCGTGGCAGCGACCGTTGGTGCAGGTGCCTGTGACGCTGACATTCCGTCCTTCGGCACGTAGGCCACCCGAGGAGCCTTTGAGAGCCAGCCTGATCTCTTCCCTCCCAAGGGACTTGACGGTGATCGCATCCAAACCGAACTTGGCATCGATCTTCAACCGGTCACCCGGTCGGACCTCAACTTCACAGTCGGCGTCCTTGCAGACTGCAAGGTCGGTCCCGTTGGCCGCTTTCGGCAATGCCGACGAGGTGGACGTCTCCGTCAGCGGCGGTGAGGCCGGCGCCGCCTCGGGTGTCGACGCCAAGTTGCCCGACGTAGCGGCGGATCGCTGCATCGGCGCCTCGCCTGAGCTGCAGCCGGCGAGCAACGCGACCGCCGCGACAGCGGCCGCAACGAACCGAACTCGGCTGACATAGGCAGGCATGGTCAATCTGGTCCGCATGACAGCCTTTCGGGGTTCACAGCAGAAATCAGCCATTACCAGCAAACCATCAGGCCATGCCGTAGGGCTCTCTTTTCCCTTGTCGCGCAGCCCTATGGCTGAGTACATCTCGCCGTCGGACGGGTTTCTTTCCCCATACCCGACGACCGAATCCGCGGTCCGAGGAGCACTCGTCGGCGGACGGCAGACGCGCGATCAGGACTCAGCCACGGCACACCCTCCTCGATGAGGCTGAGGGGATGATCTCTTCAAGCCGTAGGCACGCACGTTGCCCATTCGGAAGATCAGAAGCGAACCATCGGCTTCGTCACCGTGCTGGGAGGTGCAGGTGTGCTCCATCCCGATGGCGGCGCATTCGACCGGCCACGCCTCAGCGCCTCGTGCCGGTCACCGGCGGACGGCATGGAGGGGGCGGTTTGGGCGTGGATGGCAGTTGGGGCCGTTGTCTCCCTGGCAACAGGATGGCGATAGTGACGATCGCGGAAATCTCACCAGGACGCCCAGCAGAACTTCGAGAAGCACAATGGTCGACATTGAGCCCTCCCTCGACCTCGCTGCGGACATGCGGCCACGAGGACGAAGGTCTTCCCACACCTCTAGATCGCCCGAGATGGCCACCCCGCCGGCGCTCGGGGACCCTGCGTCGGTGAGCATGTGGGCCGCGTCGGAGATCGATGCGAGCGACTGGACGACAAGGCCGATGACCACTTCAATGGCCATGAATCCCACGATCAGCGCGAGGCTCCGGACGGATGGCGCCGGTCTGCCTGTGCACTGACACCGTGCTCGTGACCATGCCCATGGCGCGATCGCTGGAGTCCGGGACGAGCTGACCAGCGGGGAGCGGGAGGAGTTGGCCGCGTTGCGGCGGGAGAATCGCCAGCGGTGCGAGCACGTTGACATCCTCCGGCTGGCCGAGCCGGTCGGCGCCGCCCTCCGCGCGCTGTACCGGCGCGAATCAGAGCGTATGTGAGGCAGGGGGTCGGCGCTTGATCCTGCCGCCTGTCGAACCACGCTTGCCTCGAAGTACAGCGGATTCACGCCGATGAGGCTCATTCCAATGGCGGACGTGCCGCTGGATCGGCACACGTAAAAAAGAGCTGTGCCCCGGTTGCATGCGTGCAGAGGCAGGTCCGGGGCTTATGCCGCCGAGTTTACAGCACCCGCCCGGGGTTGCTGCGGATCTGAAGCGCCGCGGGTCGCGTGGCATGATGCAATGCCGGTCCGTTCGCAGCTAAGGGTGGTTGTACCAGGTTCTGGACCTGGATCCTCTTCGGTGCCGTGTTCTCACAATTCGTGATGCTGGAACGTCGTGCACTCGCCAGAACGCCACGGGCAGCAGCTGTGATGGTGGTCCACCCAGAGGTCCGCTACCTGGACGCCCCGCATAAATAGATCTTGTCGGCTATCAGACGTCTGCTCGGTCTGCGTGGATCGGTGCCCGGCGACTCGCATCTGCCACATGTAGCGCCTGTGGCCGTGGCGGGTTTTATCACGGGTGTGTCGCTGACACGCGCGTGCCCGGCCCGTGCCACCCGCGCCAGGCGCGGGTCCTGATTGCGCCGCCTCGAACATGGCTGTAGGCATCAAGCACGCCGATCCGGGGGAATGCGGCGATGACATGGTGGAACAGGCCGTGTCGGATCCGCGGTTCGTCTCCCGGTCGTGTGTGAGCACGATCCGGGCTGTTGGGCGGTTGACCTCCCACGCTGATGGTCGGGCTGTCGAGGATTCCAGGATGAGGCTGGCCTCCGCCGCATCCTTAAGCAGTTGCGTTGCCGCTGATTGCGCACGGAGTTCTTCGGCGAGATTCAACTGCTTCCCGTGGATGAACTGCAGGACTGAGTGAATTTCTGACGCGAGCTGTGCAGCGTGCTGGATGAGCCAGGCGGAGGATGGCGATCCGGTGGAGACCGTTTGGGGCGGTGTAAGCCGCTCGCTGGATGTGCTATTGGCGACTGTGATCACTGGCTCTCCTCCCGAGGGCTGCGCTGTAGGGGCGCGGGACAAAGGCGGTGCTGAGGCAGCATTGCGGATACTCGCGGCGGGCGTCCGGCCACTTGCCGCGATATGTACCAAACTTGGTACAGACCTTGAAGGATCATGCCCACCAGGTTTGGGTAGGTGCACGCATCGATCCCGCCACGCCTCGCCGAACTGCGAAGACAGTTCGGTCTGCGGCTACGCGAGATACGCGAGGAGCACGATCTGACCCAGGAACGGCTGGGAGAACTGGCTGGCTTGGACCGCAAGACCATCAACCGGATCGAGAACGGCATGTACAGCCCGCGACTGGACAACATCTTCCAGATCGCCGACGCCCTTGGAATCACAGCCCGCGAACTCTTCCCGCGTGGGCTGTCGTGAGCGCACCTCTGCTCAACATCCCGAGGGCAGTCCCGCAGTTGGGTGACGCGCATTTCGCGCCGCGCCACCCGGCACCTGTCTAGTGCCCGAAAAACACGGATGCGGCCCCAGCGCCTGCAACATCACATCGACGTCATGGAAGAGCGCACGCCATACTCCTCGATACAGGTACGTTGCTCCGAATCCACTTCTCCCTACGGGCGCGCCGCCCGGGATACATGTCGAGTGGTTGCCCATGTATCGATCTGTTCCAACGCGGCACGCAGGGCAGCACCATCCTCGGTGAGGGCGTACGTGATCCTGGTTGGCGGACCGCCGTCTACCTCGCGGCGAATGAGTCCTTGGTCTGCGAGATCACGCAAGCGTTCGGTCAAGATACGGCGGGAAACACCGGGAATCGCCTGGGCCAGATCGCTGAAGCGCGCCTCACGTTGGCACAGTAAGTACAGCACCTGAGGGACCCAGCGCCGGCTGAGTAGATCCAGCGCCGCCGCAGTCGCATCAGGTAGGAGCAGCTTGGCCGAAACCCTGCAGGGCGGAGCTGCGCTGGTGTTAAATCCCATCTTGGTTACTCCAGACAACCAGATCACGGTGTAGCCATCGCCGGGTATCGCCTGCCCGGTCGGCAAGACCAGCGTAGTCACCGCCATCTGACACAACCGCATTGCACAGATCTTTACCAAAAACACGGCGAGAGGCTTGTGAGATGTCGATTCCAGGATGCCTGCCTGCGGTCCGCTGGGACGACTTTCCTTTCCCGCGTAGTGCCGCGTCGGCCGACTCGAGAAGCAACCTCAGCTGCATTCAGCAGGAGATACACACCTCGGGCCAACTGTCCTGCAGGTTTGAATCGACGCGTGCTTGCGGCCACGCCCCCCAAGGTCTGCGATGAGCACGTCCCGCCTGGGCTCCGACCAGGAGGAAGATCACTACCTATCAGTCGAAGGGACGAATGTCGTACCTACCGACAGTTTGAACGTTACGCTGAACAACCTCACCGATGTTGTCACCACCGCAGGAATGGGTTGCATCTACGGAGACGCAGGCCTAGGTAAGACCTTGGCGGTCAATCAGGCACTGCGCGCCCTGGCGCCGGACTGCACAATACGCCTGCAGTTCCGGAGCCGATCCCGTACCCGCGACATCCGCCATCTATTGTTCGACGCCCTAGAGATCGACGGCACCCCGGCGACCAAGCCGATCGTGTTGGACCATCTACTCAAACGAGTCCTTTCCGAGCGATTCCGGGTGTTGGTGTGCGACGAAGCTCAGTGGATGCTGCCGGAGTGTTTCGAGTATTGGCGTTATCTGTGGGACGACCCATGCACGGAGCTCGCCCTGGTGTTCGTCGGAGGCGGTGACTGCTATCAGAAGCTGCGGAGCGAGTCGGTCTTGTCCTCACGCATTCGCATCTGGCAGCAATTTCACCGCATGACCGGCGATCAGGTACTGAAGTCAATTCCCGAATATCATCCGCTATGGGCCAATGTCGACCCCGATGACATCCTTTTCGCCGACAGTCATGCCTGCAACGGCAATTTCCGCGCGTGGGCGAAGCTCACTGCTCATGCTGTGATCGCCTTGTCTAAATCAGAACGCGCGACGCTTGATCGACAGTTTCTGGCTCGCCTAGTCAGCCGGATAGGCGGTCGAGGTGCCTAAAGCGCGAATGTCCGGCAAGGTCACCGTAATGTTCGACTCGACCGATGACTTCTCCGTCGCCAGGGCGGCATGGAGGCTCCACGCGCCTCTCCTTGGCCGCATCATCGTGGATCCGACGCCTTCTGTGCACAGCACGGCAGCTCTCGCTCATGATGTGCTGGCGGCGCTCGGCAAGCCCCCGCATCGGATCGCCACCGAGGGGATATCCTCCGATCGCCAGTCCTGGCGGGCGGCCGCGGCATGGATCCTCGGGGAGCGCATCCAGCAGTTGATCGTGCTCAGGGCACATCTGCAGAGTCCGGACCGCTGGCTCAAGATGATCGAATTGCAGCGGGTCACCGCTATCCACATGGTCCTCATCTGTCACTCGAGGTCGCTTCCGCCGGCCATTGAGGAAATACTGGCCACAGGTGAGAACCAGCGGGTAACTTGCGGTCTCGAGTCGGCACTCGAACCCGTGGCGGACCTTGAACGACACGACGGTTGGCAGGAATCTGGACAAGCAGCCCCATCGGAGCTGCCGTCCTTGCCGAGTAGCGAGTTCACCCGATTTCGTGCGGACGCCTACCGGCAATTGTCCAACGACGAGTTCTCTGCAGTCGACGTCGAGTACGGTCGTGGCATTGATGCAGCGTGCGCGTGGCTGGCATCGCATATCGGCTACCGCGCTGATACACCGCCCACGTATAGCATCCGCTCGGTCGTGGCGCCGTTCCTGCTCCCTGTGGACCTTGAACGCAGCGCGGCGACGCTGGCCAAGATGTACTCCGATGCGCAGCTGGAAGGATTAGCCGAAGGACTTTGGTGTCTAGGCCGGAAGCGGCCCACTTCGGACCGTTACCCGTACCCCTGGGATGACGAAGGTGGTCTTCAAGTTTTCCTGACTGACCTCGTGGCCGATAGCTCCAGCCAGCGTCACACACTAGCCCGGGTCCGCGGTGCCCAAGCCGGCTTCCTTCTGCACGGTCTCCTCCTGCACGCTCTTCCTGATTTGAGCACTAGCGGGCCGGGCGTCGGAGGCCCGTCTTTCACCCCCGCGATGGCGGCCCGCATCCGGACCCGCATCGCACATCCTCAACGGGCGGCAGCGCTCGCCACCGCCCTGTTCACTCATGCCAACCATGACTCACTCGCGCGCATCCTGATCAGCCAGCTGCGACCAGACGCCACAAGCCTGCAAATGCCTCTGCGCGATCGTGTCGTGTCCTACGCCGTCCCAGCCCCTGCCCGAGGCCTGCTGCGTGCTGCTCAACACTTCGCCGGCCTTCGCATCTCCTCGGAGTCCACGGGCAATCCCTGGCAACTTCTCGGCCCGGGCACCGGGTCACTCGGAGATCTCCTCCAGGAAGACGCTGCGATCTGCAGCGTGGTGCTGCCTGCGCGTCTCGACGGCCATTCAGAAGAGCCATGGCACTGCATGGCATCGTGCTGGTGGGTCGCCGATCCCTTACATGGACCCGAGCCGAACGACTGCGCCAGTCAGACCCTGAAGAAGCCGTTGTGACCGAGCCACTCATCAATCATGCGCTCATCCGTGCACGAGTCGCCGCACTTGGCCTCGCTGATGAATTCGCCGCACGCACAGGCGTTCACCTGGCCGAATTGGAAATTGTCGTACGGCCCGAGCTCTCAAGCGTCCGCCTCCTGCTTCGAATTGCCGCCGTTCTTGACCTCGATCCCGGCGACCTCATCGCGAGGCCGGCTGGGCTACCTGCTGACAACTCAGCAGACGAGGACCGTGCAGATGACCTCGACGACCACGTCGACGATAAACTCGCTGAAGCCGTCCTCGCCGAACATGAGGCTTTCACTTTCGACGAGCTCGCCGACATCCTCGGCTGGACTCACGGTCGCCTCGACGCGGCCCTCAACGCCTTGGAAGTCAGGCTCGCTGACACACCCCACCGTCTAATCCGAACCGCAGACATCGTCGAACTGACGGCTCACACGACGATCCTTCCGCCTGCCGCGTGGCGTCGGCTCGTCGCGTGGCGGCGGGGACGAGCCCTATTGACGCCGCAAGAAGCTTCCGTGATTGTTGACGTTATCCGCCTGGGAATCCTGCGTCCATTCTTCGCGGGGACTACACTAATGAAGTCGTACTTCGACCCAGCTTCTCATCGCGACCTCATAAGTCGTCAGCTCCTGGCGCTGCCGCCGACGGCGCTACCTTCACCCGGGACGCTTTACGAGATAAGTTGCCACCCTGATGTGATGTTCGCGCTTCGCCTCGCCACCGAACCGTCTGTGGACCATCCTGTCGATGGCCGCATGTGGTAATTTGCGCCAATACATAGGTCGGTCCAGTAATCCATTTGGGCGCCCAACCTAATAAACTCCTCACAAAAACCGGCACGCGATCGAAGAATTCAATAAAGATTTTCAGATCAGTCCGGCAGAGTTCCTATACATAGTCCGAAAATTGTGTCCGGGTGAGGCGCCAGACGGTAACGACTGTCACTGGTTTCGGTCACTTCCAACGGTTTACGAGTTGTGGCCATCAGGCGGCGCATGAGGATATGCGATATCTCCCATTGAAAAGCAATGCCGGAGTGGAGGGCCACTCCCCCGGCGTCACGTTCCTCGTGGATCAAGCGGAGCAGGACGGCAGCTTCTCTGGGAGTCGGAGGTATTTGTGCCTGCTTCGCTGTGCTTAACACGATTTCCGCTTTCGGGGGAAGAACTCCTGCGCGACATTCGAGACGGAGACGGTTGTCGACCTGCACTAGCTGCAGGGATGTACTGCAAAGACGGTCTGCCAATCGTTTAGCTGCGCCTCGGAGGCGTTGGGGTGACCAGCCCAAAGCGTCCACAAGTTCATTGTCGGCGAGTTCTCCATGGCAGGCTAGAGCCGCCTCCAGCATAAGATCATCGTCTTGTGGAGGAAGCGCAGTTCCCCCGAGCTCTGGGATAAGGAGCTCGGCAGGACTCATGTTCAGCGCAGCACTGATGCGGGTGATCAACGCGAGGCTAATACTTTCTGGTGGCAGCTGGTCATTCAATGCTCCTGGAGAGATGCCTGTACGTATAGTGAACTCTGTCGCGCTCATGCCGAGTTCTTTTATTCGACGCCTGATGGTATCGATGTCAAGCATTTGATCGATCCGACTCCCGGTCTGCTTTCTCCCACCCGGGGACAACTATTCGTCTCGCGTCGTGCACGGGTTTTCCTACTATCCAGCAATGGGTCCGGCCATGCCAGGGACGAATGCCAGTGGTTCCCCCGTGCGCTATGGACGGCACAGTGAGGGCGCAGATTCGGGCTGTTTCGATGAGGCGCCGATTCCGCCGTCCGATGCCATCCTCCAGCAGGAGGTCAGTCGGTTGCTTCCCGTCCAGTAGGTGAAAAGTGCGCGCGGCTGCCAGAAGTGAGCGACCATAGCTGGGAATACTGTAAGTAAGTTGCTGATCGCTCGGGTTCGCGCCGTCATATACGCTTACGGTGATCGCCAGCGTCGAACCGTCTTCGCTGAGGCTGTCAATGCGGACGTTGCCCAGTATGCGAGCGTTGAGTCCTGTGAGCAGCGCGGTGGCCAACGCTGCGGCATGCACCGGATGCGCCACAGCGGTGCGGATTCGATCCGCATCGCAGTGAGGGAGTCGCGCGATGAGACCGTAGCCCGTGCAACTTCCCAACAGGGCAGGCACCGTTAGCAGTATGCCATGTAAGAAGAAGCCCGCCTGCGCTCCGCGGATGCGCGTGATCGCGTGCTCTCGCGTTGGGCAATCAGCCACCAGTTCCGCTAAGAAGATCTGTAGCGACGGCAAGTCTGCTCGGTACGGGTAGGGTTCGAGATCCTCGGGACCAACCGCAAGCATCTGGTCGGCAACCAAGATCGGGAGTGGCCGCGACGGGTCCAACGACACTTCGCGGAGTTCACCAGGATCGCTCCCGATAGGCAATCCTTGCGGCAGTCGGGCCGGCAAAAACGCCTCGTGCCCATGGTGTTCTCTGATCCATGTACATGCCCGGTCCATCCCGTATCGGTAAACGATATCGAACCGAGTGAAATTCACCCTATCCAGTTGTCTGTGCGCGTCAGCGCGGAAGTGGAGGAAATCGCTGCTCGGCACCGAAGGCAGCGGACGTTCCCCTGACTCCGAGGTATACGGACTCGGCACCAGACCATGGGCTGTGCAGCGCACCACGGCACGCGCCGGCGTTGACCGAAGCGACGGGTTGTGCCTGAGTTCGGCCGCGGCGAGGGCCTGGGCGACGCTCTCAACGATGCGGATGTCGCCAGTGCCTGGCAGTTGGCTCGACCACTCCCGCGCTGCGTGCGCATGCCATATCAGTGTCATCGTGGCACCGCAGTCAGAAGCGAGTTGGATGAGAAACCTGCGCTGATCTGTGGCAAGCAGGTGCGCCCGAAGCACAATGATGTGCCAGATACCTTCCGCTAGAGTCCAGGCAGCCGCAGCTCGCGCCCACACGTCATGAATCCGTTCTGCAGACCGAGAACAGGAAGTCAGCTGGTCGATCGGCTTTCCTAACGCGGCCAACACATCAAGGCAGAGTTGGCTAACACTCCTCGTACTGGGGGTGGGGTGGATCGTAAGCTGCCCTGTTAACGGGTCGTGAGCGTCCAAGGCAGCGGCAGTGCACTCAACATCATCATCAGGGTCTAGGACGACCATGACAGATGCTCCTGCGTGCTGGCTCTGAGACAATTACTCACCTACGCCCGCCAAGCCTCTTGAACACTCGCTTCAGCAAGTCACGATCGACAATCCGCTGCTCTGATCGATTCAGTTCCAGCAGGGTATGCACGGTGATCTTTGCCCATGAGCGGAAGTTTCCATGCCCTGCATACTTATCCACGAACTTCAGGTCCTCGGAGTCGACGTCCTCCCAGATGTGATGGAAATCAGGCATCACATCCTCTATCTGATTTATTGTCATACTCCGGTACTCCTGCCAAATGAAGATCCGTGACGACAGCATCGGCTCACGACGCAAAACCCTGTAACAGTCACCACCCCCAACAAATATGACAGCCATCTGAGTGTATTTGTTATCCCACAAGTGCCGCCAGTACTCAAAGCACTCTGTTGACAGCCACTGCGCTTCATCGCAGATGAATATCCGAAACTCCTCAGACAAGACACTTTTGAGTAGCTTGTCGAATTCAGCTGGCCCTCGGGGCTCTTTGCCCCCGATCTCCAAGGCTTCAAAGAGCATGCTGCGGATGTAGCGAGGTGTCGGGCGATCACGAAACTGGATGCGGTGGGTCAACTCCGGTGCCAGTGTTCTCAGCGAGGAGTTTACTGCAAACGTCTTGCCTAGGCCGGCGTTTCCGTGAATGCACATCATTGCTCGCGCGCTGATAACATCTTTGAGATTCTCGAGCGTTTCGCGCATTGATTCTGTCGCGACTTCGTTGCTGTCGACGAGACCAAGGTACTGGTCGTCGATAGCGGCTCCAAGGGAGCGGCCTTTTCCGGACATGCTCATTATTGACCTCCGTGCTTGTTTTGTTGGCGCCGCCCTTTCGCAGTCCCGGGTAGAACCCCCGTGGACGGCAACCCATCTGTTGTGATTCGAGCGCGCGCCTGTTTCACCTCCTCGATCTCTGCGGGAGATGCCTTGTCTGATAGTTCAGCGGAGCCGAGATAGCGACCGGTTCGTGCGTCGAAG
>NZ_BOOP01000051.1 GCF_016863295.1 Planotetraspora phitsanulokensis
ACCCACGGCTTCCGCAGTTTTCCGTCGATCTCTACTTCGACGGGAACTTCCACGTGATCGACTTCCCAAGCGGCGTTGCGATGCGTTGACGGTCGCTGGTCGTCGATAGCGGCTCCAAGGGAGTGGCCTTTTTCGGACATGCTCATTATTGACCTCCGTGCTTGTTTTGTTGGCGTCGCCTTTTCGCAGTCCCGGGTAGAACCCACGTGGACGGCAACCCATCTGTTGTGAGTGGTCTCTTGGTAGCTATCCGCGCCATTTCATCATCGTCAAGGGAACCAGTTTCCGCTTGCGCCTCAGCCTCCGTGACTGACCCGAGTCGCTCCGGCTGCTGTGCATTACTTACTGCTGCGTATCGCTCACGCCGTTGCTTCTCGGCGGCCTTCAAGTCGGCGCGCAACTGTTGACTCCTTCGAGCGCGCGCCTGTTTCATCTCCTCGATCTCTGCGGGAGATGCCTTGTCTGATAGTTCAGCGGAGCCGAGATAGCGACCGGTTCGTGCGTCGAAGACCTCTATCTGGTCGTCGTGGTGCGGCATATAGCGGACCTTGACCGAATCTCCCGCGCGACCAGTCATCCATGCCGCTGTGTAGAATCGGCCCCGCCCCTTTTGGATGCCCTTGGTGGTGATCTTCCGTATGCGACCGTCCTCTTCGAGGGTGAACATCCGAAGATCCTCCGCGGGAACCCAATCAATTGGAGTCAGGTCCTCCTGCCACGACTCCGCAGGAGTTTTCCCCGTGCCCGACAACCGATGCTCCGTGTTCCACCATTGGACCCATTCAAGCAATATGGTGACGAATGACGTGAACGGAAGCGCCGGCTGGTCCGAGTCGACGAGTTTTCCGTTCAGCAGGCGCTGACCGTGGGTATAGCGCGGTAGGTCTGCGAAGAGCATTCTTTCGGCGGCGCCATTGAGCGTTTCCACTGCCCCTTTGAGGTGTGGCTGGTATCCGGGCAAGTCCTGAACAGCTACCGCGAATCGGCCAAGAACTTCTTGAACGGTGCGCGACAAGAAGTCCTTGCCTCGATCGACCCTGACCATCGCGGGAAGGCCACCGATGGGCACATCGCTAGTGTCAGACAAGATCGCACTGCGGAGGGCTACCAAAATGCTCTCCCTGTTTGGATAGCTCGCCGAAACCGCTAGCCCACAGATCGCGCAAGTCCCCACATCAACAAACCAAGTCACCCACGGCTTCCGCAGTTTTCCGTCGATCTCTACTTCGACGGGAACTTCCACGTGATCGACTTCCCAAGCGGCGTTGCGATGCGTTGACGGTCGACGCAGGAAAACATCATGCGCTCGGGCAGCGCGTTCCCCGTTCTTCAAAGCAGCCCGATCACCTCTAGTCAAATCGCGCCGGATCGCGCGGAGTAGTGTCGGAAGGCTAGGCGGGGGCGGTCCTCCATTCTGCGCCTCCTTCTCCAGTTCACGGTGGACCGCCGAAACATTTCCTCTCCAGGACGCAAGCTTGATCCGGAGATCGTCAGTGATTTGAAAGCGCGGCCGCTCCACAGCATTGCACTTCCCGGTATCGCGAGCTCGTTTCAGCCACCGCCATACAGTCCGCTCTTGGACACCCAGGCAGGACGACACCAGCCTCACATGCTCGGTTGTAAGCTCCTGCCGGAGATCTAGCGTCCGCAAACGCCGAATAGTTGGCTCTCGAAGATCCTTCAATTTCTCCTTGACGTCATCGACATCTCCCGAGAACGGCTCGTCGCGACCCGCCGAACTAGACATCAAGCCACCGTCACATTCCCGATCCCAGACCCAATCGCGCTGTCGACGTAAAGAAAGCAGCCTCACCGTATATACATAAAGCAACCGCCCATGTGCGGAGTGTAATCAAACTAGACGTTACTCCAGCTTCTTTCGCACGTCCAGCATCACTTACCTCCATGCTCTCCTGTCCGAAACAACACACGACGAGGTATTCACCGCTGTGGGTCTTTCATGGCGAGCGCCGATCTTTCGTGATTGTCGCGTCAGGCGACCGGCAATCCCCTAATGCGTGGAGACGTTCTGCGCGGTGTTGGCCTCGTGACCACTCGCCCCAGCGGCCGCTCGGGGCAGCCATGATCCGTTGCTCGTACTCGACTGGCAGTAGACCGTCAGCGGCTCTGTGTCGGCGTCCGGTTGTAGAAGTCGGCGATCAGCTGGCGATGTGCACGCGTGTCTGGTCGCGGGGGCGAAGTGCCGCTGGTACACAAGCTCGACTTTGAGCGTGAAGTCGTACGACTCGGCCGCAGCGTTGTCCAACACGCAGCCGACCCGTCCCATGGACGGCACCACAGCCAACATCGGCGGGCAGCCTGGAAGCGCGCCGCGGTGAATTCGCTGCCACGACCCCAGTGAAGATCACCCCGTTGGCGGCCCCGCCCCAGGTCGTGATGGCCGTCTGCAACGCGGCGACCGCGAGGGCGGCGTCGTGGGTGGCCGGACATGGCGTAGCCCAGCATCCGGCGGAAGAACAGGTCCTCAACCATCGCCAAGCACAGTTTGCTCCGCCGGTGGAATCTCGGCGACGTCCTCGGACCACAGCACGTCCGGTACGACCGCGGTGAACTGCATCAGTCCGACCTGCCGCACCGCGTAAGATCTTGCACCGCTCCCGGCAGCGCGGACTTCGTCAACGTCGCTCTCTCGCTCGCCGGCCCGGCCCATCCGGCGCATGACGTGATCCGCGCCCATAAGCGGCGCCTGCGCGCGCTGCTGGAGGCCGAGCTGCGCGCCGCCGGGCACCCCGACCCGGTCACGGCGGGCGTCCAGCTGGTGCTGCTGATAGACGGCACCGCCTTCACCACGGCCTCCCGGCCTGAAAGAACGGCCGGCCGCCGCAGCCCGCGCGCTGGCCAAACTCGTGATCTCCCAGACGGCCCCGGCGCGCTAGCTCTCCGTCAGGGGCCGGGGACGACCGCGCCGAACGCCACGGCTCTCAGGCAGAAGCCGTCGGCACGGTGACGCGCATCTCCTGCCCGACCCCGGGATTGGGGAAGTGCATCAGCCGGTCCCGCGTGCTCGGGGCAGGTCAGGATGTCGGAACACGTCGCCGAGCGACAACCACGTGGTTAGCTCGATGGGCGTCCGACCCATGCCAGGTGCCGCTCCGCGACAAAGGCCCCTTGGCGTCGGCGGCCCCTCATAACCCCAACCCGTGTCCGGCCCTCAAGGAGTTGGAGACCAGGTTCTGGTGGGTCGAGCAGCGTCCGGTCGATAAGGATCGGCCAGCGCTTCCAGGTCCCGTGCGTCTCCCAGCACTCAGCGACACCCATATGGATTCCGCGATTGCGTACCCGCACCCAGTGGTCCGGGTCGGCTGCGTACTCCTCGATGCAGTCGCCGTCAGACGCTCCCGTCGAGATCACCATGAATTCCTCGACCGGAACTGCCGTGAACTCCCACCTCACGGTGGAGAGGTCGATGTTCTCGTAGTCACGAAGAAAGGCGCCGTTGTCTGCGTGGTCGTAGAGGAACTGCTCAACGACGTCAGCCGGCCACCGGAGCGAGCTAACGATGGCGCTCGTACGGAAGCCTTCGAAACCATTGGCGTTCTCGCGCCAAGACAACGCCAAGCCCGCGAGGTCGGCAAGCTTCACACTGCCCATCGTAGGGCCTGACACCTTGGGTTCCCTATTGCATGGAAGTGCAGGTCGGTCGATCAGGGGAGTCACTTGGCTTAGCGCGCGGTGCGGGTCTCGGGCTGGCCGGGGCAGCGAGCTGCAGGCACTGAAGCCGATCTGGTTAGAACGGCGGGTTATAGGGCCCGCACCTGGCGTTGTTCCAGCCCTGCAATGCGTCTTTCAGACTGGTGAAGATGCTTGAATCGAAGGAAACCGACTCCTTGGGGCATCCCATATAGCCACCCCACGCCGTGATCTCCTCATCGGAGGCGTGGTGGATGGAGTGTAGCCAACGGTTGTAAGGCGGCGGATCATTGTCAATGAACCAGAAGTACGCGAACTGCCTCATCGTGCGGTCTGCGGCGATTGCCAGCGGGCCGGTTGCGGTGTCGGAGAAGTAATTGTCACTTGCCGCGTCGAGCAGGTTGGTGGCCTCACGCATGAAGCTCGCCACCGTGTGCGCCAGGTAGAGAGAGGACAGCAGGATCGCCTCATCGGAGTAAGGCTGCCGCGCTCCGACCGTGGTCCCACCGTGGTGGACGTTGCTGTTGGCCCGCAGGTTCCGGGCAGCGTCATGGGTGGGGTGCAGAAACTGGCCAAGGAACGTGTAATGCGCGTCCACCCGCAGGCTCGCCGCCTTGTCAAGGATCCCGTTCAGTTCCAGGCACTGGATGAGCGAGTCGTAGGAGAGGTAGAACCGGTAGACGCGGGCCGCCCGGTCCTGATGCTGCCGGAGGATTTTCTTCGTATCCGGCTCGAGTTCGTAATATTCGAAATAGTCGTCGTGCCGGAACCTCATCACCTCCGGGCGGAAGTTTCTGAACTCGAAGTAGTGCACGGGCACGAGGATGCTTTCACCGGAATCATCCTTGAGCCCTTCGCATACGTACATGATGTGACGTGCCGCCCTGGGGAATTTCTTGACCTCCAGATACGTCGCGGTTCCGGCTTCCTGAGCGGATTTGAGCGCCTCCTTCTCCTCTTTCAGCTTCGCCTTGAATTCGGACTCCGTAAGCGATGAGCAGTCAGCGAGCATGTAGTATTTATTGCCCCGGCACATCAGCGCGAACAACAGGTAGTTCTCCAGAAGCGACCGGTTGAGTCCCAGTGCCCCCGAGATGCGACCTGCCTTAATGAGGGCCAGGCAGTCCTGGGCCGTTTCCATGCGAAAGTTGCAGAAGTCAAGCAGGTCGCTGTAAAAGGCGAAATGAACATCGCCCCATTTAATCCGCTCACCCCAGGCTTCATATTCGTGCAGCATCTGCTCGATCGCACCCAGGACACGCTGGATCTCGGCATCAATCCTGGCGTCGGAGCCGATGCTCATCTTCCTCGCCTTTCGGGAGCGGTTACGCAGGGAAGGCCGACCCTAAGGCGCTCGATCACCTGTCCGCCCGGCTCTCCGTCAATAGGATACTGATAAAGCTGTCGTTCTATTCCACTCATTTCTGACCGTTTCAAGGCTCGGCTGCATCAGAGCATGCCCATAGGTGAAGACCAACCCTGGTGGAGCGGTCACATTGACAACCGACCTGCTTGCAGCCCTCGCCGACGACGTGCACACCGCCGTATCGCGTGCCTCCCGCCTGGCTTACGCCATCCTCGACGGCACGCTCATCCCGATCTATCGCGTCGCCGACCAGAAGCCGTACCACTTGGGCAAGCACGACCGGCACAGGGTAAACATCCAGTTCCGCGCCGATCCGGTCGGCCGACTGGTGTGGGACTCCCGCACCGCCCGGGGCGGTACACGGGCTGACTGCGGTCCGGCGTAGTGGTCTGATCGATGGGCTCACCGGTGTCGGCGTCCGGGCCTTCGCCAACCAGGGGTTGCAGGGTGCGGGCAGCACGAGCCGCGCCCCGTTCAAGCGCCACAGGCACCGGCCGGGCCTGTCGCACCACCGAAAGGCCGTAAACCGATTACAGGACAACGCGAAAGCGGACAGGTAGGGATTTCGCCGGACAGGTGGGTCCGGCATGCACCGCATCCTGCTCCCTGACCGTCGTGCTCCATGACGCACCCCGGCCCCCGGCCATGCCAGCCGCCCTGAGTACGGTCAGTGGGGTGGGACCGAACCGATCAAGTTGAATCGCGCCCTTTTTCAGGACCCGCATGGCGTCTATGCGGCTCTTCGTGTGAGGGGCCGGTCCGGACGGCGATGCTCTACCGGGGGCTGCAGGTCTGGCTGGTGTCACGGTATGCGGAGGCGAAGGCTCTGCTCGCCGACCCCCGGCTGAGCAAGGACGGCGCCAGGGCGCTGGAGTTGTTCCCCGAAGGCACGGCCGACGCCCTCGCGTCGTCGTTGTCCGCCCACATGCTCACCTCTGATCCGCCGGACCACACGAGGCTCCGCACGCTGGTGAACAAGGCGTTCACCGCGAGGACCGTGGCCCGGCTCCGACCGCGACAAGTTCCGAGCCTGGTGGTCGCCGTTCGTCGCCGCCGCGTCGGAAGCCGAGATGCGTGTCGCGCATGAGGAACTGACGACCTACCTGACCGGGCTCGTCGACGGGAAACGCACGGCGCCCGGCGACGACCTGCTGTCCGAGCTCGCCCAGGTATCGAACGAGGGCGACCGCCTCTCGCAGGACGAGGTCGTGTCGATGGCGTTCCTGCTGCTGGTGGCGGGCCATGAGACGACGGTCAACCTGATCTCCAACGGAGTGCTCGCCCTGCTCGACAACCTCGGGCAGATGGCGGCATTAGGCGCGGACCCGTCCCTGCTGCCGAACGCCGTCGAGGAGTTCCTGCGCTTCGACGGCCCCATCAACATCGCGACCGTCCGCTTCACCACCGAACCTGTCCCGGTCGGCGACGTGGAGATCCCCGCGGACCAGTTCGTCATGATCTCCCTGCTGCCGGTCAACCCGGACGCCGACCGGTTCCCCGCACCGGATCTCCTGGACATCACCAAGCCCGGCGGCGGTCACCTGTCCTCCGGGCACGGCATCCACTACTGCCTCGGCGCACCCCTGGCCCGGCTCGAAGCGGAGATCGCCCTCGGCCGGCTGCTCCACCGGTTCCCCACGCTGGAGCTCGCCGCCGAACGCGCCGACCTGGAGTGGCGGATCAGCACGCTGAGCCGCGGCCTGCACACGCTGCCCCTCCGCGTCCGCTTACCTCCAGCACGACTGATGCGCCGGGGCGCAATGACGACCACGCCGCGACCCCGGGGAGATACGTCAGTCCGCGCCGAACGCCTTCAGCTCGGAGATCGGAGGTGTACGTATCGGTACAAATAGGACCTGCTACCAGCAGATTGACAATTGGCGAACATCTCCACTGACATCTCGATGACCATTCCTTACCTACCTGCAGCTTCATCGCTCGATGTCAGCACGGTAGTCGCTTGGATGTCAGTCGGGATAAATCCAGCAATGCAGCCGAGACGGCCTTAGTGATCTTGATTTGAGTCCAATTGGGCCTCTGAGCTGGGAACTGACACTATGTGACTAACTTCTACTGACACTCTGATGACTCATCTCACGTCGGGTGACGACGGGGGCTGCGAGGCTCGATCCCGGTGCTGTCATTAGCTGACGAAACTCAGTGTCGCTTCGTGATCAGTGAGCCCCGACCTGCGTATTCGTCGGGGGCAGTCAGTGAATCTGGTCATGTGATGTCAGCAGCACATTCGACCCCCCGAAGATCGTCGACAGCCTACTGGTACCTCAGTTCTCCGTTGACGTCGGGTGCAGAGCTCTGCCTCGTCGGCGCGAGGGGCGGTGGCGAATGCGCCCCCTATCGGAGCCAAGATCAACTGATCCGGCACGAACCTGGCCCATGGGTTCGGGGGTGAAGCCGGGCGGGCCGGGTGGCCCGCCGCGGCTTCCTCCCCGCTAGTCCCCGGCCATCACGGTGAAGGTGAATCCGGCGCTCGTCGGACGGCGCAGCGGAATGTCGCACTTGATCCGGCGCAGTACCTCGTTCCTGCTGAGGCCGAGCCCCTGCGCGATGAGCCGTTCCGGGCGCACCGGTACCGGATCCTCGAAGACGACCTCCACCTCGACCGGCCACGCCTCGTCGAGCCAGGCCGACGGGGTGTCCAGGCGCCAGGCCCCCGTCCAGTCGAGGGTGAAGCGGTTGCGCCGGGCGAGCAGCGGATCCAACAGCCTGGACGCCACCAGTTCCGGATCGTTGACGCGGTAGCCGTGGAGCTCGGCCGGATCGAAGGATCTGACCGGCTCTCGCTCGTGCACGGTGAGCTTGCTCGTCCGATCGCAGGATACGCAGCGGACCAGCAGCCACACGTCCAGCCGCTTGCTGTTGGCGTTGACGCGGAACCTGCCGTCGCCGGTGGTGGCCGAATCCGACCGGCAGTCCACGCACCGCAACGACAGCAGAGGCAGCCTGGTCCGACGAACGACCCAGGGCAGCACGGTATGAGGTTGTGAAGACATGATCTCTCTAGACCTGACACGAGGCCGATTACGCGCGACCTCAAACGCCGTATGACCGGGCGCACACGGGCAGCCCGGCAGAACCGACGGGAGCGTCGGCTACCGGTGAGCGGAAGAAGATGTCAGGTCTAAAGAGCAGGCGGGGTCACGCGGGTTTGTCCTCTGTCTTCACTGCGACGGGGCCGGAGGCAACCTACGGGAACGCGGGAGGAAGGCTCAAACGGTTTTCCGAGAGACTTCGTCAGTGCTACCGGGACCCCTCAGTGGCGAGGGCGCCGGTGTCGTCGAGGCCCGGCCGGTAGTCGCCGCCGGTGTCCGATCGTGTGACCGCACACCCTTCGCGATATTCGCTTTCGAAGAGCCGGTCAGGCAGAAGGGCGTCGAGAACAACGCGGGATCGTCGTCGCCGTGCCGTTCAACACGGAAGGGACAGCCGGATCAGTAAATGGGCGAGACCGGAAATGGAATCCACGGCGATATGAGATTCCTTCATGTCCGTGTTCGGCACCCGACTGTGGTGTGCCAGCGTATTCCAGGATGTCAGCCGGGTTACTCGGGTCTTGACGGTTGGCCGCCCGGGATTACCGTATGCCGTAGGCGATCGCCGGTTGAAACGGCGTACGCAATTGCGCGCCGTCCAAGTGACACACGCTCCTTGAGGCGGCACGACGAGGGGTGCACAGCAAAAGGAAGCTCACTGAGAACGTGACGGGGAAATATTCTGGCCGGGGGATGCCCATATTCGCCGGGCCGCGTATTCGAACGGACGGAACCGGCGATGGCGAAACGTGGCATCTCTCTGCTCGACCTGGCGGCTCCGTTCCCCGGAGCCCAGTCGCTGGTTCCGGACGATCTGGCGTCTCGCCTGGAGAACCTCGCCGTCGTGTCCCACCGGGCGACGACCAGTCCCGGTGCCGTGATCCACTCCGGTGTCATCCAGCCCCTCGCGGACCTCGGCTTCCCCTCCCTGCGGAACTGGGACGTCGAAGTCCCCGGGCTGAACTCGGGGCTGCCTTTCCGTCTCGTCCGCACGCGGACGGCCCGCGGCGCCGGGCAGACCCTCGAACCCGCCGGAACCTCCTCGTTCCTCGATCTCGTCGTCGACCGGATCGCCGTCACCGTGCCCGGTCTGCGGCCGGCGACGCTCGTGCCGTCCGCTCCCGCCGTCGTCGCCCACCTGCTGCCGGACACGACGCGGAGCAAGGTCCGCATCGTCGGCTCAGGCGTGGTCCGCATCGATCTGTCCGGGGGCGGCGATCTCGTCCGCTTCGTCGACTGGCCGGACCCGTTCGACCCGGCGGCCCCGTCGGGTGCCGTCTACCGGGTCAGCTTCGACCCGGTCAGCTTCTTCATCGGGGGCTCCGAGATCGGGATGACGGTGGACCGCCTGGTGTTCGACGCGTCGTCCCAGGTCACGCCGCCAGAGATCATCGCGCGTGGCCAGACAAGGGGCTGGCAGGGCATCTCGATCGCGGAGGCGACCCTCTACCTGCCGCCCGATGCCCCGCTGGTCGACAAGATCAATGTAGGGGTCAAGGACGTTCTGCTCGGCAGCCCCGCGGGCCTGCAGGGCGAGCTCCGGGTGGAGTTGGGTCGCACGCCCGTCAGCGGCGCCGCCGTGGAGTTCCTCCAGGACTTCGACGACACCGCGCAGCCCAGGACCGTCTCGGGGTCCGGCCGTGAACTCACCGTCCCGTTCATCACGGGGACGCCGAGCACCGGCCGGATGCGTGCCAGGCTCAACCCCTCCGCGCTCGGCGCGTCCACGCACCCGCACATGATGTGGTCCCTGCCGGACGGCACCGTCGTCGACCAGGACGACTCGGGCTGGTTCACCACCTCCGTCGGCGAGACGATGAGCGGAACCTTCTCCGAGGAGGTCGACGGGGAGAAGGTGTTCGACTCCCCGACGAGCTACACCTTCGTCCAGTCCGAGGCGGAGGTGAAGCATGCGGCCAAGGTGAACGTGCACGTCGGCGCGGTCGACATCGCGAACGTCGTCGCTGTCGCCGGCACCGCGGAGGACCTGAACCTGCTGGAGTTCGAGTCGGCCCTCAACCCGGCCGACGCCACGAAACTGCGCTGGCAGCACGGGGAGGGCGCCGACGCCCACACTCGCACCGGCCCCGACTTCGTGCTCATCCCGAGCACCGACCCCGGCACGAGCCACATCGTCGTCACCGATACGGAGAAGCGGACCCGGCGTATCCGCGTCGACGTGCTCGCCAAGGGTGAGCTACTCATCGGGGCGGAGGACGGCGTCCACGACCGGACGGGCGCTCTCGTGCAGGTCCGCGGCGTCGACCAGACCTACGGCCTCAACGCCTTCCACCGGGACGCCTCCCTCGTCCCGTTCTCCAAGCCGGCCACCCTGTCCGACGACGCGGTCCGCGTCCCGGACGGCGGCCTGGCCGAGGTGACCGTGGAGCGCGGCAGCGGCACCGAACCGGACGCACCGCCGCCGCCGGTGACCGAAGGCGAGATCCGCCACCTGGCGATCCGCTTCGACTTCGGGCTGAGCCATCCCAAGGAGTTCGGCACCCTCGCCCCCCGCACCCAGGGGGCCGACATCAGGGCCTCCTTACAGACCTGGGCGGCGTTCTTCCCCGGCGCCACGTTCGTGGTCATCGGCCACACCTGCGACATCTCGAGGGACTCCTTCAACGCGGGTCTCGCGACGCGCCGGGCGGACGCCGTCGCAGCCTGGCTTCCCGCGGGCAGGACGTTCGCGCGCGGCGAGCAGGACGCGCCGAGCCAGGCCATGGTCGATGCGCAGAACACCAGCGCGGAGCTGCCCTCCGACGAGAGGGAGCCCAAGTGGCTGATCACGGAGAAGTTCACCGAAAACGAGCGGAAAGGCTGGGGCAAAGCCTCGACCTACGCGACCCGCGTGGAGTATCGGCGTGCCGACGTCTACGCCGTCGGCGGGACCTACACCCCGCCAGCGGGTGCGGGCGCCGCCGACCAGCGCCCGCCGACCGACACCCAGGAACTCGACCCCGCGCTGCGGCGCAGCTACGTCCCGGGCAAGGACGCCGACGAGGTCGTCCTCCCCGAACCGCGCGATCCGCGACTTGCCTGGCTCGTCCGCCTGCTCGTCCGCTGGGACTCCCCCACGGTGACCGACTGGGCGGACGCCATCCCGACCCAGGCCGAGTTCACATTCGAGTGGGCGACCTCCAACGTCCAGACCCTGCCCGCGCCCGGTGGCGGAGACGCGCCGGTGCCCGTCCGCGCACCCTCCGAGCCCGCCGGGCAACCCTCGACCGAGGTCTACACGCTGACCGGGCGCTGGTCCTACGACTCCCGATCGGGACAGACCGTCTTCTCGCTCTCGATCGCGTCCTCGGGCGACCCCAAGGGCCTCCTGGCGATCGACTCGGAGTTCCTCGCCGTCGCCCTGGCCCTGGCCCCCGCGCTTCTGGCCGGGATCGGCGCCTCCGGCGTGGACGACGCGATGGTGCGGGTCGCGGCGCTTGCCATCGCCGCCGGTGTCGTCTCGACCTTCTCCAAGGACGGCGAGGTCGTCTTCCACGCGGTCGAGATCGAGCACCGGCAGCGGAGCCTGACCGACACCGCCGGTTTCCGCACGCGGCTCCTGCTCGACTACACCGCGTCGATCGGGCTCGAGATCGAGGCCGACGGGCTCGGTGTCTTCAAGTCCGGCGACGGCAGCCCCCTCAAGGTGCGGTACAAGAAGGTCGGCCTGGAGTTCGACGACTCCAAGACCGAGTGGTACGACAAGTTCGGCCTCGTCTACGAGGACGCCACGTTCGAGGTGGCCGACCCCGGCCGATGGCAGATCGACGGACCGCTCGGGCAAATCCTCCAGGTCGTCGCCACCCGCGCCGGCGTCGGCTCGACGTGGTTCGAGTGCGACCTCGAGTTCGCCCTCGACCTCGGCGTCGTGTCCCTCACCGGTGCCACCGTCCGGTGCACCTTCGGCGACGACGGCTTCTCGGCCGAACTGCGCGGGCTCGGTGTCGGCGTGGACATCCCCGGAGTCCTGCGCGGTGAAGGCCGGCTCGTCCTCGGGGACGGCGGCGCGTTCAAGGCCGCCCTCGAACTCGAGCTCGACAGCCTCGGAGCCAAGGCGATGGGGGCGCTGGCGTTCGACCCCGCGCACGACTTCCTGTCGATCTCGCTCGGCCTGGTGCTGCCCGCCGGGATCCCGCTCGGCCCGTCGGGCCTCGGCATCTTCGGCTTCATCGGGCTCTTCGTGTCGAACGGCGCCCGCGCGCTGCCGCCCGGCTTCGACAACGACCCGGTCGGGCGCGAGATCGCCTGGTTCCGCGACACCCCGTACGAGGACAAGTTCGCTCCGCAGCGTGGCCAGTGGGCGATCGGGCTCGGCATGATCGCCGGGACCCTGCCCGACAGCGCGTTCACGTTCAACGCAACCGGCATGTTCGTCGTCGCCTTCCCCGACCCGACCGTGGTCTTCGGCATCGACGCCAAACTCGTCGAGAAGCCCGCGGCGGCACCGAGCACGCAGGGCGCCGCCGCGGACCCGAGCCTGAGCATCCTCGGACTGGTCGCCATCGACGACGAGGCGGTCACCGTCGGCGTCCGCGGCCGTTACACGATCCCCAAGGTGCTCGAACTGCTCCTGCCGATCGACGGCTACTTCCCCTACTCCACCTCGAAGGACGCCTACCTCCGCATCGGCTCCGACGGTGTGGTGAGCGAGGGGCGCCCCGGAGACCCGGTGACCATCAAGCTCCTGCCCGGCACGCTCGACGTGTCCGCCTTCTCCTATCTCATGATCGAGGAGAAGCGGCTCCACCGGCTCGGCGGAGACCCGGCGTTCAACTTCGACGGCTTCTCCGTCGGTTTCGGCGCCGGCTGGGAGATCAGGTGGTCGGCCGGGCCGATCAGGCTCGAGGCGTCAGCCAAGATCCTCGTGGGCTTCGGCACGAACCCGATGCTGCTCAAGGGCGGCATCTTCGTCAAGGGTGAGCTGAGCCTCGTCGTCGTCAAGGTCTCGGCGAAGGGGTCGATCGTCGCGACCGTCTGGAACGACGGCGGCTTTTTCCCCGCGGTCAACCTCAAGGGCGAGTTCTGCGGCTCGGTCTCGTTCTTCTTCTTCTCCATCGAGGGCTGCGTCGGCATCGAGATCGGCACCCCGATCACCCCGGACGCCCCGCCGCCGCCACCACCGATCGGCAAGGTGTCGCTGACCGACAGACGCGGCTTCACGACCGCGCTCGCGACCACCGCGTCGCCGGGCCCGGAGGAGACGGTCTGGCCCGACACCGTCCCGGTCATCGAGTTCACCCACCACCTGGACGTCGGCCTGAGCGGCGGCGCTTTCAGCCCCGGGCCCGGCCCGGCCGGGCCGGCCTGGTCGGGCACGAGCGAGATGAAGTACGCCTACCGGCTGACCGGTGTCGAGATCGTCCCTGACGGCGGCACCGCGTTGTCGGGGCCGCTCGACTCCGGCTGGTGGCTGCCCACCTCACGCCCGGGCGTGCTGAGTGACGGGGACGTCGCCGTCTCGGAGTCCGAGGGCGTGTTCCTCGCATTGCTCTCCTGGGATCCGGGACCTTGGACGTACTGGCTGACTGACGGCGGCGCGGGCACGGACGCCGACCCCGCCGGCACTCCCGGCCGGCTCTGCGACCCGCCGGTCCGGCCGAAGCCCAACTGCGTGCTCGGCGAACTCGGCCTGCGCACCGGCGCCGACGAGGTCCGGTTCCTCACCGAGCACGCGGGCGAGGCGCCGTTCCCGTCCCGCTTCACACTTCTCGGCCGCGAACGCGCGTACGCGAGGCCGCTCGCCTCGCTGGTGCCGTTCCTGGCCGCCCAGGGATGGTCCCTGACCCCGGGCCAGGTCGATGCCGGCCCGTTCGGCGACGACGTCTGGTGGCTGGCCACCATCACCCAGCACTCGTTCACCGTCCGCACGACCGAACTGCGCGGCCGGATCGCCCCCGAGATCCGCGACGCCGATCTGCTGCTCGTCGTCTGCCGGGACTTCCGGCGGCGCCCGACTGGGCGGCAGCGGACGTGCGCCGTCGTCGCCGACCGGTTCGGGCCCGACCAGAACCTCGGCACCGCCAACGCCATCGGGCCGGTGAAGATCACCTCCCGTTCGACGGACATGCGGACCTTCGCGGGCGTGAACGGGGCCGGCACGACCCTGCGCTACCCGAACGACGGCATGACGTTCCACCTCCCCGACGTGGCCGACGAGGTACTCGTGACCCTCCACCCGCTCGGCAGCTCGGCCGAGGTGCGGGCGTTCGACGCGCGCGGCGCCGTGGTCGCGTCCGCTTCGGTCTCCCAGGGCCGCGACCCGGTCGACGTCGTGCTGACGGCACCCGGCATCGTACGGGTCGACCTGTACCGCGGCTCCTTCGAGGTCGGCGTCGTCAAGATCTGCTGGGGTGGCGCCGCCGCCGGCCCTCAGCTGCCGGACGACTCCACGACGGGCGCGCTCCCCGTCGTCATGGGAACCGCGGTCGGGAGCGGCGAGCACGAATGGACCCCGAAGGTCGAGCAGGAGATCCGCACAGGCGAGGGGATCTGCTCCCTCGTGCGGTACACCCCGCCCGACGCCAAGGCGACCTGGTCGGCGGTCCGCATCCGCGAGTGGTCGGGCACCGGCAAGAACGACGCCGGGCGCGTCGGCCTGGTCCGCCTGTGCGGCGTGAGCGGCTCGGCCGCCGCGCAGGCGGAGGCCAACGCCGCCTTCGCTGCGCACCTGCTGGCCACCGTCAACGACCGCGCCGCGGCCGAGGAGCCGGCGCGCAAGGAACTGCTCGAGGCGAACCGGGGCTACACGATCAACGTGTCGTGGCAGTGGCAGGGCTGGGTCAAGTCCGAGATCCGGCCGGAGCCGCCGGTCGTGCCGCCGTCCGGCGCCTGGCTGGACGGGCCGGTGCAGTCGTACCGGTTCAGGACCGCGGCGCACGCGGTGACCACCGGGGTCCCGCCGGCGGAGCTGACAGACGAGCGCGACTTCGACCCGCGTTCTCTCCTGCGCTACCTCATCGCGTTCGAGCCGGACACGCGCTCCGCGCCCCACCTGCTCGACGACACCCTCCTCGTCCATCTCGCCGTCGACCACGGTGAGCAGCTCGCGGCGCTCTACGGGCGTCACCTGCAGCTGCGGCTGCGCCGTACCGACCCGCCGCCGGGCAGCATGGCTGAGCAGGACCATCCTGACGACGAGACGATCGGCGTCGTCTGGGGGCCCCTGTTCGACGCCTACCGCCCGCTCGGCCAACGGCGCCTCCTCCAGGCGATCCGCGAGGCTCCGTGCCTGGAGGAGCCCGCGCTGGGCGGCACGACCGGCGAGATCACCGCCGACCTCGTGCCAGGCGCGTGGTACGACCTCATGCTTATGGCGACGCCAGCCGCCCGCCCCGACGCCGAGGACGTCGTCGTCTCGCGAGCACACTTCCAGGCCTCCCGCTACCGCGGCCCCGCCGAACTCCTCACCGCGCTCGGCTTCGTCGTCCCCGGCCCCGCGGCGTTCATCGCGCCGGACGCCATGGTCGGCGCCGCCGTACCGCCGGGCCCGCTCGCCGTGGGCGACGGAGACCTCGACGCCGCGCTCGACGCCGTGGGTCTCGACCCCTGGCCACTGGCCGACCAGGCGCGCACGTCGATCCTCTGGCTCGACGACGCCGGCACGTGGAAACTCGCCGGCCTGTTGCTCGAGGCGCCGGAGGCCATCGTCCGCACAGGCCGTACGGCCCTCGACGTCACGGCCTGCGCCTACGGCGGGGTCGCGCTCGCACAGCGCTGCCGCAACCTCGCAGGCACGCGGGTCCTGCTCACGCCGTCCGCGCCGGTCACCGTGACGGGCGCCGAAAGGATCACCCTCACCCTGACCCGCACAGTGACGGACAGGACCGGGACGACGTCCTCGACGACGGTCACAGGCCGCCGGTTCGCGATCGACATTCCGCGCTCGGTGCGCATGGAGGCCGGAGCATGACCACGATCGGAGCGCAGCCATGGGCCTGAGTCCGTCATGGGCCCTTTCGGGCCAGGCAGTGGACGGCGTTGGCGACGCCCATCTCGCCATCGGCGTGCACTACCGGGTGCTCACCAACCCGCTGCTGGGGCTGCCCATAGTCCCGTTGTCCATCGGCCGGATAACCCTCGGCGAGATGGCCAAGGGCCACACCCGTCGCGACGTCACGTGGGTCGACTCGCGCGGGAACATGCTCACCGCGCCCTTCACCGTGACCCCCGACAACCCGGTGACCGGCTACCTGCCACTGGGTGAGACGTGCTGCTGGGCCGCCCTCGAGGGGACGGCGGCGCGGGGCGGCCTTCGACCCCCCGTACCGCCCAGGCCCCCGCTCCCGCCGCTCCCCCTGGCGCCGGGCGACACCTCGGGGGGAGGCGAGGTGCGGCCCGTCGTGGTACGGCCCGGCGTCCAGCCCGCTCCGCCGCTCGGTCTCCCCCTGTCGTTCTGGGTCGAAGGCGTCGTGGCCACGCCGTACGGCGACGCGCCCGTGGCGGTGCGCAGCGCGGCGCCTTATCACGTCTACGCCTCCCACCTCGAGCGCATCGTCGTCCACGGCAGCGGAACCGTGACCGGCCTGTCATGGCTTCCCGCCAGTGCGGTGGACGTCTTCGAGCGGTTCAGGACCGCACCGTTGCCCACGGGACCGGGCGTCCGATACGCCGGACCCGCCGACGGCGAAGACCGGGGCTTCGAGCGCGCCAAACGAGGCGCGCCGCTCCGCTTCGGCATGCACGAGTCCCCACTGGCGGCCTCGCCGACCGCCTGCGTCCCGGTGAGCGCGGGAGAGGAGTCCGACCGGGTCGCCGCCCTCACGGGAGAACTCGCCAAGAGCCTCGACCGGCTGATCAACGACACCTCGGCGCTGCAGCGGCTGCTCACGGCCTCCATGACGGTGCGGGACGAGAACGGCACCGCTCTCGGTGACTCTCAGCGCTACATCCTCATGGACCTCCTCCAGGGTGCCGTCGACCCGGGGATCGCCCGCTGGATGGGCTTCCTCGACGTCGACAAGGATGTCCCGCCCAAGGGCGTCGTCGTCGCCTACGTCGTCGACGGCCTGTTCGCCCCCGACTGGAAGTCCGTCACCTCGGAGCGCCTGGACCAGACCCTGCCGCCCGGCACCGTCGTCGAGGACGGCGCCAAGGCCGTGATGGAGATGGCACGACGAGCACCTGATCTGGCGAATTACGCCGCGCAGGTGGCGAGGATGGGCCGCGGTCCCTTCCTTCAGTTGCGCATCGTCCTCGCCGCGACGGCGGGGGTGCCGCTGGACGCCCCCGCCGCCCCCGTCATGGCCGCGCCGGCCTCCGGCGACTGGCTGCCGGCGCAGGCGCCCACGGCGGTCCGCGAGCTCACCGTCTCCATGGACCGGCTGGTCCCGGCCGCGGCGCTGGGGTCGGCGATCGCCCAGCCGTCCGGCGGCACCCCGGTCGCGCGCAACCCCGAAGAGCCGAAGGGGCGCCGCCTCCTGCTCACCGCGCGCCTCGACGACGCGGCGGTGAGGGCGACCAGCGGGGTACTGGCCGACCGGCTCATCGACGAGCGGGACGGCTCCTGGCAGGTCGCACAGGCCGACTGGTTCGGGCGCTGGTCGGCCTGGGCGAGGAACACCTTCGCGGCCGCGGCCCGCCCGCGCCCGCCGCGGCCGGTGTTCACGCTGACGACCCGCCCTCCCGTGGTTCCGACGCCGGTCCCGGCGGGCCCGCTCGCCGGTGTCGTACGCGTCGAGGTGTCCGTACCCCCTGTCACCGGCCTGCCCGCGGGCGGGCGGCTGCTCCGGCACCTCAAGCTCACGGTGACTTCCGGCGGAGTACCCGTTCAGACGATCCATCCGCTCACCACACCCGGAGCCCCGCCGGAGACGCTCGTCATCGAGGCGCCCGGCCCGGCCCTCGCGCCGACGGCGAGCGGCACGGTGACGGTGACCGCCGTCTGGACCGACAGCGCGGGCGCCGACTCCGACACCTCCGAGCCGAAGCGGGCGACCCTCCACGACCCGCGCCCACCGGAGCCCGTGGTCATCGCCCCCACGCTGACCTACACCGCGCGACCGGACGCCACGGGCCGCGCCCGCGCCACCCTCCGCTGGACGCCCGGCGCGGGGCAGGCCGCGTACCGGGTCTTCTTCGCCGACGAGACGACGTTGCGCGCCAAGCTCAAAGAGATCGCGAGCGGCGTCATCGCCGAGGGAGACGCGGGCCGGGCTCCGACGAGCGGGCAGGCCGCGTCGCTCCTCGCGGCGCTCGACGCCGCTTCCGACGCGCCGGCGCGTGGTGCGGTCTGGGAGGCGAACCGCCATCTACTCCCCCGGCGATGGTGGCTCCAGCTGACCGCCGAGCCGCTCCCTCGCCCGGCGAGCGGCCCGGCCGTGTTCACTCACGACGTGTCCGGCTCGTTGTCCGTCCTCGTGCTCTACCGCGTCGTGGCGGTCAGTGCCGCGAGCGTCGAGTCCGACTTCCCGACGTGCCCGCTGCTGCCCCGTGCCGTACCGAACCTTCTCGTCCCACCGGTGCCGACACTGGATGTCCTGCCCGTCGTCGACGACTCGGGCAACCTTCTGGCCCGGCTCACCGTCACCGTTCCCGCCGGGCCGACCCCCGCAGTGCGGTACCGGCTCCGCCGGGCGACGGCCACGACCGACCCCGTGTTCATGCCTGTGGTGGCCGAAGGCACGATTCCCCCTCGGCCCGCGGGCGACCCGGCCCCTCAGGTGTTCACGATCCTCGACGCGGGCGGCTCGCCGAGTGGAACGCGCACGACGCTGTCCGCGTGGCTCCGCTACAACTGGCGGGTCGAGGTCCAGGGCGCGCCCGCCCCGGGCGGCGGACCCGCCGGCGAATGGTCGACTCCCTCTCCGGCCGCCTCCACGACCGTGATGCCGCCCGACCCTCCGGCCGCCGTCACCGATCTGACGGTCACGCGCGACCCCGACGGCGTCCACGTCCGGTTCAGGCATCCCGAGCCCCTCGCGGGCGGCGCCACCTCCGGATACACGGTCGACGTCTACCGGCGGCGCGCGGGCGAGTCGTTACGGCTGCTCACGAGCCTGCCGGGTCAGGCGCCGCCGCCGGCGGGCCGCGGCGCCGACGTCACCGGCTCGTTCGACGTCCTTGACGCCGACGCCGACGCGGTCGCCGGGACGCTGTACCGGGTGGTCGTCACCGATCCGATCGGCCGGGCGTCGCAGCCGAGCACCCCGCAGGAGGCACCATGACCGCGCTTGTGCCCGACCCGAGCACGCTCGGGCTGGAGTCGCCGACTCTCGGGCCGTGGTTTTCGACGGACGTCACCCTGGAGGTGCCCGGCGACGACCTCGGGGTCGCGGTGACGATCCCTGCGGGCACCGACTGGCTGCCGCCCGCCACCGGCCTGCTGTCGTTCGCGATGGCGAGCACCCCGCTGCCGCCGATCCTCGCCGGGCTCCGCGGACCGTCCGGGAGTCCGCCCTTCACCGCCGGACGGCTGGTCGCGGTGTTCCGCCTCCTGCCGGAGGTCGAGCAGCGTCTGGCCGCGCTGCTCGCCGACGTCCCCGCCGCCGACGGCACGACCGCGGCCCCTGGCCTGGTGACCCGTGCCGCCGTACGAACGTTCGCCCTGGAGTTGCCGGAGGATCCACCGACGCTCGCCGTACTCAAGACCCGGGTGCACCCGCCGATCCCGGTCCTGTCCTCGCCGAGCGAGGAGGCCGAGCATGTGGGCCTGAGCCAGAGTGGCGGCGACCTGGACAACGGTGTCGAGCCGATGACGGACCTCAAGCGGCCCGGCCAGTTCTTCGGTCCCCCCGAGAAGCTCCTGACCTTTCCCGCGTCCACCGCCGCCACACTGTACGCCTTCGACGCCCGGGGACGCGTGATCGACCCCGGGGCGGTCGCGGCATGGTGGGCCCGGCTGACGAGGACCTTCACGAACCTTTTCGCGGCGGGCGTGACGCAACGCACCGCCACGGTCGATCCCCGGCTCACCGTCCAGCTCGTCGGCCCCGACGACGCCCCGGCGTCCGCCGCGATCCTGTCCCGGCTGACGGTCACCAACGTGACCGGGAGCGGGCCGGTGCGCGTCCGCGGCGGCGCCGACGCCGCCGCGGGCTTCGCCCTGACGGGCGGCACCGTCGACGACGCGCCCCTGCCGTTGCTCGCCGCCCTGCCGGCCGGGACGTACGGGGCCGCGGTGAACCTCTGGGCCGGCGGCGCGGTCGGCGACGTGACACGGGACTTCGTCCGGGTGGCGCTCGTCGACGTCGAGCGGCACCTCACCGGACAGCCGCGAGTGGCGGGATCAGGGGCGAACGCCGACGATCGGCGGCGCGCCGACGACCAGAAGCGCTCCTCGACGCGCACGCTGGTCGCCCAGGCCACGGTGAACGCCGGTGAAAGCGTGCTCCTCGCGACCGCGGACGCCGCGATGAGCGGTCTGCTCGCCGTCCTGTCCAGCGGGTCGGCGACGATGGTCGCTCCGGTGCTCGACCGGGCGGCGGGTGCGCTTTCCGCTCCGTCGCCGCCCACCGTCGGGGCCCCGGCGGCGCTGCCGGGCGCCGTGACCATCACGGCGCTGACCGGCGGCGGGACCGACGACGACGGCACGGTGGTCGGGCAGCGGGTGCTCCTGCAGACCACGGTCGACCCGTCGCTCGCCGGCGCCTGGCTGCGGGTGTGGCCGCAGTACTTCGACTCGGCGAACGGCCGGCACGTACGCGGCGCGGGCGGCGGCGGGCTGGTCGACGCCACCGGCGCCGTGCGCGCCGTCGTCCGGCTCGCGGACGGCGCGGTGGAGCCGGGGAACCGGATGGGCCTGGATCTCATGCTCGTCACGGCGGCCGGGGCCGTGCGTTATCCGGAGGTCCGGCTGGAGCGGCCGGCTCCCGTCGGCGGCGCCATGGCGTCCCTGCCGTCGATCACGGACACGGTCGTGGCCTGCGAGACCGGGCAGTCCTTCACCGGCGGTGTCCCGGCCGGCGCGCTGGTCTCCGGCGTCACGCTGGTGGCTCTGTCCACTCCGCCCGCGCTGGTCGACCCGGCGAGCATCCCCGCGGCGCAATGGACCTCGGCGACCGTCGCCGCAAGCCTGACCGCCGGAGACGTCGTCCAGCTGACCGAGCCCGCGTGGAAGGGCTGGCGCGGAGGCGAGGACGCCGCGGCGCTCGCCGGCTCGGCGACGGCGACGCAGATCCTGCGCACGGGCCTGACGCGGCTCACCCAGATCGGTGCCCCGCTTCCGACCCAGTCCCGCGACGAGGTGGCGGCGGTCGTGCTCTCGGCCACGGTCGCGGACGGCGCCGTCGCCGGCGTACGGCCGCTCGGCGCTCACCATGAACTGCTGCCGCATCAGAACGGGCACCCCGGCGCACCCACCGACGACGAGCGCCACGGGGCAGGCGCCCGGCTCCGCGGCCCGGCCGTCGCCGGGCTCGCCGAGATCCTCCGGGAGCGGGTGTCCGGCACGACGGCCGAGCTCGCGACCGACGCCTCGACGCCCCTGGCGACGCCCGCCGCCCCGGCGGTCCCCGCGTCGTGGGCGGCCACCCTGCGCACTGTGGGGTTCGGGGTCGAGGCGGAGCCGGGCCTCGTCGAGGCGCTCAACCTCACAGGTCAAGACGCCTTCCCCCTCGACGGCACCCTGACGGCGGTGCAGGCGTGGTTGTCCGCGCGTGGCATCACGATCCCCGCCGGCGTCGGAGGTGCGGCGGCGAGCATGCTGCGTGCCGTCGACCGGCGCCTGCTCGGCGCCCGGAGCGGTTACCGGGAGGCGGCGACCGCACTCGCCGCCGTGTTCGCCCGCGCACAGGATTTCGTCTACATCGAGACTCCCGCGCTCGACGGGCTGGCCGTGGGCACCGGCGACGCGACGATCAACGTGTGGCAGGCACTCGCCCTCCAGATGCAGGCCAATCCCGTTCTCCGCGTGCTCGTCTGCCTGCCGTCCAGGCTGACGCCCGGCACCCCCGCGAAGCTGCAGCGCGTACGGGACAGGGGTGTCCGCGAGGCCCTGGACGCGATGCGCGCGGCCGCGGGTGACCGGCTGGCGGTGTTCAACCCGGTCACCGGGCCCGGACGTTCGCTGCATCTGGACGCGACGAGCGTCGTCGTGGACGACGCCTGGGCGTTGACCGGCGGGACGCACCTGTGGCGGCGGGGCCTGAGCTTCGACGCCTCACTCGCGGTCGCCGTCTTCGACGAGCGGCTCACCGACGGGCGGCCCGCGGACGTCGTCGCGTTCCGCCGCGCGCTCATCGCGGGGCGGCTGGGCCTGGCCCCCACATTGCTGCCCGAGGACCCGGTCGAACTCGTCTCGGCAGTGCGTCAGCTGTCCACCAGGGGCGGCGGCCTCCGGCTGAGTCCCGAGCCCATCCAGACGCCGGAGCCGATGCCGTCCGATTTCGACACGACGGTGTGGAACCCCGACGGATCCCCGGTCTCGTCGTTCAACGCCATGGCGTGGATCGCCGCGCTCGTCGTCGATGTCCAGGCGGAGTTGCAGGCCGAGATCCCGGGCTCACCGTGATCCGCCGGTCGGGCCTCATTAGTGGCCGTGAAGCAGGTCGTGGGCCGCTTCGGCGAAGGCGCGCACTCTGGCGGTGGCGCCGTCGGCGCGCCAGAGAAGCCCCCATCGCAGCGGCGGGGCGTCGCTGAAGGGGACGTAGGCGACATCCGGCCGCATGTAGTAGCGCCTGGCCTGTGCGCCGACAGGGAAGACGCCGTGTGCCGCGCCGACGAGCGTCAGGGCCTCGTTGAACGTCGCGGAGGAGGGTCCGGGCTCGATCGGCCGCCCGGCGGGCGTGGTGCTCGGGGTGTGATCCGCCCGCAAGGAGTCGGACACCGTGTCCGGCAGTTGGAGCAGCTTCACCCTGGCCAGATCTTCCAGGGAGACCGACCTACGGTCGGCGAACGGATGCCGCGACGGCACGGCGAGCATCCGCGCCTCCGACACCAGTACCGGTCCTGAGATCACGCCGGGCTCGTGGATGGGGAAGGTCGCCAGGGCGACGTCCACCTCCCGGTCGCGCAGCCAGGGCATGACCTCGGCGATCTGCGCCTCGCGGAGCAGAACCTCGCAGTCGGGACTGCGCCGCCGGAACAGCTCGGCGACACCGGCGAGCAGTTGCCCGCCCGCGGCTCCGACGAAGGCGACCTTGAGCGTGCCCGTGAGCCCGCGACCGGCTGCCACGGCCTGCTCGAAGGCGGCGGTGATCTGGTCCCAGGCCGGGCGTAGGTCCTCATAGAGCCCTCGCCCCACCGCCGTCAGCTCCACGCGGCGGCTGGTGCGGTTGAACAACGGAACCCCGGTACGGCGCTCCAGCTTGGCGATGGTCTGGCTGACCCGGGCGGTGGACACGCGCAGGCGTTCGGCGGTGCGGCCGAAGTGCAGCTCCTCGGCGAGAGTGAGAAACGCCTCCAGCTCGTGTCGCTCCAGCATGATGCTCCGATCGTTAACACAGGCTTCACGATCCTTACACAGAGCCGCGTTGATCATCCCTGCGCCCCGGCCGAGAGTGGAAGCGTTCGAAAACCCCTCTGATCTGCATGGGAGCACCGATGTTCGTGACCGATGAGTACGCGCTGTCCGCTCCGCCGGCCGACGTGGACGCGGTCGTCCTGGAGTTGCGCGACCGCGCCGAGATCCTGGATGCGCTGTACCGGTTCGGCCTGGGCCAGGATTTGAAGGACAGGGAGCTGTTCGCCTCCGCCTTCGCCGCCGACGCCGAGTTGGACTTCCGTCCCGCGGCCTCCCGATGGGGTGGCCGGCCTTCTCCGATGTTCGGAAGGGACACGATCGTCACCACCGTCTTGACGATGTTCGCGGGGCAGGTGGACACCACTCACCAGGTAACCAATCCACGCGTCGTCGTGGACGGGGATACCGCGCACCTCACCGCCCTCGTGGAGGCCCAACATCTGCTCACCGCCGACCACGGCACCTTCGCCCTGCTGAAGAACCCTTACGACGTGGAGCTGATTCGCGACGGAGGGCGGTGGGTCATCCGCCGCATGCGCATCGACAACGCCTGGTACACCGGCGACCCCGTCGCCTTCTTCGGCGTCTGAGGGGCCTGTCCGACGTCGTGTCGGTTCAGGCGGTCCGGTAGCGCGTGGCGAGTTCGGACTACTCACGGTTCCCTACTGGCGATCCCGTGCGCTGGACACAAGCGATACCAGCATGGACCAGCGCTTTCTGACCGAGGTTCGACGGACCATTGCCCCCGGTTACGAGTGGGCTGACTGACTACCTCTACTACTCCGACAACGAACCTCTTGCCGAGTGGATCAGAAGCGAGCGTCAGAATCAGCGCACGAGAGAGTTCTGGGCATCCATGTCGCCAACCTCCGCCCGCCATTCCACGATCAAGACCAGCTTCGCTAAGCGGAGCTAGGTCCTGTGTCGGGTCGGCTCCACCTAGATG
>NZ_BOOP01000052.1 GCF_016863295.1 Planotetraspora phitsanulokensis
CTTTCAAAAAGTGGGGCTGCCCTGATCAGGGGCGGCCCCATTTTTGTTTTAACGACTTTTTGTTTTCACGACCGATTCTCGAATCACAAAGGGCTGACCCGTCGAGCCGGGCTGACGCTCGCCCGAACTCGCGAAAAGCCGGCGCCTGACGGTCGTGCTGAGCGCCCTCAGGCTCACCTGCCGGGAACAGTGATCTTGCTCGTCAGCCCCGTCTGGAGCGGCGTCGCCGCACCCGGGGATCTTCGTTCGGGTGTCCGGCGGTGATCGCCGGGGTATGCCCTTCCCTGGCTCATGCTCACTCGCGACATTCTCAAGCCAAATTCAATTAAATGCCTGGGCGTGTCGGCGGGGTGCCCCTGACCCGTCGGTTAGCGTCCCACGTATCGGGACAAGCCCGGAAAAGGACAAGCCGGAAAAGGACACGCCGATGGGGGCAGTGCGCAAGGTGGCGAGCTACCTTGGCCTGGGCAGTGCGCAGCAGTACGACGAGGCCTACGGTGGCGACGAAGACTATGGGGATGATGACTGGATGCCGGCGTCCGAGCGGGCCGCTAAGCGTTGGCAGCCGACCGGCGAGCCGGCGCGCATCGTCATGGTGCGACCACAGAAGTACGACGACGCGCTGACCATGGGTCGTCATTTCCGTGAGGGGCACACGGTCGTGATGGACGTGGCGAGCATGTCGACCACTGAGGCGACCCGGATGGTGGATTTCGCCGCCGGCCTCGCATACGGCTGTGAGGGCCGGATCGAGCGCATCGCCGACAAGGTCTTCCTGCTGACCCCCGCGAACGTCGAGGTCTCCACGGCCTGACGGGCGGCGGCATCGCGGCAGTCCACGAGCCGGTGGTGTCGAATTCTCCCTGAGAGCCCGCTCAGCGGGTTCCGCACACAGCGGCTTCAGGCGGCGCGGGGACCACGGCGGAGCACGCGGCAGAGCTCGGCCAGGTCCTCGGCGGCGGTCTCCGAGCGGGCGGCGGCCTCCTTGCCGTATTCGCGCAGCGTCCGAACCCCACGTTCCGCGGCGTCGGACAACTCGCCGACCCTGGCCTGAACACGGCGGAGGTCGGCCTGCTCTCGCATCCTGTGGCGCCAGACGAGGTATCCGCTCCAACCGCCGAGAGCGGCCCCGGCGACCGTGAGCAGGAACGAGACGACGAATCCGACGACGAACACCACTGCCGCCACGGCGCCGACCAGATAGCCGGGCCACGGCGTCGATCCCTGTGTGACGCAGTCGGTCACGATCCGCTGCTCGGCGGAGGTCATCGACAGCTGATCGGGCCCGTCGGCGCTGAGCGTGATCGGGTAACCCAGGATCGGCACGGTCACCGAGCCGGGCGGCGGCGCCTGAATGGTCTCGACGAGGGACTCGGCCGCGGCCTTCACCGCGGGAGCCGCCACGTGGAGGGCGAGCGCCGCGAGATGCGGGTCGGCCACCGGCCGGACATCGTGGAGCAGGTGCCCGCTGAGCGAACTCAACGGTCCTTCCGTGGTCTCCTGCCCGGCGAGGGATCTGAGCACGGCGAGCGGCTCGTCATCCGTCCAGACCGTGCCGGAGACGACCTTGGACACCTCGGCGGGGCGGGGTGCGGAAGTGATCTCGGAGCAGCGCTCTCGCAGCCGGCGGAGCCGGGCCACGGCCTGGGCCGAGGTGGCGATCTCGGGGACCGCCGCCAGCTCGGGGAAGCCGTCGAGGGATGTCGGCACCACCGGAGTGGGCTCGTCGGGGACGAGGGCCTTGAGCCACAGCTCGTCCTCGGGCGGGACGACCACGGCGTCGAGCTTCCGCAGGACGAAGATCTTCCCCACCGGACCGTAGGCGCCGCGAGCCGCTGCCAGCCACAGTGCCCGCTGGCCGGAGGTCACCGGCCGGTCGTTCGAGAGCTCGCCGAAGGCGGTACCGAGCCATGAGGCGTGGATCCGGTCGCCGAGGCCGCATACGGCCAGAGACAGGCAGAGGAACAGCGACGTGCGCTGCTCGTCGAGCTCGGCGGCCAGCGCGAGGGGCTCCAGCGCGTCCTGCCCGGAGATGATGAGCCCGAGAGCCTCGACGGCCGGCGCGAGCCAGTAGCCGGGCACGTCCGTGACGCCTGGCGGCAGGCTCGGTGCGTTCCCGTCGGCGCTCAGGCTGACGAGAAGCGCCTCCGCGTAACGGTGCAGCTCCGTCGCGTCGGCCTTACTTCCAGGGTCCGGACTCGTGGTCAGGTCCATGCTCACGCGTACGCTCCCCGAGGGATTGGCTGGCACTCCCTTGACCCGCGCCAGACTAGACGCCTGGTCGGGTGGGAGGGGTTGAGGCGCGCCGGACGGTGAACGGGAGTTGACCTGATCGGGCCGACCCCGTTCACCGATGTCCGGTCACATACGCTCGGGTACCTCGATGCCGAGCAGGTCGAGCCCCTGGACCAGCACCCGCAGCGTCAGCGCCGACAGGGCGAGACGCGACGTCCGAACCGGCTCCTCGGCCTTGAGCACAGGGCAGCTCTCGTAGAACGAGGTGAACGACTGAGCCAGGTCGAAGAGGTAGTTGCAGAGCCGGTGCGGTTCGGAGGTCTCGGCCACGGTCTCGACGACCGCGCCGAACCCGAGCAGTTGCAGCGCGAGCGCACGCTCCGAGGGCTCGCCGAGGGTGATGGGGCCGGGGAAGCCGGCAGGGTCGAGCTCCCCCCGGCGGAAGATCGACCGGATCCGGGCCGTGGCGTACTGCAGGTACGGGCCGGTGTTGCCGGTGAGCGCGAGCATGCGGTCGAAGTCGAAGACGTACTCGCTGTCGTGGCTGACCGACAGATCGGCATACTTCACGCCGCCGATGCCGACCTTGCGAGCGATCTCCTTACGCAGCGCCGGGTCGTCGTACCGCTCGGCGATGACCGTCTCCGCCCGGCCCACTGCCTCGTCGAGCAGCTCGGTCAGCTTGATCGAGGCGCCGCTCCGCGTCTTGAACATCTTGCCGTCGGCGCCAAGGACGCTGCCGATCTGGACGTGTTCGGCCTTCACGTCGTCGTGCAGCCACCCCGCCATGCGGGCCGCCGCGAAGACCATCTGGAAGTGCAGCGACTGGGTGGCGCCGACGACGTAGAGGATCCGGTCGGCCTTGAGGTCGCGCACCCGGTACCGGATCGCGGCCAGGTCCGTGGTGGCATAGCCGTACCCGCCGTCGCTCTTGCGGATGATGAGCGGCAGCGGCGTGCCGTCGCGGCCGGTGAAGCCGGGCGGGAAGACGCACAGCGCGCCCTCGCTGATCTGGGCCACGCCCGAGGACTCGAGCTCGTCGCAGACGTCGGCGAGCATCGTGTTGTACATGCTCTCGCCCGCGATGTGGTCGTCGGTGAGCGTGACGCCGAGCACGCTGTAGACGTGGTTGAAGTAGCGCTTGGTGTACTCGATGAACTCCCGCCACAGGCGCAGGGTGGCAGGATCACCGCCCTGAAGCTGCGGAACCCGGCTCCGCGAACGCTCCTCGAACGTGCGGTCGTCGTCGAACTTGTGCCGGGCCTCCTGGTAGAAGGCGTTGCCGTCGCCGGAGGCGAGCCGCGTGAGGGCCTCGTCCTCGCCGATGTCGATCAGATGCTCGATCAGCATTCCGAACGGCGTGCCCCAGTCACCGAGGTGGTTCTGCCGGGTGACGTCATGTCCGACGTGCTCGTGGACGCGGGCCAGCGTGTCACCGACGATCGTGGTCCGCAGGTGCCCGACGTGCATCTCCTTGGCGGCGTTGGGCGCCGAGTAGTCGACCACGATGCTCTTCGGCGCGGACTGCGGCACGCCCAGCCGGTCGTCGGCCAGCTGCCGTACGGCCTGGGCGGCGATCCAGTCGTCGCCCAGGGTCATGTTGAGGAAGCCGGGCCCGCTGATCTCGACCGTGATGTCGGTGAGGTCCATGGCGTCCACCACGGCCTGGGCGACCTCCCGCGGCGCTCGTCGGAGCCGCTTGGCCAGGCTCAGCGCGACGTTCGCCTGGTAGTCGGCGAACTGTGAGGGCCTGATCAGCGGATCTTCGGAGGCGTACTCCTGGCCGAAGGCCGTGCCCAGCGCCTGCTGGACCCGTCCGGCGAGGATGATCTGCGGGTCGGTCATGCACAAAGCTTAATGGCGGTGGTATGCGTGAACGCGAATGGTTAGCGGCGGCGGTGCGACTTGTTCGCCGCGGCGATCCGCTCCCCGATGCGGGCGACGATCCCCTGGGCGGACAGGTGCGCCGCCAGCTCGCACGCCGCCGCGATTCCCTTGGCTCTGGACGATCCGTGCGCGATGACCACGGTCCCGTTGAGCCCCAGCAGTACGGCGCCGCCGTGCGCCTCGGGGTCGAACCGGGCGGCCAGCTCTCTCAGCTTCGCCCGCTGGAGCAGGCCGCCGACCTTGGCCAGGCGGCTCTCGCTGATCGTCTCCCTGAGCTGGCCGAAGGTGTAGCGGACGCTGCCCTCGAGGGCCTTCAGTGTGACGTTGCCGGTGAAGCCGTCGGTGACGACGACGTCGACCTTCCCGGTGAGCAGGTCGTCGCCTTCGATGTTGCCGGTGAAGTCGATGCCCGAGGTGCCCGAGAGCAGCTCGTGTGCGCGTTTCACGAGCTTGCTGCCCTTCTCGGGCTCGGCGCCGATGGTGAGCAGGCCCACCCGCGGCCGGACGAGGCCGAGCGCGGTCTCGGCGTAGGCCACGCCGAGATGGGCGAACTGCACGAGCATCTCCGGCTTGGCGTCGGCGTTGGCTCCGGCGTCGAGCAGAACGGTCGGGTACGGCCTGGTGGGCAGCGGCACCGTGATCGCGGGCCGCATCACGCCCTGCTGTCCGCGCAGGCGCAACCGGCCCGTCGCGACGACCCCGGCGGTCGACCCCGCGGACACCACGGCGGCCGCGTCGCCTCGCCGTACGAGATGGCAGGCGATGGCGATGCTGGAGCGTGGGCGGCGCAGGCTCGCCAGCGCGCCCTCGTCCATCGCGAGCGCCTCCTCGGCCCGCACGACGGGGATCTCGGAGACGGCGTCGTGCGCGGCGAGGATCGGATGGAGGGCTCGCGGATGCCCGACGAGCACGACGGGAACGTCGCGCTCACGAACCGCCTGGACGGCTCCCGCGACGATCTCGTCCGGCGCGTTGTCACCGCCCATGGCGTCGAGGGCCACGGGCAGCGTATGGCTACGGGGCGAATGGGGCGTGACGCCGTTCACCCTGGTCACTTCACCCGCATCTGGAACATGCCCGAATGGTAGGCCCTCAGGGTGACGGCTTCCTGTACACCACGATCTTCCCGAATGTCGCGCGTCCCGTGACACGGATCAGCGGGCCGTCGCCGTCCTTGCCGGCGGTGACCGCGCGCTTGGAGAACACGGCGAGTCCCTCGTCGATGACGTGGGCCTCGTGGGGCACGGTCACGATCAGCTTGCCGCAGAACGAGTTGAGCTCGAGGGTGACCTCCCGGCCCGGGATGACGGCGTCCGAGAGATCGACGATCAGGGCGCCGAAGGTCGAACGCAGCTCGGTGTGGCGACCGGCGACCCAGCGGCCGCGCCGGATGACCTTGCTGAAGACCGCCATGATCTTCTGCTTGTCCGCCACGGTGCTGGCAGAGGGTGCGCTCGTGGCCGGAAGGTCGGTGGTGAGGGGAACGAGGTCGCCGACGGTGACGGCCGCGTAGGCGGCGTCGAGCCGGTCGGCGTGTTCTGCCGTGGTGAGGCGGCCGGTGGCCAGCGCCTCTCCGAGGATGCCCGCGACCCGATCGCGGTCCGCGTCGGAGGCGCGCTGAGCGGGGTCGTCGCCCGCGAACGGAGTCAAGGAAGTCACGGATTCAGCGTAGCCCTTAACGCGATATGTCGCGATAACCCGGAACTCTTCACTGTGAAGTTTCGCTGGAGTGGAACCAACTGTGGGCGGGTCGCGTCCGAATAGGTGAGAACCACCGACGCGTGGCGAGGGCGGTTGGTTTACCGGAGATCCTGAAATCTACCAAGAAAGGAAGGTCGAGTGATCTCTTCCCAGGGCACGCGCGGCTTCCGGGCCTACACGGCCAAGCATCTCGACGAGTTGCTCGGCCGCGCCGGCTTCGACGGAGATACGAGGCTGCGTGTGCGCGCCGTGGCGACGGTGCTGCCATTCCGGACGAACGCATACGTCGTGGACGAGTTGATCGATTGGTCGGCCATCCCCGACGACCCCATCTATCGCCTGGTCTTCCCCCAGGAGGACATGCTGCCGGAGGCCGACGTGTCCCGGTTGGCGGACCTCCTGCGCCAGGGCGCACCCGCGGCGCAGCTCAATGCGGCCGCCAACGAGATCCGGATGCGGCTCAATCCCCACCCCGCAGGGCAGCTGGAGCTCAACGTCCCCCGCGTCGGCCTGGAGACCGTCCAGGGGCTGCAGCACAAGTATCCGGAGACCGTGCTCTTCTTCCCGAAACAAGGGCAGACGTGCCATGCCTACTGCACCTACTGCTTCCGCTGGGCGCAGTTCATCGGCGAGCCCGACCTCAAGATGGCCTCCGACGACATCGGGCGCCTGGTCTCCTACATCGGCGACCACCCCGAGGTCACCAGCGTGCTGCTCACCGGCGGCGACCCGATGATCATGGGGGAGTCCGTGCTCCGGCGCTACGTGGAGCCGCTCCTGCAGGTCGAGCAGATCGAGTCGATCCGCATCGGCACGAAGTCCCTGGCGTACTGGCCGGCCAGGTTCGTCACCGACCCCGACGCCGACGCGACCCTCGAACTGTTCGCCGAGGTGGTGAGGGCGGGTAAGAACCTCGCCTTCATGGCGCACTTCTCGCACCCCCGCGAGCTGGAGTCGCCGATCGTCGAGGAGGCGGTCCGCCGCATCCGGGACACCGGGGCCGTGATCCGGACGCAGGCGCCGATCATCCGGTCGATCAACGACTCCGCCCAGACCTGGGCGGGCATGTGGCGGCGCCAGAGCACGCTCGGCATGATCCCCTACTACATGTTCGTCGAGCGCGACACCGGCCCCCAGGATTACTTCGCGGTTCCCCTCGTGGACGCCTACGAGATCTTCCGCGACGCCTACGCCCAGGTCTCCGGCGTGTGCCGCACCGTGAGGGGGCCGTCGATGTCCGCGACCCCCGGCAAGGTGTGCGTCGACGGCGTGACCGAGATCGCCGGGCAGCAGGTGATCATGCTCCACTTCATCCAGGCCCGCGACCCCGAACTGGTCGGGCGGCCGTTCTTCGCCCGATACGACCCCGACGCCGTCTGGCTCTCGGATCTCCGACCGGCCTTCGCCGACCGTTTCCCCTTCGAACAGGGCCTCGAGGCGACGCCTCTTGCCCGCCTGAGCGCCTGACACCACGCCCGTTAATAAAAGTGACCGGAAAAATCTGTCCCCCGGCCTGGGCGGCATGTTTACCGTGCCTTTCTCCCGGGCCGGGGTTGGCCTGACCGTAGAGTCGACGGCCACCTGCCTATGTCCGCACTTTTCTGGTCTTGTCCCTGGTCAGAGCCCCGTGGACGAGGGGAATTCCCGCAGTGCGCGGGGTGATAGAAATGCCGACGTCTTGGTCGGCAAGCACGCCGACGCACGGGGGTTCTTGGGTTCGTCATTCCCACTCTCGTGAAAAGGGATATGAACCGGGGGCAAGTAATGAAACGAGTCGTTAGGACAGCCGTAGTCGCATTCACGGTCGGCGTCGCCGGTCTGATGGCCGCGCCGGCACAGGCCGACGTCTGCAACAACGTGTGCACCTCGCGGGTCACGGCGGTGGCGAACCTCCTGGCCGACCTCCAGAGCCACGCGGTCGTCGCGGCCACCGCGGGAGTCGCCGCCCAGGCCAACGTCGTGGCGAGCCTGAGCGCCAACGTCGTCGCCGATCTCCAGGCCGACCTCGTCGCGGTCGCCAACCTGGCCGGCACCACCACCGCCGGCCTCACCGCCCAGGCGAACGCTCAGATCGACGCGGTCGCCGTCCTGGCGGCCAACGTCTCGGCCGACATCACCGCCAACCTCACGGCCAACGTCGTCGCGAACCTGCAGGCCAACCTCACGGCGGTGCTCAACGCGACCGCGAACATCACGGCCAACGTCGACGCCGCCGTCCTGGCCAACGTGAACGCCGGTGCGGTGGCGGTCGCGGAGGCGGGCAGGCCGGCTCTCGCCGCCACGGGGCAGGCTCCGGCCGTCGCCGCGGGCACCGCTCCGACCGTCGCCGCCACGGTGAACGCGGCGGCCAACCTGGGGCTCGTCGCCAACCTCACGGCCCTCCTCGACCTCGACGCCGCCGTCGGGGTGGCTGGAACGGTCTCAGGAGGGCTTCTCGCGCTGATTCCGTGCGAGACGCCGGCCACCGCCGCCCAGGTCGCGGCGACGACCACGGCGCGGACGACCGCGACCCAGGTCCGGCAGGGTGTGGGTACCACGGTCACGAAGGCCAACCACCAGACGGTGGTCCCCGCCGGCTCGACCGCCGCGACCGCCGGCACGTCGCTGGTCACGTCCACGGCCACCACGGCGGACGCGACCGGGGCCACCGCGGTGACGGGCATCCCCCGCACCGTCAGGGAGACCCTGCCCAAGCACAAGCCCGGGTACGTCCACGGCAACGGCAACTGACCGTAGACGCCCACGCGAGAATCGAACGGCCGGTGTCCCCCGAGGGGACACCGGCCGTTCCGTTCGTAGTCGAGGGGTCAGTTGACGGGAACGCGCACACACGTGCGCCGGGCGATCTGAGCTTGTAGCCGAGCCATCTGCCAGTGCAGATCGATCAGTTGCTCGGCGAGCATGCCGGCCGGCAACTCCATGGGATCCTCGGCGGCCAAATGGTCGATCGCCATCGCCAGGTCGCTCATGCCACCCCTTCCCTTAGATCGAACCTCCGTTCGAATCATAATGGAACAGGGGGCACAGCCGCATCAGGTTTCGTACACCGGTGCGATATAACCGCGCGCGAGCGTGTTGGCGGTGATGTTGAACCCGACGACCGCGGGGGAGGTGTCGCTGTCCACCCCGAGTTTCTCGACGCCGAGCGCGTGCACCGCGAACAGGTACCGGTGCGGATACCCGGGAGGCGGTGCGGCGCCGTCGTACTCCTTGGCGTTGAAGTCGTTGCGCGCGTGCACCGCCCCTTCCGGCAGGCCCTTGAAGTCGGGGGCCGTGCCGGCTCCGGTCGGAAGCTCGGTGACGCCGGCGGGGATGTCGAACAACACCCAGTGCCAGAAACCGCTTCCAGTGGGCGCGTCCGGGTCATAGCAGGTCACCGCGTAGCTCTTGGTGCCCTCGGGTGCTCCGGACCACCGGAGGTGCGGGGAGAGGTTCTGCCCCGTCATCCCCCAGTCGTTGTACACGTGGGCTTCCGACTTGCGCTCGCCGTCGCGGACGTCGTCGCTGACGACAGTCAGCGTGGCGACCTCCGGCAGGTGGTCGTAAGGAATCGGTGGCGGTGTGGGCATCGGTTCACCCTCCCATGAGTGGTCAAACCCGGTTGTAGGCCTCCAGGACCTCCTGCGGATCGCCGATCATCTTGATCTTGCCCTTGTGCAGCCAGATGACTCGGTTGCAGGTCTCCTCGATCACGTCGAGGTTGTGGGCGACGAGGAAGACGGTGCCGGCGGACTCGCGCATCTGCATGATGCGGTCCTTGCTCTTCTTCTTGAACTCGCGGTCGCCGGTGGCGAGGGCCTCGTCGATCAGCAGGACGTCGTGGGTCTTGGCGGAAGAGATCGCGAAGCGGAGTCGCGCGCCCATTCCGGAGGAGTAGGTCGACATGGGGAACTGGATGAAGTCCCCGATGCCGGAGAAGTCGACGATCTCGTCGTACTTCTCGCGCGTCTCGGCCGGAGACATGCCCATGGCGTAGCAGCCGAGCACGATGTTGCGCTCGCCCGTGAGCTCCTTCATCAGCGCCGCGTTGACGCCGAGCAGGGACGGCTGGCCGTTGGTGTAGACGGCGCCCTTGTGGGCCGGCAGGAGGCCCGCGATGGCCCGGAGCAGCGTCGACTTGCCCGAGCCGTTGCGGCCGATGATGCCGATGGCCTCACCGTGGTTGGCGACGAAGGAGACGCCGCGGACGGCGTGGACCTCCTTCATCTCCGGGCGTCCCTGGCGGCGGACGATGCGGCCCAGAGCGTTGGCGGCGTTGCCCTTGCTCTTGCTGGCCGCGCCGTAGACCTTGTAGACGATGTGCAGGTCGTCGACGATCACGGTCGGCGTTCCCACTGTCATTTTCGACAGCTCCTCGCTCAGCGGCTCCTGCATCACATCAGCCACGGCCGTATCTCTCCTCAGCTCGCCAGAAGTACCAGAAGCCTCCGATCGCCGCGAAAACGGCCCAGAAGATGCACGTGACCCATGCCCAGCGCTCCGGGAACCGCTGATAGATCAGCAGGTCGCGCATGAACTCGATATAGGCGGCCGCGGGGTTGAACTCCAGCGCCCAGCGCAGAGCGCTCGGCAGCCCTCGGGTCTTGTCGCTGATCATGTAGAACACGCCGGAGGCGTACAGCCAGGTGCGCAGGATGAACGGCAGCAGCTGGCTGATGTCGCGGACGAACGCGCCGATGCGGGCCATGAACAGGCTCGCCCCGAGGTTGAAGACGAACTGGAAGATCAGCGCGACCGGGATCAGCAGCCAGAGCCAGCTGATCGGCTCTCCGGTGATCAGCACCAGCACGATGAGCACGCCCATCGACCAGCCGAGGATCTGCAGCTCCTGGATCGCGTACGCCAGGGGAAGCGTCGCCCGGGGGAAGTGCAATGCTCGGATGAGGGACAGGTTGCCCGAGATCGACTTGGCGCCGCCTGTCACCGTCCGCTGGGTGAAGGTGAAGACCATGACCCCGGTGATGAGGAAGGCGGGGTAGTTCTCGATCGACTTGCTCTGGGCGAGGATGACGCCGAACATCAGCCAGTACACCGCCGCGTTGAGCAGCGGGGTGAGCACCTGCCACAACTGGCCGAGTGCTGACTCTGAGTAGTTGGAGACGTTCTTCGATGTGGCGTACGTCACAATGAAGTGCCGTCGGTCCCACAGTTGGCGCAGATAGGCGGGGAGTGTGGGGCGTGCGATGGCACGCCGCAACCCGTAACGCTCGGCGAGTGCGGCCAGCGACTCCTGGGCCGGGCCGCCCGCCTGGGCGTCCGCGACCGCGGACTCCGGCTGGCTCATGGCAAGGACTCTATTGGATGGTGGTCGATGAGAAGTCGGCGACGTTGGTCGGCCGAATCCTCCCTGGAGTGGGGTACATCTGTCGCGTCGGACGCCGCTGCGACTGGTCAAAGGTAGCCCAAGACGTCGTGACGCGACGACAACGCCACGGACCTTACGACATCCCCGCTCCCATGGGGAGGCGTAGAAGTGGTATATCTACCGTAGTTGAGCGCTTTATACCCGAGATACCTATTTGGGGTTGGCTCGCTGGTATGCGTGTGACGCCCTACTGACGCACGTGTGACCGAACTGCAACGCGGCAGAGACTCCTCTGCTGCGTCGGGTGAGGGATGCTCGCGGACGACTGACAGGGCGTCAGCTGGTTTGACCACGCCCGGAAAACCGGGGACCTTACCAGCGCGAACGCCCATCCTTAGAGGGAGGATCAATCCACTATGCGCGTGACTAAGGGCGCGAAGATCGCCGCAGGCTCCGCGCTGCTAGCGCTCGGGGTCGCCGCGTGCGGCGGTGGCAGCGGCAGCTCCAGTGACGGCGGGAACCCCCGCACCGCCACGGGCACCGTCTACATCCGCGGTTGTGAGCCGCAGACCGGTTTCGTGCCGGGCAACATCAACGAGACCTGCGGTGGCACGGTCAACGACTTCGTGTACAGCAAGCTCGTGAAGTACAACCCCGACACGGCCGCCCCTGAGCTCGACCAGGCCGCCTCGATCGACACGACCGACAACAAGGTCTGGACGATCAAGCTCAAGCCGGGCCTCAAGTGGAGCGACGGCACCCCGGTTACCGCGAAGAACTACGTCGACGCGTGGAACTACACGGCGTACTCGCCGAACGCGCAGATCGGCAGCTCGTGGTTCGCGGACGTCGAGGGCTTCGACAAGGTCAACAAGGCCGACCCCGACGGACCTGACGGACCCAAGCAGGCTCCCACGCCGGAGACCGACAAGCTGTCCGGCCTCGAGGTCGTCGACGACACCACCTTCAAGGTGACGCTCAACGCGCCCACCGCGGTGTTCCGCACCAAGCTGGGCTACATCACCTTCGCGCCGCTGCCCGAGGCCTTCTTCAAGGACCCCAAGGCGTTCGCGTCGAACCCGGTCACGAACGGCCCCTTCAAGTTCGTGAAGTGGGACCACAACTCGCAGATCGTGGTCTCCGCCAACCCCGACTACGCGGGCGCGGAGAAGCCGAAGGTCAAGCAGATCGTCTACAAGATGTACAAGGACGACGACGCGGCCTACGCGGACCTGGTGTCCAACAACCTCGACTTCACCGAGCTGATCCCGCCGTCGGCCCTGGCCGGCGACAAGTGGAAGACCGACCTCGGTGACCGCGCGATCGAGGGTCAGCAGGGCGTCATCCAGACGGTGTCGTTCCCGCTGTACGACAAGGAGTTCGGCGGCAACGCCGACTTCCGCAAGGCGATCTCGCTGGCGGTCGACCGGAAGACGATCACCGACAAGATCTTCAACAAGGGCCGTGTGCCGCTCGACAGCTGGGTCTCCCCGATCGTCGAGGGCTACAAGGCCGGTTCCTGCGGCGAGTGGTGCACCTACGACCCGACCAAGGCCAAGGACTACCTGAACAAGGCCAAGCAGGAGGGTTACACCCCGCCGAAGGAATTCCCGATCTGGTACAACGGCGACTCCGCGCACAAGGAGTGGGTGGACGCCATGGCCAACAGCATCAACCAGGCCCTGGGCGCCGACGCCGGCTTCACCGTGGTGGGCCGGTCCATGCCGACGTTCGACGAGTTCCGCAGCGTCATCACGGAGCACAAGATCAAGGGCATGTTCCGCACCGGCTGGCAGATGGACTACCCGCACATCGAGGACTTCCTGAACCCGCTGGTCAAGACCGGCGCGTCCTCGAACGACGGTCTGTACAGCAACAAGGCGCTGGACGAGAAGCTGCACGAGGCCGACGTCGCCACGGACCAGAACCAGTCCGTGACCCTGTACCAAGAGGCCGAGGCTATGCTGGCCAATGACCTGCCGACGATTCCGCTGTGGTCGTACGGTCTGCAGGCCGGCACTTCGAAGTGGGTGACCGGAGTCAAGGTCACGCCGTTCGGTGAGCTCGACCCGCTCTCCATCTCGATCAAGGCAGCTGCCTGAGCCTCCGGCTAGCCGCTCGTCGTCGAGGCCGGTCCCAGACCGGGGCCGGCCTCGGTCGCTGTCCCAATAACGCCCGCCCCTGTGTTGACCTACGGGGGACGCTGTACGACCTAGCGTCAGACAGGAGGTGCGCATGGGCCGATACACCATCAGGCGCCTGCTGCAACTCATACCCGTGCTGCTTGGCACGACATTCCTCATCAACTACATGGTGTGGCAGCTTCCTGGCGACCCCTTCGCCGGCCGATGCGGCCAGCGTCCCTGCCCGGACAGCTACGTCTCCGCGATGAGGTCGCAGTTCGGCCTGGATCAGCCGATCCTGGTGCAGTACTGGCAGTTCCTGAAGAACATGCTCACCGGCAATCTCGGTGTCGACTTCAACCAGGTCCCCGTGGCGACCCAGTTGGGCGACGCCTGGCCCATCACCATCCGCCTGGCGCTCCTCGCGGTCGCCATCGAGGCCGTCATCGGCATCAGCGCCGGCGTCCTGTCCGGCCTCAAGCGCGGCGGCTTCATCGACAACGTGGTCACCATCTCCACGCTGTTCCTGCTGTCGCTCCCCGTCTTCGTCACCGGCTTCCTCCTCCAGTGGCTGCTCGGCGTGCAGTTCCAGGTCATCACCCCGACGGTGTCCGACGAGGCGCCGATCATGGAGCTGATCGTCCCGGCCTTCGTGCTCGCCAGCCTCAACATGGCGTTCACCGCCCGTCTCACGCGGACGAGCATCGTGGAGAACCGCCGCTCCGACTACGTCCGCACGGCCATCGCCAAGGGTCTGACCAACCGGCGAGTGGTCGGCGTCCATCTCCTGCGCAACTCGCTGATCCCCGTGTTGACCTTCCTCGGCACCGAGGTGGGTTCGCTGATGTCCGGCGCCATCATCACCGAGGGCATCTTCAACATCCACGGCATCGGCGGTCTGCTCTACCGGGCGATCACGGGCCAGGACTACACGATCGTCGTCCCGATCGCCTCGCTGCTCGTCCTCGTGTACCTGGTCTCAAACCTGCTCGTCGACCTCCTCTACGGCGTGCTCGACCCGAGGATCCGCTATGAGTGACCCCTCTGTAACGCAGGACCTGATTCACGGCGGCGAGGGGCCCGCGGCATCGGTCGTGTCGGCTTCGAACAAGCCCCGCAGCCTGTGGCAGGACACCTGGGACATTCTGCGGCACAGGAAGATCTTCTGGATCTCCCTGATCATGCTGATCCTGTTCCTGCTCATGGCGGCCTTCCCGTCGCTGTTCACGCACAAGAACCCCGACTACGCGACTCTGGCCAAGAGCATGGAGCCGCCGAGCGGGGAGGCGTGGTTCGGCTACGACCTGCAGGGGCGCGACGTCTTCGCCCGCACGATCTACGGCGCCCGCACCTCGATCATCGTGGGTGTGCTCGCCACACTCCTGACTGTGGTCCTCGGCGGCATCGCCGGCGTGCTGGCGGCCTACTACGCGCGCTGGGTCGACTCGGTCCTGTCCCGCATCGGTGAGATCTTCCTGGGCGTGCCGTACGTGCTGGGTGCGATCATCATCCTCGGCACGGTGGCGCCCGCGCAGAGCAGCCCCGACAGGGTGACGATCATGGCCGTGGTCATCATCGTGCTCGCCGTGCTCGGGTGGCCGATCCTCATGCGCATCGCCCGCTCGTCGGTGATCCAGGCGAAGCACCAGGACTATGTCCAGGCGGCGCGCGCCCTGGGGGCCGGGCCGTTCCGGATCATCTTCAAGCACCTGCTGCCGAACTCCCTGGCGCCGATCCTCGTGTACGCCACGATCACGATCGGCAGCTACATCGGGGCCGAGGCGACGCTCTCGCTGCTCGGCATCGGCCTGCGCGAGCCGGTCATCTCCTGGGGTATCGCGATCGCCGACCACACCAGCTACATCAGGACCGGCGCGCACGCGATGTTGTTCCCCGCGGCGTTCCTGTCCCTGTGCGTGCTGACCTTCGTCATGCTGGGCGAAGCCGTGCGCGACGCCCTCGACCCCAAGCTTCGCTGAGGAGGCACAGCAAGTGGTAGAAGTGCTTTCCGAGCCCGCGGGCAGAGGCTCCTACAGCGGCGCCCTCCTGGAGGTCGAGGACCTCCACGTGGAGTTCCACACCCGGCAGGGTGTGGCGAAGGCCGTCAACGGCGTCACCTACAGCGTGAATCCCGGCGAGACCCTGGCGGTGCTGGGCGAGTCGGGGTCGGGCAAGAGCGTGACCGCTCAGACGATCATGGGCATCCTCGACATGCCGCCCGGCCGGATAGCCGGCGGGCAGATCCGGTTCCGCGGAGTCGACATCCTCAAGCTCCCCGAGGACCAGCGCAGGAGGATCCGCGGCGAGGGCATCGCCATGGTGTTCCAGGACGCACTCTCGGCCCTGAACCCCGTCTTCCCCGTGGGCTGGCAGATCGCGGAGATGTTCCGGATCCACCGGGGCAGCTCGCGGTCCGACGCCAAGAAGAAGGCCGTCGAGCTGATGGACCGGGTCCGCATCCCCGGGGCCAGGGATCGGGTCAACGACTTCCCGCACCAGTTCTCCGGCGGTATGCGCCAGCGCATCATGATCGCCATGGCGATCGCGCTCGACCCGGAGATCCTGATCGCCGACGAGCCGACGACCGCGCTCGACGTGACCGTCCAGGCCCAGATCATGGGGCTGCTCGCGGAACTCCAGCGTGACAGCAACATGGGCCTCATCCTGATCACCCATGACCTCGGCGTCGTCGCCGACGTGGCCGACAAGATCGCCGTCATGTACGGCGGCCGCATCGTCGAGACCGCGCCGGTTCACGACCTGTACGCGAACCCGGCCCACCCCTACTCCAAGGGTCTGCTCGAGTCGATCCCCCGGGTCGACCTCAAGGGCCAGGAACTGTACGCGATCAAGGGCATGCCGCCGAACCTGCTCGATATGCCGTCGGGTTGCGCCTTCCACCCCCGCTGCCCCTACCGGCGAGAGGACTGCGCCACCGCCGTCCCCCCGCTGTACCCGATCAGTGGCTCCCGTGGCAGCGCCTGCCACTACTGGAGGGAGGTTGTCGATGGCTCCCGCTGAGCCCATCCTTCAAGTCCGTGACCTGGTCAAGCACTTCCCACTGACTCAGGGCATTCTCTTCAAGCGGCAGATCGGCGCCATCAAGGCCGTCGACGGGGTGTCCTTCGACCTTCATCGCGGTGAGACGCTGGGCGTCGTGGGCGAGTCCGGCTGCGGCAAGTCCACGCTCGCCAAGGTGATGATGGCGCTGGAGCGGCCCACGTCCGGCTCGGTGATGGTCAACGGCAAGGACATCACCAAGGCCAAGGGCGCCGAGCTCAAGCGCATGCGGCGCAACATCCAGATGGTGATGCAGGACCCGTACACGTCGCTGAACCCCCGGATGACCGTCGGCGACATCATCGGCGAGCCGTTCGAGATCCACTCGGAGGTCGTCCCGAAGGGCGACCGCCGCAAGCGGGTGCAGGAACTGCTGGACGTGGTCGGCCTCAACCCCGACCACATCAACCGGTACCCGCACCAGTTCTCCGGCGGCCAGCGGCAGCGCATCGGCATCGCCCGCGGCCTGGCGCTGCAGCCCGAGATCATCATCTGTGACGAGCCGGTCTCCGCGCTCGACGTGTCGATCCAGGCCCAGGTCATGAACCTGCTGGACCGGCTCCAGAAAGAGTTCAACCTGGCGTACATCTTCATCGCCCACGACCTGTCGGTGGTGCGCCACATCTCCGACCGTGTGGCCGTGATGTACCTCGGCAAGATCGTCGAACTGGGCGGCGACAACCAGATCTACGAACGGCCGAGCCACCCTTACACGCAGGCGCTGCTCTCGGCGGTGCCGGTGCCCAACCCTGAGGGCCGCGAGGCCCGGCAGCGGATCATCCTCCAGGGCGACCCGCCGTCACCGGCGAACCCGCCCTCCGGCTGCCGGTTCCGTACCCGTTGCTGGAAGGCGCAGGACATCTGCGCCAAGGAGGAGCCCCTCCTCCAGATCCGGCCGGGCACCGACCACCCCAGCGCGTGCCACTTCGCCGAGGCTCTCGACGTGGTCCACTCCCAGTCGTAGCCCCCGCGTCAACCCCCACGTACGGCTCTCGCCCGAGTCACGCCTGCTGGCGGATCGGCGAGAGCCGTACGTGTGCTCCGGGCGGAAGTCCGAGCCGCTCCGCCGCGTCGCCGAAGTTGATCGCCATGGCCACGAGGCCGGCGGAGTCGGTGAATGCGACGAGGTCGCCGGGCGGAACGGCCGTGAACGTGTCCCGGAACGGAACGGTGATCTGTCTCCGTCCCAGCCAGACGGTCAGCATGTCGCCGGCGCGGACGCCGAGGGACGAAACGTCGCCCCCGGTGATCGACAGCTGGACGTTGCCGTGTCGGTCGACGCAGAGCACCTCGCCCTCGGCGGCGCCGTCCCGGATCCGGCACATCGGCGCGGGCAGCAGGACCAGGCTGTCGGCCGGGATCGGCGGTCCCACGTCGGCGGGGCTGCTCCCCGCGCACAGGTGCGCGGCCACGGGCGCGAAGACGTCCCGGCCGTGGAACGTGGGCGAGACCGGCCGCAGGAACAGGTCCTCGTTGGCGATCTCGTAGGCCGTCTCGGCACCGCCGGCGGCCTGGACGGCCCACGACAGGACGCCGTTGTCCGGCCCGACGAACACCCGGCCGCCGGCCTGCACCGCGACCGCGCGTCCCGCGCCGCAGGCGGTCGGGTCGACGACGGCCAGATGGACGCCGGCGGGCAGGTATGGCGTGGTCTGCGCGAGGATGGCCGCGCCGCGCCTCACGTCCCCGGTGGGGATGAGGTGGCCGACGTCGATGATCCTCGCCTCTGGCGCTATACCGATGATGACTCCGTGGCAGGCGGCGACGCAGCCGTCCTCGAGCCCGTAGTCGGTCAGAAGCGTGATTACTGAGGTCACACTTGGTGACATTACGACTGCCCTTCCGGCCTGAACACCCCGGGATTCCCTACTACGATGATGGCGGGCGCCGCGAGCCCATCGAGGAGGAGCCGATGGAAACCGAACCGGCCGACGGCGATGGGCTTGCCATCTCGGATCGAGACCGCCAGATCCTCGCGTTCGAGCGCCAGTGGTGGCGGTACGCGGGAGCGAAGGAACAGGCCATCCGCGAGGCCTTCGACATCTCGGCGACGCGCTACTACCAGCTCCTCGGTGAGCTGATCGACCGGCCGGAGGCCCTGGAGCACGACCCGATGCTGGTCAAACGTTTACGCCGGATGCGGGCCGGCCGCAGGCGTGACCGCGCGGCCCGATGTTTCGGTCTGAACCCATGACGATTCCCCGGCACGCCGGGCTCGAGGCCCTCCTGGCCGATCCGCAGGGCGCGGTGATCGGGCTCGACTACGACGGCACCCTCGCCCCCATCGTGGCGGACCCCGCAGCCGCCCGGATCCATCCCGACGCCCCGGAAGTGCTCGCCGAGCTGGCGGAGCAGGTCGGCGGCATCGTGATCGTCACCGGCCGCCCCCCTGGTACGGCTCTCGCGCTCGGGACGAGCGACTCCGGGCCGTCCCTCGCCGACGTTCCCGGCCTCGTCATCCTCGGTCATTACGGGCTGGAGCGCTGGGAGGCCGGCCGGATCACCGCTCCGCCCGCGTCCCGGGGGCTCGAGCAGGTGCGGGAGCGTCTGCCGCTCATCGTGCACGGTCTCGACGGCGTCCTGATCGAGGACAAGGGGCAGGCGATCGCCGTCCACACCCGGACGAGTCCCGATCCCGAGGCCGCGCTGGAGGCTCTGCGTGAGCCGGTCGCCGAGCTCGCGGTGGAGACGGGGCTGGTGGTCGAGCCGGGGCGGCTGGTGCTGGAGCTGCGGCCGGCGGGCGTGGACAAGGGCCGGGCGTTGTCGAGGTTCCTCGCCGAGCGGAAGGCGCGTTCCGTCATGTTCGTCGGAGACGATCTGGGCGACATCGCCGCGTTCGACGCGGTGGTGGCCGCGCCGATCCCCGGCGTCCGGGTGTGCAGCGGCTCTACCGAGGTGACCGCGCTGGCCGAGCGGGCGGACGTCGTCGTCGACGGCCCGGCAGGTGTGGTGGAGCTGCTCCGGACGATCAGCCGGCGCGTAGGCGAGAACTGACTCCGGAGGATCAGCCGGCGGGCTGGGGGGAGCTGCTCAGGACCTTCAGCCGGCGAGTGGGCGGGAGCTGAGGAGGCCGAGCGCGGCGAGCCCGATGAGCACGGGCGCGAGCAGGAACGCCGCGTGCGTGCCGAACCCGTCTCCCAGCACGCCGAGAACGAACGGCCCGCCGCCCGACCCCACCGACGCCCAGATCGACGCGGTGCCCGACGCCTGGTCGGGCCTGCCTCCCGAGGCGTCGATGATCCTGGTCAGCGCGAGCGGGAAGTGCAGGGAGATGCCGAGTCCGCTGAGGGCCAGCCCCGCGTAACCGGCCGGTTGCGACGTGCTGAGCCAGAACAGCGCCCATCCCAGCAGGGTCACGGCGAGCGCGCCGAGGAGCAGCGGGGCCGGGCGGAAGCGCAGGGCCAGCCGTGCTCCGCCGAACCGGCCGACCGCCATCCCCGCGAGCATCGCGGTCAGTCCCTTCGCCGCGGCCGCCGCCGTCAGGCCGGTCTGCTGGGCGAACAACTCGGCCGCCCACAGGTTGAAGGTGAACTCGAGCCCGACGCAGCACAGCAGCACGGCGCCCGCGATGTGGAAACGCCTGCCGTACGGGATCCTGCGGGTGGGGGACGTCTCCGGCGCCGGCGGATCCGTGGTGAGGCGCGCGGGGATCCACACCCGGCCCATGGTCACGGCGAGCAGGGCCGTGGCCAGGATCGGGACGCACAGGGCGGCCCGCCAGCCGACCGCGGAGCCCGCGACCACGCTGAACAGGTAGGAGACCGCGATCCCCGCGATGACCGCCACCGCGTTGGCCTCGCTGATGGCGGCGGGGCCTGCAGAACCCTGGTGGTCGCTGAGCGCGGCCATCACGACGTACAGCGTGACCGAGCCCGCCGTCCCGGCAACCGCGAACCCGGTCAGGGTGAGGGGAAGCGCGTGCCCGAGGAGCACGATGAGGATGCCGGCGTCCATCACGACGAGTCCGGTCCAGACCGTGGCACGGCGGCCGAGCCTGGCGCTGAGCAGCGGAAGCGTGAGACCCGCGATCACGCCGCCGACGGCCATGGCTGTGCCGTGCAACCCTCCGACGGCCTGGGAGACGCCCAGTTCGGCGCGGAGCGTGGGCAATGCGGCCGACAAACCGTAGAGATATGTCGCGAAAGTGGCAAGGACCAAATAGATGAACCAGGTGGGACGATCCCTAGTGAAATGAGCTGCCTGCACGGTCGTGGCAGAGTCCACCCAGTCCCCCGTATCACGCTTCAAATGGAGGGAAAGGCTAACATCCGTGCTGTTATCAGCCCAGAGCGGCGAGTTGGTCCTCGAACCAGCGGTGAGGCGGCATCGCCGTCGCCGCCTCGCGCAACCGGACACCGCGCTTGACCCGCTCGTCCTCGGGCAGGATCAGCGCCTCGTGGAGGGCCGCGGCCGTGCCCGACACGTCGAACGGGTTGACGAGCAGGGAGTCCGGCCCCAGTTCGGCCGCCGCCCCCGCCTCGCGGGACAACACCAGGGCGCATCGCTCGGACAGGATCGGCCCCTCCTTGGCGACCAGGTTCATGCCGTCGCGGATCGGGTTCACCAGCAGCACGTCGGCCAGGCGGTAGGCAGCGAGCGAGCGGGCGTAGTCGTCGTGGACGTTGAGGATCAGCGGATCCCAGTCGTCGGTGGCGAACTCGTCCTCGATCTCCTTGGCGCACCGCTGCACGGCGGCCGTGTACTCCCGGTATTCGGGCAGGTCGTGGCGGGACGGATAGGCGAAGGCCAGATGCACGACCTTGCCGTGCCATTCGGGATGCCGGCCGAGGAACTCCCGGTAGGCGGCGAGGCCGCGCACGATGTTCTTGGACAGCTCCGTCCGGTCGATGCGGACGATCAGCCTGCGGTCGCCGACCAGGTCCCGGATGGCCGTCATGTGCGACTCGACGTCGGGCTCGGCCGCCCGCGCCCGGAGCGCCTCTCCGTTGACGCCCAGGGCGTGGACCCCGATCCGGGTGGTCCTGCCCTCGTGGGTCACCGTACGGGCGGCTCGGTCGATCCGGGCCCCGAGGAAGGCCTCACAGCAGTCCATGAACGCGCTGGCCCATCGGGCGGTGAGGAAACCGGCGTGGTCGGCCCCCAGGATGCCCGAGAGCACCTCGGCGGCCACGTCGTCGGGGAGCAGGGAGAAGTACTCCGGAGGAGCCCACGGCGTGTGCGAGAAGTGGCTGATGCGCAGATCGGGCCGCTCGATCCGGAGCATCGCGGGCGTCAACGTCAGGTGGTAGTCCTGCACCATCACCTTGGCGTCGTGCGCCGCCTCCTCGGCCAGCGCGAGCGCGAAGGCGCCGTTGTACTCGCGGTAGGACTCCCACTCCCGCCTGAAGCGCGTGTCGAACTGCGGGGCGGTGGGGGTGTTGTAGAGCAGGTGGTTCACGAACCACAGGGTCGAGTTGGCCACCGCGTTGTAGGCCCGGTGAAAGATCGGCGGAGGGATGTCCAGCATGCGGACCGGCCCGGTGTCGTTGCCCGCCTGGTCGAGCCGCCCGCCGGGCGCCTGCCGTACGGCGCCGCGGTCGCCGTCGGACAGCGCCGCGCAGACCCACAGCACGTCGGTGTCCCTGACCACCTCCGACAGGCCGGAGACCAGGCCGCCGCCGCCCCTGCGCATGGTCAGCGCCCCGTTGTCCGACAGGGTGAAGGCCACCGGTCCCCGGTTGGAGGCGATCAAGACTGAGTGGGCACGCATGGACGAAGATTAATCAAAGCTGACAGCGATCAATAGGATGTCGGTCATTCGCGGAAAGGCTTGATCCGTATGGCACTGGACGAGGCGGTCGACGAGCTGGCCAGGACGGCCGCGCAAGGCGATCATCGATCGCTCGGCGAACTGCTCCGCAGGATCGAGCCCGACGTCATCCGGCACTGTGAGCGGCTTCTGCCGTACCGGCAGGACGCGGAGGAGGCGGCGCAGGACACGCTGCTGGCTGTCGCCCGCAACATCAGCAGGTTCGAGGGCCGCTCCCGCTTCGGTACCTGGCTGCACATCGTGACGGTGAACTGCGCCAGGACGACCTACCGGTCGCTCAAGCGCCGCTCGTCGGAGCAGGCGGAGGAACTGCCCGAGCAGCGGCCCGACCCCCGGCGGGTCAGCGTCATCGCCGGGTCGCGCCTGGACCTGCTCGACGCCATGGAGGCGCTGGAGGCCGACAAGCCCGACCTGGCGCACGCCCTGGTGTTACGCGACATCTGCGAGCTCGACTACGCGGAGATCGCCGACCAGCTCGGCATCCCCGTCGGCACCGCCAAGTCGCGCATCCACCAGGCGCGCAAGTACGTCCAGGCGGTGCTCGGCGACGCCTACCGCTGAACGGCGGCGGACGCCCGCATCCCGGATCGTGAGACGACGGAACGGACATGCGGGACGTCGGGGTACAGTGCTAGAGACCTGCTCGGCGGGTCTACAACTGAACATTGCTCATCCAGAGGGGTGGAGGGACCGGCCCTGCGAAGCCCCGGCAACCTTCCCGGCGTCCGACTCGTGACCACGAGGCCGGCCGGGACAGGTGCCAATTCCGGCTCGTGATCAGGGTGGTCGCGAGCGAAGATGAGGGAAAGGCCTCGCTTCATGGCGCTTACAGATGCTCCCCAGTTCGGCCCCGCTACCGGTCTGTCGTGTCGCGAATGCGGCACCGTCTACGACCTCGGGCCGATCTTCGCCTGTGCCGAGTGTTTCGGGCCACTCGAGGTGGCGTACGACTTCGGCGATGTCCGCCGGGAGGACATCGAATCCGGCCCGACCAACATCTGGCGCTACCGGGCGCTGCTCCCCGTCCCCGCGAACGTGGCCACCAAGCCCAACCTCCAGCCCGGCTGGACGAAGCTGGTCAAGGCCGACAACCTCGCAGCCGAGCTGGGCCTTCGCTCCCTCCACGTGAAGGACGACTCCGGCAACCCCACCCACTCGTTCAAGGACCGGGTCGTGTCCATCGCCCTCGAGGCGGCCAGGGCCTTCGGCTTCCACACGCTCTCCTGCTCCTCCACGGGCAACCTCGCCGGAGCGGTCGGCGCGGCCGCCGCCCGCGCCGGGCTCGACTCCTGCGTCTTCATCCCCGCGAACCTCGAAGAGGCCAAGATCACCATGGCCGCCGTCTACGGGGGCCGCCTGGTCGCCATCGACGGCACCTACGACGAGGTGAACCGCTTCTGCTCCGAGCTGATCGGCGACGAGCTGGGGGAGAAGTGGGGCTTCGTCAACGTCAACCTCCGGCCGTTCTACGCGGAGGGCTCCAAGACGCTGGCCTACGAGATCGCCGAGCAGCTCGGCTGGCGGCTGCCCGACCAGATCGTCATCCCGATCGCCTCGGGATCCCAGCTCACGAAGATCGACAAGGGCTTCCGCGAGCTCATCAAGCTCGGGCTCGTCGAGGACAAGCCGTACCGGATCTTCGGCGCCCAGGCCGAGGGCTGCTCGCCGGTCTCCGCGGCGTTCAAGGCGGGGCACGACGTGGTTCAGCCGGTCAGGCCGAACACGATCGCCAAGTCCCTCGCCATCGGCAACCCCGCGGACGGGCCGTACGTGCTCGACATCGCCAGGCGGACCGGCGGTGCGGTTGAGGACGTCAACGACCACGAGGTGGTCGAGGCGATCCGTCTGCTGGCCCGGACGGAGGGGGTCTTCGCGGAGACGGCGGGCGGCGTGACCGTCGGCGTCCTGCACAAGCTGGTCAGGAACGGCGTGCTCGACCCGGACGCGGAGACCGTCGTGCTCAACACGGGAGACGGGCTCAAGACGCTCGACGCGGTCGCCGCCGACGCGCGGCCCACCGCCGTCATCCGCCCCTCCCTCGACGCATTCCGTACGGCATTCGCCAACTGAAGCCGTTTCTCCAAGCCCAACTGAAGCTAGAAAGCGAGCGAAAAATGAGTGTTTCAGTGCGGATTCCGACGATTCTGCGCACATACACCAGCGGAGCCGCGGAGGTATCCAGCGACGGCGGAACGCTCCGGGAAGTCCTGCAGAAGCTGGACGCCGACTATCCGGGCATCGGAGGTCGAATCCTGGATGAAACGGGCAAGATCCGGCGTTTTGTCAACGTTTATGTGGGCGAAGAGGATGTCCGATTCACTGAGGGACTCGACACACCCACGCCCGTCGGCAGCCAGATCTCCGTCATCCCGGCCGTGGCCGGCGGCTGAACGATCCGGAAGCGCATGCGCCTGACATGCGCTTCTATCATTATCGAAGTCAAACGCCACACTAGAATGGTGTAACAATCAACTATCCGGCCCCTAACTTAATATTCGCCGTTTCCTGCTTTGAGCGAACGCCATGAAGTGGTTTGCGGATTGACTCTGTTGTGCCACGGCTTGACACGGGTATGGTCGAGGACGATCGACGTAATCGGGGGCTTCTTGGCGTGGTCCCCAGCCCAGCAAGAGGAGTCGGAAAGTGGCGCAGGGCACCGTCAAATGGTTTAACGCGGACAAGGGCTACGGCTTCATCGCGGTAGACGGTGGTAAGGACGTATTCGTCCATTACTCGGCAATCATGATGGACGGGTACAAGGCCCTCGAGCAGGGCCAGCGAGTCGAGTTCGACATCACGCAGGGCCAGAAGGGCCCGCAGGCGGAAGGCGTCCGGACCGTCTGATCTGTACAGCACCCCTACGCAAGGCCCGGTTCGTCCCACGAGCCGGGCCTTACTCGTGGCCGGACTTACCTGTACAAGCTGGTCAGGCTGGCTTCCGCTTGCACTCGCAGGGGTAGAGTGCTAAACACGTGTTTGGCACTCTGAGGTCGAGAGTGACAACTCACGGGATCGAGGCGATGGGGCCTGCGAAAGGAAAGCGGGCCCGTGCCGTCGCGGGCGTCGGCTCGGTCCGTTAAAACCACCCTGCTACTGGGAGGTCTAGCCTTATGGCAGCCAAGATGATCGCGTTTGACGAGGACGCCCGGCGCGGTCTCGAGCGCGGCATGAACCAGCTCGCCGACGCCGTCAAGGTGACCCTCGGCCCCAAGGGCCGCAACGTCGTGCTGGAGAAGAAGTGGGGCGCCCCCACCATCACCAACGACGGTGTCTCCATCGCCAAGGAGATCGAGCTCGAGGACCCGTGGGAGAAGATCGGGGCCGAGCTCGTCAAGGAAGTCGCCAAGAAGACCGACGACGTCGCGGGTGACGGCACCACCACGGCCACCGTGCTCGCCCAGGCGCTGGTGCGTGAGGGTCTGCGCAACGTCGCGGCCGGCGCCAACCCGATGTCCCTGAAGAAGGGCATCGAGGCGGCCGTCGAGCGCGTCAGCGAGGAGCTGTCCAAGCTCGCCAAGGACGTCGAGACCAAGGCGCAGATCGCCTCCACGGCGTCGATCTCCGCCGGCGACCCCCAGATCGGCGAGATGATCGCCGAGGCGATGGACAAGGTCGGCAAGGAAGGCGTCATCACCGTCGAGGAGAGCAACACCTTCGGCCTCGAGCTCGAGCTCACCGAGGGCATGCGCTTCGACAAGGGCCTCATCTCGATGTACTTCGTGACGGACCCGGAGCGCATGGAGGCCGTCCTCGAGGACCCGTACATCCTGATCGCGAACCAGAAGATCTCCGCGAACAAGGACCTGCTGCCCCTGCTCGACAAGGTCGTCCAGGCCGGCAAGCCGCTGCTGATCATCGCTGAGGACGTCGAGGGCGAGGCCCTGGCGACCCTGGTGGTCAACAAGATCCGTGGCCTGTTCCGCTCGGTGGCCGTCAAGGCTCCGGGCTTCGGCGACCGCCGCAAGGCCATGCTGGGCGACATCGCGACCCTCGCCGGTGGCCAGGTCATCAGCGAGGAGCTGGGCCTCAAGCTGGAGAACGCGGGCCTCGAACTGCTGGGCCGCGCCCGCAAGGTCGTCGTGACCAAGGACGAGACCACCATCGTCGACGGCGCCGGTGACGCCGAGCAGATCGCGGGCCGGGTCAACCAGATCCGCGCCGAGATCGACAGCACCGACTCCGACTACGACCGTGAGAAGCTCCAGGAGCGTCTGGCCAAGCTGGCCGGCGGCGTGGCGGTCATCAAGGCCGGCGCGGCGACCGAGGTCGAGCTCAAGGAGCGCAAGCACCGCATCGAGGACGCCGTCCGCAACGCGAAGGCGGCCGTCGAGGAGGGCATCGTCCCCGGCGGTGGCGTGGCCCTGCTGCAGGCCGGCGCCAACGCGTTCGACAAGCTCGAGGTCAACGGTGACGAGGCCACCGGCGCGTCGATCGTCCGCAAGGCGCTCGAGGAGCCGCTGAAGCAGATCGCCGTGAACGCCGGCCTCGAGGGCGGCGTCGTGGTGGAGAAGGTCCGCAACCTGCCCGCGGGTGAGGGCCTCAACGCCGCCACCGGCGAGTACGTCAACATGTTCGAGTCGGGCATCATCGACCCGGCCAAGGTGACGCGCTCCGCTCTGCAGAACGCGTCGTCGATCGCGGCCCTGTTCCTCACGACCGAGGCCGTCATCGCCGAGAAGCCCGAGAAGACCCCGGCCGCTCCCGCCATGCCCGGCGGCGGCGACATGGACTTCTAAGTCTTCGCTGCACGCGAGAAGGGGCGGTTCCCGACCGGGAACCGCCCCTTTTTCGTGTCTCGGTCCGCCGCCTCGGTGATCAGGGACGCGCCGAGCCGGTCAGCTTGCCCGCCTGTCCGTCGACCACCAGGCAGGTGACCGCACGGCCCTGGTGAGCCGGAAGGGTGATCTTGACGATGACCTCGGCGTCGTGCGGTTGGGCGCAGGGCAGAGCGGTCAGCCGGGTGACCACCTTGCCGTCGGCCACGCCGTTCACGCAGTCGCCCTCATGCAGGCTGGTGCTCGACACCTGGCCGCCCCCGGTGACGGCGCCCGTCTCGTCGCGTTGTGCGACGCTCAGGCTTGCGATGGCCATGAGCAGAGCGAACATGGCGATCCACAACCCCGAGACGATCAGGCCCGCGATCGCGAGGCCCTTGCCCTTGTCGCCCCGCTTCCTGATCTGCACCAGCGCCACGATGCCGAAGATGATCGAGAACAGGACGCCGCCGAGAATCGCCAGGACGAGGGTCGCGATCGCGAAGCCGTTCGTCCGCGCGGCGGGCGGCGGCGGGGGCGGATATCCGTACGGCGGGGGATACGGGGCTCCGAGCGGGCCTGGCGGCGGGATGGTCGGCGCCCCATGGATGCCGGGCGGTGGGGGGTAGGGGGATCCGTAGGAGCCGGGCGGCGGTGGCGCCGCCGGCTGGGTGCCCCCGGAATAAGGTTCACTCACGGCACCAAATAATGCCGTGTCATGATTTATTACGACAAATAGGTAAAAGTAATTTCCGGGCGCCCGAAGTCGACGCCCAAAGTCGACGGCCGAAGAGGTCATCGCCTCGCGGGCCGTTTCAGAGCAGTTCGGCGGGAAGCTCCGCGCTGTGGAGCACGCTCAGGGTCGTGACGGCACGGGTCAGCACGACGTAGAGCCGGGCCAGGCCGCGCTTTTCCGCCGCCACGATGTCGGCGGGCTCCACCACGACGACGTGGTCGTACTCGAGGCCCTTGGCGAGGCCGGCGGGCACGACGAGCACCCGTTCCTCGCCGGTGGAGTCGGCGCCGAGCACGCCGTGCGCGATGCCGTCCAGAGCCGCGGAGACGGCCTGGACCGAGTCGTCCGCCGCGATGACCCCGATCGACCCCTCGCTCTGGAGTGCCTGCCGTACCGCGTCGGGAACGGCGGCGACGGCGTCGGGCGAGCGCCGTACGGACAGGGAGCCGGCGCCGGGACGGAGCGAGCGGGGGGCCGCGAGGTCGGGTGCGACCGACGGGAGCAGCCGGGCGGCGTAGTCGAGGACCTCACGCGGCACGCGGAAGCCGAGGGTCAGCTCGGTCACCTCCCCGGACGGCTGGCCGAGGTGCTCGAGCACGGTCTTCCACGACCGCGCCGACCACGGAGTCGTGCCCTGCGCGATGTCGCCCAGGACCGTCGCCGATCCAGTACGGCAGCGCCGTCCCAGAGCGCGCAGCTGCATGGCGGACAGGTCCTGCGCCTCGTCCACCACGACGTGCCCGTGGGAGGCGGTCCGCTCGATCAGGTCGGCCAGCTCGTCGAGCAGGGCCGCGTCGGCGGCCGACCACTTCGCGGACTTGTGCGACTTGGCGGGCTTGCTCCACAGGACGGCCTGCTGCTCCTCCGGCGACAGGTCGGACCTGGCGGCCCTGGCCAGGAACTCCGCGTCCGACAACAGCCGGAAGAGCACCTGCTCGGGAGTGAGCTTCGGCCAGGCCGTGTCGAGGATCTGCCTGACGGGCTTGGAGCGGGCGACGGCGTCCTGCACCCGATCGTCCGGCGACTCGCCGCGCCGCTCCATCTGGACGAGCACGGCGTGGGCGAGCCGCTGGGCGAGCGTCGCGCGGCCGGGGGCGTACCGGATCGTGCCGCGGAGCGAGGCGACGATCTCGCGCACCTCGTGATCGGCCACGCGGTAGCGGTTGATCCCCTTGGTGTAGAGCACGCCCTCCTCGGGCTTGGTGACGTGCAGCCAGAGGGCGCGCTCGACCACCGCGGCCATCCGGGCGTCGCCCTTGATCGCGGCCGTGACCGGATCCTCGGGGAAGGAGTGGTCGCCCAGGATCCCCGCGACGGTGGTCTGGTCGACCTTGACCTCGCCGAGCGCGGGCAGGACTGAGGAGATGTACGACAGGAAGGCCCGGTTGGGGCCGACGATCATGACGCCGTTCCTGGACAGCCGCTCGCGGTGCGTGAAGAGCAGGTAGGCGGCCCGGTGCAGGCCGACCGCCGTCTTCCCGGTGCCCGGGGCACCCTGGACGCAGACGGTCACGGTCAGGTCGGACCTGACGATCTCGTCCTGGTCGGGTTGGATGGTCGCGACGATGTCGCGCATCGGGCCGGTGCGGGGGCGCTCGATCTCCTCGGCCAGCAGCCTGCTCTGCGCGAGCTCCCTGCCGTCCATGGGCTCGTCCTCGTAGGCCGTCAGCTCGCCGCCGTGGTATCCGAACCTGCGGCGAAGCGTGACGCCCATCGGGTCGGCCGGGCTGGCCTGGTAGAACGCGCGGGACACCGGGGCCCGCCAGTCGATCACCAGGGCGCGCCTGTCGTCGTCGTGGACGTGCCGCCGGCCGACGTAGATCGTGCCGGGGATGTCGCCGCCGGCGGACAGTTCGAGCCGGCCGAAAAATAGCGGCGTGTCCTTGTGGTCGGCCAGAGCGGCGACCCGCTGGTCGAGCAGGCCCTGGAGGATCTGCTGCGAGACCCAGTCGCCGGCGGCGTCCGCGGACAACGACTGCGCATGCTCGCGCATCGACGTGAGAGCGGCCCGAGACACCGCGAGGTGGGCGCGCTCGGCTTCGAGGACGTTTTCCGGCATGCCGAACTCCTTCAGGACGCGGGAAAGACAGGAGCTTACCGATGGCCGTCCAGCGAACCAAAATGGTTTTTTTGTGCGTGTTGCACCTTCTGCCCGGGTACCTGTACCGAGGTGACGCGGACCTGGATGCCTCCCGCTATTCCTGCCATGGCGAGTCTGTTGCTCGCCGTCCTCTGGGCGTTGTCGGTCTTCGGGGGCTGGGGCGTCGAGGCCTTCTGCCCGGCCGCGGAGTCGCCCGGTGCGTGCGCCGACCGGATCGCCTCCGCCGCCAGATTCTCCGGCGCCGTCGCGCTTTTCGCCGCCGCCTCGACGGGGGTCGCCTGGTTCACCAAGAGGCAGGGTCTGCTCGGTGTCGCGGTGTTCGCGTGGGTGGCGGCGGTCGGCGTGCTCTTCGTCGGCGGAGTGATCGCCCAGTAATCACCCCAATACGCTGTGATTTCTACCAAATTGGCATAGCTCGCATAGGGCGAATTGCGTGATTTGCCACAAAGATGGGGTATGGGCGTTCCTGCTGTTCTGGTGTGGGGGGGTGATGCGGTTGTCTGGGGCCAAGGGGATTTCCTGGACCTGACCTGGCACCCGCGCCCGGCGAGATCACCTCGCCGGGTTCTCCTCGCCCACGTCGTCGGCGTCCACGATGCGATAGGCGTATCCCTGCTCGGCGAGGAAGCGCTGCCTGTGCGCGGCGAACTCCTGATCCACCGTGTCGCGGCTCACGATGGAGTAGAAGCGCGCGCCCCCGCCGTCCGCCTTGGGACGCAGCACGCGGCCGAGCCGCTGCGCCTCCTCCTGCCGTGAGCCGAAGGTGCCCGACACCTGGATCGCGATGGACGCCTCGGGCAGGTCGATCGAGAAGTTCGCGACCTTCGACACCACCAGGACCTGGATCTCCTTGTCCCGGAACGCCTGGAACAGCCGCTCCCGCTCGCGTACCCGCGTCTCCCCCTTGATCACCGGGGCGTCGAGGTGCTCGCCCAGCTCGTCGAGCTGGTCGATGTACTGGCCGATCACCAGGACCTGCTCGCCGGCGTGACGGCGCACCAGGGCCTCGGTCACCCGCGTCTTCGACGGCGTCGTCGAGCAGAACCGGTACCGCTCCTCGGCCTCGGACATCGCGTAGGCCAGCCGCTCCTCGTCGCTGAGGGTCACCCGCACCTCGACGCAGTCGGCGGGCGCGATCCAGCCCTGCGTCTCCATCTCCTTCCACGGCGCGTCGTAGCGCTTGGGCCCGATGAGGGAGAACACGTCGCCCTCGCGGCCGTCCTCGCGGATCAGCGTCGCGGTCAGGCCCATCCGGCGGCGGGCCTGCAGGTCGGCCGTCATGCGGAAGATCGGCGCGGGCAGCAGGTGCACCTCGTCGTAGATCACGAGGCCCCAGTCGCGGGCGTCGAAAAGCTCCAGGTGCCGGTAGACGCCCTGCCGCCTGGTCGTCATGACCTGGTAGGTCGCGATCGTGACCGGGCGGATCTCCTTCTTGGTCCCGGTGTACTCGCCGATCTCGTCCTCCGTGAGGGAGGTGCGCCTGATCAGCTCCTGCTTCCACTGGTGCGCGGAGACGGTGTTGGTCACCAGGATCAGCGTCGTCGCCTCGGCGTGCGCCATGGCGGCGGCGCCCACGATGGTCTTGCCCGCGCCGCAGGGGAGCACCACCACGCCGGACCCGCCGTGCCAGAACGCGTCCGCCGCCTCCTTCTGGTACGGCCGCAGCGCCCAGCCGTCCTCGGCCAGCGCGATCGAGTGGTGCTCGCCGTCGACGTAGCCGGCGAGGTCCTCGGCGGGCCAGCCGATCTTGAGCAGCAGCTGCTTGATGTTGCCCCGCTCCGACGGGTGCACCGCGACGGCGTCGGCCCCGATCCGCTCGCCGAGCAGCGGCTGGATCTTCTTGGACCGCAGCACCTCCTCCAGGACGGCCCGGTCCGTGGAGGTGAGGGTGAGCCCGTGGATGGGGTCCTTCTCCAGGCGGAGCCTGCCGTAGCGGGACATGGTCTCCGCGACGTCCACGAGCAGCGCGTGCGGCACCGGATAGCGGCTGTACTCGATCAGCGCGTCGACGACCTGCTCGGCGTCGTGGCCCGCGGCCCGCGCGTTCCACAACGCCAGAGGGGTGACCCGGTAGGTGTGCACGTGCTCGGGAGCGCGCTCGAGCTCGGCGAACGGCGCGATCGCCTTGCGGCACTCGTCGGCTCGTTCGTGATCGACCTCGAGCAGCAGTGTCTTGTCCGACTGAACGATCAGGGGCCCGTCATTCAAAGTCCGCTCCCTTGTCCGGATGACCGCATAACAAACTACCGAGCCGGAATCAGCTCACGTCCGCGATGCCGGTTATCCGGTGCAGGGCGAACCGGTGGACGGCAGCGCGGGTCTCGTCATATGCGGTGAGGTAGCCACCCTCCATCCGGGCGGGTTCGAGGATGCGGCTGGTGGCGTGACCCTGTGCGTCAAGGTATCCGATCCAGACCCGTGACCCTTGCCTGATGGCCTCCTGGAGGGCCTGGATGGTCGCCGTCGCGGGCGACCGGGGCACGTGCCCGTCGGGGCCGTGCGACGGGCGGCGACGGCTGCGATGAGCCTCGTCCCCGGCCCGCATGGCGCGGATGGCGGCCGCCGCGACATCGGGCTCCGGCCCGGCCGGGGCGGAGCCGCGCGCGACCGGCGGGCCGTCGGTCCGCCGGCTGTCGGCCCTGGAGACCAGCACGTCGCCCTCCAGCGACTCGGCGACCGGCGCGTATCCCATCGCGCGGAGCGAGTCGAGCAGGGTGGCCCGGGACGTCTTGGACGCCAGGACGGTGGGCGCGAGCCGCCGAAGCCGCAGGAGCCCGGCCCGCTTGTCCGCGAGCACCTCGTCCAGCACGGAGGGGTCGTCGCACCGGACGTAGGCGGACGCCGTCCCGACGCGGATGCGCCCGTGGCGGCGGGCCACGTCGGTGATCAGGTAGCCCAGTGGCTGGGGGACGGCGGTGGTGGAGTGGCGCTCGAGCATCCCGGCCAGGTCGTCGGCCGACTGCCCGGCGTCGAGCGCCCGCCGGATCGAGCGTTCGCTGAAGCGGTAGACGGTCGCGCCCCCCTTCGACTCGACATCGGCGGCCAGAGCGAGCCACCGGCCGAGGTCGCTGGTGAGCGGACCGGGGGCGACCGCGGTCAGGTCCGCCTGCAGCAGCACGTGGTCCACCGGTTCGGGGAGCAGCGGCGCGAGCAGCCCGGCGGCGGTGCCGTCCCCGCGCACGATCCCGCGGCCGTGCTCCGAGAGGACGCCCAGCCCGGTGACGCCCACCTGTTCGGCCTCCCGCAGGGCGAACTCGGCGAGCCGGTCGCGCTGGGCGCCCCTGCGCCTGGGCTGCTCCCAGGCGAGCCTGGCCAGGACGGACGCGGCCGTGGGGGCGAGGCCGGGACCCGCGGAGGCGAGCACGGCCAGAGTCTGGGCGCGCACCTGGGCCGCGGCGGGCCTGCGGAGGTCGGGATGGAGCGCGTTCAGCGGCCGGTCGCGGTCGTCACGCTCCCCGATGAGCCCGGGGACACGGTCCATGGCGGCCCAGGCGGAGGCGAGCAGGGCCCATCGGTCCTCGGTCGCCTTGACCCGCCAGCCGTCGTAGGCCGAGGTGGGAAGCCACTCGCCGTCGACCGATCCGCCGGACGCCACGAGCCCCGCGGCGTAGGCGATCTCCACGACCAGCCCGGCCGCCCATTCCGGCAGATCGAGCAGCTGCGCCGTCCTCTTCAGGTCCCTGATGGCGAGACCGCCCGTGCGCAGGACCCCGGGAGCGTCGACGCTCCAGTGCTCGCACAGCTCCTCCACCGTCCGTACCAGCGTGAACGCCTGGCCCGCCGCGGTCCTGTCGGCGAGCGTCTGCTTCCGCACGGCGCCCTCGAGCGCAGGCGGGCGGGGGGACAGGTCGCGGTGGAGGCGACCGTCGCGGAGGAAGAGCGCCACCTCGCGGGGCAGGGCCACGGTCTCCTCGCCGGTCGCCCCGAGCAGGCCGCGCGCGAGGAGCTGCTCGATCGGAGACTGCGCGGTGGCGGTCCTGATCTCTCTGCGGGCGTTGGGCAGCCGTCCGCTCGCCGGTCCCCAGGACAGCTCGTCGAGGGCGGCCCGCGCCTGCGGCGAGACCTCGGCCACCAGGCGTCCCACCGTCGTGGGATCGGCGAGGAGCTCGGCCAGCCTCTCGCGGGGAGATCCGTCACGCCGCGGCGCCCCGATGTCGTTCAGCAGGACCTCGAGCGCCTCCGGCGAATGATGCCGGAACACCTCCGCCGCGGGCGGTCCGAGCCCGGCCGGAGGGTCGAGGGCCTCGGCGACTCCCGGGGCGGGCAGCAGCGCGTCGTCGGACCCGAAGACGAGGCCTCTGGTCATGAGCCGGTCGAGCGCCTCGTCGAGCGCCGCGTCCAGTTCCCTCTTGCCCGCCGTGCCGGCCGCGGCCTTCTCCAGCGCCGACCCGAGCGCCTTACGCGTGACGGGGCCGGGCTGGAGGGACAGGGTCTCGACCACGGCGAGGGTGAACCTGTCGAGCCGGTCGAGGGCCCGGCCGAGCGCGGAAGGGCTGGCGGCGCGGGCGGCGAGCCCCTCGACGTGAGCGGGAACGGGCGTGATGAGCTCAGGCCGCGCCGTCACGAGGGCGCGCAGCTGCTCGTCCGTCCGGCCACGCAGCCACTCGGTGAACTCAGTGCTCGTCATCCGTTCCATCGTAGGGCCGCATTTTTCGAGCATCACTCGACCGGGGGCGGGGGGTGAGGCAGTATGACGAGCATGATCGAGCGTGCGGACCAGCTCGTTCTCGAGTTCGTCAGCAGGGTGGCCGACGCGGCGCACGGCAGGCTGCGCCCTGAACAGCGGCTCGACTTCGTCCAGCGGCTGCGCGCCGGCGTCGAGCGGGAGCGCGGTGGCAGCGAGGACGCCAGGTACGTCGCGAAGGTCATCGCCGGGTTCGGGACGCCGGCAGACCTGATCGACCGGGAGGTCCGCAGGCTCGCGGCCGCCCAGCAGGCCGCTCAGCAGGCCGCGGACCCGGCCTCCCGCCAGGACGCCCGGCCGGTCGGGGCGGGGGACACGGCGGTCTTCCCCGTGGTCGCCGACGACGCGGAACCGCACCACGGAGCCCACCCCGAGGACGGCGACAGGCGGCTGCCCCCCGGCGTGATCTACGGCCGGCGGATCGCGACGGAGCGGATCACCCGCCGGGCCGATCGGCCGGCCCCGCTGCTGCGGTTGCGCCGCGCGGCGATGGCGGGGGGAAACCCGATGGCCACCGGGGGGAGGGACGCCCGGACGATCTTCCTGAACAACCGCCGCGAGACGATGGCGCTCGCCCTGCTCGTCGTGGCGGGTCTGCTCGTCCCGTTCCGCCTGCCGACCCTGGCCATCTTCCCGATACCCGCGATCGTGTGGGCCGCTGCGGCCCTGACCCTGCTCGCCTGCCAGGGCTGGTCGTTCTCCGACCGGCTGATCGGTCTGACCGTTCCGGTCCTCGCCTACGCGGTCGGCGGGGTCCTGCTGGGAGCGGCGCGTTCGGAGGGCGGGACCGTTCAGGCGTTCATGGTGTCGTTCCACAACGTGAGCGGTGTGCTCTTCATTCTCGGAACCGCCGCGGCGGTGTCGTGGCTGGCCTTTCGGCTGCTCGATCCACCCCACGGAGAAAACGGAAACAATCGCCGATAAACCACTCGCGCGTCGATCTCGTGATGTGCAGGCTTACTTCCCAGAGTGGGGGTCCGCAGGGGCCCTCTCAGGGCATAACCTACTTGCAATCACCTTCACGACAGTCTGAACGAGGTCACCCCTGTGCCGAGTGGCAAGGTCAAGTGGTATGACGCCGACAAGGGTTTCGGCTTTCTCACGCGCGATGACGGCGGTGAGGTATTCGTACATTCTTCGGCGCTTCCCAAGGGCGCGGAGGCGCTGAAGCCTGGGCAGCGGGTCGAGTTCGGTGTGGCCGAGGGCCGTCGCGGTCAGCAGGCCCTTTCGGTCCGGGTCCTGGAGCAGCCGCCGACGCTGGCGAAGGCCGCCAAGCCGAAGGGCAAGCGGAAGAGCCCGGACGAGATGGTGGTCATCGTCGAGGATCTGATCAAGCTGCTCGACGACATCTCGAACTCCTACCAGCGGGGCAAGCACCCCGACGTGGTCCATGCCAAAAAGGTGGCGACGGTTCTGCGGGCGGTGGCCGACGACATCGACGGGTGACGCGGCGGGTGGCGTGGTCAGTGGGCCGGTTCGGGGGTGACGGTCGCCAGCCGCCTGCGCCGGTGGGTGAGAAGCCACACGAAGGAGAAGGCGAGCCCCGCGGAGACCACCGCGAGTCCCGTGGGGCCGGGCGTGAACAACGACATGACCAGGCCGAGGAGGCCGCCGAACACCCAGGCGATCTGGAGCAGCGTCTCCACGACGCCGAAGGTCGACGACCGGACCTCCTCGCCGATCTCCCGCTGGACGATCGCGTCGAGCGCGAGCTTGCCGAGGCTCTGGGCGAAGGCGCCCACGAGGGCCACCACGAGGGCCGTCCACAGGGAGAAGAAGAACGCCGCCGCGACCGTGGTGACGGTCGTCACGGCGAGCGTGACCAGCACCGTCAGGAGCGGTGAGCGGGATCGGACCCACGAGGCGACCGCCGCGCCGGCCAGCCCGCCGCCGCCCGCGGCGATGGCCAGCAGGGTCAGGGCGGCCTCGGGGGCGAGGCCGTGGAGATGGTGGTCCTGCACCAGGAAGAGCAGGAAGAACACCAGGAACCCGGCCTGCACGCGGATGGCGGCGTTCGCGGTCATCGCCTCGCCGACCACCTGGCCCACGCTGAGGATGGTCCGCCATCTCGACGGCCGGGACGGCGCCGCCTCGGCCTCGGCGTCCGCTTCGGCGTCCATCTCGACGTCGGGTGAGTCGACGTGCCGCGGGAGCCGTACGGCGACGACGCCGGCGGCGATGAATAGCGGCATCGTGGCGCGCAGCACCCATTCGGGCCCCGCCAGGGCGGCCACCCCGGTCGAGAGGGCGGCGCCGACCCCCGCGGAGACCAGGGCGAACAGGGAGACGCGTGCGTTCGCCGTGACCAGAGGGATGTCGGCGGGCAGCACGCTCGGCATGATCGCCGCCCGGGACACGTTGTACGCCTTGGACAACACGAGCACCGCCAGGGCGGAGGGGAAGAGCGTGAGCGCGTCGGAGGAGTGGACGGCGCCCGCCATGCCCCAGCACAGCAGCCCGCGCGCGAACAGCGTCCCGGCCATGATGTAGCGCCGCCCGGAGCGGAAGCGGTCGAGCACGGGACCCACGAAGGGCGCCACGACGGCGAAGGGAACCATCGTGATCAACAGGTAGAGCGCCACCTGGCCGCGCGCCTGTCCGACGGGCAGCCGGAAGAGCAGCGCGCCCGCCAGGGAGACCGTGATCAACGCGTCGCCCGCCGAGTGGGCGGCGGTCAGTTCGATCAGCCGGCCGAGACCGGTCCGATCAGCGCCGTTGGCGTGCGTGAGCCGCCGGGTCGCCCGTCCTGGCGCTCCCACAGCACGCACAACTTTCGGCCAAAAATCCACCATAGGCACCGACATCCCTTCCAGTGTTACCCCATAGAGCCGGTGCGGTCCGCTCTCGGCGTGGGTGAAAATGGAGTGTGAGTCGTACCCGAATCCGAAGCACTCCAGTCGACCAGGCGTGTGCCGATGCCGTCGACCTGGCCCGAGCAGTTGCCGAGGAGATGGCCCGTCCGGGTGAGGTGGGGGCGCATCTGGGCTTCGAGAGCGAGGGCGACCGGCTCGTCACCCACTTCTTCGAGTGCCTGGAGCGGGCGTACTCAGGCTGGCGATGGGCGGTCACGGTCACCCGGGCTTCCCGCGCGCGCAACGTCACCGTGAGCGAGAGTGTGCTGCTGCCCGGGACGGGCGCGCTGCTCGCCCCCCAGTGGGTGCCCTGGAACGAGCGACTGCTGCCCGGCGACCTCGGCGTGGGCGACCTGCTGCCGACGGAGGCCGACGACGACCGCCTCACCCCGGGCTACACCGCCACCGGCGACGATCTCGACGAGCAGATGATCTTCGAGTACGGCCTCGGCCGTGCCCGCGTGCTTTCGCCGGTCGGCCGGGACCTGGCCGTGCAGCGCTGGCACTCCGGCGAGGCGGGCCCGCACACCCCGCTGGCGCACGCGGCCCCCGCCCAATGCTCGACCTGCGGGTTCTACTGGCCCCTGTCGGGCACGCTGCGGCTCGGCTTCGGCGTCTGCGCCAACGAGTACGCCCCCGACGACGGCCGCGTGGTCGCCGCCGACCACGGGTGCGGCGCCCACTCCGAGGCGACGACGGTCCCCTCGATGGTCGTGGAGGCCCAGCCTCCGATCCTCGACGACCTGGGATACGACGACCTCATGGAAGCCGGCTCGGTCGACGCGGCCGACTCCGAGCCGCTCGGTCACTCCTGACATGTTCGACACCCGCAGACTGCGTGAGACGGTCCTCGCCGCCTGGACGGCGTCGCCCGCACGATTCCGCGAGGACGCCAACGCGGAGGAGGACTTCGCGCTCGGCGGCTACCGCGACCGGCTGGTCGTTGAGTTGGCCCAGAACGCGGCGGACGCCGCCCTGCGCGCCGGTGTGCCGGGGCGCCTGAGGCTGTCGCTGCGCGACGGCGTGCTCCTGGCCGCCAACACCGGCGCCCCGCTGGACGAGGCGGGCGTCGAGGGCCTGTCCACGCTGCGCGTCTCCGGGAAGAGAGGCGAGGCGGGCGCCGCCGGCCGGTTCGGCGTCGGCTTCGCGGCCGTCGTGTCGGTCTGCGACGAGCCCTCGATCTTCTCCCGGGAGACCGGAGGGGTCCGCTGGTCGCGTGCGGAGACGAGCGCCCTCGTGAGCTCCCGTCCCGAGCTCGCCGCCGAGCTGGCCGGCCGCGACGGCCACGTGCCGCTGCTGCGCCTGCCGTTCCCCGCGGAGCACACCGAGGTCCCCGAGGGGTTCGACACGCTGGTACGGCTCCCGCTCCGTGACGAGGCGGCCGGGCAGGCCGTGCGGCGGATGCTGGAGGAGGCCGGGCCGGCGCTGCCCCTGGCGATGCCCGCGCTCGAGACCGTCGAGATCGAGATCGACGGGCAGGTGCGCACGATCTCGACCGACGGCTGGCGGATCGTGACGGAGTCGGGGGTGTTCACGCCCGGACAGGTCGCCGAGCTGTTCGCCGGACGGCCCACCGAAGAGCGGGCCCGGCCGTACTGGGAGATCCGCTGGGCGGTGCACCCGGAGGTCCGCACCCCGCGGGTCGTGCACGCGCCGACGCCGAGCGACGAGCCCCTCGACCTCCCGGCCCTGCTGATCGCCACGTTCCCGCTGACCACCGACCGGCGGCACGTCGCGCCCGGACCGCTCACCGACCTCCTGGTCGCCCGCGCGGCCGAGGCCTACGTCCGGCTGCTCCAGGACCTGCCCGCCACTCCGGCCCTGCTCGACCTCGTGCCGGGGATGATGGGCAGGGGAGAGCTCGACGCCGTCATCCGCAGAGAGATCATCAGACTGCTGCCGGGCACGCCGCTGCTCCCCGCGATCTCCGGGATCCTGCCGGGTGACCAGACGCGGGCCGTCGAGGGGTCGCAGGAGTTCCTCGACAAGATCGCGGACATGGTCCCCGGGCTGCTGCCCGCGGGCTGGGCCTCGCGCAACCCCGCCCTCACCACCCTCGGCGTCAGGCGGGTGGAGCTCGCCGACGTCGTGGACATGTTGTCCGGCGACGCCGTACAGGACAAGGACCCGTCGTGGTGGCGGTCGTTGTACGCGGTGCTGCCCGCGGACGATCTCGAGGCCATCGGGGCGATCCCGGTGCCGCTCGCCGACGGCCGGCTGGTCCGTGGCCCGCGCGGCACGCTGGTGCTCTCCGCCGGCCTGGACCACGATCTCGGCGACCGCCCGTCGCTCGATCCGGCCCTGCTGGGCCCGCTGGGGCTGCGGATCGTTCATCCCGACGCCGTTCATCAGCTGCTGCTCAGGTTGGGCGCCGCCGAGGCCACGCCGAGGACGGTCCTCGAGGACCCGCTCACCCATGCCGCCGTGGCCGAGTCGCTCAACAGCGCCGATCCCGAGCCGGTGTCCCAGGCCGTGCTCGCGTTGGTCGACGCGGCGGGGCTCACGGCCGGTGAGGCCCCGTGGTTGTCCGAGCTGGCGTTGCGGGGCGCCGACGGCGAGCTCTACGCGGCGGGCGACCTGCTCCTCGAGGGCGGCTCGCTGGCCGGGCTGATCGACGGGGACGTGCCGTTCGGCGTCGCCGCGGCCGACCTGGTCGAGAAGTACGGCTCGCACGTGCTGGCGGCGACCGGCGTGCTCGACGGGTTCGCCGTGGTCAACGACTCCGACGTCCTGCTCGACCTGTCCGAATGCGACCACGATCTCGATCTCGAGGACGAGTGGATCGAGGCCGTCCTCGATCTGCTGCCCGACTTCGACGTGCCGCCGGTGGCCAGGGAGTTCACCGCCGTCCGCGACCTGGAGTACGTCGCCGACTGGACCGCCGCGCTCGGCCTGCTCTCCCGGCCGCCGCTGCGTGCCGCCCTGCGGCCGCTACGCGTGCTCGTGGCGGGCGAGACGGTCGAGGTCCCGTCGTACACGTCGTGGTGGTTGTCGCGTCATCCGGTGCTCGGCGGCCGCGTTCCCACGACGCTCCGGCTTCCCTCGGGCGACCCCCTGCTGTTCGGCCTGTACGGCGACGCACCGGCGGGGATCGACGAGAGCGCGCTGAAGATGATCGGCGTCAGGTCCTCACTCGAGGAGTTGCTGGCCTCGCACGGCGGGCCGGAGGAACTGCTCGACCAGCTCGCCGACTCCTCGGCCGAGGTCGACCGGGCGCAACTGCGTTCTCTCTGGACGGCCCTGGCGGGCGTGGACCCCTCGCGTGTGAGCCCGCCGGACGCGGTCAGGGCGGTGCTGAAGGGGGCGATCGTGGTGGCGGAGGCCGAGGAGGGCCCCGTCGTCGTGGAGGCGCCCGACCTGCTGCCCCTGGTGGAGGACCGGCCGCTCGTGCTGGCGCCGTTCGATCTCGCGGAGGCGTTGTCGGAGGTGCTGGACCTGCCCCTGGTCGGGGAGGTCGTCACGGGCGCGGTGACGTCGTCGGGAGTGGAGCGTCCGGTGCCGCCGCAGGTGCGCTCGCTGCTGCCCTCCGCGCCGCTGAGCTATGTCGAGCACGACGATCTGCTGGTCGACGGCAGGCCGGTGCCGTGGCGTTTCTACGAGGGCATGGTCCACGCTTCGGGCGTCGAGGGCCTGGCCAGGGGCCTCGCGTGGGCGGCCGGGCAGTGGGGTGACCGGCTCGCGGTGGCCGCGCTCCTGCGGGATCCCGGCAGGGTTCCGCTGCTGCTGGCCGAGGCCGACCTCGATCCGGTGACCGCTCTGAGCTGAGTGCCTGGTCGCTTCGCCCGCGCGGCCGCTCTGGGCTGAGTGCCTGGCCGCGTCGGCCGGGCGGCCGCCGTCTCAGCGGCGCCGGGAGTCGCGGCGGTGGACGTAGTAGACGCCGAACAGGCCCAGGCCGATTCCCACCACGCAGGTCCAGATCGACCAGGTGTGCACCGGCCGGATGATCAGCAGCACGACCAGGGCGATCGCCCACAGCCCCGTTCCCACGAGGAAGGTCGTGGTGTCGTTGGTCTTGATCGGTTGGGGATCCGGTCGGCGCGGCTGGTTCACCCCGCAAGCTTAAGAGATCGTGCGACCAGGATGACCTCGGATGACAGATTAGTCACAAAAGGACAACTGCGTCTTTTCGTAAAAGGCGTGATCCTGTCACTCTGCGCGCGTGAACCAGACCAGCAGTTCCACTGCACTTGATCGCTATTTTTTCATCTCAGCGCGCGGCTCCACCGTGGGTCAGGAGATCCGCGGCGGCGTCGCCACCTTTTTCACGATGGCCTACATCGTGGTTCTCAATCCCCTCATCATCGGAACGGCCGCGGACAAGACCGGGCAGTTTCTCGGTGACGGCAGTGCCTCGAATCTCCCGCTGGTCGCCGCGGCGACGGCGTTCGTGGCCGGAATCGTCACGATCGCGATGGGCGTGTTCGGCCGGGTGCCGTTCGCTCTGGCCACAGGGCTCGGCCTGAACGCCTTCCTCGCCTTCGGCGTCGCCAGCCAGATGTCCTGGGAAGACGCCATGGGCCTGGTGGTGCTGGAGGGCATCGTGATCGCCATCCTGGTGGTCACGGGCTTCAGGGTCGCGGTGTTCAACGCCATCCCCGCCCAGCTCAAGACCGCGATCAGCGTCGGGATCGGGCTGTTCATCACGCTCATCGGCTTCGTCGACGCGGGTTTCGTGCGGCGTATCCCCGACGCCGCGCACACCACCGTGCCCGTGCAACTCGGCTCGCTCGGCAACGGATCGCTGACCGGCTGGCCGACGCTGGTCTTCGTCGTGGGCCTGATCGTGACGGCGTTCCTGGTGGCGCGGAAGGCGAAGGGCGCGATCCTCGTCGGCATCGTCGCGACGACGATCTTCGCGTTCGTGGTGGAGCTGATCGGCGACCTCGGCAGCCAGCCCGGGAAGCCGAACGGGTGGAGCCTCAACATCCCCCAGTGGCCGGGCAAGATCATTGACGTCCCCGACCTGTCGCTGCTCGGCCAGTTCAGCCTGTTCGGCGCGTTCGCGCAGATCGGCGGGCTCGCGGCCGTCCTGCTGGTCTTCACGCTGATGCTGGCCGACTTCTTCGACACCATGGGCACGATCGTCGGCGTCGGCCGCCAGGCCGGTCTCGTCCGCGCCGACGGCACGATGGAGCGGACCCGCGAGATCCTGCTGGTCGACTCCATCGCCGCGGCGGCGGGCGGCGCGGCGAGCGTCTCGTCGAACACCACGTACATCGAGTCCGCGTCCGGCGTCGGGGAGGGCGCCCGTACGGGACTCGCGAGCGTGGTCACCGGCCTGCTCTTCCTGCTCGCGATGTTCTTCGCGCCGCTGACCGACATCGTCCCCTTCGAGGCGGCGACGCCCGCGCTGGTGATCGTCGGCTTCCTGATGATGACCCAGATCAAGGAGATCGACTTCAGCGACTTCGAGGTCGCGATCCCGGCGTTCCTGACGATCGTGCTGATGCCGTTCACCTACTCGATCACCGCGGGGATCGGCGCCGGCTTCGTCAGCTACATCGTGATCAAGGCCCTGCGCGGCAAGGCCAAGGAGGTGCACCCGCTGCTCTGGCTCGTGGGGATCCTCTTCGTCGTCTACTTCGCGCTGGAACCGATCAAGAGCCTTCTCGGGGTCGGCTGACGTACGAGGCCGTCGTGGCGGTGGCCGGAGCGGGCCACCACCATGACGGCCTGGTCGTGCCGTACGGCCCGGCCGTCCTGGGTGGACGCCGGGCCGCCCGAGGGGCGCGTCACACCGTGCCGGCGGCGGCGAACGTGCAGATCGCGGCGGCGAAGAAGAGCGCGTGCAGGATCATGTGCTCGAGATTCGGGCGCGGGCGGCCCTTCCGGCCGGGGAGCACGATGATGGTCTTCGCGTAGGTCCGCGCGTGCAGTCCGGCCCAGGTCTCCCCGGTGCCCGCGGCCGCCCAGGGGACCGTCACGCCGACCAGGTACGGCAGCCACCACACGGCCAGACCGCTGAGGAGGATGAGCAGTTCGAGGCCCCCTCCGGCGTAGGCGAGGACCGGCAGTCCGGTGAGGCCGGCAATGACGAGTAGCACGGCAGGGACGAGCATGACCGGCCCGTTGAGGGACACCTCGGTGATCTGTTCCGACCTCTTCGCCTCCCGCACGTTGTTGAACGGGAAGACGTCGACGAGCGTGTTGAAGACGAAGTAGGCGTCGGCCAGGAGCAGCAGGACGAGCGCGACGGCGAACATGGGGGGAGTCCTTTCGTTTTTGGGGAGCGGGCTCAGGCGCCGTGACGCGCCTGGACTCCGGCGAGGAACGTGGACAGGGCGATGTCGAACCAGGTGTCGTAGTACGCCTGGGGTGCTGCGGGCGGCTCGGGAGCCTCGCCGAACTCGGCGAGGGCGTGGCCCGTCACGAGGATGAACAGCGACTGCACCAGGAACAGCGCCTCCTCGTCGGTGAGGCGCAGGCCCGAGTGCATCGAGGCCAGCACCAGGGGGACCGCCGGCTCGAACACCTCGGGCGACACGTTCCGCACGGCGACGACCGCGGCGGCGCCCGGATGGGCGCTCAGGGTCTCCCGCAGGGAGCGCGCCATTCCGGTCATCAGCTCACGCCACCCCAGTCCCGGGGTGATCGCCCCGATCACCTGCCCTGCGACGCGGTCCGACACCAGTTGGAGGAGTGCGGCCTTGTTCGGCACGTGGTAGTAGAGCGACGCCGCCTTCGCGTCGAGCCGCGTGGCCAGCGTGCGCATCGAGAGCGCGGCGAAACCCTCCTGGTCGAGGAGGTCGAACACCGCGCGGAGGATCGATTCGGTGTCTAGACGTGCCGCCGGGCTCATGGACGGCCCCTTTCTAACGTCGTTAGGCAGAAACTAACAGCGTTAGAATGAGCGCGCAAGGGTCGGCTTGAGAATCCGGGATGGGGGGCGGTGTTCCCGTGGATGCGTCACATGGGAGGCCGCTGCGCACCCGCGAGGCTCTGAGCTCGCGAATTGCGGAATATCGACAGGCGACATAAAGTTAGCAAAGGTAATGAGACATGCTAACAAAGACAGAGAACCTCCGCAGCGACGCCGGCCTCGCGTCCGCGTTGCGCGTTTCGCTCGCGCGGCTGAACCGCCGGCTGCGCAAGCAGGGCGCGCATCACTCGCTGACCCCCACGCAGCTCGCGACGCTGGCCGCCGTCGAGAGCCACACCGAGATGACCCCCGGAGAACTGGCGGAGCACGAGAAGGTGCAGCCGCCCTCGATGACACGAGTGATCGCCAAGCTCGAGGAGCGGGGTCTGCTGGCACGCAAACCCCATCCGACGGACCGGAGGCAGGTCACCGTCCGCCTGACGGAGGCGGGGACGGCGCTGCTCAAGGAGGAGCGTCGGATGAAAGAGGCCTGGCTGGCGCGGCAGCTCAAGGAGCTGACGCCGGAGGAGCGGGCGGCGCTGCGGGTGGCCGCGCCGATTCTGGCGAGGCTCTCCCAGATGTAGGGGGGATGTTCCGCTCGCTGCGCAACTACAACTACCGGCTGTTCGCGGTCGGTGGAGTGGTGTCCAACATCGGCACCTGGATGCAGCGGACGGCGCAGGACTGGCTGGTCCTCGACCTCACTGGCGGCAGCGGCTCCGCGCTCGGCGTGACCGTCGCGCTGCAGTTCCTGCCGGTGATGTTGTTCGGCCTGTGGGGCGGAATGCTCGCGGACCGCTACCCCAAGCGGCGCGTGCTGGTCGTGGCCCAGACGTTGATGGGCCTGCTCGCGCTCAGCATGGGCGTCCTCGTCCTGACCGGTTCCGTGCAGGTGTGGCACGTCTACGTGATGGCCTTCACCCTCGGGCTGGTGTCCTGTGTCGAGGTCCCGACACGGCAGTCGTTCGTCGTGGAGATGGTGGGCCGCAAGGACCTGCCGAACGCGATCGCGCTCAACAGTTCGACGTTCAACCTGGCCAGGGTGGTCGGCCCGGCCGCCGCGGGTGTCTTCATCTACTGGATGGGCACCGGCCCGATCTTCCTGCTGAACGCGGCCTCGTTCGCCGCCGTGATCATCGGGCTGATCCTGATGCGGGGTTCGGAGCTGCGCAGCCCCGAGCCGGTTCCGCGGGCCAGGGGCCAGCTCCGTGAGGGACTGCGGTACGTCTTGGACCGTCCGGACATCCTGTTGCCGCTGCTCATCGTCGGCTTCATGGCGATCTTCGCGCAGAGCTTCACGACCAGCATCGCCCTCATGGCCCGGCAGGTGTACGGCGCGGGCGCGTCGTCCTTCGGCATCGCGTCCAGCGCGTTCGCCGTGGGGGCCCTCGGCGGGGCGTTGCTGGCGGCGCGGCGGGTCAAGCAGAGCCGCCGGTTCCTGCTCGTCGGATCCGTGTGCTTCGGGGCCTTCCAGATCGCCGCCGGGATCGCCCCCGACTACCCGGCCTTCCTGCTCCTGCTGATCCCGGCCGGAATGGCCATGATCACGGTCAACACCACCGCGAACACCATGGTGCAGCTCGGATCGTCGCCGGACATGCGCGGCCGGGTCATGGGCATCTACGTGCTCGTGTTCACGGCGGGGGCGCCCGTGGGGTCGCCGCTCGTGGGATGGCTGTCCGAGTCGGCCGGCCCGCGTGCCGCCGTCGTGACCGCCGGCATGCTGAGCGTGGTGGGCACCGGCCTCGCCGTACTGCTGACCAGGGTCGTCGCGGCCCGCATGGCCGCCGGGGAACAATCAGCCCGTGAGGTTGTTCCTAGCGCTGCTACCGCCGTCTGAGGCGCTGGCGGAGGTCGACGCGGCGATCGGCCCCGTCCGGGCCGAATGGCCGGGTCTGCGCTGGATCGACCCGGCCCTGTGGCACGTGACCCTCGTCTTCCTCGGCGAGGTCCCCGACCGGGTGCTGCCCGACCTGCACGTACGGCTGGCCAGGGCCGCCTCGCGCCACCGGCCGGCGACGTTGTCCTTCGCCGGGTCAGGGGCCTTCCCGTCTCCTGCTCACGGGAGGGTCTTCTGGACCGGCCTCGGCGACGGCCCGTCCCTGAAGGGGCTGGCGGACTCGCTCGCGGCGGGAGCCCGGCGGGCCGGGGCGATGAAGAAGGACCCCACGCGGTTCCATCCCCATCTCACCCTGGCCCGCTCACGGGACGGAGTCGATCTGTGGCCTCTCGTCCGGGCCACGAGCACGTTCAGCGGGCGCTCGTGGGAGGCGAAAGCCGTACATCTGATGCGAAGCCACCTGGGGCCGCACGTTCGTTACGAGCCCGTCGAGGCGTATTCACTCGGTCGTCGCGACTAGGCTCCTTGGCGTGGATCGTCCTCGTCGCTGGTTGTTGCCCACGGTGCTCGCGCTGCTCGTGCTCATCGTGGTGATCGGAACACTGCTGGGATGAGGCCATAGGCGGGGCCGCCCCTACCAGGCGTACGCCTCGGGGGCGGCGTGACCGGGACCGGGGAAGATCTCGTCGAGACGGGCGAGCGCGTCTTCGTCGATCCCCGTGTGCATGACCTGGTTCGCGCCCTCGAGCTGCGCCATCGTCCGCGGCCCGACGATCGGAGCGGCGACCGCCGGCTGGCAGAGCAGCCAGGCGAGGGCCACGACGGTGGGATCCGCGCCGATCTCCGCACAGAACGCCTCGTACTCCTCGATCTTGCTCCGGTGCTTCTCCACCTCGGCGAGCATGGTGTCGGTGCCGGAACGCCCCCTCTCGAGCTTCTTGAGCACGCCGGAGAGCAGTCCGCCCGCGAGGGGGCTCCACGGGATCACGCTGATGCCGTAGTCGTCCGCGGCCGGCAGGAGCTCGAGTTCGGGCAGGCGGTTGAGCAGGTTGTAGTGCGCCTGCTCGCTGACCAGGCCGAGGAAGTTGCGGCGCCTGGCGGCCTCCTGGGCCTTGGCGAGGTGCCAACCGGCGAAGTTCGACGAGCCGACGTACAGGATCTTGCCCTGCTGCCGCAGGACCTCCATGGCCTCCCAGAACTCGTCGAACGGCGTGTACCTGTCGATGTGGTGCGCCTGGTAGAGGTCGATGTAGTCGGTCTGCAGGCGCTTCAGGGAGGCGTCGGCGGCCCGCCTGATGTTCAGCGCCGACAGGCGGCGCTCGTTCGGCCAGTCGCCCATGATGCTGTAGACCTTGGTCGCCAGGACGGTGCGCTCGCGCCTGCCGCCGCCCTTCGCGAACCACCGGCCGATGATCTGCTCGGTGACGCCCTCGCCCTTCTGTCCGCCGTAGGAGTTCGCGGTGTCGAAGAAGTTGATGCCGAGCTCGTGGGCGCGATCCATGATCGCGTGGGAGTCGTCTTCGGTGGTCTGCGGGCCGAAGTTCATCGTGCCGAGGCAGAGCCTGCTGACCTGGAGGCCGGTACGCCCAAGTTGTTGATATTCCACTCGGCCCAGACTAGGCACCGGCGCGGGCGAGCCGTGCATCGGGAATGATTGCCGCATGGGGATCTCGCCGGGGGTTGTGAATCGGGTCAAGAGGGCACTCCGGCCGGCGGCCTGTCTCCTCGCCGTCTCCGCCGTCGTCGCCCTCGCCGTCCCGCCTTTGCCGAGCGCCCATGCCGACGACGACAAACCCCTGTTCGCCGACGACGACAAACCTCTCTTCACGATCAGGGACAAGCGCATCGGCGAGTCCAGCGGGCTGGCGTTCTCGCCGACGCACAAGGGCGTCGTCTACACGCACAACGACAGCGGCGGCTCGCCGACGGTCTACGCCGTGGGGCTCGACGGCCGGACACGGGCGGCCTTCACCCTCGCCGGAGCGGTCGCCAGGGACTGGGAGGCGATGGCGACCTCCGTCGACCCCAAGACCGGCCGGGGCGTGTTGTGGATCGGCGACATCGGCGACAACCTGGACGGCGCGTGGTCCGACATCTCCGTGTACAAGGTCGTCGAGCCGCGGACGCTGGCGGACGCGACGCTTCGGGCGACCCGATACCGCTTCCGCTACAAGGACGGCGCCCGCAACGCCGAGGGGCTGATGGTCGACCCCCGTTCCGGCAGGCTCTACATCGTCAGCAAGGAGATCGACGGGTCGATCTATCAGGCGCCGGCCAAGCTCAGGACCGACGGGGTGAACGTGCTCCGGCGGGTCGGGTCCGCCCCCATCATGGCCACCGACGCCGCCTTCGCCCCTGACGGGTCGAGCTTTGTGATCCGGACGTACTTCTCCGCCACGGTCTTCCGCTCGCCCGATCACGAGATCGCGCACGTCACGATGCCGCCGCTGAACCAGTCGGAGTCCGTCACCTACACACCGGACGGCACCGCCCTGCTCACGGGCTCAGAAGGCGAGCGGAGCCCGGTCTACGAGGTGCCGCTCCCGGCAGAGGCCCGGGCGCGCCCCGCGGCGGCCACCCGCTCTCCGGCGGCGAACCCGGCCGCGGGCGACTCCGCCAAGCGGGGTTCGGCCGCAGGCTCCGAGCAGGCCGGCGACTCCGGAGTGCCGACCACGATGATCGTCTTATGGGTGGCGGTCGCGGCCGGGGCGATCGGCGTGATCCTCGTGATCGCCTGGCGGACCGCCCGCTGAGGCGAGCGTCACAACACGCGTCACAGCGCGTGTCACAGGGGGCGCCTGTGGCTGTCGGGGCGGATTCTCTCGGTGAACCGCTCGCCCCGCAGGGCCCGCTCGACGAGGTCGATGGCCTGCGCGAGCCGTACGAGCCGGGGCCCTTCGCTGCGATAGGCCTTGAGCACCGCCTCCACGGCGTGCGGCGGCAGGTGATCCTTCAGATCCACGGCGGCGCTGCGATAGCCCTCCCGTGCGGCCTGGACCGACGCGCGCACGTGATGTCCGGCCATCCTCGCCAGCGCGATCGGGTGGCGGCGCAGCACTTCGTAGGCGCGGTAGTCCGGCGGCACCGCGTCGAGCAGCCACGCCGAGGCCGACGTCTCCCAGTCGGGACTGTCGGGCGGGCGGACCTCCTGCGGCCATCCCGGCGGCACGTACATGGACACCAGTCTACCGAACGCCAGTTCGATCTCGATTGAGTGGCAGACGAGTCCGAGAGGGCTGGTGGACAATGGCGGGCGTGGTGCCCTTATTCAGCCGTTTGTCCGCCGGAGCGACATGAAGCTTGGAATCATCGGTGCGGGAATCCTCGGCCTGGCCGTCGCCAGGGAGATGGCGCGTTCGGGCGCCGAGGTGACCGTGCTGGACAAGGAAGCCGACGTCGCGGCCCACCAGACCGGGCGCAACAGCGGTGTCGTCCACGCCGGGATCTACTACACCCCGGGTTCCCTGAAGGCGACCCTCTGCCGGGACGGCATGGCGATGCTCAGGGAGTACTGCGCGGAGCACAGGTTGCCGTACGACGAGGTCGGCAAGCTCGTCGTCGCGTCCACCCGCTCCGAGATGGCGGGACTGCGCAGGATCGCCGACCGCGCCAGGGAGAACCAGGTGCCGGGCATCGCGGAGGTCGACGCGCTCGGGCTGCGGGAGATCGAACCGGACGCCGTGGGCGTGGGCGCCGTCCACTCGCCGCACACCGCGATCACCGACTTCCCGGCCATCGCGCGCCGCCTCGCCGCCGACGTGACGGAGATGGGCGGCGCCGTACGGCTCTCGCACCCCGTCCGGGGCATCCGGGAGACGTCCCGGGGAGTCGAGGTGGCGGCGGGGACCTCGCGGTTCACCTTCGACCGGCTCATCTCCTGCGCGGGACTCGGCACCGACCGGGTGGCGGCGATGGCCGGGGCGCCGGGAGACGTGCGGATCATCCCCTTCCGCGGTGAGTACTACAAGCTGACGGACACGGCGAAGACCATGGTGCGCGGGCTCATCTATCCCGTGCCCGACCCCCGTTACCCGTTCCTCGGCGTCCACCTCACCCGCAGGATCGACGGCGAGGTGCTGGTCGGGCCCAACGCGGTGCTGGCGATGGCGCTCGAGGGCTACTCGTGGGGTGAGATCTCCCTCGGGGACCTGCGGCGGATCGTGACCTGGCCGGGCACCCGGCGGATGGCGGCGACGCACTGGCGCACCGGGGTGCGGGAGGTGTACGGATCGCTCGCGAAGCGGTCGTTCCTGTCCGCGGCGCGGCGTTACGTGCCCGCGCTCACCCTGGGCGACATCGTCAAGACGCGAGGGGGAGTCCGGGCCCAGGCCGTGGCGAGGGACGGCGCCCTGCTCGACGACTTCGCCATCGACGTGCACGGGCGGATCGTCCTGGTCAGGAATGCTCCGTCGCCCGCCGCGACGTCGAGTCTGGCCATTGCCCGGCATATCGCCTTAACGGCTCGCTTAACTTCGAACTCCTAGAGTGCTTGATGCCATGGTCAATGCATCTCCCGAAGCACAGCTGCTCGTCGTCGAGGACGAGCCGAACATCCTGGAACTGCTGGCCGCGAGCCTGCGGTTCGCGGGTTTCGAGGTCAACACCGCCTCCAGCGGAGGCGAGGCGGTGGCGGCCGTCCAGCGTCACCGGCCGGACCTGATCGTTCTCGACGTCATGCTGCCCGACATGGATGGTTTCGACATCGTGCGCCGTCTGCGCGGCGGTGGCACGCACACCCCGGTCGTCTTCCTCACCGCGAGGGACGCGACGGAGGACAAGGTCCGCGGCCTCACCCTCGGCGGCGACGACTACGTGACCAAGCCCTTCAGCCTCGAAGAGGTGGTCGCCAGGATCCGGGCCGTGCTCCGCCGTACGAGCGGCGACCCCATGGCGGTGCCCCCCCGGCTGACCTTCGCCGACATCGAGCTCGACGAGGAGTCGCACGAGGTGTGGCGCGCGGGCTCCGCCGTCCCGCTCTCGCCGACCGAGTTCAAGCTGCTGCGGTACTTCATGGCCAACGCCGGCCGGGTGTTGTCCAAGGCGCAGATCCTGGACCACGTGTGGGACTACGACTTCCGCGGTGACGCGGGAATCGTCGAGTCCTACGTCTCGGTGTTGCGCCGCAAGCTCGACAACGCCCATCCGCGGCTCATCCACACCCTCAGGGGAGTCGGATACGTGATGCGGACACCGCCGTCCGCCGCCTGAGCGTCGTGTCGGGACGCACGCCGCTGCGGATCCGGCTGAGTGCGGCCATGCTGGCGCTCGTCGCCGTGGCCATGGCCGTCATCGGAGTGGGCAGCGTCTCCGCCCTCCGCCACTACCTCGTCTCCCGCGTGGACCTCCAGCTCGCGATGGTCACCCAGGACGTGGTCGTGCGCCTGGAACGCGAGCCGATGCTCCTGGCCAGGCTCAGGGTCCCGCCGGAGGGCCGCGTCGAGGTCCGCGACGCCACGGGCAAGCTGATCGCCGCGCAGGCGGGCATGGCCGTCGAGACCCTTCCCGGCCCGGTCGCCGTCACCTCGCAGGCCCCGCAGACCGTCCCCGCCGTGTCGGGCGACGGACTGTGGCGCGCTCGCGTGGTCCCCGTCACCGGACTCGGCAGCGTGGTCGTCGCCGTCGACTTCGCTTCCGTGCGCCAGATCACCGGGCGGCTCGCACTCATCGAACTGCTGGTCGGCGGCGTCGTGATGGTCGTGCTCGCCGTCGTCGGCGTCGTGATCGTACGGCGGAGCCTGCGCCCGCTTACGGAGATCGAGCGGACGGCGGAGGACATCGCCCAGGGGAACCTCAGCAGCCGGATCCCGGACCGCGACCCCCGCACCGAGGTAGGGCGGCTGGCCCGTTCGCTGAACGGCATGCTCGCCCAGATCGAGACGGCCTTCGAGGCCCGCGCGGCGTCGGAGGCGTCCGCACGCGAGTCCGAGGCCAGGATGCGGCGCTTCGTCGCGGACGCCTCTCACGAGTTGCGCACGCCGCTCACGTCCATCAGGGGGTTCGCCGAGTTCCACCGCCAGGTTCCGGACGCCGACACCACCCGGCTGATGGGGCGGATCGAGAGCGAGGCCGCCCGCATGGGCCTGCTCGTCGAGGACCTGCTGCTGCTCGCCCGGCTGGACCAGCAGCGCCCACTCCAGTCGGAGCCCGTCGACCTGCTCGCGGTGGCCGCGGACGCCGTACACGACGCCAGGATCCTGTGCCCCGACAGGGAGATCACCCTCGACGTCGAGAGTGACGTGGCGCTCATCGTCATGGGAGACGAGGTGCGGCTGCGGCAGGTCGTCGGGAACCTGATGAGCAACGCGACCATCCACACTCCCGGCGGGACCTCCATCGCGGTCCGGCTCGGGGCGACGGGCGTGAAGGCCTTCGTGGAGGTCGCCGACCAGGGGCCCGGGCTCACCACGGAGCAGGCCGAGCGGGTCTTCGAGCGTTTCTACCGCGCGGATCCGTCGAGGACGAGGCCCTCCGGGGGCAGCGGCCTCGGGCTGGCCATCGTCGACTCGCTCGTCCGGGCGCACGGGGGCGAGGTCGGCGTCCGCACGGCGCCGGGTGAGGGCGCGGCCTTCCGCATCGTCCTCCCGCTCGCGCCCGAGGCCCTGGACTACGACGACGACTCCGCGGACGCCGACCTCGCCGAGGCCCTGTCCGCTGAAGAGTTGTCCGCCGAGGCCGAGGAGGCCGTCGCGGTCTCCGGCGAGGCGGAGAGGCTCCGGCACGAGCCGGAAGCGGTCCCCGCCGCTCCCGACGCGCTCCGTTGACACCTGCCGAGCAGGGGCGGTCTCAGCTCGCCCCGGGGAAGCCCTCGTCGGGGAAGCCTCCGCCCGCGGATCCGGTCGGCAGGACCACCTGGTCCCCGTCGGCGAGCCCGTCGACGATCTCCACGTACTGGTCGCCGCGGATGCCGGTCTTCACGGTCCGCGGCACCTGGCCGCCGCCCTGCCGGACCGTCACCGTCGCCGTTCCGTCCGGGAGAGTCCGTACTGCCTGAGCCGGCACATACAGGGCGTCGTCGGCCGTGCCGGTGGTCACCTGTGCGGTCGCGCTCTGCCCGAGCAGCAGGTTGTCCGGCCGGTTCTCGAAGGAGATCGTCACTCCGTAGCGGACGAGCCTGCCGCTCGTCGTCGCCGTGGGATCGATGTGGGCGACGACGCCGTCGTACTCCTCGCCCGGATGGGTGGCCAGCGTGATCGTGGCCTTCTGGCCCACCTTGAGCGACTGGATGTCCGACTGGGTGAACATCGCCTGCATCTGGAGGTCGCCGAGGTCGCCGAGGGTGATGAAGTCGCCGGAGGTGTACTGCGTGCCGACGGTTCCCGCGATCGAAAGGATCGTGCCGTCGGAGGGAGCCGTGATCTTCACTCCCGCGAGCGCCTGCCTGGCGTCGGCGAGATCGGACGTCGCCTTGCTGACGGCCGCCTCGGCCTCCGCCTCGGTCATCGGCGTGCCGCCGCCGCGGCCACCCGAGCCGCCGAAACCGCCTCCACCCCGGCCGATACCGCCGCCGCCCCGGCCGGAGCCCCCGCCCTGACCGCTGCCCGGGCCGCCCGGGCCTCCGCCCTGGCCGCCCCCGCCCTGCCCGGGCGTTCCGCCTCCGGGAGGACAGGTCGGCGAGGGCGTCGCGCTCGGCGGCGCGGAGTGCGTGGGGGTCGGCGACGGAGTCGCATGCGTGGGAGTCGGGGTGGGAGTGGGCGTGGGTGTACGCGTGGGCGTCACGGTCGGTGTGACGGTCGGGGTGGGCGAGGGCGAGGGGCTGGGGTGCTTGGTCCAGGTCTGCCGTGCCCCGCCGGCCGAGGTGGTGTTCGCGGACGCCGCGCCGGTGTGCGCTCCGCTGCCCGACGTGCCGCCGGGGTTCGCCGCTCCGGAACCGCTCGCCGCCGTGTGACCCGTCCCGGCGTCGTGCGTACGGCCGGCGGAGCCCTGTGTGGGCGTGTGAACCGGTGTGGAGGGGGACGAGAGCGGCGGGCGCTCCCGCCGCTGACCGGAGTCGAACGACACCAGGGACACGTTGAGGGCGAGCCAGCCGTGGCTGGTCGCCACGTCCGCGGAGGCGGAGGCGGACGCGGGCCGGGTCCCGCAGGACGGCACCGTGCCGCCCGAGCCGGAGCCGCCCGAGCCGGTGCCCCCGGAGCCTGCCCCACCGGAGCCTGCCCCACCGGATGCCCCCGCACCGCCGGATCCCCCGGAGGACGAGCCGGAGGAGCCGTGCCCCGCCGACGAGGTGCCGGCGGTCGCGCGGGCCATGGCGGGGATGACCGCGGCGCCGCCCGAAGCCGCCGCGGAGGTCACCGACGTGCCGCTCTGGACCTTGTCGAGGGTGTCCTGCGCGGCGGCGAGCGCCGCCGTGGCGGCGTCGTAGTCCTCGCGGGCGATGGTGTCGTCGATGCGGGCCAGCACGCGGCCCTTCTTCACCTTGTCCCCGACCTTGACGTTGAGCTTCCGCACCGTGCCCGCCGCCCCGAACGCCAGATCGCTCACTCCGTCGTTGACGGTGTTGCCCGCGGCGGAGACGTACGCGGACACGGTGCCGCGCTTGGCCGCGGCGAGCGAGATCTGCCCGGCCGCGGGGGAGCCGCCGTCGCCCACACGGAGGACGGCGAAGCTCGCGATGGCGACCCCGGCGAGGGCCAGTCCCCCGACGCGGATCGGAATGCTCGGTGTCATGGCGGCCATCCTCGTGACGCCACGTCATCGCTCGCTTGGCCCTGCCTGAGAGTTATCTGAAAATGCGACTTCCAGGAAACTGTCAGCATCGGCCGAGGTTGCCCGAAGCGGGATCCGCCAGGGTTCAGCGTCGTGAAGCTGTCGACGAAGCGCAGAGCGCTGATCATCAACGGCGTCCTGGGAGTGTTGCTGCTCGGTGGAGTCGGCGTGGCCTACGCCTCCCTCGGGAACGGCTCATCGAATGAGGCGGCGCCTCTGACCACGCGTGTGACGCGCGCGAATGTGTCGTCCTCGGTGTCGGCCTCCGGTTCCGTCGCGAGCTCCCGGACGAGATCTCTCGATTTCGGTACGAGCGGCACGGTCGAGTCGATCGCGGTCGAGTCGGGCGACAAGGTGAAGAAGGGCCGCGTGCTGGCACGCCTCGACGACACCGCGGCGCAGGAGAGCCTCGACGCGGCCAAGGCCGCCCTGGACGCCGCGAACGCGGGCGACACCTCGACCCCGTCGGGCTACTCGCAGTACATCAGTGCGCGCAACTCCTACCGGGCGGCCGAGCGGGCCGTCGCGGGGACGGAGATCAAGGCGCCGTTCGCCGGGACCATCGTGGCGGTGAACGGCTCGGAGGGCGGTTCGTCGGGCGGTTCGGGAGGCGGCGCCTCGTCCAGCGGTTCCTCGGGCGGTTCCGGAGCCGGCGCGGGCGGTTCCGGCGGCGCCTCAGGCGGTGGATCGTCGAGCGCCGCCGGCACGTCGAGCACGGGCACCGGGTTCATCGAGATCGCCGACCCGACGCGCCTGCAGATCGTCGGCCAGTTCACCGAGGCCGACGTGACCAAGCTCAAGGTCGGCCAGCCGGCGACCGTCACCTTCGACGCGCTGACCGGGGTGACCGCGAACGGCAAGGTGAGCGTCATCGACCCGCAACCGCAGACCACCAACAACGTCGTCCAGTACGCCGTGACGATCTCGCTGAGCGATGTTCCGAAGACCGTGCGGCTCGGCCAGACCGCCGGCGTCCAGGTCACCGTCGCCTCGGTCGACAACGCGCTGGCCGTGGCGAACGCCGCGGTCACCACCGCGGGCGGCCGCAGCACCGTCAGGGTCCTCGAGAACGGCAGGCAGGTCGTGAAGCCGGTCGAGATCGGCGTGAAGGGCGACACCCTCACTGAGATCAAGTCCGGGCTCCAGGAGGGCGACCAGGTCGTCAGGACCCTCCCCACGACGACGGGCACCGGCGGGGGCTTCCAGTTCCCCGGCGGCGGCGGCGGGTTCGGCGGCGGGGGCGGTGGCGCCTTCGGCGGCCGGGGAGGCCGGGGATGACCGGGCAGGCGGCGCCGGTCCTGGACATTCGGGCCGTGGCCAAGGTGTACGGCGAGGGTGAGACCGCGGTGCACGCCCTTCGGGGCGTCTCGCTGAAGGTCGAGCGGGGCGACTACGTGGCGATCATGGGTGCCTCCGGGTCGGGCAAGTCGACGCTGATGAACATCATCGGCTGCCTCGACGTCCCGTCGTCCGGGAGCTACCTGCTCGACGGCACCAATGTGGGCGTGCTCGACGAGGTGCGGCTGGCGATCGTCCGCAACCGCAAGATCGGCTTCGTCTTCCAGTCGTTCAACCTGATTCCGCGGATGAGCGCGCTGGCCAATGTGGAGCTGCCGCTGGCGTACGGCGGGGTGAAGGCGGCGGAGCGGCGCACGAGGGCGCTGGCGGCGCTGGACCAGGTCGGCCTGGCGGAGCGGGTGGGACACCAGCCCAACGAGCTGTCCGGCGGTCAGCAGCAGCGGGTGGCGCTGGCCCGGGCACTGGTGACGTCGCCGACGCTGCTGCTCGCCGACGAGCCGACCGGAGCCCTGGACAGCAAGTCCAGCGACGACGTGATGCGGATCTTCGACGGGCTCAGCGCGAGCGGGCGGACCATCGTGCTGATCACGCACGAGGACGACGTGGCCGCCCACGCGAAACGCGTCATCCGGTTGATGGACGGCCAGGTGGTCGAGGACTCCCGCAGGTCGCCGGTCGGCGGCCTTCCCCCACGGCTGGCAGAGGTGACCACGTGAACCCGTTCGAGGTCCTGCGCTTCGCCCTGCGGGGTCTGGCGGCCAACAAGCTGCGCAGCGCGCTGACCACGCTCGGCATCCTGATCGGCGTCGCGGCGGTGATCCTGCTGGTCGCCGTCGGCGAGGGGTCCTCGCAGCAGATCCAGCAGAACATCCAGCGGCTGGGCGCCAACTCGCTGACGATCTCCCCGTCCACGTCGGGCGGCGGGGGTGGCGGCGGAGGGGGTGGCGGCGGTTTCGCCCGCCTGCTCGGCGGCGGTGCCGGCGGCGGGCGGCAGCAGGGTTCGGGCCCGCGCACCCAGGCCAAGGACCTGACGGTGGAGGACGCCCGCGCGCTGGCCGACCCGTCGGGCGCGCCGTCGGTCAAGAGCGTGTCCCCGGTGGTGTCGGCCCAGTCGCAGACGGCCACGTACGAGGGGGCGAGCCACACGATCCAGCAACTCGTCGGCACATACCCGAGCTATTTCGAGGCGTCGAACAAGCCCGTGGTCAAGGGCACGTACTTCTACAACGACGACGTGACCGCGGCGAGGAAGGTCGTGGTCATCGGGAACACGGTGGCCGAGGACCTGTTCGGCTCCGTCGATCCGGTGGGCAAGCAGATCGTGGTGTCCGGCGTGCCGTTCACGGTCGTGGGGGTGCTGAAGGAGGCCGGCTCGTCGGGATTCCAGGACGCCGACGACGTGGCGATCGCGCCGCTGCCCGCGGTGCAGCAGAGCCTGACCGGGTTCGGACCGCTCGGCCAGATCCTGGTGCAGGCCAAGAGCGCCGAGGCGGTGGACTCGGCTCAGGCCGAGGTGACCGACATCCTCAACCAGCGGCACGGCATCACCGGCACGGCGACGGCCGACTTCCGCATCCTCAACCAGGCGACGCTGCAGGAGACGGTCAGCGCCGCGACCGGCACGTTCACGGTGCTGCTCGGGGCCGTGGCCGCGATCAGCCTGCTCGTGGGCGGCATCGGCATCACGAACATCATGCTGGTCACGGTCACCGAGCGGACCAGGGAGATCGGCATCCGCAAGGCGATCGGCGCGCCGCGGGGGGCGATCCTCGGTCAGTTCCTCGTCGAGGCGACCGTGCTGAGCCTCGTCGGCGGCCTGTTAGGCGTGGCGATCGCGGTGATCGGCGCCCAGTTCACGATCGCCGGGGTCAAACCCGTGCTGGTGCCGCTGTCGATCGTGCTGGCGCTCGCGGTCTCGGTCGCGATCGGCCTGTTCTTCGGCAGCTACCCCGCCAACCGCGCCGCCAAGCTGCGGCCGATCGAAGCCCTGCGCTTCGAGTGACAGCCAGGAGATGAATGTGAGCAGGCACAAGGCCGCGGACGTGCTGGAGATCTCGCCCTTCGACGACGATCTCCAGGCCGAACTTGCGGCCCAGCCGGCCCGGCGCGGGCCGTCGAAGCTGACCATGCTGCTCGGCGCGGGCGTCGTGCTCGTGGCCGGGTTCCTCGTGGGCGTCCAGGCGCAGAAGCACGCCGCCACCCCGTCCGGCTCCGTGCCGTTCGGCTCCCTCCTGTCCGGCCAGGGCAACGCCGGCGGGCAGCGGGGGCAGGGCGGTTTCGGCGCCGCAGGCGGCGGCGGAGGTGGCGGGGGACGCGGCGGCGGTGGTTTCGGAGGCGGCGGCCTCGGGGGTGCCGCCGCGAACGCGACCTTCGGGACGGTCAAGCTCGTCGACGGCGACAAGATCTACGTCCAGACCGTGAACGGGGACGTCGTCACGGTGAAGACCAGCACCTCCACCAAGATCCAGGTTTCCAAGACAGGGAAGGCCAAGGATCTCAAGACGGGCAGCGTGGTGGTCGTCGCGGGAGACAAGGACGCGCAGGGGATCGTCGACGCCACCTCGGTCACGCAGAGCGCCGCCCTCGGCGGCAGAGGGGCGGGCTCATGACCGCGGAGGCGCGACTGCTCGTCGTCGACGACGAGCCGAACATCCGGGAACTGCTGTCGGTGAGCCTGCGCTACGCGGGGTTCGAGGTCGTGACGGCCTCCGACGGCCGGGAGGCCGTCCAGATCGCGGAGCGCACACGACCGGATCTGATCGTGCTCGACGTGATGCTCCCCGACATGGACGGCTTCGCCGTGGCGGGCCGGCTCAAGGCGGCCGGACGGCGCGTCCCGGCGGTGTTCCTCACGGCCAGGGACGCGAGCGAGGACAAGCTCGCCGGCCTGGCGCTCGGGGACGACTACGTCACCAAGCCGTTCAGCCTCGACGAGGTCCTGGCGCGGATCCGGGCGGTGCTGCGCCGTACTCGCGGCGAGGTCGCCGCGCCGCCCCGCCTCCAGGTCGCCGACCTGGAGCTGGACCAGGACGCCCACCAGGTGTGGCGCGCGGGCAGGCCCGTACGGCTCTCGCCGACCGAGTTCAAGCTCCTGCACTACTTCATGATCAACCAGGGTCGGGTGTTGTCGAAGGCGCAGATCCTCGATCACGTGTGGCACTACGACTTCGGAGGCGACCGCAACGTCGTGGAGTCGTACGTGTCCTATCTGCGGCGGAAGGTCGACACAGCCGACCTCAAGCTCATCCACACGCTTCGCGGCGTGGGCTATGTTCTCCGTGCTCCGCGCCAGTGAGCTGAGAAGGAGGGTGGCCCGCACCCCACTCTGGCTGCGCCTCGTCGGGGGGACGCTGCTGCTCGTCACGCTCGCCATCGCGCTGACGGGCGGCTTCGCCGTCCAGTTGCTGCGCGGCTATCTGGTGCAACGGGTCGACACCCAGCTCCTGACGATGGGCAGACGCCCGCCGGACCTCCCGCTCGACGCGGTGCCGCGGCAGGGGGGCCTGCCGGGAGGGCCGCTGCGGTTGTTCGGCTCGTTCTACATCGTCCAGCTCGACGGGACCGGTGCCGTCCTGCGGACCATCCAGGAGCCGCCGAACGCCGACCTGCCCCTGCTGCCCCGGCCGGCCGGGGGCGGGCACGGGCTGTTCACGGTCGAGTCGCCGTCGGGATCGAAGTGGCGGGCGATCGTGGCGCGCGACGAGGCGGGCGGGTTCCGCGCGGTCGCGATGAACCTGAACGAGATCGACGGCACGGTCTCCCGGCTGATGGTCATCGTCTCCGGGGTCGGCTTCGCCGTGCTGGTCGCCCTGGGAGTCGCCTGCTACTGGCTCGTACGGCGAAGCCTGCGGCCGTTGGGCGAGATCGAGCGGACCGCGGAGGCGATCGCCTCCGGCGACCTGTCGCGCCGCGTGCCGCTCCGGCATCCGCGGACCGAGATGGGCCGGCTCGGCCGATCGATCAACGGGATGTTGTCCCAGATCGAGGCGGGCTTCCGGGACCGGGAGGCGTCGCAGGAGCGGATGCGCCGGTTCATGGCGGACGCCTCACACGAGCTGCGCACCCCGCTCACCTCGATCCGCGGCTTCGCCGAGCTCGCCCGGCAGCAGCGGTCGGCCGACCCGCTCCCTCTGGTGCGCCGGATCGAGGACGAGGCGGCCAAGATGGGCCTGCTGGTGGACGACCTGCTCCTGCTCGCCCGCCTCGACCAGGAGCGCCCCCTGGAGCGGCGGCCCGTCGACCTGCTGAGCCTGGCGGCGGGCGCCGTCCTGGACGCCCAGATGCTCGCCCCGGACCGGGAGATCGACCTGGTCCGCCTGGACGGGTCCGACCAGCCGGTGTGCGTGCTCGGCGACGAGACGCGGCTGCGACAGGTCGTCGGCAACCTCATGCGCAACGCCCTCAAGCACACGCCCCCCGGCACGGCCTTCCGGGTCGGGGTGGGTCTGACGCCCGGGACCGAGCAGGCCGCGGTGCTCGAGGTGACCGACGACGGTCCGGGACTGTCGCGGGAGGACGCCGAACGCGTCTTCGAACGGTTCTACCGGGCCGACCCGGCGCGCAGCCGGTCCGACTCGGGCGGGACCGGACTGGGCCTGTCCATCGCCGCGGCCCTCGTGCAGGCCCACGGCGGCACCATCACCGCGGAGAGCGAGCCGGGCCATGGGGCGACCTTCCGGGTTCGCCTTCCCTCCTGTTCGCCCGTTACGAAAGGCTAGGTAGATCCCATGCGCTACGTACATGTCGCGGTGGTCGCGGCGCTGGCGGTCGCGGTCGCCGGTTGCGGCGGGGGCGACGGAGGCGGGAGCACGACGGCGGCGGCCGCTCCGAGCGGCGACCAGAGAGCCGCCTTCACCGCGTGTCTCCAGAAGAACGGCGTCACCCTGCCGAGCGGGCGCCCGACGGCGAGGCCCAGCGGGCGTCCGACGGCGCGGCCCAGTGGCCGTCCCAGCGGACGCCCGAGCGGCGGATTCGGTGGGTTCCGGTCGATGTCGCCTGAGATGCAGAAGGCCTTCCAGGCCTGTGCCTCGCTCATGCCCCAGGGCGGCGGCGGGTTCGGCCGCGGCCGCGGCGGCGGCAACGGGAACGGGGCCGACGCGGGCGCGCTGCAGGCCTTCCGCACGTGCATGAACGACAACGGGGCCGATCTTCCCCAGGGTGCGGGCATGCGCGGCATCGACAGGAACGACCCCAAGGTGGCCAAGGCGCTGGAGAAGTGCCGGCCGCTGCTGCCGACGGCCGCCCCGTCGCCGAGCGCCTGAGCTCGTCACCGGCACCCTGCTGCCCCTGCCCGGACTGCGTGGCCGCAGGGCAGGGGCGGCGCGGCCGAATCCGTGCATGGTATCGACAGGGGTTTTCCGCCTAGTGTCCCCTGCTTCGGAGTGATCCGGAGGAGTGCTGTTCTCCCTGGTCAGGATCCGTTTCTAGGTTCGGAACCATAGAGGCCCGTGGGGCCTCATTGGGCCACTTCCGTGGGGATTGCGTGGGGAGTGGACGACCTTGCCAGAGTCGATCTGTTGTAACCGAGTTGGTCATGGGAGAGTGTGCGCTATGAGAGCTCCGCGATCAGTTTGGCTCCGGATTGCGCGTGGCCTCGCGCTGATCATGCTTGGTTGGATGGCCGCCATTGCGACTTTCAGCCCCGACTTCGCAGGCCTGCCTTGGTGGTACTCGGGCGTAGTCATCCTGGCCTGTAGTTGCTTGGTGTTCGTGGGCCTCTTTGTGGATCTAGTGGTCAATGCCTATAGGTCGAACGGCAGCACCCCAGGCGACCACCAAGAGCCGGTCGGGCCAAAGATCTGATCAAGCTGCTTTGCCGCCTGTGACCTCTGGCGGTGGCATCTACTCCTTAGCACTGTGATCGGCCAGATGATCCGGTGATGCTCGGTTGGATTGCGTGGGAAGCGTAGTGGACGACATACGGCCGTCCCCGCCTGTAGCTTGGCGAGACGCGCTCCCTCGGAGGTGACCGATGATGGTTGAGGCACTGATGACCTCAGAGCAGCTAGCCGAGTATCTCAAGGTGTCCCCGGAGTGGGTCTTCAAGAACATCTATGACCTACCGTTCGTGAGGATCGGCAAGTCCTACCGGTTCCCCAAGGGGGACGTTGACGAATGGCTGACACGGTCTCAGTACTGCGGCTTGCCTCCGAAGTTTTTCGGAGAGCAGGCATAGGCAAGTCCGGCGTCAGCCGGGAAGGTTCTCAGCCGGGTATGAGCCCTTGGCGGGCACGGTCACGATCCAGCCCTCAGCCCTGAGCACTTCC
>NZ_BOOP01000053.1 GCF_016863295.1 Planotetraspora phitsanulokensis
AGCGGGGTCAGCCACGACCTGAATGTTCATACCGTGGCGTTTGTGCTTGCCGGAGTAATACGGCTTCTGCTCGGCGACGCGATCGATTGGGATCAGCGTGCCGTCGAGGATGGCGTAGGCCAGTCGAGAAGCTCGAACGGCGGCAGCGTGTAAGTCGTCAGCGAGGGCTGCCAGGAGGTCGACCGACTCCCGCACATAGCGCCAGGCTGTCGTGGTGCCGATGCCGAACCCAGCGGCCAGGCGGGCGTAGGTATCCCCGTTGCGCAGGTGAGCCAGCACCAGCAGCGCTTGCCGGCCCGGATCCAGGCGCCGCCACCGGCATCGATGTTGGGCACGCTGAGCGCGGATGAGATCAGCCAGGCGGACGAGCGTGCGGTTCGACAGCGGAATCGCGGCAGGGTAAGACAGCAACGAGGCTCCCAGTCGGGGCATCGGATCCTAGTCGACTGCTGTCTTACCGGGGCCTCCCCTCACCCCGTATCTGGCCTCACTCCCATCACCGTGACCAGCATGATCACGATGGAAAAGGCTCACTGGTCATCAGGGGGACGATCTGGCGTTGCCGAGGGATCCAGTCCAGGTGCTGATCATCCTTGTTACGAACGAACACTGAACCTGAACCTCGCGCAGCGCAGACGACAGAACCTGATCACCCAACCCGGTCAGCTGAACGGCTGCAGGCCGATCGTCGCCAGCAGGTCGAGCTGCCCGGCCGCCTCGCTGTCCTGCGCGCTGGTGTAGACGATCAACCGGAGGTCGGTGTCACGTACAGTGAGGAAGTCGCTGTCCATTGTGATCGGTCCGATCTCGGGGTGCAGGAACGTCCGACTGCTCAAGCCGGGCTGGGGGGCGGCCAGGCGCTGCTCCCACAGGTCGGCGAAGTCTGTGCTGACTTCCAGCAGATCGTCGATGAGGTCGCCGAGCAGCTTGTCCTTCGGATAGCGGCTTCGAGCCTCGCGCAGATCGGAGACCAGTTCCAGGCGGAGCAGGCGCTCCTCGGCCTCGGTGCGGATATAGCGTGTTGGAGCGCCGGTGAAGACGGTCCATGCGAGGTTCCGCTCACGCATCGGCAGTGCCGACGTGTCGCCGGCCAGGGCATACGCGAGCGGGTTGGACGTGATGCACTGCCACGAGGCGTCGACGACCTGGACGGGCAGGTCGGTCAGGCGGTCCAGGATCCGCTGCACGCTCGGCGTGATGTGACGCTTGATGCTCCCGTGGGCCGGCTCGGCCTGATCCGCGACGCGGAAGAGATGTGCGCGCTCCTGGTCAGAAAGCCGCAGCACCCGGGCGAGCGACATGAGCACCGACGGCGACGGGTGGATCGCGCGGCCCTGCTCCAAGCGGGCGAGGTATTCGACCGACAACCCGGAAAGCTGGGCGACCTCCTGCCGGCGCAGGCCGAGCACGCGGCGCCGGCCGCCCTCCGGAAGGCCTACCTCGGCGGGTGACACGCGGCCGCGCCAGAGGCGCAGGCTGCACGCGAGCTCGTTCGAATCTGAAACCACCACCTCACTCTAGGTCCGCGCGGCAGGCACAGGGTCGCCCTGCCAGTACGAGGCTCGGCAGGTCCATTTTGCCTGGTGTGCGGAGAGGTAAGTATCGGATCGCGGCCCCGTTCTGGGGCCGGCCGGATCAACCCGTCACCACGGGTGTGGCTACCAACAGAGTGGAGAGATTGACGATGAGTACAGGCATGTCTGCAGAGGAGCTGCGCGAGTTCTACGGGCGGTACGTGGAGATGGCGAACACGCGTGACTTCGACGGGATGCGCGAGCTCCTTCACGACGAGGTCATCCTGGGCGGCACTCCAGTTGCCCGTGAAGCCATCATCACCGAGTTCCGCAAGCACACCGATGCCGTCCCGGACATCCACTGGGAGGTCCAGGAACTTCTCGTGGAGGGCGGTCACATCGCTGCTCGCGCGCTCGACACCGGAACGCCGGTGGCGGAGTGGAACGGTCTGGCCCCCAACGGAGCGAGCATCTCCGTCGCCGAGACCGCGTTTTACGAGGTCGTGGACGGCCGATTCAAGGTCATGTGGTACATGATGGACGTCGACGCACTGCGGCAGCAGCTCGTCGGCTGACCCACGATCGGTCCCCCGCAGGGTGACCTCGGTGTCCGCCAACGCCCATGCCCCCGCCGGAGTGACGCGAGATCGTCGCCGTCACTCCGGCGGCCACTTCCAAGTGAGCCTTTTCCATCGTGATCATGCTGGTCACGGTGATGGGGTTAGGCCAGATACGGGGTGAGGGGAGGCCCCGGTAAGACAGCAGTCGACCAAGATCCGATGCCCCAACCGGGAGCCTCGTTGCTGTCTTACCCTGCCGCGATTCCGCTGTCGAACTGTACCCTCGTCCGCCTGGCTGATCTCAGCTGACCCCGCCGGCCGGCTCGTCTGGGCCTCGCAGGCCCTGCCAGGGAGAACGCACGACCTGACCGCCGCCCGAACGGTCGGCCTCATCGACGCACTCACCAGCAGCAACGTGAAGACGTTCGCCGACAAGGGATACCAAGGGGCCGGCGGCACCATCCGCACCCCGTTCAAACGCCACCGCCACCGGCCACGGCTCTCCCGCGCACAGAAGTTGGTGAGGCGGAAGCGGTCTTTCCACTCCGGCGCCTTGACGCCGGTCAACGCTGTGACCAGATCGGCGAGTTGCACCCACGATCAGCTGGACCAGTCCGGCCACGATCGCCCAAGCGCCCCACACGCGCAGCACCGCCGGGATACCGGACGCGCAGGAAGTCCGAGAAGACGGCACCGGCGGACCGTCGATGCCCGATCGGTCGCAGTTGGCCACAAGCGCCGTGGCGCCGCGGTCCAGTATGGCTTCGAGCGCGTCGAAGGTGTCGGGCTGGTCTGCGTCCGCGCCGCATACCTTGCCGTCGTTCAGGGGCAGGGACGGGCAAAGGACCGTTTGTGAGAACGCTAGCCGCGTACCGCAGCCAGACCCTGGTCGTACAGGTCAAGAATGTCGCCCTGCCCGTTGCCCTCGAGCCACGTCGCAGTGGCGGCATCGAAGCACGCGAACGCTGTCGCGACGATGGCACGGGCTTGCCCTCTGTCCATCCCCGAGGGGGCCAGCCTGGCTTCGAGCACTGGCAGTAGCTGCTCCTGGCAGCGCACGCGCTTCCCAAGATAGGCGGCGCGCAGCGAGTCGGTGTGGTGCACCAAGCGGAAGCGCTCCAGCGCCTGCTCGGGACTTGTATGGAGGGAGAGCGCGGCCTTGAATGCGGCACGCAACGCCTCCCACGCGCCGGCATCGGCGGGCTGCTTGCGGACGGTTTCCGTCAGAAGGGTGACGAACTGCTCCTCGCTGCCGCCGATGAGGTCTTCCTTGGTGCCGAAGTAACGGAAGAGGGTGCGCTGGGAGACGCCAGCCTCCCGGGCGATCTGCGCGATGGTCGTCTCGTCGTACCCCTGCTGCGTGAACAGGCGCAACGCGGTTTGGAGGATCTCTTGGGTGGCCAGCCGCCGCGTGCGATCCCACAGTGTGGACGTAGTCGCCCCCTTGCCTTGTGTTCCCTGTGTCACGTCATCAGCTTAGCGCAGCCTGCCAACCTGGCACTCACAACAAGTTTGGCAGGCACTGCCAGATGGGCGTACGCTGCCATGAAGTGAGACCGGGCGCCTGCACGGCGCTGTGCCTCGCAGTTCCTCTCTGCCTATGGCGACAGGGCTGGAGGCGTCCCCCGCGCAAATCAGCAAGGAGAACAACCGTGGCAACAAAGACAGCACTCATCACCGGCGGAACCAGCGGGATCGGCAAGGCCGCCGCGGAACTGCTCCACTCGCGCGGCTATCGCGTCATGGTCACCGGCCTCGGCGACCTCGATGACGCCGGCCTTCCCGCCGACGTCATCGCCGTCGAGGCCGACATCAGCTCCCTGACCGACATCGACCGGGCCGTGGACCAGGCGCGTGAGCACCTGGGCTCCCTCGACCTGCTCCACCTCAACGCGGGCCTGCCTCGTCCCGGCCTTTTGATCGAGTCCACCGACGAGGCCGCCTTCGACGCCCTGTTCGACATCAACGTCAAGGGCAACTTCTTCACACTGCAAAAGGCGCTCCCCCTACTGAATGAAGGCGCGTCCGTGGTGTTCACCGTCGGCGCCGGCGAGGGACTCGGCGCCGCCATGACCGCTTCCAAGGGAGCTCTGCTGCCTCTCGTGCGCTCCCTGGCCATCGAACTCGCCCCCCGCCGCATCCGCGTCAACGCGGTAAGCCCCGGCATGGTCAACACCCCCGCGTACAGCAAGATGGGTATCTCCCCGGACACGATCGCCTCCTGGGGTGAAAGCGTTCCCCTCGGCCGCGTCGGAGCCCCTGCCGACATCGCCGAAGCTGTCGCCTTCCTCGCATCCGATGGCGCCAGCTACATAACGGGCGACAATCTGATCGTCTCCGGCGGCACCGGCGTCCACACCCGCCCTATGTAGGTGATGGCGGCGGCCCCAAGCCGATCAGCACCCTCGTGAGCTTCTGACGCTCCGCCGGGTCTTCAGACCGAGCCTGCCGTCCCGCTCACCGGCTGGGCAGTGGGTGCACGGGTGCACTACGGGGCCTCGAACTGGCCGCCGCCGCGGCGGCCAGTTCGAGGTGGGAGTTCGTGTCCAGTTCGAACCGGCCGCAGGGGTTCACGTGGGCCCGAAACGGCGGGACAGGGCCCGCCGTTTCGGGCGATGCACAGCTGGACATGGCCGGCGCGGCATCGGTCGCCCTCTTTGTCCAACCCAGCGGCCACGCCGGCTACCGACTCGGCGCCCGCGACGGTGGCCGCTTAAGATCAACCCACGGCACTACCTCGTCGAGCCTTTTGCACCGCTCCGAGGACGCGACCCATCCCGAACTCCCGCGCCATATCGGCACAGGTTCGACCTGTCGTACGAACCAGTCTCACCGCGTCTTGCTTGAACTCATCGCCGAACTTCGATGGTCGTGCCACCCGAAGGCTCCCCTCTATGGAACAAGATCCATTGTCAGGGGGCGTCCCCTCGGGGAACCTCAATCTCCGTGCTCGACGCGCGTATTGCTCGCGGCAGCGACGTTGGCTTGACGCGCCTCATCGCTGGCCACCCGTTCGGCGATGCGGTCGTTTTCGTTGTCCTCCACCTGTTCACAGCCATGTCGTCGCCAGCCAGACAGTGAGGGCCGCGGCGAGGAGGAGGGTGATGTTGAGGGCGATCCGGCGGTCCCCGCGGCTCAGGTGCAGGGTGGTCGCGCCGACCTGGAGGACCACGAAGCCGATGGCCGCGGCCAGGGCCAGCCAGGAGGCGATGCGGGTCAGCGGCGGGAGGAGCAACCCGATCGCGCCGAGTACCTCGATCACGCCGATGGCCCTGACGGCCGGGCTCGGCATGTCGTCCACCCAGGCCATCATCGGCCGGAGCCGTTCACGACTCCGGCCCACCTTCACCCCGCCCGCGTAGAGGTAGAAGAGAGCGAGCAGGCCGGCGACGATCCAATACGCGACGTTCACGGTGCCCATCCGCGGGTGCCGTGCGTAGGCGGCCCGGAGAAGACGGGCAGCGTCACGCCTCCGCCTTCCGGGCGAAGTCGGTGGCGGGCTCGGTGGCGTAGCGGCGCATCGCCTGGATGTTCGCCTGCGGGGTCATCGCCCGGCCACCGGCGATCATGTCCTCCAGGTCGCGGAAGTACTGCACGTAGAGATCGGGCGTGAACGTGCTGAGCATGACGGCCGGTTCGTCGGTCACGTTGGCGAAGGTGTGCGGGGCGCCGGGCGGGACCATCACGAGCGTGCCCGCCGTCGCGTCGTAGTCCTTGTCGCCGACCGTGAACCGCACCGCGCCGGAGATGATGTAGAAGCCCTCGTCGTGCTGGGCGTGGCGGTGCTGCGGCGGTCCAGGCGTGTGCGGTGCGAGGACGGATTCGGCAATTCCGAGGCGGTGCCCGGTGTTGCTGCCGTCTTCGAGGATACGCAGTCGCGTGGTGCCCAGGACGATCGTTTCGCCGTCGCCCGGGCTGACCACCGATACGGCGGGGTCGGCGGTCGGCTCACTGGTCTTCGGTTGGTCGGTCATGTCTCGATCTCACTGTCAGTGCACCACGCCTGTCCAAGATCTGTTCTGTGCCGCCGATACCGCACGGGTATCGTCGCACCATGGAGCTACGCACGCTGCGCTATTTCGTGGCGGTCGCCGACGAACTTCACTTCGGCCGGGCCGCCGCCCGGCTGCACATGAGTCAGCCGCCGCTGAGCCGGGCGATCAAGCAGTTGGAGACCGAGGTCGGTGCCCCGCTGTTCGACCGCTCGCCCGCCGGAGTCGCGCTCACTCCGGTGGGGGCCGTGCTGCTAGACGAGGCGCGGGCCCTGCTCTACCAGGCCGACCGGTTGCGCGTACGCGTGGCCGCGGCGGCCGGCACCGCGGTCATCACGGTGGGTTTCCTGGGGGACACCGCCGACCCGGGTGCGACCCGGCTGGCCGACGCCTACCGCCGCCGGCACCCGCAGGTCGAGGTCCGCATCCGCGAGACCGACCTGACCGATCCCACCTGCGGGCTGCACGCCGGACTGGTCGACGTCGCCCTGACCCGCGGGCCGTTCGACGAGACCGGCCTGACCGTGCGGGAGTTGCGCGCCGACCCGGTGGGCGCGCTGGTGCGCGCGGACGATCCGCTTGCCGGGCGGGACAGCGTGAAGCTGGCCGATCTGGCCGACCGCCGCTGGTTCCTGTTCCCGGTGGGCACTGACCCCGTCTGGCAGTCGTACTGGAACGGCGGGGCGCCCCGGGAGGGGCCGGTGGTGCGGGCCGTCCAGGAGTGCCGGCAAGCCGTTCTCTGGAACGGCACGGTCGGCATGACTCTCCTGGACCATGAGCAGGCGGACGGGCTCGCCGTGGTGCCGCTGATCGACATGCCGCCGAGCTGTGTGGTGGTGGCGTGGAACAAGGGCGACACGAATCCGCTGATCCGCTCGTTCGTCCGGACCGCGATCGCCGCCTACCGCGACGGAGCACCCACTGCCGGCGCGGCGTGACCGAGATCCGGGTACTCGCTCTTCGGGCGGGCTCGGCGGCCGTTGACGGCCAGATCGCGGAACGACGGTGAGTCCCCGCCGGGGAGAAGCCCGACAACCCCCGTGCCGTCGAGAAACCCACGCTCGGCACACCGACTTGCGACGCGGTGGACGCCAAAGGGATTGATCCCAACGTGATCCTCGGGCAACTGATCGCTCTCGCCAGGGAAATCGGCTCTCCCCTCGCGCCGTGGGAGACCTGACCTAAAAGGGTCGGGCGTGGGAGAGACCAGACGCAGGTTCGACCGCTGACCCGGGAGCAGGACACCGGCTCCGGCGAGGAGCTGGGCGAGTCGGAGCGTGAGGAGCCGACGCGGCTGCGCAGGCAAAGGGCGTGCTGGCCTCAAGGGCTGGGGTCTACGAGGCGCAGAGCAGCGAGCACGACTTGGGCACGACACCGGCCTCCTCGCAGCTCTACCAGTACAAACGCAGAGTTATGTCAGTAGTCGCGCAGGGTTTTGTCAGCGCGGGCGCAGACTTATGTCAGTAACTGCGCAGAGTTATGTCAGTGGCTCTGAGCGGGGAGGTGCTCGTGCTGACGCTGGCCGCAGTGAGCTCTCCGTTGTCATGGGCTCTGCGTCGTGATCGACAATGCGTCTGATCAGGAAAACATCTCACGGCTAGTTGCCGGCAGCTTGGCCCACTGACAAAACTCTGCGCATTTACTGTCAGTAGCACTGCGCTCAACACCACCGCCCGCACTGGACACGCGAACCCGCCCAGATCGCGCACCGCCTTGACACCTGCCGGCGGCGGGTGAAATCACGTTCTTGCAAGATCTTCGTGCAGGGGTGAGCAGGAGTCCGGAAAGCCTCTCAGCTGGCCCGGCCCAAGGTCACGGTGCGGGATCCGGGTGCGAAGTCACCGAAGGACTGTTGCCAGGACTCACCGGGCCAGTAGTACGTCACACGGCCCTCGACGGGCCGGTAGCGGGCGGTGTAGAGCGTTACCGTCCCCTGCTCGTCGACGGATCGATACAGCGGCGGCTTCAGCATCGCCGCCACGTCCACGCCCGCGGCGCGGATGGCTCGCAGCCGCTCCTGCGTCCGCAAGGTCCGCTCCTGCTCGTCGGTCACCGGAAGGTGCTGGTGATTGGCGGCGCAGGCGTCCGGTGCCACCGTCGGTGGCATATCCGGTCCCACGAACACCGTCATCGCCTTCTTGGGATCGACAAGGGTGAGGTTCTGGGGGACGGCGACCGGCAGGGACCGCAGCCTGTCGACCGCCTCATCGACGGTGTCGCACGTCTCCAGCAGGTAGCGCACGAGGATGAGAATGGCGAAGCCGCGTCCGTAGACGGAACGTCCGCCCCAGGTGAGCGAGACCGCGAGACCGGCGTCGTTCATCCCATCCTGCAAGCCCCACAGCATGTCCTGCATCCCGATCACGGGGCGCAGGAAGCAGGAGGAGACGATGGTCCCCTCGCACTGATCGGGCTGTAGGTCATAGTTGCGCAGCAGAGTGCCGTTCCTGCCGATCTGGGTGCAGGCCGGGGAGAACGGCCGCAGTGCCGCGTGGGTGAGGAAGACTTCCGCCTCGGGCCGGTCGAGTTGGCCGGCCAGGCGGTCCAGAACCGGGACCAGTTCCGGCATGTGCGCACGGAACAGCGCCCGAACACGATCCGCGCCCTCCGGAGTCCTGCCCTCCGCGGTCAGCAGGCCCTCCATCTCCTGCCACAGGGCCCGGGCGTAGGCGGCCCACCGCCCGTCGCCGCCGTCGCCGACCTCGATCGCCTGGAAGGTCTTGTTCTGTTGCCGCATGGCTGCCACTCCCCTGTGAGAATCGGACGAGGGTGAGGGCAACCTAGCTAATTGTGCGGGTAATTCACCAGGTGGCCGCCATCGGCGACGGCCAGGCGCTGGATCTGATGAAGCCGCGCGAGCGTGGCCGATTCGGCCCTTGAGCAGCAACCAATCGGACAGTGGCGTTAGCGAGGCAGGGCGAGCGGAGTTACCGCCATTCGATGATCCGATGCGGATGCCGGCGCAGAAGGGCGTGCTCACCTGTTCGCCGTGTTCTTCGGCTGGCTCGAGTGATGGCTACGCTGTCGGCCCGCCTGGGATCGGTCGGTCGCTGTGGGTGATGTCGATGGAGCGGCGAGCGTGGTGAGTCGATCTAGCGACGGAGATGAGAGGTCGGCGATCGATGCCCGTAGGAGCCGGGCGATTCCTGGTTCGTGGACGGATCGCCTCTCGCCGTGCGTGCCACTCCCTGATCCGGATGGCCGGCGCCTTCAGGCGCGGATCGTCGCCTCGACCGGCGGGCACGTCGCCGACGTCGATCGCTTCACCGTGATCGGAGTGAGGATCACCCGCTGATTTGCGTTAGAGCGCGCTCAAAGTCCTAGCGTCACATCCATGACGACACAGACATGGATCATCACCGGCGCATCCCGCGGACTCGGGCGCGCACTGGCCGAGGCCGCCCTCGCGGCGGGCGACAACGTCGTGGCCGCGGTGCGCACCCCCGGCAGTGTCGCCGACCTGGCGGACGCGCACCCCGGCGCCTTCCTGGCCGCCCCCTTCGACGCCCGCGACGTCGCTGCGGCGTCCGCCCTCGTGCAGGCCGCGATCGACCGGTTCGGCCAGGTCGACGTGCTGGTCAACAACGCGGGACGGGCCGTGGTCGGAGCGGTCGAGGAGGTCGGCGACGAGCAGTTGCGCGAGCTGATGGACCTGCACCTGTTCGGCCCCGCCGCCCTCGTGCGGGCGGTGCTGCCCGGCATGCGCACCCGCGGCTCCGGCACCATCGTGCAGATGAGCAGCCAGGGCGGGCGTATGTCCTTCCCCGGCGTGTCGGCCTACTCGGCGTCGAAGTTCGCCCTGGAAGGCTGGTCGGAGGCGCTGGCCGGAGAGGTCGCACCGTTCGGTGTCCGGGTGATGATCGTCGAGCCGAGCCGGTTCCGCACCGGGTTCAACGGCGCCGACGTGCTGGAGTTCGCCGAGCCGTCGGAGACCTACCGCCAGGTGCTCGCCGCCGTGCGCGCCGACATGGCCGGCACCGACGGCCGCCAGGAAGGCGACCCGGTGCGGGCGGCCGAGATCATCGTCTCGCTCGTGCACGGCGAGGAGGTGCCGCTGCGGCTGCCGCTCGGGCGCGAGGCGGTCGAGCGCATCTCCGGCGTCTACCGGCGCGGCCTGGCCGAGACCGCCCGCTGGGCCGAGGTCGCCCAGGACGCCGACTTCGCCGACGCGCCCGCCTCGGTCCGGCCCGTCTAGGCTGGCGGTCATGGCCACTGACGACCTGATGACCAAGGTCCTCGAAGCGCTCGGCGACGCCCAGCCCACGGTGGAGGCGATCCACGACCTCACCGACCTGGCCGAGGTGCCCTCGTCGATGACGATCGCCGAGGTCGCCGACCGGCTCGCCCTCCCGGCGCATACGCTGCGCTACTACGAGCGGGCCGGGCTGGTCACCGTGGCCAGGGACAGCCAGGGTCACCGGGTCTACGACGCCGACGCGGTGCGGCGGCTGGTGTTCCTGACCCGGATGCGGCTATCCGGGATGTCCATGCGCGAGCTGCAGCACTACATCGAGCTGGTCGACGCGGGCGAGCGCACGGTGCCCGAGCGGATGGCCATGCTGGTCGAGCACCGCGACACGATCGTGCGGCGGCTGCGCGAGCTGACGTTGTCGCTGGCGGCCGTCGACTACAAGATCACCACGTACGGCGGGGCAACCGGCTCCGACGTCGAGCGCAGCCCGTCGCGGGAAGCCGCCGCCTAACCGCCCTTACGTGCCCATGTCGGGCAATCGCCCGACGCGGACCCGGGCAGCCCTCCCATACGCTCGCCACAGCTGATCGGCGCACAGTCGGGAGCGGGCCGGCCGTACTCGTTCGTGTGGCTGGACGCGCTCGCGCAGAAGGTCCGCGAGGGCGGGCGGATCGTCAACGTGCACGCCCTGATCGCCACCGCGGTCAACGCCAACGGCAACCGGGAGATCCTCGGCCTGGACATCACCAGCCGCGAGGACGACGCCGACTGGCTGGGGTTCCTGCGCAGCGTTCGTCCTTGCGCGGTAGCGGAGCACCGCGAACGGTGGACAGGCCGACCGTTCTCCGGACCGGTCGGCCTGCTTCGCTTCCCACGGTCCACGGCCGAAGCGTCGCCCTCCGCCGACTGGCCCAACGACGGCATCAGTGACTGTGGCGTCGGGTCGCGGTCATCGTGGCGAGCAGGGCCAGGGACTGCTCGTCCGGGGAGCCGGGCCGGGCGTGGAGGACGGTGAGCACCTGGCCGTCCTCTACCGGCATCGCGTGGAAGCGGAGGCTGATCACGCCCAGCTCCGGGTGTCGGAAGCTCTTCGCGCCCGCTGTGGTGGTGTGGACGTCGTGGCGGGCCCACAGTTCCCGGAACTCCTGGCTGTGCAGCGACAGTTCGCCGATGAGTTCCGTCAGCTCGGGGTCGTCCCGCTCGGTTCCGATCCGGGCCCGGAAGTTGGCGACCGCGTCCGACGCCGCCGCGTTCCAGTCCACATGTGTCTCCCGTGTCCCGGGGTCCAGGAACACCGCACGCAGCAGGTTCGTCCCGGGCACGTAGCAGGGGGCCAGCTCGCACGCCAGGGCGTTCGATCCGACGACGTTCATCCGGCGGCTGGTCACCGTGGCCGGTGTCGTCGTCCAGGCGTCCAGCAGTTCCTGCACGGTGTCCGACACCCGTTCCCGGGTGCGCGTGGCGGTCGGTGCCGGGCGGGCCAGGGCGTACAGGTGCTTCGTCAGCTCCTCGTCCAGCCGCAGCGCCCGGGCCAGCGACTCCAGGACGCTCTCCGAGGGGCGGTGGCCGCGTCCTTGCTCCAGGCGCACGTAGTAGTCCGCGCTCACTCCGGCCAGGAGGGCCAGTTCCTCGCGCCGCAGCCCTGCCACGCGGCGGCGGGCGTCGCTGCCGGCGTCGTCGAGGCCCACGTCTGCGGGACGGACCTGGGCGCGGCGAGCCCGGAGGAATTCGGCGAAAGCGGCGTTGTCCATGGCTTCAGGCTACGTTTGGCCGTCCTGTACGAGGGTGGCCCTGCGATTCCCAGTCATCGGCCACCGATGGTGGGGCGCCGAGGTCCGGCGACAGCATGGGGGCGTTGTGAACGAGAGGAGATCCACCATGCGAACGGTCAACGGCTGGGCCGCCCAGGCACCCGGGTCGGCGTTGGCACCCTGGCGCTTCGAGCGCCGTGAGCTGCGACCCACCGACGTCGCGCTGCGGGTGACACACGTGGGGGTGTGCTTCACCGACCTGGAGCACGTGCGGCCCGAACCGGGCCACGAGCGGCCGGACATCTTTCCGCTGGTGCCGGGCCACGAGATCGCGGGTGAGGTGGTGGCCGTCGGCACTGCGGTCACCGGCTTCCGGGTCGGTGATCCGGTCTGTGTGGGGAACATCGTCGATTCGTGCGGGGTGTGCGAGGCCTGCCGCAACGGTGATCAGGAGTTCTGCGCGGAGTTCCCGACCCTGACCTACGGGGGGCGCGACCGGCGCGACGGGTCCCTGACCCAGGGCGGGTTCAGCGACGAGTACGTTGCCGACCAGGCGTTCGTGTACCGGCGTCCCGAGGGGCTCGACCCGGCCGGAACCGCGCCGCTGATGTGCGCGGGGATCACCACCTGGGTGCCGCTCAGGCGGTGGGAGGTCGGCCCGGGGCAGACGGTCGGCATCATCGGCCTCGGCGGGCTCGGGCACGTCGCGGTGAAGCTGGCCAAGGCGCTCGGCGCCGAGGTCGTGGGCTTCACCACCTCACCCGACAAGGCGAAGGACATGCTGGAACTCGGTGCCCACGACGTGGTGGTGTCGACCGATGCCGAGGCCATGGCCGGACAGCGCGGGCGGTTCGACTTCATCCTCGACACTGTGCCCCGCGTGCACGATCTCTCGCCCTACCTGACGGCACTCCGCTACGACCGGACCCTGTGCACGCTCGGCATCGTGCCGGAGCTGTCCTTCACACCTCAGACCCTGCGGTTCGGACGCAAGCGGCTGGCGGGCGCGGGCAGCGGCGGCATCACCGACACCCGGGAGATGCTCGACTTCTGCGCCGCCCACGACGTGACCGCGACCGTCGAGGTACTGCCCGTCGCCGAGGTCAACACAGCACTGGACCGGCTGGCCGCGGGCGACGTCAAGTACCGGTTCGTCCTCGACCTCACGTCCTGACGAAAGGCCTGTCCATTTGACGGCTCGCCCGGAGGGGCTGCAAGACACACGAGCTTCGGTGCCCTAGCAGGGCTACCACTACAAACGCAGAGTTTTGTCAGTGTTCGCGCAGGGTTTTGACAGCACGGGCGCATAGTTATGTCAGTAACTGCGCAGAGTTATGTCAGTGGCTCTGAGAGGAAGATGCTCGTGCTGACGGGGCGTCCCTCGGGTGCGAGCGGAGCCTCGTGGATCGCGTCGCCCGTGTACATCGAGACGAAGGCGGCCGTGGCTTCGCGCCGTAGCGCGTCCAGCGCTTTCGTGAACCAGTCGGGAACGGGTGTGGTGGTCATTTGCTCTCCAGGCGGCCGATGGCGTCGAGGCGTGCGAACGCGGACGTCGCCGTCGGCCAGGCCGAGGTGTCGGACGTGAGGGTGTCGCGCAGGAACGCCCAGCTCATTCGTTGGATCACGGCCACGCGTACCGGGTCCCCAGGCGGGCCGATCTGGTACTCGCGGTGCTGCAGCACGATGTCGACGAGTGCTTCGAAACGGCCCGGGAGCTCGCCGCGGCGCACCCGCCGATGTGTGCCCTCACCTTGTGGCTCGACCGCTACTGCGCGTTCGTCCTCACCAAACACGGTCTCGCAGCGGCGCTGCACTCCGGCGAGGCGACCTTCGCCGGACTCGGTGCGCAACTGCTGGAGCGGCTGGAGCCGGCACTTGACGAGTTGGTGCAGGCCGCCCGAGCCGCCGGGGAAATGGGGGACGGGGCGAGCGCGATGGATCTCCTCCGCGCGGTCGCACACCTGTGCACGCCCGGCCCGTCCCATATCGACTACACCCGCCGCATGATCACGCTCCTGCTCGCCGGACTGCGGCAGGGCTCGGCGGCGCAACGTGCCGATCCGGCTGCTTGGGCCACCGACGAAACTCGCTGAGCAGCCGCGAGGCAGGGCGCCGGGTTGTCGATTCCGCGCTAATCAAGATCATCTTCCATCCTTGCAAGCGCTCAAACAGGCCGGCTCTGCGTGGAGGATCCCCGGGCGAGGCCACCGGGGACGGCCTGTCGGCTGACGGCACCGAGAGCCGTCGTCCTTGGCGCAGCGTTCGCCAAATTGCTGAAGTACTTCGGGTTCGCGGAGCATCACCTGGCTGAATGCGGTGAACGACCAGGTCGCGGGCATCGGGCAGATGTCGTGACCGGCACCCCGCGCGACTCCCTGCAGATCCTGGACGCCCTGCTGAACCTCGGCGGCGGGGTGAAGCCGGAGATGGTGGCCACCGACAGTCCCGCCACAAGCTCGCCCGCGACATCTGCCACGGTAAGAAGGGCACCATCCACCAGGCATACCGGGACGGCATGGAGGACCAGCTCGGATCGCTCGGCCTGGTGCTGAACGCCGTGGTGCTGTGGACGACGCGGTACATCGACGCCGCCGTCGCCCGGCTCCGCGCGCAAGGCCACGAGATCAAGGACGAGGACGTCGCCCGGCTGTCCCCGCTCAAGCACTGTAACCTCAACGTCCTGGGCCGCTACAGCTTCACGGCCTCCCAGTCCGTCGAGGGCCTGCGCCCGCTGCGCGACCCGGACGGCGTCGACCTCGACGATGACGACGACGAGAAGTTGGGGGCCGCGGCCCCCTCACGTGATCTGGATGATGTGCTTGCCGCGGACGCCACCGGCTTCCAGGGCCCGGTGGGCGTCGGCTATCCGGTCGAGAGGGTGGACGGTGTCCACGACGGGGACGATGTCGCCGTGCTCCGCGTAACGGGTGATCTCGGTCAGCAGCTCGGTTTCGGGGTTGCCGCTGAAGACGCGTATGCGTCTGCTCCCGTGGACGGTCGAGGCGAGGATGGTGGCGAGGCTGGGGAGAAGCCTGTTGAAGTCGGGGGTGACGGCGACCATGCGCCCGCCGGGTGCCAGCAGGCGGCGGAAGCGGGACTGCTGCGTGCCGGCGGTGTCGACGATGACGTCGAAACGGCCCAGCTCGGAGAGGCGAGTCGTACGGTAGTCGAGTGCTTCGTCGGTGCCCAGGCCTCGGACGAAGTCGAGGTTTTTCGCGCCCGCGAGAGCGACGACGTGGGCACCGAAGAGCTTGCCAATCTGCACCGCGACGCTGCCCACGCCTCCGCTGCCCCCGCGCACTAGGAGTCGCTCACCGGGTTTGATGACGGCCTTCTCGCGCAGGGCGGTCACCGCCGTGGCCCCGCCGGCGAGCAGTGAGATGGCCTGCACCGGGGTGAGGTTCTCCGGAGCGGGGGCGATCTGGCGGGGGCGTACGGCGACGTACTCGGCCATGCTGCCCGTCTTGCGCCCCAGCAGCCCCCACACCCGGTCCCCTTCACGTACTCCGGTGACCGACGAACCGACTTCGGCGACCTCCCCGGCGAAGTCGATTCCGCTCGTCTTGGGGAAAGTATGGCCGGTTACCAGACGCATTTTCCCGGCCCGATCGAGCAGCTCGCCACCGTTGACGCTGGCGACGTGCACCCGCACCAGCACCTCGTCGGGCGTGGGGGTAGGCGTCGGCCGCTCGCCCACGTAGAGGACCTCCGGGGGGCCGTATCGGTCGAAGAGGGCTGCGCGCATGTCGCTCATCATCTCGTCCTGTGTCGCGTTTCGGAGCTGCGGAGGCGCTGTGTGCGCCCGCTGGTACGCTCACGCTAAACCGGTAAGTGGATGACATCGTCCGTTTAGCTTGAAGTGAGAGACATTGCCTGCTCAGCCATCTCACAAGCCGTCCGGGCACGTCGGCGATGTGCCCGGCGATGCAGACCCGGCGGGCCTGCGCGCCGATGCCCGGCGTAACCGGGAACGCATCCTTGAAGCTGCGCGCGAGGTGTTCGCGGCCCAGGGCATTGACGCCCCTATAAGCGCCGTCGCCCGCCGCGCCGGCGTCGGCGTGGCCACCCTCTACCGCCGCTTCCCCACCCGCACTGCGCTTGCCACCGCTGCCTTTGCCGAGCAACTCGCCCTGTGCGCGGCAGCCTTCGACGAGGCCCTTACGGACCCTGATCCCGGGCACGGCCTGTACGCACTCCTGGAGAAGGTGTGCACCACACAGGTGACCGACCGCGGCTTCGCCCCCGTATTCCTGGATCAGTTCCCCGATGCCCTTGATCGCGATCACGAACGCGACTGCGCCGAAGAGGGTCTGGCGCGGCTGGTCCAGCGTGCCCGCGAGACCGGACAGCTGCGCGACGACTTCGACCCCGCCGATATCACCCTCCTACTCCTGGCCAACAGCGGCCTCGCCGGACAACCGCGAGAAACCGCCCTCGCTGCCTCCCGGCGCCTGCTCGCCTATCTCTTCCAGGCTTTCCAGGCACAGCGCCCTGGCTCTCTCCCACCTCCCGCGATGGAACTGCGCGAAATCCGCCAGCCACCGGGCCGCCCGTGAGCCCGATCACGCACCGTGCCAACGGTGAGCATTCCTCGCACTTGCACAGGGGCCTCTAACAAATGACCAGTTGCGAGAGTTCTGCGAACGCCCCGGAGCCGATCACGTTTCCCCCAACTCGACCTGACCCAGGTCTGCAAGCGGAGGTCATAGCTCGCTACCACAACGCGCGAAATCATGACCAGTGACACCGGCTACTGCTATCTAGGCGAACGAGGGCTCGCCCGGAGGTACTGCGAGACAAACGCGTTTCGGTGGGACAGCGGTCTCCTAGTAGCCCTACCAGGGCAAACGCAGAGTTTGTCAGTAGTTGCGCAGGGTTTTGACAGTGCAGGCGCAGGGTTATGTCGGTGGCACCGAGAGGGAGACCGCTGGCCGGCAGTGGGCTCTCTGTCGCATCGGCTCTGCGTCGTGATCGATAATGCGCCTGACCACGGCAAACATCTCACGCTTGGGTTGCTGGCAGCTTGGCCCACTGACAAAACTCTGCGCATTTACTGTCAGTAGCACTGCGCTCAACAGGGAGACCCGGGTCACCGGCACGGACTGGTACAGCCGTCCCGAGGACCTCGCTGTAGGCCGGGTGCGCTGGACCAAATCCCGGCATCGACACGGCGCTGGTCATCGACGCTACCTGACCTGGTAGGGGGCCTCGCTGGTCGCAGCGCCCCGCGTCCTGCTAGCTCAACTCTGAGCGGAACTGGTCGTCGCGCCACTCGTCGGGCCGCGCCTCGTTCTCGCGCCCACGCAGTTCAACTCGGCGGATCTTGCCGGACAGAGTCTTGGGCAGTTCGGAGAACTCGATGCGGCGTACCCGCTGATAGGGGTTCAACCGCCTGCGAGCGTGCTTGAAGATCGACAGTGCCGTCTCCTTTGTCGGCTCGTGCCCCGGCGCCAGCGCGATGTAGGCCTTGGGTACGGCCAGGCGAATCGGATCCGGCGCCGGAACGACGGCCGCCTCCGCGACTGCGGGGTGCTCGATCAGGACCGATTCCAGCTCGAACGGACTGATCTTGTAGTCACTCGCCTTGAAGACGTCATCGGTGCGCCCGACGTAGAAGATGTATCCCTCGTCGTCGACCGTGGCCACATCGCCGGTGTGGTAATAACCGCCGGCCATCGCCTCGGCCATGCGTTCCGGATCGGACTGGTATCCCTTCATCAGGGACAGCGGTCTGCGGGCCAACTCCAGGCAGATCTCCCCCTCACCCGACCCGGTCAACGGCTTGTGGGTGCCGACGTCGACCAGGACCACGGGAACGCCCGGCAGCGGACGACCCATCGAGCCCAGCTTGACCTCGGTCCCGGGCACGTTGCCGACCTGCGCGGTCGTCTCCGTCTGCCCGAACCCGTCCCGGATCGTCAGCCCCCAGGCACGCCGGACCTGTTCGATCACCTCGGGATTCAACGGCTCCCCGGCGCCGACCGCCTCACGCAGCCCTGGAGGGCGCTCCCCCAACTCCGCCTTGACCAGCATCCGCCACACCGTCGGCGGCGCGCAGAACGAGTTGACCTCACGCGCGCGGATCTGCGTCAGCAGCGCGGCGGCGTCGAAACGGCTGTAGTTGTAGACGAACACGGTTGCCTCGGCGATCCACGGCGCGAAGAAGCATGACCACGCATGTTTGGCCCATCCGGGAGATGAAATGTTCAGGTGTACGTCGCCCGGCTGGATCCCCAGGAAGTACATGGTCGGCAGATGCCCGACCGGATAGGACACCTGGGTGTGCTCGACCAGCTTCGGGCGAGATGTCGTCCCCGAGGTGAAGTAGAGCAACACCGGGTCATCCGCCGACGTCCGCGGATGCTCTGTCGGCGCCCACTCCAGCGTCGCCGCCTCCCGCAGATCGGCCCAGCCGTCAGCCGGCCCGACACTGATCCGCGTGAACGCTCCCTGCACCTCGCCCAGCCGCGCCGTGTCGGCCGCGTTGCAGATCAGATGCCGCGCACCACTGCGGGCGATCCGCTCGGCCACGTCCGCCGCCGTGACGGCGGTCGTGGTGGGCAGCACGACCGCCCCCAACTTCATGATCGCCAGCATCGACTCCCACAGTTCCACCTGATTACCCAGCATCAGGAGAACCGGGTCACCCTTCACCACGCCGTTCGACGCCAGCCACGACGCCAGGCGATCCGACGCCCGAGCCATCTCATCGAAGCTCCGCTCGATCGCCGAACCGTCCTCCTCTACGATCACCAGAGCCGGCCGGTCGTTGCCGCGCGCGATTGCGTCGAACCAGTCGACCGCCCAGTTGAAGCGGTCACCGAGCTGCGGCCACTGGAACTCCGCCACAGCCCGCCTGTAGTCACCCCGCATCGACAGGAGTTGGTCCCGGCTCGCCCGGTAAGCACTGGTCGCGTCCATGGGGGGCTCCTCGGTGGATCGCTCGTAGAGCGAGGATGCACACGTTACGTCTGAGCGGATACCCCCGAACGGGGGTAGTCCCATCAGAACGCGGTACCTCGGAACCGTCCAGGGTCGTTCTGGTCAGGCAAGCCAGAACGCCGGCCAGCACTACTTCGGCCGTTTGCCGAACCGGCAACCGACGACCAAGCCGGTGGTCTCTCCGCACGCCGGGTGATCTCAGTGGAGGGCCTTCTCCAGCTGCGACTTGCTCATGGACGAGCGGCCCTTGATGTTGCGGCGCTTGGCTTCCGCGTAGAGCTGTTCCTTGGTGCGTCCTCCCGCTCCGCTGTGCGACCGCTGCCCGCCACGGCGGGAAGAGGACATGTCTTTGGTGGACGTGCGGCTCGCGGTACGGGACTCACCGGAACGGGCGCGTTCCTTGTTCACGGTGCGGGCGGCGATCTCCTTGGCCCTCTTGTCGCTCTCTCCGCGCTTCTTGGCACTGTCCTTGATGTGCTCGTACTGCCGTTCCCGCTTGGGACTGGACCCACGTGGCATGGTCCTCACCTCGCTGAAGTGGCCTTTCTGCGCGACTACCCGCCATGTTCGGGCTCACATCCTGCCTGCGGAGCACTGCGACAAGCCGGCGCCCGAGGTCCACCGGCCCCAGCCGCCGCAGGGCCAGTACCCGTCCGGCCAATACCCGCAGCCGTACGCCTCCCCTGCGGGGTTCACGCCGGTCCCCCACCCGCAGCAGCCGGCTCACCCGCAGGGCTTCGGTTACTCGCCTGTGCAGATGACGACGGTCAAGCAGCGCGGCTTTAACCCGATCACGCTCCTCATCCACCTGTTCCTGTGGGTCTTCGTGCACTCGTGGCTGATAGTCCTCCCGATCGGGTTCTGGCTGCTCATTGCCATCCCTGTCACGTTCATCGGCTGGAACGTGAAGAAGACCGTGCCTGTCCAGCACATGCCCGGCCAACTGCCCCCCCGCAGTAGCAGCCGACGGCAGAACGCTCCGCACCCCGCTCTCGCCTGAAGGGGCGGGCGCCCTGCTTGTGCGCTGTGCCATCTCATGACATTGGTGCCTCGCTCTCAGGTCAGGCTTGGCGGCCGTAGGACGCGAGGCGTTCGGCGAGCGCGATGACGAGGTCGCGCAGTTCATCGGGGCGCTCGATAACGAACGGCCGGTCGAGTGAGGCGAGTACCGGCGGCAGCCAGTCGAGCCGTGCCGCCCGTAGCTCGACGCGCAGCCAGCGTTCGGCCGCCCGGTCCTGGCCTGTCGCGGGCTCGTGCTCCGCCAGGCTCGCGATGCTGGCGGGAAGGTGGGCGCGGATCTGCTCAACTGTCCCGTGGATCCGCAAGGTCACCTCATGCTGGTACTCAGCCGTGGCGAACCCTGACAACACGCGTTGTGCCGGACCGGGACCCACGGGCGCTTCGAATGAGCCGGGCAGGGTCCTCGCGTCTGCGATGCGCTCGAGCCGGAAGGTTCGGTCCTCGCTGATCCGGGCGTCCTTGCCCGTGACGTACCACCGGCCCGAATGGGCGACGATCCCGTACGCGTGCAGTGTGCGTTCGCTGCGCCGTCCGTTGCGGTCGGTGTAGCGGATAGAGACCGGTCGGCGGTGGCGTACCGCATCGGCGATGGTGAGCAGGACCTCAGAGTCCGGGGTGTCGAACTCGCCGGGCTGATCCGTGAAGGCGAGAGCCTCCAGGAGTGTGTCGAGCCGACGGGCGATGTGCTTGGGCAGCACCCGCCGGATCTTGGCCGATGCCGTCTCGTTTGCCGTGTGCTGCGTCGTCGTCAACCCTGCTCGGCGGCCGGCGACCAGGCCGAGCAGCACGGCCAGCGCCTCATCGTCGCTGAGCATGAGCGGAGGCAAGCGGTACCCGGGAGCGAGCCGGTACCCGCCGTAGCGGCCGCGCACCGATTCCACGGGCACATCGAGGTCGATCAGCTGGTCCACATACCGCCGCACGGTGCGCCCTTCGACGTCGAGCCGGTCGGCGAGTTCGGCCATGGTCCGGGTGCCGCCCGACTGCAGCAGCTCCAGGAGTGTCAGCACGCGGCCAGTGGGTCGAGGCATGTGCACAACTTAACGCGAATACTGGACCGATTCTGTCCACTATTTCTCCTAGCCTGCGACGTGCACGCCTCCAGTACAGCCAAGGAGATCCCTATGGACTTCGTCTCGATCCGCATCATCACCAGCAACGTCGCGCGCCTCGTCGAGTTCTACGAGCGAGCCACAGGGGTGCAGGCGATGTGGGCCACCGACGACTTCGCCGAACTCAAGACCGCGGGCGCGACCCTCGCGATCGCCGGCACCCGCACCGTCCCGCTGTTCGCCCCGGGCTCTGCCCGCCCGGCGGACAACCACAGCGTGATCACCGAGTTCCTCGTCGACGACGTGGACCGCGTTCACCGGAACCTGACCGGCTTCGTCACCGACTTCGTCAACGAGCCCACCACGATGCCCTGGGGCAACCGGTCGCTGCTGTTCCGCGACCCCGACGGCAACCTCGTCAACTTCTTCACCCCCGTCACCCCAGCGGCCATCGAAAAGTTCGCACGTTGACGCCACGCACAGTCGCTCACGCGGGAGCCCTGAGATCCCAGGGCTCCCGATGAACGCGTCCGCCGAGTCCAGGAGCGCCACCAGCCGGCTGCTTGACATCCATAGGAGCATCGGGACGAACGGGCAAGGTGCGGCGAACCCCCTTCACACCGATCGCTGCCGCCTCTTCGACCGGCTGGCGGAGAAGTAACGGTGCTACCGTTATCGCCGTACCGATAATTCACCTATTCGCACACAAATAGTGCATTTCGCCTGGTAGGGCGGTACATGGCAGGCGAACCATCGCCTGTGGCCCGGGACATCGTCACATCGGCGGCGGGTGCCGGTTCGTGGCTTGTGGCGAAGGGCGGCCTGGCAGGGAGCCGGCAGTCGGACGCGTGTCCACGTAGTGCCTTCATCTTTCTCGAAAGGTTGTCATGAGCTCTCCTTCGTTCCGCTTCGGAGCCGCTCTCCTCAGTTCCGGATCCTCACGTTCGAAGTGGATCGCCCGGGTGCAGGAGGTCAAGGATCTGGGGTACGACGTCCTGCAGGCGGGCGACCATTTCGGCATGCCGGCGCCGTTCCCGTCGCTGGTGGCGGCGGGCGAGGTGCCCGGGATCGGGCTGGGAACGTACGTGCTCAACGCCGGGATCCAGCACCCCGCATACCTCGCCCGGGATGTGGCCGACATCTGGCGGCTCACTGACGGCCGGCTGGAGCTGGGGCTGGGCGCCGGCTACGTGCCGGCGGAGTTCGAGGCGGCGGGCCTGCCGTTCGGCACGCCGGGGTCGCGGCTGCGCAGGCTCGAAGAGGTGGTCACCGAACTGCGGAAACTGCTGGCTGCCCAGCCCGACACGCCGCGACCGCCGATCTTGCTGGCCGGTGCGGGCGACCGCATGATGTCGATGGCGGCCCGTACCGCCGACATCATCAGTTTCTCCATCGTGGCCGGGTTTGGCACGGGCACCCCGGAGGAGGCTCTGGCCTCCCGGGTGCAGCGGGTCCGGGAAGCGGCGGGCGAGCGGATCGCCGACATCAAGCTGAACCTCTTCGTGGCCGGCGTCGGCGCCAAGGTGGCCGACATCGACCTGTCGATGCTCAGCACGGCCATGGGCGTGCCGCCCGAGACACTGGCGGAACTGCCCAGCGTCCTGATCGGCTCGCCGCAGCAGATTGCCGACACCCTGCTGCGGTACCGCGAGGAGTACGGCATCAGCTACATCAGCGTCATGGAGGATCACATGAGGACGTTCGCCGAGGTCATTCCGCTGCTGCGATGACCGCCGGCATTCGTCCAGAACGCGGCGGGCGGCATCGCCGCGTCTGTCTGGATGAGCCGGCACCAGTGGACAGTGACCCGCACTGTCACCGTCCGCCGCGATGACCGATGGGAGCGCAAGTACAAAGACGGACCAGGGCTGGCCGGACTCGACTGGGTCAACAGCACCGCGACCGCCGCGAGACGATCGCCGCGCTCTGGACCAGAAAGGCCATCAAGCGGTGTCCCGCCCGGCCTGCTCGACGAGTCCAGGGCCCTTTCAAGATCGTTACCTATGTAGCTTGCGGGAAGTCCGCCCGTCTTGTCGCGACAGACTCTAGGCCGCGAAGGGGAGCCGGAGAACGAAGCGGGCACCGGTGGGGTGGTCGGCGACATACAGATGCCCGCCGTAGGCGATGGCGATCTCACGGGCGATGGCCAGCCCGAGCCCAGAGCCGCCGGGATCCCTGCGGCGGGCATCGTCCAGACGGCAGTGGCGTTCGAAGACTCTTTCGCGGTCAGCTGGAGCAATGCCGGCGCCGTTGTCGATGACTTCTATGACCGCGTTCGGCGGATCGGCGGCGACGATGATCTCGATCGTCGTAGAGGCGTGCCGTTCGGCGTTGTCGATCAGGTTGCCCAGGAGGCGGGCGAGCCGGGTCCGGGATGCCTGCACCACCACCTGCTCATCCAGCCGGGTAACGACGGCGACGGTCAGACTGCGGCGTTCCAGTTCGTCCGTCACCAGGTGGGCGAGGTCCACCCGTTCGGTGGCGGCGGGCAGTGCGGTGTCCAGGCGGGCGAGTTCCAGCAGGTCGGCCACGATGTCGTTGAGTCGCTCGGCGTCCAATTGCAGCCTGTGCAGGGTTGATTGCAGGTCGATGTGAGGCTCTGAGTGTGCGAGCTCAAGCTCGATCAGCAGCCCGGTGATCGGGTTACGCAGATCGTGTGAGGCGTCCAACAGGAACCGCCGCTGCCGGTCGGCGGCTTCTCGTAACGCCGACGCGGTCTGTTTGAGGTTCTCGTTGCACGCTTTGACCTCGCGCGCACGGACGTAGACGTCCTTCCTGATCGCCTCAAGCTCAGGTCGTGCCTCCATGACGCCACGCTTGCCCGACCGCCTCAGCTGCTGAAGGAAGTCAGTGACCTCCTCCGTGCGGTGGATGATCAGTTCCACTTCGCCGTCGGGGCCCAGGATGGGCGTGCTGATCGTGCTCCAGTACCGCTCGACGAACATCCCCGAACTGCAGTTCGTCTCGATGTCGAATCTCTGCAACGGCATGTCGTCCGGTTCGCCGGTGGCGATAACCCGTTCCAGCGATGCACGCAGGCTCAACGGCCCCTGCACGTCAGGATCGTGGGGAAGGTTCGGATTGCAGGGGAAGGCGGTGAAGAGGTGCCTGCCGAGCACGTCGGCCGGGCTCCGCCCGGTCGCCTTCAGAAAGGAGTCACTGGCTGCCACCACGACGAAGTCCGGCGTCAGTAACAGTGCCGGGAGCACGAGGAGCTTGAACACCGCCCGGTAATCAATCTCCCGATCCTCGCAATCCATATCACCTCTTCCCATACCTCCCGAAGTTATGAGACGCCTTGCGCAGGAGTCAAAGGAACGCATTTGTACATTTCGGCAGGTAAGGGGTGCTGGTCGACGGCCCGGCAGTGGTGCGGCGCAGTTGACGGGGGCACCAGCAGTAACATTTTCACCGAGTACGACTCCCGGCACAAAAGGGCCAAGCGGGGGCGTGCTGATCCGCCCCGGCCGGCCTCACTCACCCTGATGCGTACGAGGCCGCCCGGCACCGGATGTGGATCCCTGGTCTCTCCGCGGCCGTTTGGCGGCTGCGGAGACGACACTGTCGAGCAGGCATGGAAACAGCGCGTCGAGGTCGGCCTTGCGCAGGGAGTTCATCTTCGCGGTGCCTTGATAGACCTGGTTGATGACCCCGGCCTCGCGCAGGACGCGGTAGTGATGCGTCCCGGTGGACTTGCTGACGGCGAGGTCGATCTCCGAGCACGCGGCCTCGCCCTCGGTCCTGGCGAGAAAGCACACCACCTCCAGGCGCGCGGGATCGGCGAGCGCGTGCAGTACCGCCTCCAGCCGGATCTCCTCGACGCTCGGATGCTCTAGGACCCTGACGGACATCGGCACTCCCTCACCTCGCACTGCCCTCGATACTACGGCAATCATCGTAATACGATGATCGCCGTAGTACGATGGTCGTCGTAGTATGGTGGTTGTCGTACTAGGAGACGATGTCGAACGAACCGAGGGGCACCCATGCTGTTCGACCCCATCACCCTGCGCTCCCTGACAGTCCCCAACCGTGTCTGGATGTCGCCGATGTGCCAGTACTCGGCCGCGACGGACGGCCCGGAGGCGGGAGTGCCGCACGACTGGCACCTCTCCCACCTGGCGGCTCGGGCGGTGGGCGGAACCGGGCTGATCTTCACCGAAGCCACATCGGTCTCCCCGGAGGGCCGGATCAGTCCCGGGGACCTGGGGCTGTGGAACGGACGCCAGGAGCATGCGTTCACCCGTATCACCCGGTTCCTCAGCCGACACGGCACGGTACCTGGCATTCAGCTCGCGCACGCCGGGCGCAAGGCGTCCACGGACCGGCCATGGCGCGGCGGCCAGCCGATCGCCGTCGCCGACGGCGGCTGGCGGCCTGTCGCGCCGAGCCCGATCCCGTTCGCCAAGGGTCACCCGGTGCCGCGAGAGCTGACGGTGGAGGAGATCCAGCGCGTCGTGGACGACTTCGTCCGGGCGGCGCAGCGTGCCCTGCGAGCGGGTTTCCGGGTGGTGGAGGTGCACGGCGGGCACGGTTACCTGATCGGCGAGTTCCTCTCTCCGCACAGCAACCACCGCACCGACGCCTACGGCGGCCCGTTCGAGAACCGCATCCGTCTCGCACTGGAAATCGTCGACGCCGTACGCGCCGTCTGGCCCGAGGAACTCCCGGTGTTCTTCCGCGTCTCGGCCACCGACTGGCTCACCGAGAACCCCGACGACGAGCGCGAAGGCTGGACCGTGGACGATACCGTGCGCCTGGCCAAGGAACTGTTCTCCCACCGCGTCGACCTGCTCGACACCTCCAGCGGAGGAAACGCGCCCGGCGCGAGGATCCTCACCGGCCCCGGCTACCAGGTGCCGTTCGCGGCCCGGGTCCGCGCCGAGACCGGCATGCCGGTGGCCGCCGTCGGCCAGATCACCGAGCCGCACCAGGCCGAGGAGATCCTCACCTCAGGCCAGGCCGACGCCGTCCTGCTCGGCCGCGAGCTCCTGCGCGACCCCCACTGGCCGCACCGGGCTGCCCGCGAGCTGGGGGTCGCGCCCCTCCCCTGGCCTGACCAGTACGACTACGCCCTCTGACCACAGAGGATCTCCTCGACGGTCTTGAGGCCAGTAACAGGGCCGGTGAATGGCGTTCCCGCTCTCGGCCCAACCGGTGATGTCGCGTTCGAGTTCCTTCTTGATGGGGGGCGTCGGGTCAGACCGGCGCGGCCGCTACTGCGGGGTCGGACGGTGCCGGATTGGGCAGCGCCAGATAGCAGCACTTGCACAACAACGTCGTCGAGTCGACGGACAGGACCGCGATCCAGCGGCTGGTCCGCCGTGCGGCGCACCGACGGCAGGCGAACTGGATGGCGCTGCTGACCTGATGCAGCTACACCTCGCCACGCCGTGAGGGTGACACCGATGGGGGCGGTCTTGGATCCGGAGACGCGGGCGGTCTCTCGGGTGGTGCGGGGGCCCGCTCGTTTCATGATCAGGTTACGGGAGTGTGCTAGCTGAGTTGGGTCCTACTCAGCGCCGGCTGGCAGACAACCTGGCCAGGGCGTCGTCGGATGGGGTGCCGGGCTCGGCATGTGCGACAAAGAGTCGCTGGCCGGGGGCACCGTCGATGGCGAACGTCGCAAGCCAGAGAGTCAGATCGCCGACGCGATGATGGTGGTAGCGCCCTATATCATGCGCTTTGATCCGTATGTCATAATTTTCCCATATTCGGCGAAAGTCCTCGCTTGCGAGCGATAGCTCCTCCACTAGGGCGAGAACCGATGGGTCGTCGAGGTCTGCACCGACTGCGGCGCGCATATGGGCGACCATGAACCGTGCCTCGCGTTCCCAGTCGAGGAAGACTTCTCGTGACGCCGGGTTGAGGAAGTTCAGTCGAAGCAGGTTGTCACTATAGGACAAATCCTCAAGGAAGGCTGCGGCCGCGGCGTTTTGCGCGAGCACATCTAACCGGCGGTTTACCACAAACGCCAGGGCATGCTCCCAGTTGTTCACGAGGCGTAGAACGGACGGGGAGACGCGGTCGGCCACATGCGTACGTCTGAAACTTCCTCGCGTAGAACGGGCAAGCTCATACAGGTGTTCTGTGGCCTCGTAGTCAAGGCCGAAGACCCCGGCCAAGGCGTTTAGCACAGCATCGGAGGGGCTGCGTTCCCTTCCCTGCTCCAGTCGCATGTAGTAGTCGACGCTGACTCCTGCCAGCATTGCGACCTCGCCGCGGCGCAACCCTGGCGTGCGGCGGCTGCCCGCACCTCGCAGTAGCCCCGCCCGTTCGACGGTTGTCGCCTGCCGTCGGGCACGGAGGAACTCGCCTAAGAGGCTTTCCACGCCAGACACAGTAAGAAGTTCTATGGCAAGGTATGGCAAAGCGGTCACTACTTGTCAGTAACTTGAAGGGATGGTTCACTCTCGCGAGTGATCTTCCGGGGCCATATCGGGCCCCTGATCGTGAGCTTCGCCAGGTGCCCGTGCTCGTCGGCCGGTCATGGTGTCCAAGGCACCAGGACGCCAGCGAGCACGGGCGTGGTTTCGTTAGGCGCTCACGTTCCGACCATCAGGTCGGGACGTCCGCGCGATTCGGCGACGTATTAGCCGGCGGTGACGGGCCCGGGAGCACCCGGAACACCCGTGCCTGGGGCCGTATTAGTCCTCGGCCTCGGCCTTGGACTCGGACTCGTCGTCCTGCTTCTGCCACGGGGTGGCGTCGTTGTCGTGCTTCTGGAACGGCGTCACGACCAGGGTGAAGTCACGCAGCAGGTGCTGACGCTGGAACTCGTGCTGGCGCTCGTGCTGCCACTGGCGGAGGTGGTTCCGGTTGTGGTTGCTGTTCCGCTGGCCGCGGCCCCAACCGCCGCCGCAGCCGCCGCCGCAGCCGCCCATGACGGTGGTGGCGTTCGCGGTGCCGGCGGTGACAGCGGTGCCGAGAGCGACGGCTCCGCCGGTCAGCGCGGTGCTGATGGCGAGAACCCCGACGAGGCTCTTGAAGTTAGGCATGCTATTTCCCCTTTTGACAACTTTACCTTTGCGCTAACTTTCCCCTGGAATTAGGGAAACGCACCTATGGCCATGCTTAGTGCGCCATAAGCGCATTGCCTTATTTTCCGTGCCGAGCGGCCGATAAACGATAGTCGATGGCTTTTGTTGTTCGCTTATCTCTTTATTGACTACGCTGACCTACAGTGAGCGTAATTGATGCGAAATGGACTTTATGTCGGATCTAATACGTCCGGATATGGGCGATATTTCGCTTCCCTGATGAGCTGTGCCGTCGCGGTTCCCTCAGGGGCAATGCCTGCACCGGAGGGGACCTCGTCGAGGGAATAGCACATACCAGCGCGCCGAAAGCGTGGGCCTAGGGACCGGTGCCGTGCCACGACGGATGCCGCTCGCGATTACGAATGCCATATGACAACCAGATCGGCCTTGGTAAGTACCGCCTCATATGGGAGGACATGACCGCTTAGTTCTAGCGGGGCGTACCGCTGCGGCATAACGATCGGAGCATCCGTACGGCGAAGCACAGCGAGGTCGGTTGGTATGGCGCGTATACGAGGGGTGAGATGGTCACGCCGGCGCCTGATCGAGGCCGGCGATGTGCCAGTGCAAGCGGCCCTACCGTCACGAGTCGAGTCGTTGGAACAGCGCCTGTCCCAGCTTCGCGAGCCACGTCCGCGAGCTGGTGGATCAGCTTGGCCGTGCTGGCGGTGGCCGCCACGCCTGACTGCCTGGCTGCTGTTACACGGCCTGCCCGCGCCGGCCATCCCCACCGGGAACTCCAGCAACGCCAGCCCTGCTCCGACCCCACTTGGTCCCGCAAGCATCCAGGTCTCGACCGCGATCAGCGAGGCCGTCAGTACCGCGCTGACCGCCGGTACCGCGGTGGGTGCCGCGTTCACCCTGGCACTCGCATTTCGGCGGCAACGCCATCAGGAACTCACGATGGTGCTGACGGCCCTGCAGGCAGAGCGCGATGCGGCGTTCGCCGAACGGGATGCTGAGCGGGACGCCGCGCACGCCGAGCGCGTCGCCGAACACACCAGACAGGACGCGCTCGAGCGGCGAATCACGGATCTGTACACCAAGGCCGCCGAACAGCTTGGTCACTCGCAAGCCGCAGTCCGATTGGCTGGCTTGTACTCGCTGGAGCGCCTGGCGCAAGACAACGTGAGCCTACGACAGACCGTCGTGAACGTCATCTGCGCGTACCTGCGCACGCCATACACCCCGCTGGCGGAGATCGACCAGGCGAGGGCTCGCCGGATGGCGTTGCGGGAGGCGCGCCGCCGCTACCGCGCTTTCCGGACAGAGAGGATCACTGGGGCTCCGCTGTCCTCTTCGATGGGGCGACCTTCTCCGGAAAAGCCACGTTCAACGACGTGCGTGATCCGACGAAGGTAAAGCTGGAAGGCGCCAAAGTGATCGATCCCCGGGCGCCGCACAACTGGCCGGCCGGATGGGAGCTCAAGCCTGCACGGACCGGGTCTGGGGCGGTGCTCACACAGGAGCAGGAGTCCGCGAGTAGCAACCCGTTAGCGGGCAGCGGCGGAGCTCCGCCCAGCGGCAGAATCGCCGAACCGTCTACTCCTGAGTAGCTTACGGGAAGTCGAACTGAATACCCTCATAACGTATACGGTCTCCGCGAGGTATATAGGCACCCCCACCCCTACCGTGCCCTCACGAATCGCGCCCGCTCGCCCGGCGAGAGCCGCTCCGTCGCATAGCGGACTGTGATGCGCGGCAGCTCGGCGAGATGCCTCGCGAGGAACGCCACCATCAGCGGCTCGTCCCGGCGGCCGATCTCTCGCAGCATCCAGCCGAGCGCCTTGTGGATCAGCGGTTCCTGATCCTGACACAACGTGTGGACCAGGTGGAACGTTGGCTCGAAGCGCCCCTCGCGAATCAGCGCCAACGTGGCCAGCACCGCGATCCTGCGGTCCCATAGCCACGACGACGCGGCCAGTTCGTTCAGAACATCCAGGACGTCCAAAGGCCCATCCAAAAGCCACGGCCCGAGCACGACGTGCGCGGAACCGTCCACTAGGTCCCAGTTGTCCACGCAGTCGGTACGCGCCAGGTAGAAGTCGACCAGAGCCTTGCGATCCGCACCACGCGCCGTCCGCACCTGCTCGGCCAGGATGAGGAGCCCAGCGAACCGCTCCTCGTGGACGCGGCTGTGTAGCAGCACATCCACATCCTTAAGCACCATGTTGCGGTACGCACGGGCCAGCCTGCGCAGCACCGGCACCCGGACGCCCAGCAGTTCGTCGTCGCCCGCGGGGCTAAGCACCCGCAACTGCTGTGCGCGGACCCCGGGCTCCGCCAGATCCCGCAGCTCGGCTCGTAATGCCTCGAGCGAAACGATCGTCATGACGGCGGACGTTAGCGCAGGACACCGCCATCCGCCGCCGTGGTCCGGCCTAGGGCTTGTACGGAGTTGAGATCAGAGCGATTCGCCTGCGCTTGGGTCTGCGACCCTGGTAGGCCAGCGCCATGGCTAAGACCTCACCGACGAGGAATGGTCGTTGATCGAGCCTCATCTGCCGCTGGGTGAGCGAGGCCCGATCCCCGACCTATGGCAGCAGTTCAACGCCGTGATGTGGCGGTTTCGCACCAGCAGTCCGTGGCGGGATCTGCCCGCCGAGTACGGGCCCTGGTCCACGGTCTTGACCGGTTCCGGTCATGGGCGATGGCGGGAGTTTTCGAGCAGCTGATGCAGGCAATGATCGCCGAGGCCGCGGCCCGGGGGCAGGTCGACCTCGACCTGGCCACCGTGGACTCCACCACGTCCGTGCCTACCTGCGCCGGCGCGGTATCAAGCCGGTCATTCCGGAGAAGGCCGACCAGGCGGCCCACCACAAGAAGCGCAGCTCCCATGGTGGCCGCCCGGTCAGTCACGATCCCGATCTCTACAAGGAGCGCAACACGGCGGAACGCTGCATCAATCGGATCAAAGAGTGGCGCGGGTTGGCCTTCCGCTTCGACAAGACGCCCAGAAGCTACCTGGGCGGTCTTCATTTACGCGGAGCCATCTTGTGGATGAGAAGTCTTCAATCCGAACTCCGTACAGGTCCTAGTAGCGGCGGGCTCCTGGCCTGGCCGTGCGCCACGACGGTAGGGATTACTTTCCGGTACCCGAACGCGAACTCGAGGCCATGATCGGCGTCGACACCCGTACCTGAAGGAAAGCGATTCGCTGGCGTTCGGCCGCGCGGCCGACTATGGAGAGCAGCTTCGGGACTTGTGGCGGATGCCCGTCCTCAATGGGTGAGGAAGTCTCTGATCGCGACGGCGAACGTGTCGGTCGCCTCCAGCGGGGTGAAGTGGCCGACGCCGGCGAGCCGGTCGAAGCGGTGAGCGGTGAAGAAGTCGCCGAGCCTGTCCCCCCAGGCGAGAGGGAAGATGGGATCGTTTTCCTGCCAGAGCACTCTGGTCGGGGTCGACAACCTGTCATCGGCGGCTGGTGTCTGCTCATGCGCATATGCGATCAACGGATTGCCCGAGGACCGGTACCACATGATCGATGCCGTGAACGAGCCCGGTGGGGAGTACATCCGAGTCAGGTGATCGAGCCGTGACTTGGCTATCACGTACCCCGGTCCCGACCAGTGGTTCCAGAAGTGCTGTAGGTAGGCGCGGACCGCGGCGGGGTCGCCGTCGACCAGGTCATCCGCGAGTTGAAGTTGGTGGAATGAGGTGTACCAGAACTCCTTGACCGCTTCCAGGTCGAGAACGCGGCGGCCCGCGCCGGGCAGCGGGGGTGACACCACCAGGGCGCGCACCAGGTCGGGACGCATTCGCGCGGCGCATTGCGCGATGAAGCTGCCAATGTCGTAACCAGCCACAACGGCGCCGGAGATTCCGAGTTGTTCCATTAGAGCGATGACGGCCGAAGCCTGCGCCGTACCGGAGTAGAACTCCTCGGCGTCGGCGAGATGCTTGTCGGATTCCCCGAAACCGCGCAGGTCCGGAACGATGACCTCGGCCTCATCCGCCAGCAGGGGGACGAGCTCGTCGTAGTCGGTTCTGTCTCCTGGCCAGCCGTGCAGTAGAACCACGCTCTGCCCTGAGCCGTGACGGTCGAAGGCAAGACGGAACCCCTGGAACGGTTCTGAATATGGCATCGACCTACCCCCGTCAGATCAGTGTGCCTTGATGCTCCTTTCCCCTCCGAGAGCCGAGCACTACTCCCGGCCATGGGGCGCTCCGCTTCGGCGGCACGCAGAACGGCCTGATCAGCCGTTCGTGGGGCCCGGCGGGCTATTCCTGCCTCCGGGAGCGCTACGCACCGGCGGCTGTAGGCTCCCCCGGCGGTATCCACGCAGCAATACCCGGGGACAACCGGTGGCTGAGCATGACCTCCAGTTCCCGCCCGGAGGTGGTCGATCTGCAGCGTACGTTCTATGCAGCCGAAGCCCACCTGGCCGTGGTACTGAAGCCGAGGTACTGAAGAAGCGGGTGACCTGGCCGCCGTCAAGGAGATCTCCGATGATCCCGAGTGCCTCGGCGAACATCTCGTGGCGGATGCTGGCGGACGGCTAGCCCTTGCCGACGACGTGCTCGTTGAGGTTCTCCCCCGAGCCGAGTCCCAGGGTGAACCGCCCCTGCGTGAGCACGCCCATGGTTGCGGCTTTCTGGGCGACCACCGCCGGGTGGTAACGCATGATCGGGCACGTCACGTACGTCACGTACGTCATGAGCGGCAGGTCCCCGGTCGCTTGGGCGGCCGCGCCCAGCACCGATCACGCGTACGGCGAGTGCCCCATCTCCTCCAGCCAGGGGAAGTAGTGGTCGGATATCACGGCGTAGGCGAACCCTGCCTCCTGCGCGGCGACCACGTCGCGGACGAGCTGTCGCGCCGGGGTCTGCTCGCACAACATCGTGTAACCGATCTGCAGCATGTCGGCTCCTCCATGGTGGTCCTCCCTCATACGGCCCGGATCCGGGACCTGACGGTCAGGCGATGGAGTCGTAGACGACGGCGGTGACCGTGCCGTACCCCAGGTGGGGAAGAACGTCGCTCACCCAGCTCGCGGGGCTCCATTCGCGCGGATCGGTCAGCCTGAGCACGGCCGCGGGTACGTCGCTGGCGGCCATGGCCAGCAGTCCGAGCGCCGCGGCGGCGGCAGGAAGGGGGACGTTTCGCAGGGTCACCCGCGACAGGCCATATGCTGCGCCCAACCCGAGCCCGATGCCGACCCCCAGGAGGGGCCCCAGCCCCTGCTTGCGGTTTCCGGCCATCTCACCGAGATCAAGCCCGACCCGTTCGGCCAGCTCGCCAGCGGTCTGCTCGGGGACAGTGCTCGAGGGCCGGCCCCGGACGGCCTGGTCGAGGTAGGTCACGATGTTGAGGGCTACGGTGCCGGTCGCTCCAGCCACCATGCCCTTGACGAGTTCACGACGCATCGGTCCCTCCGATTCGATGCGACCCGGATATCGCTGTGGGCCGCTCGTCAGGCGTACAGGGTGAACTCACCTCAGCGGCGCGCCTCAAACACTCCCGATTCGGCGCTTTGGGCGATCCTCGGCAAAGCGGCCTGGCCGCGTTGCCGTCGTGGTGGCCGCCGTTTGCCAAGCGCCGGTCTGTCGGCCGGCGGGATCGTTGAGAGCGCCCGCGGCGGAGTCGACATCGCCAAGCAGGAGATGTCGCGCGTGAAGGCGCATATGGCGAAGTACTAGGCAAACTTCGGAGACACGGCCCCCTTGGGACGATGAGCCGGTCAAGCACAAGCCGAACATAACTGTACGTAATGGTCGTTTGTGGAATGTAACCGGGGGAGGCTCTTCCTTCAGGCGCCGGCCACGGGCGTCCGCTGTGTGAACTCTTCGGCGAAGTCGGGCTCGTCGTGGTCGGTCTCCTGCTCCGCCCGTCGATCGGCCAGCGGAATGTTCCTGTCATCCGGCTCTTGCCGTGCGATGCGACCCACATCCGGTTGGCAGCCGTCGTGTTTATCGTCGCTCTGATCGCGGCAGTATTGCACCGTCGTCCGCTGCTACCTGGCCTTACGTCTACGTCACCATCAGGAAGATCGCCTGCGGACGCCCGAACAGTGCCGCGCAGAAAGCGAGTATCGGCCCGCGCTGTTTCAGATGTGGATCTTTCTGCTCGAACCGGCTGCCAGGGCGTCGCACGCGGTTGAGCGGCGCTGTGCACGGAATGATGGTCGGCGAGTTCGCCTGATAGTTGACGGGAGCCATGAATGCGGATCGGTGTCGTCTTTCCCCAGACTGAGATCGGCGCGGACGTAGGCGCGGTGCGCGCCTACGGGCAAGGGGTCGAGGAGCTCGGTTTCCGGCACGTGATGGCCTATGACCACGTCGTCGGCGCCGACCCGGCGGTCCACGAGGGCTGGCAAGGTGTCTACGACGTGCGGACCACGTTCCACGAACCGATGGTCCTGTTCGGCTACCTCGCAGCGCTGACCTCGCTGGAACTCGTCACCGCCATCATCATCCTGCCCCAGCGACAGACGGCCCTGGTAGCCAAGCAGGCGGCGGAAGTCGACCTGCTCAGTGCCGGCCGGTTGCGGCTGGGCGTGGGCCTGGGGTGGAACCAGGTCGAGTACGAAGCCCTCGGCCAGGACTTCACCACCCGGGGCAGGCGCATCGAGGAGCAGGTCGAGTTGTTGCGCCAGTTGTGGACCGAACGATCGGTCACCTTCGACGGCACCTATGACCGGGTAACCGGAGCGGGGCTGGCGCCCCTGCCGACGCAGCGGCCAATCCCCATCTGGTTCGGCGCACAGTCGCCCGCGGCGTACCGCCGTGCTGGACGACTCGCCGACGGCTGGTTCCCGCAGATGTCCCCAGGCCCGAAGCTGGATGAGGCCAAGACGATGGTCGAGGAGGCCGCCGCGCAGGCGGGACGCGACCCCTCCATGCTCGGCATGGAAGGCCGGGTCAACTGGACAGGCAACGCGGAGGAGCTGAACGATCTGGCCCGCCGGTGGCGGGAGTCCGGCGCCACTCACATCGCCATCAACACCATGAAAGCGGGACTGCGCTCGGTCGACGAACACCTGTCCGCGCTGGAGACCGCAGCCGAGACGCTCGAACCGCGGAATGACTAACCGGTTCCCGGCAAACGGACTCAGGAGATCAGGCCGGGCGATCTTCGTGGCACAGATGTACGGCATCCCGCTGGGGGTTGGCGAGGGGTACGCGCCGCAGCAGCCTCGCGCGGCATCGCTTCCACCATTGTGCGGACGCTCTCCTCGTTGGAGACGATGTCCGGGAGTTGACCGCGCGGCCTTTCCGGCCGTCGAGACGGCCGGCACGATCCCTCATGTCACGCTTCGGTTGATGATCGACATGATCAATCCGGAAGTGGATCGTCCGCAACCGCTCGTACCATGGCGGCATGGCCATCGCTCGCTTCCCCAGCATCGTCATCGACTGTCCAGATCCTGGTGCGCTCGCAAAGTTCTACGGCGCGATGTTGGATTGGAAGGTCGACGTCTCCTCCGACTGGGCGGAGGTCCGCGCGGAGTACGGTCAGTGCATCTCCTTCCAGCAGGTGGATGGGTATACGCCGCCGGTGTGGCCAACCCAAGAGCTGCCCCAGCAGATGCACCTCGATGTGATCGTTGACGACCTCGATGCCGCCGAGGCGGCAGTGCTCGATATCGGCGCAACCAAACACCCGCACCAGCCCGGCACCTCCTTCCGGGTCTTCCTCGACCCGGCGGGGCACCCCTTCTGCCTCTGCGTGAACTGATCCGGACGGGCGGCGGGCTACCGTCCTCGTCGGTCCTCCGCGCCCCTGCGCCTCATCCACACCGTCATGTGGATGATCCCGCCAGTGCCACCATGGCCGCGATGATCGTCCCCGCCACGACGTCGCCCGCCGTCGCGGCGCCCATCAGTGCCGGGCCTGCGTATGGTGCGCCTCCCGGCACGGCCCGCACACCTGCACCGGGACCCGGCCCAGGCTCGGCGACACCCGCACCACGGTGCCGACCGATGCTGCACGCGGCCGGCAGCCAGCTTGTCCATCAGGCGCTCCACGCGTCGGGTGTCAAAGAACGAGTTGAGCACGCAATCGCACTCTTCCGCAGCCGCGGGATGGGCCGGACACCCCTCGGTCCAATGGAGACGGCCTATGACCAGCTGATTGTCCCGAGGTCGTAGTACTTGTTGAAGTCCGGCGACGGATCTCCGGGGTAATGGCCCTCGCTGCCGTACGGCGGGTCCATGTACTGGAGCCCTGTGATCGGCCGCGACGGGGTCGACACGTTGAACACGCAGGTGACCCATCGATCGCCCCTGTGATCGAACGACTCCGGCTGGGGGGTCTCCGGACAGTTGGGCAGGTCTCCGACGAACCCCATGAGGATGACGTCGGACGGGCCTCCGTCGCGGAACACGGGACTGAACCGGAGCGGGTACAACGACAGGGCGTTGCCGCTTTCGTTGGTGATGACGACATTGGAGTAGTACGCCGTGCGAGTCTTGAGCAACGCCCGGCTGTCGGCGTCGAAGTCGCCCCCGATGGTGGTGGCCGGGGCACGCCGGATCGGGTGCACGATGATGCCCAGCACGCCTTCGGAGTAGGTCTTCCTCGAGCGGTCGTACTGACGGACGGGCACGATCGCCTTCTGCCCGAACCGCAGTCGCGTCCCCGGCCGGGTCATCTTCCCGGTCAGCCGCACTGGCCGGGTCGGCGGCGTGGTCGTGCCGAACGAGGATGGGACCGGTGTCGCCGGCGACGAAGCCGGGGCAAGGGGTGGCGTCGGGGATCCAGGTGAGGAGACTGGCCGCGTGGTATCGCGGGCTGTGGAACAGCCCGACGCCGGCAGCCCGCCGATCAGAACGAGGGCGCAGGACAAGGCCCTGACCCGGCGAAGCGGGGACCTGTCCGTGGCAGACCTGGGAATGTTGCTCACACGCATGATGTCTCCCCCGGGGACCGGTCTTGAAGTAGTGCGACTCGAGGCTTCCCAAGGAGAGGTATCGACGAATGCCTCCCGCCGCAAGGGGGCCCGATCCGATCGTCAGGATCGGCCCTTCCTGACGTGCCGGGGGCCATGGCGGCCGGGCGGCTATGCTCAGTCGTCGATCGTCGCGGTGGCCTCGATCGTGGCAGTGAGAGTGCCGCCGATGCCCACCAGGGCGACGAGGAACTCGTTCGTCATGCGGTCGATCTCCCGGCCAAGGCGAACGCGACCTTCCGGTTCCTGCACGACGTGAAGGTGCCGGCGATGCTGCACGGGCGGGTGGTGCGGCCCACAGGACGCAACGCCACGCAACCCGTCATCGACAATCTCGACCGGGCCAAGGCGATCGCGGGCTTCGTCGACGTCGTGCAACGCGACCGGTTCATCGGCGTGGTGGCCACGTCGGGGTGGGCCGCATCCGCCGCGGCCTCCTCCAGGACCGGCATAACGGTCAGCTGGACCAACGGGCCCAAGATGATCGCTCAGGTCGACCTTCCTACGGCGGTCCGCGACCCGGCCAATCACTACACCTCGATGGTCGAGATCGATGAGAACGTCGACCCGATCCTCGCCGGCGCCGACAAGGTGCTGAGCTCGCAGTACTTCTCCCCCTTCCACATGCACGCCGGGATGGGCGCGTCCAGCGCGGTCGCCGACGTCCGTCAAGCACCGGACCCGGAAACGGGCATCCAGGCGACCATCTGGTCGGGCACCCAGGACGTCAACGCCCTCGCCGGGGCGATCGCTCCGCTGCTCGGACTCCCCCGTTCCGCCGTCCGGGTGATCTACGTGGAAGCGACCGGGTGCTACGGGCACAACGGTGCCGACGACTGTGCCGCCGATGCCGCTGTGCTCTCCCAGGCCGTCGGCAAGCCGGTGCGCGTGCAGTGGACCCGGCAGGACGAACACGGCTGGGAGCCGCTCGGCGGAGCTCAGGCACACGCCATGCGGGGTGCTCTGGGCTCCGACGGCATCATCGCCTGGTCGCATCTGAACTACGCGGCGACCGCGAACAGCAGGCCGGTCGCCGGTGTTCCGGGCACGCTGCTGGCGGGTGCGCTCATGGGCTTTCCGCCGGCTCCACTGCCGAGCACCTCGGTGGACACGTCGGGACGCAACGCGCCCGTGACGTACGACTTCCCGCAGCGGGTCCAGGCCCGCCTCCTCAAGAGTTTCGAGACGACCGGTCCGGCGTCCGCCGTACCTGCGAGCCCGCTGACGTACCGGATCCCGCGCACGACCGCCCTCCGGTCACTCGGTGGCTTCTCGAACAGCTTCGCCAACGAGTCGTTCTTCGACGAACTCGCCCACGCCGGCGGCCACGACCCCCTGGAACTGCGGATCGCCTCGCTGACCGACCCGCGGGCGGTCGCGGTCTGCGAGGCGCTGCGTGACGTGTGGCGCCGACGGCCGGCCGGTGGAGACGGCACGGGCGCCGGCGTCGCGTTCCAGCAGTACGAAGTCGTCAACGCGTATGCCGCCACCTACGTCGAGGTGGAGGTCGACTCCGTCACCGGCAAGGTGACCGTCACCCGGGTGGTCGTCGCGCACGACTGCGGCCTCATCATCAATCCCGACGGACTCCGCAACCAGATCGAGGGCAACGTCGTCCAGGGCATCGGACGCACCCTCAAGGAGCAGGTGTCCTACACCGACGACCGCATCACATCGGTGACCTGGCAGACGAACGCCTCCAATCCGGGGTACGAGGTGATTATGGATTCGTTGTAGCACCAATGGGTGTGGGCCTCGACAGGCGATGATTTGGCTTATTCGGGTCCGTCATGCAACCGCTGAGAGGGCCGTCGGGGTCGCGCAGAACAGCGAGCGTGGGGTGAGGAAGTCACGGTGCCAGAGACCTGGCCCGTTCCACCCGCCTGCTGCTGGATCGGTGTATTCCCGCCAGGCCGTCCACAGCCCGTGTAGCCAGGCCAATGCCTCATCGTGCTCGGTGTTCCGCAGGTAACACGGGGACTCACCCAGCGCGTCGGCGATGGCCCGAGCTGTGTGTTCTTCAGCTCTACCAAGCTCCCGCGACAGGGCTCGAACCCAACTTTCACAGTTCTGATCAGTAGCTAGCCGGCCTCGCGTTCGGCCGCCTGGAGCCGCCGCCACTTCTCCATCGACCGCTTGATCTCCTCGCGCATGAACGCGAAGAACCGGCGGGTCTCGTCCAGCCGCCGCCCGGCGGGGGAATCGAGATCCAAGACCGCGATGCCCTCGTCGGCGCCGGCCTGTATCCGGACCAGCATCGGGTCGGACTGGCTGACGAAGTGGCTCCAGGTGTGCTCGTGGATCCGGCAGAAGTCGTGCCGGGTACCGGGTTCGCGGCCGCGTTCGACCAGCCGCACCTGCACCAGGTATTTGACCGCCCCCGAGATCGCCGACGCGCCGACGCCCAGTCGCTCGGCGAGCTCGGCGGCCGACAGCTTGCCGGAGTCGGTGACCAGCAGCGCGGCGTACACGCGCGAGGCCATCCGGGGCATGCCGGATTCGACCATGATCTGCGCGAACCGTTCCCGGAAATCGGCAATGGCGCCCTCGTTCGCTCGCGTCACCGAAGCCCCCTTCCTCGTCGCGGCCTCAACAGTTTTACCGGAAATCACGAACTTCACAAAATTCGTGAAATAAGAGTAGTGTCTCTGTAGTGAAGGACACTGAACTCGTCGGAGTACAGAAGACCCTCAGCCCCGTCCTCAAGGCAAAAGCACTGGACAACCGACTGCCGGACCCGATCCTCGGCGACGAATACGCCGAGCAGGCGATGCGCCGCCTCGACCCCGACTACGACAACGGCAGATTCGGCACCAGCCAGATCGGCCTCGCCGCCGTGGTGCGCGCCAAGGCCCACGACGACTGGGCCCGAAGCTTCCTCGCCGATCACCCCGACGCGGTGGTGCTGCACCTGGGCTGCGGCCTCGACGCCCGGGTGTACCGGATCGACCCGCCCGCCACCGTTGACTGGTACGACCTGGACTACCCCTCCGTCATCGAACTGCGGCAACAATTCCTGCCGCCGCGCGAGCACTACACCCTGATCGACTCCAGCGTCACCGACCTGACCTGGCTGGAACGTATCCCCCGCGGCCGACCGGTGTTGATGATCGCCGAGGGACTGGCGCCCTACCTGACCGAGACTGACGTCCGGCGGCTGCTGACCGGCGTCGTCGATGCCTTCCCCACCGGCCAAATACAGTGCGACACCGTGTCGGTCTGGGCGTGGCGCACCTCGAAATGGGACCCCTTTCTGCGCAAATACGACGCCCAGTTCCACTGCGGCTTCAACGACCCGGCCGTGCTGGCCGATTGGCACCCGCGGCTCAAATACGTCGACGAGGCACCGATGTACGACTCACCAATGCTGATGGCCAAGGCACCGGCGAACGTACGCCGCATGTACCGCCTCATGAACCTGTTGCCGGGCATGAAACGGTCCACCCGCATCGTGCGGTTCCGGTTCTAACGCGCCGACGGTATCCGAAATGGCCTTTGAGCTGGTCGAGCGACAGAATTCAAACCTGCGACTTCTTACTCCCAAGCACTCTTTGTGACCCGTCTGCTCCTGCGACAACAGGTGGGCTGACGGACCCGCCTTGCGCTGTCTTTCGCTGATCTCCACGGTTTGTCATGGTCGTGTGCCCTGGGTGTGCCCTGCCAACTCCCGGTCGACGACTGAGCCTCCCCGGTCAGCCCGCCGTTCGCGGTGGGTGTGCGCGCGCGGGTCGCCGCCACGGCCAGTGGCCCCCCAACTCGACCTCGAGGGAGAAACTAAGGAACGTCCGCACCAGCACGATCACCGCGAGCACCCCCACGCCGGCGAACGTTGGCGAGACCGCAACCGTACGGATGATGTCACCGGCGACCAGAAACTCCAGCCCGAGCAGGATGGCCCGGCCCAGGCTCTGGCGGTACAGCTGGTACACGTCCGAGAACTCCTTGCCGCGGTGGAGTAGCCGACGTATGAACACACCCGTAGCAATCAAGGCACCGCACACGATGACGGCCACTCCGGCAACGTCCACCGCCGTGCCCACCGTCTCAATCGTGGTCGCGAGTTCCATGACGGCTCCTCCGTTCGAGCTCGCACTCGGCACCTTGTAGCGCCCCCGGTGAGGCGAGCGTTATGGCCGGACTGCTGGCCGCTGTCGACCGGCTCGCCGTGGTCGGAAAACGCGATCGGCGGGCCGCCAGTGGGCGGGCACTGTTAGACGCTGCGCCCGCCAAGTCGTTCCTCACTCTTCCTTCGGGGCCATGAGGTCTTGTCCGCGGATGTGCGGGGACTGGGCAAGCTTGACGCTGCCATAGAAGATCAGGCCCACGCCGAGGAGTTCGAGCACGACCCAGGCGCCCAGGCGAATGCTCTCGCCGAAGAGCGCGACTCCGAGGCCGATGCTCGTCACGGGGTCGGTGACGTTGAGCGTCGGCTGGACGACGACGAGGTTGCCGCTCTGCAGGGCGGTTTGCAGCACGAAAACGCTGAATATGCCTGCGGCGACCATGGCATAGACCGGCCAGGTGGTCAGTACAGCGGCCTTTTCTGTGGCGAAGAGACGGGTGCTCTCCTTCATCAGCGCGGCGGTGACGGCGAACCCCAGACCGGACGCGATGCCGAGCAGCGCCGCACGGCGCGAGCCACTCTTGATCTTGGCCATCCCGATAAGGAACGCAGCGATGCCCCCGCAGACGATCGCGGTGATCACCCAGTCCTGGGCGGTCGGGGCCTGGTGCCCTCCCCCGGGGCTGGCGGAGGCGAGCAGTAGCGCCAGCCCGAGGGTCACGGAGATGATGGCCAGCCACAGCTGACGGTTCAGTTTGATCCCGAACATGAGCCAGATGATGAGCATGGTGAACGGCAACTCCATGATGAGGAGCGGCTGTACCAGGGAGAGCATGCCGAAGTTCAGCGCGCTCGCCTGGAAGAGGAAGCCACCGATCATGGCGCCGATGCCGCCCAGCCAGACCGGTCTGCGCATCATGTCCCAAAGCAACGACAGCTTGAACGCCTCGCTCTGTGGGGCGGTCCGTGCCGCGCGGCGCTGTAGTACGGAGGAGAGGGCGTTGCAGGCCGCCGCGCACACGGCAAGGATCACCGTGAGCAACAAAGCTCACCTGGTCTTCCGGCCCGAGGCCGCCTGCTGATCGTCGGTGGAGGTCATAGGGCTTCGCACATGCTCCGGCGGTCTCGTGGCGCTCGACATCTCGAGCATCTGGCGAACGCGCTGGTGGCGCACGCGCCCCACGCCGCATGCGGACATAGCCGGGACCCACCTTTGTGCTCCCCTTTGCGCCCTCCCCCGCGCGGCTCTTCGCGTGGCCGTCCTCGGGTTCTCCGGCTTTCCCCGAAAGGCGAAAACGAGGTCAGTCAGTGCACGGAGGAGCACAGGTGTAGGGCTCTCCGTTCAGCCTTGTGAGCCTTCCGGAACGCCGTCGTCCATCATGGTGCTCTCGGAGTCGGTCAGATAGACGTGCTGGTGACCGTTACCGGCATCTGTATTGAGTTGGTCGAGTTGCACAGCGCCGACCGACCATGAAGAAACCGCGAGCGCTGTCTGCCGCGCCGAAAGATCGATGACTGCCGGTCGGCGATCCGCCGGCACGCCGGCCGCCACGATGTAGGTGTCCACGGCCGTGTTCAGCAGGTTGACCGCGTTACGCAGGGCATTGCGCGCGACGTTGACTGCTGTGGATCCCGAGACGGTCTCCTCATAGCGCTGCCGCTCCTGCTCCATGATCTTCTTCCATTCGGACAGCTGAGCGGCAGTAGCTGTTACGGCGGCGGGCCCGTTTTCGGGCGCTACCTTGGCCAAGCCTTCGACGACGGGAGTCACCGTCTCCTTCGTCTTGCGTGCCATGGCGGTCAGTTCGGTGATCTGCGTGACCTCACGGCGGGCCTCGTCCCGCTGCATCTCCGCCACCGCTCGATCTGACTCACTCGTCCCTGCGTTAGCGATGCCCAGACCAACGGGCACGCCCAGGACGAAGGCCAGCACAATGCCGATCACCAACCACAACGTGCGCCTGCTGCCCGGCTGAACGCCGACGGCAGGGGGGCCAGCGGCGTACCTGGTCATGGTTGTCTTCCGTGTCATCCGTTTCCCTCCGATGTCGATCATCCAAGGAAAACGCGGATCAGCTATTCCGTCCAGCCCGTCCTTGTTGTGATGTGAGATGCCACAGGGGCCGTAGTGATCATCTGATATGCCTCGACCCACCTCGAAGGGCATCTCCTGCCGTCCGTAGCCGTTCGATGACCGCTCCGGCACGTCGTCCGGCCTCACCTCGGTTGACGGACCTCGTCCTCGAATTAGCGACCCGATCGAGCACTGGCTAAGAGACGACCTGTTGGTGGCGCTTCGAGGAAGTGGCGCGCGCACCGTTCTTCCAGGCCTGGGCGACGAGCGGCACGCCAGGGCGGTAGGACAGGTGCACATACGACGGCGCGTCCAGCAGCACGATGTCGGCGCGCGCACCAGGCGCGAGATGCCCCACGTCGGGACGGCGCAACGCCCGGGCTCCACCCATGGTGGTCGCCCACACCGCCTCACCCGGCGTCATGGACATGTCGCGCACGGCCAGGGCGATGCAGAACAGGATGTTGGTCGTATAGCTGGAACCGGGATTGCAGTCGGCGGCCAACGCAACCGTCACTCCGGCGTCGAGCAGGCGGCCGCCTCGGCGATCGCGGCGATCAGCTTGTCCCCCAACTCCTTCTTCTGTTCGGCGCTCAGGTAGTCCTTGAGGACGTGCACGCGCACATAAACGATGGCTCTCTCCTGATCGAATGATGTGCCGGACGGTTTCAGGGTTCTCGTGGTGGGACGACGGTGTCGACAAGGCCGGTGAGGACGTCGTAGACGAGTCCGGAGACCTGGATGTCGTCGAGGCAGGGTTCGGCGCGCAGCGCGGCGACGTCGCGGGCGACGGCGGCCCGCGGGTCGCCGACGGCGACGGCGGGCAGGTTCTCCTCGGCCACCTCGAAGTAGGAGGTCAGCATGTCGGCCCGGTTCTGGATGAGCGCGATGCCGCACTGGGTGTGCTGGAGTACGACGATGTGCCTCTCGGACGTGATGTCGGGCTGGTTGGCCCGCGCCACCTCCTGAAGTATGAGCAGTTGCTCGATCGTCCGCGGGGTGACCCGTCCGCCGGGGTTGCGCAGCACGGCGATCTCGCCCTGCTGGGCGCCGAGTACGACGGCTGGATCCACCCGGGGGTCGAGGCAGGTGATGACGGTGGTGTTCAGGCTCGGCCGCATACGCAGCCGCGGGTCGAATCGCGTCTCGGCGAACGCTCGGTTCCGGCGGATGAGGGCTTCCAGGATGTTCATGGTGTGTTCCTTTAGGACACGGACACTGAGTCGATGTTCAGGAAGATGAGCTGCCGGCCCGGGGTGGTGTTGTCGGGTTGGCAGCGCAGTACGAACCCCGGCGGGGCGTGCCCGGTGTGATCGCCATGAGGGCATGACCGACCACACCGGGCTGCCGCCGAGCTATCGCGATGCGAGAGCCGGGTACAGGGCGGTGACGGGCTGGGAGAGCGCGGCGTGCACGCCCTTGGTCATGTCGTCGACGAGCACCTCGTGCTCGTCCGCCTCCAGCGCGTCGAATATCGACGCGACGACGTCGGACGGCTTGTGCTTGTCGGGCGAGGGGTTGTCCGCTTGCATCGGTGTGTCGGTCGGGCCGAAGTAGACGCCGAGCACCTGCACTCCGTCCGGTGCCAGTTCGAGCCGGATGGCGTTCGTCGCCATCCACAGGCCGGCCTTGGAGACGCTGTGGGCCTTGCCGATCGCGAACCAGCTGAGCACGGAACCCACGTTGACCAGCGCGCCCTTGGCCGACCGGAGGGCGGGTGCGAGGGCACGGGTGAGGCGGATCGGTCCGACCAGGTTCGTCGCGATGGTCGCCGTGATCTCCTCGATCGGGGCGCTCAACAGGTCGCCTCGGGGGAAGATGGCCGCGTTGTTCACCAGGACGGTGGTGTCGCCGGCCTCGCCCGCGGCCCGGTCGATCGAGGCGGGGTCGGTCAGGTCAAGGCGCAGCGGCACGACGCGCGTGTCGTCCCAGTCCTTCGGGTTTCGCGCGGCGGCGTAGACACGGGCGGCGCCTCGCTCGAGGGCGGCCTGGACGAGTGCGGTACCGAGCCCGCCGTTGGCGCCCGTGACGAGGACGGTCGCGTTGTTCAGCGATGTCATGTTCTTGTTCCCTTCACTCAGGAGTGATCTCTTGCGGTGAGAAGGCCGGCGCTAGGCCGCATGGGCCTTCCGGCGCCGTGCAGTGCGCGTGCCGGTGACGACCACGCCGACCATGGCCACGACCGCGATGACGATCCCGAAGCCGGTCGCCATGGACGTCACGCCGACGGCCCCGGCGAACTGGCCGGCGATGATCGCGGGGACGCCCATGGCGAGATAGCCCACGAGGTAGATGGCGGTGAACAACCCCGCGCGCTCGTGAGCCTCCACCTCGGGCACGAGTCCCCGGGTGATCCCCGAGAACGACGCACCGAGCCCCGCGCCGCCCAACACGGCGGCGGCCCACAGGAAGGGCAGTGCTTCAGCGCGGACGCTCACGATGAACTCGAGCGCGCCGAGGGTTGTCGCACTGGCCCCGAGAAGCCTCAAGTGGTGAGGCCGCACGCCGGTCGTGACCGCCGACACCACGGTCCCGACGCCGAAGGTGACGAACGCGACCAACGCACCGACGAGTGGGGTTCCGGCCCCGAACACGGCGCCCATCACGATGGGGACCAGGCCCAGGAACAGCGCCATCGTCATGAACGCGCTGATCACGACGGGCATGGTCGATGCGAAGAAAGCGCGCACCTGGGGTGGCACCGAGACGCGCGGGACCAGCGACGCCAGCGCGCCCGGCTTGCGGGACGACGTCTCCGGAGTGAACACGGTGAAGACGGTTCCGGCGGCCATGACCACGACGAGAACCAGCCAGACCGTGAACGCGGGGTCGGAGACGAACTGGGCGAGCAGGCCCGCGAAGAGCGCTCCGATGCCCAGGCCCGCCAGGGGCGCCATGCTGGTCATCAGGGCCCCGAGCTTCTTGTGCCGCTCGGGAGCGAGTTCCACGACCGCGGCGCTGAGCGAGCTGGAGGCCGCCCCGGTGGCGACTCCCTGGACGATGCGGGCGGCGATGAGCCAGCCGATCGAGGGCGCGAACAGGAACACCAGCATCGCCGCCAGCTCGACCGCGAGCGCCGCGATCATGAGCGGGCGCCGGCCGACGTGGTCGGACAGCGATCCGATCACGAGGATCGCGATCAGGAGCGCGATCGCGTAGACGCCGAACGCGAGGGTCAGCTCCCACGGCGCCAGGCCCCAGTTCCGCTGGTAGATCGGGAGGAGCGGCGTCGGGGCGCCGGCCGCGACGAGGATCGCCACCATCGCCGCCGAGATGCCGGCGAAGCCGACGGTGCGCGGCAGGTACGGCCGGCGCGAGGAGGGGTTTCGCGCTCGCCGGCCTTCGGGGCCGGAAAGCAACCCAACCGTGTCTGGATTGGTCACAGCACCACCTAGGTCAGTCTCTGCGGCCGTTGAGGAGGTCGGCGTGCGCGCGGGCGTACTCGCCGACCGTCATCGACCGGCGGTCGGTGAGTTTCTCGATGTTGTCGTCGGCGCCCGACATGCGGCCGTTCTGGTAGTCGAGCATCGCGCCGGTGATGTGCGCGACGCCGTAGGGGGGCACGCCGGCCGCCTCGAGGTGCGCGGCATACTCCGCCATGGGCGGGTTCTCAAAGACGATCTTCCTGCCCAGGGCCTCGGTGAGTTCAGCCGCCATCTGCTCGTGGCCCATCTCGACCGGGCCGGAGAGCGGGATGGTGGTGCCGATGTGCTCTTCGGGGTGCAGCAGCAGCGCGGCGATGGCGCGCCCCTGGTCCTCGGCGGCGACGGGGGAACTGGTGCCCTCGCCCACCGGCATGTACAGGACGCCCTCCCGCAGCTTCGGCAGCATCCAGGGGTACTGCAACCACTCGAGGAAGAGGGTCGGGCGGAGATGGACGACGTTCAGCCCGGACCAGTTGAGCACCTTTTCGGCGATGTAGGTGTCGCGGCACGAGGGGCTGGTGGACTCGCGGTTCGCGGACCGCTGGGAGCAGTTGAGGACCGCCTTGACGCCCGTCTCCTTCGCGGCCTGGGTGAAGTTGACGGTCGCGTGGATGAGCCCCGGCGCGACCGGATAGCACAGATATGCCGCGTCCACGCCTTCCATGGCCGGCCGGAGGGTGTTGGGGTCCAGGAAGTCTCCGACGACGACCTCGGCTCCCTGGTCGGCGAGGGCCTGGGAACGTGCGTCGATGCTGCGCACCATGGCCCTGACGTTGAGGCCGAGGGCGATGGACTCCCGGACGGTCGCTCGCCCGGTGTCACCGGTCGCTCCCGAGACGAGGACGGTCTTGCTTGTCGCTGATGAGGACATGTTGTTCTCCGCTGGTCGATTCACGATGCGGTGGTGGACTGGGTGGAGTCAGCAGCCCCGTGCCGAACGGATCGGGGATCTTCGTGACGTACGGCACGAGCCGAGCGGCCGCGATCCCGACCGGCAGGGTGCACCGGGAGTCTCCCGGCGCCGGCTCGCGTGACGAGCAGCCCGCCGATCACGGGTTCGAGGTGACGGCGAAAACGTCCGGGCCCGCCGTGGGTGCGGCGAGCTACGGGGACCACGCGCGGGCCGTGCGTGACCGCCCGTCGCAACTCCTCGACCCGGACGGTCGCCCAGGTCCGTTCGGGCATGTCAGTGACCCTAGGCTCGCTACTTCGTTTTTGCAAGTCAACTTCACAAGACGAATCGAACTGTAAGTTAAAGAGTTTGCTATGGTTGAAGCATGAAGCGTCGTGATTACGGGCAGTACTGTGGCCTGGCCCGGGCGTTGGAGCTCGTGGGCGAACGATGGGCGCTGCTGATCGTGCGCGATCTCGCGGTGCGGCCGCACCGCTACACCGACCTGCTCGACGGGCTGCCGGGCATTCCCACCAACGTGCTCTCCACCCGGCTCAAGGAGCTCGAGCAGTCGGGCATCGTCGAACGCCGCGTCGCGCCGGCGCCGCAGCGCGGCGTCCTCTACACGCTGACCTCCGTCGGCCGCGAACTCGAACCGGCCATCTTCGCCCTCGGGCGCTGGGGAGCCGTGCACACGGGCGAGCCGCGGCCGGGCGAGATCGTCACGCCCGAGTCGCTGATCATGAACCTGCGGGGAGTCTTCGACGCCGAAGCCGCGGCCGGGGTGACCGCGACCTGGGAGGTCCGCGCCCCCGACCTGGTGGTGCACCTCATGGTCACCGACGGGAAGCTCGAAGCCGGCGTAGGCCCGGCTCCAGGCGAGCCCGATCTTGCGATCGCCTTCCAGCCGGACGGGCTCCCCTCCTACTGGGCGCTCATGCGGGCGGCCAAGTGCGGGTTGGTCGAACTGTCCGGGCGCCGCGAACTGTTGAACACCTTCCTGCGCCTGTTCGCCATCCCCCAGCCGGCCTGAAGCAGGTCGTAAGCCCCCCGTCGGGGCGCTCCAGGATCGCGGCGACAGCCGCCGCCCAGCCCACCTTGCGGAACGCCGGCCGGGACAGACGGCCCGTCGCGTACTAGTTGTCGGCGAGCTGCGGGTAGAGCGCTTCGAGCGGACCGGACAGCTTCTGCTTGACGTCGCGGCTGATGTCGTCGCATATCACTTCGAGGTCGCCGGCTTCGAGGCCGTCGTAGATGACGGCGACCATGTCGCGCGGGTCGGCCTTGGGCACGTCGAGCTCCGCGATGAGCGGGGTGTCCGTGAAGGCGAGGTGCGCGCCGACGACCTGGATGTTCTGCGCGGCGAGTTCGAGCCGCAGACCGTTGGTCAGGGACCAGAACGCGGACTTGGTCGAGGGGTAGGCCGAGGGCGTGGCCAGCCAGCTCAGCCCGGAGTGGATGTCGACCAGCGCGCCACCGCCGTTGGCCGCGAGGACCGGCGCGAACGCCTGCGCCACGGCGAGCGGACCGAACACGTTGGTCTCGTACAGCGCGGGGTGTCGACTCGTGCGGCCAGGTACACGCGATTGAGTTCGCCCAGTTCAGCGGTGGCCCTACTGATCGGTGGGGAGATGGCTGACGGCGTCTTCGAGGTCGGCGTGGGTAGGCAGGGTGTAGCGGCGGGTGGTGTCGAGGCGGGTGTGGCCGAGGAGTTCGGCGACGACGACGATGTCGACGCCCGCGCGCAGGAGGTTGGTCGCCAAGGTGTGCCGCAGGATGTGGGCGGAAAGGGCGAGGGCGCCCACGTCGTCGAGGATGTCGGCGTCAGTGGCGAGTTCGTCCATGAGCTGGTCGACCGCCCGGGTCGACAGACGCCCGCCGCGGCGATTGAGGAACAGCGCCGGGGTGTCGGCGCCGGGCCAGGAGGCGCAGTCGGTGCGCCACTCGGTGATGGAGATCCGCGCGGTGCCGTCCAGGAGCGGGATCTCGCGGGAGGTCTCGCCCTTGCCGGAGCGGACGATGAGCTTGCCTTTGCGCGCCGAGAGCGGGACGTCGTCGTCGTCCAGAGCGACGAGCTCGGCGATCCGGACGCCGGAGTAGAACAGCAGCCGGTCGCGGGCGAGGGGCCGGCGTTCGACGGCGCGCAGGTAGCGCTTCTGCTGGCGGGCGTCCAGGGCGCGGGGCGCGAGCTTGGGGGCGTCGTCGCGGCGGACGACGGCGGGGCCGAGTCCGAGCTGGGTGAAGAAGTGGTCCAACGCGGTGAGGTGCTGGGGCGGATCGGCGTCGGCTGCCCGACCAGAGACAGCGATGTGCAAACGCAGCCGGAGGCCCGATCTTGTGTCACCGTTCGCAGTGGACTTCTTCGCGTACCCGCTCAGATCGGTCAACGGCGCACCCGATAGCGCAGGTGAAGCACCCGGTTGCCCTGAATCACCACGTCAGGATCCTCCAACAGGTGCTGCGCGTGGACCGACCCGAAGTAGCGCTTGCCGGACCCGAACACGACGGGTACGACGTCCATGCGCACCTCGTCGATCAGGCCCGCGGCAAGCACCTGGCCACCGACGTCGCCAGCGGCGACCTCGACCGTGCGGTCACCCGCGAGCTCCTGCGCCTTGGCCATGGCTGCCTCGACGCCGTCGACGAAGTGAAACGGCGCCTCGGGGTCCCAACCCTCGGGCATCGGCCGGTGCGACACGACGACCACGTGGTCGATGCCGCCCGGAGGCTTCCCGTCCCAGCCGTCCGTCATGTCGAAGACGTGGCGGCCGACGATCGTGACTCCGATCTGGTCCCAGTACGGTCGGGTGTAGTCGTAGGACGTCTGCGACACCTTCAGCTCGCCGCTCTCGTCCAACGGGACGTCACCGCTGGACAACCAGTCGAACAGCGGTCCGGGCTGGTCATTCTCGTCCGCGACGAAGCCGTCCACCGACACCGAGCTGTACATGACCACCTTGCCCACGGGGCTCTCCTCTGCATTGGGGTGCCCCCAAATTAGCGTGTCGTGAGCTGTCGCTCTTGTAAGAAATCAATCGGCCGGCAGCGGCCAGCCGTCCATCACGTGGCCGGGATGTTCGCGCAGGAACCGCCGCCGGACTTCGACGTACCGGGTCGGCGTGAGCCCGGTGAACGCCCGGAACTCGTGGCCGAAGTGCGCCTGGTCGAAGTAGCCTGCGCCACCGGCGAGGTCGCCCCAGTCGATCGGTCCGGCGGGGTTGATCGCGAACACGGTGGCGGCGAAGCGGTAGGTGCGGGCCAGCCGCTTCGGCGTGACGCCGATGAGCTCCTTGAACCGCTGTGCCAGATGAGTGCTGCTGACACCGGCTGCCACGCTCAGGTCGCCGATCGCCACCGCCCCGCTGGTCGCCGCGATGACGCTGCTCATATGGCGGACCAGCCCCAGACCGGCGGTCTCGCACAGCCGTCGCATCAGCTCCTCCTCGAGCAGCGTCAGCATCTCGTGCGGTCCGTCCGCCGTGGCCAGCCGGTCTCGCAGCTCAGCAATGGCGGGCCGGCCCCAAACCTGCTCTACCGTCACCGGCCGGTCACACAGCTCGGCCGCGGGCATCGGCAGGAACGGCGCCAGCCCCCACGGCTTGACGTGCACGCCGACGGACCGGGTCCGGAGTGGGTAGCCGAACTCCAACGCGCGGGTGGGCATGGTGACCACGCAGCCGTCGGCGTACTCGGCCGTCTCGATGTCGGTGCCGGCGCGGATGCGGAACGGCGCCCCGAGGTTGACGATGAGCAACGCCGACGGCATCGGCGGCAGCATCAGCCGGGCGTACGGCGGCGCACCCTCCAGGTAGTAAAGGTCGTCGATCAGCCCGTCCAGCGGTGGTCGCGGCACTCTGGACACGTACTCCACGCCGACAGTATCGCCGACGCCCGCCGGCATCGCGCGCCGGATGGTCCAGCCGCGCTGCCGCCGCAACGGGCAATGCCCGCACGCCAGGCGCGCCATGCCGTATCGCAACGAACCCCTTAGTGGACATCTCCTCGAAGGGCAGGCGTAGCCATGCCGGGCCGGACCCTCGATGGCCAACATCCACACGTCGAAGAAACGGCCTAGGTCTGATCCCTGAACCCAGAGTTGCGTCAGCCAGCGGGAACCGTCGCCTGAGCGTCTCGCTACGGGTGTGGCCAAATAGCTCCCAGATCGCCTCCTCGGTGAACGTCTTGACGGTCTCGCCGTCCTTGGGGCGCTCGATCGTGCCTCCCACTACGGTTGAGAATGCTGCTTTCGCAGGCCTTTCAGAAGCAGTGCACGTCGAGGACCGCCCTGGCGAACGCCTCCGGAGCCTCCTGCGGGAACCACGGGCCCGTGTGGTGGGCCGGACTCGGCGTAGCCGACGTTCAGGACGCCGGCCTCGACGTTCCTGAGCGTGGGCGCCGAGGCGGGCGTCGCGGGGGAACCTGTGGGGAGAACCGCTGCAGGGAGAGCCGTCGCTGCGGCTCCGCCGACCACCAATTTGGAGAACGTACGCCTGTTCATTTCATCGAACTTCCGTGTGCGAAGGAACCGCGCCTTGGCTGCACCGCGGCGCGCACTATGACGAGCCGGTTCGTCGTTGACCTGGCTCTTCGGCCCATTGGGAATGGTTCTTTCTGGCCCACGCGGTCGTCACCGAGCCCGTGCGCATCCCCCGCCTCGCCTCGGGGTCCCGGTACGCCAGCCGGATGTGCGCGAAGACGACAACGGCGATGGCCAGCGCCGTCACGTCGTGCACGAAGATCGCGCTCGCGCGGGAGATCGCCGGCAGAGCCCTGGTAAACCACATCAGCAAACCGGTGAACGTCATGAGCGGTACTGCTCCGGCGATCCAGCCTGCGTAGATCTTCTGCCCAGCGTTGAACTTGCCGGCCGGGCGCGGTCCCGGCGTGCCCCTGCGTACCGCGCGCAGCCACTGCCCGTCGTACGGCGCCAGCCGGTTGAGCCTGCGCAGGTCGGCGCGGAACGCGCGCGAGGCGAGACCGAGGAGGACCGGCGCGGGCAGCAGGAGCCCTGACCACTCGTGGACGACGACCATCAGATGGCGACGGCCGAACAGCTGAGCCAGCGGCGGGAAGTACAGGCAGGCTGCCGTCCCCGTGCACAGCAGCATAAGAGCGGCGGTGGAGCGGTGGACCAGGCGCTCGCCACGGCTGAACCGCCTGAGCAACGGCTCAGGCCTCCTGGTCGAGCCAGCCGTCGACGTCATAACCGTACTCCTCCCAATAACCCGGGATGACCTTGTCGGTGACGGAGATGCCGGACAGCCATTTGGCGGACTTGTAGAAGTACATCGGGGCCACGTAGAGCCGTACGGGACCGCCGTGCTCGTGGGTGAGCGGCTCGTCCAGCATGTCCAGGGCGATCAGTACGTCGGCCCGGCGGGCCTGCTCGAGTGTGAGACTCTCGGTGTAGACACCGTCGAAGCATGTGAAGCGGACCGCCTTGCCCTTGGCGCGCACCCCGGCCGCGTCGAGCAGGTCCGAGAGCAGGACTCCGGCGAAGGGGACGTCCGGCACCCGCCAGCCGTCGGTGCACCTCGCCTCGCCGACGATTCGGGTCTGGGGCAGCGCGCGCAGCTCGCCCAGCGTGTACGTCCCGGGCCGCTCGACCAGACCGCCGATCTCCAGCTGGTAGTCGGCCGCGGTCTTCCTGGGCACCGAGGCCGCGACGCTGTAGTAGCGAAAGCCGCCCGGGTTGGGCAGCAGTCCGCTGAGCCCGGTGGGGTCGTGCTGGGAGACGGCCCCGAGGACCCGCTCCCAGCCGTTCTGTACGAAAGGTGCGGTGACGATACCGGCGGCGCCCAGGCCCAGCATCGAGAGCATCACCCGGCGCGCGATCGGCGGGCCGCTCTCCGGCTCACTCACAGTCGTGTTTCCAGCAGCCGCGGCGCCCTGCCGCGGTGGACGGCGGGGTCTGGGAAGCCTTCCGGTCTCGCACACGACTGACCTTGCCCTCGCACCCTCCGGCGACGTACGCCGTGGTGGTCGGGGGGACATGCCGCTCTGCAAGAGCTGCGCTGATGGGCGGATGTTTCATCAACTCGGTACTCCTCATCTTCGGTCCGTCTCAGGCGAGCGCGGTCGGCGACGGTGAACTGCGCGCGTCGATCAGCGGATACGCGATGAGCAGGGCGTCCGTCACGGCGGAGGGCTCGGGAATTCGAAATCAACTCTCCTGGGACAGGCCGCCCGGGGACCCCAGGGAGGACACTGGCCGGAGCCCTGGTTCTGTCGTGTTCCGGTGGGCTGCACGGATGGTCGACGGCGCTCCCGGAATCGCTAGGAGCGTTCCATCAATCGCTACGGCCGCCGAATAACGAGCCGATTGCACTGCCTGGTTGCGCCGCTTCTCCCAGTTCGGCCTGGGATCTTTTCCTCGGCGACAGCAGGAGGAACGCCCATGCTCAGGACGAGCGACGCACTCGGTTACGCAGTCATCGACGTGGAAACGACCGGCCTCCGGCCCTCCTGGCATCGAATGGTCGAGGTGGGGATCGTCCACCTCGACCCCGCGGGCGAGATTACGGGCGAGTGGACCACCCTGGTTAATCCTGAACGTGATCTAGGCCCTCGGCACATCCACGGCATCACCGCGGCTGACATCCGTCACGCCCCCACGTTCGGTGAGATCGCCGGAGCCGTGGCGACACTTCTGCGGGGCAGGATCGTGAACGCCCACAACGCACAGGATGTGCACGTCGGCGTGGGCTACCACGTTGACGAATGCCATGGGGTCGTCGCTGAGTTCAAACCACTCGGTGTCGTCGATGCGGGCTGAGTTCAGCACGAACCGGCGTCCGGATGACTTAGTTGACTAGTGAATACGGGGACTCATTGCACTCAGCTTGGTCAGGGCCTCCTCGGAGGGACTCCCGGGCTCCGCCTGGAGTGTGAAAAGGCGCTGGCCGGGGGCGCTATCTACGGAGAACGACTCATGCCACAGGTCCAGCTCGCCGACAAGGGGATGACGCAGGCGAACGATGTCGGAGCGGATGAGGCCTACGTCGTGGCGAGCCCACATCCGTCGAAAGTCCTCGCTTTCCGTCAAGAGCTCCTCGACCAGCTGGAGCAGGAACGGATCCTCATGGTCCACCCCGAGGGCGGCGCGTAGGTGGGCAACCATGGAACAGGCCTCCCGTTCCCAGTCCACCCACAACAATCCACTGGCCGCCGAGCTGAGGAAAATCATGCGCAGAAAGTTGTCGGTGTGCTCCAACCCTTCGACGAGAGCGGCAGACAACGTGTTGTGGACCAGCACATCTGTTCGACGGTTGCACACGCACGCCGGCACGTGGTTCCACCTGTCCATGAGCCGTAGTACATGCGCATTGACCTGGTCACCCCCGTCTTCGGCGCCGCGGCTACGTACCCGGGGTCGGGCGAGCTGGTGTAGATGCTCGGTGGCTTCGGCGTCAAGGTGGAACACCCGAGCCAGGGCCTCGAGCACCCGATCCGACGGACGGCGTTCTCTGCCCTGCTCCAACCTTGTGTAGTAATCGACGCTGACATCGGCCAGCAGGGCCACCTCGTCCCGGCGCAGCCCCGGCGTCCGGCGGCGGTCGTCACCCAACGGCAAGCCCACCTTGTTGGGAGGCATGGCCTGACGCCGAGCGCGAAGGAAGTCGCCGAGAGTGCTCGACATGCCGGCCATAGTAAGAAATCGCAGGTCAAGCCAATACAAAAGGGCGTGCCATGAGAGTTGGCGTCCAGTGATGACCGAGCTCGGCGTCGACCAGGTATCCACGGACCTTCCGGGACTCGCAGAAGCAGCCCACGCCGCGGGGGGCGATCACGTTCATCGTCGGCGTCGGCGGCCGTCTCAGGAAAGCTGCGCCTCCAGTGAGTGGCGGGCGGCAGCGAGGATGTCCTCGGACAGGTCCGTGCCCGCGGTGGCACGGGCCAGGAGAATGGCTCCGACGAGGGTGGCGGTCGCGGCCAGGCCGTCCTCGCGGTCGGTGTCCGACAGCCAGTCGGCGAACTCTCGCACGCCGGCGGCGTAGGTCTCACGGCGGCCTGTGTCGTCGTCATCTGTCTTTGCGATATCGCTGGCAAGGCCCGCGGCGGCGCAGCCGGTCCCGGGTTCGTCCCTGTGGTCGGGCGAGAGGTACTCGTCCAGGAGTGCCTTGCGTGCCGTCGTGGCGTCGGGGTGGGCCTCGCTCAGGCCCGCCAGGTATGCGCCGCGTTCCTCGAACGCGCGAATGGTTGCTTCGGCCACGAGCGCTTCCTTGGAGCCGAACTGCTTGTAGAACCCGCCAGGTGTCAGTCCGATGGCCTTCATGACATCGGCGACGGTGACTCCCTGCACGCCGCGCTCGCGGAACAGGCGCGCAGCCTCCGCGACGGCGCTGGCCCGGTTCTCCAGGGCCTGGGCTTGGGACACACGGCTCACTGGGGGACATCCCCTCTCCACTTAGAGGTTCAACGATATCTATCGTAGCGGACCGCACTTCCATCCGAAGGTCCGCTTTCTGTGGGTATGCCAGGCTTCACGCAGCGTGACGAGCTCGACCTTCTTAGATGTCAGTCATAATCTAAATGCGATCCCAGGTTCTGCCGCCCTGACATAGCTGATGCCGGAGAGGTGGCGGACGGCCGCTCGTGGGCCCGTCGCCCTTACTGGTTCCAGGGCGGCGCAGCCCCGGCCGCGATCCCCTCTGCAGCCCGGCCTGGCGCTGGGCCTGCGAGCGATCTTGCTGACTCGGCACACCCGCGGCGCTCCGCAAAGTGCGCGGCGCTCCGCAAAGTGGAAGAAGAGACGAAATGACCATGATTCTGATCACCACCGCCAACGGCACCACCGGCCGGCCGATGGTCGACTACCTGCTCAAGGACGGCTTCAACGTCCGCGCCATGGTGCGCAGTGACGATGCACGGGCACAGGAACTGCGCGAGGCGGGCGCCGAGGTCGTCTTCGGTGACCTCCTCAACTTCCGCGACGTGCGTGCGGCCTTGGAGGGGGTCCAGCGTGCCTACTTCAACTACCCGGTGGGGGACGGCCTGGTGGAGGCGGCCGTCATGTTCGCGCAAGCCGCAAAGGAGCAGAATCTCGAGCTCATCGTGAACATGTCGCAGATTCAGTCGCGCCCCTACGCGCGCAGCAAGGCCACCCAGAACCACTGGCTGTCCGAGCAGGTCTTCGACTGGTCCGGCGTCCCGACCACTCACCTGCGGATCACGTTCTTCATGCAGTGGCTCCTCTACATCTCCGGGCTCATCCGCTATGGCCGCTACGTGATGCCCTTCAATGGGGACAGCCGCTTCGCTCCGATCGCCGGCCGTGACATCGCACTGACCGCCGCCAACGTCTTCGCCTCGCCCGAGAAGCACGGCGGCCAGATCTACACGCTCACGGGCCCGGTGGAGTACAGCCACCAGGAGCTCGCGGCCGAGGTGAGCCGCGTGCTGGGCAAGGACCTTCCCTTCGAGCAGGTCACCGTGACCACGTTCCTTGAGTTGATCGGTCTGGGGAACGACACCGCCAAGCTCAAGCACTTCGAGGCGGTCACCATCGACCAGCAGGAGGGGCGCCTGGCAGGCGTCAGCGACGCGGCCCCGAGCATCAACGGCCAGCCGCTGGTGACGGTCGAGGAGTTCATCAACGAGAACCGCTCCCTGTTCGAGCTCGACTACACCACGTCGGCAAGCTGACTTCCCCCTGGTGCGTGACCTGTTCAGGCTGATCGATGTCGACGACAACGACCTGGGGCAGACCGTCGACGCGCTCGAGACCGCCGCCGACGGCATGCGAGCACTCGACCGCACGCAGCCGGTGACCGCGGACAACGACAGTGAGTGGTCCCCGGCCGGGACCGGTGTGGGCGCTGTACGCGCGGGTGGCCGACATGCGGCTGGTGCGCGCCGAGCTGGCCGAAGCAACGGGCCGGTGAGCGTGGCGGCCTTCATCGCTTCCCAGAAGACCGCCCATGGCGATCCCCACGCACTGACCTGCCGAGTATTGGGTGTCTCGCAGGCCTGGAGGACTTGTCCTCCCGCCGGATGCTCGGCTACGCCACCTCCGCCCATATCTCCGACTTCGACAACACCCGCCGCCGGCACAGCGCTGCCGACGGACTAGGACCAGCCGAGTACGAGCAACAGATCATGGCCGCCTGAACAGCCGCCGGTCCCGAGGACGACGACGTCGTAAGTGTTGCCGTCCAGGTCAGTTTCCCTTCGCGGCGCGGCCGAGACGGAAGGCCGAGATGAGGAAGAAGATGCCGCCGGGGATGGCGTATCCGGCCGCGTTGATCAGCGTCGGGCTGTCGGCGGAGGCGCCAACGATGAACGACGCACCGGCGAGTACGGAGATGCCGCCGCTGATGATCATCGGCCACTGGCCGCCCATCTTGCGGCGAGTGACACCCACGATCAGCTGGACCAGCCCGGCCACGATCGCCCAAGCGCCCCACACCCGCAGCACCGCCGGGATACCGGACGCGCAGGCGACGGCCACGCCGATGGCGGTGATCAGACTGACCGCGATGTTCACGTACAGCAGGGCAGGTGATCCGGTGGTGCGCGACGCGCGGGCGTCGATGATGGCGGCGCCCACGTCGAACAGCGGGTAGAGCACGAGCAGAGTGACCGCGAGCGGACCCAGGTTCGAGGCGGTCGTGAACATCACGAGGGCCCAGACGATGGCGAAAGCGAACCGGACGAAGTACAGCCGCCGCAGTGCGGACGCGGTTCTGGAAATGCCGGGCGAAGCAGCGATAGTGCTCATGGTGATCCTTTCGGTGGATGAGTGACGAGGAGAGCGGTTCAGCGCGGCCGTGGTCGCCCTTCTCGATCAGGTGGGCGACCAGCGATCGCCTGGTCCTGCCTGCCGACCAGGCACCAGGACGGGATGGTCTGCCAGGCCGCCGCCTCGCTCGTGCCGGTGGAGGCGCTCCCGGCGGATGGCGCTGCGCGACGCCCCTGGTCGCGCGGAAGCCACTGGTGCGTACGTGAATACGACGAGCCGCTGCTGGATCTCCCCCCTAGACCGAACGTTCTGTCGCGGCTCAGCATGGCAACCTGCCGCGCAGACTGTCAAGACCGAACGTTCTATCCGCTAGGATGGTGGCATGTCCAGCCAATCCGAAGGCCGGCCGTCCGAAGCGCGGTCCCGGCTGCTCAACACGGCCACCCGGCTCTTCTACGCGGAGGGCATCCACGCCGTCGGCATCGATCGCATCGTCGCCGAAGCGCAGGTGACGCGGGCCACCCTCTACCGGCACTTCCCCGGCAAGGAAGACCTTGTCCTCGCCTATCTGAACGAGGTCGACCGAGCTATGCGGGGTCAGGCGGACAAGGCCGTCGCCGCCGGACTACCGGCCGCCGGCACCATCCAGGCCCTCAGTAAGTCCATCGCCCAGGGCATCCAGTCCCCCGGCTTCCGGGGATGTGCCTTCCTTAACGCTGCCGCCGAGTATCCCGACCCCGAGTCCCCGGTGCGCAAGGCCGTGCTCGCCCACCGCCAATGGTTCCTGGAAACCGTCACGGAACTGCTGGCCAAGATCCAGGAGACCGGCGCCGAGCCTGCCGCCCGCCACTTCGTGATGATGCGCGACGGCGCCATGGCCGCCGGCTGCCTGTTCGACCCAGTGCTGATCTGCGAGACCTTCCTGCGCGGAGTCGAGAGGCTCCTGCAGGTTTATGCCGCCACCGACTACAGCGGACCGGCGGGCGCCTGAAGCCGCAGGCCTACGCTCAGGAATGAAGCCCGGCGAGCGCCTGGCCGTCGTCGGCCTCTCGGGAGCCGGCAAGTCCACCCTGGGCAAGCTGCCGGCCGGCATCGACCGCCCCCGCCTGGGCACGGTCACCGTCGGCTCGGTGCCCGTCGTCGACCTCTCCCCCGCCCGACTCCGCGAGCACGTCGTCCTGGTCACCCAGGAACAGCACCTGTTCTTCGGACCGTCCGCGACAACCTGCTGCTGGCAGATCCGACGGCCGGCGACGACCGCCTGGGCAAGGCGCCGACTGGGTCCAGCAGCTCGCCCTGGCCAGGGTCATCCTGGCCGACCCGCACACCGTCATCCTCGACGAGCCCACCCCCATGCTCGACCCTCGTACGGCCAGGTCATGGACAACGGCCGGGTGGTGGAGGTCGGAGCCCATGACGAGCTGGTCGCGGCGGGCGGGATGTACGAGGCGCTGTGGAGGTCGTGGCACGGCTCGTTGAGCTGGAGCGCCTGGGCGGTGAAGGCTTCACCGACGAACTCGCCGACCGGGTCGCGGCACAGGTCAGCGCGGAAGCGATGAAGCGACGGCTAGCGAAGGCGGTCGCGGGCCTGTCCGCCGACCAGCGCGACGTTCTGCTGCTCGTGGTCCTGGCCGACCTCACCTACGAAGAGGTGGCGCAGGCGCTGGACGTGCCGTACGGAACCGTCTGCTCACGGTTCAGCAGGTCGCGGACCAAACTGCGAGAGGCGTTGGGCGGGGTCGACCCCATGCTCGGCCAGGAAGGGCCTACCGATGGATGAGTTGCAGACAGTCCGGGAGCTCTTCGAGGAACCGCCGGCGCCGGACGCCGGGGTAGTCGCCCGGTCTCGTCTCCTCGCGACCGGATCACGCCGCCGCAAGTCGCGGTTGCGCTGGGCAGTCCCCGGCCTCGGCTTGGCCGCAGCAACAGCCGTCGCCGTCGCTGTGGCGGTGCCCCGGACGTCTCCTGGACCGCCTGTCGCCGGACCGGCCGACTCACCTGCCCGGACGGTACTGCTCAACGCGGCATTACAAGCCGATCATCAGCCCACGAAGGTCGGGAAGTACTGGCATGTTGAGACGCGTGCCCGCTGGTTCCAAAAAGTGAAGCCCGGCGGATACATGATCGTCGAAACCGCCAGGTTCTCCACGTGGTAGGCCGCCGACCGATCCAAAGCCTCCGTCCAGCGGGTGCAGTACATGGGCGCCCGTCCGGCGACCTCGGCGGACAAGGCGGCATGGCGGCGTGCGGGCTCACCCCACACTTTCGAGACCGTCGGAGGGAAGCGATTCACGACAAGTCCGAGCAAACCCGTCGTGAGTCGGGGGGTGAACGCTCTGTCGATTCCCGGTGTGAGAGAGCCCAGCCTGCGCCAGTTGCAGGAGCTCCCCGCCGACCCTGATCGGCTCCGGGACTGGTTCCTCTCGCTCCCGAACAGCCCGACGCAGCCGGCTCCTCAGGTCGGGGTCACCCCGCAGGGACTTCCTGACGCGACACTCGCGCCTGTGCCGTCACCGGTTCTGAATGATGCACAGATCAACGAATGGCTCTTTGGGGCGGCCAGCAAGATGATCCTCGAGTCTCCGATCACACCGGCGGGGCGGGCTGCAGTCCTCCGCATGCTCGCTGACATCCCCGGCGTCGAACTGATCGGCAAGGTGCACGACGCCGACGGGAGGGCAGGAACAGCCATCGCCTGGAACCATCGCACGCCGGACGGTAAGAAGGAGGTGCACTCGCAGGCCCGGCTCATCATCGACGTCAAGACGGGACGAGCCCTAGCCGCAGAAGATGTGGTCACCGGACCCAACAACATGCTCTATCCAGGCATACCAATCGGAGATGTCGCCGGCACCAGCACGGTGAAGGCCGGCTGGACCGACAAGGCGCCAGGCTGATGTAGGCGATGTCACATTCCGCCGGTCGCGGGCGGCGGCGGGCGAGAACACGCCC
>NZ_BOOP01000054.1 GCF_016863295.1 Planotetraspora phitsanulokensis
CATCTAGGCGGATGATCGGGCGCCGGCCTGTCTCGACTCCCCTCAGCGGACGTCGACGTAGTCCTTGACGCTGCTGGCGGCCAGGTAGGTGACGTTGCCCGCGTACTTGGCCATCCAGGTGCCGTCCTTCCGCGCCTTGAAGCCCTTGTGCCACCTGCCGTAGCGGTCGGTGGCGGCGGTGCCGACGTAGGACCAGGACTTCGATCCGTGCGCCTGGAAGTAGATGTTCACGTTCTTACGGCCCAGAGCGTGCCAGGTGGAGGTGCGGTACTTCAACGTTCCGCTCACCGTGATCGTCTTACCCTTGCGCACCGGCTCGGGTTTCGCGTTGAACCCCGAGACGGCCGTCCGGTATTTCACCGTCGCGTAGGCGGTGCCGCCGACTGAGGCGAGCTCACGGGCCCAACCAAAGTAGTGCAGCCTCCAGTAGCCGGATGACACCGCGGTCGCGCGTATCTTCACCTGCCCATTGGCGCCTGGGCGGCCCTGTCCCGCCCAGGTCCAGTGCTTCTTGTCCTTGGAGAACTCCAGATCCACATAGCTGGTCGTCACCGGAAGCGCCGCGCCGGTGGCGGTGCGCTTGGTCAGGACGGCGTTCGCGGTGATCTGTGCGCCCTTGCCCGCCGGGCTCGGCGACATCGTGAACCGGCTGAACGACGTGCGGTAGTAGGAGTAGACGACGTCATCGAAGAGCTCGTTGCTGGGTGCGTAGGGACCCAGGACGACAGCGCCGTTCCGCTTCAGATAGGGCGAGAAATCCGCGAACCACTGGCCGGCCTGCGGTACGACCACCGACTTGGAGTAGCTCCCGTCCGATCTCGTGCGCGTCTTCCCGAAATCGGTCTCCTTCTGGGTATCGGGGTCCCAGGCGTAGATCCTCACGTCCTGACCCGCAGCGCCGGTCCACTGCCCATCGGCCTTCTTGCGTTCGAGCCGGCCGGTGACCTGAACGGTGGTGCCGATGACCGTCGGCAAGGAAGAGAAGCCGATGGACAGCCGGGTCAGCTGGGTGCGCACTTTGAGAGGGCTTCGCGTCGAATCGGCCCAGAAGTACTGCGAGCTACCCTCGTAGCTCGCGTAGGCATCGCCGTTGATCATGTTTGTGTCATCGGCCCTGATGTACAGGCGGACAGGGGTGGAGAACCTTCCGTCCGAGCCGGCCTTTCCATAGCCGACGCAGGCGCCGTTGAGGTTCAGGCAGATCGTCGCGCCGGGCACCCCGACGTCGTTGCCGTCCCCGTCCTTGTAGACCAACCGCCCCGCGTACGTCACGGTGTCGTGGTCGATGTCCACGGTGGAGGGCGAAATCGTGAACTCGCTGAACCGCGTGTTACCGCGCCGGTCGAGGCGGATGGCCACCGCCTTGGTCACTGTCGCGCCCGAGGCGTCGGTGGCGTCGACGCCGATGTCGATGAGACCCAGCTCGAGCGGCACCTGCTGGGAGGTGCGCCAGACACCGTCGGTGGCGGTCCCGCTGACCAGTGCGAAGTCCTCGGCCGTTGCGAACGGCTCGTCGCGGTCGAACAACCGCAGCCTCGCCGTGATCTTGGTGATGGGGCTGTCCGACGCCGCGCTCACTTCGATCTGGGTGGTGCTCCACCCGGGGGTGGTGGCCTTGGCTGACCGAATCGTCAGAGCCCCGGCGGAGGCGGGGTGGGCGATGACGATCAGCATGGCGGCGAGCGCGACGCTCAGGAGAAGGGCGAACGGCATTCGCCCGGATATGACACGTTTTACCCGTACTTGCACAGAGGTGAGACACCCAACGGGTCATCAAGGTTTACCTGCCGCCGACAACGGTTCGTCCGTTCTGTCTGAACGCAGGTGAACTCTTCTGTTGTGGATCCTCGTCAGGCTGTCCGTGCGAGGAACTGTGCCAGCACACCGGGAGTTCCAAGCAGAACCGTGCTGTCCTCGTCTGAGAGGCCTGCCTCCCGGAGGTGCCTGCTCAGCTGGCTGATCGTCTCGCGGTATGTGGCCAGTTCTTCGGGAGAGACTCCAGGGAGTTCAAAGATGTACTCCACCGCCACGGGCACGTCACCAGGCAGATCGAGGATGAAATGCTTGACCGCCTCGACTTCCTCGCGGAGCTCCGCCAAAGTCTCTCCGGACACACCCCCAGCGATGGGCGCATCGATCGGGTCCGCGCCCCAGACGACGGTTCCTGTGTCGAGAGCCTTCTCTCGGGTGACCCTGAATCGGAGACGATGTGTGGTCACTGAAGCCAATCCTTCCCGAACACGTGCTCAAGAGCGTGTTCCAGGTCGTTGAGCTGCGTAGGTCGGATGGCCCGGACGGGGACGACCGCACGGCGACGGTGATCTGCGTATGGTCGTACAGCAAGACTAGACGAACCGTTCGTGTTGTCTCGGCCCAGTCAACTCGCAGCCCACACTCCCGGGCGAGGTCGTAGATCCTGTCCCGGATTTCCGGGTAGCTGCTCAGCACACGGTCACCGTAGCGATGGAGCGAGGTCGCGGCAGATCCTAAGCGGAATCGATCACGCTAATCCTGTTGCTGATAAGGGCAACAGGGGCCGTTTCGGTCTCCGTACCGCAACCTCGTCTGAGATGCGATGTGCTTTGCGACAGAGCAGGGCAGGACGCAGTGGGGTTTGAGCGATTCTGTCAAGAGGCCTCCCGGTCGTACACGTGGCCGAGGACCGATGTCGTTGCGGGCCGTCCCGGCCGCGTCACCGCGATGAGAGCCGACAGCAGGGCCGGGGTCGCCGCCAGCACGAAACACAGCCCCAGGGGCAGGCCGTCCACCACGAGGCCGATGGCCGCGGTGCCCATGGAGTTGCCGATGTTGAAGGCCGTGTTGACCCATGCGCCCGCCTGGGTCCGGTTCTCCGGTCTGGCGAACTCGTCGGCGAGCAGGTAGGCCGTGGTCAGGGCGGGAGCCACGAACAGCCCGACGACGCACGCCGCGGCGGTCAGGGTGTGCAGGTTCGATGAGGCTCCGGCCGCGGCGAGTGCGAGGCCCAGCGCAGTGGCCAGCACCGGTGACCGCACCACCCCGGAGACGCGCCAGGAGACCGCGCCGTAGGCCAGGCCGCCGACCGCACTGCCTCCCGCCAGCGCGGCCTCGACCCATGCCACTGCCGCTGTCTGGTGTTGCCGTTCGGCGAAGACCACCATGAGCAGGCTCAGCGCCCCCAGGCACAGGCCCACTGCGGCTGACGTCGAGATCGGGAGGATCAGCGTGCTCGCACCGCGCCCCCACCTCCCCGGAGGTCCGGTCGGCGCCGGGTCCGTGTCAGGTCCCTCGTCCTCCGCGGCGACAGAGGCGGTATCGGCGACCGAGCCGGTGTCGGCGCGGAACGGCTGGGCGGCGTGTACCGCCGGCGTCGACACGAAAGCGAAGGTTCCGATCACTATCAGAGCGGCGCTCAGGGCGACTCCCGCGGCAGGGGTCGCGAGACCGGCCAGCAGTCCGGCCAGCAGCGGCCCGGTGACGTAGAGGAGTTCCTCGGCGACGGTGTCCAGGCTGTAGGCGCGTTGCAGCAGCATTCGGTCGGGCAGCAGGTCGCTCCACAGAGTCCGCATGACAGGCCCGAGTGGAGGCGCGCAGCAGCCCGCCGCGGCTGACAGAGCCGCCAGCAGCCCGCTCGGGGTTCCCGGCCGCCAGGTGAGTACGGCCAGGCAGGTCAGCAGCATCGCGTACAGGACGGCCATCGGCGGCAGGGCTCTGCGCGGTCCGTAGCGGTCGATCAGCCTGGCCCGTAGTGGGGCGAGCAGGGACGTGGTGAGGCCGAACAGGGCGATGACGCCGCCGGCGAGGGCGTAGGAACCGGTGGTGGCGGTGAACGCCAACGTGAGGGACAGGAAGACCGTCCCGTAGGACAGCCGGCCCAGCAGTGCGGCGCCGAAAGCGCGCCTGGCGGAGGGAAGGGACAGGACAGCAAGGTACGACGGAGGCCGCGAAGGCGAAGACATGGGGATGTTCCTCAGGAAAGCAGCGCGCATCCGAGGCGCTGCGAGCTGTCAAGGACGCCGGAGTGCCGCATCGCGACGATGCGACCGGTCCGATGTCCTAGGCACGGGGGAGGAACACGCCGTCAGACTAACAGCGGGCCGCGGCACCTAGAAAGAGATCCGTTGCTCCCGCACATGTCTGACCAGGCGTGCCTCCGGTACGCCCGTGCCGTCCTCGGCGTCGAGTCGGGTGACGCCGTCCTTAATGAATCCGGCCTTCTCGTAGAACCTCAGCGCGGTGGTGTTAGAGGTGTAGGCATAGACGCAGAGTGGGTCATGGCCCCTGGCTTCGAGGTCGGTCAGGGCATGGGTGAACAGTTCGCGGCCGAGGCCTGTGCCGATGAGATCCGGTTCGATGTACAGGCCGTATACCTCCGCGGCGTGGGCCCCGAGGTCGGTGTCGTCGTCCGCCGGTCCGGTGCGGCAGAACCCGATGACGGTTTCGGCGTGCTCGGCCACCCACAGGCGGTGCTCCTGAGGCATGTTCGCCAGGTACTCCGCCCAGCCTGCGGCGTCCTCGGCCGGATCCAGGGCGTCGAGGAACGCCTCCGGCATGAAACCGGCGTATGCCGAACGCCAGGCGCGGACCTTGAGACGGCCGATGGCGGGCGCGTCGCTCACTGCGGCAGCTCGGATCATGAATGAACTCTATGAATCCTTGGTGTTGTGGGTGCGGTCGCCGTATCACGAACCCCAGGGCCGGCACCGGGACCCGGCTATGCCGACCCATGGTGGTCAGGGCCCGCGGAGGAACGCTGAACGGCAACCCGTACGGCAACGCCGCGGCTCCGCCGGCCCCGCACGGCGTTGGCTCACATGTTGATCATGTGACCGGCGAGCCCGTGAATGGCCTCCTTGACCGCCTCGCCGAGTGTCGGATGGGCGTGGACGTTCCTGGCCACCTCCGTCACGGTCAGGTCCCACTGCTGAGCCAGAGTCAGCTCCGGCAGCAACTCGGTGACCTCCGGACCGATCAGATGGGCACCGAGGAGCTCGCCGTACTTCGCGTCACTGAGAATCTTGACGAACCCGGTGGTGTCGCCCAGTCCGTGCGCCTTGCCGTTCGCGGTGAACGGGAACTTGGCCACCTTGACGTCGAAGCCGCGCTCGCGGGCCTGCGCCTCGGTGAAGCCGAAGCTGGCGATCTGCGGCTGGCAGTACGTGGCCCGCGGGATCATCGGGTAGTCGAGCTCCATGGTCTCCGCACCCGCGATCGTCTCGGCGGCGACGATGCCCATCGACTCGGCCGCGTGGGCGAGCATCAGCTTGGCGGTCACGTCGCCGATGGCGAAGATGTGCGGCACGCTCGTACGGCACAGCCCGTCGATCTCGATCGCGCCCCGGTCGGTCAGCCGTACGCCGGTGTGCTCGAGCCCGTAGCCTGTCACGTTGGGCTGGAAGCCGATGGCCTGCAGCACCTTGTCGGCCTCGAGCGTCGACGTCTGGCCGTCGCGGGACACGGTCACGCGCACCTTCTCGCCCGACTCGTCGATCGATTCGACGCGAGTCGAGGTGAGGACGTCGATTCCGAGCCGCTTGTAGCGCCGCGCCAGCTCCGCCGAGACCTCCTCGTCCTCCAGCGGCACGATGCGGTCGAGGAACTCGACGATCGTCACCTTGACGCCGTAGCTGTTGAGCACGTACGCGAACTCGACACCGATGGCGCCCGCTCCCGCGATGACGATGCTCTCAGGGAGGCCCTCGCTGAGGATCTGCTCCTCGTAGGTGACGACCCTCTCGGTCACGGCCGTTCCCGGCAACAACTTGGTCGTCGCCCCGGTGGCGAGGATGCAGTGGCCGAACGTCACGGTGCGCTCGGCGCCGTCCGAGCCCGCCACGCGGAGGGTGTGCGCGTCCACGAAGGAGCCGCGCCCGTCGTACTCGGTGATGCCGTTCTTCTTCATGAGGTAGTGGACGCCCTTGACGCGGCCGTCCGCGACCTTGCGGCTGCGCTTGAAGGCTTCGCCGTAGTCGAACGTGAGCGTGCCGTCGACCTGGATGCCGAACGTCTTGGCCTCGTGCGTGAGCAGGTGCACGAGTTCGGCGTTGCGCAGCAGCGCCTTCGAAGGGATGCACCCCACGTTGAGGCACACGCCGCCCCAGTAGCGTTCCTCGACGATTGCCGTGCTGAGTCCGAGCTGGGCCGCGCGGACCGCGGCGACGTACCCGCCCGGGCCGGCCCCGAGGACCACGACGTCGTAGTGATCGGTCATACCGGGACCATAGGCGGCCCGGGAAGCAGCGTCTCCAACCGGGGTGGAAAGAGTCGCTCGTTCCTCGTTGCGAACGGCCGTGCCCGGGGAGCCGGGACCGGCCGTTGCTCCGTCCATGGGCGTGAGGACCTGAGTCCATCGCCGTGACGACGGGGTGGCTCAGGCGGGGCGGCCCCGCCTGAGCCATGGCGGGCGTGCTTCAGCCGCCGTCAGGGGCCCCGGTTTCCAGCAGGCGGCCGCCGTCGAGCCGCAGCCAGCGATCGACCTTGATCTCCGCGAGGAACCGCTGGTCGTGGCTGACCACCACGAACGCGCCTTCGTAGGCGTTGAGCGCGCTTTCCAGCTGGCCGACGCTGACGAGGTCGAGATTGTTGGTCGGTTCGTCCAGAAGCAGCAACTGGGGCGCCGGCTCGGCGTACAGGACGCAGGCCAGGGTGGCGCGCAGCCGCTCGCCGCCGGACAGCACCGCGACGGGGAGGTGCACGCGGGAGCCTCGGAACAGGAAGCGGGCGAGCAGATTCATCCGCTGCGCCTCCGGCATCGCGGGCGCGAACGCGGCCAGGTTCTCCGACACGGTGCGGTCCAGGTCCAGCAGGTCCAGCCGTTGGGACAGGTAGGCGACCCGGCCGTCGGCCCGCCTGGTCCCGCCGCGCTCCGGCTCCACCTCGCCGTCGATCAGGCGCAGCAGGGTGGACTTGCCGGCGCCGTTGGGGCCGGTCAGCGCGATCCGCTCGGGCCCTCGGATCACCAGGTCCGCGCCGTCCCCGGCGAACAGGGCCCGCTCGCCGTAGCGGACCTGCATCCCGCTGCCGAGGAAGACCGTGCGACCGGCGGGGACGTTGGTCGCTGGCAGTTCGAGCGCGATCTTCTGCTCGTCGCGCAGGGCGCGGCTCGCCTCGTCGAGCTTCGCCCTGGCGTCGCCGACCCGGGCGGTGTGCGTCTCGTTCGCCCTGCCCGCCGACTCCTGGGCGTCGCGCTTCATCGTCCCGGCGAAGATCCTCGGCAGGCCGGCGCTCTTGAGGTTGCGGGCGGCGTTGCCGGCCCGGCGCTCGGCCCGCTCGCGGGCCTGCTGCATCTCCCGCTTCTCTCGCTTGAGGTCCTGCTCGGCGTTGCGGACGTTCTTCTCCGCGACCTCTCGCGCGGCGCGCACGGCCTCCTCGTACGCGGTGAAGTTCCCCCCGTAGGAGCGGATCTCCCCCCGGTCGAGTTCGGCGATGCGGTCCATGCGGTCGAGCAGGGCGCGGTCGTGGCTGACCAGCAGGAGGCAGCCGTTCCAGTCCTCGAGCACGCCGTAGAGCGTGCGGCGGGCGTCGAGATCGAGGTTGTTGGTCGGTTCGTCGAGCAGCAGGACGTCGGGCCGCTTCAGAAGCTGCGCCGCCAGGCCGAGGGAGACGACCTGGCCGCCGCTGAGGGTGTGCAGGCGCCGGGTGAGGGCGACGTCCCCGAGGCCGAGCCGGTCCAGCTGGGCGCGGGTGCGTTCCTCGATGTCCCAGTCGTTGCCGACCGTGGTGAATTGCTCCTCGCTCGCGTCTCCGGACTCGATGGCGTCCAGGGCTTTGATCACCTGGGCGATCCCCAGGACGTCGGCGACGGTCAGATCGCCGACGAGGGGCAGGCTCTGCGGGAGATAGCCGACCACCCCCGTGGCGGACACGGTGCCGCCGGTGGGGCGGTACTCGCCGGCGATCAGCTTGAGCAGGGTGCTCTTGCCGGCGCCGTTCGGGGCGACGAGGCCCGTACGGCCGGCGCCCACGGTGAAGGACAGCCCCTGGAAGACCGGGGTGTCGTCGGGCCAGGAGAAGGAGAGATTGGAGCAGATGACGAACGCGTCGGACATGCGAGAGACCTCTATGGAACGCGGGCGCGCCTAAGGCGCCCAGCCAGGGGACATGGATGAAGAGGAACGACGGCATGGGCCCCGGCGAAGACGCTCCTGTGCGCCCGCCGACGGCCGATCACGTCCGGGTGTCACCCGGAGATGTCGTCGTCGCCTGCCATGTCTGGTCTCCCTGTTCCGATCAGTTGCGGCTGTTCATATTAGTGACGAATAGGTAAAGGCGCGAGTGTGATTACGGGGCCGGCCCCCGGCATGCCCCGATCGCAAGCGGTGTCGCGGCCGTCTTGAGCTCTTCGGCGCGAAGTGTTCTCAATCACCACGCCATGCGATAGAAGATCAAATACACTCCACCGACTCTTCTCGAGGTATGCGTGAAGAAGTTCCTGCGCCTCCTTGCGGCGCCACTCTTCGTGGCGACCGCCATGGTCGCCTCCCTCTCCCTCCCCGCCAGCGCGGATGCCGTCGACACTGACCCGGCGATCGCCGCCCAGTGGCAGACGGCCTGGGACACCTACAAGTTCGCCGAGGTCACGCCCCCGCCGCCGCCCGGGTCGGGGCGGAGCCGGACCACGACCAGCATCTCCGTCACGATCAACGAGTCCGCCAAGAACGTGTTCGACGCCTACTCGAACATCAACAACCACATCGGCAGGGCGGCGTTCCTCAAGCGGGTCGTCACCCACAAGCAGTTCACGGATTGCGACGTGCGGTACATCAACTTCACGGCCATCGAGGACGTGCCCTTCGAGGGCACCGTCGTCTCGCTGGCGACGCACGCGCAGCAGCGGCTCCACCGTGACGATCTCTTCTACGAGACCGACACCTGGTCGGAGCCCAACGTGGTCACCCACCAGAAGATCACCTTCGCGAGGCTGTCCGGCGGGAAGACCAAGGTCACCGAGCGCCTCACCTTCGAGGCGGACACCTCGCTGATCGACTTCGTCGTCACGAACGGCGTCGCCTCGCACCAGCAGACGCAGACCGCCCTCAAGCAGGCGATCGAGAGCGGCGCGCTCTGACGTGTCACGGACGCGGGGCACGCTCGCCGAGCGTGCCCCGCGCTTGAACCGAGCCTCACTCCCCGTTCTCGTGTCCAGGTGTCAGCGCGGAACGCTGTGACCCACCGGCCCGCCTCCGGAGGAGTGCTATGCGCCGAGTCTGGAGGCCACGCGGCGCAGCTTGTCGCGGGCGTCCGGCCCCAGCCGGCTGATCACCGGACGGCCGACCCGCCGCAGGATGCCGCCCTTGGCCGGCGGGCGCCGTTCCCCGGAGGACGCCTTCGTGGCCGAGCCGACGGTGCCTGATTTGTCGGTCAACCGCAGCCGGCCGTCGGCGTCGACCCGGACCTGGCCGATCTTCAGCTCGGGGCCGGCGTGGCCGTCCAGACGGGCGGACAGCCGCCACGTGCCCGGGCGAAGACCGGCGATCGGAGAGCGGGCACGACCGTCGGCGGTGGTGCGCAGGCGGATCCTTCCGCCGGCCGGCTCCATCACGGCGGGCAGCGCGACGGAACCGGAGTCGTCACCCTTGCCGCGCAGGACGAACCAGGCCCGGGTCGGAGCAGTGCCGGGCTGGGAGACGACCGCCAACTGGACGGCCGGCTCGCCGTCCTCGTTCGGCATGCCCCGCACCTCGCGCCTGGCGAGGGCGGTGCCCAGCTTCTTGCCGCTGCGGTCCACGTCCAGGCTGAGGTTTCCGTGCGGAACGGTGAAGTACGGGATGGTGAGCTGGGCCGGCTCGCCGAGCAGCGCGGGCAGGCAGTGGTCGTCGACGTGCGCGGCGCGGTCGGCGCCGAGCCTGGCCTTGCGCACGAGGCCGAGGCCGCGCACCGGGACCCACACGTCCCACGTGCCGCGGGTCAGGGCGTCGCGGCCACCCACCGCCTTCGGGTCGAGGTAGGCGGTGCCGCACAGCACGACCTGGCAGAGGACGTCGCCGTCGGGCAGCCGCTCCAGCTCGTCGACGGAGGTCTCGAACGTCGCCGGGCACGGCCACTCCACCGCGGTGTCGCGATCGCGGATGCTCACCTCGGCCTTGAAGCCGTCCAGTTCGTCGGTGACGTCGACCAGCTCGCCGTCCGCCAGAACGCCCTGGTGGAAGTCCGGGTGCAGGTAGTACCGGTCGCCGCGGCGCAACAGGGCGAGCGGAGCCTTGTCGTCCCCGTACACCAGCCGGACTCTGACGGTGATGGCGATCCTGCCGTCGTCTTCCCAGGCCAGGTCTTCCAGGCGGGCATGCCCCTTGACGGTGGCCGCCCGGCGGGCGATCTCCACCAGCTCCTTGCGCTGGTCGCGGCGGAGCAGGGTCGAGCGGATCCGTAGGATCGCGCCGAGCCCGTCGTGGACGCCGTCGTTGATGTAGCCGTCGGCGAGTTCCCTGACGGCGTCGACCATCTCGTCGAGGTATTCAGGGGCGTACTTCACGACCGAGGGCTCGCTGAGCCGGCCGAGCATCTCCACGCGGTAGAAGCGGCGCAGCAGTCCTTCGCGGAACTCGCCCGGCTCGGTGTTGGCGTTGACGACGTCGAGGACCTCGCGCAGGTTGCCGTAGTAGCCGGACGGGATGATCTTGGCGGAGCCTGCGTTCTTGCCGTCGTCGCGCTTGGAGTAGTGGTAACAGGTGTAGTCGCCGAGGATGGAGACCGCCTTCGCCGGGAAGTACGTCTCCATCATGTAGAGCTGGTCTTCCAGGCGGCGCTTGCCCTCGGGATAGGCGATCTTGTTCTCGCGCAGGAACTCCGTACGGAACATCTTGTGCGGGGTGAGGCTGTCGACCAGTGGGGCGTCGTAGATGGTGCATTTTTCGCGGGTGATCCGGAAGACGCCGTGTGGGACGGCGCGGAAGTTGCTGGCGACCTTGCCGAAGACGATGTCCGAGCCGTTGCGATGGCCCAGCTCCCACAGCCGCCGCAGCGCGTCGGGCGCCAGGTAGTCGTCCTGGTCGACGAAGTGCACGTACTCGCCGCGGGCCTCGGCCACTCCGATGTTGCGCGGCTTGCCGGGCCATCCGGAGTTGGGGATGTGGATGACGCGCACGTGGGAGTGCTCGGCGGCGAGCTTGTCCAGGCGTTCGGGAGTGTCGTCGCTCGACCCGTCGTCGACGAAGAGGAGCTCGAGATCCCCGGGTGGCAGGGTCTGGCCGAGCAGGGAGGCGATGCAGGGTTCGATGTACTTGCCCGGGTTGTAGACCGGGACGATGACACTCACCTTGGCCGACATCGAAAACCGCCTCCCTGCGCCTCTTTATGACCAGCCCGTTCAGGACGCATTCATGGTCGCGCCTTCGCGAGGACATTCCTAATTCACGACGACGAAAAGACGCCTGGATCGCGGAAAAAGTTGTAGATCATCCCTAAATGTGATCTAGATCACAACAAAGGGTTGTGAGGAGGCGGATCCGCCTGCTTACGGGTGATGTGCGGGGCCGGGCCCCCGGCCTGTTCATCCGGAGGGACGCGAGCGCTGCTGGGCGCGGAACTGCTCGACGGGCAGGCCGCCCCAGCCCCAGTTCTCCAGCTCGACCTCCTCGATGACGACGAAGGTGGACTCCATCGGCTTGCCGAGCACGTCGAGCAGCAGCCGGCTGACGCCCTGGATGAGCGCGGCCTTCTGCTCGGCGCCGGCGGACTCCGCACCGGGTTCGGTTCCCTCGCGGGTGATCTGGATGGTGACGATCGGCATCGGTTCGGCTCCTGTCGTCGGTCGCTTCGTCCGGGCCGTCAGTGGCCGGCGGTCTGGCCGCCGTCGATGTGCAGGATCTCGCCGGTCACGAAAGGCGCCGACTCCAGGTACATCACTCCGTCCACGACGTCGTCGATCTCGCCCATCCGGCCGACCGGGTGCAGCCCGGCGAGTGCCTCGTGGGTCTCGACGGGGTGCATGGGCGTCTTGATGACCCCGGGCGAGACGGCGTTCACCCGTACGGACCGGGTCGCGTACTCGATGGCCAGCGACTTCGTGGCGGCCGCCAGACCGCCCTTGGTCAGCGAGGCGAGCACGGACGGCACCCCGGAGTTGGGGTGCTCGACGAAGCTGGTCGTGATGTTGACGATGTGACCGCCCCCCTGCTCGAGCATGGGACCCAGCACACGCTGGGTGATGTGGAAGAACCCCGCGAGGTTCACGCCGGTCACGCTGGCGTAGTCGTCGTCGGTGTAGTCGGTGAACGGCTTGGCGACGAAGATCCCTGCGTTGTTGACCAGAGTGTCGATGCGGCCGAAGCGGCTCAGCGCCTCAGCGACCACGCGCTCGGCCGTGTCCGCGTCTGCGATGTCGCCCTGGACGGTCACGATGTCCGCGTCCTCCGAGGGAGTGATCGACCGCGACGTGGCGACGACTCCATAGCCGAGCTTGCGGTAGGCGTCGACCAGTCCGGCGCCGATGCCCTGGGACGCTCCCGTGATCACTGCGACCTTCTGTCCTCGCATGGCTGTTCCTTTCAGCTGATTCATTGATTCCCCGATCGCTTGAGACGACCGGTCTACTATTCAAGCTAGACGACTGGTCGTATACTCGCAACCATGGGACGCACCAGTGACGCGAGAGACAAGATCCTCTCGGCGGCGCGGACGCTGATCGAGCAGCGTGGCTACACCGCCTTGGGGGTCGCCGAGATCTGTGCCGCGGCGGGTGTGCCGAAGGGCAGCTTCTACCACTTCTTCGAGTCCAAGCAGGCCCTCGCGCTCACCGTGATCAACGAGCATTGGACGGAGCAACGACGGCAGTGGATCGAACTGCTCGGCCGTGACCGTCCCCCGTTGCAGCGGTTGCGGGACCTGTTCGAGGCGACCGAGACCGTCCAGCGCGTCGGGCAGCAGGACGGCGGCAAGGTCGTCGGCTGCCTGTTCGGCAACCTCGCCCTCGAGCTCAGCACCCAGGCCGATGACGTGCAGCGACGACTGCAGGAGATCTTCGACGCGCAGATCGAGCTGATCGAGAAGGTGGTCGCCGAGGCGCACGAGCGGGGTGAGACCGCCGCCACGGTGGACACGCATGACGCGGCGCGATCCATCGTGGCCCAGTTGGAGGGGCGGGTGCTGTTCGCGAAACTCCTCAACGACCCGGGGCAACTCGAGGCGATGTGGCGCAACTGCCTGGCGTTGCTGGGCGCACGCCCCCTGCAGGAGGGCGCCGGGTCACCCCGATGAGCTCTGCCGGCCCCGCACGATGTGGTTCTCCCAGGCCCAGGCGGCGATCCCGACGCGGTTGCGCACCCCGAGCTTGGCCTGGATCCCCGACAGGTGGCTCTTGACCGTGCTGAGCGAGATGAACAGGTCTGCGGCGATCTCCTGATTGGTGCGGCCGTAGGCGAGGGCCCGGACGACCTCGAGCTCCCGTTCGGACAGCGCCTGCGTTGGCCGGCCGCCTGACGGGGCCGCGGTCGCCGTCAGCCGCCGCAGCAGCCGTGTGGTGACCGACGGCGAGACCAGGGCGTCCCCCGCGCTCGCCGCGCGGACGGCCTCGACGAGGAGCACGGGGCCGGCGTCCTTCAGGATGAAGCCGGCCGCCCCGCCGCGCAGCGCGCCGTACACGTATTCGTCGAGGTCGAACGTGGTGACCACGACCACCCGGAGCGGGTCGGGGACGCCGGGACCGGCCAGGGCGCGGGTGACCTCGATGCCGTCGAGGCGGGGCATCCTGATGTCCACGAGGCACACGTCCGGCCGCAGCCGGCGGGCCAGGTCGATCGCCTCGACGCCGTCCGACGCCTCCGCCACCACGTCGATGTCGGGCTGGTCCTCGAGGATGATCCGCAGGCCGCCGCGCACCATCGCCTGGTCGTCGGCCAGCAGCACCTTGATGGTCATCGAGGCTCCCGGGCGGGAACGGGCAGGGTGGCGAGTACGGACCAGCCCGCCTCGGGGCGCGGGCCGGCACGCAGGGTGCCACCGAGGACCTCGACGCGCTCCCGCATCCCGACCAGGCCGTATCCGCCCCGGTGGTGGTGGCGTGCCGGGACCGGCGCGGCGTCGTCGACGACCTCGACGGTGACGGCCTGCCGATCCTGAGCGACGCTGACCGTGACCGAACGAGCGTGCCCGGCGTGCCGGACGATGTTGGTCAGCGACTCCTGGACGACGCGGTAGACGGTGCTGGTCACCTCGGGCGGCCAGTCCGATTCGCCCTCGGGAAGCCGCAGGTGTACCTCGGGGCCATGCCCGCCGAAGCGTTCGACCAGGTCGCTGAGCTGTTCGGGCCCCTGTGCGGCGGGTGCGGCGTCGCCGTCGTCGCGCAGGATGCCGACGACGCGGCGCATCGCCGCCAGCGCGCCGGAGCCCGCGGACTCGATGTCCGCCAGGCAGGCGTCGAGCGTGTCCGGGCGCCTGCGGGCGACGAGGCGTGCGGCCTGGGCCTGGACCACGATGCCGGTGACGTGGTGGGCGACGATGTCGTGCAGTTCCCTGGCCAACTCCAGGCGCTCGTCGCGCCGCACCTTCTCGGCGACGGCGCGGCGGCGGGAGTCGAGCGACCGCAGGCCCAGTCCGATCATCAGGGCGGCGACCCACCCCGGGCCGTTCAGCAGCGGCGCCGTTCCCGAGGAGAGCGGAGGAGCGGCGAGCCAGGTTCCGGCGACCACCGCGAGGCCCCCCGCGGCCACGGCGGCGGCCTGCGGGACCGGCAGCACCCTGATCGCCGAGCCCACGAGGACGGACAGGCCCAGCACCATGGCGGGGCCGGGCTCGGCGGGCAGATGGACGAACCGGGTGGCCAGCATGGCGACCGCCGCGACGGCCAGGCCCGCGGCCGCCGCCCACGCCCGGTCACGCCGGCGCGCCAGGGCGATCACGCACACCACGGCTCCGGCCGCGCAGTCGAACTGCCAGTAGCCGCCGCCCCATGTGCCCGCGATCTCGACCGCCGTGACGACGAGCGCCGCGATGAACACGACCGCCAGCCCGGCGTCGGCCAGGATGCCAGGCCGCCCGCTGAGCCGATCCCGAAGGTTCACCCGCTCAGGCTACGAGAATCCCGTTCGTGCCGAACCGGCCGAAAGTACGGTCCTGCGACGGCCGGCGGAGGACCTCCGGCGAGGAACGTCACGCCTGCGCGAGCGCGAGCAACACGGTCGCGGTCAGGGCCAGCGCGACGCCGAAGGCCTGCGCCGGAGCCATCCGCTCGTTCAACGCGGCGCGGGACAAGGCGATCGTGGCCAGGGGATAGAGGTTGACCAGCACGGAGACGACGGCGAGGCTGCCGGAGCCCAGCGCCAGCAGGAGCAGGGCGTTCGCACCCCCGAGCAGGAATCCGGCCGCGATGCCCAGCGCGCGGCCGCGGCCGGGGGAGGTCAGGCGGGACGGCTCCTCGTCTCCGTCCAGCAACGACAGGGCGTACCGTGCGCGGGCGCCGGCATGGGGAAGCGCCAGGAGCGGCGCCAGCACGATCAGGCCCACCGCGCTCTCGACGAGCCCGGAGGTGAGGCCTGATTCGTCCGGCGCGAGATCCAGGGAGACGATGGAAAGGCCCAGGCTGATCCCGGCGATCACGGAGAGCACGACTGTCCGCGTCGGAACCCGGACCAGGGCGGGGGCGGGCCTCCGCCGTACCGAGATCAGGATCCCGCTCGCGACGGCGAGGCCCACGGCGACCCAGGACCAGGGCGTCAGCCGCTCACCGCGCGCGACCGCGACGGCGATCGGCACGACGGACTCGAGAACGGCGATCAGCGGCGAGGCGAGGCTCATCGGCCCGATGGCCAGGGCCGCGTAGAACGTCAGGAATCCGATGATCGCGAAGAGGCCCGCGACGGACCCCGTGAGCACCGAGGCGGTCGACCACACCCCGTCGCCCAGGACCACCATGATCGCGAGGATGAGCGTGGAGAACAGGTAGATGATCGCCGTCGCCGGTACGACACGCAGGCGCATCGCCGCGAGCCCGCCGAAGAAGTCGGACACTCCGAAGGCGATCGCCGACAGCAGTGCGAGCGCGACGGCGAGGATCACGTAACCACTGTAACGGGAATGCCGGTTACTGAATAGTTCTGTCGCGGTGAAGCGGCCTTCCGCGCCGGAACCCTCGCCGGTCAGCACGCCACCCGTGACCGCACGCACTCCGGCCTGTGTGGTGCACTGGTCAGGGGGATCTGCGAGATGAGCGCGCCACAGCAATGGTCCATTACAACGCGCATCACTCTGTTCACCGGTGTGGTGGCGGCTCTGCTCTCTGCGCTTCTCGCCACGGTTCTCATGATCGCCCTCAGCCGGATCGCCACTGACTTCCTCACCGACGAGCTCGCCGCGAACGCCGGCCGCGTGGCCGTCGCCGTTGAGCGGGACCAGATCTCCTATCCCCTCTCGTACCACCAGTCCCGCAACATGCAGGTCGTCGACACCGAAGGCAAGGTCGTCGCCGCCACCGACCGACTGCGGGGCAAGCCGCGCATGGCCAGGTTCACCCCCGACAAGACGACGGCGACCTCCATCGTGTGCGGCGGGGTCTTCCCGGCGGAGGAATGCAACATCGTGGTGGCGAAAGCGGCTCAACGCGACGGTGAGAAATGGATCGTCTACAGCGCCTCCCCGGTGTTGCCCGCGTGGGTCGACCCACGGCTGGCCGCCCTGGTGGGAGGGAGCGCGGTCATGCTCGCCGCGGCCGTCACCTACCTCGGTCACCGGGTCGCCGACGCCTCCCTCCGGCCGGTTCGGGCCATCCAGGGGGAACTCGAAGAGATCAACGCGACCTGTCCCGACCGCCGGGTGCCCGTGCCGAACAGCGACGACGAGATCCATGATCTGGCCGAAAGCGTCAACCACACCCTGAGCCGGCTGGAGGCCGCGCTGCTCCAGCAGCGCCAGTTCGTCTCCGACGCGTCCCACGACCTGCGCAGTCCGATCGCCGCGATGCAGGCCGAGGTCGAGGACGCGCTGATGGCGCCCCAGGAGACCACCGTGCCCAAACTGGGCGTGACGCTGCTGAGCGACCTCAAACGGCTGCAGGCGATCGTGCATGATCTGCTGACCATCGCCCGTCTGGACTCCGCGATGCCCGGTGCACGCGAGCCCGTCGACCTCTCCGACCTCGTCGGCACGGAGTTGCGGGCGCGCCGGCACACCAAGGTGATCGAGACGGTGCTCCAACCCGGCGTGTTCGTCGTGGGTGACCGTTCACGACTGGTGCGCGTGTTCACGAACCTCGTCGACAACGCTCAGCGGCACGCGGAGAGCACGATCATCGTGACCGTACGGCGGGAGCCGGAGAGCGGCGATCAGCGTTTCCCCGTAGGCGTCGCGGTGCTGGAGGTCGTCGACGACGGTCCCGGCATCGATCCGGACAAGCGTGAGCTGGTGTTCCAGCGGTTCATCCGGCTGGACGCCGCCCGCAGCAAGGACGCCGGCGGTGCGGGGCTGGGCCTGGCGATCGCCCGGCAGATCGCCGAGAGCGGAGGGGGCACCCTCCGGATCGAGGACAGCACTCGCGGCGCACGGTTCGTCCTACGGCTCCCCGCCGTCCCGGCGGCTGACGACGCCGTCGAGCCGGCCGCTCGCGACTCGCTCAACTGGCGCGACTGAGCGGCGGTTCGCGACTGGCTCAACTGGCGCGGCTGAGCGGCGGCTCGGGACTCGCTCAACTGGCGCGACTGAGCGGCGGCTCGGGACTCGCTCAACTGGCGCGACTGACCGGTGGCTCGCGACTCGCCCAACTGGCACGACGGGGCGCGCACGGATGCCGTGCGGCGTGGCCCGTTCTAGGCTGGCCGCCGTGCCCGGTTTCATCCAGCGCCCGAGTGCGCGCCTGCTCCTCGCGGACGATAATGATCGGCTTCTGCTCTTCAGCAGTGTGGACGCCACGTGGTTCACCCCCGGTGGGGGAGTCGACGAGGGCGAGCCGCTCGTCATGGCGGCGGTGCGCGAGTTGCGGGAGGAGACCGGATTCCGGGTGGCCCCGGAGGAGCTGGGGCCGGTCGTCGCCACGGCGTCGGGTCACTGGAGGGCGGGCTGGGACGGCCGGATCCGGTTCTCGGTGGACTCGTTCTTCTTCCTCCGCGTGCCGGAGTTCGACGTGTCCGGCGAGGGACTCGAACGGCACGAGGCCGACTACATCACCGGGCATCGGTGGTGGTCACTGGAGGAGCTGCGGGCCACGGAGGAGAACGTCCTCCCGTGGGGTCTGGCCGGGTTGCTGGAGCGCCTCTACGCGGGCGAGATCCCGGCGGAGCCGGTCCGGCTTCCCTGGCACCACCCGGAGTTCGCACACCTCGCGGACGCGGGACAGTAGCCGGTCCGGCGGTCGCACACTCGACGGCATGGCGGCCAGCAGGTAGTCGCGGTGTCGGGCCTTCCGGAGTGGAGGAGTCGGGCTTTCCGGATCCGAAGATGGGTGCTGTCGTGGCAGACACCGCGCGTACGCGCCGGAATCCTGAAAGGGAAGACAGCGTCAGCCGGGGAGGTGGGAGCCATGGCAGCCGCAACAGCCCTTCCAACGGAGGTCCGCCCAGGTGCGGAGCTCGTGGTCGAGGAGCCCGTACGCCGTTCCCGTCCGCGGCGGCCCGTTCAAGCCACGCGACCGGCGCAGGGCCACCGCATGACGTGGGTCCTGGCGGACGACCCGTCCGCGGTGCCGGAAGGCCGCCGCCTGGTCCGCGGGTCGATGGCCGGATGGCGACTGGACGGTCAGACCGACGTCGTGGAACTGCTCGCCGCCGAGTTGATCACCAACGCGTTGCGGCACGCGTGGGGGAAGCCGCTTCTGACCCTGTCCCTCATCGACGGCACGCTCCGATGCGAAGTGAACGACCTGAGTCCGGAAATGCCGCACATCAGGCCCGCCGGCACATCTGAGGAAGACGAGGGCAGGGGACTCCGCCTGCTCGAGCGGATGTCCGATCGATGGGGCTCCGTCCTCACCTACACGGGCAAGGTCGTGTGGTTCGAGGTCGCGGCGTCGTCCCCGGCCATGCCGTACGTCGAAACCCCGTGACGTCGGCCACCGGTCCCGTGACAGATCCGAGTCGGCGTCAGACCGGCCACGCCTCCCGTCGCCAGGCGGCGTCCCAGAACATCCACTCGTAGCGGGACGTCGTGACGAAGTGGTCCCGGGCGCGGGACCGCTGACCGTCGGTCGCCTCGTCTCCGGCGCGGTCGGTCAGGGCCACCACCCGCCGGACCACGCTCTGGAAGGCCTCGTCCCCGTAGGCGGCGATCCAGCGGCGGTACAGCGGGTCGGGGGAGGAGCGTTCGAGCAGTTCCTCGCCGACCCTGGCGTAGATCCAGTAGCAGGGCAGCACCGCCGCGAGGCCGTCCAGGAACGAGCCCCCGTACACCGTCGCGAGCAGGTAGCTCGTGTACGCCCGGGTGGTCGGTCCCACGGGCGCCGCCGCGGCTTGTTCGGCGGAGCCGCCGAGATCGGCCATGAAGGCGCCGTGCATGTCCTGCTCCGCGGCGATCGCTCCCACGGCGTCGCTCGCGAAGGCACGCACGTCGTCCTCGGTGGGCGCCTTGGCCGCGCACAGCGCCAGCGCTCGCGCGTAGTCGCGCAGGTAGTGCGAGTCCTGCACCACGAAGTGACGGAAGGCGTCGCGCGGCAGGGTGCCGTCGACCAGGCCCGTGATGAACGGATGCTCGAGGATCGCCTTGTAGGTCGGGACGATCGCGTCCCACAGCTCTTCGCTGAACGGCCGCCGGATCGCGTGCGGAACGGTCGACTCGGACGTCATTTCGGACCAACTCCCTACGCCGGCATGACCCGGTCAGGTTCGAGCGGTCTGCGGCCGCGTCAGCCACACTCTCAGCCCGGTGCGCCGGGCTCCCGCGGTGTCGTGATCGAGGCTAGCGCATGGAATCCCGTCGCCGGCCGCGGCGGCGGACCTCGGGGGGTTGTCGCACCCTTGCGGAATACTTACCTGGTCATGGCTGATTCATTTGATGGCTCGAGAGACCTGGACCTGGACGCGCCGGCGATCGGCGATCGTTTCCGGTTGTTCAACTTCACCCGCAGAGACGACCACGTCGCCTATCTGTGGGTGCTGCGAGCCATGGAGCGCCTCCGCGCGGTCCATCGTGTCCAGGTGGACGGCGACGACGTGATGGCGGCGCTCCGGGATCTGGCACTGGTCCACGATGAGGTCCCCCGGTTGGACGCGGGTCTGCGCAGCCGGCTGGACGCGCTGGCCGACGACGGAATCATCCACAGGCTGGAGGACGCGTCCCGGGCGGGAACGCTGGAGCGTTATCGCAACAGGCAGTCGGTGTACCAGTTCAGCGAGCTCGGCTACCGGGCCTTCATCGCGGTCGAGGACGTGCTGGCCGCCCGAGTCCGCGACGCGAACCTGTCCCGTCTGGTCTTCTCGGACATCCTCGACGACCTCAAGGCGCTCGCGGCGGCGAACCGTACCGGTGACGAGGAGCAGGTCTATCGGCGACTGTCCCGGTTGAACCAGGTCATGGAGGACATGGTCCGCCGGTCCGCCCAGTTCCATGTGACTCTCAACCAGATCGTCCACTCCACCGACGCCTCGCCCGAGGTGTTCCTCCGCTACAAGAACGCCCTGCTCGTCCACATGAGCGACTTCATGGCGGAGCTCGATCGTTACCTGCCCCGATTGGACCGGGCCGTACGGGACGTCGAGGCGACCGGGGTCAACACGATGCTCGTCCGGGCGGCCGACGCCGACGACCGGCCGTTTCTCGGCACCGTCGAGCGGATCGAGGACTGGAAGAGGCGTTGGCAGGCGCTGCGGGCGTGGTTCACGTCGACGCCCGGGGAGGAATCCGGGGCCGCGGATCTGCGGCGGGCGACCAGGGCGGCCGTCTCGGGTGTGATCGCGTTGCTCCGGCAGCTCACCGAAGCCCAGCGCGGAGGGGTGAACCGGGCCTCCGAACTGCGGCATCTCGCCCAATGGATCTACAACACGCCTGACGAGGACGCGGCGTACGCCCTCGCCTCCGCGGCGTTCAACGTCGGCTCGGCCCGCCATCTCGGTGGCGCCCACGACGACGTCGAGGAGATCTCGTCGACGGCGACGTGGTGGGACGCGCCGGGAATCGAGATCGCTCTCACGCCGTTCCGGACGGGCCGGCAGGCCGGGCCCGGCCTGCCGCAGCCTGTGCGCGTTGACACGGGACAGCGGGCCGATCTGCGGCGGCGGCAGATCGCGGTCAGGACGGCCGAGCGGACCGCCGCCGAGAGCCTCGCGGCACGAGGAGCCCACGACCGCGTCCTCGACGAGGCGGAGACCAGGGTGCTGATGTCCCTGCTGACCAGGGCGCTGGAGGCGCGGACTGTCGTCGCCGGCCGGCTCGATTCCGGGGCCGGAAGTGACGACACCGTGCTGATGCGGCTCGTCCCGGATTCGGGGGGCGGCGCCGTCCGCACCCGCCACGGGGTGATGCACCTGCCGGGATTCGCCTTGGAGATCGTTTCGCGTTCTGGGCGGGCACGTGGCTGAGCCGAAGGCCGCGGCCGGGGTCCAGATCGGAGATCTCGGCGCCTACCAGGATGCGGTTCGGCTGGTCCTCACCAGCGACCTGATCACAGCGGTCCACCCCCGGCCGGGAGTTCTGGAGCGGGTGCTGCCGTGGGCGGACGAGCTCACGCGGGACCTTCGCGATCTGTTCGGCTACACCCTGATCGCGACGACCCGCCATGTGCGGCTGATCCGTCAGCTCGACACGCTGAACCCGTCCCGCGGGAAGATCTTCACCACCAGGGCGGGCAAGGCGTTCGACCGGCGGCGCCTGGCGTATCTCTGCCTGATCCTCGGCTCGTTCCAGCGGTCGCGGGTGGAGATCAGCCTGGCCGACCTCGTCCGGCAGTTCGGCCCCGTCGCCAACTCGATCGACGGGCTCGGCTTCGATCCGCTCGTACCCGGCCACAAGGGAGCGGTCGTCGATGTGCTCGGCTGGCTGGTCGAGCGCGGGGCACTGAGCCTTTCCGACGGCTCGGTCGAGGCGTGGGCCCGCGGCGGCGGAGGCGACGCCCTGTACGACATCGATCACGACATCTGCGCAATGATCTTCAGGCCGCCGCGTCCGCTGCAACATCTCACCAGCGCCGCCGGTCTGCTGGACGGCGCGGCGTCCGTCGAAAGACGGGCACGGAGGCTGTTGCTGGAGCGCCCGGTCGTCTACTACTCCGACGTCGACGCGGAGACGGCCGCGGTTCTCCAGCGCGACGACGTCGCCGAGAACCTGGCCCGGCTCACCGGCCTCGTCGTCGAGCGCCGCGCCGAGGGTGTGCTGCTCGCCGACCCGGTCGGGCGGTTCACCGACCGGCCCTTCCCCGGCAGGGGCGGGGTCGTCAACCGGGCGGCGGGTCTCCTGATCGCCAGGATCGCCGACCTCCTCGAGGAGGGTGACGTGCTGGGGCGCGTCGACGCGCCCGTCGAGGCGCAGGCGCAGCAGGACCTGCTCGCCCGGATCGACTCGGCGCTGCCTGAGTCCGGGGTCGTCCGCGAGCTGGCCTGGTCCGAAGGGCCGCGCACACCCCTCGGGCGGGGCACGGAGCCGCTCGTCTTCGTGGAGCGGCACACGCTGGAAGAGCTGATCGAGGTGCTCTACGACCAGTTCGGCGCGGCCTCCTTCACCGGCACCTGGCAGCAGGATCCGCACGGCCTGCTCGACGCCGCGGTCACCCTGCTCGAGGAGCTCCGGCTCATCCGCTCCGTGCCCGGCGGCGTTCTCGTCCTTCCGGCCGCGCTCCGGTATCGCAACATCTCCCTCGCGATACCTGCGCCACCCAAAGACCAGCTCGACCTCTTCGACGGAGACCCGAAATGACGCGCTTCAAACCGTCTCGTGCCGGTTTGATCAACATCTGGGACTACACGGACGAGGAGTTCGTGTTCGCGGACGGCAGGTTGGTGCTCCGCGGTCACAACGGCTCAGGCAAGACCAAGGCACTCGAGGTGCTGTTCCCCTTCATCCTCGACGGGGTCGTCGACGCCCGCCGGCTGGATCCCTTCAGCGGTGAGAACCGCACGATGAAGTCCAACCTCCTGTACCGCGGGCAGGAGTCGGAGTACGGGTTCGTCTGGATGGAATTCGCGGCGGGCGCGCGGACCGTCACGCTCATCATCGCCATGCACGCCCACAAGGACCGGCCGGAGGTCAAGAGGTCGTACTTCGTGACGACCCGGCGGCTGGGCGTCGACTTCGGCCTGCTGACGGACGATTCCCGGCCGCTGACCGACCAGCAGTTGAAGCGGGTCCTCGAACCCGAGGCGTGGCACACCAGCCCGACCGACTACCGGGACGCGATCGACTCCGCCCTGTTCGGACTGGGACGCGAACGGTACACGCAACTGCTCGACCTGCTGCTCGCGCTGCGCAGGCCGTTGCTCGCCAAGGACCTCGACCCGGGCAAGGTGTCCGACACCCTCACCGCGGGGCTGAGCCCGGTTCCGGAGAGCCTCGTCGAGCAGGCCGCGCGTGACTTCGACAACCTGGCCGCCGTCCAGCGGCAGTTCGACGACCTCACGGCCGCTGACGGCGCCGCCAAGGCCTTCCTCGAGTCGTACGCCGACTACCTCCGGGCCGAAGTGCGCTTCCATCTCGACCGGGTCGCCGGCCGTACGCGGCAGGTGGTGAAGCACGCCGGCGAGGTCGCCGTGGCCGGAGCGGAGATGCGGCGCGCGGACCTCGCGCGCGGCGCCGCGGAGGAGGAGCGGACGAACGCGGGCACGGAGCAGAACAGACTCTCCGCCCGGTTGGACGGGCTGAAGAAGGACAGCGCGTACACCGCGCAGGGAGAGCTCGAAATCCTCCGCGGCCAGGTCGGCAGGCAGGCCCAGGAGATCGTCCGCGAGCGGGAGGCGAACGCCAGGGCGGCCGCGCGCGTCGCGGACCTTCTCACGGAGGTGGAGGCCGCGGACCAACGGCTCAAGAGCGCCCGCGACGGCGTCAGGCGGCTCTCCGCCGACAGGGCCGAGGCCGCGAGGCTCGCCGGGCTCGTGTACTCGGATGACGACGATCTTCATGCCGCCAGGGCGCAGGCCGGCTCGCGCCGGCAGGACGTGGAGGACGTCCAGTCCTGCCTGCGCAAGGTCGGCGACACCGAGAAGGACCGGCGGCGGGCTGAGCAGGCGGCGGACAGGGCCCGGGAGAGGGCCGAGGCCGCCGAGCAGGCCGTCGAGACCGCGGTCCGTGAGCTCGAGGAAAGGCGCGCGCAGGCGCTCGACCACCTGCACGCCTGGGCCGGCAGGTGGTCCCCGGATTCCGCGGGCTCGCCGGTGGGCGCCGACGACCTCGCCGTCCTCGTCGAGGCGCTGGACCGCATGGGAGAGGCGGGCGCTCCACGCGTCGCGGAGGTCTTCGGCGACCTGGCCGACGCGCGGCGGACGGCGCTCGCTCAAACGGTGGCGGCGCTGGACGCGAGGTCGGCGCAGCTCACGGCGGAGCGCGAACGGCTGGCCGCGCTCGTGAAGGAGATCGCGGCCGAACGCGACGACGCGCCCGCACTCGCCGGCGCCAGACGCGCCGACCGGACGGTACGGCAGGGCGCCGCGCTGTGGCAGCTCGTGCGGTTCGCCGACGACGTCTCCGATGCCGATGCGGCGGCCATCGAGGGAGCCCTCGACGCGGCCGGTCTGCTCACCTCATGGATTCATCCCGATCCTCAGCTCACCACCACCGCTGTGGAGGAGGCCGAGGCCGACGTTTATCTGCTTCCCACGCCGGCCGGATCGCGGCCGGCCGGGGCGACCCTGTCGAGCGTCCTCGTTCCGGAGGATCAGAACCACGTTCCCGCGCGGATCATCGCCGAGGTGCTCGACTCGATCGCTCTGACCGACGCCCTCACCGGCACAGCCACGGCACCCGGGGTCACCACACGAGGGCAGTTCACCTTCGGCGTGCACCTGGGCGCGCAGCCGAAGGCCGCGGCGGAGTACATCGGCGCCACCAACCGGGCGGCTCGTCGCCGGGCGCGCATCGCCGAGTACGAGCGGAACATCGAGGCCACGTCACAGGAACTGTCGGCAGCCCAGGCGGAGCGCGACATGTTCCAGGAGCGGCTGAACCACGTGGGCCGCGCCAAGGCGGAGCTTCAGCCGGTGGGCAAGGACGTTCTCACCGCCGTGAGCACGCTGGCGCAGAAATCAACCCTCCTGGCCGCGGCTCGGGCCGAACACGGCGAAAACGCCAAGGCTCTGGACGGCGCCATCGCCGAGATGGATGCCGAGCGCCGCAGGCTGAGGCAGGCGGCCACTGATCGGAACATGCCCGCGGAGGAGAAGGAGATCGAGGTGATCGCTCAGGCGATCGCGGATTTCCTCACCGCCGCCGAGTTGGTGTCCGAGCAGCACAAGCACATCGTGTCTTCGGAGACGGACCTCGAGTCGAGGCGCCGCACGATCGCCTCGCTTGAGGCGGAGCATCAGACCGCACGCGACACCCTGGCCGAGAAGGAGGAGGGGCACGCGGGTGCCGTCGAGCGCCTGACGGCCATGGAAGAGGCGCTCAGCGCACCGCTCAAGGAGATCCTGGGGCAGATCGGCCAGGTGGAACGCGAGCTCGCCGCCGCGGACGAGGCCTGGCAGGCCGCGGACGCGTCGGTCAGGCGGGAGCACGACGCCCTGGTCGGGGCCAGAGTCGCCTACCAGCACGGCACGGAGGCCCTCACCGGCGCGTTGAGCGAGCTGCTCGATCAGCTCGCGGCGTTCGGGCCCCTCGCTCAGCCCGAGCTGCGGCCGGTCCTCGGAATCGCCCCGGGGGCGGCATGGCCGGACCGGGCCCAGTGGGCGACGCCGGAGCAGGCCGTGCTCGAGATCATCGAACGGCTGGCCGGGCAGGATGCCGCCTCGGTGGTCGAGTCCGTCCTGCCGCAGGGCGCCGCGGACCTGCTCAGGTCCTACGAGGAGGCCACTTCGGGACGGCAGACCGGCGAGGCGGCCAGGAAACGCGCCCGGGACCGGATGTCGGCGGCGCTGGGCGAGTTCGACGACGCGCTGAACGCCTGCGAGGAGGACTACCGGCTGGACTGGCAGCCGGGGGAGTCCGTGGTCGTCGTCCAGGTCCAGGACGCCGACGGCCGGCATCCGGTCGCCGACTTCGCACGGCGCACCGCGGAGCGTGCGGCGGAGCAAGGCGTCCTGCTGGAGGAAAGGGAGCGGACGGTCCTCGAGGACGAGCTGCTCGCCGGCCTCGCCCAGCAGATCTTCGATCGTGTCGTCGCCGCGAAGGACCTTGTCAGAGGCATGGACGCCGACACCAGATCCCGGCCGATGTCGACCGGCACGACCGTGGGCATCCGCTGGGTGGTGGCGGACAAGATCACCGACTCACAGCGGGAGATATCCGAGCTGCTGGGAAAGGACGGCCTGGAGGTCGCCCGGCTGGCCGATCTGCGCCGGATCCTGCGGCAGATGATCCGCGAGTATCGGGCAGGGCATCCCCGGGCGACGTACAAGGAGGTCCTCTCCAAGGTCCTCGACTACCGGATCTGGCGGTCGTTCGAGCTCCGGCTCAAGGTTCCGGGGCAGGACGAGGTGAGGCTGAGCAAGAAGCGCCACTCCCAGATGTCCGGCGGGGAGAAGTCCGCGGCGATCCATCTGCCGCTGTTCGCCGCGGCGAACGCCCTGTACTCGTCGGCGTCGGACACCTGCCCGCGACTGATCGCACTCGACGAGGCGTTCGCCGGCATCGACGACGTCTACAAGCCCGACCTGCTCGGGCTCACCGTCCGCTATGACCTGGACGCGTTCATGACCGGCCACGACCTGTGGATCCGGTACGAGACGGTTCCCGCGGCGGCCCACTACGACATGCACAGCGACAAGGCGTCGCACACGGTCTCGGCGATGCTCGTGTTGTGGGACGGATGCCAGCTCATCGACTCCGCGGCCGGGTTCTCCGGCAACGAAGAGCTGGCGACGGAGTTGCTGGGGTTCTCCCCGAGCCGGCGCGTGCCGGTGAAGAGCGGGTTGCTCGGCCTGGTTGACGACGGCCTGGTGGACACCGGGGAGGGGGACGCCGATCTCGGGGACGGGCGCTGACGGAGCCGGTTCACGGAGCCGGTTCACGGAGCCGGTTCACGGTGCCGGTTCACGGAGCCGGTTCACGGAGCTCGGGCGAGACTCCCGCGAGATCAGCGAGCACTCACCTGTTGTTCGCCCGGTATTCGCGTCCCATTCGCCGGGATGCCCGAAGCTGCTGGGCGATTACTGCCCGCTGTCCGCTGCGGCGACCTGCGAAGAGGACATCAACGTTGCACAAGAGTTGGCGTTCGCCGATCACATGGGCGGTCGCGTTACTGACCGCTGTTCCGCTCCTCGCCGCGGTGCCGCCCGCCTCGGCGGACGATCAGGCCCCCTCCACCGTGAAGATCAACGAGGTCGAGTCGAACGGCGGGACGCCGGGCGACTGGGTCGAGCTGGTCAACACGGGTGCGGCCGCCGTGGACGTGTCGGGTTGGGTCGTGAAGGACAACGACGACACGCACGCGTTCACAGTCGCGGCGGGCACGACGGTCGCGGCCGGGGCGTTCCTGGCCCTGGACGTCGAATCGGCCTTCGGATTGGGCGGTGCGGACTCTGCTCGTCTGTATCTGGCGGACGGCACGACGCTGGTCGATTCCTACACGTGGACGGCTCACGCGGCGACGACGTACGGCCGGTGCCCGGACGGCAGCGGTGACTTCGTGACCACGACGTCGCCGACCAAGGGTGCGGCGAACGACTGCGGCTCGCCGTCCTCGGCGGTGAAGATCAACGAGGTTGAGTCGAACGGCGGGACGCCGGGTGACTGGGTCGAGCTGGTCAACACCGCCAAGACTCCCGTGGATGTGTCCGGCTGGGTCGTGAAGGACAACGACGACACGCACGCGTACACGGTCGCGGCGGGTACGACGGTGGCGGCCGGTGGGTTCCTGGCGCTGGATGTCGAAACGGCCTTCGGGCTGGGCGGTGCGGACTCCGCCCGGCTGTATCTGGCGGACGGCACGACGCTGGTCGACTCCTACACGTGGACGGCCCACGCGGCGACGACGTACGGCCGCTGCCCGGACGGCACCGGCGCGTTCGTGACCACGACCTCGTCCACCAAGGGCGCGGCGAACGACTGCGGCTCGCCGTCCTCGGTAGTGAAGATCAACGAGGTCGAGTCGAACGGCGGGACGCCCGGTGACTGGGTCGAGCTGGTCAACACCGCCAAGACTCCCGTGGATGTGTCCGGCTGGGTCGTGAAGGACAACGACGACTCCCACGTCTTCACGGTCGCGGCGGGCACGACGATGGCGGCCGGGGCCTTCCTGGCACTCGACGTCGACCCGGTCTTCGGGCTGGGCAGTGCGGATTCGGCTCGTCTCTACCTGGCCGACGGCACGACGCTGGTCGACACCTACAGCTGGACGGCTCACGCGGCGACGACGTACGGCCGCTGCCCGGACGGCACCGGCGCTTTCGTGACCACGACGTCGCCGACCAAGGGTGCGGCGAACGACTGCGGCGGGCCATCCTCGGTGGTGAAGATCAACGAGGTCGAGTCCGACGGCGGCACGCCGGGTGACTGGGTCGAACTCGTCAACACCGGTAAGACTCCCGTGGACGTGTCCGGCTGGGTGGTCAAGGACAACGACGACTCGCACGCGTACACGGTCGCGGCGGGCACGACGATGGCCGTCGGCGCGTACCTGGCCCTCGACGTCGACCCGGTCTTCGGGCTGGGCGGCGCGGACTCCGCCCGCCTGTACCTGCCGGACGGCGTAACGCTCGCGGACTCCTACAGCTGGACCTCCCACGCCACGACCACCTATGGCCGGTGCCCGGACGGCACCGGCGCGTTCGTGACCACCACGTCGCCGACCAAGGGCGCGGCGAACGCGTGCCCCGGTCAGATCTCGGCCAAGCCGTGGCCGGGCGGCGACGCGGTGGCCACTGCCGACGCCGCCGACGTGTTCGGCACCAACATGAGCGGCCTCGCCTACGAGGCGTCTGGTGACGGCACTCCCGGAGTGCTCTGGGCGGTCAAGAACGGCCCCGGCACGCTGTACCGCCTGGAGTGGGACGGCACCAAGTGGGCGCCCGCCACGACCGGCGGCTGGAACGCGGGCAAGGCGCTGCACTACCCGGACGGCACCGGCGACCTCGACTCCGAAGGCGTGACCCTGACCGCAGCCGGTCCGTCCGGCGGCGTGTTCGTCTCCACCGAACGTAACAACGGGAACAGCGGCGTCAGCCGTCCCGAGGTGCTGCGCTTCGACCCGGTGGGCACGGCGGCCGGCCTCAGCGCCACCAAGGAGTGGAACCTCACCGCGGACCTGCCGGCGGTGGCCGCGAACAGCGGGCTCGAGGCGATCTCCTGGATCCCCGACTCGTTCCTGACCTCGCACGGCTTCCGCGACGAGCACACCGGCGCGGCCTACGACCCGGGCGCCTATCCGAACCACGGCGACGGCCTGTTCTTCGTCGGCCTCGAGGCCAACGGCACCATCTACGCCTACGCGCTCGACCAGACGGGCGGCGGATTCACCCGGGTCGCCACGATCGCGAGCGGGTTCCCCAGCGTGATGGACCTCGAGTTCGAGCCCGAGACGAACCGCCTCTGGGCGGCGTGCGACGACACCTGCAACGGCCGCACCGCGACCCTCGACATCGACGCCGGCGGGAAGTTCGCCGTCACCGACGTGTACGAGCGGCCGGGCACGATGCCCAACATCAACAACGAGGGGTTCGCGATCGCGCCGCAGTCGGAGTGTGTGGACGGCCACAAGCCCGTCTTCTGGTCCGACGACAGCAATGATGACGGGCACGCGCTGCGCAGCGGAACGCTCACCTGCACGGTGCTCGACCTCGACGCGGACGACGACGGCATTAACGACGACGTGGACGTGACGTTCCCGCCGGGCACCTCCCACGCGACCGACCCGGCCAACGAGACGTTCTCCGACGCCCTGGTGGGCGGCACCACCTCGGGCAGGATCGTGAGCCGCGGCGGCCGCACGCTGACCGTCTCCGACGTCCGCGATCCCGCGGGGGTACGGGTGAAGGCCGGTGCGGGCTCCGCCCCGGCGCGGTTCCAGCTGGTCGGCAGCGGCGCGACGATCGCGCTGGGACAGGGTTCCTACGAGCTCACCGGTTCCGGCAAGACCAGCACGATCAACACGCTTGACGGCGAGCAGGCGGTCGTCACGGTCAGCGTGAACGGCACGCCGATCACGCTGACGGTCGGCGACGGCGGATCGGTCACCTACACCGAGGTGTCGGCCAACGGCAAGGTCACCGGCCTGACCGGCATCCAGCGGACCGGGACCGTCGGCGTCCGCGCGGACGGCATGCCCGCGACTGCGTGCGCCGCCATCGAGATCCAGAACGTGATCGTCGCCACGACCGGCAACGAGCTGATCTCCGGTACCGGCGCCAACGACCTGATCATCGGCCGGGGCGGCAACGACACGGTCAACGGCAACGGCGGCGCCGACTGCGTCACGACGGGCAGCGGCAACGACCAGATCACCACGACCGGCGGCGACGACTGGATCGACGCGGGCGGCGGCAACAACGTGGTCCGCGCCGGCGATGGCGCGAACACCGTGGCGACCGCGTCGGGCAACGACCAGATCACCACCGGAGACGGCGACGACACGGTCAACGCCGGCGGCGGCAACAACACGGTGACCACCGGCGGCGGCGCGGACACCATCACGACCGCCAGCGGCAACGACGGAATCGACTGCGGCGCCGGCTCGGACACGGCGCGGGCCGGTGGCGGCAACAACACCAACGTCGGCAAGCGGTGCGAGGCGTTCGGAATCTGATCGCGATCGATTGATCGACAGGGCCGGCCACCAAGGCCGGCCCTGTTTGTTATTCCGGGGCCTCCCTGGGCGTGATCATGCACACCTTCGGTGAGTCAGCCTCTGACCTGGCCTTTCATCGAGCATGATCATGCGCGGATTCGGCAAAGCATGCCGTGACCTGCGCGTTCGCTGTTCGTGATCATGCACGGATGTGCGGCCTCGGGAATGGACGGCTTGAAGAACTCGCTGTCCAGGGGGTGCCCTTCGTCGTCAGTTTGTCCCCGTACGCCCGCGTGCCGGCCACCATGAGCCGCCCGTCGCCGGGCTTCCCAGGCGATGAGTCATGTGATCAGAGTGGCTACAGGGATGCGGCGAGCTTCGCCGTGGTACGCCGAAGGGTCCCAGCCTTCGCAGGGCTGAATCCCCCGCGATCAGGTGCGCTTCCGCGTCTCGGTGTCCAGGCGGGGAAGAGGTCGGCCGCCGTCTCCGTTGCGTTACATTTCGGTATCGTAACGTAAGGAGGTGGCCTCAGACATGCTGTACGGGAGAGATCGGGAGACGGCGGAGCTTGACCGCCTCCTCGCCGCGGCCCAGCGGGGCCGGGGCGGCGCGTGCCTGCTCTGGGGCGATCCGGGCATCGGCAAGACGGCGTTGCTCCGGTACGTCGAGGGCCAGGCCGACGGCTTCGCCGTTCTGAGCAGCAGGGGGACGCGGTCGGAATCGGCCATGGCCTTCGCCGCCCTGCACGAGCTGCTCTGGCCCGTGCTCGACCGAGTGGACGCGTTGCCCGGCCCCCAGGCAGCGGCGCTGCGTGCCGCATTCGGCCTGAGCGTGGGCGGGACCGACAGCCTTCTGCTCGGCGCGGCCACGCTGACTCTGCTGTCGGAACTGGCACGCAGGCAGCCGGTGCTGATCCTTCTGGACGACGCCCAGTGGATCGACCCGGAGTCGGCGAGCTGTCTGGCCTTCGTCGCCCGCAGGCTGCGCACCGAGCCGATCGCCCTGGTGGCCACCGATCACGGCCCGGCGGACGGCAGGTGGAGCGGCCTCGAGGGACTCCACATCGAGCCGCTTGACGAGGCCGCCGCGCAGGCGTACCTGCGGGACAAGCACGCCGAGCTCGCCGAGCCGGCCGTCAGGGCCGTCCTGCGTTCCGCCCACGGCAATCCGCTGGCGCTGTGTGAGTTCTCCGGGATGGCCTGCAAGGGCCTCGCCGTCGGGGACACCCTGACCCCGGGGCCGATGCTGCGTCAGGCGTTTCTGGCCATGGTCTCGAGCCTTCCCGGAGCGGCGAGGACCCTGCTCCTCCTGGTCGCGGCGGAAGACCGCGGCGACCTCGGGACCGTGAGCGCCGCGGCCGCCACGCTCGAGATCGGCGCCGAGACCTGGGACCAGGCCGTCGTGGACCGATTCCTCGACCTGTCGGGGAACCGGGTGAGTCTGCGGCATCCCCTGATCCGCAGCGTGATCTACGAGGCGGCGCTCCCTCCCGAACGGCAGGCCGTACATCGGGCGCTGGCCGCAGTGCTCGCAGGTCGAGAAGACACGGACCGCCGAGCCTGGCATCTCGCCGAGGCGACGCTGGAGCCGGACGCGGAGGTCGCCGACCTGCTGCACCACTCGGCGCAGCGGGCCCTGGCCCGAGGCGGGTGCTCGGCGGCCTCAAGGGCGCTGCGCCGTTCGGCGGAGCTGACCCCTGACCCGGTGCAGGCGGGCAGCCGGTACGCCGGGGCCGCGCGCGCCGCCTGGGAGTCGGGGGAGCCGGAGTGCGCGCGCGAGTTGCTGGCGCGGGCGCGGAGCCGGGCCCCTGAGGCGGTGGTCGCGACGCTCAGCGGAGGGCTGCGGGGTCTGCTGGAGTTCGTCCACGGTGAGCAGGCGCGCGCCCATCGGCTGCTGCTGGCCGAGGCGCGCATCGTCGAGGATCCCCGGCTGGCGGTGCAACTCGCGTGCCTCGCGCTGCGGGCGGCATGGAACGTCGACTCGCCTGAGCTGTGGGCTCGAGCGGTGGAAGTCCTGGACGGGTTGCCGGCGACGGGGGATGAGCAGGTCGATCTGCTGGTCAAGGGGGTTCGCCACTGGTGGTTCGATGAGGCGATGCCCGGCGGCCAGGTCATGCCGGAGGGCAGGCCGGGAAACGACTTCAACCTGATCATGTGGCTGCTGCTTCCCGCGCCCATCGCCGTCGCCTGGGGCCTGGAGGAGCGGGCGCGCGCCTACTACCAGGGAGCCGCCGAGCGGTCGAGGGAGACGGGGGTGCTGTCCGCACTGGCCTTCGTGTTGTCGCAGCTCGGCATGGTCGACATGATGAGCGGTCACTGGGTGGAGGCACGGCTCAACGCGAGCGAGGGGCTCCGGCTCGGCGAGGGCATGGTGGCGTCCAGTGTCATCGCTCAGTCCCTGAACGTGATGTGCTGGCTGAGCGCCGTCACCGAGGGGGAGGACGCCGGGGAGGAACTGATCCGGGAGGTGCAACGGAACAGATCCAGCTGGTCGTCCCGGGCACTGATGGGCGCGTCGTACTGGCACCAGGGGGTGGCGGCGCTCGGTGCCGGGCGCGCCGAAGACGCCTCGGACCTGCTGGACAGGTTGATCACGCCGGGCGGTGAGGCGGCGCATTCGACCTTCGCGGTGCTGGCGGCGGCGGACGCGGTTGAGGCCGCGGTCCGCGCGGGGCGCCAGGACTCGATTCCGGAGTGGGTGCGGCTCATCGAGGAGTGGGCGGACCGGAGCGGGGCCGCCTGGGCGACGGGCGCGGCCTTCCGTTGCCGGGCCCTGACGGCCGGACCCGCGGAGGCGGAGGCTCTCTACGCGATGGCGCTGGCCGGATACGCCGAGGCCGAGCGGCCGTTCGACCACGCCAGGACCGAACTCCTCTACGGCGAGTGGCTGCGCAGGGCCCGCCGCAGGGTCCAGGCCAGAGGACATCTGCGCGCCGCCAGGGAGACCTTCGCCCGGCTGGGGGCGCATGACTGGCTGGTCCGCGCTACGACGGAGCTCGAACTGGCCGGTGAGACGGGCGCCCATGCGGATCAGGCCTCCGACCCCACCCCGTTGACGCCGCAGGAGACCCGGATCGCCAGGCTCGCCGCGCAGGGGCTGACCAACAAGGACATCGCCGCCTCCCTGTTCATCAGCCCCCGGACGGTCGGCCACCATCTGTCCAGCGTCTTCCTCAAGCTGGGCATCGCCTCACGCGCCGAGCTCAGGAAGCTCGCCGCGACGCTGCGCGAATGAGCGGCCCGCCCGCCGCCGCCGTGACCTGCACGGAATGACCGATGCGATGACCTATGCAGTGACCTATGCGGTGACCGATGTGCGCTCCGGCGGTCCCGCCTAAGTTCTCATTTCGGTATAAACCGTTATTGAGAGAGATCAACTATGTCCTTGAATGAGGCCGTCCGGGTAGCCGTCATCTATTACTCGTCGACGGGAACGGTTTTCGAGCTCGCCAAGGCCGCCGCCACCTCTGCGGAGAAGGCGGGCGCCGAGGTACGGCTGCGCAAGGTACGCGAGCTGGCCCCCGCCGAGGCCATCGCCACCAACCAGGGCTGGAGCGACCACGCCGCCGCCACCCAGCACATCGTGGAGGCGTCCTTGGACGACCTGGTGTGGGCCGATGCGATCATGTTCGGCACGCCCACCCGCTACGGACTGCCGGCGTCGCAGCTCAAGCAGTTCATCGACACCGCCGGCAGCCTGTGGGCGCAGGGCAAGCTGATCAACAAGATCGGTTCGTCGTTCACTGCCAGCGGCACCCGGCACGGCGGGCAGGAGACGACGATCGTCGCGCTGAACAACACCTTCTACCACTGGGGATCGATCATCGTCCCGCCCGGGTACGCCGACCCGATCCAGTTCCAGATGGGCAACCCGTACGGCACCAGCCACACCTCCAGCAACGCCGAGGTCCCGCCCGGCGAGATCGAACTGGCCGCGATGGAGTTCCAGACTCGCCGCGTCGTCGAGATCACGGCCACGTTCAAGAGGGGACGCGAGGCCCAGTTCGCGTGATGCGAGGCCCGGTTCGGGTGCCCCGGTGCGCGGCCTGTGCGGGGAGAGTGAGAGAGGCGCTGATGAAAGTCGAGATCAGACTTGACGGCGCCCGCTCCCTCTTCGACGCGGAGGTGGGCGGCGAACATGCGGGGCACCTGCATTTCGTCCGGAGCCGCGGCGTCATCGCGTACACCCGTATCGAGGTCGAGCCGGAGTTCCAGGGGCGGGGTGTCGGTGGATCCCTCGTCAGGGGGGCGCTCGACGTGGCCCTGGCCGAGGGCGTACGGGTGCCGGCGGTCTGCCCGTTCATGAAGCACTGGCTCGAGCATCACCCCGACTACCTGGGCATGGTCAGAACCCGGGGCGTATGACGGCCTTCGACGGCTCTGATCGCAAGGTCGGCGACATCACGTCCGCGACGACGGTACGGAAGTCCGCCGCGACCTCGCGCGTGAAGGCGGTCCGGGAGACTCCGAGCCCGCGCAGGGCGTGACCGTGGTCGAGCACGACCACGGTCACCACGCCGGCCAGCAGCAGCCACCACACGACCGCGGCGGCCGCCCGGGACAAACGGGGGACCTCCTGGAAGGACCGCCGCAGCCGGTCGCAGTGGAACGGCACGTGGCGTAGCTCATCCGAAAGGATCCGGCCCGCCACCTCCGCGGCGAGGGGATCGCGGACGCCGTCGCGCACGGCCCGGTAGTAGGCGAGCGCGACCACCTCGGCGAGCATCAGAACCATCAACTCCGTGCGCAGGCCGAGGAGCCGCCGCAGCCGGACGAAGACGGCGTTGGTCCAGTGGCCCGCGATCGTCGTCGCGCCCGCCGCCTCGAGCAGGCGGCCCAGCAGGCGGGCGTGCTCGCACTCCTCGGCCACGAACAGGCGGACGGCGTCCGCGTACACGGGATCTTTCGCCAGGTCGGCCTTACGGATCAGACTGCGGCCGTCGCCGTCCTCCCCGACCTGGAACCGCTGAAGGCTCCGTACCAGGGCGGGCCCGAGCCGGGCGCCCTGGCTCCAGTCGGGGTCGCCCCACGTCTGCCGGAGGAGGGCGGCACCCTCGAAGTCGCGCAGCCAGGCGGTGAAGTCACCGGTTTCGACCGTCATGGCCCTCGAACCTACGAAACCGCTGTGCAGATTCCGGGGGTGGATTTGTAGAGGTTCGGCGTGCGACCGCGGCGCCCCGCGCATCTCGCCGAGAATCCCGGTACGCATTGGTGCGCTGAGATCAGCCTCGGGCGCATGCAGCACCCGGACCGCCGACGTCCGTGGGCGGAACTACACATCGAGTACTGCCAACGGAACGCCCTCCGCGGCTGAATCAAGACGTCGAGCACACCGTACGGACAGGACATGGGCCCGCTAAAGACGAAGGACCTTTTCCGGCCGTACGGGATCATCGGCGGCGCGGATGCCATCGAAGTCGATGAGCAGGTGCTGCGGACCGCGCAGGTTCGGCGGGTGGCGGTACGGCGGCGGGTCGGTCACCAGGCGCGGGCCGGACAGGCGTCGCGCGAGTTCGCCGAGCGCGACCCGGGTCTCCAGCCGGGCGAGGGGAGCGCCGAAGCAGTAGTGGATGCCGCCGCCGAACCCCAGGTGCTGGTTGTCCGGCCGGTCGGGGTCGAAGCGATCGGGGTCGTCGAAACGGGCGGGGTCACGGCTGCCGGAGGCCAGCACCAGGATGATCACTGAACCCTTGGGGACGGTGGTCCCGCCGATGGGGATGTCCGCCAGTGCGGTACGGCGAGGGCCCGGCATGTGGATCGGCCTCCGAGTAGTCATGCTGGCGTGTGGCGAAACGAGGGATCACGAGCCGCGCCGCCAGCCACGAAAGGCCATCGCTTGAGCCAGCAGGACTGAACGGGATCGAATGTTATGGTCGGCTGATCCGTGCATCCCAGGGGGCATTCACGATGAAACCCGCTGTCCGAGTTTTCCTAGATGCCGATCGTCGTGCGGAACTGGCGCCGTATACAGTCACGGCGATGCTGCCCTTAGGCGAAAAGAATGTCGAAGTGAAGATCCGGACCGAGGATCCTACGCTGGCCAACTGTATGGGCGCTCGGATACTTTCACACGCTCCCGTCGCGGTTCGACCCGTCGTTACCACGGTCTCGGTCGTGCTGTTAAGCGCTTCTCCCACGAAATACGACCTGGGCATCGAAGAAGGGGTCCGGCGGGCTCTCAACACCCGCACCCAAGAGGTAATCGCCTTCAAATGCACGACCATGATAGAAGCTGATCTGGCCCTGAGGTCGGCAATAGCGATCTCCTTGCCGGGACGATTAGAGGGCATGCATGGAGCGCTACTCCGGCTCAAGTACAAGAACTCGGTTGATGTCCGGAGCCGGACCTGGACCGTGGCACTACTCGGCGCGTCCGGCGCCGGGAAATCCCACATCATCGCCCAGTTCCTCGCGGATCCAGAGTGCGAGGTGGCCATCCTTGCCGAGGATTGGTTCGTGGCCTGTGCCGATACCGGCAGAGCGTATTCCCTTCCGGAGCGACACATACTGCTCAAGCACGAGACCGCGTCAATGTACTCCGGAGCCGAGCCGGCACCAGAACCGTCGTATCCCGACCTGGCCGACGGCACCCGGGCTCTCTACGACGCCAATCGCCTGTTTGCCACCGGTTCCAAAGGGGGCGGAGGGTCCGTAATCGACACGTTGGTGGTCCTGCGAGCGGAAAGTTCGGCTGCACCCCACATCCGGCGGCTGACAGCAGAGGACGCCCAGTGGATTCGCGCTGGCGCATATTCAGCGTATTACCAAGCGAAAGAACAACTTCTCGATGGGAGCAGCGAAGTCTTCACTGCGGCCCAGATTGACCGGCGTCTGGCGAATCTCCTGCGCCTGGCCGAGCGGACGTCGGCATTCGTGTTCGCCGGAAGTCATGCCATAAACGGTCACGCGGCTCTTCGCACGCTTCTCTTTTTGAGGTCAGGGCCTGATCCGCATGGCTTATGCAGGACACCCGCACAGATCTCGCAGGACGCGGACGGCTCGCACGGGATGGAGCACTGAGATTGAACCGGCGAGCAACAACCCATCCACCCTCAGACTCAGAAGACGCCGTATATCGGCTACATCAGTGACGGACGGCTTGGACTGGTCGCACATACTCTCCAGGATGCCCGACCCAACAATGACGGGGCGCTGTGCGCGTCGGCAAATCTCCGCCGTGTTCCGTACGATCTCCCAGACGGCGGATGGCTCGAGCTCGGTACTGAGGTCGTGTCTGCCGACGAGTACGCCGTCCGCGACATCGGCTATGCGCGCCGCTTCGGCGTAGCCGCGCGCCGACTCAATCTTGGCGAAGACGGTGGCGCCGATCGCACTCTTACGGATGCTCGCGATCTGGGATTCCTGCTCGCAGAAGGACACGATGAAGACGTCGGCTAGCTCTGGACCAAGGCGAGCAGCCAACTTGAGTTCGGACGCGGTCGGACAGGAGACGCGCAGTGCCGCCTTCCGCCGGCCGACGCTTCTGGCCGAGAGTGTTACGGGAGATGCCACCACGCATCGCATTGTCACTTGCGTTTCGTCCACAGCATTGACGGAGAACACGTAGGCGCCGTCGGCGATGTCGATCTCATCCCCGACGATCACGTCGTCGACCAATCGGCGACCGTGATCAACGTAAATGATTTTCGAGTCCGGATTCCTTCTGCTTGTTTCTTCCATGCTGTCGGCTAGGACCACCTCGTCACCGATGGTGAGGCGGCGGGCGCCGCTGAGTCTCCTGACCAGAGGTCTGTCACCAGGAAGGTCGAGCAGCACCTTGATCCCCCGGTCTCGCGCGGCATGGATCCAGGGAGCTAGTGCTCCACCATCAAGGAGTCGAAGGACCCTTCCCTTTGCGATGATCCGAACGCCTGTGCATCCTGCCTCTGACAGGTCGACGGGATCTGGCCATGCCGTATGCCGATTTGACAGGGTCACAAGTACGTCGGTTTTCATGTTGACACTCACAGAGCCATCACCGCGGACACTGTTGGGTTCGGTCGGGAATTCTGGGGTTGATGATTACGGACGTCCGAAACATGAGTATCGGTTCCTTCGGAATCGTTTCACCCCGTTTCTCGATCACTGCACCACGTCGGCATATACCGCCTATGGTAAAGCCAGGGCCGTATAGCACATACTGGAGAACGCCATGAGAAGGATCCGCTGGCGCGATTGGCTAGAGGCGGTCGCTGCGCTCCTCACCGTCACCGGTCTAATTCTGCCCATTGCGATATTAGTCGCAGTGTCGGCTGGCCTATGGGAATCAAAGGATCCTCTGCAGGACATTCGACACGTTTTGGAGTTGGTCAGTGGGGCGGTCTCCGGGTTCATGCTGGCGGCTGGAATAGCGCTGTTCAATTTGCGGCGGCAGAGTATGGCGAATGGAAGAAGTACGGCAGAGGTCGAAAAATCAGTCCAGGCCCTGCAGGCGATGGTCTTTCCGGAGGTCGACGGTGTGCTGAAGCGCCGCGAGGCCATGCCGGGATGGCCCATGACCTTGCGAGGCGGTCGGCGGCTGTCGCTAAGTGGTATGTCGCTGCGTGCGTTCTCCCTGGAGAACCTGGGGAACGTCGAGCACATCCTGGAGGCAGGTGGTAGTTGCAGAGTCTTGATGATCAAGCCGGGGTCCGAGTCCAGCGCGGTCGCGGCGCTGAATTTTCTGAACGACACCGATCCGTCGGAGTATGATCGCGATGTTCGTCAGAGCCTTGATAGGTTCGCTTCCCTTCGCAATCGTTACGCAACTCAAATGCAAATTCGAGTGCTCGATCATGTTCCGGCCATGAGCCTAGCCGTTGTGGACGAAGGTCTTCCCGAAGCGCGTACTTTCGTGGAGTTCTATACGTATGAAAGCTCTTCGAACGCTCGACCCCACCTAGAGCTTAAGCCGGCTACTTCTCCGGTATGGTATGTATACTTCACTAATCAGTTCGAAAAGATGTGGCAACGGGCCACAAACTACTGATGTGATTCATATGGATGGTTACCATGAGAGTGGACCGGATGCCCGGAGTGAAACGCGACTCCCTCGAGGTCGCTTATCGCGGAAAAGTCTTTGATATAGCGCTCCAGGCGACGCGGGACCCGAGTGGACAGTCGGTGCTCGCCGAATTTGCGGCCTGTGACGACGTGGTCAGGGTCTATCCGGTTGACGATGAGAATGTGTGGCTCATCAGGGAGAAACGTCTCGGTATGGGCAGTGAGCTGGTTCTACGGACCGTGGCAGGCGGAATCGAAGAAGGGGAGAAACCCGTTGTCGCGGCTGAGCGCGAGCTACTCGAGGAACTGGGGATCGTGGCTGACTCTTTCGAGGTATTTCACGAGTCGACACCGATGCTGAAGGCGTTGCACACCGTCTATCACGTCGTTGCTCGGGGTCCGAGAATGTCGACCAATGCCTCGCAGTACAGCGATCCCGCCGAGTACATCGAACCTGCGATCTTCCCTCTCAATCAGGTCGAGAACCTTGTCTGGGACGGCTCGATTCGGGAGGACATCATCGCGTTCGGGCTGCTTCGGCTGCTTCGCTCCCTGCATCGATAAGCGGTCGCGCACGCGGCAGCAGCCGTTGCCGTGAAGACGCCCGCAGCGCCGGGTGTGCCTGCTTGGGTGCTGCAGTGGGGCAAGCACTCGACGTCCGTCCGATCACCATGGCGGAGGACCTGACCGAATAGGCCGTCGCCGCGTACATCGCGCAGTATGCGTCCAGGTCGGCCGAATGCGTCAGCACCCTCGACCGTCGGATCGACCCGACCGAAGACCTGGCTACGTTGCCGGTCTGCGAACCACGCTCGGCGGTGCCCGCCCCGTAGCTCGTCCCAGACGTTCTCGGATGAGTTCCAGCAATTCAAGGGCACGGTGGGAGAGCTGGGCAGACGGTCAATCTGACTGTCTTAACATCGGCTTTCATCTAGAGCATCCCGCACGGGAGCCGTTCACCCTGCCGGTGTCCCCTTGTGCGTTCATCGCCTTAACTTGCAATCGGCTGTAGCAGTTCGCTTGGCGGGGCAAGCGACGTCGCAGCGATGCGGACCGTCGTCGGGGGAATCGTCGAAGTGGCACGCACATCGCTTGGTTCCGGTAGCCCGTAACACGGGGTTATTGGCTAATCCTTGAGCGGTGCGGGTCGAACTGGTCGTGGCAGATGTGGTCTTTCTGGGGCTCACCCGTTCCAATAACGATCAGCATCTTGACCAAGCGTTTGGCTTGTGGAATACATTCGCTCAGACTGCGGTGTCGTGGTCGTTCATCGTCGCTTGCGAGGGCCACATGGATGAGTCCGCCGACTATGTCATCGTCGGGGCCGGGAGTGCCGGATGTGTGCTGGCCAGACGGCTCGCCGACACCGGGGCCCGCGTCATTCTGCTGGAAGCAGGCGGATCCGACCGGTCGAGGCTGGTACGCAAACCCGGGTTGATCGCCGTGTTCCACAACATCCCCGAGCTGAAGAAGCGGCTGGACTGGGGCTACTACAGCAGCCCGCAGACCGCCGCGCTGGACCGCAGAATCCCGCAGACCCGTGGGCGGGTGCTCGGCGGCTCGGGGTCGATCAACGGGATGGTGTTCGTACGCGGCCACCGCCGGAACTACGACGACTGGGCGGCCGAGGGCTGCCAGGGCTGGAGTTACGCCGACGTCCTGCCGAGCTTCAAGCGGATGGAGAACTGGGAGGACGGCGGCACCGACCTGCGCGGATCCGGCGGCCCGATCCAGGTGACCCGTGCCAAGGACATCACCCCGGCCGCGCAAGCCTTCATCGAGGCCCTCGCCGACACCGCGGGCGTCATGAAGAACGACGACTACAACGGCGAGTACCAGGAAGGCGCCTCGCTCTTCCAGCAAAGCGCCCACCGCGGGCTGCGTTACAGTTCGTCGGTCGGGTACCTGGACGGCCACGGCCTGCCGAACCTCAAGATCGAGACAGGCTGCCTGGTGACTCGCGTCGTCCTCAGGAACGGCCGGGCCACCGGGGTGGACGTGATCACCAAGGAGGGGCACCGGACGATCCGGGCCACCCGGGAGGTGGTACTCGCGGCCGGCACGTTCGGCTCGGCGCAGCTCCTCATGCTCTCAGGCGTCGGCCCCGCCGCGCACCTGCGCGAGCACGGCATCGAGGTCGTCGCAGACCTGCCGGTCGGGGACAACCTGCACGACCACATGTTCGTGCCGATGACGTATCTCATGAAGTCGGCCCGCAACAGCGGCACCGCGCGGTACTTCGCCGCAGGGCTGATCAAGGAGACGCTGCGCGGCGGCACCACCTGGGTGAGCCGCAGCGTCTTCGAGGCCGTCGGCTTCGTCCGCAGCTCCATGGCCGCCGGCGATGTCCCCGACATCCAGATCCACGCGCTTCCATGGGGATACCCCGGCCCCAACCAGGACGCGCCCATCCGGCACAAGGTCGACCCGCGCCCGTCCCTCACCCTCCTGGCCACACTGATCTACCCCAAGAGCCGGGGCACTCTCCGGCTCTCCTCCGCCGACCCCACGGCCGCGCCGGTCATCGACCCCGCCTACCTCGCCGAGCCGGACGACCGCAGACTGCTCCTGGACGGGATGGATCTCGTCCGCGACGTGATGGCCAATAAGATCATCTCTGCCGACGTGACCGGCGAGCTCGCCCCCGGCCCCGCGTACCCGGACCGGGCCGCCCTGGCCGCCGAGGTGCCGAACCGCGCCACGACTGTGTACCACCCGGTCGGCACGTGCCGGATGGGCGTCGACGAGCGGGCGGTGGTCGATCCGGAACTTCGGGTGCGCGGCGTCGAAGGCCTGCGCGTCGCCGACGCCTCGATCATGCCGTCCATCACCGGAGGCAACACCAACGCCCCCGCGATGATGATCGCCGAACACTGCGCATCTCTCATGCTCCAGCCCTGAGTTTCGCGGGCCGCCGCATCCCAGGACCTTAAGATGATCCGCGCGTTCGTCGAACGGGCTCGTGAGTCTGGACCGCCTTCGACGCCGAGTTACACCTCGATGACGCGCGACGTCATGGCCAGTAGGCCGACTGAGGTCGACTTCATGTTCGGCGACCTCGTCCGTCGCGCGGCTAAGGTCGGCGTCGGCGTACCGCGCATCGCACTCGCACACGCGCCGCCACGCGTCCTGCTGATGTTGTGGTCGTCAAATCTTTAAGATCAAATACTGGCTTGTCTTTAAGGGGTAAGGGCAGGCTGCTGGCTGGTGAAGTGGGCACTACGCGCCACGCTCGCGGCGGCACGCCCCCGGAGGGTCCGGTGCACGTACGAGCGGTCAGAGCTCGATGGGGAGGTGGCGGGGTCCGCGCAGCATTGCGCTGCGCCGGTAGGGGGGCGGATCCTGCACCAGGGTCGTGGTGCCGAGGCGGGGGATCAGCGCGGTGAGCGCGATCTGGGCTTCTATACGGGCGAGCGGCCCGCCGTAGCAGAGGTGGATTCCGCTGCCGAAGCCGAGGTGCTGGTTGTCTGGCCGGGTGGGGTCGAAGCGCTCGGGGTCGCGGAACCGGTTGGGGTCACGGTTGCCTGAAGCCAGCATGAGCACCAGGGGCACGCCCTTGGGGACTGTGGTGCCCGCGATGTCGATGTTGGCGAGAGGAGTGCGCTGTCGCATGTGGACCGGGGGCTCGTAGCGCAGCAGTTCCTCAACCGCGTTGGGTAGCAGTTCGGGTTCACGGCGCAGCCGGTCCAGTTGGTCGGGATGGCGCAGGAGCGTGAGCACCCCGTTGGTGATCAGGTTGACCGTGGTCTCGTGTCCGGCGATGAGCAGTAGTACGGCGGTGGCCGCCAGCTCCTCCCGGGTGAGCAGTCCGGCCGGGTCCGGCTCGTTGACGAACGCGGAGAGCATGTCGTCACGGGGGTGGCCGCGGCGTTGCTCGGCGAGGTCAACGAGGTACCGGCCCATCTCCACCCGTGCCCGGCCGCCGACTCGCTGGCGCTCGGTGGGATCCTCGCCGGGCTTGATGTCGGCGGAATCGATGATCGTGGCGGACCACTCGCGGAAGACGGGCTCGTCCTCGCGCGGTACGCCGAGCAGTCGACAGATGACGGAGACGGGCAGCGGATAGGCGAAGTCCTCGACGATGTCGATCCGGGCACGGCCGTCGAACGCCTCGATCAGTTCCTCGGCGATCTGGGCGATCTCTCCACGCATCGCGTCCAGACGGCCTGGGCTGTGCGGCGGCCCGAACGGTCGCATGGCCAGGTTGCGCAGCCGGTGGTGCGCGGGGTCGTCGAGAACGATGAAGGAGATTTGCTCCTCTTCCTGGGGCAGGCCGCGGTACGGGGCAGCGAGGTTGCGGCGGTCCGCGCTGATGCGCGGGTCGTGCAGCAGGGCCATGATGTCGTGGTACGTGCCGATCAGGTAGCTTCCGTCCGTCTGCCGCGCCACCCCGGCCTCGCGGAGTTCCGCGTACAGCGGGTAGGGGTCGGGCCGGTTGGCGTAGTCATTGATCCGTTCCAGCAGAGTGTCAATGGCCATGCGGGGCTCCTCGTAGCTGGGAAGAGACACAAGGGGTCAGTCGGCGGGCCGTACCACGGTCAGCCGGCGGTCGGGCAGGTAACCGGTGAGCGCGACGGTGGGACCGTGGAAGAGCCCCTTGGGGTCCGGCACGTTGGAGGGGATCGGGAACGCGGCGACCAGGGGGCGACCGTCGGCCGCGCCGGGCCCAGGAGGGAAAGGAGCGGCGGTCTCGATCAGGCCCTGGTAGTACTCGAGCCACTTGGCCATGTTCACGGTGACGGCGGCGGTGATGCGGCCCCGGTAGCCGTAGACCGCCACCAGTCGGCGTTCGTCGAGCGAGCCTTGGGCGATGACTACCTGGTCGGAGAATGTGGGGACGCCCACGGACTTGATGTTCAGCCCGAACTGGCTCGACCAGAAGACCGGGACCGCGAGGTGCGGGCGCCGCGCCGGCTCCGGACTGACCATGTTGTGCGCCGCGACCTCCGCCTGCGTGACCGCGTTGCCCCAGTGCTCCAAGGAGAGCATCTGGTACTCGAACAGCGGGTGCGGGAAGCGGGCGGCATCGCCGGCCACGAAGACGTCGTCGGTGACGATCCCGTACATGTTGAAGGCGCGGCACCCTGCGTCGCAGGCGACCCCCCGCGGGCCGGCGGCCAGCCCTGCTTCGGCCAGCCACTCGGTATTGCGGACCGCCCCCATGGCGACGACGCACACGTCCGCGTCGATGTGGCTGCCGTCGGACAGGTCCGCACCGGTGAACCGGCCATTTCCACGCAGCGCGGTGACCGTCACTCCGCAGCGTAGGTCCACGCCGTGTGCCCGCTGCATACCGGCCGCCAGCATCGAGAGCGTGCCGCCGAGCGCGCCCACCAGCGGTCCGGGGCCGCGTTCGGCGAGCGTGACCTCGATGCCCCGCTCCCGGCAGGCCGAAGCGATCTCCGAGCCGGTGAAGCCCCCGCCGATCACCAGCACCCGGCGCGGCCCGGCAGCCAGCCGCTCGGTCAGGCGCCCGGCGTCGTCGCGGGTGCGCAGGGTGAACACTCCGTCGAGGGCGGCCTCGTCGGCGTTGGGCCAGGGTCGCGCCCGGGTCCCGGTGGCGATCAGCAGCCGGTCGTAGGTCACTGACTCGCCGTCGGCCAGCAGTACCTGCTTCCCAACCGGGTCCAGCCCGGTGGCGCGCACCCCGAGCCGCCACTCCGCGTCGGGGTCACGGCGCATCGGCAGTGCGGCCGCGTCCGCCGCCATCCTCCCGAGCAGTACCTGTTTGGACAGCGGCGGGCGGTCGTAGGGCGGATGGGGCTCATCTCCGATCACGGTCAGTGAACCGGTGAAGCCTTCCTCCCGCAGAGTCTCGGCGGCCCGCAGCCCGGCCAGCGACGCGCCGACGATGACGATGCGGCCCTCCCGAAGGTCATCGGGCACCGGCGCTCACCTCCTCACCCAGGAGGATGGCTTGGACCGGGCACGCCGCCGCGGCCTGGCGTACGCGGTCGAGCTGGTCATCGGGGACGGCCGGGTTGTATAGCAACGCCTCCTCCCCGTGCAGTTCGAACACCTCCGGCGCGAGGAACACGCACTGCGCATAGCCTTGGCAGCGAGTGAGATCTACGACGATCTGCATCTCAAGCCACCCCTCCCTCGCCTCAGCTCCCGGTTTCTTTCCAGGTTCGGGAAGGATCAGGCGCTCGCACCGTCGCTCCGCCAGGGGTTTGTCCATGTCCTCACCTTGCGGGTACGCCCATTGGCGCAGCCCAGACGGTTCGTTGGGCTGAACGAGTGAATGCGGGCACGCCTGGAGTGACGGGCTAATGGAGTGTTGGGGTACCCGGGATGGCGCGAATGACAGGCGTGATCAGCACCAAGCAGGTAGGTTCCGCAGCGGGGGCGCTACCGGTCACAACCGCTGGAGTAGAGCGTGGGCGATGCTGCTTATCTACGAGGCGTGAGCTGACCAAACGCTCTGTAGAGCCCGCGCCGCTTACTTGACCATCCCGTATATGTCCCGCGCGCGTTGGGTCCTCACCACGCAATGACCCGCGCCGACTCACGCGCATCACCAAGTGGGGCCTGACGCCGACGTCGATGTCCGAGCCGACGTCGGCTGGCTGGTCGCGGTCGACTCCACCGTTGTGCGCGCTCACCAGACGCCGCCGGGGCAAAAAGGGGAGTCAGCCCCAGAGGAGCCAGCAGATCAGGCTCGGCCGATCCCGTGGCGGACTGACCAGCAAGATCCACCTGGCGTGCGACGGCGGCGGCCGACCACTCCTTTCGTCGCGGCCACCACCGGAGAACTCCTCCGCGAGCTGACCATCGACCCCCAGCCGCGACTACCAACCCCAGGACAAGCAAAAACCCCCGAACCCGTAGGTTCGAGGGTTTCCGATGTCTCGAAACATCACAAAGTGCCCCCGGCGAGGGACCCACAAGTAAGGAAACTGGAGACATCCCCTCTGACCAGGTAGTTCGAGCTCGACAGCTCACGATTGAGGCGCTCCGGCCCCTTCCGCAGCGCCGTGTCCGTACCTTCCGAGCCGCAGCGGAGGGGTGAACGCGATGCCATTGTCGTCCGACCGCTGGATCCTGGGGGACCGCTGTCTGTGGATGGCACGGTGGTCAGCTCGTCCATGGCGCTGTTGCTGGAGAGCCAGTACGGCCGGAGAGGCGGAGTCCTCCCGTGGACGATGCTGATTGTGGCGAGTCTCGCATCCCTTGCCGCCAACGACGCGGTCGCCAAGCCCACTCGCATTGGCCGGGTGATAGCGGCCTGGCAGTCCTTCGCCCTGGTCGGCGTAGAAGAGGACGTTGTTATTTGGGGCGGGCAGCAACGCACCCATGGCCTTTGCCCGGCTTGCGCCCGCTGTTTTCCCGCACGACCTCGGCTTGGGCTTCGGCTTGGCGAACCGGTCCGACGACGGCGGCAGCGAAGAGTGACCCGAGTTCATCCGCAACCGGCGCACAAGCTCAGCCACCCGGGCCTTCAACTCGGCATTCTCCGCCCGCAGACGTTCGTTGTCCGCCTGCAGCGCCGTGATCTGCTCATCCTTGGCCACCAGCACCCGCTGCAGATCCCGGATCAGCTCATGCGCTTCGGCCAACCCCGCGCGCAGCTCGGCCAGCTCTCTCAACTGCGCAGACTCGGACGCGAGCGCCCATGAGCACAGCAAGAGAGAGTCAACGATCAAATGGTGCAAACGGCATTAAATCGGATTACCTGAGCAGTTATCGGCTGTCAGCGAACCCCGAAGAGTCGCTTTCATGAACTTTGCACACGTATTGACTGTTGATCAGATTCGCCTGAATACTCCCCGGTATCGCTCGGCGGCCGACAGAGGGAGTTTTTCACCATGCGTCAGATGCGCCATCGTGCGACCTTGGGTCGATTACTCCTGACCGGATCGCTCAGCATCGTATTGATGACCGGCCAACTCGTCGGGTCAGGCCAGGCGATCGCGGACCCCGCCCCGGCGGTGACCGCGTCCGCGTCGGTCTCCCCGACCCCGACCCCGACCACGGCCACAGCCGCAGCGTCCACGGACACCGCTCAGCCGCAGCTGGCACCAAAATCGGCGGAGCTCAGGCAGAACCTCACGCCGGTCGACCCGGTCAACCCGCCGGCCGGATCGGTGGCCGTCGACCGTGGCCCGAACAAGGCCCTGCAGCCGATCGCCCCGCTGCCTGCCGTCGACCCACAGCCCGGCACCGTCGCGATCGATCGAGCGCCGGTGGTACCCAACCCGCCGGTCACACCCAGCCCGCTGACCATGCCACTGCACCCGGCCCAGGAACTCGTCGACGCCACTGCGGCCGACGCCACCGCGACGCTCGGCCGCGCGGGCCGACTTCAGCCGAACGGTACCCCGGACCTGGACGCCCGGAAGCTCCAGCCGCAGGTCGCCTCGGCCCAGTTCATCGACCCGGCGCACCCGGCCACCCTGCAGGACCTGACCACCGCGCTCACCAGCGGCAACATCCCGCCCCCACTGCCCGTCGACCCGCTGGCCTTGCTGCAGAAGCTGCCTGACGGCATCCCGAGGATCACCTACCGGATGTGCTCGGAGTCGGCCACCAAGCAGGTCTCCTGTTCGTTAACCCTGCCGCTGGCCGTCCCCGCCATCCTGGACGTGACCGGTGACCACACCCCGGACGTGCTCGCCGACCTGGTGCCGGTGGCCGCCCCCGGCGATGTGGTCGCCGCCGCGCAGGCACTGCTGGACGTGCAACAGCAGCTCACCGCCGTGCAGAACCGGCTGAACGTCGTAAACGACCTGCTGAGCGACCCTCTCCAGGTCATCCTGCACCCCGAGTTGCTCGTTGAGAAGCTGCAACTCACCAGCCTGATATCGGACTTGCAGACCGCCCTGACCGACAAGACGCAGGCCCTGCTCGACCTGGTGAACCTCGGTGTCGGCCTGCTGCAACTCAGGTTGCCCACCAGCGAGCTGGCCGGCGAGCCGCTGCCCGCGCACGTCTGGGCGGTCTATGACCTGCCTACCCACAAGCGGGTCTCGGTCGGCTTCGACGGGCTGCGCCGGGGCACCACGTTGCCTACCGGCACGCTCGGCCTGTTCACCTTCAACCCGATCGAACTGGCCCGGGGTGTCTACGACATCAACGCCCGGCTGCTGCAAGGCGGAGCCGGCGACGCGCTGGCGATCACCGCCGGACTGGCGAACGTCACCGCCGACGATGCGGGCAACCCGTACCAACCGACCGTGGCCAGCGCCCGGTTCTCCCCGGTGCCTTCGCTCTTCACCGCACACGCCAGGATCGACCCCGGCAGCAGTACCACGGACCAGAAGGTCGTGGTGGACTCCACCAGCGACAAGACCACCCATCTGGACACCCAGGTGCTGAGCAACCGCGACGGCGTCGACGAGTTCACCCAGCTCGCCGTGGACACCCTGCCCACCCAGGTCTCGGCCACCCTGACCCGGCCGCCCGGCGGCAAGGCCGTGCTCAACTACCAGGCCTCATCGGGCATCGATAAAGTGCTCTTCGCCGACTTCGGGTACGCCGGTGCCGGACTCGTCAACGCGGTGCAGGCCACGGCGGCGGGCATCCCGACCGCGTTCAACGCCGCGCTGGCCAACACTGACACCGGCGTCAGCCTGGACTACACCGCCACCAGCCGGCTCGCCGCGCTCGACGTCGATGTGTACGACAAGGCCGGCGGCCTGGTCGGCCGAGGCTCCTTGCGCGGGATTCCCACCGCGGTCAATCTCGCGGCCGACACCAAGGCCGGCCACGTCACCTTCACCGGCGCTCAGGCGCTGGACCAGGCCACCGTGGCGATCTCCCGCAACCTCGGCTCGTTCGTGCCCTACGACGGGGACCACGCCACCATCGTCACGGCCGGCGACGCGCTGGGCGTCTCCGCCCGGGTGACGGGCCTGCGCCAGGTGGACGCCTACTACGACGGGCACCCGAGGCTGTCCACCACCTTCGAGCCCGGCGGGCAGTCGTTCATCGCGGCCGGTGACCTCGGCGGGCTGCACAAGGCCCGGCTGGAGATCTCCAACCTGCCTGCCACCGCGTCCCTGGACGTGGACACCGCGGCCCGCAAACTCGACTACCAGACCAGCTCGGTGATCCACCGGGTGTTCGCTGCCTACACCAACACCGCGACAGGTCCGACGCTGTTCGCCACCGTGAGCGAGCTGCCGGCCAAGATCTCCCTCTCCTACGAGCTGGTCGACAAACCGCGGTTGCAGTACCAGGCGAGCAGCCCGCTCCAGAAGATCGAGGTCTTCGCCAGCCTGGACCATGTGGAGACGCTGCGCCCGCAGCAGGACCACTACCTCTCCGCCGCCGCGACCGGGCTGCCCGAGACCATGGACTTCTTGCTCGACCTGCCGGCCAGGCACCTGGAAGGCACCCAGTCCGATGAGTTGACCGGGCTGAATGTGGTGGCCAGGGTGCCGTTCGCGGGCCGGGACTGGACCGCCGGCGCCGATCTCGCCGGGGTGCCTGCCCACTTCGACGCGGACTTCACCGAAGGCACCTACCGGTTCCGCGGCCTCTCCGGGCCGCTCGGCTCGGCCCATCTCACAGTGACCAACCACGCCGGCCAACTCGCCCCCACCGGGCTGCATCTGGCCGTGCACTACCGGCAGACCACCGGCGACCTGGACGGCAGCGTCTCGGTCCGCGACCTCTCCTGGGTCGAGTACGCGCACGCCGGCGGTGGGCAGACCTTCCGCCTGGACACCGACACCGGCGGTGACCCGGTCTTCGTGGACGCCGACGTCGTGCTCGCCGCGAACGGCGCGGACGACACCGAGCTGGCCGCCGCAGCCAGGGTGGACGGACTGCCGAACACCATCCAAACCACGTTCGCCGACGGCAAGTTGAGCTACACCGCGACGGGCAACCTCGGGCTGACCATCGCCGCCAAGGTCGGCAAGGTGGCCGCGCTCTCCGGTCTGGGTGCGCCGCTCTTCGACAACGGGGTGGCCCTGGTCGGCCGTGGCTGCGACACCGGGGCGGGCTGCGCCAAGGACGACAGCGTGTTCTGCACCGCCTTCGCCCGCTGCCTCGGCGTGGTCGGCACCGTGCACCTGCCGGGGCTGCCCACCAAGCTGGATGTGGACACCCGCGCGCGGACCGTTCAACTCACCGGCTATCACCCTCCGTCGGCGCCGCTCCAGACGTATCTGCGGCTGACCGGACTGGTGGACAAGCTGCCGGATGTACGGGCGCTGGCCTCCCTCTCGGAGCTGCCCTCCGCGCTCGACCTGACGGTGGGTCCGGTGGACGTCAGCGGCGGGTCGATACGCTTCCGCTACGCGGCCTCGGCACCGCTGGGCACGCTCAGCTTCGACGCCGACCTGGCCACCACCGACACCACCTTCCGGGTGGTCCGTGGCCGGGCCGTGGTCGGCAACCTGCCCGCCACGGTGGACATCACCGGCACGATCGGCGACCGCACCACCATCGCGGTGCGCGACTCCGCGCCGGTGGACTCGATCGCGGTCACCGTGACCAATGCGGACACCGGCTACCTGACCGCCTCGATCACCGGCGTACCCGCCACCGCGGACGTCCTGGTCGACCTTCCGGCCAAGCACTCCGAGACCACCATGTCCTCGCCGATCTCGGCGATCTCCTTCCTGGCCCATGTGCCGTACGGCGGCCGGACCTGGTCGGCCTTCGCCGACGTGCGCGGGATACCGTCCCGGTTCGACGCGGACTGGGGCAATGGCACCTACTCCTTCAAGGCCGCGCCGGGTACCACGCTTGACCAGGCCACGTTCGCCGTGACCAACCATGCCGACGCGCTCGCCCCGAAGGGATCGCACCTGGCCGCGCACTACAACCAGACCAGTGGCAATCTGGACGGCAGTGCCTCCATCACCGGCCTGTCCGACGCCGGGTTCAACCAGAGCGGATCCTCCATCACCGCGAGCTACCACGCCGCACAGCAGACGATCGCGCTCGACGGCGACGTGGTGCTGTCGGCCGGTGGCGTGGACGACACCAGGTACGCGGCCCTCGGCCGGATCGGGCCGATCCCGGGCAGCGTGACCTTCACCTCCACCGGCGGCGTGATCACCTACTCGGCGGACCACACTTTGGACGTCGAGGTCCAGTTCTGGCTGGGCAAGGTAGCTGCGCTGACCGGGCTTCAGGCACCGCGCTACGACAACGGCGCCTCGGTGGTCGACGCCGGCTGCGCCAAGGGGGCGGGCGGCTGTGCGGACGGTGGTCCGTTCTGCACCACCGACCACGGCTGCTTCGGTCTGACCGGCATCATCAACGTCTCAGGCCTGCCGACCCAGCTGACCATAGATCCGACGAAGAGCAGCTACTCCTTCGCCGGGTACCAGCCCCGCGCCGACGCGCTCACCCTGTACGTTGACGATTCGGTCTTCGTACAGTCCCCGCCGAGCCGAATCAAGGCCGAGGCGACCCTGACTGATCTACCTTCAGGAATCACCTTCACCCTTGGCCCGATCAAACTGACCGGGACGCTGGACATCGCCTATCACTCGGACGTGCCGTCGGCCGGGAAGCTGGACGTGCACGCGCAGGCCGACCAGGTGCCGATCTTCGGCTCGACCAGCGCACTGGCTCACCTGGATCCGATCCCGGGCAGTCTGGCGATCAGCGGAACGGTCGGCTCGCCCACGTCGGTGACGGTCAAGGACTCTGCGGTGATCAACTCGCTGTCGCTCCGGGCCACCGGAACCTTCAACGGGGCCCCGGCGACCGGCCTGGTGGCCTTGCGCGACGTACCCACCGACATGACCGTCGAGGCGAACGGCTTCGGCAGCACCCAGGGTGACAACATCCCGACGTTGCACTACGTCGCGAACGACGGCCTGGACACCTTGGATGCCGACGTCCAGGTCGAAGCGAACATGGTGAAGAACCTCAATCCGGGAATCATCGGCGCCGACGACCTCGAACTGCACATCACCAACCTCGGCCACCTGACCGATGTCGGGTTCAACCCCACGACTCAGATCGCTGCGATCACCTCCACGCCGAAGACCGACGAGCTGAAGATGATCGGCAACCTGCATCTACGCGTGCCGAGGATTCAGCCCGACCCCGACATCACCTTCTTCAACTGCCTGGGCCTGGTGAAGGGGCGGTTCTACGGACATGCGGAGGTGAAGGACAGCTGGATCAGCAACATCACCTTCGACCTGACGGACGTGCGGACCGCGAACCTGCAACCCGGCAACATTCGAACCGACTCGCTGTTCGGCAGTCTGCCGCGCGAACTCGGTTACCTGTTCCTGGGCTTTGACGGATCGTTCGGCACCGCCGGCATCTCGATGGCCGGGGTCCACCTCGACCTGGATATCGATCTGTACCTCAGGATCGACAAGATCGTCGGGCCCGACTTCTTCCAGGAGCACTTGAACCTGACCCGCCTCTACGACAGCGTGTACTTCCATCGCTACGACGACCAGCACCAGAGCGTGGACAAGTTCACCTTGACGGACTGGGGCATCCCGATCGCCGACATCACGGTCACCGCCGTGCCCGGACTGGCGGAGGAGGTGCCCAACGCGGTCACTGTGCCCGGCGGCCGGCCCAGCTTGATCACCATGCTGGACCCGGGCGGCGAGGTGGACGATTTCGTCTTCAACATTCTGGCGTACGCCGCCTGGCCGTACTCCGGCGATCACTCGCCGAAGCTCGACACCGGCAGTTCCGGAGGAGGAATCTGTTGACGGTTTCATCCAGCGGCCCGCCGGTGGTACGCCACCGACGGGCCGCCGGCCTGATCGCCCTGCTGCTGGCCGCCGGGGGCAGCACAGTCAGCGGTTGCGGCACCAGGTGTACCGGGACCACGCTGCAGGTTCAGGCGGTCGAGGTCGGTGACACCCGTGCCCCGCTGACCGTCAGCGCTCGCTTGACCCGCGACGGGCGGCCCCTGGCAGGCGTCCAGGTGAAGCTGGCGGTGAACCTGGTCGGCGACGACAACGCGCATACCGACGCCCTGTTCTACGCCGACACCGATGCCGACGGGCGCGCGAGCGTCACCCGGCGGGAGGGAGTCGCCGGACTCTCCTTCCCCAACCATCGGGTCACCGGGTACGCCGCGTACTTCCAACCTCTGAGCCCTCTAAACGGGGTCGCCTACTGCTGGTCCAGCGCGGGCGCGCCGATCACCTGCCGCACCGGGGACGCCGTCGGGACGTGCCCGCGCGATTGACCCGTCCCCGATGCCGACCGCCTCGGGCTCGGGAACGCACCCGGGCTGGGACTTCGACCCGGAGGCGATGGCCGCGGTAAGGGCGGCCGCGAGGCAGGGCGGCATGACGCTGATGCCCCGCGTGCGCGAGCAGGTCGAGCGGTTCTTCGACGGCTGGGAGATGGTCGCGCCTGGCGTGGTGCCGGTCAAGGACTGGCGCCCCGACGACGCCCCGGCGATCGACGAGGGCCCGGCCTTCTACTGGGCGGGCATGGCGCGCAAGCCCTGACCCGGCCGAACGTCACCCGCCGTCGCCGCGGTCATGATCCTTGTCTGGGTGGTCACCGTTGACGCGGTTGGCCACGATCATGGCGAACAGCGGGATCGCTGGCGACCGCCACGGCCGCCGGGCCGGAGAAGCGGGCGATCACCGTGCCGGACAGCGCGAAGAGCAGCAGGGACGTTGTTGACAACGGCGTTAGCAAGATCCATTGGACGGCGACCGGCCCGGCGCGACATGCCAGTGTTGTCGCTCGGTGATCAACCAGCCCGCTGAATCGCGGAAGCATGTCGCTCCACCACCGTCACACCCGTTTCATCGGCCGGGTTCTTCGAGCTCCGCTCGGGCCGGTAGGAGCAGGGCGGTGACGACCACACCCAAGGACAGCACCGCGCCGATGATGAAGGCCAGCCGCATGCCTGCGAGGTTGGCGAGCACCTCTGAGGCTCCCGCGGATCTCAGGACATCGGCTCGCGCGCTCATCACGGTGATCACGAGCGCGGTGCCGAAGGCCGCGGCGACCTGCTGCAGCGTGCTCAGGATGGAGCTGCCGTGGGAGTAGAGCTGCGGGGGAACCGCTCCGAGCCCGAGAGTGAATACCGGGGTAAAGGTCGCGGCCAGACTCACCATGAGCAGCGCGTGCAGACCGAGGAGTAGCCAGAACGGCATGGTCATCGTGACCTGTGTGAAGCCGGCGAGCGCGAGCGTGATTCCGATCGCGCCTGGAATGACCAGAACCCGGCCGCCGAACCGGTCGAACAGGCGGCCGACGGTCGGACCGAGCAGCCCCATTGCGAGGCCGCCCGGCATCACGAGGAGTCCAGTCTCCAGGGGACTGAGCTCGCGGACGTTCTGCAGGTACAGCGGCAGCAAAATCATCGAACCGAGCATCGCCATGAAGGCCACCGACATCAGGATCAGCGCGACCGTGTAGGTGCGGTGGCGCAAGGTACGCAGGTCCATCAGCGGCACGCCGCGCCTTTGCAACGAAAGCTGGCGGACGACGAAGACGGCGATGGCGACCAGGCCGGCCGCCACGATCGCGGCGGCAACGCCGACGTCACCGCCCTGGAACCGGCTGAGCCCGTAGACCAGGCCGCCGAAGCCGGCGGCGGCGGTCACCACGCTCAACCAGTCGATCGCACCGAACTGGGGCTCTCCAACGTTCTTCAGCTGCTTCAGGCCGCGCCATGTGATCACCGCGGCGATGGGGAGCACCACGGCGAACAGCAGCCGCCAGGACCCGAATTGGAGGATCACCCCCGAGACCGCCGGGCCCATTGCGGGCGCGACCGAGATGGCCAGGGTGACGTTGCCCATCACGCGGCCCCGGTCTTCCTGCGGCACCACCTGCATCAATGTGGTCATCAGCAGCGGCATCATCACGGCCGTCCCGGACGCCTGGATGATGCGGGCGCCGAGCAGCACTGCGAACGACGGCGCGACGGCGGCCAACGCCGTGCCGAGCATGAACAAACCCATCGCGGTGGCGTACGCGTGACGGGTGGACACCCGCTGCAGGAACCACCCGGTGATCGGGATGACAGCGGCCATGGTCAGCATGAAAGCGGTCGAGAGCCACTGCGCGGTCTGCTCGGTGATGTGCAGAGCGCCCATCAGCCGCGGGATCGCATTGATCATGATCGTCTCGTTCAGGATGACCACGAACGTGGCGAGCACCAGCAGCCTGATCACGTCCGGGGTGCGCCCTGAAACGGCCGTCGCGGATTTGGCAGGTGAGTCAAGCTGTGGGGTGGACACGGCACCTCGTTGGGGGTTGTCGGACATGACGTGGTCATGGCTGGCGTCCCAGCCTTGGGTCTCACAAGAAGGTGTGGTCATGCAAAGACTGACCGGCGCCACCGACAAAACTCATCGCCCGTGCCCAGCATCCCGGCAAGTGATGCGAAATGTCACCCGGATTCACCGGCGGCGGAGATCTCCGCGTCTGCGTCGCCGTACACCGGGTAGTGCTTCGCGTCGCGGACGCATGGGGGAGCTTCCCACTCCCCGACCCTGCTGCCAACACCACTTAATCCGTAGTGAAGGGCAAGGCCCGGGTCGATACCATCCGCTCCTGCTCTGGCAGTAGATGCGGTCGGTGCCGTGTTTCCTCGCGCGGTGTATGGGCCTACTGGTTTGGCGTCGTGGGGACACCGCGATACCAGGTTTCCCAGATTGGTCGGGCGAGTAGCGGAGTGCGGTCGTCCCCGCCGTCGGTGAGAGTGACGTCGATCAGGGTGCCCCCAAGGACGGACGGGCGCGCACCAGTGATAATCAGGCCCGTGCCGGCGCGCGGACCGCCGGTGACAGCGCTCTGATCGCCGCAGGACATGGGGGACGAAGGTGTGATCAGCGTGCTCCGGTGCGGTCAACGCCTCACCGCTGTGATCAGGTGAAACGCCGGCGTTGATTTTCCGTGGGCGTTTTCTGTGTGGCCTCACTCGGGAACCATGGGATGGCAGCCTTCAGGAGGCTTCTCGGGGGAATGCTGGGGGATTAATGCGTCATCTCATCATGTGTTGCGACGGCACCTGGAATACGCCAGAGGACGAGTCGGTCACCAATGTGCGCCGGCTGTACAACGCCCTCGCGGAGAGAGGCGAAGACGGCATCCCCCAATTGGCTTACTACCAGCCTGGGGTAGGAACTCTGCGGAATAGGCTGCTGGGAGGTGGTGTAGGGCTTGGTCTGTCCCACAATGTCATGGACGCTTACCTCTGGCTGGCTGCTCGGTACGAGCCGGGGGACCGCATCGCGCTGTTCGGCTTCAGCCGTGGGGCCTACACCGCTCGCAGTCTCGCCGGAATGATCTCCGCGTGCGGGCTGATTGACATTACGAAAACGGACGAGGCCGCGCTCTGGCCTCAGATCAACGATCTGTACAACCGCGGATACCGGCAAAGAAAGCGCGATCCCCACTGGCGTGACGGGCTCACCTTCCGCTGGGACACGGAAGATCGTGAGCATATTCCGGTGCATTTCATCGGGGTGTGGGACACCGTCGGGGCGCTCGGCGTACCGGACTACATGGGCTGGTTCAATCTCCTGGACCCGCTCCGCCAACACAACTTCCACGACCTGCGGCTCAATCCGCACATCAAGTACGCCCGCCACGCCGTGGCCATGGATGAGCGCCGCAGCCCGTACACACCTGCCCTGTGGTCTGAGCCGTATGCGCCGGGACAGGACGTCAAGCAGGTGTGGTTCCCCGGCAGCCACAAAGACGTTGGCGGCGGCCACCTTCAGAAGGGGCTGAGCGACGGCGCACTGCGGTGGATGATCGACGAAGCGCGCGATGCAGTCAAGATCGGCTTCCACATGACGACCGTGGAGGACCAGATCGAGCCCAATCCGCTCGACGTCATGCATGACGACGAGCGCGGCGTGGTCGGCGTGCTTGAGCCGCTGGTCGACTCGGCGCTCAAGCCGATGCTGGAGCCCATCATTCAGCCGCGGCCGCGTGCTGTGCCCCGGATCGACCCCAACGCGCCGAGCCGCCTTCTCCATACTTCGGTGTATGTGCGCTACAAGAACCCGCCCATCACCAGCGGGCCGTACCGCCCCACCCAGGTGCTCGCTCCAGGGCAGAGCAAGACGATCGAGGTGTTCGCCCACCAGGCGTGGAACGAGACAGGGCTCTACCTTGAACCCGGCGACTACCGCTTCACCGCTGAGGGCCAATGGCGGGACGCCGACATCCTGTCAGGTCCCGCCGGTACGACAGGTCTGCGTCGTTTCAACCCCTTGGTCGAGAAGGTCCGCCTCGTGGGCACGCTGCTGGGTCAAGGCCAGAACCTGTTCCGGATGGCGACCGGGAACAAGGTTGCGGATTTCATCGGTGCACGCCGTGAAGAGGACATGCCGTGGATGTCGCTTGTCGGCGTCGTGGCCAACGATGCGATATCCGTCGACGGTGAGTTCAGGGCTCACGAGCGCATCGCCATCGGTTCCGGCACGTGCTGCCAGGTGACGAAGAGCGGGTATTTCTACGCGTTCGCCAACGACGCATGGGGTTTCTACGGAAACAACCGAGGCGGCGTGCAACTCACCGTGACAAGGATGTCCAGCGAGGAGCTGCGAACCGTTCCCGCACGTACCAGGCGGCGAGGCGGTCAGGCAGCTGTACCCTCCGCTGAGGAGGTCGCAGGTGAAGCTTCTCGGCCCGACGCTGCGCCTACTCCAACGCGCCGGAGGCGTCGGCCGGTCTCCGCCGAGAACGTCGTCTAGCGCAGGTCGAGGATTCGCTCGCGCAACCACCTCGTCGG
>NZ_BOOP01000055.1 GCF_016863295.1 Planotetraspora phitsanulokensis
ACCATCACCCTCATGAGAGGTGCCAGACCGTCTCCAATCTGGCCTCCCGAACCGGCCTCTCCAATCTGGCAGGGAGGGCTGGGGTATCGGGTGGGCGAAGCCGTACTATCACGGCATGTTCGGCTTCAAGATCGGCGTCGTCGTGGTGGTGCTCGCCGCGCTTCTCGCGGTGGCCATACTCGTGGTGGTGGTGGCCGCCATCCGGGCAGGCGCGCGGCCCAGCACATCACTCGGCTGGCGTTCGCCCGGTCTTCCACCGCCGATCTCCGCCGATCTGCAGAACCGGGTGCGCGCTCTGCTCGCCGAAGGCCGGAAGGCTCGAGCCGTCCAGCTGGTCAGAGAGGAAACCGGGATCAGTCCCAGAGAAGGCAAGAGCGTCGTGGACGCCATCGCCGCGGGACGACCGCTTCCAGGAGACCCCTCTCCGGCCGACCTGGCCTCGCGTGCCCGCGAACTCAAGGCGTCCGGCCATACGCAGCAGGCCGTCATGCTCGTCCGCGACGAGACCGGAATGGGACAAAAAGAGGCAGAAGCATTCATTAATGCGTTATAACTCCCATACCGGACAGAAGGTGAATTCTGTCCGGTATGGGAGTGGCAGGCTTCGTACATGCACGACCACCTCATGAGCGACCTCGCCGACGCCGAACTCGCGGACTTCATCAGCACCATTCGCGCGCATCCCGGTCCTCCTGCCCGCGACATCGGCCCGGCCGCTCTGCGCGACGCCCAGCGCCGTCGCGTCATGACCGCACCCCGGGGTCCGTCGCTCCCCCTGGTCGACGACTTCCCGATCAACGATCTGCCTGTGCGGCTCTATCGGCCCGCGTCCGGATCTCTCCCGCTTGTGGTGCTCCTGCACGGCGCCATGTGGACGATCGGCGACCTCGAGTCCCATGACCGGGCCCGCTGCCGCCTCGCCGCCACCGCCGAGGTCGCGGTCCTGGCCGTGGACGTCCGCCGCGCCCCTGAACACCCCTGGCCGGCCGCGGTCGACGACGCGGTGACCGCCGTCCGGTGGGCCGATCAGCACCGGACCCTGCTGGGAACCGCCGGGACGCCTGCGGTCGCGGGTGACAGTTCGGGCGGCAACCTCGCGGCGCTCACCTGCTTGCGCCTGCGTGACGAGGGTGGCCCCACTCCCCTGGCACAGATCCTGATTTATCCGAACACCGACCTGACCTTGTCGCAGCCCAGCGTTCTTGAGAAGGGCACCGGGTGGGGCCTCGACGCGGACGCCGTCGCCTGGGGCGCGGAGATGTGGGTCCCCGACGCGTCGATGTGGGCCGATCCGCGGGTCAGCCCGCTCCACGCGCCCGATCTGGGCGGTCTGCCCCGGGCGCTCGTGGTCACCGCCGAGCACGATCCGCTCAGGGACGAGGGCGACGCCTACGCCCGGCGCCTCGCCGCGGCGGGCGTTCCGGTGGACCACCACTGTGAGGCGAAGATGGTCCACGGGTTCCTCACGCTCGACGCGGTCTCTCCGGCCGCCGCGGCGGCGGGAGACAGGCTCTTCGCCCGGATGGCGGACCTCCTCCACGGCCCTGCCTAAATGTCGGTGGCCACCGGTACGGTTTCGATCATGCTGCCCGCTCAGGTGAACCGGCTGACCGTGGAGGAGGCCGCCGACCGCTACGTCGATCTGGTCAGGGCCAAGACCGTGACCGGGGCGCTGTCCCCCGCCACCGCCGAGGTCTACGCCCGTGATGTCACCACCTTCGTACGGCTGGCAGGCCCCGGCCGGGTGCTCGACGACCTGACGGGTGAGGACGTCGACGCGGTGCTCCTGGCCTTCGCGAGGAAACCCGACGAGCGGCGCCGGGCCGACGGCCCACGGGAGCAGGCTCATGTGCAGAGCGCGGCGTCGCAGGCCCGGTTCCGCCGGTCGGTGTCGGCGTTGTTCAAGCACGCCGCTTCGGTGGGCTGGGTGCAGCTGAATCCGATGGCGACGGCGTCGGTGACGGCGCGGGAACGCGGTGGGTTGCGGGCCGAGCGTCGTGCGCTGACCAAGGAGCAGGCGGAGGGCCTCATCGGGGCGGCCCGCTCCCCCGCGCCGGCTCCCCCGCGCAGGAGCGACCAGCGGACCGACGTCCGGGACGCCCTGATCGTGCTGCTGCTCGCGACGCTGGGGCCGCGGGTGTCCGAGCTGGTCAGGGCCAACGTGGAGGATTTCTACACCAACGACGGCGTTCGTTACTGGCGCATCTTCGGTAAGGGCGGCAAGACGAGGGACGTGCCGCTCCCCCGTGACGTCGCCGAGGTGTTCGACGCCTACCTGGCCGTGCGGGCGCAGGAGCGGGACAAGGCGTTGTTGTTGTCGTGGCGTGGCCGCCGGCTCGCGCGGGGCGACGTCCAGGCCGTCATCGACCGGGTGCAGCAGCGGGTCGATCCTGGACGGCGGCGCAGCGTCACGCCGCACGGCTTACGCCACACCACCGCGACGCATCTCCTCGCGGACGGCACGGACATGGACGCGGTGCGCCGGGTTCTCGGGCACAGCGACCTGTCCACGCTCGGCCGCTACCGGGACGAGCTTCCCGGAGAGCTGGAGGTGGCGATGCGCTCGCATCCGCTCCTGCGTGACATGAACGGCCACGACGGCGAAACCGCGCCGAACAGGTGAACAGACCGCGAACGAATCCCGCCGAGTTGGCGTCCAACCTGTTAAACAGGGAGGGCGCATGCGGTACGTGCTGGTGGCGGGAGCAGCGGTTCTCGGGTTGACGGGGGTGGTGGTCGTCGCGCCGCCCGCCGGGGCGGGATCGGCGACTCAGGCCCCGCCGGTGTGGAAGCTGGTCAAGGTCAACACCCTGCCGAGGGACGACGTGCTCAACGACGTGGCCACGCTGAAGAACGGCTCGGTCTGGGCGGCGGGCCACCGGGTGGTGAACGGCAAGGTGAAGGGCATCGTCGAGCGGTTCGACGGCAAGAAGTGGACGCTGCTGCCCGGCGTGCCGGCGCTCGATCTGACGGCCATAGCCGCGAGTTCGCCGAAGAGCGTGTGGGTGTTCGGGCAGGGCAAGGCGTCCCGGTGGAACGGGAAGTCCTGGACCACCCGGTCGCTGGGCAAGCGGTTCGCGACCGCCGACGCCGACGCGCTGAACGTGAAGGACGTCTGGGCCGTCGGGGCCCAGATGGCCTCCGCCCGGCACTGGAACGGCACGTCCTGGCGCAGCTTCGCGCTCCCCGGTCAGGCGAGTGCGGTCGACATCTACAAGGCGCGCGACGTCTGGGCCGCGGGCCTGAACGGGTCACAACCGTCGATCATGCGGTGGAGAGGGGGTTCCTCGTGGAAACCCGTCCCCCTTCCCCCGATTGCGCTGCCCTCGCCTGACGCGGAGGTGGGCTTCCGGGACATCCTGGTGATCGGGCCCAAGAACGTCTGGGCGGTCGGCGGGATCAGCTGGGAGGGGGCGAACGAGGAGGGTGACGACGTCACGTTCAGCCGTACGCTTCTCATGCACTGGAACGGCACGAAGTGGACGACGATGGTGGGTAAGACCGGCGGCCAGCCGTACACCCAGGTGACGCCCGACGGCACGGGTGGGGTCTGGATCGTGCAGGGTGCGTGGAACGCCACGTTGTGGCATGTCACCGGGTCGGGGTGGAAGAGCACGCCGCTGCCGCGCAAGCCGGGGACGGACGCCGTGTTGTCGTCCATCGCGCGGATACCGGGCACGGCCACGACGTGGGGCGCGGGGTTCACGGTGCCGCAGGGTGATCCCGATGATCCGTCCGCGAACGGGGCGTTCTGGCGGGCCCGCTGATCAACCGGCGGGTATTCGGGTTGACCCTCACGTGACGTCAGGCCACACGCTGGATCCTGAAAGGGGGTGAACCCATGGGCTATTCGGTCGGGCAGGTCGCCGCGTTCGCCGGCGTGACGGTGCGCACGCTGCATCATTACGACGAGATCGGGCTGCTGTCGCCGGGTGAGCGGACGAGGGCGGGTTACCGGCGGTACGCCGAGCCGGATCTCGACCGGTTGCAGCGGATCCTGTTCTACCGCGAGCTCGGGTTCTCCCTGGAGGAGATCGCCACCATCCTGGACGAGCCGGGCTCCGAGCCGGTGACGCATCTGCGTCGGCAGCACGAGTTGCTGCTGCGGCGGATCGGCAGGCTCCAGGAGATGGTGGCGGCGGTGGAGAAGGCGATGGAGGCACAGACGATGGGGATCTCGCTGACCCCGCAGGAGCGGTTCGAGGTGTTCGGCGACTTCGATCCGGACGAGCACGCACAGGAGGCCGAGGAGCGGTGGGGCGGCACCGACGCGTTCGAGCAGAGCCGCCGCCGCACCGCCGCGTACACGAAGGAGGACTGGCTGAAGATCCAGGAGGAGGCCGGTGCGGTGGTGCGGGACTTCGCCGCGGCGTTCGAGGGCGGCGTTCCGGCCGACGGGGCGCAGGCGATGGACGTGGCCGAGCGGCATCGTGAGCACATCAGCCGGTGGTTCTACAACTGCTCCCTCGAGATGCACAGGGGTCTGAGCGACATGTACGTCGCCGATCCCCGGTTCGCGGCGAACTACGAGCAGGTCGCGGAGGGGCTGGCGGCGTACATACGGGACGCCGTGCACGCGAACGCGGAGCGGCGTTCCTGACCGGCGCCAATAGGCGCCGAGCCAGCCGGGCCGTCCCCGGCCGGCGCCTGAAGAGGCCGGTCACGGGCTTTCATCCCGAGGAAATCCGGGTGAAACACCGGCCGGTCACGATGGCTTGATGATCAGGGCCATTCTGTTCGACCTCGACGAGACCCTTTTCGATCATCGCCGGGCCGTCGCGTACGCCGCGACGAGCTGGACGGAGTCGGTCTCCCCCGGGCATCCCCTGGTGATGGAGACGCCCGCGTTGTGGCTGGATCTGGAGAACAGGCATCTTCCGGCGTGGCATGCCGGCGAGTGCTCGTTCGCCGAGCAGCGGCGGTGCAGGCTCAGGGACTTCTGCGGCCGGATGGGGCTTCGGGTACCGCCGGACCTGGACGCGGCCTATGCGGACTTCCTCGTGCACTACGAGGCCGCCTGGGCCGCCTTCCCCGACGCGGCCGAGGTGATAGACGCGCTGGCGGGCAGCGGGCTGACTCTGGGGGTGCTCACCAACGGGGTTCCCGTGCAGCAGGAGGCCAAGCTGCGCCGAATCGGGCTGATGGACCGCCTCGACCCGGTCCTGACGCCCGATTCGCTCGGCGGGAACTTCAAGCCGTCGGCGGAGTGCTATCTGCGGGCCGCCGCCAAGCTGGGGCTGCGGCCGCAGGAGGTCGTCCTGGTCGGTGACAACCTTCAGCTCGACGCGGTCGGCCCGGCCAGGGTCGGCATGCACGGAGTCTGGCTCGACCGTTACGGCAGCTCGCCCGCGGCCGCGTCGACGCCCGGCCCCGAGACCAACGCGAAGATCGCGACGATCAGGTCGCTGAACGAGCTGCCCGGCGTCCTGCGCCCCCTCGACGCCGGGTCCGGGGCCGCCGCTCCCCCACGACGTTCGGCACGGGCCGGTCAGGCGAGGCGCATGTCGGCCGCGGCGCCGACGAGGCGGCGGGCGAAGCCCAGACGCTCGTAGACGCCGAGCGCGGCGTGGTTCCCGTCGTCCACCATCAGTGCCGCCCGGTCGTGCTCGGCCAGCAGGGCCTGGGTGACGAAGCGGCAGATCCGCTCCCCCAGCCCGCGTCCTCTGGCCTGTACGGCTGTCGCGACACCGGCGAGCAGGCCCACGGTGGGCGCCGACCATGCGTCGGCGGCGACGGCGAGCAGTTCGCCGCCCGTGTCCCGGATGCCCGCCCACCGGCGGACCTCGGGGAGGCCCGGAACGGCGTACGAGTCGGGGTTGGCGGCCTTGAGGAGGTCGGCGACGTCCGGTTCCTCCTCGGGGGTGAGCCACGCGGCGTCCTGAACCACGCCAGGGGCCTGGGCCGGCGGCGGTGAGGTGGTGGTGACCATCCAGGAGAAGGAACCGCTGAACTCCAGCTCGTCGATGTTCTCCGACAGTTCGCGGATGAGGTGGACGTCGCCGAACGGCCGGAACTCCGGGCCCATCTCGGCCAGGGCGTGCCGTACCAGCCGGGCGGCGTTGGTCGAGCCGCCGCAGACGGCCAGCCGGTCGCGGCGGGACGCCCGGGGGCTGGCCACGGCCACCGCGTCGCTGGCGGCCCATGCCCGCACGCCGCGCTTCATGCCCTGGGCGGCCCACACGATGAGGTCGTCGTCGGCGGAGGCGTCCACGACCTCCGCCGTACGGGTGAGCTCCCTCAAAGGATCGCGCCGGGCGCGTAGGCGGCGGCCGCGGGGTGAGCGGCGGTGATCCGCCCGACGTGTTCGACGATCTGGGTGACCTGCTCGGGCGCGGCGCCGGTGAAGGAGATCCGGTCGGCGAGCAGCGCGTCGAGTTCCGCTCTGCCGAGCGGGAACCGGGTGTCGGCGGCCAGCCGGTCGAGGAGTTCGTTGGCCCTGCCCTCGGAGCGCATGGCGAGCGCGGACGCGACCGCGTGTTCCTTGATCAGCTCGTGGGCGGTCTCACGGCCCACCCCGGCGCGGACCGCGGCCATGAGCATCTTGGTGGTGGCGAGGAACGGGAGGTAACGGTTCAGTTCGGCCTCGATGACGGCGGGGAACGCGCCGAACTCGTCGAGGACGGTGAGCATGGTCTCCACGAGGCCGTCGAAGGCGAAGAACGCGTCGGGCAGGGCGACCCTGCGCACGACCGAGCAGGACACGTCGCCCTCGTTCCACTGGTCGCCTGCCAGCTCCGCCCCCATGGACGCGTAGCCGCGCAGGATGACGGTGAGGCCGTTGACTCGTTCGCAGGAGCGGGTGTTCATCTTGTGCGGCATCGCGGAGGATCCGACCTGGCCCTCCTTGAACCCCTCGGTGACGAGCTCGTGGCCGGCCATCAGGCGGATGGTCTTGGCCAGCGACGACGGAGCGGCGGCCAGTTGCACCAGGGTCGTGAGGACGTCGTAGTCGAGCGAGCGCGGGTAGACCTGTCCCACGCTGGTGAAGCGGCGGGTGAATCCGAGGTGCCCGGCGACGCGGTCCTCCAGCTCGGTGAGGCGGTCGCCGGATCCGAGGAGGTCGAGCATGTCCTGCGCGGTGCCGACGGGGCCCTTGACGCCGCGCAGCGGGTACCGGTCGAGCAGGTTCTCGAGGCGTTCGTAGGCGACGAGCAGTTCGTCGGCGGCGGTGGCGAAGCGCTTCCCGAGCGTGGTGGCCTGTGCGGCGACGTTGTGCGAGCGGCCGGCCATCACCGTCGGCGAGTGCTCGGCGGCCAGGCGGGCAAGGCGGGCGAGCAGTGCGACGACGCGGTTCCTGACGAGCAGGAGGCTGTCCCGGATCTGGAGTTGCTCGACGTTCTCGGTCAGGTCGCGCGAGGTCATGCCCTTGTGGACGTGTTCGTGCCCGGCCAGGGCGTTGAACTCCTCGATCCGGGCCTTCACGTCGTGGCGGGTGACTCGTTCGCGTTCGGCGATGGAGCCGAGGTCGACCTGGTCGACGACCTTCTCGTAGTCGGCGACCACGTCCGGCGGCACGTCGATCCCGAGGTCGGTCTGGGCCTTCAGCACGGCCAGCCAGAGCCTGCGCTCCAGCGCGACCTTGTGCTCGGGGGACCACAGGCGGGCCAGCTCCGCTGACGCGTAGCGGGCGGCCAGGACATTCGGGATTCGCGGCTTGGCACTCACGTTGGGTCAGTCTATTGAGACCGGGCGGCCTGCTGCCCCGCCGCCCCGCCGCAGCGGGTCCCGGTGCCCGTACGGCGGGGCCGCTCGTCGCGCGGTCCCGCCGTACGGGGGCGGCTCAGGGGGCCGGGGTGAGGGCCTCCTTCTCGTAGACCTTGAGGTCGCCGGCGCCCGACGGGGCCTTGGGCGTACGGCGCATGCGCTCCTTGGTCCGCTCGACCATCGTGTAGAGGGTGGGCACGAGGACCAGCGTGAGCAGGGTCGAGGAGATCAGTCCGCCGATCACGACGATCGCCAGCGGCTGGGAGATGAAGCCGCCCGAGCCGGTCACGCCGAGCGCCATCGGGGTCAGCGCGCAGATCGTCGCGATGGCCGTCATGAGGATCGGGCGCAGGCGGCGCCTGCCGCCCTCGATGACCGCCTCGGTGATGCCGAGGCCCTTGGCGCGGTACTGGTTGATCAGGTCGATGAGCACGATCGCGTTGGTGACCACGATGCCGATCAGCATGAGCATGCCGATGAGCGCGGGGACGCCGAGCGCGGTGTCGGTGGCCAGCAGCAGTCCGATCGCGCCGGTCGCCGCGAACGGGATCGACACGAGCAGGATCAGCGGCTGCACGAGGCTGCGGAACGTCGCGACCATGATCATGAAGACGATCGCGATCGCGAGCAACATCGCGATGCCGAGGCTGGAGAACGCCTCCTGCTGGTCGGAGCTGGCGCCGCCCATCTCGTAGGTCACGCCGGCGGGCAGGGTGAGCGTGTCCAGCTTGTCGGTCACCTTGGTGGTGATCGCGCCGAGGTCGGAGGCGTCGGCCGCGCCGGAGACCGTCGCGGTCCGGTCGCCGTCCTGGCGGGTGATCTGCGTCGGCCCGTCGGTCTTGGCCACCTCGGCGACCGAGCTCAGCTTGACCAGCCCGGTGGGCGTGGGCAGCTGGATCGCCTTGATCGCGTCGAGGTCGTCGGGTGCGTCGCCCACGCGGAGCACGATGTCGCTCGAGCGCTCGTCGATGTCGAGCGAACCGATCGGCGCTCCGCGGAAGGACTGCGCGACGATCTGGCCGATCGCGGCCTCGGTCAGTCCCTTGGCCGCGGCCTTCTCCCTGTCGACGTGGACCTCGACCCGCGGGGCGCTGTCCTCGAGGTTGGAGGTCACGTCACGCAGCCCGTCGATCCCGGCCATCGCGTCCCGCACGGTGGTGGCGGCCGTCTTCAGCTCGGCGGCGTCGGAACCCTGGAGGACCACCTGGACCTGGTTGGAGTTGAAGCCGCCGCCTCCCCCGCCGACGGTGATCTCGCCGACGCCGGTCAGCGGCTTGAGCCGGTCGCGCAGCGCCTGCTCGAGCGTCGGGGTGTCGGTGCCCTGGGCCAGCGTGATCGAGTAGGACGCGCGGTCGGCGCCTCCGCCCACGCCCGCGAGGAACTGGTTGCCGCCGCCGACGGTCACCTGGTAGGACGCGATGCCCTTGACCGAGGACAGGACGTCCTCGACCTTTTTGGCCGCGGCGTCGGTGGTCGCGAGGTCGGTGCCGACCGGCATCCGCTGGCTGATCTGGGTGGTGTCGTTGCCCGAGGAGTCGATGAAGTTGGTCTTCAGGTTGGGGGCGAGCCCCATGGTGCCGATGAAGACGACCACCCCGATCAGCAGGGTGACCAGGCGCCGCTTGGTCGCGAACCGCAGCACCGGCAGGTACATGCGCTGCAGCGGGCTGCGCAGTTCCCTGCGCTCGGCGTCCTCACGTGCCGCCTCTGCCTCCTGCGGCGTGAACTTCGGCGTCTTGAGGAACCAGTACGCCAGGACCGGGATCACGGTCAGCGCCACCAGCAGCGAGGCGAGCAGGGCCACCGTCACCGTGATCGCGAAGGGGCTGAAGAGCTGGCCGACCAGGCCGCCGACGAACGCGATCGGCAGGAACACCGCCACCGTCGTCAGCGTGGAGGCGGTGACCGCCCCCGAGACCTCGCGTACGGCGCCGAGGATGGCCTGGCGTTTCGGCTCGCCGTACGCCAGATGCCGTTTGATGTTCTCCAGCACGACGATGGAGTCGTCGACCACGCGGCCGATGGCGATGGTCAGCGCACCCAGGGTGAGCAGGTTGAGCGAGTAGTCCCCGATCCACAACGCGATCAGGGCGATGACCACCGACATCGGGATCGAGACCGCCGTCACCAGCGTCGACCGCACCGACAGCAGGAACACCAGGATGATCAGGACGGCGAAGACCAGTCCGAGCAGGCCCTCGGTCGTCAGGTCCTCGATCGAGCGCTCGACGTAGGGCGCCTGGTCGAACACGACGGTCAACTGGGAGACGTCGCCGAGCGAGCGGGTCAGCTCCGGCAGCGCGTCGCGCACGTCGTGGGAGATCTGCACGGCGTTGCCGTCGGGCGTCATCGTGATCGACACGCCGAGGCTGGACTTGCCGTTCGTCCGGGTCAGCGTGGTGGCGGGGGCGTCCTTGATGTCGATGGTCGCGATGTCGCCCAGCTTGACCGGCCGCAGCCGTGCCTGCGCGTTGCCCTGGGGCGCGTCGGGCTGCCCGGTGCGGGCTCCCCCGGCCGGTACGGCCTGGCCTCCCTGCGCTCCGGGCCGGCCGGCTCCGGCGGACGGCATGGCGGGGGTGAGGTAGAGGTTCTTGAGGTCGTCGACGCTCTGCAGGCGGTCGCCCGTCTGCACGGTGAGGGACTTGCCGTCCTCGGTGAGGCTGCCGGCGGGGATCAGCGCGCCGTTCGATCGGAGCAGGTCGGGGATCGAGGCGGCGGACAGGCCGAGGAATGCGAGCTTGCGTGCGTCGGGGGTGACCACGACCTGCTTCTCACCGGCGCCGCTCACGGTCACGTCGCGGACGCCCGTGATCGACTGCAGCTTGGGCACCATGACCCGCTCGAGCTTCTCGAACGTGCCGTGCTTGTCGCCCGCGTCGTCGACCGCGATGGCCATGACGGGGATGTCGTCGGTGCTGCCGGCGACCACCTGCGGGTCCACGTTCTGCGGGAGCTGCGGCTTGACCCGGGTGATCGCCTGCTGCATCTTGCCGACGACGTCGTCGATGTCGGTGCCGAACTCGTAGGCCACCTGGATCTGGGCCACCCCCTCCTTCGAGGTGGAGGTGATCTCCGTCACGCCGGGCAGCCCCTGGAAGCCGCTCTCGATCGGCTTGGTGACCTGTTCCTCGACAATCTCGGGCGAGGCGCCGGGATAGCTCGCCACAGCGAACGCCGCCGGGAACTCCAGCGAGGGGAAAAGCTGTTGCTTCAGCGAGGGGATCGCGAAGGCGCCGAAAAGGCCGAGGACAACCGCAATCATGATCACCAGACTGCGGTTGGCCAGACTCAGCCTGGCCAGGGAGGTCATCTGGCAAGCTCCTTAAGCGTGATATCGGGGTAACTCATTAAAGTGCTTTGCCCAACGATAACACTTCGCCTAGCACGAACATTTAGCCTGGCATTAACTTCTGGTAACCTCTCCCGGCGAGAGGTGAACGTGAACGACTGTCGAACAGGGCGGCCCGGCGGCGCGGACGTCGGCACGCAGGGCCCCGGTCAGGACCAGGCCGACGAGCGGGACGAGATCATCACCCGGCTCGCCGAACTGCAGCGAGGCATGGGCCGCTTCTTCGCCCGTGACCGGTCGTTGCCCATCATGGCCTCCAACCTGACCATGCAGCAGCTCAAGGTCGTGATGTTCCTGTCCTTCCACGGGTCGACCTCCGGGCAGGAGCTGGCCCGCCACCTCCACGTCGGCCTCGGAACCGTGACCGGGATCGTCGACCGCGTCGTCGCCCAGGGCCTGGCCACCCGCCGGGAGGACCCGAACGACCGCCGCATCCGCCGGGTGGAGCTCACCGACGCGGGCAAGCGGCTCACCGCCGAGATCATCGACGCCGGGACCACCGGCTACCGCCGGCTCCTCGAGCATCTCGACACCGAGACGCTGCGGACGATGGAGACCGTCATGCGGAAGATACAGCAGGCCATGCGGGACATGGCGGCGGAAGAACACTCCCCCTCACACTGACGATGATCAGCACTGATAGCTTTCCGCCACATGTCGGCATATCTCGAGTCGCTGTTCTCTCTCGCTGACCGCGTCGCGCTGGTGACCGGCGGGAGCTCCGGCATCGGCGCCACCATCGCCGAGGCACTCGGCCGGGCGGGCGCCGCCGTCGTCATCGTGGCCCGGCGCGAGCGGGAGCTGGCCGAATCCGTCCGCCGCCTCGAAGGACACGGTGTCCGCGCCGCCGCCATCAGCGCCGACCTCGCCGACCGCGCCGCCGTCGCCCGGGTGTGCGAACAGGCGCCCCGCTTCTTCGGCGACATCGACATCCTCGTCAACGACGCGGCCAACAACATCCGGCTGCCCATGGCCGAGCTCACCGTCGACGACTACGACCAGACCATCGCGGTCAACCTCACCGCGCCCTTCCTGCTCGGCGGTCACTTCGGCCCGCGCATGGCCGCCCGCGGCTGGGGCCGGATCATCAACATCGGCTCCCAGCAGTCGATCAGCGCCTTCGGCGACAGCGGCGCCTACGGAGCCTCCAAGGCGGGCATCTGCGGGCTGACGCGCTCCCAGGCCGAGGCGTGGTCGGCGTCGGGGGTCACGAGCAACACGATCATCCCCGGCTTCGTGCTCACTCCTCTGACCGAGGAGGCCCAGGCCGTGCCCGGCCGCGTGGAGAAACTCGCCGCCCGCTCGATGACCGGCCGCAACGCCGTCCCCGCCGACTTCGCCGGCGCCGCGGTCTTCCTGGCCGGTGACGCCTCCGCGTATGTCACCGGTCAGGAAATCCGCGTCGACGGGGGCTTCAGCGTGCACTGAGGCGCAACGGCTGCCCGCACGTCGGCCGTCCACGCACGCCGGCCGCCCCCGCATTGGCCGACGGGCCGGTCACTTGCGGCGGACCACCCGGTGTCCCTCACCCTCGTGCCACATCTCGACCACGAGGTGCTCCCCCGCTGCGTCGACCTTCGTCAGCACGACCTCGGTGACGTCCACCCGGAACAGGTCGGAGCCCGCCTCCGGCGGCCCGCCGAACCGCTCGAGCACCGCCGGATCGGTGATCTCGACCGCCGTGCCCGCGAGCTTCGCGTCGCCGCCCCACGCGCCCGGATCCGACTCGTCCGGGTCGTCCGACGTGCCGTGGATCGCCACCCGTGGATCCCGCTTCAGGTCGCGCCCCTTCACCGCGCCGGCCATCGAGCCCAGCCACACCTCGCCGTCCTTGAACTCGACCTCGATCCCGCTGATCCGCGGCGATCCGTCCCTGCGGAGCGTGGCCATCGTCTTGTGCTTGCGCTCCCCCATGAGCGCCAGCACGCGCGCGGCCAGGTCGGGAATCTCCTTCTCGATCTCCTGCCATGAAGCCATGCCGCCATGGTGCCCGCCCCCACCGACAGTTTCCAGAAACGGCAGGTCCCGGCCCGCCCCGCCGTCTGACCGGGCTCCCCCGGCCAGACACCCGCGAAGGTCCTCGCACCGCCGATCCGGGGGTCGCTTCGCACGGGGCACGCCCCGAGGAGAAGACTTGATCTCGGAGATCGCGGCGCCACCCCCGCGACCGGCCACCACGACACGACCACGACACGACCACGACACGACCACGACACGACCACGACACGACCACGACACGACGCACGCACCCGATGATGGGGGAGCAATGAAGCAGCGCACACTCGGCCAGGGCCTGCGCACGTCCGCGCTCGGACTCGGCTGCATGGGGATGAGCGACTTCTACGGTCCCGGCGACGACACCGAGTCGACCGCCACGATCCACCGCGCGCTCGATCTGGGGATCACCTTTCTCGACACGTCCGACGCGTACGGGCCCTTCACCAACGAGCGGCTCGTCGGTGCGGCCGTCCGCGACCGCCGCGACGAGGCCGTCCTCGCCACCAAGTTCGGCATCGAGCGCCTGCCCGACGGCACCCGGCTGGGGCACAACGGCCGGCCGGACTACGTGCGCAAGGCCTGCGACGCCTCCCTCGAACGGCTCGGCGTCGACCACATCGACCTCTACTACCAGCACAGGATCGACCCGGACGTCCCAATCGAGGACACCTGGGGAGCGCTCAAGGAACTGGTCGAGGCCGGCAAGGTCCGCCACCTGGGCATCTCCGAGGCGGCCCCCGCGACCGTACGGCGAGCCCACGCGGTCCACCCGATCACCGCGGGACAGTACGAGTACTCGCTGTTCACCCGGGACATCGAAAGCGAGCTGCTGCCGACGCTGCGCGAGCTCGGCATCGGGCTCGTCGCCTACAGCCCGCTGGGCCGCGGCTTCCTGACCGGCGCGTTCAGCGGGCCGGGCGATCTCGCGGCCGACGACGTCCGTCACACGCACCCGCGCTGGCAGGGTGACAACTTCGCCGCCAACCACGCTCTCGCGGCGAAGTTCGGTGAGGTGGCGTCAGGCGCCGGCGCGACGCCGGCGCAGGTCGCGCTCGCCTGGGTGCTGGCCCAGGGTGAGGACGTGGTGCCGATCCCCGGCACCAAGCGCGTCGGCCGCCTGGAGGAGAACGCCGCCGCCGCCGGGATCGAGCTCGGCTCCGCCGACGCGGAGGCCCTCGAGTCGCTGGCCGCCCAGGTGTCCGGCCCGCGCTACAACGCCGCGCAGATGTCCGGGGTCAACCGCTGACGACCGGGAGCCGCGTGTCGTTTCGGCGCGGATTTGCGGGTTCGGCGAGTGCCACCACCTCGCCGAACCCGGCGCCTTTACAATGTAGATCAACTAAGCGGGAGCTCGTCGCCGGCTTCGCCGTACATGACGGACAGCTCGGCCACGGTCCTCGCGATCCGGTCCCGCACCTCGGCCGGTCCCAGCACCTCGATCGAGGAACCCAGCCGCAGCAGTTGCCACGCCGCGTGGTTGACCGACTCGATCGGCAGGGTGATGCGCGTCCACCCCTCCGCGTCGGCCACCCCGTCCGCCAGGGCCTTGTCGGTGACGTCCGCGCCCATGGTGTAGCGCAGCAGGCTCTCCATTCCCGGCGCGACCCGGATGTCCGCCTTGGCGGTGTACATCCGCGCGGCGAACTCCACGGCGAACTCCCGCCAGAAGGCCGCGAGGTCGAAGTCGGGCGCCCGGGTGAACGTCTCGTCCAGCACCTCGGCCGTGACGATGCGGCTGACCCGGTACGTGCGGACGCTGCCCTCGCACGACGCCGCGAGATACCACGAACCTCCCTTGAGGATGAGACCGTACGGGTGGACGACCCGTTCCACCTCGGCCGGGCCCCACCGGCGGTAACGCAACCGGACGACGCGGTCGCCCCATACCGCCTCCGCCACGTCCATCAGGAACGGCACGTCGTCGTTGCTCCGATACCAGCCGGGCACGTCGAGATGGAACCGCTCACGCATCCGGGCCGCACGCGAACGGGGCTCGGGCGGGAGGGCGGCGAGCAGCTTCAGCTCGGCCGTGGCGGCGACGTCGGCGCGGCCGAGCTCGGCGGCCGGCCCGGGAAGCCCCGCGAGGAACAGCGCCGAGGCCTCCTCCGCGGTCAGCCCGTTCAGCCGGGTGCGGTATCCGTCGAGCAGCTGGTATCCCCCCAGCGGGCCGCGATCGGCGTACACCGGCACTCCGGCCGACGACAGGGCCTCCACGTCGCGGTAGACCGTCCGCACCGAGACCTCCAGCTCCACGGCGAGTTCGGGCGCGGTCATCCTGCCGCGGGTCTGGAGGAGTAGCAGGAGGGAGAGCAGTCGGCTCGCGCGCATGCCGTCCAGTCTGCCACCTTTACAATGTAGATTTATTTGCTTTCAAACATCGATGGTGTTCAAATGAACGCATGGAAAGTGTCGACCGGATCCGCGCCATCATGAACGAGCTGCGGACCTCCGACAGCGTCTCGGTGGCCGAGCTCGCCGCTCTGCACGGCGTCTCGGAGATGACCATCCGCCGCGACCTCGACGAGCTGGCGCAGCAGGGCGTGGTGCGGCGGGTCCGCGGAGGCGCGCTCAGCCTGCTCCTGCGCGGCGAGGAACCGCCCTTCGGCGTCCGCGAGCGCGAGGCGGTCGCCGCCAAACAGCGGATCGGCGCGGAGGTGGCGAGCCTGATCGCGGACGGCGAGGCCGTCCTGCTCGACGGCGGCACGACCGTGCTCGAGGTCGCCAGGGCGATACACGATCGCCGGCTCACGGTGCTTCCGCTCGCCCTGCAGGCGACACAGGAGCTCGCCGGGGCTCCGCGGATCCGCCTCGTCCTTCCCGGCGGCGAGGTCCGGCACGGCGAGATGAACTTCGTCGGCCCGCTGACCGAGGCCTCCATCAGGTCGTTGCGGTTCGACACCGCGGTCATCGGCTGCTGCGGCCTGTCCGCCGAGCACGGCCTGACCGCCCACGACCTGCCGGAAGTCTCGATCAAACAGACCGCGATCGCCTCCGCCCGCCGCGTCGTGGTGGCCTGCGACTCGGGGAAGTTCTCCCGCACGGCGTTCGGCTCGGTCTGCGCGCTCGACAGGCTGGACGTGGTCGTCACCGACGAGGGCATCCCCCAGGAGCAGCACGACGCCCTGACCGCCGCCGGCGTCACCGTCCGCATCCCCTCCCCGTGACCACGCCCGCGCCCCCTCCCGCGTGACCGCGTGTGACCCCTCCCGCGTGATCATGCGCACGTTCGTGAGGACCCCGTCTCACCTGCGCCTTCCCGATTCGTGACCATGCACGGATTCGGCCGCATCACCGCTCACCTGGCCGAACCCTCTCCGTGATCATGCCTTCCTCACCGTTGGAGCCCTGCCTCATGGCGCTACTCGCCACCGCCCGGCCGTCCCTGCGGCGCGCCCGCCTCGCCGTCTTCGGACTGTTCCTGCTGGCCGGGATGGCCATCGGCACCTGGACGGCCCGCATCCCGGCCATCAAGCACGACCTCGCTCTCTCGGACGGGCGCCTGAGCCTGGCGCTGCTCGGCATCGCGGCGGGCGCCATCACCGGGATGCTGGTCATCGGCCGTCTCGTCGACCGGTACGGCAGCGACCGCGTCATGATCCCGGCGGCGCTCGCCCAGGGAGCCGTCCTGGTGCTCCCGGCCCTCGCCCCCGACCTGCCGGTGCTCGCGCTGTCCCTGTTCCTGTTCGGCGTCGTCAACGGCACACTCGACGTCTCGATGAACGCCAACGCCGTCACCGTCGAACGCGCGTACGGCCGGCCGATCATGTCGGCCTTCCACGCCGTGTTCAGCGTGGGCGGCTTCGCCGGGTCGGCGCTGGGCGGGGTGTTCGCAAGCGCCGACGTGGACCCGGCCGTCACCTTCGCGGTCGCCGGGGCGCTCATCCTGGTCGTCGCGGTGCTGTCGGCCCGCTGGGCCCTGCGCGACACCCCGCACCCCCGGGAGCCGGAGACCCCCGCAACCGGCATCGCCGATCGGACCGCCGCGCCCCGGCGCCGGTTGCCGCAAGGCGCCTTCTTCCTCGGCGTGCTGGCCTTCTGCGGTCTGATCGGCGAGGGAGCCTCAGCCGACTGGAGCTCGGTCTACCTCCACGACGATCTCGGCTCCTCCCCCGGATTCGCGGCCGCCGCGTTCGCCGCCTTCTCGGTCATGATGACCGCCGGGCGCTTCGCCGGCGACCGGCTCGCCGCCCGGCTGGGCCCGGTGGCCCTGGTGCGCGGATGCGGTCTGCTCGGCGCCGCCGGCCTCGCGGTCAACCTCCTCATCGGCACACCGGTCGCCGGGGTCGTCGGGTTCGCGCTGTTCGGCGCGGGACTTTCCTGCGTCATCCCGCAGGTCTTCTCCGCCGCCGGGCACCGCGACCCCGCGCAGTCCGGGCGCGCGCTCGCGGTGGTGGCGAGCCTCGGATACACCGGTTTCCTCGCCGGGCCGGTGATCATCGGCGCCCTCGCGGAACTCGTGACGCTGCCGAGGGCCCTGCTGATCCCCGCCCTGCTCACGCTTCTCGTCGCCCTGGCCGCCCCCGCCGTACGGCCGGCGCGAACCGGTGGAACGGACGCCGCCGCCGTGCCCACTCAGGCGAACTGGTCGTAGCCGAGCTTCAGGACCAGCGCGGCCACCACGCACAGCAGAACCACGCGGACGAACCCGGCGCCGCGCCGCAACGCCATCCGCACACCCAACTGGGCGCCGATGATGTTGCAGACGGCCATGCACAGGCCGAGCGCCCACATCACGTGCCCCTGCGAGCCGAACACGATCAGCGCGCCGAGGTTCGTCCCCGTATTGATCACCTTCGCGGTCGCCGAGGCGTGCACGAAGTCCATCCCCAGCAGCGAGGTGAACGCGATGAGCAGGAACGTCCCCGTACCGGGGCCGACGATGCCGTCGTAGAACGCGATCCCGACGCCCGCGACCAGGACCGCGCCGACCACCCGGGCCGTCGTCCGGAGATGAGGATGCGGCAGCCTGCCGAAAGCAGGACGGAACGTCACGAACGCCGCCACCGCCAGCAGCACGACCATGACCAGCGGCTTGAGCATCGAGGCGTCGAGAAGGGCGGCCGACGCGGCGCCGACTCCCGCGAAGACCACCGCGAGCAGGCCCGCCGGCAGGGCGACCGCCCGGTCCAGCTTCGTCCCGCGCACGTACGTCACCGCGGCGGACGCCGTGCCGAAGATGGCGGCGGACTTGTTGGTGGCCAGCGCCTGCACTGGTGACAGGCCCGCGAGGATCAGCACCGGAAGCTGGAGCAGTCCTCCTCCGCCCACGACGGCGTCGACCCACCCCGCGGCCACCGCCGCCAGAAGCAGCAGCACGATCGTCCCGGCGTGCATTTGCGGCGCATCCCCCACGTTTCGTCAGCGTTCGGCAACGCCGAGGGTAGCGGCAGGGAAGATCAGCACGTCACAGGGGTCGGTCAGATGTCCTCTCCCCCGTTGTCGCTGCTCCGGGGCAACGGACTCTGGCTGCCCGAACCGCCTTCCGACGGCGTCGGCGAGGGCTCCTGCGGTTCCGGCGACGTCGGAACGGGCGGCGGCGTCGGAACGAAGTTCGTCGCGGGCAGCGGCCGCGCCGGCTCCTGTTCCTCGTCGCCGCGGAAGACCAGTAGCCACAACATGACCAGCAGCAGCAGGGTCAGCGTGGCCAGCAGCGCCGAGGCCAGCACCACCTGACGCCGCGTGCCGACCGGCGGCGGAGGCGGCGGCGGCGGCCCGGGGAAGGCGGGACTGCGGTCGCCCAGCCAGTGCGGCACGAACTCGGGCCCCTGCCGCCTGCCGATCAGCGTGCCCGACACCATGACCGGGTCGAGGAACCGCTCGGCCCCCGGCCCGCCCGGCACGTACGGCACGGCCACCCACGGAGCCCGCCCGTCGTGCATGGCGACGACGGGAGGCGTGTCGGCGGGGGCATGCCCGCGGACCCGGTGCAGCAGCGTGGCGCCCCAGCCGAGGACGCCGGCGCGTGGCTGCTCGGCGTCCCTGATGGCGGTCACGAACCTGTCCCGCGCGGCGGCGTCGAGTGCCGCGCCGCTGGTGAGGACGGCGACGGACACCGCGCGGCCGTCCGGGGCCTGTCCCAGATAGACGAGCCCGGCAGGCGCCGTGCGCAGTCTCGCCTGCAACACAAAAGGCCCCAGGTGGGGCGGGTCGCCGTACTGCAGCGGAGTGACCATCATCCTCATGAAAACACACGCGGGCGGCGGTCGCGCCGGTCCGCGGCCGGGCCCGCACCTGTGAATCGCGTCGGCGCACGTTCAGATCCCGCCCGGTCATGCCTCATGGAGCTTCGCGCGGCGCCTCGCCGGCTTCCGCTTGTGCCTCGCCGCGCCGACTCGCCGGACATCCTCTAGCCCTCACGAGAGGATGAGTCGTCGACCTGCTCTTCGCTCACTTCCCAGAGGCGGCGTGCGGCGTCCATGTCCCGGGCGGCCTCGGAGGGGGCCTTCGGTCGCATGTCGCCGAAATAGGTTCCGTCGTCCTCGGCCACGTCCGCGGAATCGGCGAGCCACACCAGCGTTTCCGCGCCCTTCTCCGGACTGCGTGAGAAAGGCCGCCTGACGACCATGTTCCACCGGACCAGCGCGCCGTTGTTCATGGCGAAGCCGGTGGCCACCAGGCCGGGATCGAAGCAGTACGCGCTGACGCCGCTCCCCCGCAACCGCCGGGCGAGTTCGGCGGTGAACAGGATGTTCGCGAGCTTGGTCTCGGCATAACGCATGAACCCGCCCCCCACCAACGTGCGGCGGCCGTAGAGGCGCTCACCATTCAGGTCGTCGAAATCGATCCCCTTCCGGGCGGCTCTGTGCCCGTGAGACGACGTGGTGATGATCCGGGCCGGCGCGTTCTCCTTCAGCCGGTGGAGCAGCAACGAGGTGAGCAGGAACGGCGCCAGATGATTGACCGCCCACGTCATCTCCAGCCCGTCCTCGGTCAGTTGGCGCTGATAGTGGAGAGCGCCTGCATTGTTGACCAGGACGTCCACCCTGGGACACCGCTCGAGGATCTCGTCCGCCACCCGGCGGACAGACCGTTGTGAAGCCAGGTCCGCGACGAACACACCGGCGACCGCCGAGCCGTCGGCTGCCCCGGCGAGTTGGGCCGCCACCTCGTTCGCCTTGGCCTCGTCACGCGCCACGATCGCGAGCCTCGCGCCGCGCGCGGCGAGTTCGACGGCCGCCGCGCGCCCGATGCCGCTGGTGGCACCGGTGATCACCACGTATTTCCCGCTGACACCGGTCCACTCGTTCATGGCGCCGCTTCCATTCCATTACGCCGGGCCGTACGGAATCCACGTTGAGCATTACATTCGCCCTACAGGGAGACAAGGGCGGCGGCGGCCCGGAACCCGGCGGGCGGCGGCAGGGGGTCACCGCTGTTTGCCGACGCGCAAACGGAGCAGAAGACAAGGTGGCCATCTCCACGAGGCGACGAGACCGCAGGCACACCACACCGAGATCACACGAAACCAGACGAGACGCATCCACGGGACCCGGGACCGGCGTGAGGCGGTCGTCCACCTGGCATCGCGAATCGGGACGATGCAGCTATTTGTCACATCCCAAATGGGAGAGAAATGGATTCTCCTCCCGAGTCACGATTGAATAACGTGCATGAGCGTTGCCGATGAACTCAGTGACCCGGAGCCGGGCAAGGCGATCGCGGCCAAGGCGGACGCCGGCCCGGCGGACGTCGGGCTCCTCCGTGACGCCCTGGACGAGGTGCGACGTGTGATCGTCGGCCAGGACCACATGGTGGAGCGGCTGCTGGTGGCCCTGCTCGCGCGAGGACACTGCCTGCTCGAGGGCGTGCCCGGCGTGGCCAAGACCCTCGCCGCGTCCACGCTGGCCACGGTCGTGGGCGGCACGTTCGCCCGGATCCAGTTCACCCCCGACCTCGTGCCGAGCGACATCGTCGGCACCCGCGTCTACCACCCGAGCACCGAACGGTTCGACATCGAGCTCGGGCCGGTGTTCGTCAACTTCCTGCTGGCCGACGAGATCAACCGCGCGCCGGCGAAGGTCCAGTCGGCTCTCCTCGAGGTCATGGCCGAGCGGCAGGTCACCCTGGCGGGGCGGACCCACACCCTGCCGCGGCCGTTCATCGTGCTGGCGACGCAGAACCCCATCGAGTCCGAAGGCGTCTACCCGCTTCCCGAGGTGCAGCGGGACCGGTTCCTGTTCAAGGTCCGGGTGTCGCATCCGAGCGCCCACGAGGAGCTGGAGATCCTGCAGCGGATGAGCGTCCGCCCGCCGGTGGCCGCGCCGGTGCTCGACCCCGAGCGGCTGCTGCGGCTGCAGGAGATGGCCGAGGAGGTGTCGGTGCACCAGCTCGTCGCCGACTACGTCGTACGGCTGGTCATGGCCACCCGCACGCCCTCCGACTACGGCCTGCGCGAGCTGGGGGAGGTCATCGAGATCGGCGTCAGCCCCCGGGCGACCCTCGGCCTGATCGCGGCCGGGCGCGCCCTCGCCCTCCTCCGGGGGCGCGACTACCTGCTGCCCGACGACGTGCGGGACGTCGCCGTCGACGTGATGTCGCACCGGCTGATGCTCACCTTCGACGCGCTGGCCGACGACGTCGACGCCGAGGGCGTGGTGCGCCAGATCCTGATGGCCGTGCCGCCGCCTCTCGTCGTGTGGAACAACCAGGGTCCCCGGTGATCGGGCGATGAGCCCGGCCACGCCCGACCAGGCGCTGCGGCGCCTGGAGCTCACCGTGGTACGGCGGCTCGACGGCCTGCTGCACGGCGGCCACCAGGGCCTGATCCCCGGCCCGGGAAGCGAACTCGGCGACACCCGCGTCTACGTGCCGGGCGAGGACGACATCCGCCGGATGGACTGGGCCGTCACCGCCCGCACCACCACCCCGCACGTGCGCGACCTCATCGCCGACCGGGAGCTGGAGACGTGGGCGCTGGCGGACCTGTCGGCCAGCATGGACTTCGGCACGGCCGACGTCGCCAAGCGCGACCTGGTCATCTCCGCCGTCGGCGCCATCGGATTCCTGGCCAGCCGCGTCGGCGACCGGTTCGGCGCGTACATCCTGCACGGTGACGACGTCCACCGTTACCCGGCCCGGCCGGGACGGCCGCCGCTCTACGCGCTGCTGCACTCCCTGCTGAGCGCCCCGCCGTCCGGCGGCTCGGTGGAGCTGGGCCCCGCGATCGAGATGATGGCCGCCGCCCACCGCAAGCGCGGCCTGCGCGTGATCGTCTCGGACTTCCTCGACGACCCGGACGGCTGGGAGCCCGCCCTGCGCCGGCTCGCCTCCCGCCACCAGGTGCTCGCCGTCGAGATCATCGACCCGCGCGAGCTCGAACTGCCCGACGTGGGCCTGGTCACCCTCGCCGACCCCGAGACCGGCCGCAGCCGCGACATCTACCTGTCGAGGGAGATCCGGCAGAGGTATGCCGAAGCGGCCGCCGCGCAGCGTGAGTCCAACCGGATCGCCCTGCGCCGCAGCGGCGCCTCCCATCTGGTGCTGCGGACCGACCGGGACTGGGTCTTCGACATCGCGCAGTTCGTCCTGCGGCAGCGGCGGACCGCCTACCTGATGCGCCGGTCGGCCTCCACCAGAGGGGCGGCAAAGTGATCTTCCTGTCTCCTGGCTGGTTGTGGTTGTTCACCCTGGTCGCGGCGCTCGCCGTCGGCTACGTGCTGGTGCAGCTGACCCGCCGTCGTTACGCCATGCGCTTCACCAACCTGGCGCTGCTGTCGCTGGTCGCCCCCGAGCGCCCGGCCTGGCGCCGGCATGTGCCCGCCCTGCTGTTCCTCCTGATGCTGATCCTGCTCGTGCTGGGCTCGGCCAGACCCGCCGACGCCGTACGGGTGCCCCGCGACCGCGCCACCATCATCATCGCCGTGGACATCTCGTTGTCGATGGAGTCCGCGGACGTCCCGCCCACCCGCCTGATCGCGGCCAAGCAGGCGGCCCAGCAGTTCGTCGACGACCTGCCGGAGCGGTTCAACGTCGGCGTGGTCGCCTTCGCCAGGTCGGCGGCCGTGGTGATCTCCCCCACGACCGACCACGTGGCGGTCACCACCGCGATCTCCAACCTGACCACGCGGCCCGGCACCGCGATCGGCGAGGCCGTCTTCAACTCCCTCGACTCGATCAGGTCCTTCGACCAGCGCGCGGTCACCGACCCGCCCCCGTCCGCGATCGTGCTGCTCTCCGACGGCGACAACACCTCCGGCCGGTCGGTCAACGAGGCCATCGAGGCGTCCGTCGGCGCCAAGGTGCCGGTCTCGACCATCGCGTACGGCACGCCGGACGGGACGGTGAACATCGACAACCGGCCGGTCCAGGTCCCGGTCAACAAGACCACGCTGAAGTCGCTCTCGGACGGCACGGGCGGCCGCGCGTACACCGCGGAGTCGGGCAGCGAGCTGCGGGACGTGTACTCCCAGATCGGCACGTCGCTCGGGTACCGCGTCGTCCACGAGGAGATCACGCAGCGGTTCCTCATCGGGGCGATCATCGCCGGGATCCTCGTGGCGGCGTCGGCGATGCTCCTGGGCTCGCGCATACCGTGAATGCCCCCAGCGCTGTCCACAGGCTGTCCACAGACCTGTGGACAGCGGCGACCGGCGATCACCGCTGTCAGGCGTTGGTACGTTTGTGCACGTGGCACATTACTTCGAGGAAAGCCCCCAGGCGGCCAGCCGTCCCGGCGTGGTCAACCTGGTCCTCCCGGACCTGCATCTGCGGCTGGAGACCGACCGGGGCGTGTTCTCCCCCGACCGGATCGACTCCGGCACGCGGGTGCTGCTGGAGACCGTGCCACCGCCGCCCGCGGGCGGAGACCTGCTCGACCTCGGCTGCGGGTACGGCCCCATCGCGCTGACCATGGCGTCGAGGGCGCCCGGCGCGACGGTCTGGGCCGTCGACGTCAACCGCCGTTCCGTGGAGCTGTGCGAGCGGAACGCCAAGAGCGCCGGCCTTGACAAAGTAAGGCCGGTTCTTCCCGACGAGGTGCCGGACGACGTGCGGTTCCAGGCCATCTGGTCCAATCCCGCGATCCGCATCGGCAAGGCCGCCCTCCACGAGATGCTCACCCGGTGGCTGGGCCGCCTCGCGCACGGCGGTTCGGCGTACCTGGTCGTCCAGAAGCACCTCGGCTCCGACTCCCTGCAGCGCTGGCTCAACGACCAGGGTCTGCCCACCTCCCGGCTCGCCTCCCGCGCCGCCTACCGAATCCTGAAAGTGAACGCCCGATGACCACGCCCAACCCGCGCAGGCAACTGCGGCCGACCGACGTGAAGCGGCTGAACCGGAACTGGCGCCGCGCCACCACCGGCCGCATGGCGCTGATCCTGGAGTCGGTGACCAGCCCGTTCAACGTCGGCTCGATCTTCCGCAGCGCCGCGGCGTTCGGTGTGAACACGGTCTGGCTGGCCGGGAACGCCACCCCGCCGAGCAACCCAAAGGTGCAGAAAACCGCGCTCGGCACCGACCGCCTGGTCGAATGGCACGAACCCGTCCCCGTCTCCGACGCCGTGAAGGCCGCGAAGGAGGAGGGCTTCAGGGTCGTCGCCGTCGAACTCACCGGAGACGCCGTCCCCCTGCACGCCGCCGACCTCACCGGCGACGTCTGCCTGCTGGTCGGCAGCGAGGACCACGGCTGCTCCCCCGCCTCGCTGGAGGCGGCCGACGCCGTCGTCTACATCCCTCAGGTCGGCAGGGTCGGCTCGTTCAACGTGTCGGTCGCCGCCGCCATCGTGATCGCCGAGTCACGGCGCCAGGAATGGGCGTCGAAGGGGGACTCGTGACGCAAATGTTCACTTCCGCTCGGTGACGGTCCGGCTCCGTAACCGGCATACTCCTCCTCGTGCAACGCCGCTATCCGTTCCTCGACTTTCCCGGGCCGCTCGCCTTCGCCCATCGCGGCGGAGCGGCGGAGGGCCGTGAGAACACCATGGCCGCCTTCTCCCGGGCGGTCGACCTCGGCTACACCTATCTCGAGACCGACGCGCACGCGACGTCCGACGGGGTGCTGCTGGCGTTCCACGACCACACCCTCGACCGGGTCACCGACCGCACGGGACGGATCTCCGCGCTTCCCTATCGGGAGGTCGGCAAGGCGCGCATCGGCGGCAAGGACGAGATCCCGCTCATCGAGGACCTGCTCGGCACCTGGCCCGACGTCCGGCTGAACATCGACGTCAAGGAGAGCCCGGCCATCGTGCCGCTGGCCCGCGCGATCCGCCGCACCAACGCCTACGACCGCGTCTGCCTCACCTCCTTCTCCGACCTGCGGCTCGAGGGGGCGCGCAAGGCGATCGGCCGCGAGGTGTGCTCGGCTCTCGGCCCGCGCGGCATCGCCGCCCTGCGCGCCGCCGCGCTCGCGGGCGGGTACGGCCGGCTGCTCAGCGGGCTGGCCCGCGCCCGCGTCCCCTGCGCCCAGGTCCCCATCGGGTTCCGCGGTCTGCGGGTCACCACCCGCGCCTTCGTCCGCACGGCCCATGCCATCGGCATGCAGGTGCACGTCTGGACGATCGACAACCCCGTCACGATGGAGGTCCTGCTCGACCTCGGCGTCGACGGCATCATGACCGACAACATCACCGGCCTGCGCGACGTCCTCGACAGGCGTGGCCAGTGGCACCCCGGTACGGCGAGCAGCTAGGCGAGGAGACACCATGACCTCCCCCCCGGTCACCATCGAAGAGACGCCCCGGGCGCAGGGGCGAGAACGGCGCGGCTGGTATTGGTACGACTGGGCGAACTCCGCCTTCTACACCACGATCATCTCGGTGTTCCTCGGGCCGTACCTCATCCCGATCGCCAAGACGGCCGCCTGCGAGCAGGACTTCGCGTCCACGCCGATCGACGTGTGCACCAGGGACTTCGACAAGCTGACCACCTCCCAGCTCGGCTACGTCGACGTGCTCGGCTTCGACATCCGGCCCGCGGCCTACTTCGGGCTGATCCTCACGGTGTCGACGCTGCTGCAGATCGTCCTGCTGCCCGTCGCGGGCGCGCTGGCCGACCACACGGGCCGCAAGAGGGAACTGCTGGGCGCCTTCGCCTACGTCGGCGCGCTGGCGACCGTGGGTCTGTTCTTCCTGGAGGGTGACCGCTACCTGCTCGGCGGCGGCCTGTTCATCCTGGCCAACGTCGCCTACGGGGCGTCGGTCGTCGTCTACGACTCCTTCCTGCCGCAGATCTCGGCTCCCTCCGAGCGCGACAAGGTCTCCTCCCGCGGCTGGGCGTTCGGCTATCTCGGCGGCTTCCTGCTGCTCGCCCTCAACCTCGTCCTCTACCTCGGCCACGAGACGTTCGGCGTCACCGAGGGCATGGCCGTGCGCATCTGCATGATGTCAGCGGGCCTGTGGTGGGCCATCTTCACGATCATCCCGCTCCTCAGGCTGCGCAACCGGCCCGTCCCCGCGCATGAGAGCACCGCGCTGCGCTCAGTCGGCGGCAGCTTCCGCCAGCTGGGCCGGACGATCGCCGAGCTGCGCCGCTACCCGGGCACGCTGCTGTTCCTGGTCGCCTACCTGATCTACAACGACGGTGTGCAGACGGTGATCGGCAACTCGGCCGCCTACGCCTCGGAGGCGCTCAAGCTCGACACCAGCGTGCAGATCACCGCGATCCTGATGGTCCAGTTCGTCGCGTTCGGCGGCGCGCTGCTGCTCGGCAGGCTCGCCCGCCGGTACGGCACCAAGCGGACCGTGCTCGCCAGCCTGGTCGTGTGGATCGTGATCGTCGTGGTGGCCGTATTCCTCTCGGAGGGCGCCCAGGTGCAGTTCTACGCCCTCGGCTTCGCCATCGCCATCGTCCTCGGCGGCACCCAGGCGCTGTCGCGGTCGCTCTACTCCCACGTCATCCCCCGGGGCAAGGAGGCGGAGTTCTTCAGCCTTCTGCAGATCAGCGACAAGGGATCGGCGTTCATCGGCTCGCTCACCATCACCCTCGCGGTGCAGTTCACCAACAGCTACCGGATCGCGATCGTGTCGCTCGTGGTGTTCTTCGTGGTCGGCTTCGTGATGCTGCTGTCCGTCAACCTGCCCAAGGCCATCCGTGCGGCAGGAAATGAGGTTCCAGAGCACCTCTGAGGCGTGCGCGCCGTAAAAAGCGCGATTGGATCAGGTCTCTGGTGGGAATCCACAAACGGTATCAGGCGTTGTACGCGGTGGAGACAAACCCCTCTCATGGCGGGGACCTCAGGAGGCTTAGAACATGGGCGAGCGTGCACTTCGCGGTACCCGGCTCGGGGCGACCAGCTACGAGAACGACCGCAACACCGATCTGGCTCCGCGCCAGGAGGTGTCCTACACCTGCCCCAAGGGCCATCTCACCACCGTGCCCCTCGCCGCTGAGGCGGAGATCCCGACGAACTGGGAGTGCCGCAGCTGCGGCGCCCCCGCGCTGCGGGTGGACGCCGAGGAGCCCCAGCAGAAGAAGTCCAAGGCGCCGCGTACGCACTGGGACATGCTTCTGGAGCGCCGCTCCATCGAGGACCTCGAAGAGGTGCTCAACGAGCGGCTCGCGATCCTCAGGGCGCAGCGACGCAAGAGCGCGTAGACGGCAGGTGTGAAGACGCCCCCGGATGGCCGGCAGGCCGACGGGGGCGTTCTCGTTGTTCCGGGGTCAGTGGTTCACGGGCCAGTTGTTGAGGCGCAGCTCTGTTCAGGGAGCAAAAGGGGCCTTCCAGCCGCTCTCTGAGCGCCTCCGGGACCCCAGGAGGGTCTGACCGCCCCGAAGTGCCACAGGCGCCCCAAAGAGCGCTCAGGCCCTTCAGGCCTCCTTGCGCCGCCGGGGCTCCTCGTCGAGGACCTCACCCTCGATCACTTCACCGTCGATCACGTGCCCGCGCGCTCCGCCGTCCGGACGCTGGAACCCGCCTCCGGGGGTGAACATCGGCCCGTACGGCGAGCGGGCCGCCAGCACCTGGACCCGGCGCCGCAGGAACCACGACAGCCCCCGCCGGGCGATGGGCCGCGTGAACGGCAGGATGAGGATGAACCCCAGGACGTCGGTCAGGAACCCGGGGGTCAGCAGCAGCGCCCCTCCGGCGACGACCATCCCGCCGTCGGCCAGTTCGCGATCCGGCATCCGGCCCGACTGGACGGCGCTCTGCAGGGCCGCCCACGCCCGCCGGCCTTCACGGCGGACCAGCCAGGCCCCCACGATGCTGTCGGCGATGAGAAGGGCGACCGTCTGCCAGCCGCCGATCACGGATCCGATCCTGATCAGCAGCCAGATCTCCAGAACCGGGACGACCAGGAAGGCCAGGAAGAGCCCGATACGCAACATCAACTTGCCTCACTCGCCGCGACAGCCGTACAAACCCGTCAACGCTTCCGTGGCGGTCCTGGTTCCTCGCCGGCCCGCACCGGGTCGCCGCCGCCCGCGGTGGGCTATCGCCGCCTGCGGCGAAGCCGCTCGGGCAGCCCGTCGACGCCCCAGACGGCCACCCGCCCGAAGGCCTCCAGGATGATGGCGCGGCTCATCTTGCTCGTGCCGATGGTCCGCTCCACGAACGTGATCGGCACCTCGGCCACCCGCAGGCCGTGCCGTACGGTCCGCAGGGTGAGGTCGACCTGGAAGCAGTACCCCTGGGACTCGACGTCGTCGATGCCGATCTTGTCCAGCGTGGCGGCCCGGTAGGCGCGGAACCCGGCGGTCGCGTCGCGCACCGGGATGCCCAGCATCCACCGCACGTAGATGTTCGCGCCCCGCGAAAGGATCTGGCGGGAGGCCGGCCAGTTGAGCACGCGGCCGCCCCGCACCCAGCGCGAGCCGATCGCCAGGTCGGCCCCGCGTGCCACCCGGTTGAGCAGCTTGTGCAGCTCCTCCGGCTGGTGGGAGCCGTCGGCGTCCATCTCGACGAGGACGTCGTAGCCCTCGGCCAGGCCCCAGCGGAATCCGGCGATGTAGGCGGAGCCCAGACCCTGCTTGCCGGGACGGTGGAGCACGTGGATGTGGTCGTCCTGCTCCGCGAGCCGGTCGGCGATCTCGCCGGTCCCGTCGGGGCTGTTGTCGTCGGCGACGAGCAGATGCACCTCCGGCAGCGCCTCGCGCAACCTCGCGGCGATCAACGGCAGGTTCTCACGTTCGTTGTACGTAGGAACGATCACGAGAACCCGCCCGGGGGTCCGCTCCATCAGCTCTTCCTCCGTGCCGCAAACGACGCCGCCGCCACGGCTCCGGCCCCCATCAGTATCAAAACCCACTCCGGTAGCGCACCTACCTCGGTGGCCAGCGTGTTCTCCGTCCGTACCGGGACTTTGAGCACGTTCATGGCCGGGACGAGTTCATCGGTCCGCCACTCCACCCTGCCATCTGGAGAGACATACGCCGAAATTCCGGTAGTCGCGGCCGTCACGACCGCCCGGTTGTGCTCCACCGCCCGCAACTGCGACATCGCGAGCTGCTGCGCGGGGAGGTTGGTCAGCGCGTAGGTGGCGTTGTTGGTCTGGACGACCAGCGGGCTCCCCCCGGCCTTGACGGTGCTGCGCACGTCGTCGTCGAAGGCCACCTCGTAACACTCCACGGTGCCGACCGTGACGGGGCCCATCCGCAGCGCCCCGGGGACGTCGCCCGCGATCGACTGACGGCCGACCAGGTTCGCCCGCTTCGACAGGGCCAGCACGATGCTCTTGAACGGCGTGTACTCCCCGAACGGCACGAGCTTGCGCTTGTCGTAGTAGGCGCCGGGACCGGTGACCGGGTCCCACACGAGCCCCCGGGTCGCCCGGTTGGCGTCCCCGACGTTCACGACCGCCCCGACGAGGATGGGCACGCCGATGTCCTTGGCCGCGGCGTCGATGATCCCGCTCGCGAAGGCGCTGCGGTACGGGTCGATGTCGGTCGAGTTCTCCGGCCAGACCACGATGTCCGGCTTGGGAAGCTTGCCGGCCCGGACCGCCTCGGCCATCTTGTGGGTCTCGTCGGCGTGGTTGCGGAGCACGATCGAGGGCTCGTCGCCGAGGAAGTCCATCCCCCGGCCGGGCACGTTGCCCTGGACGATGCCGACGGTCACCGTCTTGCCCGCGTCGCCCGGCCGCGGCACCGCGAACCCCAGCACGGGCACGGCCACGGCGGCCAGGAGCGTCCCGGCGACCAGGCGGTCCCGCCGGAACCCGCGGCCGATCCGGACGACCAGGTAGCAGAGCAGGGCGCCGGACAGGGCGACCGCGAAGCTCACCAGCGGCGCGCCGCCGAGTGCGGCGTAGGGCGTGAAGGGCGACTCGCCCTGGCTGAACGCCAGCCTCGCCCAGGGGAAGCCCCCCACCGGGAACAGTCCGCGCGCCCACTCCTGGGCGACCCACAGGCAGGCCACCCACAGCGGCCACAGCCGCAGGCGCATGACGAGCACGGCCAGACACGCCAGGGCGGCCCAGAAGAGGCTCTCGATCGCCGACAGGGCCAGCCAGGCGTCATAGCCGATGGGGCGCACCCAGGCCAGCGTGGGCATCAGGAACGCGAGGCCTCCGGCGTACCCGAGCCAGGCCGCCCGGCGCAGGCGGACGCCGTACAGGGCGAGCGCGAGGAGGGCGACACCCGGCGGCGCCAGGAACCACAGACCGATCGGGGGAAACGCCAGAAACAGCACCAGGCCGCCCACGACCGATGCGCCGAGACGGAGCAACGGATGCCCCACCGGCAACGCCGTACGCCTCTCGGGCGCGGGGAGCGGTGCCTCGTCCTTGACTTCCAGTGCCACGGGGCGGTGTCTCCTCGTGCGTGAGTGTGCCCTCCCGGCGCCGGTCCACGCGACGCGAAGTCCTGTACCGGCCAGTGCGGACAGCTTCCCAGATCCCGCTGAACAGCGCCAATTCAAGAGGCCGATTTCGGCCGGGCCGCTGGAGATGAGGACGGCGCCGAGGGGCGCTCACGAGCGGGCCCGGCGGCTCGCACGGGCCGATGTGATCCTTGAGTCCCTCGCGGAGGACCCAAGGACCACCTGGCGTGTCTCCACGCACGGGTTTCGCCGCGCACGGCGGAAGGGGGCCCGGACGGCCCTTCGGACCGGTTCCCGTCCCGTCGGCGGCGGGCGCGGAGTTCCGTTGTCTACTGGGTGTCCGGACCCCTCCCCGGGTCCAACCCCCCGGCCGGTTGGGGTGCCCCGACTCGACGGAACGCCGACCTGCGCCTGGCTGTGCAGACGGAGTCACGCTCCGTCACGGACGCAGAATCCGGTGATGTCTTGAGACGGCCAACCAGTCAGTCCCGTGCTGGACTGCGCAGCAAACTACCGACCTCAGCGCAGATGTCAACCGTGTCCCGATCAGCGAAAATACCAAGTTTTCGCAGCTAGGACAGGCTCCGTGAGCGGTGTCGATCCGGGGTCTTCCAGTGATGTCCCCCACATCGTGCCACCTCCCGCTATTCCCCCATCACCGGACCCGCTGATCAAGGGGCGTCAAAACGGCTGGCAGTCCGCCGGTGTAGATCACGCCAAGCCGTCGCGTGGCCCGGGTCAGCGCCACATAAAGATCGCTTGGGCCGCGCGGGGACTCGCGGAGAATCCGTTCCGGCTCGACGACGATCACGGCGTCGAACTCCAGACCCTTGGCGTCCGCCACCGACATGACCGAGACGGGGGCGTCCAGGGCGGCGGGGCCCGCGCCGGTCACCGCGCCCGGCACCTCGGCCGCGACCGCCGCGCCGAGCCGGGCCTCGTCCGAGGAGGGGACGATCACGACGAGCCGCCCGCCGTCGACGACCTCGTCCTGAACGACGCGCCCCAGTTCGGCGACGAGGTCGTCCACCCGCGTCGCCCACGGGTGCTCGCCGGTCTCCCGCACCGACTCCGGCGCCTTGAGATCCGGCCCGACCAGCTCGAGCACCCGTGCGGCGACCTCCATCAGCTCGGAGGGCGTGCGGTAGTTCACACTGAGCGCGGCCTCCCGCCAGCGCTTCTGGAGATACGGCTCGAGCACCCGGCCCCAGCTGGCCGCTCCCGCCGCCGACCCGGTCTGGGCGATGTCCCCGACGATGGTCATCGACCTGCTCGGGCAGCGTCGCATGACGGTCCGCCACGCCATCTCGGACAGCTCCTGCGCCTCGTCGACGATCACATGGCCGAAGGCCCAGGTGCGGTCCCCCGCGGCGCGTTCCGCCGTCGTCAGATAGACCTCGTCGGCCTGCTGGCGTTCGGCGAAGCGCTCGGCGTCCAGGATGTCGGCCATGCCGGTCAGCTCGAGGACCTCCTTGGCGTAGGCGATGCGCTCCTCACGCTCCTGCTCGGCGCGGCGGGCGGCTCTGAGCACTCCCTCGTCGATCTCGCCGAGGAGCTCGGCGGCCTCGTCCAGGAGCGGCACGTCGGCCGCGCTCCACCAGTTCTCGCCCGGCCGCGGCGGCTCCCGCAGCAGCAGGCCCTGCTCCTCCGGCGACAGGCCGGCCTCCGCCATCCGCTCCTTGGAGGTGTACAGGCCGATCAGCAGCTGCTGCGGCGTCAGGTACGGCCAGAGCCGGTTGAGCGCGGCCCGGACGGGCTCCTCGGTCCGTAGGTCCTCCCGCAGCTCGGCGAAGTCGGCGTCGTCGAGCATGCTCCGGCCGAGGTGCCGGGCGGCCTGCCGGGTCAGGACGTTCAGCAGGTGCCGGACGAACACGGCACGCGCCTGGTTGTGCGCCTTCCGCGAGCGGACCGCCCGCGATCGGGCGGCGTCGAAGGTCTGGCGGTCGAGCTTGAGGGTGAACTTGTCGAGCCGGATCTCCAGCGGCTTCCTCGGGACCCGCTGCCGTTCCCGTACGGCTTTCGCGATCACCTCGGCCATCCGGATCGACCCCTTGACGACCGCCGCCTCGGGCGGGTCCTGCCGGGTGCCCTTCACTCCGGGGTAGAGCTCGCCCACGGTGGACAGCAGAACGTCGGTCTCGCCCAGTGAGGGGAGCACCTGTTCGATGTAGCGCACGAAGGTCGGGTTCGGCCCGATGATCAGGACGCCCCTCCGTTCCAGGCGCTCCCGGTAGGTGTAGAGGAGGTAGGCGGCCCGGTGCAGGGCCACGACCGTCTTGCCGGTGCCCGGCCCGCCCTGGACGACGAGCACGCCGTTCAGATCACTTCGAATGATCTTGTCCTGCTCGGACTGGATCGTCGCCACGATGTCGCGCATCCGGCCGGTGCGCTTCTCGCCGAGCGCGGCGAGCAACGCGGCCTCTCCGTTCAGGGAGGCCCGGTCGGCGTCGCTCAGGGCGTCGAGGTCGAGGAGGTCGTCGTCGACCCCGGTGACAGTGCGGCCTCTGGTGTGGAGGTGGCGGCGCCGGGTGACGCCCATGGGGGCGGCCGGAGTGGCGCGGTAGAAAGGCTGGGCGACGGGCGCCCGCCAGTCGATGAGCAGGCGCTGCTGGTCGTCGTCGGAGAGGCCGAGGCGGCCGATGTAGAGGCGGGTCTCGTCGGCGTGGTCGAGACGGCCGAAGCACAGGCTGTTCTCCACCGCCCACAGCCGGGCGAGCCGCTGCGCGTACATGCCGGCGAAGGAGTCGCGCTCGGACCGGTTCTGATGGGTGCCCGTGGCCCCTTGGGCCAGCACGTCGTCGAGCTGTCCGCGCGTGCGCACCCGCAACACGTCGAGGCGCTCGTAGAGCGCGGCGACGTACTTCTGCTCCCGGGCCAGCTCGCCCGCCGTTGACTCAGACATAGGCCGCCAGATTCTACGTCGCGTGTCCCCCCACCCGTCAGCCAAGGGGCGTGATCATGCACAGATTCGGAAGGAGGGGGTGTGACCTGCGACTTCCCCAGACGTGATCATGCACAGATTCGTGATCAACGCCTCCGACCTGCTGCGATTCTATTCGTGATCTGGCACGCCGCGACGCACTACATGATCGCCTAGGGCGGAGCCGCAGGAAGGGCCGCACAACCACGAAACCGTGCAGGATCGCGTACGGCGAAGCCGCAGGTGGGGCCATGAAAGCACGAATGTGTGCATGATCACGAAACGTGAAACGGCTGGTCGGCGGCGCTTTTACCGAACCCGTGCATGATCACGGCGGAGGGGCAACGAATAAGGGGCGATTACGGTCACGAGTCGATTTCGAGGACTTACGGGGCCTTGACGTGCGTGAAGACGATTACTTACCGTCCCTCCACAAGTTAGGAAACTTTCCTAACTCGCCGCGGAAGGACGTGCCGTTGAGCCAGCCCACGCCTGGGACGCCGAGCCTTCTGCGCGCCATCAACGACCGCGCCGCGCTGATGGTCCTCCTCGAGCGGGGGCCCCTCACCCGTCCCGAGCTCGGCGCGCTGACCGGCCTGTCCAAGCCGACCGCCTCCCAGTTGCTGGCACGCCTTCAGGAGGCGGGCCTCGTCGTCCTCGACGGCATCCGTGAAGGGCTTCCCGGCCGCACCGCCGAGCTGTACCGGATCAACCCCCGCGCGGCGCACGTGGCCGCCCTGGACGTCACCCCCGGCCGGATCGACGTCGCCCTGGCCGACATCACCGGCACGGTCGTCGCCGAGCACCGGCTGGCAACCCCCGGCCGCACCGCGGGCGACGTCGTCGAGAGGGTTCGCGACTCGCTCGCGGGGGCATGCGCGGACGCTCAACTCGACCTCGCGGCCCTCAGCCGGGTGGTGATCGGCATCGGGGGCGCGATCGACCCCTCGACCGGACGGCTGGGCTACGCCGCGCACATCCCCGGCTGGCACATCCCCGACCTCGTCGGCACCCTGCGCGACGGGATCGGCGTGCCGGTCGACATCGAGAACGACGTGAACCTGGTGGCGCAGGCCGAGCAGGCCCGCGGGGCCGCCCAGGGCCACCAGGACTACGTGCTGCTGTGGGCCGACGAGGGCCTCGGCTCCGCCCTGGTGCTCGGCGGCAGGCTGCACCGGGGCGCCACGGGCGGGGCCGGCGAGGTCGGATACATGCCGGTCCTCGGGGCGCCGATCGCCCGGGACGTCGGCAAGCGGGCCGACCACGGCTTCCAGGCCCTTTCCGGTGGCCCCGCCGTACTGAGGATCCTGCGGGCGCACGGGCTGCGCGGGGCGACACCCCCCGCGGCCGTGCGGAACGCGGTGAAGGCGGTCGAGGGCGGCGGCGCGCAGGCCGAGAAGGCACGTGAGGCGCTGCGCGAGCTCGCCGGCCGCCTCGCGGTCGGCCTGGCCGCGATCACGGCTGTCGTCGACCCCGAGATCGTCGTCCTGTCGGGCGGCGTGCTGCTGTCGGGCGGCGAGATCCTGCGCGAGCTCATCGAGCAGGAGCTGCACGCCCTGACCATCCCCCGGCCGCCTCTGCGGCTGTCCACCGTGGAGGGCAACCCCGTCCTCGCCGGTGCCCTCGACCTCGCCCTCGGCATCGCCAGAGACGAGACCTTCGGGGCGGTCCACCGTCCCGAGACAACTTCCCGGCGCGAAGCGCACGACCGGACCCGCGGCGAGCACGACCGCAGGCACCCATCCATCCCCTCCTGACATCCACCACGCACCTGGGAGGCATCCCCGTGAAACGACTGCTGGTCCTGTCGGCCACGGCCGGCCTGTTCCTCATGACCGCCTGTACGGCCGGCACCGAGACGAGCGCGCCGAAGATCGATGCGAGCTCCACCAGCCACGAGCCGGTCACCATCGAGTTCTGGCACGGCTTCAGCGCCGACAACGAGCTCAAGGCCTTCCAGGACACCCTCGAAGGCTTCAAGAAGCAGTACCCCTGGATCACCGTCAACGCCACCAAGGCCGTCCAGGACGACCAGATCATCCAGTCGGTCCGCGGCGGCAACCCGCCCGACGTGGCCCTGTCGTTCACGACCGACAGCGTGGCCCAGTTCTGCAAGGCCAACATCTTCCAGGACCTGAACCCGTACCTGACCGCCAGCAAGATCAACGCGAGCACGCTGTTCCCCAAGGTCATCGACGAGTACACGCAGTACGCGGGCAAGCGGTGCGTGATGCCGATGCTGGCCGACACCTACGGCCTCTACTACAACAAGAAGCTGATGAAGGGGAACGAGCCGCCCAAGACCCTGAGCGAGCTCGCCGACCTCGCCAAGAAGCTCACGGTCAAGGACTCCAAGGGCGACATCAAGGTCGCCGGCTTCGTCCCCACCAGCCAGATGTACGAGAACGCGCCCATCCACACCGGCGTGATGGTCGGCGCCAAGTGGACCAACCCGGACGGCACCTCGGCGATCGGCGCCGACCCCCAGTGGAAGACGCTGCTGACCTGGCAGAAGGATCTCACCGACTGGTACGGCTACGACAAGATCGAGAAGTTCCGCAAGAGCTTCGGCGACGAGTGGTCGGCGGACAACCCGTTCAACAAGGGCCAGGTCGCGATGGCCGTCGACGGTGAGTGGCGCAACGCCATGCTCGCCGCGGACGCCCCGGACCTCGACTACGGCACCGCCCCGATGCCGGTCGCCGACGACCAGGCGCAGCGCTACGGCGCGGGCTTCATCGCCGGCACGGTCATCGGCATCCCGCGCGGCGCCAAGAACCCCGAGGCGGCCTGGGACCTGGTCAAGTACCTGACCACCGACACGAACGCCCTGGTCACGCTGTCCAACGCGATCCGCAACGTGCCGAGCACGCTGCCCGCGCTGCAGTCGCCCGACCTCAAGAAGGACACGAACTTCCAGACCTTCCTCGACATCTTCGCCAACCCGAACAGCACCACGCTGCCCGCCCACATCAACTCGGCCTTCAACCAGCAGACACTGCAGGAGGCCCAGATCAAGTGGGAGTCGGGCCGGGCGCCCGACCTGAACGCGCTCCTCGCCGGGGTGGACAAGACGATCAACGAGAAGCTGAAGCTCACGGCGGGCGACTGATCGATGGCCACCGCGACGCTCGGGCGTCGGGGGAAGGCGGCGCCGTTCCGCACCAGGGAACGGCGCCGCGCCAACCTCCGCGCGCTGCTCTACCTCTCCCCGTGGATCGTGGGGTTCGGCGTCTTCTTCGCCTACCCCCTCATCTCCACGGTGTACTTCTCCTTCCAGCGCTATGACATGTTCACGCTGGAGCCCGTCGGGCTGCTCAACTGGAAGTACTTCCTGCGGGACGACGCCGCCTGGACCTCGATCAAGAACACGCTCTGGCTCGTCGTGGTGATGGTCCCGCTGCGGGTCGTGTTCGGCCTCGGCGTGGCCCAGCTGGTCACCAAGCTCAAGGCCGGCGCCGGGGTCTTCCGCACGATCTTCTACCTGCCGTCGCTCGTGCCCCTGGTGGCGGGGACGCTCGGCTTCGTCTATCTGCTCAACCCGGGCACCGGCCCGGTCCAGGCGATCCTGGGCGCGGTCGGGATCCCGTCGCCGGACTGGTTCGGCGACCCCGCGTGGTCGAAGTGGGGCCTCACCCTGCTCGCTCTGTGGTCCGTCGGCGACCTGATGGTCATCTTCATGGCCGCCCTGCTCGACGTGCCGAAACAGCTCTACGAGGCCGCCGCGCTCGACGGGGCGAGCGCGTGGCAGCAGTTCACGCGGATCACCCTGCCGGTCATCCGCCCGGTGGTGATGTTCTCCGCCGTGACCGGGGTGATCCAGACCCTGCAGTACTTCACCCAGGCGATGGTGGCGGCACGGGTCGCATCGGGCGCCACCGATTCGGCGGGCTCGGTGTTCACCCCCGGCTACCCCGACGGGTCGACGCTGACCTTTCCCGAATGGCTGTTCCAGGAGGGCTTCCGGGACTTCGCCATGGGGTACGCCTGCGTCCTCGCGCTGATCCTGTTCGCCGTCTCGATGATCTTCACCCTGATCCTGCTGCGGCAGTTCCGGGGGTTCTCGGAGGAGGAGGCATGACCGCGACGCTCGCTCCCGAGACGATCGCCCGGCGACCCGCGGCGAGCACGCGCTCCCCCCGGGGCCGCGCGCTGCTCTACTGGATCGCCAAGCACGCGATCGCCGTGGCTTTGTCGATCATGTTCCTGGGGCCGCTGGTCTTCATCATCCTCACGGCGTTCATGAGCAACCGTCAGGCGCTCACGTCGCAGTTGTGGCCCCAGACCTGGAACTGGAGCAACTTCGCGGACATCTTCGAGAAGGCGCCGCTGCTGACCTGGATCAGCAACACGGTCATGTACTCGGTGCTCGCCACCGCGTTCATGCTCGTGTCGTCGATCCCCGTGGCGTACGCGCTGGCGAAGTTCCGCTTCCGCGGCAGGAAGCTGGCGTTCCTGCTGGTCATCACCACGATGATGCTGCCTCCCCAGGTCGTCGCCGTGCCCATCTACCTCGTCTGGGCACGGTTCCACCTGACCGGCACGCTGTGGCCGCTGATCATCCCGATGCTCCTCGGGGACGCGTTCTCGATCTTCCTGCTCCGCCAGTTCCTGGTGACGATCCCGCGGGAGTACTCCGACGCGGCCAGGGTGGACGGGTGCGGCGAGTTCCGTACGCTCATCCGGGTGATCCTCCCGATGGCGCGGCCCGCAATCGCCGCAGTGGGCCTGTTCCAGTTCTTCTTCTGCTGGAACGACTACTACGGCCCCCTCCTGTACGCGGGGACCGACCAGAGCCACTGGACCCTGTCCCTGGGGCTGGCGGCGTTCAAATCGCAGCACAGCACCCAGTGGAACCTCACCATGGCCGCGACCATCCTGGCGATGGCCCCTGTGATCGTCGTGTTCTTCTTCGCCCAGAAGGTCTTCATCGAAGGAGTGAAGCTCACGGGCGTCAAATAGCTCCGCAGCCACACATCGTCACGTCTCAATCCTTGGAAGGAGGATGGCGTCCCGGCCTACTGCGAGGCCGGGCCGCCACACACGCTATGAAACTCGCCGTTGTCGGGGGCGGTTCCACCTACACACCGGAACTGATCGACGGTTTCGCGCGCCTGCGCGACGAACTGCCCCTATCGGAGATCACCCTGGTCGACCCGGACGAGCGCCGCCTGGGGCTCGTCGGCGGGATGGCCCGGCGCATGCTGGCCCGCGCGGGCCACCCGGCCAAGGTGAGCACGACCACCGTGGTCGAGGAGGGGGTCGCGGGCGCGGGAGCCGTGCTGCTCCAGCTGCGCGTCGGCGGCCAGGCCGCCAGGAACGTCGACGAGACGCTCCCGCTCGAGTGCGGCTGCATCGGGCAGGAGACCACGGGCGCGGGCGGACTGGCCAAGGCCCTGCGCACCGTCCCCATCGTGCTCGACATCGCCGAGAAGGTCCGCGAGCACGCGCCCGGCGCCTGGATCGTGGACTTCACCAACCCCGTCGGCATCGTCACCAAGGCGCTGCTCGACGCCGGTCACCGCGCCATCGGCCTGTGCAACGTGGCGATCGGGTTCCAGCGCCGCTTCGCCGCCGGCCTGGGCGTCACCCCCGACCGCATCTCCCTCGGCCACGTCGGGCTCAACCACCTCACCTGGGAGCGCTCCGTCGAGCTCGACGGCGTCGACGTGCTGCCGAGGATCCTCGACGAGCACGGCGAGGAGATCGCCGGCAGCGTCGGCCTGCCGGTCGAGTTCCTCCGCCACCTGGGCGTCATCCCGTCCTACTACCTGCGGTACTTCTACGAGCACGACCTCGTCGTCGAGGAGCAGCGGACCAAGCCGACCCGGGCCGCCGAGGTCGCGGCCATGGAGGCCACCCTGCTGGAGATGTACGGCGACCCGTCGGTCGACACCAAGCCCGAACTCCTGGAGAAGCGGGGCGGCGCGTTCTACTCCGAGGCGGCGGTCGCGCTGATCGCCTCCCTCGTCAACGACCGCGGTGACGTCCAGGTCGTCAACACCCGCAACGACGGGACGCTGCCGTTCCTCGACGACGACGCCGTCATCGAGGTGCCCGCCACCATCGGCGCGCACGGAGCCACGCCGTTGCCGGTCGCTCCGGTCGAGCCGCTCTACCGCGGCCTGATCGGCCACGTCTCCGCGTACGAGACGCTGGCCATCGACGCGGCCCTGCGGGGCGGCGAGGAGCGCGTGAAGGACGCCCTGCTGTGCCACCCGCTGATCGGCCAGGCCTCGCTCTCCGGCGACCTCGCCCGGCGGCTGATCGAGGCCAACCGCGCGTTCCTGCCCTGGGCGGAGTCCCGGTGACCACTGCCGAGGGCTCGGATCAGCGCCTCCGCACGATCCTCGCGGTCGACGGGGGCAACAGCAAGACCGACGTGGCCCTGGTCCGCGAGGACGGAGCCGTCCTCGCGACCGGCCGCGGCGCGGCCTTCATCCCGCAGAGCGCCGGCGTCGCGGCCGCCATCGACGTGGTCGGAGACGCCGTACGGCAGGCCCTGCGGGACGCCGGGGCGCCCGTGGACCCTCCGTACGCCGACCACATCGCGGCCTACGTCGCGGGAGCCGACCTGCCGATCGAGGAGGAGCGGCTCCGCGACGAACTGCTGGCCCGGGGATACGGCCGGGACGCGGTCGTCGGCAACGACACCTTCGCCCTGCTGCGGGCCGGAGCGGGCACGGCCTGGGGCGTGGCCGTGGTGTGCGGTGCGGGGATCAACGCCGTGGGCGTGTCCCCCTCCGGCGGCGTCGCCCGGTTCCCGGCGCTCGGCCGTCTCAGCGGCGACTGGGGCGGCGGCTTCGGGCTCGGCGAGGAGACCCTGTGGCATGCCGTGCGCGCCGAGGACGGCCGGGGCCCCGCCACCGTCCTGACCGACGTCGTGCGCAGGTGTTTCGGCACGGCGACGGTCGAGCAGGCCGTTGTGGGGCTGCACTTCGGCCACCTGCCGATCGCGCGGCTGCACGCGCTGGTGCCGCCCCTGCTCGTGGCGGCCCGCCACGACGCGGTCGCGCGGTCCCTGGTGGAACGGCTGGCCGACGAGGTCGCCGTGCTCGGGATGGTCGCGATGCGGCGGCTCGACCTGCTCGGTGGGCCGTGTGAGGTCGTGCTCGGCGGCGGCGTCCTCACGGCGGGCGACGACCTGCTGATGTCGCTCATCGCGGAGCGCTACGCCGACCAGGCGCCCCACGCCCGGCTCGTCGTCGCGGACGTGCCGCCCATCGTCGGGGCGGCTCTGCTCGGCCTCGACCGGCTGGGCGCCTCCGCCGAGGCGCGGGAGCGGGTGCGGGCGTACTTCCTCGGCTCTCCGCGGGAGGACGAGGAGATCGACCCGCCCGTGCCCGCTCAGGCGGGCTGAAAGATCCGGCGGGGACGCCGGGCGCGGCTCAGCGCTCGGCGTCCTCGTCTTCCACGCCCGCGTCCGTACCGGGCGACCGGTAGTCGTAGGGCGTGCTGAGAACGACGGTGGTCCGCGTGCTGACGTTGGCCGAAGCCCTGATCTGCTGCAGCAATTCCTCGAGGGCGAGCGGCGAGGCGACGCGGACCTTGAGGATGTAGCTCTCCTCGCCCGCCACGCTGTGGCACGCCTCGATGGCGTCGAGGTGGCTGAGCCGCTCCGGCGCGTCGTCCGGCGCGGACGGGTCGTTCGGCTTGATCGAGACGAACGCCGTCAGGGGAAGGCCGATCTCGTCGTAGTTCACCAGGGCCCGGTAGCCGTGGATCACTCCGCGCTTCTCCAGCCTCCGCACCCTCTGGTGCACGGCCGAGACCGACAGCCCGGTCTCCTTGGCCAGATCGGTGAAGCTCATCCGGCCGTCCGTCGCCAGCAGCGTCACGATTCGGCGATCGATCTCTTCCACCCCTGCAACGGTAGCGCCGCGAAAACCACGCCGTGTCCGTAAGTGGTCACGGCATGATTCCATCCCAATTCGTGGAACATACATGAAAACGGACTGACGCTGACAGCGAATCAGGAAGGATCGCGAACCTGGCGAGGAGCATCATTTACCCGTGATGATGACGAGCGTCGCCGATGTGAACGGGATCCGCCTGGTGTACGGCACGGCGGGCGACCACGAGGCGCCGCCGGTGGTGCTCCTACACGGGCGCGGGTTCGACCACACCGACTGGGAGACCGTCGCCGGTGGCCTCGCCGGGTCGTGGCGGATCCTCGCACCCGACCTGCGCGGCCACGGCCGCAGCGAGTGGCCGGGGTCCTACCGGCTGGAGGCGATGCGCGACGACGTCATCGGCCTGCTCGACGCGCTGGGGACACCACCGGTGGTCCTCATCGGCCACTCCCTGGGCGGCGTCGTCGCGTGCCTGGTCGCGCAGAGGCGCCCCGGCCTGGTCGGCCGCCTGATCCTCGAGGACGTGCCCGCCCCGTGGCCCGCCGACGTCCAGGTGCCCGACCGGCCCGCGGGCGCCCTGCCGTACGACTGGGAGATGGTCGAGCAGACCACCCTGCAGCGGCGCGATCCCGACCCCGCCTGGCTGGACGGCCTCGCCGCGATCACCTCGCCGGCTCTGGCCCTGGCCGGAGGCCCGGAGAGCCACATCCCCCAGACCGATGTCACGGAGCTGGCCGCGCGGATCCCCGGCGCCAGGCTCGTCACCGTCGGCGGCGGGCACGAGATCCACGGCAACCGGCCGGAGGAGTTCCTCGCGGCCGTCACCGGCTTCCTGGGCGGCTGAGCGACTTGCCCCGCTTCTGCCGGGCGCCTATCAGGCGCTGCCCCGGGCGACGGCCCGGCTGATGACCAGGCGCTGGATCTGGTTGGTGCCCTCGACGATCTGCAGGACCTTGGCCTCCCGCATGTGCCGCTCCACCGGGAAGTCCTCCACGTACCCGTAGCCGCCGAGCACCTGGACCGCGTCCGTGGTGACCTTCATGCACATGTCGGTGGCGAACAGCTTGGCCATCGCCGCGCGCGTGCCGTACGGACGGCCGGCGTCGCGCAGCCGCGCCGCCTCCAGGTACAGGGACCGCGCCGCGGCGATCGAGGTGGCCATGTCCGCCAGCATGAAGCCGAGGCCCTGGAAGTCCACCAGGCGGGAGCCGAACTGGCGGCGTTCGCGCGCGTAGGCGGAGGCGACGTCGAAGGCGGCCTGGGCCACGCCGACCGCGCACGCCGCGATGCCGAGCCGCCCGCCGTCCAGTGCGGCCAGCGCGATGCGGAACCCCTGCCCGGGAGAGCCGATGAGGGACTCCCGCGGGAGCCGTACGCCGTCGAAGCGGACCTGGGCGGTCGGGGAGGACCGCATGCCCATCTTCCGCTCGGGGGCGCCGAACGACAGCCCGTCCAGACCCGCGGGGACGTGGAAGCAGGACACCCCCCTGGCGCCCTCCCCGGACGTCCGCGCCATCAGCGTGTAGAAGTCGGCGACGCCGCCATGGGTGATCCACGCCTTGACCCCGTCGACCAGGTAGCCGTCGGCGTCCTCCGCCGCGCGGGTGCTCAGCGCGGCCGCGTCAGACCCCGACTGGGGCTCCGACAGGCAGTAGGCCCCCAGCAGCTCCCCGCCGATCAGCGAGGGCATCAGCTCCGCCCGCTGCCCGGCGCCGCCGTACGCGGAGACGGGGAAGCACGACAGTGTGTGCACGGAGACGCCCAGCCCCACGGCCAGCCAGGCGCCCGCCAGTTCCTCGATCACCTGGAGGTACACCTCGTACGGCTGGGCGGCGCCGCCGTACTCCTCGGCGTACGGCAGGCCGAGCAGCCCGGAGGAGCCCAGCAGGGTGTACAGGTCACGGGGGAACCGCCCCGCCGCCTCATCGGCCGCGGCTCGCGGCGCGATCTCCTTGGCGGCCAGCTCACGAACGAGATCGAGCAGGTCGTGGGCCTCGGGCGTGGGCAGAATACGGTCGACGCTCATCGCAATGCTCTCCTACCCGGTGGGGTACGGCTGTCGCAGAACAGGTCGAAACAAAAAGGGCGGCCGGGGTCGCCGGCCGCCCTGATTGTTACACCTTGCCGCATCCGTTGGACAGACCTGTCATACGAGCATCACGCGGAGAATTCAGATGATCACGAGTTCCCGGGTCGTGTTGTTCAGCAGCTGTCCCGCCGTCTCGCCGCAGATCACGATGTCCTCGATCCGCGCGCCGTGCTGACCCGGCAGGTAGATGCCCGGCTCGACGGAGAACGCGAATCCCGGCTCGATGAGCTCGGTGTTGCCGGAGACGATGTAGGGCTCCTCGTGGGTCTCCAGGCCGATCCCGTGACCGGTCCGGTGGATGAAGCGGTCGCCGAAGCCCGCCTCCTCGATCACCTCGCGCGCGGCCGCGTCGACGGACTCGCACGTCACCCCCGGGCGCACGTGGGCGCAGGCCGCCTCCTGGGCGCGCTTGAGCACCGCGTAGTAGGCGGCGAACTCGGCGGGCGGCTCGCCCAGGGAGTAGACCCGGGTCGAGTCGGAGCAGTAGCCGGTCGGCATCGTCCCGCCGATGTCGACGACGACGGGCTCGCCCGCCTGGATGACGCGGTCGGACAGCTCGTGGTGGGGGCTCGCGCCGTTCGGCCCGGAGCCGACGATCACGAAGTCGACGCGCTCGTGACCCGCGGCGATGATGGCCTCCGCGATGTCCTTGCCCACCTCCCGCTCGGTGCGGCCCGGCTTGAGGAAGCCCGCGACCTGGTTGTGCACGGAGTCGATCGCCGCCCCCGCCTCGGCGAGCGCGGCCGCCTCCGCGGGGGACTTGCGCATGCGCAGCTCACGCAGCACGCTGCCGGCCAGGCTCTGCTCGGCGCCCGGCATCGCGTCGCGGAACCGCAGCGACTGCATCGCCCACATCCGGTCCGCGAGCCCCACTGAGGCGACCGAGCCGAGCCGAGCCGCCACCTGGGCGTACGGATCATCGGTCTCGTCCCACGGGACGAACTCGATCCCGAGCCGGGCCGCGGGCGAGTGCTCGGCGGCCGGGAGCTCCAGGCGCGGGACCATGAGGAAGGGCTCCCCGGAGGCCGGGACGGCGAGGCAGGTCAGCCGCTCCAGCGGCATGGCGTCATAGCCGGTCACGTAGCGCAGGTCCGGGCCGGGCGTCAGCAGCAGCGCGCCGAGCCCGGAACGCTCGGTGGCCTCGCGGACCTCGGCAAGGCGGGTCACGGGATACAGGTCAGTGGGCATCGTTGTCACGGGCCCAATCTAACGAGCCGGAGAGACACCCAGGGTCTCCCGGGTCCGCCGGAGCGACATGCCGCCCTGTCGCCGCACACCGGGCACGCCGCCCGGCGCGTGTCCGAAGCCGCGTGGCTCTTCTCCCTCCGCGTAGAAGAAAACCTCACCCGAGCGGTCGAGAGGACTGCTACGCTCCGCGCTAGGACGCTTACTGTCCGCATCCAGAATGTCCCGAATTACCACGTTAATCAGCACGTTAAATCAGCACCTTGATCAGCACTTTTGATCAGCACTTTGAGAGCGAGTCACATGGTCGGCGTAGCGGGTGGCCCACAGCCGCCCCTCCCTCCCGCGGACGGCCGCGACCTCGGCGCCCCACCCTGCGCCGCACTCGACGGCGCCATCGGCGACGTCATGGACGACCTGTCGGACGCGGGGATCGGCGGCGCGCTCGAACCGCCTCGTCTGCCGCAGCAGGCCGACCGGTCGGCGGAGCCGGCTCCCGCGGAGCCCTCTCCCGAGCAGCTCGCGCACGCCCAGCGGCTGGGCGGGATCGGCTGGAGCCAGTGGGACCTCGTCACCGGTGAGACCTCCTGGTCCGAGCACATGTACGCGATCTTCGGGAGGAACACGGCGCAGGGTCCCGTGCGCCTCCACGACCTGCCCACGCTGGCAGAGCCCGCCGACCGGCAGACGCTCGCCGGCGTGGTCTCCCGGGTGGCCGAAGGCTCCGAGCCTGTTCAAGCGGAGTTCCGCGTCCGGGCCGACGACGGCGTACGGAATCTGCGGGCGGTCCTGGAACCCGCGGCCACGGGGGTCCACGGCGTCGTCCAGGACGTCACCGCGCGGCTCGAGGCCGAGCGGATCGTGGCGGAGTCCCAGCGGCAGCTGCTCGAGGTACGCGAGCGGGCGGAGGAGGAGCGCCATGTGACGCTGGCACTGCGCGACGCGATCCTCCCCCAGCCCGGCGCGTCCATCTCCCTGCCCTACGCGCGGATCTCGGTGCGTTACGTGCCCGCCGAGAACGCCGCGAGCCTCGGCGGCGACTGGTACGAGGCCGCCCCGCTGCCCGGCGGGCGGATGTTCCTCGCGGTGGGCGACGTCTCCGGCCACGGGCTTCCCGCCATGGCGGAGATGGCGCAGCTGCGGCACGCGCTGGTCGGGCTGACCATGACCACCGCCTCGCCCGATCTGCTTCTCGCGTGGCTCAACGCGCTCGTCCTGAACCGGCTCGACGACACCACGGCCACCGTGGTCTGCGGCTACTTCGACCCGCCCACCCGGCTGTTCACCTGGGCCCAGGCGGGCCATCTCGCCCCGATCCTCGTACGGCACGGCGCGGCCGAGCAGCTCACGCCGCCGCACGGAGTCGTCCTCGGGGCCGTCTCGGGCCAGCCGTACGGCGTGGCGGAGATCCGGCTGGAGCCGGGCGACCTGCTGCTGATGTTCACCGACGGCCTGATCGAGCGGCGCTCGCGGGATATCAGCGAGGGGCTCGCCCTGACCCTCAAGGCGGCCGGAGCGATCCCCCGGCACGGCGACGGCCTCGACGCGGGCCTCGACCGCCTGATCGAGGAGATCGGCGGCCCCAACCCGGAGGACGACACGTGCCTCCTCGCGGTCGGCGTCCTCGAGTAGATCCCGGGCGCGGGATGTCACGGAGGCGTGACAATGGACGGGTGCTGATGCTTCTCGACACCCCGTCGCTCTACTTCCGCGCCTACTACGGCGTCCCGGAGTCGATGACCGCACCCGACGGCATGCCGATCAACGCGGTCCGCGGGCTCATCGACATGATCGCCACGCTGGTCCGGCAACATTCCCCCACCGAGCTCGTGGCCTGCATGGACGCCGACTGGCGCCCGGCGTTCCGGGTGGCCGCCATCCCGACGTACAAGGCCCACCGGGTGGCCTCCGGTAACGAGGAGTCCGTGCCCGACACGCTTGTGCCCCAGGTGCCGGTCATCGAGGACGTCCTCGACGCGCTCGGCATCGCCCGGATCGGCGTCCCCGGATACGAGGCCGACGACGTCATCGGCACGCTGGCGACCAAGGCGTCCGGCGCGGTCGACATCGTCACCGGCGATCGCGACCTCTTCCAGCTCGTCGACGACGCGAAACCGTGCCGGGCCCTTTACACAGTAAGGGGGATTCGTAACCTTCAAATGGTCGATGAGGCTTTTGTCGCCGACAAATACGGCATCCCGGGCCGGACTTACGCCGACTTCGCCACGCTGCGCGGCGACCCCAGCGACGGCCTCCCCGGCGTCGCGGGAATCGGCGAGAAGACGGCCGCCGCCCTGATCACCCGCTTCGGCTCGCTCACGGCGCTGATGGCCGCGCTCGACTCCGGGGTGACCGACGGCTTCCCCGCGGGCGCGCGCACCAAGCTCGCCGCCGCCCGCGACTATCTCTCCGTGGCGCCGGGGGTGGTCGAGGTCGCCCGCGACGCGCCCGTCCCCGATCTCGACCTGACCTGCCCGGCCAAACCCCGGGATCCCGAGCGCCTGGTCGCCCTGGCCGACCGGTACGGCCTCGACGGCCCCCTCAACCGGCTCCTGGCCACGCTCGCCGACCGGTGACGCCGGCCACTGCGCGTACGGCTCGCTCAGGAGTAGGTTGACCCGCGTGCCGCACACCACCATCCGCCTCTCCGGCGAGCAGGCGGGAAAACGAGCAGGCCGTCCGGACGGTGACGACCTCGCGACCGGACTCGCCCGCATCCGCCACGAGTTCGGCCTGCCTGGGGACTTCCCGCCGGCCGTCCTGGACGAGGCCCAGCAGGCCGCCCGGAGCCTGGCAGTCCCCGATGAGGACCGGACCGACCTGCCGTTCGTCACCATCGACCCGCCCGGATCCATGGACCTCGACCAGGCTCTGTGCATCGAGAAGCGCCTGGGCGGCTACCGGGTCTGGTACGCCATCGCCGACGTCGCCGCGTTCGTCCGCCCAGGTGGGGCGATGGACCTGGAGGCGAGGACCCGGGGCGAGACCGTGTATCTGCCCGACTCCCGCGTCCCGTTGCACCCCACGGTCCTGTCCGAGGGCGCGGCCAGCCTGCTGCCCGGCCAGGTCCGCCCCGCGGCATTGTGGTGCGTCGATCTCGACTCGGACGGAGAGCTGGTCGGCGTCGACCTGCGGCGCGCGATGGTGCGCAGCCGCGAGCGGCTCGATTACGCGACCGTGCAGGCGGCCGTCGACGCGGGCAGGGCGGAGGGCACCCTCAAGCTGCTCTCCAAGGTGGGTCCCCTGCGGCTCGCCCTCGAGCGGGCGCGCGGTGGAGTCAGCCTCCCGACCCCCGAGCAGGAGGTCGTCCACAACGGCGACGGCTATGCGCTGGAGTTTCGCGCCACTCTTCCCTGCGAGGCATGGAACGCCCAGATCTCCCTGCTCACCGGCATGTCGGCGGCGCAGTTGATGCTCGACGCCGGAATCGGGGTGCTGCGCGTGCTGCCCCCGCCCGCGCCGCGCGACATCGTGAAGGCCCGCCGGGTGGCGGCCGCGCTCGGCGTCCCCTGGCCCGAGAACGCGTCGTACGGAGACGTCGTCCACGATCTCGATCCCAAGGTCCCCGGCCACGCCGCGTTCCTCCGCGAGTCGACGATCCTGCTCCGGGGCGCCGCGTACACCGCCTTCGACGGCGCGCCGCCGCGGGTCACCGGGCACTCCGCCGTGGCCGCGCCGTACACGCATGTGACGGCGCCGCTGCGGCGCCTGGTCGACCGCTACGCCACCGAGGTGTGCGTGGCCGTCGCCGCGGGCGAGCCGGTGACCGAGCAGGTCCAGGAGGCCCTCTCCGTGCTGCCCGAGCAGATGTCGGTCGCGGGCAGGCGCGCGAGCGGGGTCGAGCGCGCGTGCGTCGACCTCGTCGAGGCGGCCGTGCTGCACCGCCGTCTCGGGCAGTCGTTCGACGCCGTCGTCATCGACGTCGACGAGGGCAGGCCCGGCGGGCAGGTGCAGGTGACCGATCCGGCCGTCGTCGCACGCTGCGACGGCGACCGTCTGCCTCTCGGCGAGCGGGTCCGGGTACGGCTCACGCGAGCCGACCCGGCGACCCGCGAGGTCAGGTTCGCGCTCGCCTGAGTCCCGGCACCGCCGGGGCGCCCGGCACGACCACGGTCACGACCACCCTCACGAGCACTCTCACGACACCGAGGAGTACGCGACCACGCCCCGGCGCATGGCGTCGATCGCCTTCACCGCGTTCGCGCGGACCTTGCTCCCCTTCGGCGCGGCGTCCTTGAGCTGCGCGAGCAGGTCGAGCAGCTGCTTGATCCAGCGGACGAAGTCGCCGGCCGCCATGTCGCCGTCGGTCAGCACCGCGTCGAGGGTGTGCCCCCGGGCCCAGCGGAACGCCGACCAGGCGAAACCGAGGTCGGGCTCCCTGATGAAGGACAGCCCGTGGTCCTGCTCGATGCCCTCGAGCTCGCCCCACAGCCGGATCATCGCGGCCAGCGCCTCCTTGGCCGCCCCCGCCGGGATCTTCGGGCTGCGGGCGTCGTCGGACTGCCGCGACTCGTAGACCAGCGACGACACGCAGGCGGCGAGTTCGGCCGGGTCGAGAGCCTCCCAGATGCCGGCGCGCAGGCACTCCGCGGTGAGCAGGTCGAGCTCGGTGTAGAGCTTGGCCAACCGCCTGCCCTCCTCGGTGACGCTCTCGTCTTCGAGGTATCCCAGCTGGTCGAGCACGCCGCACACCTTGTCGAAGGTGCGGGCGATCACGTGCGAGCGGCCCTCGACCCGGCGCCTGAGCGCTTCGGTCTCCCGGTACAGCTTGTGGTAGCGCTCCCCCAAGCGCGCGTGGTCCTCCCGCTCGTCGCAGCCGTGGCACGGATGGCGGCGCAGCTCCACCCGCAGGCGGCCGATCTCCTCGTCCTCGGTCGTGTGGTCGCGCGCCCTGGCGGGCTTGCCGAGGTCGCGATCACCGAGCTTGGCGTGCAGCGTGGAGACCAGGTTCGCCCGCTCCTTGGGCGACCGGGCGTTGAAGTTCTTCGGGATCCGGATCGTGTCGACGGGCTCGACCGGCACAGGGAAGTCCGCGGGCGATAACTTCTTCACCTGCTTGCCGATGGTCAGCACCAGCGGCGACGGCCCCTCGCCGCGCATGCTCGTCCCGGGGTCCAGGACGACGGCGAGGCCCGCCCGCCGCCCTCCGGGCACACGGATGACGTCCCCGGGCTTCAGCGCCTCCAGCGACTGCACGGCCTGCGCCCTCCTTGCCGCGCCGCGCTGGCGGGACAGCTCGGCCTCCCGGTCGGACAGGCGGCGGCGCAGCGCCGCGTACTCCTGGAAGTCCCCGAGATGGCAGGTCATCGCCTCGGCGTAGCCTTCGAGGGCCTGCTCCGACTTGCGGAGCTGCCGAGCCAGCCCGACGACGGCCCGGTCTGCCTGGAATTGGGCGAAGGAGTCCTCCAGGAGGGTCCGGGCCCGCTCCCGGCCGACCTGCCCGACCAGGTTGACCGCCATGTTGTACGAGGGCTGGAAGCTCGACCGCAACGGGTAGGTGCGGGTGCTGGCGAGCCCGGCCACGCTCAGCGGGTCGGTGCCCGGCTGCCACAACACGACCGCGTGGCCCTCGACGTCGATGCCGCGCCGGCCTGCCCGGCCGGTGAGCTGGGTGTACTCGCCCGGGGTCAGGTCGGCGTGCGTCTCGCCGTTCCACTTGTCGAGCTTCTCGATCACGACCGACCTGGCGGGCATGTTGATCCCCAGCGCCAGGGTCTCGGTCGCGAACACGGCCTTGACCAGACCCTTGGTGAACAGCTCCTCCACGACCTCCTTGAACGCGGGGAGCATGCCGGCGTGGTGGGCGGCGAGGCCGCGTTCGAGGCAGTCGCGCCACTCCAGATAACCGAGGACGGCCAGGTCCTCGTCGGGCAGGTGCGCGGTCCGCTCGTCGACGATCTGGCGGATCTCGTGCCGCTCGCTGTCGGTCGTCAGCCGGAGCCCGGCGGTGAGGCACTGCATGACCGCGGCGTCGCAGCCGGCCCGGGAGAAGATGAACGTGATCGCCGGCAGCAGGCCTTCGGCGTCGAGCTTCTCGATCACGTCCGACCTGCTTGAGCCGTTGGCCCGACCCGGCCGGGTGTAGCCCCGCTTGCCCCGCATCTGCGCGAGCCGCATCTCGTCGCGGGAGATCCGCATGACCGTCGGGTTGATCCGCAGCGTGTCGTCGCCCTCGTTGACGAACAGGTCGTACAGGCGGTTGCCGACCATCAGGTGCTGCCAGAGCGGCACGGGCCGGACCTCGTCGACGATCACCGTGGTGTCGCCCCTGACCTCGCCGAGCCACTCGCCGAACTCCTCGGCGTTGCTGACGGTGGCGGACAGGGCGACCACGCGGACCGACTCGGGCAGGTGGATGATCACCTCTTCCCAGACGGCGCCGCGGAACCGGTCGGCGAGGTAGTGCACCTCGTCCATCACGACGTAGCCGAGGCCGGCCAGCGTGGCCGACCCCGCGTAGAGCATGTTGCGCAGGACCTCGGTGGTCATGACCACGATCGGGGCCTCGCCGTTGACGCTGTTGTCGCCGGTCAGCAGGCCGACCTTGGCCGCGCCGTACCGCCTGACGAGGTCGTTGTACTTCTGGTTCGACAGAGCCTTGATCGGCGTCGTGTAGAAGCACTTGCGGCCCTGCTCGAGGGCGATGTGGACGGCGAACTCGCCGACGACGGTCTTGCCCGACCCCGTCGGAGCCGCCACCAGGACGCCGTCTCCCGCCTCGAGCGCCTCGCAGGCGTCGATCTGGAACTCGTCCAGATCGAAGTCGTACAGTCCGCGGAACGAGGCGAGAGCGGGCCCCTGCCCGGTCTGCTCCTGGCGGAATGCGGCGTAGCGTTCCGCTGGCGTGCTCATACTCTCTCCTCGATTAGCGGCTCGTCCGAGTGTTCAGGGACTGTCCATCTCCGTCGTCTCGTTCGGTCCGCTCGTTCATGAGTCAACCCTACCGATATCGGGATTCCGGACCGCTCGTCACCACGCGCCGTAATCGCCGATTCCGTCCGCCGGCGGCATCTGCTCGCTGCGGTGCCGGAGGCCGGAGGCCGGAGGCCGGACATGCGGATGACCCTGGAGTTCTCGCACTCCCTCAGGCCGCCGCTCACCCGATGATCATACCAAGTCGATATTTGGTTCGAATGCAATTATTGATCGGGGGTATTTTTCGACTCGGTCCATCATTCGGCGGGAACGAGGACACGGAGGGCTCCGGGCACGACGGCGCAGTACACCGGAGCGGAGCCCACCCGCTCTCCGTCGGCGTAGGCGACCACGTCAGGCGCCTCCAGCGTCACGCTCCGGGCGCGCTTGACCGTCACACCGGGGTGGTTGAGGTGGCTGCCCCGGTAGACGCGCGGAAACGTACGGAGGAACTCCCCACGGGACATCGCCCCCAGGGTCAGCACGTCGAGCAGGCCGTCGTCGGGACGGGCGTCGGGGCAGACCCGCATGCCCGCGCCGTACGAGGAGGTGTTGGCGACGGCGACCAGCACGGCCTCCTGTTCGGCGACCTCACCGTCCAGCGTGATCCTGAAGGGGATCGGCGCCCAGGAGCGCAGTTCCCGCACGAGGGCGACCACGTATTTGGCCATGCCGGGCGGGCGGGTCATCTCGTTGGCCCGTTCGTTGACGCGGGAGTCGAATCCGCAGGCCATGACCCCGGCGAACCACTCTCCTCCGCCGTCACCGTGACCATCACCGTGGCCTTCGCCGGTGCTGAGCCTGGCGGCGTCGATCACACGGTGGTGCCCCGCGGTCACGACGTCCGCGGCGGCCATCGGATCGCGGCGGGCGATCCCCAGGGCGCCGGCGATGTCGTTGCCGGTTCCCGCCGGGATGATGCCAAGGGGAACGTCTGTTCCGGCGACCGCCTGCAGAGCCAGGTGGACCAGCCCGTCGCCCCCGAAGGCGACGAGCGCCTCCGGACCGTCCGCGACGATGGAACGAGCACGCTCGAGGGAGTCCTCCGGCGACGTGCCGACGATCACCGAAACGGGACGCCCGCCCGCCCGCAACCGCTGGACGACGGGGTCCAGCAGTCGCATCGTGCGGCCGCCTCGGGCGGCGGGGTTCACGAGAACGACGATCTCTCCGGACATGTCCGGAACCTAATGCAGGAATCCGGCGCGCAACAGCCCCGCTGCCGATCTGTGACAGCGTCTGCGCCGGATTCCTGGAGCTACTCCCTCGTGTCGACCGAATCCGCGGAGCCAGTGGGCGCCGACGGTCCGTCGAGTTCCTCTTCGAGCGCCCGCAACCGCTCCGCCTCGGCCACGTCCTTCTTCTTGTCGTGGAAGTACATGAAGATCTCCGCGACAAAGAACAGCACCACCATGGGAGCCGAGAGGGCCAGCATGGTGAACGGGTCCTGGCTGGGCGTCGCCACCGCGGCGAAGACGAACAGCAGGAAGATGATCATCCGCTGGTGTTTGGACACCACCGAGTACCGCAGCACGCCGATGACGTTGAGGAACACCATGAGCAGCGGCATCAGGAACGAGACGCCGAAGACGACGAGCATCAGGATCAGGAACCCGAGATAGTCGTCCACGTTGATGAGCGGGATCGCGTTGCTGGGCACGAAGCTGAACAGGAGGGCGAGCCCTCGGTCCATCGTGAGATAGGCCAGCGCGGCACCGGCCGCGAACAGCGGAACCGCCAGGCCGAGGAAGCCCAGCGAGTAACGCCGCTCGTTCTTGTAGAGCCCGGGCGTGACGAAGGCCCAGATCTGGTACAGCCAGATCGGCGCGCTCACGACCGCGCCGAAGATCATCGCGACCTTGAGGTTGATGAAGAAACCATCCAGCACGCCGTTGACCACCAGGGTGCAGCTTTCCCCACTGGTGATCCTGTAGGCCGCCGGCAGCCGGCAGAACGGCCCGGTCATGAACCGCCAGATCGGGTCGAAGAACATGAACCCGACCACTGTGCCCGCGATCACGGCCAAGAGCATCTTGACCACCCGGTTGCGCAGCTCGCGGACATGGTCCATGAGCGACATCCGGCCGTCGTCGTCGGTGGGAGACTTCGAGCTCGCCCGCTTCAGCAGCGCCATGTCAGTGATCCTGCTCCGGGGGTGGGGGCCAAGGGCAGGGCCCTGACGATCAGCTGGACCTCTGGTCGTTCTGCGGCTGCGCGGCGGGCGCACCATTCACCGTGGGCTCGGAGGTGGCCTTGAGGCGGCGGTTCTCCTCCTCCAGGAGGCGCAGGCGCTCCTCGACCGACGGGCCGGCCGCGGTGACCTGCTGCGGCGGCACGGGCTCGGCCTTGACGACCACCGGCTCGCCGTCCTCCCGCATGCTGGTCGTCTCCTTCTTGAACAGGCGCAGCGACTGCCCAAGAGCTCTCGCCGTGTCCGGCAACTTCTTGGCTCCGAACAGCAAGATCAAAACCACGCCGATAATGATCAGCTCAGGCGCACCTAGTCCACCCATTATGTTTCCTTAAGCGCAGGGGTCGTTCCTCAAGACCGATCGTACGCGCAACTGGCGGCGCTGTTACCCGCGCCCGTCCTCGATTGCGCCGATGGCCATGTGGAATTCACCGGGGACGATCGGATGAGGATGCCAGACGCTGCCGGCTGCGGTCGATTTCCCGGGTCAGCCCCCGTGCGGCGACCAGGACCCGGACGGACAGGAATCCCAGCACGACAAGCCCCGCCATCCCGAGACCCACCGCCGCGAAGATCCAGAACATGCCCGCCATGCTAACGGGCCTTTCGCCTCCGCGGGCGCACCGCCTCCGGACCGTGACGCCGGCGGGTGACGCCAAGTTGTTGCCGTCAGGCCACGGAGTCGTAATTGGCGAGCGCCTGCTCTGCCGTCTCCCTGACGCGGTCGGCCAGCGACGCCGGCGAGGACACCCGGCCGCTGTCGCCCAGCCGCAGCGCGAGCCGTACGAGCCAGGACTGGTCGCGCGCACGGAGCGAGACCCGCAGGCGGCCCTCGCCCAGCTCCACGACCTCCTCGCAGGGGTAGTACTCGGCGACCCAGCGGCCCGCGGGCGTGAGCTCCAGCTCGACCAACTCGTCGCTGTCCGAGGGCCGGAAGACGCCTTCGGTGACGTCCATCGGCTCGGCCTCCGCCGGCGGGTCCGCGGCCACGTCGAGGACCTCCACGTCGAGGATCCTGTCGAGCCGGAACATCCGCATGGCCTCGGCTCGGTAGCACCAGCCCTCGATGTAGTGGCGGCCGTCGACCATGACGACCCGCAGCGGGTCGACCTCACGGGGGGTGATCTCGTCACGTCCCGGCACGTAGTAGCGCAGGGACAGCCGCCTGCCCCTGCGGGTCGCGTCGGCGATCACCGAGTGCGCCCCGGGAGCGGCGCCCACCTCGATCTGAACTTGGCTGCTGACCGTGGCCGCGCCGTCGCCCGCCGCCTGTTCCAGCTTCGCGATCACGCGGGCCAGCACGTCGCGGCCTTCGAACTCGGGCAGTTCGTCGAGCATGCGCAGCGCGACGAGCAACGCGCTCGCCTCGTCCACGCCCAGCTTCAGCGGCCGGGCGATCGTGTCGGCGTTCTCGATCGTGATCTCGCCGCCGTCCCACGACACGTCGATCAGGTCGCCGGGGGTGTGCCCCGGCAGGCCGCACATCCACACGAGCTGGAGATCGTCGATGAGCTGCTTCTCGGACAGGCCGAACAGCCGCGCCACCTCCGGCACCTCCGCACCCGGATGCGACATCAGGTACGGCACCAGCGCGAGCAGCCTCGGCAGCCGGTCGGAACTCATCGAACGCTCACCTCTCGCAGTTCGGGTCGCCGGCCGTCTGGAAAGCGCCCTTCAGGCGGCGGATCACGGCCTCCCGGGCGTCGGGGGGGTCGATGACCTCGGCGTCGGAGCCGAGGCTGGCGATCCACCCGGCCAGCCGCTCGGGGTCGGCGAACGTGACGTCCGCCTCGTCCCACTCGCCCGGCCCCGTCCGCACCTCGCGGGCGGCGTGCCGGAGGCCGGCGCAGGTGCCCTGCCGCACCTTGATCAGGGCGACCCTCTCGTTGGGCGCCTCCTGGAAGCCGACCATGGACCGCAGGTCGACGCCCTCGGGGACGGTGACGGCTCCCGGCCGTCCCACGGGCGACACCGGACCGGCGATCCGGCTCAGCCGGAAGACCCGGGGCGCGTCGCGGTCACGATCGTGGCCGACGGCGTACCACCGGCCGCCCCGGCTCACCACTCCCCAGGGCTCGACGACCCGGGTGAGGACGGACTCGCTGCCCGCCGACCGGTAGGCGAAGGTGACCGCGCGGCGGTCCCGTACGGCCTCCCACAGTGCGGGGAAAGCGGGGTCGCGGGTGTCCAGCCGCAACTCGAGCGGGCTCTCCGCCAGGTCGGCCGGCGCTCCGCCCGCCTGGAGCTTGATCAGAGCGCCGCTGGCCGCCTCCGCGAGGCTGGCCCGCTGCCACACCTGGGCGGCCAGGCCGATCACCGCGGCCTCGTCCGCCTCCAGGGTGATCTCGGGAAGCTCGTAGGCCTGCCGTACGATCCGGTAGCCGGGATCGTCCTCCCACGGGTCCCTGTGGACCTCGATGGGGATGCCGATCTCGCGCAGCTCGGTCTTGTCCCGCTCGAACATCCGCTGGAAGGCCTCGTCGTTCTCCGGGTCGTACCCGGGAACGGCGTGCCGGATCTGCTCGGCGCTCAGCGGCCGCCGCGTCGCGAGCAGGCAGATCACCAGATTGAGCAGCCGCTCGGTCTTCCGCCGCGACATCGGGCCTCCCCTCCAATCGAGAACGCTACCCTTTTCGGCGTGATCAGATGGCGCAAGGGCGAGGTGACCAGGATCCGGCGCGAATGGCCGGGGGCCATGGAGCTGGACGTCACCCTCGACGAGGGACAGTGCCGCGCACTCGCCTACCCCTCGCTGGTGGGACGCCCGGAGCCCGGAGACACCGTGCTTCTCAACACGACCGCGCTGGCCATGGGCCTCGGTACGGGAGGGTACGCCATGGTGGTGGCCGTTCCCGACCGTTTGCCGGAAGATCCCTCCGGCCCCGGCCACCTGGTCAAGGCCCGCTACACCCCGTTGCAGGCCACCGTGCTCGGCGCCGACGAGCAGGACTCTCCGTACCACGAGGTCCTGAAGGACGCCGACTCGCTCGACGGCATGCCCGTCGTGATCGCCGACCTGCACTCGGCCCTGCCCGCGATCCTCTGCGGTTTCTACGCCGCCGCCGGACGGGACGCGCGGGTGGCCTACGTGATGCTCGACGGAGGGGCGCTGCCCGCCTGGTTCTCGATGTCGTGTGCCGAGCTGCGGACGCGCGACTGGCTGTGCGGCGTCGTGACGGTCGGGCAGGCGTTCGGCGGCGACGTCGAGGCGGTCACGCTTCACACGGGCTTGCTCGCCGCCAGGCACGTCCTGAACGCCGACGTCGCGATCGTCACCCAGGGGCCCGGCAATCTGGGCACCGGCACCCGGTGGGGGTTCTCCGGCGTCTCCGCCGGCGAGGCCGTGAACGCGGCCGCCGTGCTGGCGGGACGGCCCGTGGCCGCGCTCCGCGTCAGCGAAGGCGACAAGCGGGAGCGGCACATCGGGGTCTCGCATCACTCGCTCACGGCCTACGGCCGGGTCGCGCTGGCCCCCGCCCAGGTCGTCGTGCCGGAGTTGCCCGATTCGTTCGGCGCGATGGTGCGCGAGCAGGCGGCCCCCCTGGCGGTACGGCACGAGCTCGTGAACGTGCCGATCGACGGTCTCCACGAAGCCCTCCATGAATCGCCCGTCCGCCTGTCCACGATGGGCCGCGGCCTGGATGAGGATCTCGCCTACTTTCTGACCTCGGCCGCCGCAGGCAGGCACGCCGCAGCCCTGCTGGATGCCTAGCTTCCATGCAGGCAGGCTTCGCCGCGTAAGCAGGCTTAGGCGCGCGGGTAGAAGATCATCCCGGGTGACCGCTCCCCCGGCGATCATGTTCGCGTGGGGTGGTTGATGCGCTGTCCGGTGGTCCGGGCGGTGTAGGTGAAGGCCCAGCGGTCTTTGCCTGCTTTCCGGCGTTGGTAGTGGTGGGGGCGCCGGTAGCGGACGCGGTTGTGGAACTGGCAGGCGGG
>NZ_BOOP01000056.1 GCF_016863295.1 Planotetraspora phitsanulokensis
CATGCGGAACCTCCGCAAGACGGGACAGGACGGACGGCAGAGCCTGGGGGTTCCGACCGGGGGGGCGCCCGGCGGTGGCGGACGTGGCCGTCGGGTCGACCTCGGTCATCGCGCGCTCCTGGGGAAGGACGGGGGGATCGTCGCCATGAGGCTCTCCTGGGGGGTGAGTCGCCGGGCTATTTGGCCGAGTAGACGTGGTCGCTGATGAGGCGGGCGGCCCCGACGACGCCCGCGATCTCCCCGAGTTCGGAGAGCACGATTGGCATGTTGCCGGTGGCCAGCGGCAGCGACCGGCGATAGACGACGCTTCTGATCTCCGCGAGCAGGACGTGGCCGAGGCGGGCCACCCCGCCGGCGATGATCACGAGACCGGGGTTGAAGAAGCTGACCAGACTGGCCAGCACCTGACCGACCCGGTGGCCGCCGTCGCGGATGAGCCTGATCGCCTCCGCGTCGCCCTGCGCCGCCGCGGCCGCCACGTCCTCGGCGCGCAGTTCACCGGTCGCGGCCAGCCGTTCCGCGAGGTACGGCGAGGCGCCCGAGCGGGCGAGGCCGGTGGCCTCCCTCGCCAGGGCCGCGCCGCCGAAGTAGGCCTCCAGGCAGCCGGAGTTGCCGCACGCGCAGACCGGCCCGAGGTCGTCCACCCGGATGTGCCCGATGTCGCCGGCGCTTCCGGAGACGCCACGGTAGATCTTGCCGTCGACCACGATGCCGCAGCCGACGCCGGTGCCGATCTTCACCAGGAGGAAGTCGTCGACGTTGCGCGCCAGGCCCGCGTGCAGTTCACCGAGGGCCATGATGTTCACGTCGTTGTCGACCATCGCGGGACACCCGAGCTCCTGCCCGATCGCCTCACGCACCGGGTAGCGGTCCCAGCCCGGCATGATCGGCGGCACCACCGGGACGCCCTCGGGGAAGCTCACCGGGCCGGGGACCCCGATCCCCGCGCCGTGCAGCTGGGTGAACAGCCCGTTCTCCCGGAACTTGCCCAGCAGGTCGACGGCCCGGTCGAGCACGGCGGCGGGTCCCTCGCGGATGTCGCACGGCTCGCTGACGTGCCCGAGCACCTCCAGCTCGCCGTTGGTGACCGCGACGTCGATCGACGTCGCCCCGATGTCGATCCCGGCGAAACGGGTGTGGGGCGACAGCCGTACCTTGCCCGACCGCCTGCCTCCGCGGGAGGCGGCGAGCCCGGCGGATTCGACCAGACCGAGCTCGATCAGCGCGTCCAGCTCCACGTTGAGCTTGGAACGTGACAGGTCGACCACGTCCGCGAGCTCGGCCCGCGAACGGCCTCCGTCCCGGAGAAGCCTCAGAAGGGTCGCTTGATGCACGTTCTCCGGCCGCATGGTGCTCCGCTTCACAACGCGCCTCCGCGTCAAGGTGATTGCGGCGAACGTACCTCCCGTCCCCTACCGAGGGGAAGGTCTTTTATCGATCTGATGCAATCTTTCGCCGAAAACGGCAAAAGTTCGGGTGCACGCGTGCTTCTCGACTGGGTAGGACCCGACATAAGAAAGGCATCCAATTTCCGGAACTGTCATGATCAGGGGGTCTCATGCTGGGGTTGCCCGACGGTGTCCGCGGCTGCCTGTTCGACATGGACGGGGTGCTGACCCGGACGGCCACCGTCCACGCCGCGGCCTGGAAACGGGCGTTCGACGAGTTCCTCCGGACGTGGGCCGACCGCACGGGGACGCCCTTCGAGCCGTTCGACGAAGTGGCTGACTACGACCGGTACGTCGACGGCAAGAAGCGACTCGACGGCACCCGGTCGTTCCTGACCTCAAGGGGGATCGACCTCCCCGAAGGCGACCCCGGCGACCCGCCAGACGCCCTGACCGTCAACGGCGTCGGCAACCACAAGAACGAACTCGTGCAGCACGTCCTCGACGAGAAGGGCGTCGAGGTCTTCGACGGATCGGTGCGGTACGTCCGCGCGGTCCGGGACGCCGGGCTGAGGACGGCGGTCGTCTCGTCGAGCGCCAACACCGGACGGGTCCTGGACGCCGCCGGCATCGCCGGCCTGTTCGAGGCGCGGATCGACGGCGCCGTCGCCCAGACGCGGAACCTCGCCGGCAAGCCCGCGCCGGACATGTACGTGGAAGGAGCGCGGGCCCTCGGCCTCAAGCCGTCAGAGGCGGCGGTCTTCGAGGACGCCCTCGCCGGAGTCGAGGCGGGCAGGGCCGGCCGGTTCGCCCTGGTCGTCGGGGTCGACCGGGTGGGGCAGGCGGCCGCGCTGCGCGAGCACGGCGCGGACACCGTCGTCACCGACCTCGCCGACCTCCTGGAGCAGCGATGATCCAGCATCCCGCCTTCACCGTGGAGCCCTGGGGGATCCGCGAGTGCCGCCTGCACCTCGACGTGCTGCCGCAGACCGAGTCGGTGTTCGCGCTGTCCAACGGGCACATCGGCCTGCGCGGCAACCTCGACGAGGGCGAGCCGCACGGCCTGCCCGGCACCTATCTCAACTCCGTCTACGAGTTGCGGCCCCTGCCGTACGCCGAGGCCGGCTACGGCTACCCCGAGTCCGGGCAGACCGTGGTCAACGTCACCAACGGCAAACTCATCCGGCTGCTCGTCGACGACGAGCCCTTCGACGTCCGGTACGGCACGCTCCACGAACACGAGCGGGTCCTCGACCTCCGGGCGGGCACCCTCACCCGCACGGTCCACTGGACCTCGCCGGCCGGCGGCACGGTCCGCATCAGGTCGACCCGGCTGGTGTCGTTCACGCACCGGGCGGTCGCCGCCGTGCACTACGAGGTCGAGGCCGTCGACGACACGCTGGGCGTGGTCGTGCAGTCCGAACTGGTGGCCAACGAGACCATGCCCGGGATGGACAGCGACCCGCGGGCCGCCGCCGCGCTCGAGGCGCCGCTGGTGCTGGAGGAGAACACCCCGGGGACGTCGGGCGTGGCGGTCATGGTCCACTGCACCCGGGCGAGCAACCTGCGCGTGGCCGCCGCCATGCGGCACCAGATCGACGGGCCCTCGGGGACACGGGCCGAGGCCGACGGAGGCGACGACGTCAGTCGCCTGACGGTGGCGACGCAACTCAAGCCCGGGCAGCGGCTGCGCCTCATCAAGCTGTTCGCCTATGGCTGGTCGGCCCAGCGTTCCCGCCCGGCCCTGCACGACCAGGTCGTCGCCGCGCTGGCCGCCGCCCGCCTCACCGGGTGGGACGGCCTGCTCGCCAAGCAGCGCAAGTACCTCGACGAGTTCTGGGCGGGGGCGGACGTCGAGGTCGAGGGCGACGCCGAGATACAGCAGGCCGTCCGCTTCGGGCTGTTCCACCTGCTCCAGGCGGGCGCGCGGCTGGAACGGCGGCCGATCCCCGGCAAGGGCCTCACGGGGTCCGGCTACGACGGGCACGCGTTCTGGGACACCGAGGGTTTCGTCCTGCCGGTCCTCACCTACACCCATCCGCGGTCGGCCGCGGACGCGTTGCAGTGGCGGGAGTCGATCCTGCCGCAGGCCGAGGACCGCGCCGACCAGCTGGGCCTGCACGGAGCCGCGTTCCCCTGGCGGACCATAAACGGCGAGGAGTGCTCGGGCTACTGGCCGGCCGGCACCGCGGCGTTCCACGTCAACGCCGACATCGCCGACGCGGCCGTGCGGTACGTCGACGCCACCGAGGACATGGCGTTCGAGCGCGAGACCGGCATGCCGCTGCTCGTCGCGACCGCCCGGCTGTGGTGCAGCCTCGGCCACCACGACATCGAAGGCCACTACCGCATCGACGGCGTCACCGGCCCGGACGAGTACAGCGCGGTGGCCGACAACAACGTCTACACGAACCTCATGGCGCAGATGAACCTGCGCGCCGCCGCCGACGCCGCCGTCCGCCACGCCGACCGCGCGCAGGAACTCGGAGTCGGGCTTGAGGAGATCGCCGTCTGGCGTGACGCCGCGTCCGCGATGTTCATCCCCTACGACGAGCGGCTCGGCGTCCACCCCCAGAGCGAGGGGTTCACCCGCCACGCGCTCTGGGACTTCGAGACGACCAAGCCGGAGCAGTACCCGCTGCTGCTGAACTTCCCGTACTTCGACCTCTACCGCAAGCAGGTGGTCAAGCAGGCCGATCTCGTGCTCGCGCTCCACCTGCGCGGCGACGCGTTCACGCCCGAGGAGAAGGCCCGCGACTTCGCCTACTACGAGCGCCTGACGGTCAGGGACTCGTCGTTGTCGGCGTGCACGCAGTCCGTGATCGCGGCCGAGGTGGGCCAGCTGGAGCTCGCCTACGACTACCTCGGCGAGGCCGCGCTGATGGACCTGCACGACCTGGAGAAGAACACCAGGGACGGCGTCCACATGGCCTCGCTGGCCGGAGCGTGGACGGCTCTGGTCGCGGGCTTCGGCGGCATGCGCGCGGGCTCAGGCCGGATGAACTTCTCCCCTCGGCTGCCCGACGGCATCACCCGGCTCTGCTTCCGGGTGCGGTACCGGGGCCGCCTGCTGTGCGTCGACATCACCGCGACCACCACGACCTACACGCTGGTGCACGGGCACTCGCTGACCCTCCACCACCACGGGGAGGAGTTCACCCTCGGCCGCGAGCCGGTCACGCGCACCACGCCCATCACGCCGGTGCCCGACCAGCGGCTCCACCAGCCGCCCGGCCGCGAACCATCCCCCCGCCACCCCGGCCCCTCCCCCGCGTGATCACGCACGCTCTCACCCCGTGATCATGCACGCCGCATCACGGCCGGCGCCCGGGACGCACCCGGCGCCGGCCCGTGATCGAAAACATGGCTACAGCATGGCCTGCATGGACGCGGTGGCCTGTCCACCGAGCGTGGTGGGCTGGAGGTGGGGCTCCTCGGTCATCACGGCGTCCCAGTTGTCGCGGATCGCCTCGATCGTGAGGTCGTCCGTACGCCAGCCCGGCCCCTCGGCGACGAACACGCGCGCGACGCGGCCGCCGCCCACGGAGAACACCTCGCCGGTCGTCTCGCAACTCTCGTGCGCGAGATAGGCGACCAGCGGGCTGATCCGCTCCGGGGTCAGCTTCTCCTGGAACTCGGCGGGGAACAACGCCTCGGTCATCCGGGTCCAGGCGATCGGCGCGATCGCATTGGCCCTGATGTTGGCGCGCGCGCCCTCGATGGCGACCGACTTGGTGAGGCCGACCAGGCCCATCTTCGCGGTCGAGTAGTTGACCTGGCCGAAGTTGCCGAACAGGCCGGCGGGCGAGGAGGTGTTGACGACCCTCCCGTACGCCTGCTCCTTCATGTGCGGGAACGCCGCCCGGGTGACCAGGAACGAGCCGCGCACGTGGACGGCCAGCACGGCGTCGAACTCCTCGACGGTCATCTTGCCCAGCGACTTGTCCCGCAGGATCCCGGCGTTGTTGACCACGATGTCCACCCGGCCGAACGTGTCGATCGCGGTCTGGACGACGGCCTGGGCCCCTTCGGGGGTCGCGACGTTGTCCCCGTTGGCCACGGCCTCGCCGCCGTTCTTGACGATCAGCTCGGCCACGTCCGCGGCGGGCCCGGACGACGGGCCAGTGCCGTCGAGCGCGCCGCCGAGGTCGTTGACGACGACCTTGGCCCCGCGCTCAGCGAGCAGGAGCGCGTGCGAGCGGCCGAGACCGTGTCCCGCGCCCGTCACGACCGCCACCTGTCCGTCGAACCTGAGATCCGGCATGACGCCCACCTTTCGGAGGAGAACAAGGTTCTAGTTGCCTGAACAATAGCTCTCCGGCCTGAAAGCGATGGAAGCCGGCAACAGATCACCGCGTACTGTGATCAATCCTGTGATTTCTGCTAGAGTTTCTGGCCCCCGGACGGGCGAGGGTCAACGACGACACCCCTCCCAGCACGGCCCCCGCCCAGAGCTGACCTGGCTGGAGGCCACGCATGCCCTTAACTCCACCCCTGCGCGTGGTCCAGTGGGCCACCGGCGCAGTCGGGGGATACGCGCTGCGGAATGTGATCAATCGTCCGGAGTTCGAGCTGGCGGGAGCTCTCGTCTACGACCCCGACAAGGTCGGGCTCGACGCGGGAGAGCTGGTGGGCCTGGGCACGGCGGGTGTCACGTGCACCGACGACGTCGACCAGGTGCTGGCCATGGAGGCCGACTGCGTCCTCCACATGCCGTTGCCCGCTTCGTACTTCGGCGGCGACCCCGCGACCGACCTCGAGACGATCTGCGCGCTGTTGTCGTCGGGCAAGAACGTCATCACCACCACCGGATTCGTCTATCCCCAGGCGTACGGCCCGGGCGTGGTCGAGCGGATCGAGACGGCCTGCGCCCGCGGCGGGACCTCCCTGCACGGGACCGGCATCAACCCCGGCTTCATGAGCGACCTGCTGCCGCTCGCGCTGACCGGGTTGTCCGAACGGCTCGACCACATCTACGTACGCGAGTCCTCGGACTACCGCGGTCATCCGTCCCGGCAGATCGTCACCGACCTGATCGGCTTCTCGCGCGCGCCCAAGGACTACGCGGAGGCGATCCGCCCCTTCCGCGCCTACCAGCGGGCGCTGTTCGCCGAGAGCGTCCAGCTCGTGGCGTCCACCCTCGGCGTCGTGCTCGATGAGATCGAGGAGAGCGACGAGTTCGAGCTGGCCGCGGAGGAGTTCGAGATCGCCGCGGGAGTGGTGCGGCCGGGCACGGTCTGCGCGTCCCGATGGATCTTCACCGGGCTGGTGAAGAACATGCCGTTCATGACCGTCGAATGCGTCTACAAGGCCGACGCGGAGAAGGTGCCGCGGTGGTCGGCGCCGGGGTTCGCCATCCACGTCGAGGGCCGGCCCACCATGGCCATCACCATCGACGAGGTGTCCCACGGCCTGGCGGGCGCGGCCGCGCACGCGGTCAACTCGATCGCCGCCGTGTGCGCGGCGCCGCCGGGCATCCGGACGATCCTCGACCTGCCGCTCGCGACGGGACGCGGCGCCGTCCGCCTGGCCTGACCGCCGGGCGGGCCGTCCCCCTCGGAACGGCCCGGTGCGGCTGATCGAGTACGGCGACCCGCCCGGGGTCAGTAGGGCAGGAACCGCCCGAATCTGCCCTTGTGGTAGAGGAGGGGACGCCCGGCCGGGCTCACGCTGGTCGAGGTCACCAGGCCGACCACGAGGATGTGGTCGCCGACCTCGACCGTGTGGTGGGGACGGCAGATCAGGTGTGCCGACACGTCGTGCAGCAACGGCACGTCCCGCGGGCCGTCGCTCCACCGGGTCGGATGGGCGAAGCGGTCGATGTCCTTCTTCGCGAACCTGGCCGCGACGTCCGCCTGGTCGCCCGCGAGGACGTTCACGGCGAAGTGATCGGCCAGCCGCAGCGCCGGCCAGGTCGTCGATGACTGCGCGACGTAGAACGACACCAGCGGCGGATCCAGGCTGACCGACGAGAACGAGGTGGCGGTCAGCCCCACCGGCACACCCTCCGGCCGTGCCGTCACCACCACCACTCCGGCTGCGTGGACGGCGAGCGCCCGGCGGAACTCCTCCTCGCTGACCGGAGCGGCCTGCGCCGGGGCCGTTCCGTTCCGCGGGGGTTCGGCGCTCCTCTCGGAGGGGGCGTGGTTCTCGGAGGACACGAGGCGGAGGTGCATCGGGACGGGAGCGTCCGGGGCCGAGTCGTGCGCGGCGGTCATCGGCGGGACCTCCGGGCCGCTCGTGCTCCCCCGCCGGTTCCGCCTAGTCCACGTGCCCTGCCGGGGCCGTACGCCCCGCCGAGTCCGTACGCCCCGCCGTACGGCCTGCCGAGTCGGCACGTCATGCCGGAACCTCCTGACGTGACGGCAGCCCGGGAACCACTTGTCCGGCCCAGCGGTCCAGCAGTTCGTCGAGTTCGGGGACGGCCGTCGCGCCGGAATCGGGCCCGAAATCACGCGGGACCACCGAGTCCAGCACCACCAGCCCGGGCGTGGGCACGGAGGCGCCGAGTTCGACCAGGAGCGGCCTCAGGTGCACCTCGACCGCGAGCGAGTGCTTGGGATCCCCCATGACCAGCAGCGGCAACGCCGCCTTCCCCGCCAGCGCCTGGTGCGGAAGCCTGTCGAGGAACACCTTGAGCAGCCCCGTGTACGTCCCCTTGTAGGTGGGGCTGGCCACCACCAGGATCTCGGCGTCCAGGACCAGTTTCAGCGCCGACTCCACGCCGGGCCCCGGCTCGCGGGCCAGCAGGTGCGGCGCGAGAGCGGCCAGGTCCACCACGTCTGCGGCTCCGCCGTACGCCTCGAACCCGCCGGAGCCGGGACGGCTGCCCGCCGAGGGGCCTCCCGCGTCTGGGTGGCCGGAGGGCGGACGCAGCCGCCCGGCCACCGCCTCGGCTGCGCGTACCGCGATGGCGAGAGTCCGGGACCCCTCGCGTGGGTTCCCCACCAGAGTGACGATGCTCATCGCGTCCTCCTCAGTCGTGCGCGGACCCTCACGAGACCCAGGCCACTCGGGAGGACAGGCGGCATCACGATCAAAATTGCATTGAAGTGCAGTTTCTTGGACATGTGGTCCTCCACGGGGGAGAGCGACGCTCCAGTGGGGCCCGGAGCCGGTCCGATCGCGGGCTTCTCAGCGAGATCGACATCGGCCGCCGCCTGGGCGACCGAGGTCCCCGCGAGCGGGCCGGGCCATGAACGTGTCCTGACTCATGCCGCCGACGCTAAACGCATCGGCACATGTAGTCAACATTTCCTACTTGGTTTACATGGAACTTGCGGGCAGCCACAGGTCCGGCTCCCCCGGCACGCGCGAGACCAGGCCGCGCGCCTCCAGCCACACGAGATGGGCCAGCGTCTCGTTGTTGGCACCGCGCCGCATGTGGGGAGCGATGCTCTCCCACGGTCTCGACCAGGTCAGCCGGGTCGCGAGATCCCAGCACGTGCTGCCGCCCGTCTCGGTGAGGACGCGCTCGACCTCCGCGAGCCGCTCCTCGTGGTGGTTGATCACGTAGTCCACGCGCTCGCCCAACTCGAGGAACCTGAACTCATGGGCGGGCAGCACCTCGTCCACATCGAGCTTCCCGACGTTCCTGAGGGCGTCGAGATAGTCGGCGAGCGGATTCGCGGTCGACTGGGGGTGCACGGCCACCATCGGAGTGATCTTCGCCAGCACGTGGTCGCCGGAGAACAGCAGCCGCCGGTCGGGCTCCACGAAGCAGAGATGGCCGGGCGAGTGCCCCGGGGTCCAGATGGCCCGCAGGTCCCATCCGGGCAGGTCCAGCTGTTCGCCGTCCTCGATCAGCCGGTCCGGCACGGCCATCGTCACGAAGCTGCGCAACATCATGGACGCCCCGGCCAGCTCCTGGGCCGTCATCTCCGGCACACCGCATCGGAGCAGCAGACTCCGCTCCCGGGTGATCAGCGCCTGGATGGCGGAGTCGTCGTAGCGCTCGTGGACCAGCCGGGCGTCCTCCGGATGCAGGCCGATCCAGGCCCCCGAGACCTCCCGGATGCGTCCGGCCAGGCCGTAGTGGTCCGGATGGATATGGGTGACCAGCACCGCCTTGACGTCGGTGATCTCGTATCCGGCCGTCCGCAGCCCGGCCACGAGCGCGTCGTAGGCCTCGTCGGTGTTCCATCCCGCGTCGATGATCGCGACGCCGTCCGGGATCTCCAGTGCGTACACCAGGACGTAGCGCAGCGGATTGATGGGAATCGGGACCGGGATCGACCACAACCCCGGCCGCACGCGCTCGACCTCCGGGACGACCCGGGCGAGCCAGGCCGCGCGCTGTTCCTCGTTGGCCGCCGTCACGGTCGGCTTGCTCATCGGCCGCACCCCTTTCGCACCCCCCGATTCTGCCCTGTCACCCGAACATCGTTCTACTGGGGTTCCCCTACTGGCACGGGGACGGCCGCCCGCGCGGCGGGGAGCCGTACATAGAGGAGTGTCGCGGACAGCATGATCACAGCGGTCACGGCCCACGCCCCGCCCGCGCCCACCTGCGCCGAGAGCGGGACCAGCACGAGCGACGAGAGCATCCCGCCGAATTGCAGCTGGAGCGAGTCGACCGACATCACGGTCGCCCGCTGCGTCGAGGCGACCCGCCGGTGGATCAGCTCGTTCCTGAACAGCGAGCTGACGGCGAGGCCCGTGAACAGCACGACATAGGCGGCTCCGGCGGCGGCCATCCCCGCCACGCCGTCGAGGGCCACGGACGCCGCGAGAGCGCCGACGGACGCCGCCGTGGCGACGGTGGCGATCATGACGGCGCGCATCGACCCCCCGGCGAGCCTGGCCACCGCGGGAGCGATGGAGCTGCCCACGGCGTTCGCCGCGAACCCGGCGGCGGCCACGACGGCGTAGATCGTTCCGGCCGTCTCGGGGCGTCCCGTGAGCGCGGCCAGCCGACCGGGCGTCAGCAGTTCGATGGCGTTGAGCATCACGCCCACGGCCACGGCGACGAACAGCAGCCTGCCGAGGCCCCGGTCGTGCACGGCGAGCCGGAAGCCTCCCCCGATGGTCACCGGCACGTCGCGCACCACGTCCGCGAGGCGCGGGCGGACCGGCCGGGCGGGCTCCCGCATCACGAGGAGAACCGTGAACAGAAGGATCAAGGCGGCGCCCCCGCCCGCCCAGACCGGCACGGCGAGCGACTCGCCGCTGACGAGCAACGGAAGCACGCCGCCGACCAACGTCCCGATGGCGAGGGCGACCGACCCGGCGGCCCCGCCCGCCGCGAGGCCGGGCTTGAGGTCGGCGTCCGGGCCTTCGAGCGAGTGGAGCCCGTCGACGTACCAGGCCTGGGCCGGACCGCTCGACAAGGCCCGGGCGACGCCCTTGAGGAGCGAGGCGGCCAGGAACATCCAGACCGAGCCGGCCAGCGCTGTCATGGCGAACCCCGCCACACTGAAGACCGCCGAGGCGGCGAGGACGGTCCGCCGGCCGATGACGTCCGCCAGCCCGCCCGTGGGGAGTTCCAGGACGACGACGGTGATCGAGTAGGCGGCGGTGACCAGGCCGATCTGGGCGACGTCGAGCCCGCGCACCGACATGAGCAGGACCATCGGCGCGATCATCAACCCCACCGGCAGCCAGGTGAGGAACTCCACGAGCGCATACCGCCCCCGCATCCCCTTGGGCGTGATCATGCTCACCTTCTTGATCATCTTCCTTCACCTGTGACGATTCCCGCCGTGATCATGCGCACCTTCGGCGCCATGACCTCTGACCTGCGATTTCTTGGCTGGTGATCATGCACCGAGGTTGGTTCCGGATTGCATGATCACGACGAGCATCGGCGCAGGTCACCGATGATCCAGCCGAGTCCGCGCATGATCACGCGCGGGGGGCGGGGGTGAGGCGGGGGTGGGCGGCGAAGAGCACCGACACGGGACGGGCGTCGGGAGCGTCCTTGTCCCGCTCGGCGGCCTCCCGGAGCAGGGCCCACAACTGCTCCGACAACGAGGCCACCGACGCCGGCGACAGCCGTACGACGTCGTCGGAGATCCCGGCGACCTCGATCCACTCGGTGCTCCACGAGTCCCTGTCCCGCTCGAAGGCCTCCATGCTGTCCGTCAGCACCTCGACCTGGCGCCGGCTCAGGAGGTTCGCGGCCTCCCGGCCCTCGGGGGTCGCCGACATCTCGGCGTTGCTCCACGAAGTCATCCGGTGGACGGCCCGCCATCGCCGCTCACGGCGGTCACGCTGTTCCGTGTTCTCCTCGACGAAGCCGTACCGGGCGAGTTGCCTCAGGTGATAGCTCGTCGACCCCGAACTCTCCCCGAACCGGGCACCCAGTTCGGTGGCGGTCGCGGGCCCGTCGAACCGCAGCGCCCCCAGCAGGCGCACCCGGAGAGGATGCGCCACCGCTTTGAGCGTCCGCGGATCACTCACATGGAAGACCTCATCGCTCATGCCACCGAGACTAACTTCACAAAGATAGCTTTGCAAACTTTTATTTGCGGTTGCCGTACAGCCTCGGCCACCGCCCACGCGGCCGTAGGCTGGACCGCGTGATCGAGGAAATCCGGATTGACGAGGCGGTCCGAGGACTGCGTCCCGACTTCACCGTGCTCGCCATCTGCGCATACGGCCTGGCCAACGGGCCGACGGACGACAGGTCGCGCGAATGGCTGGCGGCCGCGGCGACGGACGCCGTGCCGACCGACCACGAGAAGATCGAGGCGTGGCGCACGGCCTACCGCGCCTTCGGCGCCAAGCCGCAGCGCACCAGGCCCTCCGTCGACGCCCTCGTCCGCCGGATGCCCCTCCCCGAGATCAACCTGGTCGTCGACGCCTACAACGCCGTGTCCGTACGGCACGGCCTCCCGATCGGCGGCGAGGACCTGCGCCGCTACGACGGCGCCGCGCGTCTCGTCCGCGCCGCCGGCGACGAGCCGTCCGAGGAGGCGCTCGGCGACCCGGAGATCGGCGAGGTGGTCTGGCGCGACGACACGGGCGTCACCTGCCGCAGGTGGAACTGGCGGCAGTGCGTACGCACCCGGATCACCGAGGAGACCGTGGACGCACTGTTCCTTCTCGAACGGCTCGAGCCGCTGTCCTCCGACGAGCTGGGCGCGGCCGGAGACGAGCTCTCGGAGCTGCTCGCCGCCATCACGCCGGGGGTCCGGATCGAGCGCCGGCTGATCAACTGAGCCTCCCTGCCCGAATCCTCCCGGTGAGACCCCGAGACAACCGGCCTGCGCGAAACATCACGTTCGGCCGGGCCGGATCCCAGGACCACACAATCATTTCGGCCTAAAACACCCGTCCCGGGCGAGACATGACCATTCAGTAAGCACGGCCTCACCACCCAGACGGACTACTCGCGCCTGACCTCTTTGATCGATCCTGGGACGATGAGCCAGGACCTGGCCCCGACGGGCGCACCACACCGTCCAGGGCGAGTAGCCTTGGACCGGTTCTAAAACAACAACGCCCATCTGCGGAAGAAGGCGATTTCCGCCGTGTCGTCTGAGTCGTCGCGGACAAACCCACTGGCAAGCTTCGGACAAAACGAATGGCTTGTCGACGAGCTATATCAGAAGTACCTCGAGGATCCCGAGTCGGTGGACAAGGCCTGGTGGCACTTCTTCGCTGACTACAACGGGACGGGAAAGGCCTCAGCCACCGCTGTCGCGCCTCCCCCCGCTCCTGCCGCGAACGGAACGGCCGCGGCCGCCCCAGCGCCGCCCACCCCGACGCCTCCCGCGCCACAGGCGGCACCCGCCGCACCGGCCGCACCGGCTCAGGCGAAGGCCGCTCCGGCTGAGAAGCCGAAGAGCGCCACGCCCGTCCCGGCCGGCGCGACCGAGGAGAAGATCCGGGGCGCGGCTGCCCGCACGGCCCTCAACATGGAGGCCTCGCTGGCGGTGCCGACGGCGACGAGCGTGCGCGCGGTTCCCGCGAAGCTGCTGGTCGACAACCGGATCGTCATCAACAACCACCTGTCCCGCGGCCGGGGCGGCAAGATCTCCTTCACCCACGTGATCGGGTACGCCATCGTCCGGGCGCTTCAGGCGATGCCGGACATGAACCACTCCTACACGGAAGTGGACGGCAAGCCGATCCTGGTCAAGCCCGAGCACGTCGGGCTGGGCCTGGCCATCGACGTCCAGAAGAGCGACGGCACCCGTCAGCTCCTGGTCCCGTCGATCAAGGCCGCGGAGACGCTGGACTTCCGCCAGTTCTGGGTGGCCTACGAGGACATCGTCCGCAAGGCCCGCGCCGGGAAGCTCGGCGTCGACGACTTCCAGGGCACCACGATCTCGCTGACCAACCCCGGCACCATCGGAACGGTGCACTCGGTGCCGCGCCTGATGCCCGGCCAGGGCACGATCATCGGCGTCGGGGCGATGGAGTACCCGGCGGAGTACCAGGGCGCCTCCGCGGAGACGCTCTCGCGCCTGGCGATCAGCAAGGTCATGACGCTGACCTCCACCTACGATCACCGGATCATCCAGGGCGCCCAGTCGGGCGACTTCCTGCGCCGGATCCACGAGCTCCTGCTCGGCGCCGACGGCTTCTACGACGAGATCTTCGAGTCGCTGCGCATCCCCTACGAGCCGGTCCGCTGGGTCCCGGACATCTCGGCCACCCACGACGACGACGTGGCCAAGTCCGCCCGCGTGCTGGAGCTCATCCACGCCTACCGGGTCCGCGGCCACCTCATGGCCGACACCGACCCGCTGGACTACCACCAGCGCAAGCACCCCGACCTCGACATCAAGTCCCACGGCCTGACCTTGTGGGACCTCGAGCGGGAGTTCGCGACCGGCGGCTTCGGCGGCCGCCCGCTGATGAAGCTGCGCGACATCCTCGGCGTCCTGCGCGACTCGTACTGCCGGACCGTCGGCATCGAGTACATGCACATCCAGAACCCCGAGGAGCGGGCCTGGATCCAGGCGCGGGTGGAGAAGCCGCACGCCAAGTCCGACCGCGAGGAGCAGCTCAACATCCTCCGGCGGCTCAACACGGCCGAGGCCTTCGAGACCTTCCTGCAGACCAAGTACGTCGGCCAGAAGCGCTTCTCCCTGGAGGGCGGCGAGTCCCTGATCCCGCTGCTCGACTCGGTGATCAGCGAGGCCGCGGAGGAGAAGCTCGACGAGGTCGTCATCGGGATGGCCCACCGCGGCCGTCTCAACGTGCTGGCCAACATCGTGGGCAAGTCCTACGGCCAGGTGTTCGGCGAGTTCGAGGGCAACATCGACCCGCGCAGCGCGCACGGCTCGGGCGACGTCAAGTACCACCTGGGCGCGAGCGGCGACTTCGTGGCCCCGGACGGCTCCAAGATCGTCACCTCCGTGGTGGCGAACCCGTCGCACCTGGAGGCCGTCGACCCCGTCCTCGAGGGCGTGGTCCGGGCCAAGCAGGACCTGCTCGAGCGCGGCGAGGAGGGCTTCACCGTCCTGCCCGTGCTCGTCCACGGTGACGCGGCCTTCGCCGGCCAGGGCGTGGTCGCCGAGACCCTGCACCTGTCCCAGTTGCGCGGCTACCGCACCGGCGGCACCGTCCACATCGTGGTCAACAACCAGGTCGGCTTCACGACGAGCCCGGCGAGCTCCCGCTCCTCGGTCTACGCCACGGACGTCGCCCGGATGATCCAGGCGCCGATCTTCCACGTGAACGGCGACGACCCCGAGGCCGTCGTCCGCGTCGGCCGGCTGGCCTACGAGTACCGCAAGTCGTTCCTCAAGGACGTCGTCATCGACCTCGTCTGCTACCGCCGCCGCGGGCACAACGAGACCGACAACCCGGCGTTCACCCAGCCGCTGATGTACGACCTCATCGACGCGAAGCGGTCCACCCGCAAGCTCTACACCGAGGCGCTCATCGGCCGGGGCGACATCACGGTCGAGGAGGCCGAGCAGGCCCTGCGCGACTACCAGGAGCAGCTCGAGCGGGCCTTCACCGAGACCCGCGAGGCCACCAAGCGGCCGCTCGAGCCGGGCGCGGTCGTCGCGCCGCAGCCCGACGAGCTGATCCCGTGGTCGCACGAGGACACCGTGACGGCGATCTCGGACGAGACCGTCAAGCGGGTCATCGAGACCCAGCTCAGCCTGCCCGAGGGCTTCACCGTGCACCCGCGCCTCGCGCCGGTGCTGCAGCGGCGGGGCGCGATGGTCGCCGACAACACCATCGACTGGGCGACCGGCGAGGCGCTGGCGTTCGGCTCGCTGCTCATCGACGGGCACCCGGTGCGGTTGGTCGGCCAGGACTCCCGGCGCGGCACGTTCGGTCAGCGGCACGCCGTGATCGTCGACCGGGTGACCGGCGAGGAGCACACCCCGCTCAAGACCTTCAACCACGGCACCACGAAGTTCTACGTCTACGACTCGCTGCTCAGCGAGTTCGCCGCGATGGGCTTCGAGTACGGCTACAGCGTGGTCAGGCCGGACGCCTTGGTGGCCTGGGAGGCCCAGTTCGGCGACTTCGCCAACGGCGCCCAGTCGATCATCGACGAGTTCATCTCGTCGGGTGAGCAGAAGTGGGGCCAGCGCTCGTCGGTCGTGCTGCTCCTGCCGCACGGTTACGAAGGCCAGGGCCCGGACCACTCGTCGGCGCGCATCGAGCGCTACCTGCAGATGTGCGCGCTGGACAACATGACGGTCGCCCAGCCGACCACGCCGGCGAACTACTTCCACCTGCTGCGCTGGCAGGTCCTGTCCAACCGGCGCAAGCCGCTGATCGTGTTCACGCCCAAGTCGCTGCTGCGCCTCAAGGCCGCCGCGTCGGCGACGGCCGACTTCACCTCCGGCGCCTTCCAGCCGGTCATCGGCGACAGCGCGGTGGTCCCGTCCGCCGTCCGCAAGGTCGTGATCTCGTCGGGCAGGATCTACTACGACCTGCTGGCCGCCCGGACCAAGGCCGAGCGGAACGATGTGGCGCTGGTTCGCCTCGAGCGGATCTACCCGTTCCCGGAGAACCCGCTCAAGGCCGAGCTGGCCCGGTACGGCAGCGACATCGAGGTCATCTGGGCTCAGGACGAGCCGGTCAACATGGGCCCGTGGCCGTACCTCGCGCTCAAGACGACCGAGCGGCCCGACCTGCTCGGGGGTCACACCCTGCGCCGGGTCTCCCGCACGCCCAACTCCTCGCCGGCCACCGGCTCCCACTCCAAGCACGACAACGAGCTGGGCAGCATGGTCGACGACATCTTCGGCTAGTCCGAAGGCGTACGCACACGGGAGTCCCCCACGGTCTCGCTGTGGGGGACTTCCCCGTAAATGGAGCACCACCATGTACTTCACGGACAGGGGCATCGAGGAACTCGTCGACCGGCGCGGTGACGAGGAGGTCAGTGTGAGCTGGCTGGCCGAGCGGCTGCGCGAGTTCGTCGACCTCAACCCTGAGTTCGAGATCCCCGTGGAACGGCTGGCCACGTGGCTGGCCCGGCTCGACGAGGACGACTGACGCGGACGGGCAAAACGCGATACATCTTGACTTTTCCACAACGCGACATATCGTGTCTATAGACAGCATCGCTGCCGGCCTCTCGGCGTCCCCGGCGTCCCTGGAGATCGGCGACCTCGCGTTGGAAGGGCCGTGCAATGCCCCAATGGACGATCGAGAAGCCCGAACAGCTCACGTTCGCCCCCGTCAGCCAGTTGAGCGTCCGCATCGTGGCCGGACGGCTGGCGGTGCTCGCCAGTGACGGGCCACCCAGTCTCGAGGTGACCGACATCGGCACGCCACCCCTGCTGGTCACCCACGAGGACGACGGCCGGCTCGTCGTCACCTACAAGGATCTGACCTGGGACGGAGTCCTCGGCTGGCTCCGCCCCGGCCCGCGGAACACGACACTCACGCTCACCGTCCCGAAGGACTGCCCGGTGCAGGTCGGCGTGATCTCCGCCTCCGCCGTGGTGGCGGGCTTCGAGGGCCGTACGAACGTCAAGAGCGTCTCCGGCGGCATCGTCCTCGACGGCGTGAGCGGCGACGTCCACGCCGAGACCGTCTCCGGATCGGTGGAGAGCCGCGGCCTCGCCGGCGACCTGTCCTTCAGCAGCGTCGCCGGCGAGCTGACCGTCGCCGAAGGGGTGCCACACCACCTGCGCGCCAACACGGTCTCCGGCCGGATCACCGCGGACCTGGAGCTCACCCCCACCTCCCATGTCACGCTGAACAGCGTGTCCGGCTCCGTGGTCGTACGGCTCCAGCAGACGGTGGACAGCGACGTGTCCATGCGCTCGAGTTCGGGCAGGGTCGAGTCGGCCTTCCCCGAGCTCGACCACCAGAGGCGCCCGGGAGTGAAGTCGCTCACCGGACGGCTCGGCGGCGGCATGGCCCACCTGTCGGCCAACACGGTGTCCGGCGACGTGACCCTGCTGAGCAGGCAGTCCGCCGGCACGGCGAACGAGGAGAGAGCATGAGCCCGGTGTTCGGTCACGGTCGGCTCCGGCTGTACCTGCTGAAGCTACTCGAGGAGAGTCCGCGGCACGGCTACGAGGTGATCCGCCTCCTGCAGGACCGCTTCCTCGGCGTCTACTCCCCCTCGCCCGGCACGATCTATCCGCGCCTGGCCCGCCTGGAGGAGGAGGGCCTGGTCACCCACGAGGTCGTGGAGGGCAAGAAGGTCTTCACCCTGACCGATCAGGGCAGGAGCGAGCTCAACGACCGGATGGACGAGCTCGCCGAGCTGGAGCGGGAGATCACCGCCTCCGTCCAGGACATCGCGCGTGAGGTCAAGGAGGACGTGCGGCAGACCGTGCGGTCCCTCCGCCAGGAGCTCACCCAGATGGCCAGGGACATCAACCACGACTCCGCGGGCGAGCCCCGGGGCTCGCACTCGCATGAGTCCCGCGACGCCTGGCGGGAGCAGAAGGAGGAGTGGAAGCGCCAGCGGCAGCAGGCGAAGGAGGAGTGGCGCCAGCACAAGGAAGAGTGGCGTCACCAGCGCCAGCAGTGGCGTAACGAGGCCGACCGCTGGCAGCGCGAATGGCGCCGGACCTGGGAGGAGGCCTGGTCGATCACGGGCCGGTCCTTCGCCAGGCCGGGCGGAGTCGCCCAAGACGCCGAACTGGGGCGTGCGCTGGCCGACTTCATCGGGCGGGTGCGCCGGGAGGCCGGCGAGGGCGTGCTCACCGACGACGCCGTCGCCCGCTGCGAGGCCATCCTCGACGAGGCGGCCGACCGGATCCGCGACGTCCTGCGGCCCTGATCAGGCGTCTCGGGAGAGGGGGCGACGATGAGTCCGTACGGCTGGCGCAACCCGTTCCTCCGGCAAACGCCTCCGCCGCGGCGCGAGGCCCCGCCGGAGGACCACCCTGATCCTCACGACGGCGCCGCCCGGCGCCCGGACGCGCTCGCCACAAACGGCCGCAAGTAGCGAACACACATGGACGGACGCGAGTAGCGAACGCCCCAACGGGTGGCCGCGAGTGGCGAGCGGCCGCGGGTGACGAGCGCGGATGAGCGGCGTACGCGCCGGGCGCGGTCACACAGTGAAAACGATCTTCCCGAAGACGTCTCCGTGGTGCATGGCGGCGAACCCGTCCTCGGCCTCGGTCAGCGGGAGCACCCGGTCGATCATCGGCCGAACTCCGGTCTGCTCCAGGAAGACGGCAAGTCTGGCGAGCTGGTCCCGGGTCCCCATGGTGGAGCCGATGATCGACTTCTGCAGGAAGAACACCTGGGCCAACTGCGTGGGGGCCACCATCCCACTCGTGGCCCCGCAGATGACCACCTTGCCGCCGGGACGAAGCGAGCTCAGCGAGTGCGCCCAGGTCGCCTCACCCACGGTCTCCATGACCGCGTCGACGCGCTCAGGCAGCCGGGCTCCGGTCTCGAAGGCCCGGTCGGCGCCGAGCTCGAGAGCCCTGGCCCGCTTCTCCTCCGAACGGCTCGTCGCCCACATCCGGAATCCCCCGGCCCGCCCGAGCGCGATGAGGGCGGTGGCGACACCGCCGCCAGCGCCCTGGACGAGCACCGTCGAGCCGGGCTCGAGATCCGCCTTGTCGAAGAGCATCCGGTAGGCCGTCAGCCAGGCGGTGGGCAGGCAGGCCGCCTCCTCGAACGAGATCGCGGCGGGCTTCGGCACCACGTTCCCCGCGGGGACCGTCACCTTCTCCGCGAACGTTCCGTCGTAGGTCTCCGACAGGAGCGAGCGCTTCGGATCCAGCGTCTCGTCCCCGTTGACCGGGGTGCCGATCACCGAGTGGACGATGACCTCGTCGCCGTTCTCGTCCACGCCCGCGGCGTCGCACCCGAGGATGATGGGCAGCCGATCCTGGCTGATTCCCACCCCCTTGAGCGTCCACAGGTCATGGTGGTTCAGCGCGGCGGCCTTGACGTTGATCGTCGTCCAGCCCTCGGGGACCGTCGGCTCGGGCCGGTCGCCCAGCGTCAGCCCTTTAAGCGGGTTGTCCGGGTCTGTCTGTGTAGCGGTCACGGCGAACATGCCCGAACATTACTCTGCCCGCCCAGCGGGATCACGGTCCCCCACGGCCGGCGCGATCAGATGTCGAAGACGCTGCCCGTCGCCGAGTGCATCTCGCAGGCGTTGCCGAACGTGTGCTTGAAGTCGACGTAACGACCGTCCCAGATCCCGTGGGCGGTGACCGTGACCGGGCTGAACATCATGGGGCAGAAGGTGTTCTGGCTCGGCTTGAGCTGAGTCAGGTCGCCCTTCACCCGGTTCACGACGCCGCACGCCTCGTCGCGCTCACGCAGGGGCGCGAACGACGCCGGGCAGCTCAGGACCGCGTAGCGCTCCGGTTTGGCCGCCTCTCCGGCGGCGTAGGTCAGGATCAGCGCCCGCGTACGATTCGCGATCGGACGGATCTTCGAGACAGGCGTGGTCGAAGCGGCCGGAGGGAGCTTCGTGCCCGGCACGACCGGAGCGGCCGGAGGAACCTTCACAGCCGGAGCGCCCTGAGGCAGCTTCGAGCCCGGCACGACCGCCACGGCCGGAGGAATCTCGGCGGCGGGCGCGACCGGGGCGGCCGGATTGACCGCTGTCACGCCGGACGGTTGCGGCGGCGGCGGCAACGTCCCGGCGAAGGCGGCCGTGGGGCCGGCGGCGATGGCCGTGCCGGCCAGCAGTACAGCAAGTGTCTTCATGTCGATCCCCCCGAATGTCGGCTGCGCGTCAGCCTCTCCGGCGGGTCGCTCCCGCTCAAGCCTCCACTCCGCTCTCTTGGGTAAATCTGGCAACTCGTTAACCCACCAACCAGGCGAAAGCGGGCCACCCCGGCCACCCGTTCGGGCCGGGTCACACGGGGACGCCGTTACGGGCGAGCAGGTCCGCCACCTGCGACTCCCCCGCGTACGGCTCGAGCCGCTTGCGCAGGTCGCCCACGTACGACCGGGTCCGTACGGACTGGAGGCTCCGGGCGAGGTCGAAGGCGGCGGCGGCGGCCATGCACGCCTCCTCCAACTCGCCCTGCTGCACCAGCGCCGACGCCAGGAGCGAGAGGTTGAACATGCGGCCCCGCACGAACCGCCCGTCCATCCGCAGCGACCGCCGCGCATGCCGTACGGCCGCCGCCCCGTCGCCGAGGTCGCGAAGGCAGTGGGCCGACTTGGCCGCGAGGTAGGCCTCGTCGAAGTAGGCGATCCAACGGGGCTCGTCCTGCGGCGAACGCCGGTCGAAGGCCTTCTCGGCCTGGTGGAGTGAGGCGGCGCACGACGAGCCGTCGCCGAGTTGGGCGAACGCGTGCGCCTCCTGCACGTGGGCCTCGGCAAGCAGGGAGAAGATCCCCGACCGGGTGGCCGCCATCGTGGCCGCCCGCGCGAGGTCGAGGCCGTGACGAGGCTGCCCGATGTAGAGGGCCTGGTGGCTCATGCCCGCGAGGATCTCCCCGCCGAGGCCGTGGTCGCCCGCCCCGCGGGCCAGCCCGAGCGCCTGGATCAGGTACCGCTGGGCCAAGCCGTGCTGTTCGAGGTCGTAGGCCATCCAGCCGGCGAGCCTGGTGAGCTCGGCCGCCGCAGTGGCCAGCGCCCGCCCGGTGGCCTCGCCGTACGAGCCGTCGCGCAGGAGAGGCGCGACCGCCGTATCCAGATATTTCACGACCGGTCCGCGAATGCTCCCGCCGCCGAACCGGTTGTCCAGTTCGCTGAACGAACGGGTGACCTCATGGATCGCGGTCACGTCGGAGACTCCCACCCGGCGCGGGCCGTTCGCGGAGAGCCGGTCCTGGGGCGGGACCGTCAGCCAGCGGGCGATCCCGGCGGAACCCGCTCCCAGAGCGAAGGTGGAATCGAGCAGGAATCTGCGCCGCTCGACGTCGGCCTTCCACAATGCTGTCACGCCTGCCACACCCTCCTCCCACGAATGGGGGAACTCCTGTCCGAGATCGAGAGGGACTGCTCCGCGTGGCATGCCGATGTCCTCCATGGACACCGGCCTCCCGAGCCGCAGCGAAAAGATCTCCGCCAGGAGGCCCGGCACCGGATCGCGCGGGCGCTGGCCACCCGCCCAGCGCAGCACCGAACCATGGTCATATCTCATCCCGGTCAGCCCGCGGGCGGTGCCGAGATCGTTCAGCCGGCTCGCCAGCCCCTTGCGGGACAGGCCCGCCTCGGCCAGGTGCTGCTGGAGCAGCCGGTTGGGTTCGCGTCGCATCGCTCTCCTCACCCAGGACAGGCATAGCCGATAGGTAACGGAGAGCTCTCTTTATAGCACGTAGCGTGAAACCCCCAAGGGATTCCCAAGTTTCCCCGGTGCATCCAGACGAAAAGCCTCGAGTCGGAACCACGCATCCGGCAGATGCATGATCACGACTCGAGGCTTCGCAGGTCCGGTCGCGCGCACACGAATCCGTGCATGATCACGAACGGGATCGTCGCAGGTGGTGCCGTACGTCCCCGAAAGTGTGCATGATCACGGCGCGAGGGCGCACAGATCACCTCACATGCCCGAGGTGTGCATGATCACGGGAAAGACGGCGGGCGGGGGGTTATTTGCGGGCGACGCCGTCCAGACGTGCCTGGGCGGAGACCGCCGCCGTGACGGCGGGGGCCACCCGGGCGTCGAACGGCGAGGGAATGACGTACGCCTCCGAGACCGCGTCCCCGACCACGTCGGCCAGCGCGGTCGCCGCCGCCACCTTCATGTTCTCCGTGATCGTCCGGGCGCGCACGTCGAGCGCGCCGCGGAAGACGCCGGGGAACGCGAGGACGTTGTTGATCTGGTTGGGGAAGTCGGAACGGCCGGTCGCCACGACCCTGGCGTGGCGGGCCGCCACCGACGGCTCGATCTCTGGCGTCGGGTTGGACAGGGCGAAGACGATCGCGTCGGGAGCCATCGCCGCCACGGCGGCCTCGGAGACCGTCGAGCCGGACAGGCCGATGAACACGTCGGCTCCCGCGAGAGCCTGCTCGGTCGAGCCGGTCAGGCCGAGCTTGTTGGTCTCGCGGGCGAGCGCCTCCTTGACGGGGTGCAGGCTCTCGCGCCCGGAGTGGACGATGCCCTTGGAGTCGCTGACCGCGATGTCGCCGATGCCGGCGTTGAGCAGGATCCGGGTCACGGCGACGCCGGAGGCGCCTGCGCCCGCCACGACCGCCCGGAGCTCGCCGAGTGGCCTGCCGGTGACGCGGGCCGCGTTCCGCAGGGCGGCCAGGACGACGATCGCGGTGCCGTGCTGGTCGTCGTGGAAGACGGGGACGGTGAGCGCCTCGCGCAGCCGGTCCTCCACCTCGAAGCACCGCGGCGCGCTGATGTCCTCGAGGTTGATGCCGCCGAACGACGGCGCGAGCCTGGTCACGGTCTCGACCAGGGCGTCGACGTCGGTGCAGTCGAGGCAGATCGGGACGGCGTCGACGCCGGCGAACTGCTTGAACAGCAGTGCCTTGCCCTCCATCACGGGCATGGCGGCGGAGGGCCCGATGTCGCCGAGGCCGAGCACGGCCGTGCCGTCGGAGACCACGGCGACGACGTTCGAGACCCAGGTGTAGTCGTTGGCCAGCTCGGGGTTGTCGGCGATGGCCGAGCAGACGCGGGCGACGCCCGGCGTGTAGGCGAGCGACAAATCGTCCGCGTCCCGGACCGGAACGGTGGAGCGGACCTCCAGCTTGCCCCCGCGATGGAGCGCGAAGGCCGGGTCCAGATCCAGGGATGCCAAAGAATCAGATGAGACGGTCACAGCGACCCCAGTGTCGAGAGGACGAGTTCCTTCTAGACGCCGCAAGAGAACGAAAGCCCAGGCTTCGGTAGCCGCCGGAGGCCGTCGTCGTTGACGGTCGTCTCTTGAGGGGGTACGGGGGTCACCCGTTTCACGATTGTGCCACACGCCTGGGAGCCGACGGATCCGGATGAGGAACAGATCATCCGTGACCTGGGGAGTTCCGTGCGAACCTCTGCCGTGTAATACTCGATAAACGGAGTCGTCCCTTACATCCCTAGGTCGTCCCAGTGGACCTGACGTCATATGCAGAACTGGCCGTCCTTCTGGTCAACCGCGTCGAGGATCTGAGCAGTCTCGACACGCTGCGCGCCCTCCTGGAGGAGACCGGCCGGACCGAGTCCGCCGCCCGCGTCACGCGGCGGGACCTCGACGCCCTGCGCGAACTGCGCGAAGAGCTCAACGGCGTGTTCGAGTCCGCGGCCGCGGGCGACGAGGAGGACGTGGTCGAGCGGCTCAACGGCCTTCTCGTCCGCCATCCCGTGCATCCCCAGATCTCCGGCCACGATGGGCAGGCCTGGCACATGCACCTGACGGAGGGCGGCCGGGTGGCCGACGCCCTCGCCGTCGGGTCGGTCATGGGCCTCGCCAGCGTGGTCACCGGCCTCGGCGCCGACCGGCTCGGCATCTGCCAGGCCACGCCGTGCCGCAACGCCTATCTCGACACGTCCTCCAACCGGTCCCGGCGCTACTGCTCGGAGCGGTGCGCGAGCCGGGCCAACGTCGCGGCCTACCGCGCCCGCCAGAACAAGCGCAACGGCCAGGGCCAGTAGCGCGCCACGACCCGGCCCATGACGTCGCCGGCGGGGACGGCGCCGAAGTTCCAGCTGTCCTGCCTTCCCGGAGCCTGCTGGTTGTCGCTCTCCACCCACCAGCCTTCGTCCGTGAGCCGGAACGCCCGCTTGACGATCAGGCCGTGCGGCCTCCTGGCGACCACGACGTCTCCCGGCCTGATCACGGCGCCCCGCCGTACCAGCAGCCAGTCTCCGGGGCGCAGCGCGGGCAGCATCGAGTCCCCCGTGACCCGGACGGCTGTGATCACATCCCCCTCCACGGACTAGTGGTTTCCGGTACGAGTAAGGTCGGCCTTGGACAGTGCTGCATTCCTAAGGAAGGATTCAGATGCTCGCACGACTGCTGCGGCCCAAGCACGAGGCGTCCGCCCACTGCGACCTGCCGTGCGGGGTTTACGACCCGGCCCAGGCCCGCATCGAGGCCGAGTCCGTCAAGGCGATCATGAAGAAGTACGCCGACAGTGACGACCCGGTCTTCAGGACCCGCGCCCTCATCATCAAGGAACAGCGCGCCGAACTGGTGAAGCATCACCTGTGGGTGCTGTGGACCGACTACTTCAAGCCCCCGCACCTGGAGCAGTACCCGCAGCTGCACCAGCTGTTCTGGGACGCGACCAAGCTCGCCGGCGCTGCCGGCGGCAAGGGAACGGTCGACCCCGCCCAGGCCGACGAGCTCCTCGCGAAGATCGACGAAATCGCCAAGATCTTCTGGGAGACGAAGGCGGCCGCCTGAGTCAGGCGGATCATCAGGCCCCGCACGGTCGTTCCGGCCGCGCGGGGCCTGATCGTTTCGGGGCCTAGGTGAGGCGCCGGTCACGAGCAGAGAAACCTCAGGGAATTTACGAGGAGTTACCCCCAAGATCACCACAATCGGCGCGTCCGAGCGAAGCAACATGGAGTGAGTGGCGGTAAGTTGCAGACAACGGCACTGCGCCGGCTCGAATGGGCGAGGAGGAACGTGACCGAGGAAACCGAGACGCCTGCGGTGGATGTGACCGGGATCCGGGACGCTGTGAGCGTCCGACTGCCCGCCGTGAGCGCCTACCTGTCTGTGCTGCGAACGGCCACGGCCGGGCTCGCGGCGCGGCTCGACTTCACCCTGGATCAGATCGAGGATCTCCGCATCGCGGTCGACGAGGCATGCGCCATGTTGCTGCGGCACGCGGTGCCGGGCACCGATCTCCGGGCCGAGTTCGAGCTAACGGGACAGGAGATGACGGTCCGTGTGGAGGTCGACACGGTCGGTGTCAGCAGCCCCAAGCGAGACGACTTCGCCTGGATGGTGCTGACCGCCCTGGCCGACGATGTGGACGCCATCTCCGATCATCCCGATCACATGGCGATCATGCTGCGCAAGCGGCGAGGCGCGGCGAGGCCGGCGTGACCGAAAGGACCCGTGCCATGGCCTCCGGCGACTCGGCGGTTCCCGACCGCGTGCGGGCTCGCACGCTCTTCGGTGAGCTGTCGGAGTTGCCGGCAGACGACCCGCGGCGGCAGCGCATCCGCGACGAGCTCGTCGAGCTGCACCTGCCGCTGGTGGAGTACCTCGCCCGGCGCTTCCGCAACCGCGGCGAGTGGCTCGACGACCTCACGCAGGTCGCCACGATCGGTCTCATCAAGTCGATCGACCGTTTCGACCTGGCCCGTGGCGTCGAGTTCTCCACCTATGCGACGCCGACGATCGTCGGTGAGATCAAGCGTCACTTCCGGGACAAGGGCTGGGCCGTCCGGGTGCCGCGCCGCCTGCAGGAGCTCAAGCTGTCGCTGACGAAGGCGATAAGCGAGCTGTCCCAGCGGGAGAGCCGCGCGCCCACGGTCGCCGAGCTCGCCGCGCACCTGCAGATGACCGAGGAAGAGGTGCTGGAGGGCCTGGAGTCGGCGAACGCCTACTCGACGGTCTCCCTCGACGCACCGGACTCGGGTGACGACGACGCGCCCGCCGTGTCCGACTCGCTCGGCATCGTCGACGAGTCCCTCGAGGGCGTCGAGTATCGCGAGTCGCTGAAGCCACTGCTGGAGCGCCTGCCTCCGCGGGAGAAGCGCATCCTGTTGCTCCGCTTCTTCGGGAACATGACCCAGTCGCAGATCGCGACCGAGCTGGGCATCTCGCAGATGCACGTCTCTCGCCTGCTGGCCAGGACCCTGGCCCAGCTGCGCGAGGGCCTGACCGCCGAGGACTGAGGGCCGCGGGATCAGTCCCGCGGCCCCTCCGAATCCTGAGGGCCGTCCTCGCCCATCAGCGCCTGCGTGGACGGCGGGGCGAGCAGCGCGACCAGTGCGACCACCGCCAGGACGACGAGCGGCCAGCCGTAGATGTGCTGGCCGGCGCCGATCAGAGAGATCGCCACCGGCACGATGAAGATCTGGGTCACCACGCCCGGCCCTCGGCTCCAGCGCAGCGCCTGCCACACGCCCCAGGCCACCCAGAGCAGGGCCAGGCCGAGCAGCACGCCGAACGCCGCGACGATCAGGGCACTGGTCAGATCAGCGGGCCGGCCGATCAAGGTCTCGACGCCGACGTAGCCCCCGAGGACCAGGGCGAACACGCCCTCGACGGTCAGTACGGCCGCCGCGACGGCCAGGGTCGCGGGACGACCGGCGGTATGGCTGATCACAGTGCCCAACCCTACCCGTACGGGTCCTCGGCCCGATCGGGGCGGCATCGTCACCTGCGTGCGGGAAGTCCCCGGCGGCAGCGCCAAAACGTCGTCTAACCTTCAGGCATGCGGGCTCTTCTCGTCATCAATCCGAAGGCGACCTCCACGAACCAGCGCACCCGGGACGTGCTCATCCGCGCGCTCGGAGCAGCCGTGGATCTGTCCGTCGAGGAGACCGCGTACCGGGGCCATGCGGCCGTCCTCGCGGGCACGGCTCACGCCAAGGGATTCGACGCGGTCGCCGTACTCGGCGGCGACGGCACGATCAACGAGACCGTCAACGGAATGCTCGACGGCCAGCCCGACGAGGACGCGAGCCGCCGTCCCCGTCTCATCGTCATCCCCGGCGGCAGCGCCAACGTCTTCGCGCGCGCGCTCGGGCTGCCCAACGACCCGGTCGAGGCGACCGGCGCCGTGCTCGAGGCGCTGCGCGACGGGCGGAGCAGGACCATCGGGCTCGGCCAGGCGATCTGGCATGACGAGGCGGCGGGACAGGATCCCGGCCCTACGGCCCCACCCGAGCACCGCATGTCCCGATATTTCACCTTCTGCGCTGGGCTCGGGTACGACGCGGAGGTCGTCAGAGCGGTGGAGGGCCTGCGCAGCGCGGGCTACCGGGCACGCCCCACCCTCTACGTGAACACCGCGGTGCGGCACTTCTTCGTGACCGACCGCCGCCACCCCGCCCTGCGACTGGTACGGCCCCGCCTGCCCGAGACACCGGGAATCTTCCTGGCGATCGTGTCCAACGTCTCGCCCTGGACCTACGCGGGGTCTCGCCCGATCACCCCGACGCCGTGGGCGGGCTTCGAGACGGGGCTCGACGTGCTCGGGCTGCGGAAGCTGGGCCTGCCCTCGTTCCTCAGCTTCGTCCGGCAGATCGTCGGCGAGCACTCGGGATTACCGAGGGGTAGAAACCTCGTTCAAGTTCACGACGAACAAGAGTTCACGCTGGCGGCGACCCGCCCGGTCGCCTTCCAACTCGACGGCGACTACCTGGGAGAACGTGAATGGGTGGAATTCCGGTCCATCCCGGACGCATTACAAGTCTTGGTCTAGCGCGTCACATGTAGTCATAGTGTGACGCATCCGACAGCCATGCCGGGCAAAACCTTGTCCCAAACCTCTTGTGTGGTCTAGTCCCGGCTGAAAAGCTGAAGTACGACGTCGGAACGTAGGACCTTTACGGAAGCCACAGCCTCCTGAAGGACTCCGACGATCATGTGGACAAGCCCGGCCTAAACCGATGTGCCGGGCAAGTCCACGCATCAGTTAGTGAAAGTGTTCACAAAGTTTCGACGGCCAGCGGAGCCACGGAGGCTCCACTTGACGAAGGAGTGGAACGCATGGACTGGCGCCACCGCGCTGCCTGCCGTGACGTGGATCCGGAGCTGTTCTTCCCCATCGGGAACACGGGTCCCGCGCTGATGCAGATCGAAGAGGCCAAGCAGGTGTGCCGGCAGTGCTCGGTCACCGAGTCATGCCTCAAGTGGGCTCTGGAGTCCGGCCAGGACGCCGGCGTCTGGGGTGGGCTCAGTGAGGACGAGCGACGCGCCCTCAAGCGCCGTACCGCTCGCGCTCGTGCCCGGGCCGGCGTCTGACGACCACCTGATCACCGGGGATTTCCAGCCTCACCCCTGGTTTCGGGCTGCACTGGAATGCTGAGGATGACCTCGGTACCCCCGCCTTTCCTTCGCTCGACGGCCAGGCGGCCCGACAGCTCGCCGACGACCAGCGTGCGCACGATCTGCAGCCCCAGGCTGCCGGTCGCCTCGAGGTCGAAGTCCGGCGGCAGGCCCTTCCCGTCGTCCGCCACCACCACCTCCAGCCGGTCGGAATCGCGATGTGCGATCACCTGCACATTTCCCGACTTGTGCGAGAAACCGTGCTCAACGGCATTCTGCAACAGCTCTGTGAGGACCATCGCGATCGGGGTGGCCACAGCGGCGGGCAGCACCCCGAAACTCCCGATCCGCTGAGGTAGCACGTGGGCCAGTGACACCTCCGCCGTCATGGTGATGACCCGGTCCGCGATGTCGTCGAACTCCACCATCTCCTCGGGCATCTGCGCGAGGATCTCGTGGACGATCGCGATCGAGCCGACCCGCCGGACCGCCTCGTTGAGGGCCTCCTGACCCTCGGGATTGTTGAGCCGGCGCGCCTGGAGCCGCAGCAACGCCGCGACCGTCTGCAGGTTGTTCTTGACCCGGTGATGGATCTCGCGGATCGTGGCGTCCTTGGTCAGCAGTTCCCGCTCCCGGCGCCGCAACTCGGTCACGTCGCGGATGAGCACGAGGGCCCCGATCCGCCCCCCGCCGACGATCAGCGGGATCGCCCGCAACTGGACCACCGTGCCGCCGTGCTCCACCTCGGTCTCCCGGGGCTCCTTGCCGCTGGCGACGAGCATCAGGTCCTCGTTGATCGGCTCGTCCGAGTAGCACAGGTCGGCGGTCGTCTTCCCGAGGTCCGCACCGACGAGGTCGGCGTGCAGGCCGAGACGCCGGTAGGCCGACAGGGCGTTCGGAGAGGCGTAGGTCACCCGCCCCGCGCGGTCGAGGCGCAGCAGGCCGTCTCCCACCCGCGGTGACCGGACCAGGATCGGCTCCTCCTCCTTGAAGGGGAACCGGCCCTCGGCGACCATCTGGGCGAGGTCGGAGGCGCTCTGCAGGTAGGTCAGCTCCAGCCTGGACGGCGTGCGGGCCGACGACAGGTTCGTGGACCGCTGGATGACACCGATGAAGTGGCCGCCGCGGCCCCGCCGTACCGGGATGGTCTCCTCCCGGACCGGCACGCCGCTGGACCAGTCGGGATCGCCCTCCCGGCAGATCCGGTGCTCGGTCCACGCGATGTCGATCAACGGCCGCTCCCCCTTGCCGGAGATCGCGCCCACGACGTCGTCGTGGTAAACGGTGGGCCCGGTGGTCGGCCGCATCTGCGCCACCGCCACCCAGCCTGAGCCGTCCCTGTGCGGGATCCACAGGATCAGGTCGGCGAATGACAGGTCGGCGAGCAACTGCCAGTCGGAGACCAGTGAGTGGATCCAGTCGAGGTCGGCTGGTTCGAGCGCGGTGTGACGGCACACCAGGTCACTGAGAGTCGGCACGTGTGCATGATGCGACGTGATGCGGCCTGAAAGCGAATCGACCTCTGTCACCTGGCAGTATGCACTCCATGACGCGACCGCTCGACAGATTGCGCACAGCCGCCGCCGAGCGGGAGGCCGCGGGCCTGCGGCGGGTCCTGCGGCCGCGGACCCCCGACCACGACGGACTGCTCGACCTGGCCTCCAACGACTATCTGGGCCTGTCCAGGGACGAGCGCCTGGTCGAGGCCTCCGTGCGCGCGACCCGCGAATGGGGGACGGGCTCGACCGGCTCGCGGCTGGTCACCGGGACGACCCGGCTCCACGCCGATCTGGAGGAGCGGCTGGCCGCCTTCACCCATGCCGACCGCGCCCTGGTCTTCTCCTCCGGATATCTCGCCAACCTGGGAGCGGTGACCGCGCTGGCGCGGGGCGGTCTGGTGGTCTCCGACTCCGGCAACCACGCCTCGATCGTCGACGCCTGCCGCCTGTCCCGGTCGCGGGTGGCGGTGACCCCGCACGGAGACGCCGACGCCGTCGACAAGGTCCTCTCCGAGCGATCGGAGGAGCACGCGATCATCGTGACCGACGCCGTCTTCTCCGTCGACGGCGACCTCGCGCCGCTCCACCGGCTGCACGCGGTGGCCGTACGGCACGGCGCGTTCCTGATCGTGGACGAGGCGCACGCGCTGGGCGTCGTCGGCGATCAGGGCCGAGGAGCGGTTCACGAAGCGGGCCTTTCGGGGGATTCTCATATTGTGAGAACTGTCACGCTCTCCAAGTCGCTGGGGTCCCAGGGAGGCGCCGTGCTGGGGGCCGCCGAAGTGATCGAGACACTCGTCGACACAGGCCGTTCGTTCATCTTCGACACCGGCCTCGCTCCCGCCTGCGCGGGCGCGGCGCTGGCCGCGCTCGAGATCTTGGAAGAGTCGCCCGACCTGCCCCGACAGGCGCGGTCGCGGGCCCGCGCCCTGGCCGGTATGGCCCGGGAGACGGGGCTTGAGACCAGTGAACCGGCGGCGGCGGTCGTCCCCGTGGTGCTCGGTCCGCCGCACCTCGCGCTCGCGGCGGCGAACCTGTGTGCGGAACGCGGCATACGCGTGGGATGCTTCCGTCCACCATCGGTGCCCCGTGGCCGGTCCAGCCTCAGGTTGACCGCCCGGGCCGATCTGAGGTCCGATGATCTCGCGGCGGTCAGGGGCGCGCTCACCGCTGTGGCCGAACTGAAGGTGGACACGTGACGGAGCACAGCGAGGACTCTCCCAGGGTTCCCAAGTACTACGACGTCAAGCGGAACCTGCTGGAGCTCACCAAGAGCCTTCCGCCCGGCAGCGCCCTGCCTCCGGAGCGGACCCTCGCCGTGCGGTTCGAGACCTCCAGGACGACGGTCCGCCAGGCTCTGTCCGAGCTCGTGGTCGAGGGCCGGCTGCTGCGGATCCAGGGCAAGGGCACTTTCGTCGCCCAGCCCAAGGTGGCCCAGGTCCTCCAGCTCACGTCGTACACCGGCGATCTGCGGACGGTCGGCCTCGAGCCGGACACCAAAATCCTCGACATCAGCTACATCACGGCCGACGAGGCCCTCGGACGGCGGCTCGCGATCAATCCGGGCGGCCGCGTGTTGCGGGTCCACCGCCTGCGCCTGGCCAACGGCGAGCCGATGTCGATCGACACCACCCACCTGTCGGCGCGGCGCTTCCCGCGCCTCAGGCGCGAACTCGAGGGCCACTCCTCCCTCTACGAGACGCTGCACACCGCCTACAACGTGCGGCTCACCGACGCCGAGGAGGTCATCGAGACCGTCCTCGCCACGCCGTACGACGCGCAGATCCTCGGCGTGGACGTCGGCCTGCCCATGCTCATGCTGACCCGGCACGCCTTCGACGCGGACGGCAACCCGGTCGAGTTCGCCCAGTCGCTCTACCGCGGCGACCGCTACAAGTTCGTGACGCGCCTCAGGAGGCCGTAGGTCCTAGGCTGCGGTGGATGAGCATTCTCGTTGTCACCGGCACGGACACAGGGGTCGGCAAGACGGTGGTGACGGCCGCCGTCGCGGCCCTCGCCCTGGACAGGGGCGCCGCCGTCGCCGTCGTGAAGCCCGCTCAGACCGGTGTGGCGCCGGGCGAGGTCGGCGACCTCGACGAGGTGATCCGGCTGTCGGGGGTCACGACGACGTTCGAGTTCGCCCGGTTCCCCGACCCGCTCTCTCCCGCGGCCGCGGCCCGGGTCGCGGGCCTGCCGCCGATCTCGCTGTCCGAGGCGGCGGCGCGCGTCCGTGAGCTCGCCGAGTCGCACCGGCTCGTGATCGTCGAAGGCGCCGGCGGCCTCCTCGTCCGCTTCGACGAGGACGGCGGGACGCTCGCGGACCTGGCCAGGGAGCTCCACGCGCCGGTCGTGGTGGTGGCGCGGGCCGGCCTGGGCACGCTCAACCACACCGCGCTCACGCTGGAGGCCATGGCGGGCCGGGGCCTCGAACTCGCCGGAGTGGTGATCGGCTCGTGGCCCGCCGATCCCGGCCTCGCCGAACGGTGCAACGTGACAGACCTCGAGACGCTCGCCGCGCGACCGCTCGCCGGCGCGTTGCCAGAGGGCGCGGGCGGACTGACCAGGGAGGAGTTCGCCCGCACGGCCCGAGCCGGACTCGCCCCCACCCTCGGGGGTGTGTTCGATCCCTCCGGATTCCGCTCGACCTTTAAGCTTTCGTCGTGACCGAAACCCCGCAGTCGTCCGCAGCAGAACGCAGCCCGTTGGAAACCGACATCGTGGAAGTCGCCCGCGTCCAGGTGCTGGAGCAGGGCAAGGGTCTGGACGCGGCACAGGCGCTGGCCTGCCTCACGTTGCCCGACGAGCGTCTGCCCGAATTGCTCGCACTGGCTCATGAGGTGCGGATGAAGTGGTGCGGCCCCGAGGTCGAGGTCGAGGGGATCATCTCCCTCAAGACCGGCGGCTGCCCGGAGGACTGCCACTTCTGCTCGCAGTCGGGCCAGTTCTCCTCCCCCGTCAGGGCCGCCTGGCTGGACATCCCGTCCCTGGTCCAGGCGGCGGTGGAGACCGCACAGACCGGAGCGACGGAGTTCTGCATCGTCGCGGCCGTGCGCGGGCCCGACCGGCGGCTCATGGACCAGGTGCGCGAGGGCGTGAAGGCCATCCGCGAGGCCGTGGACATCAACGTCGCCTGCTCGCTGGGCATGCTGACCCAGGCCCAGGTCGACGAGCTCGCCGAGATGGGGGTCCACCGCTACAACCACAACCTGGAGACGGCGCGCTCCCACTTCTCCCACGTGGTGACGACCCACACCTGGCAGGAGCGCTGGGACACCTGCCTGATGGTCCGCGAAGCAGGCATGGAGCTGTGCTGCGGCGGCATCGTCGGCATGGGCGAGACGCTGGAGCAGCGGGCCGAGTTCGCCGCCCAGCTCGGCGAGCTGGCACCCGACGAGGTGCCGCTCAACTTCCTCAACCCGCGTCCGGGCACGCCGTTCTCCGACTACCCGCTCGTGGCGGGCGCGGAGGCGCTCAAGACGATCGCCACGTTCCGCCTCGCCCTGCCGCGCACGATCCTGCGCTACGCGGGAGGGCGCGAGCTGACGCTCGGCGACCTCGGCACGCGCGACGGCATGCTCGGCGGCATCAACGCGATCATCGTGGGCAACTATCTGACCACGCTCGGGCGCTCACCCGAGCAGGACCTCGGGCTGCTGGCCGACCTGAAGATGCCGATCAAGGCGCTGTCCGACACCTTGTAGCCGACGGGGTGTCAACGCGCCGATTCGGGGAAGTTCTGCCAGACCAAGAGCCCAAACCGGCTAAGTGACTGACTGGTAGGTTCACCGCATGGAGTCCCCCAAGCACGCAGGCGACATCGCCGTCGCCGTTTCTCAGGCCTACGGCGTCGAGACGATGTTCACGTTGTCCGGCGGGCACGTCTTCCCCCTCTACGACGGGGCCGTGCACGAAGACATGCGCATTCTCGACGTCCGCCATGAGCAGAGCGCGGTCTTCGCCGCCGAGGCGACCGCACGCCTGACGAGAAAGCCGGGTCTGGCGGTCCTCACCGCCGGCCCGGGCATCACCAACGGCGTCTCCGGGATTGCCACCGCCCACTTCAACGGGTCACCCGTGGTCGTGCTCGGCGGCCGGGCGCCGCGGTCCCGATGGGGATCGGGCGCGCTGCAGGAGATGGACCATCCCCCGCTGCTGGAGCCCATCACCAAGCTCGCCTTCACCGGATCGGGCGCGGACTCCGTCGGGCAGGACGTCGAGATGGCCTTCCGTACGGCCGTCGCCCCCCATCGAGGGCCGGTCTTCCTGGACTTCTACATGGACGACCTGTTCTCCCCCTCTGCCGAGCACACCACCGAGACGCTGAGCCCGTCGCCTCTCGAACCCGACGAGGAGGCCCTGGCCCAGATCGCCCGGCTGATCTCCGAGGCCGAGCGGCCCGTGCTCGTGCTGGGCTCGGACGTCTGGATGGAACGGGCGGAGGAGGCCGCGCGCGACTTCGCCGAGGAGTACCGCCTCCCCGTGATCCCGAACGGCCAGGGCCGGGGCATCCTGCCCGCCGGCCACGAACTGCTCGTCACGCGGGCACGCGGCACCGCCTTCGGGCAGGCGGACCTCGTGATCGTCGTCGGCACCCCGCTCGACTTCCGCCTCGGCTACGGCTGGTTCGGCGGCAAGGACGGCGCGCCGCTCGCCAAGGTCGTCCACATCGGCGACGCGCCCTCGCAGATCGCCACGCACACCGGCCTGTCCGGGTCGGCGGCGGGCGACCTGTCGGTGCTCTTCTGGGGCCTGTCCTCGGCATGCGGGGCCGCCGGGGTGAACCCCAAGGCCTACGCCCCGTGGCTGGCCAAGCTGGCCGAGACGGCCGCTGCGGCGATCGCGGCTGACCTCCCCCTGCTGGAGTCGGACTCCGACCCGATCCACCCCATGCGCGTCTACGGCGAGCTCGGCAAACTACTGGCCGACGACGCCGTGGTGATCGGCGACGGCGGCGACTTCGTGTCCTACGCGGGCAAGTACGTCGAGCCGCGCAAGGCCGGCAACTGGCTCGACCCGGGTCCGTACGGCTGCCTCGGGACCGGGCTCGGCTACTCCATCGCGGCCCGCATCGCACGGCCGTCCTCGCAGGTCGTGCTGCTCCTCGGAGACGGCGCCGCCGGGTTCTCGCTGATGGACGTCGACACCCTGGTCAGGCACAAGCTGCCCGTCGTCATGATCTGCGGCAACAACGGCATGTGGGGCCTGGAGAAGCACCCGATGCAGATGTTGTACGGCTACGACGTGGCGGCCGAGCTTCAGCCGCAGACGCGATACGACCAGGTGGTCACCGCCCTCGGCGGCGCCGGCGAGCTGGTGACGTCCCCGGCGGATATCGCTCCGGCTCTGCGGCGGGCCTTCGACTCCGGCGTGCCGTACCTGGTGAACATCGCCACCGACCCCGAGGTCGCCTACCCGCGGAACACCACCGGGGTCTGACCGGGCGAGCCCCCGGCCCGCCGTCAGGTCAGGGCCGCGGGCTCGTCGTCGCGGTGCGGCGGCTCAGCCCGCCGCGCTGCCGTGCTCGGAGCAGCGCGCCGACCAGCTCCGCGGGGTGACCTGCACCACCATGCGGCGGCGGCACCGCGGGCAGTAGCGCGGCGGCTCCATGGTCCGGGCGGCGAGACAGGCGGCGTGATCACCGTCGGCGGCCGGTCCGCCGCAGTGATCGCAGAAGGGGTCCACGGTCTTCACCCTAATCGGGCCCTAATAGGCTGGCACGTATGACACTGGCTCCTGGCCTGCGTGCCGAGGTCCTCATCATGGTGGAGCGGTCGGACACCGCGATCCGGGTGGGCAGCGGCGACGTTCCGGTGCTGGGCACGCCCCGGCTTCTCTCGTTCGCCGAGAGCGCCACGGTGAAGGCGGTCCAGCACTACCTGGCGCCCGGCCAGACCTCGGTCGGCACCAAGGTCCAGCTGGAGCACATCGCGCCCAGCCCGGTCGGGATGCACGTGGAGATCGCCGCCGAGCTGGTCGAGGTGGACGGCAGACGGCTGGTCTTCTCGATCATGGCCGTCGACAAGAGGGGCGTCCTGGTGGGCACCGGCAGGATCGAGCGGGTCGTCGTGGACCGCGAGAGGTTCCTCGCGCGTCTGTGAAGCGCCGTCACTCGATGACGGCGATCAGGTCGCCTCCCTGGATGACGTCCCCTTCGGCCACCTTCAGCTGGGCCACGACCCCGGACTCCTCGGCGAGCACCGGGATCTCCATCTTCATCGACTCCAGGATGACGAGCGTGTCGCCCTCCTCGACCCTGTCGCCCTCGGCGACGACGATCTTCCACACGTTCGCCACCATCTCGGCGCGCACCTCAGCCACGGGAACTCCCCTTCGTCGTGGTCAACCATCGGGCTTTCCTCAGCCGGGAAACCGGCCCGGTGTCGTAGTCCCCGCTCGCGAACTCGGGGTCGTCCAGGAGCTCGGCACAGAACGGCAGATTGTTCTTTGGCCCCTCGACCTTGAAGGCAGCGCAGGCCCTGGTGGCGGCCTCCGTGAGCGCCCCCACCGGCTCACGGGTTCCGGGGCCGACCAGGACTCCGGCCGACTCCATCAGGTTCCTGGCGATCACGCAGCCCACCCTATGGCGATTCCCAAGGCCGGCTCCCCGGCCGTTCCGACGGAACCCGACAGGCGGATCTGTAGGGTCGCCACAAAAGGCGATCCCTGAGCACGGCGCCGGACGGGCTCCGGTGAGATGTCCGGCTACACGCGCGACATCGTGAGCCGATCGACCACCCGGGCCATCGCCTCCACCACCGCCGGGTCGTACTCGGTCCCGCCGTCGAGACGGAGCCGCTCCAGCGCCGCGGCGGCACGGTCCCGGTCCGTCGACGCGCCCACGAGGTCGTCGTACGCGTTGGCCGCCTTGATGATCCGGCTGGCCGCGGGCGGCGAGTCGGCGACCGGATCGCACTGCCTCCGGACGATCTCGGCGACGGCGTGCAGCACGCCGGTCTTCCTGATCACCTCGGCGCCCAGCTCCGCGATGCGCCGGGCCTGCGCGGGATCGGTCAGCACGGTGGCCCCACCCGGGATCGGATCGCGCAGGGAGAGCTGGCCGATGTCGTGCATGAGCGCGGCGTACTCCAGCTCGAGCAACTGCGGCTCGGCCATGCCGAGCTCCCGGCCGATGGCGATGGACAGCTGGCTGACCCGGCGCGAGTGGCCGGGCTCGACGTAACCGCCGACCTCGGTGACCCTGCTCAGCGCCCGGACGGTCTGCAGGTAGGTGGCCCTGATCCCGGCGTACTTGCGGAAGGCCACCTGTGTGACCAGCAGCGGCGCCGCGAAGGCGGGCAGCGCGGTCAGGTCCATGCTGTGGGAGGCGAGCGCGAGCAACATGCCGGACGCGGCCACCGCGGCGCCCAGCGGCGCCGCCATCCTGATCTCGTCCCGTACGGCCACGCCGAACACGGTCCTGACCTGCTCGGCGCGGAGCATCGCGGCGATCACCACGTCGACGGACAACATCACGGCGATGAGCAGGGCCATCACACCGAGGGCGGGCCACCAGTCCCCCGCCGCGGCGATCTCGTAGAGCGGATGCGCGACCGGGCGGTAGGCGAAGGCCAGCAGGGAGCCGGCGAGCAGCCGCCTGGCCATCGCGTCCAGCCGGGGCGGACGGCCGACGGCGACGTGCGGCAGGGCCCCGGCGATCATGCCGACCGACATCACGGCGACGACCTGCAACGCCGACTGGGTCGCCTCGCGGCCTCCCACGTCGAGCAGGAGCGCGTATCCGAGGGACGCGGCCGTGGAGACCGGCGCCACCTCGCGGTTGCCCGGCATGGTCAGCCGGGCGAGCTCTCCCGCGGCGATCAGCACACCGAACCCGATCGCCACCTGGGAGTCGACCAGCCCGGCCGCGGCGGTGTGGGAGATCCCGGCGACGGTCAGCATGCCGGCCGCGCAGATGAGCAGGAGCTGGCCGGAGTCGAGCCCCGGCGCTCGGGTCGCCGCCGTCCGCCGCTCGCTCATCTCTCGGACACCACCTGGATGGGCGTCGTCGGGTCGTCGTGGTCCTTGGCGGTCGTCTCGACCACGTCGTTGGACGGAGCCGGAGCGGTCTGCGGCGGATGCCAGCCGTCCCTGCTCAAGGCCTTGATGAAGGTGCTGACCATGATCGGGTCGAACTGCGTGCCCGCGTTCTTGAGCAACTCGCCCACCGCGACGTCGATCGGCTTCGCCTTTCTGTAGGCCCGGTCGGAGGTCATCGAGTCGAAGGCGTCCGCCACCGCGATGATCCGGGCGAACTCGGGGATCTCCAGCCCGGCCAGGCCCATCGGGTAGCCCTTCCCGTCGTGCCGCTCATGGTGGTGCATGATCCCGGCGAACGCCTCGTCCAGGAAGTCGATCCCCCGCACGATCTCCAGACCGCGCATGGGGTGCAACTGGATCGCGGCGTACTCCTCCTCGGTGAGGTCTCCGTCCTTCTGCAGGACCTTCGTCGGCACGCCCAGCTTGCCCACGTCGTGGAGCATCCCGGCGTAGCGGATGGCCTGGAGGCGCTCGGCGCCCATCCCGATCTCGTCGGCGATCATCCCGGAGGCGGCCGAGACCCGGGTGCAGTGGCCCCGCGTGTAGTAGTCCTTGGTCTCCACGGCCTGGCACAGCGCGGCGATCGTCGCGTCGTACGAGCGCTGCTCGGCGTGGTAGTGGCCCAGCGCCCAGCGGGCGACGAACAGGGGCAGCAGGACGAGCACGGTCGAGATCGACTCCACCGTGGCCCACAGCCCGGCGATCAGCAGGCCGAAGGTGGCGTACCCCACGTAGGACCCGAGGAACTGGACCGTGCCGCGCAGCGCGACCTGGTGCTTGCCGACCCCCGCGACGAGCAGGAGGATCAGCGCGGTCAGAACGAAGTTGATGGCGACGAAGGCCGCGGTGGCCGCGCCGTACGGGACGAGGATCCCGGGGAAGTCGGTGATCGCGGGCAGGCCCGGCACGCCGCCCGCGAGCTCGAACGCCCGGCCCGCCGCATACCCGCAGATCACGAATTGCGCGCCGTTGAACAGGCGCTTGACGACGGCGAGGCCGGGCCGCACGCTCAGCACGGCCATCAGCCCGACGAGCGCCGCGCCCTCAGGCCCGACGAGGACGACGGCCGCCAGGGCGGCGGAGTAGCTGACGGATACGGCGGCCTGCGGCACGTTGAGCAACGTCGGAACGGACTCGCAGACCAGGAACAGCAGCGCGAGGACGAGGAGCGTCGGCCAGTGGATGTCGTTCGTCCACTCCGGCGCGAGGATGCAGTGGGCGAGCAGGTAGACCGCGGCCCCGATGATCGCAACGAAATAGATCCTGGCAGGCCACGGTAGTTCCCGCATGACGCCACCTCGGGTGAGAGAAGCCTAGGGATCAGACGAAGCAGGAAGTGGATCCACAGGCAGGAGCTACGTCCAGGAGATCCCCGAACTCCCCGCGACGGTGCCGACGAGCACAACCACAGGGGTCAGCAGCGTCATTGCCGCCAGCAGCCGGACGATGGTCTTCCCAAGCATGGTGCCGCCTCCACATCGATTCGCCACTCAGGCTACAGAACGCGACACCTGCGATCGGGGATGTCGGGGCTTCGCGGCCAAAACGTAATCAAGCCATCACGCTGTGTTGAATTATCCCGATTTATCGCGCCCGAAAAGACCCGTATCGCTCATGCACCCATGGCCCACGCGACCGTGGCCTTGAGCCCGGCGGCGAGGTCGAACGCCGGCCGCCACCCGAGACCCTCGAATGCCGGGGCCGGGTCGACGGCCATGGCCGGGAGATCTCCCAGCCGGGCGGGCTCGAAGTCGGGTTCGTCGGGGACTCCGGCAGCGGCGGCGACCAGGGTGTGCAACCGCCGGTCGGTCGTCTGCACGCCCGTCCCGAGATTGAACCGGCGGCCGTTCCCCTCAGGCCCGCATGCCCGGGCGAAGCCGTCCACCACGTCATCGACGAAGACGTAGTCACGGGTCTGGGATCCGTCGCCGTACACGACCGTGCGCCTGCCGGACAGCAGGGCGTCCGTGAAGATCGAGACGACGCCCGCCTCGCCCTCGGGCGACTGCCGCGGGCCGTACACGTTGGACAACACCAGCGTGGTGTACTCCAGGCCGTACAGCCCGGCGTAGGCGGACAGGTAGATCTCGCCGCTGAGCTTGGACGCGGCGTACGGCGAGCGTGGGTCGGTGGCCGCGCCCGCCGGGACGGGGATGATCGGGGGCCTGCCGTACACGGCGACGGACGAGGCGTAGACGACCTTGCGCGCGCCCGCGCGCCTGGCCGCCTCGATCACGTTGACGGTGCCCTCGACGTTCAGCCTGGCGTCGAGGACGGGATCGGCCACGCTCTTCCTGACGCTGATCTGCGCGGCCAGATGGCAGACGACCTCCGGCCGCAGAGTCTCGACCAGCGGGCCCACGGCGGGGTCGCGCACGTCCATCACGTCCAGGCGCGCCTCGGGATTCCGGTTGCGCCCGGACGACAGGTCGTCCAGGACCGTCACCTCGTGCCGGTCCCGCACCAGCCGATCGACCAGGGTGGACCCGATGAAACCCGCTCCGCCCGTGACCAGTACCCGCATACCGCCGTCCCTCCCGAATCTCCGGGGAGAGATCCTAATCGGGGAGCTGGGCGCGCACCTGTTCGATCCGCGTCATGACCTTGGCGCGCAGATCGTCGGGCACGGGGTCGCACCCGCAGTGCTTCGCGACGAGCTGCTTGACCACCTTCTCCAGGCCGTACTCGTCGAGGCACGAGTGACACTCGTCGAGGTGCTGCCTGATGTCGGCGCAACCGTTCTCGTCCAGCTCGCCGTCGAGGTAGCTGTAGATCCGGTCGAGAACGTCACTACACGGGGTGTCGTGGTGGTTCCCGCAGCTCATCGCTCCTCCTGGCCAAGCAAATCGTCGTCGGCCCCGCTGCGGGAGTCCGACCGCGCGAGCCCGCGGTCACGTGCGTAGTCCTGCAGCAGCGTCCGCAGCTGGCGGCGGCCACGATGCAGGCGGGACATCACGGTGCCGATCGGCGTGCCCATGATGTCGGCGATTTCCTTGTACGGGAAGCCCTCGACGTCGGCCAGATAGACCGCGATCCGGAACTCCTCGGGAAGAGCCGCCAGCGCGTTCTTCACATCGCTGTCGGGCAGATGCTCGAGCGCCTCGATCTCGGCCGACTTGAGGCCGCTGGACGTGTGCGACTCGGCACGGGCGAGCTGCCAGTCCTCGATCTCCTCGGTTCCGGACTGCTTGGGCTCGCGCTGCTTCTTGCGATAACTGTTGATGAAGGTGTTGGTCAGGATGCGGTAGAGCCAGGCCTTGAGGTTCGTTCCCTCTTGGAACTGGTGGAAGGAGGCGAAAGCCTTGGCGAAGGTCTCCTGCAGGAGGTCTTCCGCATCCGCGGGATTACGGGTCATCCGGAGCGCGGCGGAGTAGAGCTGGTCGAGATACGGCATGACGTCGCGCTCGAACCGCTCACTGCGCTGCCCCAGAGTCTCCTCAGCTGTCTTGGAGACCGGACCCACCCCCTTCAGAACTCCGTACCCAGCCGAGAATACCGGCCGGGTCGCGGCGCTCCTGCTCGGGGCTTCCGGCAGCACCAACGTGTTCATGCCCACCTGTAACAGGTGGGGCGTAGAGTCTGTTCCCGGTGCGGTTTGAGGTGATGAACGCCTCCGCAAGGGGAAATACATACGTACCGGCTGGTAGCCCGGAAATTCGACGTCCAGGAGCTGCTCGTGCTGCCTATTCCGGCCAACGAACTCAATGGCTCGGGCACGCTCGGGCCGTACTGGAACTTTTATCACGCGGTCGTCGCCGAGCAGTTGCGCCAATGGCTTCCCGGCAGCCCGTCGTTGCTGGTCGACCTCTCCGGAGGCCGGGGCCGGTGGCCGGCCCAGGCCGCCCGCGCCGGCCACCGGGTCATCGAGGTCATCGACTTCCGCAGGCCGATCGAGCCGTGGCTCAGGGACGCCTCCGACCTGACCCAGAAGGTCCGCGCCGACAACCTCGCGTTCCTCCCCGACGCCAGCGTCGACGCGGTGATCGCCGAGGAGCGCATGTTGTCGGTCGACCTCATGGCCGAGTCGGTGATCGAGGACATGGCCCGCGTGCTGAAGCCCGGCGGCCGCGCCCTGTTGTGCGTCGACTCGCTCGTCCTGGGCATGGCCATCCTCGCCGAGCAGAACTACTGGGCCCATCTGTGCCAGACGGGCGAGGTCATGCTCATCCCCTGGCCGGACGGCAGCATCACCCGGTGCTTCACCAGCACGCAGGTCCGCGAACTGGTCACCGGCGCCGGGCTCGAGGTGGAGTGGGTCCGCCCGAGGACGGTCCTGTCCCCCTCCATGGTCGATCGCGTGCTCGGCTCGGGCGGGCGGTCGCTCGCGTGGCTGGTCCGCACCGAGCTCGCGAGCCAGCCGGACGACGACGACACCGTCGGCATCCACCTGGTCGCCAGCGCCCGCAAGCCGCTCAGGGCCGCGGCGCAGACCTAGGCGCGGATCTAGCGGCGGCGCTCGCGCTTCGACTGGCACTGGACGCAGCGGGCCGCTTCCGGCCGCGCCTCCAGCCTGCCCTCGGGGACGGGGGCGGCGCAGTCCACGCACCGCCCGTAGCCGCCCTGGTCGATCCGGACGAGGGCGTCCTGGACCTCCTTGCGCTGCCGCGACGCGACGTCCAGCATGGCCCGCGTCCGGTCGGCGTCGGTGAGGTCGGCCCCGGCGTCGGCGGCCGATCGTTCCGGCACGGCGACCGGGTCGCCTTTCAGCACCCTGATCGAACGGTCGAGCTCTTCGAGCATGACTTCCAGGCGCATACGCGCGGTCGCGACATCCACGAATCCGCACCTCCGGGAGCGTGGGGAACACCCGCCGAGGAGCCCCGGTCTCCCGACAGGTCGGCATTTATTACGGCGTGGTGAACCGCTTTCGTTACCGGATGCCCGTTCGACGTCCGACTTACACCAATGGATTTCTAGAAAAGCGCGTCCGCATCCCCGCCGTTTCCCGATTCCTTGCCGATCGGCGCCGCCGGCTCGACCAGATCGGGGCCGTTGTTGCGCACGTTGTTCACCTCGGTGGAGACGGGATACGCCTCGAGCCTGTCGGGGCTGGCGGGGACCAGCAGTTTCGCCGGGTCCTCAAGCCGGGGGTCGAGCCATTCCGCCCAGCGGCCGCGCTCGACCATCATCGGCATGCGGTCGTGAATGCGGCCCAGTTCGTCTTCGGCCGACGTGGTGATCACCGTGCACGTGCACAGCCATTTCAGGGGATCGTCGTCCGCCCGCCCCGGGTCCTTCCAGAACTCGTACAGCCCGGCCATCGCGAGCACTCCGCCGTCCGCCGGATGGATGAAATAGGGCTGCTTCTTCTTCTCCTCCGTTGGCATCCACTCGAAATAGCCGTCGGCGGGCAGGAGACACCGCCTCGAGGCGAACGCCTTGCGAAACGCGGGTTTGTCCCCCACGGTCTCGATCCGCGCGTTGATGAGCCGCGAGCCGATCGACGGATCCTTCGCCCAGCTCGGGACCAACCCCCAGCGGACCACGCGCAACTGCCGCACCGGCCGTCCCGAACGGCTCCCGTCCTCGCCCCTTGGCACGCGGCTCATGACCGCGTAGACCTCCTTGGTGGGAGCCACGTTGTAGTCGGGCCCGAGCTCCTGGTCGGGGGCGCCGTCGAGCTCGACCTCGAACTCCTCGAGAAGATCGTGCTTCTTCCGCGCCGACGCATATCTCCCGCACATGTCTTCCAGACTGCCATTTCCGCCCCATGCGCGCGCCGTACGGGCTCCTGGGGGCACGACGATAGGCTTCTGGCATGGTCACACCGCACTCCGCCTCCACGGGCCCAGAGGCGCTCTGGACGGCCCCGGCCGCGACCGGCCCGGTCCGGGCGACCGTCCGCCTGCCCGGATCCAAGTCGGTGACCAACCGTGCGCTGCTCCTCGCCGCGCTGGCCGACGCGCCCAGCCGGGTACGGCTGGCGCTGCGCAGCCGGGACGCGGATCTGATGGTGGCAGCCCTGCGGTCCCTCGGCGCCGAGATGACCTCCTCCGGCGAGAGCGGCTCGAGCGTGGACTGGGCGATCATCCCGCGGCCCGTCAGGGGCGGCGTGTCGATCGACGTGGGGCTGGCCGGCACGGTCATGCGGTTCGCGCCAGCGGTGGCCGCGCTCGCGGACGGCCCGGTGCGCTTCGACGGCGACCCGGCCGCGCGCAAGCGGCCCATGGGCCCGATCCTGGGGGCCCTGCGCGCCCTGGGGGCGTCCGTCGACGCCGACGCCCTGCCGTTCACCGTCCGCGGGCCGATCTCTGGCGGAGAGGTGGTCCTCGACGCCTCCACCTCCTCCCAGATGGTCTCGGGCCTGCTCCTGGCGGGCGCCCGCTTCGACAAGGGCGTGACCGTACGGCACAGCGGACCCCCGGTCCCGTCGATGCCCCACATCGAGATGACCGTCCACATGTTGCGGCAGGCCGGCGTCGAGGTGGACGACTCCGGAGCCGACGTGTGGCGGGTGGAGCCCGGGCCGATCAGGGCGCACGACGTGGACGTCGAGCCCGACCTGTCCAACGCGGCGCCGTTCCTCGCCGGAGCGCTCGTCACCGGCGGCACGGTCGTCGTCCCCGGCTGGCCGGAGGAGACCACGCAGGGCGGCGACCAGCTCCGCGACCTGCTGGAGCGGATGGGCGCGACGGTGACCCGGGTCCCCGAGGGCCTCCAGGTGACGGGCTCCGGGCGGATACGAGGCATCGAGGCCGATCTGCACGAGGTGAGCGAGCTGACGCCGACCATCGCGGCGCTGGCCGCCCTCGCCGACTCGCCCTCCCGCATCAGCGGCGTCGCCCACATCCGCGGACACGAGACCGACCGCATCGCCGCGCTCGCCACGGAGATCAACAACCTCGGAGGCGACGCCCGCGAGACGGCGGACGGTCTGGAGATCCACCCTCGGCCGCTGTCGGGCGGGGTCTTCCACTCCTACGACGACCACCGGATGGCGACGGCCGGCGCCGTGATCGGGCTGGCCGTGCCCGGCGTCCAGGTGGAGAACATCGCGACCACGGGGAAGACCCTTCCGGAGTTCCCGAGCATGTGGGCCGCCATGCTGGGCGGCGCGCGATGAGAGGGCCTCGCCCGGCGACCGGCCCCGCGAGCGGCGCTCACGGGTGCGCGAGACGATCGGGGCGCGGGCGCTGAGAAAACGGCAGTACGACGAGGACGACGTCAGGGTGAGACCGGGCAAGGGATCCCGGCCCCGGACGCGGGTCCGCCCTGCCCACGACGAGGCCGTCGAGGGTTTCGTCGTCGCCGTCGACCGGGGCCGTTACACCTGCCTCGTCGGAGCGGGCATCCCTCGGATTGACGGCGACGGGCAGGCCGCGCGCCGAGTGAAGGGATCTGCCCGGCGCTCAGGGAAGGACGACAGGACCCTCGTCGTCGCGATGAAGGCCAGGGAACTGGGCCGCAAGGGCATCGTCGTCGGAGACCGCGTCGCGATCGTGGGCGACGTGACGGGCCGCCCCGACACGCTCGCGCGGATCGTGCGCGTGGAGGAGCGCGGCTCGATGTTGCGCCGCAGCGCCGACGACACCGACGACATCGAGCGGCCGATCGTGGCCAACGCCGACCAACTCGTCATCGTCACGGCGCTGGCCGACCCGCCGCCGCGCCCCCGGATGATCGATCGGATGCTCGTCGCCGCCTTCGACGCGGACATCGATCCGCTGTTGTGCCTCACGAAGGCCGACCTCGCGGCGCCCGACGAGCTGGTGTCCCTCTACGAGCCGCTCGGCGTGCCGTACGTGGTCGTGGAGAAGGGCAGCCCGCTCGGCGAGCTGCGCGAACGGGTGAGCGACCGGATCAGCGTGCTCGTCGGGCACTCAGGCGTGGGGAAGTCGACGCTGGTCAACGCCCTGGTGCCGGATGCCCGCCGCGCGGTGTCGCACGTCAACGCCGTGACCGGCAGGGGGCGGCACACCTCCACGTCGGCGGTCGCGCTCGAGCTGCCCGAGGGCGGCTGGATCATCGACACGCCCGGGGTACGCAGCTTCGGCCTCGCCCACGTCGCCATGGAGACCGTGCTCGCCGCCTTCCCCGACTTCAACGAGGCCGCGGTCGACTGCCCCAAGGGCTGCACCCATCTCGGGGACGGCTGCGCGCTGGACCGCTTCGTCGTGGATGGCCCCGGGGACCCCGCGCGCCTGGAGTCGCTCAGGCGGCTGCTTGCCAGCCGCGAGGGGTCCGCGGACGACGACTGATCGGCCTGCGGCCGGTCAGCGGTTGGGGCGGAGCGTCCACGAGACGGTCACCTCGGACACGACGGTCCCCGCCGCGTCACGGATGTCGACCGCCACGTCGAACTCCGGCCGCTCTCCGGCGTCGAGCCGGGCGACGACCTCGTCGCGGTCGGCCCGCAGGGTCGCCGACGCCGTCACCTCGCCCTTGGCCAGCTTGAGGTAGCGGACCGCGGCCACCGTCGCCAGCGGCACGGCCCGGGACAGCTGGTCGCCGAACGCCGAGAGCATGGCGGCCCCGGAGGCCGACTCCGCGAGCGAGAACAGGGCGCCGGCGTGCGGGCCGCCCACGTGGTTGTGCAGGTCGTCGCGGTCGGGAAGACGGGCCACGGCGGTGCCGGTTCCGACCGAGTCGAAGGTGACGCCGAGCAGACGCGCGAAGGGGACGCTGTCGAGGAGGAATGCGGCGATGTCCATGATCAGATGTTACCGATGAGTATGTTTTGGAGCGATCCGGGCCTGATGTAAGCGGGGTCCGGCACGATAACTTGGGGCCTGTGACGGGATACAGCGACGACCTGCGACTCGCGCACGTGATGGCGGACGCCGCCGACGACATCACGATGCGCCGCTTCAAGGCCGTGGACCTGAAGGTCGACACCAAGCCCGACCTCACCCCGGTCAGCGACGCCGACAGGGCCGTCGAGGAGGCCATCCGCGGCACGCTGCGGCGGGCCCGCCCCCGTGACGCGGTCGTCGGCGAGGAGTTCGGCCGCACCGGCTACGGCATGCGGTCGTGGGTCATCGACCCCATCGACGGCACGAAGAACTACGTGCGCGGCGTCCCCGTGTGGGCCACCCTCATCGCGCTGATGGAGGAGGGCAAGGTCGTCGTCGGCGTCGTCTCCGCCCCCGCCCTCGGACGGCGCTGGTGGGCCGCCAGGGACGGCGGCTCCTGGACCGGACGCAGCCTGACCAAGGCGTCCCGCTGCCGCGTGTCGGAGGTCGGTCGCATCGGCGACGCCTCCTTCGCCTTCTCCGACCTGGAGGAATGGGAGAAGGACGACCGGCTCGACGGGTTCCTCGACCTCACCAGGCAGGTCTGGCGCAGCCGCGGCTACGGCGACTTCTGGTCGCACATGATGGTCGCGGAAGGATCGGTGGACATCTCCGCCGAGCCCGAACTGTCCCCCTGGGACATGGCGGCGCTCACCGTGATCGTCGAGGAGGCGGGCGGCACCTGCACCGCCCTCGACGGCACCGGCCCTCTCGACACCGGCAGCATGGTCTGCACGAACGGCCTGCTCCACGGTGAGGTGCTCAAACGCCTCTCACGCCCCTGACCGTCGCTGCGGCTGTCACTGCGGCCGTCGCAGTGACCGCCACAGCCGCCGTCACAGTGCGAGCACCTCGGACGCGGCCGTGAGCAGGCTGCCCCGGTAGGCATCGCCGTACAGGCAGACGTGCACGGCGAGCGGGTGAAGCTGATGCAGCGGCACCCGCTCCCGCCAGCCGGCGGCCGGCGGGGCGGCCTCCCGGTACGCGCCCAGGATCGTGGCGAGGTGCGGCGCTCCGAAGAGCGCGAGCATGGCGAGGTCGGTCTCCCGATGACCCCCGTGCGCCGCCGGGTCGACCAGCGCGACACGCCCGGGCGCCGAGTCACCCGTGTCCGGCGGGGCGGCCCACATCAGGTTGCCGTTCCAGAGGTCGCCGTGGATGCGGGCGGGCGGCTCCGCCGGGCCCGACACCTCCTCCACGCGGTCGCAGGCCTCCTCGACCAGGTCGACGTCCGCCGTCGACAACGCCCCGGCGTCGCGGGCCCGCCGTACGAACGGGAGGACGCGCTGGGAGGTGTAGAAGGTCGGCCAGTCGGGAGCCGGTCCGTTGTCCATGGGCAGTTCGGCGATGGAGCCGGGCCACGGGGCGCCGAAGCCCTCCGCCCCCGCGGCGTGGAGGGCGGCGAGCTCGTGACCGAACCGTTCGGCCGCGGCCGCCGTCGCCGGCGCCGTCTCGATCCACTCCAGCACGAGGGTGTCGCCGTCCGCCTCGACGACCTCGGGCACGGCCACGGCTGCCGGCTCGGCGAGCCAGCGGAGCCCGGCGGCCTCGGCGGTGAAGTCGGCGCCCTTCTTGACGAAGACCCGCCGCCCGTCGCCGGCGACGGCTTCATGGAGGGTCCAGGCGTGACTCGTGCCGAGATCTTTAGTGATCTTCAAGGTACTTCGCCAGCCCCTCGGACGCGGCCTCGACCATGACAAGCACGTCGGTGAAGCCCTGCCTCCCGTCGTAGTAGGGGTCGGGCACCTCGGCCCCCTCGGGGGCGTCGGGGTCGAACGAGCGGAACAGCCGCACATCGGCGCCGGACGGGGCCATCCGCCGCACGGCCCGCAGATTGTCCCGGTCCATCACGAGGACGAGGTCGCGCTCGGCGAACCAGGCGGGGTCGAACTGGCGGGCACGATGGGAGTCGCCGTCGTAACCGTGCTCGGCGAGCGTGGCCAGAGCACGCTCGTCCATGGGCTCGCCCGCGTGCCAGCCGCCGGTGCCCGCACTGTCCACGAGCACGTCAAGGCCCCTTTCCTCGAGCGTCCGCCTCAAAACGATCTCGGCCATCGGTGACCGGCAGATGTTGCCCATGCAGACCAGACATATGCGCTTCATGAATCAATGGTCCCGCACACCCGTCGTGACCTGCTCGTTATCTCCATCGATCACCACAAGAGACCGAGCGCGTTCACTGCTCGTTCACCTTTACCAAGGGATCCGGTCACCTTGGATCTCTAGTGTCTTCGGCGACGAGAAGACAAGCGGGAGGAATCACCGTGAAGTATGCAGGCCGGCTTGCCGCGGCCGCCATTATCGGCGTGTTTTCGCTCGCCGCATGCGGCACCGACGACAACAGCGGCGACACTGGCACCTCGGCTGCCCCCTCGGGCGCTGCCACCGGCAGCAGCCTGTCGGGCACGATCAACGCCGCAGGCTCCTCGGCTCAGGCTAACGCGATGGACGAGTGGAAGAAGGGCTTCCAGTCGGCCAACAGCGGTGTGAGCATCAACTACAACCCGGCCGGCTCCGGCGCGGGTGTCCAGTCCTTCATCCAGGGCACCGTCGCGTTCGCCGGCTCCGACTCGGCGCTCAACGACGAGAAGGGCGAGCCCGCCCAGGCCGACGCCCGCTGCAAGACCGGCAAGGCGATCAACCTGCCCATGGTGATCGGCCCCGTCGCCGTCGTCTACAACCTCCCCGGTGTGGACGGCCTGCAGCTGTCGCCGAAGACCATCGGTGGCATCTTCAACAGCAAGATCACCAAGTGGGACGACCCGGCCATCAAGGCCGACAACCCCGACGCCACGCTGCCCTCGACCGCCATCCAGGCGTTCCACCGCTCGGACGAGTCGGGCACCAGCGACAACTTCACCAAGTTCCTCAAGGCGACCGCCGACTGGCCGTACGAGCCGGGCAAGGCGTGGCCGGCCGAGGCCAAGGGCCAGGGCGCCAAGGGCTCGGACCAGATCGCCGCTTCGGTGAAGAGCACCGAGGGCGCGATCAGCTACGTCGAGCTCTCCTTCGCCGAGAACTCGAGCCTCCAGAAGTCCAAGGTCGCCAACGGCTCGGGCGAGTTCGTCGAGCTCACCCCGGAGAGCGCGGGCAAGACGGTCGAGGCCGCCCAGGTCGCGGGCACCGGCAACGACCTCAAGCTCAAGATCGACTACGCCACCAGCGCCGCGGGTGCCTACCCGATCGTCCTGGTGACCTACGAGATCACCTGTGAGAAGGGCCTGTCGGCCACGGACCTTCCGCTGGTCAAGTCCTTCCTCACCTACACGGCCAGCGACGCCGGCCAGCAGGCCCTGACCGGCCTGGGCTACGCCCCGCTGCCGGCCAGCCTCATCTCCAAGGTTCGCACCGCCGTCGAGGCGATCTCCTAGCCCTGATGGCCACGTCTCTTCCCAAGACCGAAGGCGGGCCGGCTCTTAGCCGGTCCGCCTATCGGCGCAGCCGCGGCGACGTTCCGTTCCGCTTCGTCTCCACCGCCTCAGGCGTCGTCCTGCTGGCGATCATGGCGGCGATCGCGGTCTTCCTCGTCGTGAAGGCGGTCCCCGCGCTTCAGGCGAACACGTCGCACTTCCTGACCGAACTGACCTGGGTGCCCAACGCCACCGAGCCCGTCTTCGGAATCGGCGCACTGGCCTTCGGCACCGTCATCAGCTCGTTCATCGCGCTCGTCGTCGCCACCCCGGTGGCCGTCGGCGTCGCCCTGTTCATCTCCCACTACGCCCCCCGTCGCCTGGCCTCCGTGCTGGGCTACGTGATCGACCTCCTCGCCGCCGTCCCCAGCGTCGTGTACGGCCTGTGGGGCGTCACCTTCCTCGTCCCCTTCATGCTGGGGCCGTCCAAGTTCCTGAACGACTACCTCGGGTGGATCCCGATCTTCGGCGGAGACTCGGTGGTCGGCAAGAGCATGCTCACCGCCTCGTTGGTGCTGGCGATCATGATCCTTCCGATCATCGCCGCGATCTCCCGTGAGGTCTTCCTCCAGGCTCCGAAGATCCAGGAGGAGGCGGCGCTCGCCCTCGGCGCCACCCGCTGGGAGATGATCCGGATGGCGGTCCTGCCGTTCGGCCGTCCCGGTGTCATCACCGCCGCGCTGCTCGGCCTCGGCCGGGCCATGGGCGAGACGATCGCCGTCGCCCTGATCTTCCCGGCGACCTTCACCATCTCGTTCCGGATCCTCAGCCCGAACGGCAACAGCATCGCCGCCAACATCGCCAACGGCTTCGGCGAGGCCACGGACATCGGCCGAGGCGCGCTCATCGCGTCCGGTCTGGTGCTGTTCGTGATCACGCTTGTGGTGAACACGGCCGCCCGCCTCATCATCGCCCGCCGCAAGGAGTACGCGAGGGCCGCAGCATGACCGTGCAAATGGGGATCAAGCCCATCTCCGCCGGCAGGCGGGTCAAGAACGGCGTGGCCCAGGTCCTCGTCTACCTGGCCTTCGCCGTCGCAGTCGTTCCGCTCGTTTCGGTCCTGTGGCTCGTCATCCGCAACGGCCTCAAGCGATTCGACATCGAGTTCCTCACGCACTCGATGCGCAACATCGGTGCGCGGGACGCGGGAGGCGGCGCCTATCACGCGATCATCGGCACGCTGGAGCAGGTGCTCCTCGCGTCACTGATCGCGGTGCCGATCGGCCTGCTCACCGCCGTCTACCTCGTGGAGTACGGCAACGGCGGCAGGCTGTCGCGGCTCATCAGCTTCTTCGTGGACATCATGACCGGTGTCCCGTCCATCGTCGCCGGCCTCTTCGTCCTGGCGTTCTGGATCCTGGTCCTGGGCATGACGTTCTCGGGCTTCGCCGGAGCGCTGGCGCTGTCGATCCTGATGATGCCCGTGGTGGTCAGATCGACGGAGGAGATGTTGCGGCTCGTGCCGAACGAGCTGCGAGAGGCGTCGTACGCGCTCGGCGTGCCGAAGTGGCGCACGATCGCCAAGGTCGTCCTGCCGACCGCCTTCACCGGCATCGTCACGGGTGTCATGCTGGCCGTCGCCCGTGTCGCGGGTGAGACCGCGCCGCTGCTGCTCACCGTCTTCTTCACCGACTCCATCAACGAAGACCCGTTCAACGGGCCGCAGATGGGCCTCCCGCTGTACGTCTTCGGTCAGTCGGCCCTTCCCCAGGACGTCGCCATCGACCGCGCCTGGACCGGTGCGCTCACGCTCATCCTGATCGTCATGCTGCTGAACCTGGTCGCACGCCTCATCTCGTGGTGGCGTTCGCCTGCTAAGAGGGGATAAGAGATGGCAAAGCAGATCGAGGTCTCTGACCTCGATGCCTACTACGGATCGCACAAGGCGATCGAGGGCATCTCGATGACCATCGAGCCTCGTTCCGTCACCGCGTTCATCGGCCCCTCCGGTTGTGGCAAGTCGACATTCCTGCGGACCCTGAACCGCATGCACGAGGTCATCCCCGGCGCGCGCGTCGAAGGCAAGGTCCGTCTGGAGGACCAGGACCTCTACGGCACGAACGTCGACCCCGTCTCCGTACGGCGGACCATCGGCATGGTGTTCCAGCGGCCCAACCCGTTCCCGACGATGTCGATCTTCGACAACGTGGCCGCGGGCCTCAGGCTGAACGGCCGTTTCTCCAAGTCGCAACTCGACGGCATCGTGGAGGAATCCCTCAAGGGGGCCAACCTCTGGAACGAGGTCAAGACCCGGCTCAACAAGCCGGGTGCGGGTCTGTCCGGTGGACAGCAGCAGCGTCTGTGCATCGCGCGGGCGATCGCGGTCCGGCCGCAGGTCCTGCTCATGGACGAGCCGTGCTCGGCCCTCGACCCGATCTCGACCCTCGCGATCGAGGATCTGATCTCCGAGCTCAAGCAGGAGTTCACGATCGTCATCGTGACGCACAACATGCAGCAGGCGGCTCGCGTCAGCGACCGGACCGCCTTCTTCAACCTCGCGGCGCAGGGTCAGCCGGGCAAGCTCATCGAGATGGATGAGACCTCGCGGATCTTCACCAACCCGACACAGAAGGCGACCGAGGACTACATCACCGGCCGCTTCGGCTGAGCATTGGAGGACCTGGGTGGCGGCACCCGTAGTGGAGGGGGACACTCGGTCGGCACCCATGCTTTTGGTGGCCGATCCGGATCCGGGCCTCATCCAGCAGTTGGCGGCGGCACTGGAGCCAGAAGGGATCGATGTCACCGGCGTCATGGACGGTGCGCAGGCCCTGCTCCAAGCCGGCGCGCTCCAACCGGACGCCGTACTGATCAGCTCTTCCCTGCCCGTCGTGGGCCCGGTCGACTTCGTCCGGGCCGTGCGGCTCGCGAGGGCCGTGCCGGTCCTGCTCGGTATCGATTTCGGGAGCGATACCGAGCAGGCCCTGCAAGCCCTCGAGGCCGGGGCGACGGCGTGCGTGGCCCGTCCCTACCGAGTCCATGAGCTGCTCCCGCTCGTTCAGGCGGCCTTCCGGCGGCATGGCGACCATCGGATCGTGCTCACGATCGGCGACGTCGAGCTGGACGTCACGGCCTACCAGGTGAAGGTCGCGGGACGCATCGTCCATCTGCCCCTTCGAGAGTTCGAGTTGCTTCACTACCTGATGCGCAACGCCGACCGGACCGTCACGCGTGAGCAGATCATGCGGCACGTGTGGCATTCCGCGGACGCGATGTCCACCAACACGATCGCCGTCCACGTGAAGCGGTTGCGCGCCAGACTCGGTGATGAAGAGGACAAGATGATTCAGACCGTTCGTGGAGTGGGCTACCGCCTGGTCTCCAGCTGATCTTTTTCGTCTCGGTCACACCCACAACGCCGAACCCGGTCGCCGGGTTCGGCGTTGTGGCTTTCTGCTTTGCTGTACGCCCAGGGGCGGCTTGAGTCTCCATCAGGGGGAGACGCGAGGGTGGAGGCATGGACGGCGACACGCTCTACTCGATCGGCGACCTGGCCCGGCAGACCGGGCTGACGGTCAAGACCATACGGTTCTACTCCGACCGCGGGATCGTGCCGCCCGCCGACCGCAGTCCGGCCGGCTACCGCCTCTACGACGTCGACGCCGTCGCCCGCCTCGATCTCGTACGGACGCTCCGCGATCTGGGGGTGGACCTCCCCACGATCAAGAAGGTGGTGGAGCAGGAGGTCTCCCTCGCCGAGGTCGCCAAGGCCCACGCCGAGGCGCTGGCGGTGCAGATCCGAGTGTTGAGCCTGCGGCGAGCGGTGCTCACGGCGGTGGCCAGGCGCGGATCGACCCCTGAGGAGACGGATCTCATGCACAAACTGGCCAAGCTGTCCGAGGACGAGCGCAGGCGTCTCACCGGCGACTTCCTCGACTCTGTCTTCGGCGGCCTCATCGAGGAGCCCGGATTCACGGGCATCATGCGCTCGATGACCCCGGAGCTGCCCGACGACGCCGATGCCGAACAGGTCGAAGCCTGGGTGGAACTGGCCGAGCTGTCCCGGGACCCGCAGTTCCGCGCCGTCATGCGACGCCTCGCGGAACTGCATGCCGACGAGCGGGCCCACAGTGAGGCCGCGGGAGTCCGCAAGCACGGAATCGCGGTGGTACGGGAAGAGGTGAGACCCGCACTGGCGGCCGGCATCGACCCGGTCTCTCCCCAGGCCGATCCGGTCGTCGAGGCGATGATGGCGCAGTACGCGAACGTCAGCGGCCGTCCCGACGACGTCGAGCTGCGGCATCGTCTCCTGCTGCGCCTGGAGGCGGCGAGCGACCCCCGCAGGGAGCTGTACCTCCGCCTGCTGGCAGTGGTCAACCTCTGGTCGGCCCCGGAGAGCCTGGCGCCGGTGTCCGACTGGGCCATCCGCGCCTTGCGGGCGCGAGTGCCGGGATCCTCCGGCGTTCTTTCGGAGGAATGAAAACGGAGCAG
>NZ_BOOP01000057.1 GCF_016863295.1 Planotetraspora phitsanulokensis
TCACGGCCGGGGCGTTTTGATCTCCAGTGACAGCAACGCAGTATGTACTTGAGGACGCCTGAGCAGCGTGACTCTCGGCCAGTCGCCCAGCGAATGCGATCAACAGCTCAAGATCTGAATCAGGCATAGCGTTGACGTGTGGTTCCAGCGCGAGCGCGTGCTTTGAGACCTGTGGACGTAAGGTTCTGTACTGCCTTGGCTCTGTGTCTTGGCCCGAGCGGCTAGGACTCGTAGAGGTCCGTCTCGCTCAGGACCGGGCTGCCGCCCTCGGTGCGTCCCAGGCGAGCCGCGGAACCGAACATGGGTCCACGAGCGCGCTGGATCCCGGCGAACCGTCCGAACCCGAGCGGCTTGGGCACGTCGTCGTAGACGGCCTCCATGCCGCCCCTGACCGAGTACGTCTCGTGCCAGAAACCGGTTCCGCCCGAGTCCCGAAGGAAGTCCAGCCACCACTGCCGATGCGGCTCGGACCGGGCAAAGGCGAGCAGCGACGGCAGGTCCCGCCAGTACTGGCGCATCCCCATGTTCATCGGGAAGAACGAGTAGTACACGGGCTCGTGCAGCAGCAGCCCGTCCGGCTTGCCCGCGACCGACTCACTGATCTTCCGGCCGAAGCTGAAGAAGGTCCGGATCCCGTACAGATGATTCACCCGCATGCCGAGGTAGAGGACCATGAGGTCGGGATAGGCGGATAGATCGACGGTCTGCCGGTTCACGCGAGTCGGCATCCAACGCTCCTTATGGCTCGGGTTACGCATGGGCTGGTGTGGGAGGCACAGGTCATGTGCCTGCGCGGACGGGTCGTCGCTTTCAAGGAGGTCACGGCAAGCGTGGAAACGCCTCATCGGCGCCCCAGTCTCAACATACGAAGGCGAACTTGACTACTACTGAACGAATATCGAAAGCAGTGAACGGCGACTTCCCTGTCGGCTGGGGCAGACGTGCTCGATCACGCCTTCCCGGCGTTCCACTCGTTCGTTCGGCCCGCCTTGAGGTGGCGTGTCTGCCGAACCTTCTACGACCAATCCTGGACCGGTAGACTCGGTGCGCACTGCGGTCCGAAACGGGTTGCAAGCGGACAAATCTGTAATGCCCATCTGGGAGTCGACAGACGTGACTGGGCCAGGCCATCCCGTTAGGCCCGACGGCGAAGGTCTGTTGGTCGGCGCCGGTTCGCTGCGCCTGCAGATCCTCGGTCCGTTGCGGCTGTGGCGCGATGGCGTCGAACTGGACGCCGGCCCCCGACAGCAGGCGCAACTGTTGGCCCTGCTCCTGGCGCGCGTGGGCCGTCCGGTCAGCACGAGAGAATTGATCGACCTGATCTGGGCCGAGGACGTCCCCGCCAGCGCGCTCAACATCATCCAGAAGTACATCGGGGCATTGCGGCGGGTGCTCGAGCCCGCGGTCCCCGCCCGGGCAGCCGGTACGTACCTGCACCGCCGCGGCGACGCGTACGTGTTCAGCGCCGGACCCGGCACGCTCGACCTCGTCACGTTCCGGGAACTCCTCGAAGCCGCCCAGGCCGCCCTCGCCGAGCAGGCTCGCGAAGTGGCGCTCGACCACTACGTCACAGCGCTCGGCCTCTGGCAGGGACCCGCGGGGGACGGACTTTCCCATGGATCGATCGCGATGCCGGTCTTGGCCGCGCTCGACGACGAGTTCCACGCCGCCTGCGCGGCAGCGGCCGAACTGGCCGTGGCGTTACATCGACCGGAGCGGGTGATCCCGCCGTTACAGTTGGCCGCGTCGATGGCGCCGTTCCACGAACCCGTACATGCCGGCCTCATCGCCACCCTCGGCGCCGCTGGACGGCAGGCGGAGGCGCTGTCAGCGTTCCACGCGGTCCGTGACCGCCTCGCCGAGGAGCTCGGCATCGACCCCGGCCCGGCGCTGCAGGCCGCCCACCTGCGCGTGCTGACGCAGACCTCAAGGCCGCCGGTGATGACAGGTACCGAGAGTGAGGGTGACCGCGCACCAGCGAGGCAGACAGCCGGCCTGGTCGGCCGGGACGAGGAGCTCGGCGTGCTGCGGCAGGCCATCCAGGCGGCGCTCACCGGCCGCACCGGGCTCGCCATCGTCGAAGGCGAACCGGGCGCGGGCAAGACGCGCCTGCTCGAAGAGGCCGCGGCCGCCGCGGACCGGCGTGGCGTGCTCGTCGTCTGGGCTTCCAGTTTGGAAGGCGACGGAACACCATCGATGTGGCCATGGGAGCAGGCGCTCACCGTTGTCCTCGACAGCCTGCCCGCGTCGGCGCGTGAGAAGTGGCGGGCCGGCGAACTCGGTCGTCTCCTCGAATCCGGAGACGATGACGCCGCGCCGCCGGTTACCGGCAGCCGTGCCCAGTTCCGCCTGTTCGAGCAGGTCGTCACTGTTATCGGTCAGGCCTCGGCGGAACGGCCGATGTTGCTCGTCATGGACGATCTTCAATGGATCGATGCCGCCTCGCTCCAGCTGTTCGGCCACGTGGTGGGCCGGCTGCCCACCGGCACCGCGATCATCGGCGCCCTTCGCGACCGCGCACCGACACCCGGCTCCGACCTTTCGCGGGCACTGGCCGCGGCCAGCCGGCTGCCCAGCCACCGCAGGATCCGGCTCGGCCCGCTCAGCCTGACCGACGTGGCCGAACTCATCCGCCGCGAGACCGGCCATGAACCCAGCACGGACATCGCCCGCAACATCCACGTTCGCACCGCCGGCAATCCGTTCTTCGTCCGCGAACTGTCGCGGCTTCTCAGCGACCGCGGCGCGCTCGGCGACGGTGACGCATCGGCCCGGGCCGGGGTGCCGTCCACCGTGCGAGACGTCGTCCGCGATCGGATGGCCGGCCTCGACGACAACGCTCGCGAACTTTTGCAGGTCGCGGCGCTGATCGGCCGCGACGTCGACCTCAGCCTGCTCGCCCGCGCCGCCGGTGCCGACGTCGCGGACTGTCTCGAACGCCTCGAACCGCTGCGCGCGCTCGGCCTGCTCGAATCGGAGCCGGAGGACCCGTTCTCGTGGCGCTTCGCGCACGACCTGGTTCGCGAATCGGTCACGGAGACCATGGCGCACGGGCGGGCCATCCGGCTGCACCTGCGGGTCGCGGACGCGCTCGAAGAAAGCCAAGCGGACGACGAGTCCATCACCGAACGCCTCGCCTTCCACCTGTGGGCCGCCAGGCACCTCGCCGACCCGGTTCGTACCGTAGAGGCGCTGAAGCGCGCCGGTCGTCGCGCGGCGGCCAAGCTCGCGTTCGCCGCCGCAGATCGGCACCTGGAATCAGCCGCCCAGATCGCGCGGACCGCCGGGCTCCCGGAACTCGAGCTCTCCGCCCTCTCGCTCCTCGCCATCGCCCCGCGTCGGCAAGCCGGGTTCGGCGGCACGACCTTCGATCTGCTGGAGCGTGCGGAACTTCTGGCCCGCCAACTCGGCCAGGAGGTAGAGGCCGCGGGCCTCCTCTTCGCTCGCCTGTTCGGGGCCTACACCTTCCTGGAGTGGGACCGCGTTCGTCTGGTCCGCCGGCTGTACGAACAAGGGGAGGCGTCCTCCGATCCGGTCGTCCGAGTGTACGGCCGGCAAGCCTGGGGCCTGCACCAGTGGGACATCGGCAACATCGGCGAGGCATACCGGTGTTTCAGCGAGAACAACCCCGCCCTTCTCGACGGGGTCGTCTCCTCGCACAGCGAGACCCCGATCCGGCGTGACGTCTCGGGTGAGTGGCCCGGCTGGCTGGCCGTCATTACGGCGCTACACGGTGACGTCGAGACGGCGGGGGCCATGATCGACGAGTGGAACGGCCCCGACGACTCGTATGCGGTCGCGACCTGGGCCTACTACATCACCATCATCGCCTCGATGGCCGGTGACGCGGGCTGGGTGATACGCACGATCGACCGGTGGACGGCCGTGGGCACCGGCCGCGCCGCCATCCAGCAGGAGCACTACATCCGGCTGAACTGGTACTGGGCCCGTGCCCTCACCGGCGACGACCCGGCCGGTATCGCGGCGGAGGCCGAACAGCTCGTGGCCGGGACGCTGGTCGACCCGCCGCGGTGGGGCGTCGCGTACCACCACGGACTGCTCGCCGAGATGTGGTTGGCCGCTGGTAGGCCGGACAAGGCGGCCATCGCCCTCGACCGAGCGGACCAGGCGCTGGAGGCCTACGGCCAACGCTACGCCGAAGGACTTGTCCTGCTGCTGCGGGCGCGCCTGCTCCACGCCCGCGGCGAACCCGCCGAAGTCGTACGAGCCGCTGCCGAAAAGGCCCGCGACCAGTCCAACGAACGCGAGTCTCACCTCTTCGCCCGCCGCGCAGAGAGGTTCCTTGCCGAGCTTTGATCGCACTGCTCAGCACGAGCGACACCGTCGCGGGCGCTCGGGCCGCAGGTCTCATGACCGTCTTACGTGGCCTGGCCGCCTTCGGTGTCAGATCACGACATCAGGCCACACGGGCCGAGAAGGGTCACAGGGCGGAGCTCGTTCGAGTTCGACGGCTGATCAACCAGCCGAACCCGGGCGCCGTGAAGAACATGACAATGCCGTACACCGCGCCCGGGATGGCGATCGCGGCACTGTTCAACAGCGCCGGGCTCAGCGCGATCGTGATGGCGAGCGCGGTGTTGTGGATGCCGATCTCGAACCCGGCCGCGGTGGCCGCGCCGTGGTCGACCCCGGCCAGGCGCGGCACGCCGTAGCCGATCAGCAGGCTCACGATGTTGAAAGCCAGCACGGCCAGCCCGACCGAGACGAAATAGTCGACGAGGTTCTCCCGCTCCCCGTACAGCACGGCGGAGATGACCGTGACCAGGACCACGACTGACAGCACCCGAACGGGGAGGTTGAGCCGCTGCGCCACCCGCGGTGCCAGCGCGCGCACGAGCATCCCGATCGCGACCGGCACGAGCACCATCACGAAGACCTGCTGCAACTTGTCGACCTGCAGCCCGAGGGTGGCCCCGCCGGGGAGGAAGTACCCGGCCGAGAGGTTCACCACGATCGGCAGGGTGACCACGACCAGCACCGAGTTGACCGCGGTGAGCGTGACATTCAGCGCGACGTTCCCGCCGAACAGGTGGCTGAACAGGTTGGCCGTGGGGCCACCGGGCGACGCCGCGACCACCATCATCCCGACCGCCAGTTCCGGCGGGAGCCGGAACGCCACCACCAGGCCGAAGCAGATCGCCGGCAGCAGCACGACCTGGCAGAGCAACGCAACCACGGCCGCCTTCGGATACTGGCCCACCCGCCGAAAGTCGTCCAGGGTCAGGCCGAGACCCAGACCGAGCATGACGATGCCGAGAGCGTAAGGCAGACTGGCCAGGACCAAGGGGGAATCCATAGCGGACCTTCTTGGGCATGCTGACAAGTTCTGGCATTCCGTGCGCCCCTTCCCTCGCCGTCCGAGCCGCCCCTGCGGGCCCGGACGTCGTCCGTCGAACGTGAGGCGCACCTGTTCGCGCACCGCACCGACCTGACCGCTCAGCGGGTGTTGGGGCGACGGCAGTAGTAGACCAGCGCGGGCGGGAGGTTGGCCCACACCGTCTGGCTGACCACGACCTCGTCGAAGCGTGACCGCAGGGATCGCAGCAGCGCCCGCGCGGGTGGTGCCCATCGGGCGTGCACGTACGCGAAGGTCGTGAACACGCCGTGCGGCGGCAGCGCGGCGGACACCGAGGACAGCACGTCACGCTGCCGGTTCTCGGTGAACGCCGCCCACGGAAGGCCGCTGACCACGACATCCGCCTCGTTGAGCCCGCGCTGCGTCAGCACCGTGGCAAGGCCGGCCGCGTCCGCGGTCACGACGTCGACCGCCGGATGGAGTTCGGCCAGCCGCCATGCGAACCGTGGGTTGATCTCGACGGCGATGTGCCGGCCGCGACCCCCGAGGCGCCGCTGGATGGCGCCGGTGAAGGCGCCGGTGCCCGGACCGAGTTCCACCACGACCGGGGAACCGGTCCGGGGCACCACCGCCGTCGCCGCCATGGCCAGCGTCGGACCACTCGGCGCGACCGCACCGACCGTCATGGGGGCGCGCACGAACTCGGCGAAGAACGACACGGCTCAGTACTCGATTCTGGATTTGGGCGGCGAGTAGACACCCCAGAAATGGAAGGCCAGCCCGATGCCCCAGAAGACGATCGACCACAGGGGCCAGAAAAAGTGGTCCGGGTTGTAGACCCACCACACGATGACCTGAGCCAGATTGCTCAGGACGTAGAAGAGCAGGTGGAACCGCAGGCCCCAGATCCGGGCGCTTTCGCTTTTCGCCGATTTCATGACCGCACGCTAAATCGGCGTACTGGACGACGATTGAATCGCTCGTTCAGTGATCGTCAAGTGCCTGGAATCAACATTGATCGCAATTCGAGGTGAAAGGTACAACATCATGACGACGACTCGCCGAGCTGTGCTGGCCGGATCCGCCGCGGTCGCGACCGGCGCGCTGCTGGGAACGTCCGAGGCGCAGGCGCTTCCCCGGACGGGAGCCAAGCCCAAACCCACGGTGGTCCTCGTGCACGGCGCGTTCGCCGACGCCTCCGGCTGGAACGGCGTCGCCGCCCAGCTCATCCGCGACGGCTATCAGGTCATCGCGCCCGCGAACCCGCTGCGCAGCGTGGCCACCGACTCCGCCTACCTGGCCAGTGTTCTCGCCACCCTCAGCGGCCCGATCGTCGTGGCCGCGCACTCCTACGGCGGGATCGTCGCCACGAACGCCGCGGCCGGCAACCCGAACGTGAAGGCACTGGTCTACGTGGCCGCGTTCGCCCCCGACGAGGGTGAGTCGCTGCTGGAACTGCAGACGAGGTTCCCGGGCAGCAAGCTCAGCGAGGCGGCGCTGGACTTCCGGCCCTACGGTGAGGGCCTCGTCGACGGCTACATCAAGAAGGAGTTCTTCCACGACGTCTTCGCCGGTGACGTACCGAAATCGACCACCGACCTGATGCACGCCGGCCAGCGGCCCGCCGACGCCCGCACCCTTGGGGAGCCCTCCGGAGCCCCGGCGTGGAAGACCATTCCCTCCTACTACCTCGTCGCCAGGAACGACCAGGTGCTGCCCGCCGAGGCGCAGCGGTTCATGGCGCGGCGGGCCGGGTCGCAGGTGCGCGAGGTCGGTGCCTCGCACGTCGCGATGATCTCCCAACCCGCCGTGACCGCCGACCTCATCAAGCACGCGGCCCGCTGATCATGTTCGTCAGCGCGTACGAAGGCCAGTGCGCCGCCGAGGAGAAACGGCACACCTCCGCCGAGAAGCCCGCCGTCAACCCCAGGCTCGCTCTGTTCGCGCTGGCACTGGGCACCTTCGCGATCGGCACCGGCGAGTTCGGCAGCAACGGCATCATCCAGCTCTTCGCCGCCGACCTGGACGTGTCGATCCCGGTCGCCACATACGCGATCACCGCCTACGCCTTCGGGGTGGTGATCGGTTCTCCGCTGATCACTCTGCTCGCCGCCCGGGTCAACCGGCGCACGCTGCTGCTCGGCCTGGTCGTGCTCTTCCTGGTGGGCAATGGGCTGTCCGCCCTGGCGCCGAACATCGTGCTGCTCGTCGTCTTCCGCTTCGTCGCGGGCAGCGTGCAGGGGGCGTTCTTCGGCGCCGGGGCGGTCGTCGCCGCGTACGTGTACGGGCCGGGCAAGGGCGGTAAGGCGTTCGCCACCGTGATGGGGGGACTCACCGTCGCCACCATCGCCGGGTCGCCGCTCGGCACCTTCATCGGCCAGCACGCCGGGTGGCGTGTCATGTACTGGACCGTGGTCGCCGTCGGCCTGCTGGCCGGCATCGCCCTGGTGGCCTGGTTGCCCCGTACCGACGACCTGCACGGCAGCCCCGTCAGGAGCGAGCTGAACGGCCTGCGCCGGATCAACGTCTGGCTGATGGTCGCCGTCGCCTCGCTCGGCATCTCCACCATCTTCGCCGTCTACACGTTCATCGGCCCCTTCGTCACCGACGCGGCGCGGCGGGACGCCGCGCTCATCCCCATCGCCCTGGCCGTCTTCGGCCTCGGCATGGCGGTCGGCAACTACCTCGGCGGGCGCGTAGCGGACCGGTACGAGCACCGGGGCCTGATCTGGGGGTACGGCGGTGTCCTGGCGCTGTTGGTGCTGATCGGCGTGGCGGGCGGCGATCTGCTGGTCCTGCTGCCGTGCCTGTTCGGCGTCGGCGCGACCATGATGTTCGCGATCCCCACCATCCAGGTCAGGTTGACCGGCTTCGCGCCGGACGCCCCGACCTTGATGGGCGCGCTCAACCTGGCCGCCCTCAACCTGGCCAACTCCCTCGGCGCGATCGGCGGCGCGGTCACCCTGGAGGCCGGCTGGGGCACCTTGTCCACGGTCTGGGCCGGTTTCGTCCTCACGTCGGCAGGTTTGCTCCTGTACGTCGTGACCGTCGCCCGGCCGAAGCGCCGCCGTCCGACCGGACCGGTCCTCGACGACGAGCAGTTCCGCCGCCGTCCGACCGGACCCGCCCTCGACGACGAGCAGTTCCGCCGCCTTGCCGGATACGGCGAGGAGGAGCACGTCGAGGCCGGCCGGAACCTGTACACCTCCGGCGACGACTCCTACGATTTCTTCCTGCTCCGGACGGCGACGGTGGACATCGTCCGGGACGCGACGTCGATCGAGCCGGAACGCCTGATCTACCGGGGCGGCCCCGGAGACTTCCTCGGCGAGCTCAACCTTCTGACCGGACAGCAGGTCTACCTGACCGCCCGGGTGACGTCCACCGGGACGGTCGTCCGCATCGGGGCGGCGCGACTGCGCCGGGCCCTCGCCGAGCAGGACGACATCGCCGGACTGCTGCTCGCGGCGTTCCAGGAGCGGCGCGAGGTCTTCCGCGCGGCGGCGGGCGGCGCTCTGGAGATCGTCGGCCGGCCGGACTCCGCGGAGACCCTGGAACTGCGCGGCTACGTGACGCAGATGCTGCTGCCCCACACCTGGCGCAGCGCCACCTCATCCACCGGGCGCTCCCTGATGACCGCGGCCGGGCTGACGGAGGCCGACCTCCCGGCGGCCATCGCCAACGGTTCGGTGGTGCGGCGCGCGACGCCGGGAACGGTCGCGCAGACGCTCGGCCTCACGTACCGGGACGGCGGAGGTCCGGTCGACCTCGTCGTCGTGGGCGCCGGTCCCGCGGGCCTGGCCGCCGCCGTGTACGGGGCGTCCGAGGGCCTGGTCACCGTGCTGCTGGATCGGAGCGGGCTCGGCGGCCAGGCCGCCAAGAGCGCCCGCATCGAGAACTACCTGGGCTTCCCGGACGGGGTCAGCGGCGTGAACCTGACCCACCTGGCCATGGTCCAGGCCCTCAAGTTCGGTGTACGCATCCACTCGCCCTGCGCTGCGAAGGGCCTCGACCTCTCCGACGAGCGGCGGCCGGTCGTCGTCCTGGAGGACGGGGCCCGCATCGAGTGCCGCGCGGTGATCGCCGCCACCGGCGCCCGATACCGGCGTCTGGACATCCCCGGATGGGCGGCGTTCGAGCAGTCCGGCTGCATCCGGTACGCCGCGACCGAGCCGGACGTCCGGGGCCACGAGGGCTGGCCGGTGACCGTCGTCGGGGGCGCCAACTCGGCCGGGCAGGCGGCCCTGTCCCTCGCCGCCCGCGGCGCGACGGTCGATCTGGTCGTCCGCGGCCACGACCTCGCAGCCCGCATGTCGGCCTACCTGACCGACCGGATCCAGGCCCATTCCCGGATCCGAGTCCACACCGGCAGCACGGTCAGCGAACTGGCCGGCGGCGACACCCTCACGTCGGTCGTCGTCGAACGGCCCGGCGAGCGGCCGGCACGGCTGGCCAGCCGTGCGCTGTTCTGCTTCGTCGGCGCCGACCCGGTGTCGGGCTGGCTGACCGGCGTGGCCAAGGCCGAGGACGGGTTCGTGCTCACTGACGTCGGGCTGCCGGCCGGATCGGCCTTGCCGTACCAGACGAGTGCACCCCGGGTCTTCGCGGTCGGCGACCTGCGCTCGGGTTCGACGAAACGCGTGGCCACGGCCGTCGGCGACGGCGCGAGCGCGGTCTCGTCCGTCCACGCCGCGCTCGCCGCCGCGCCCGATCTCAACCTGCATAGCTGATTCCTGACCATTTGATCGTTAACGCGGGTTTTGCCCTGAATTCCGAAAGAAGGGGACGGCGCGTTCTTGATCATCCGAACATACTGTCGCGGTTTTGCTTGATCTACATACCGAAGACAGGTCCTCATGACGCACGTCAACCGTAGAAGGTTCCTCCAGTTGGCCGGCGGCACCGCCGCCATGTCGGCTCTCTCCACGAGCATCGCCCAGGCGGCGGCACTCCCGGCCAACCACCGGACCAGGAGCATCCAGGACGTTGAGCACATCGTGGTTCTCATGCAGGAGAACCGCTCGTTCGACCACTATTTCGGCACCCTGAGCGGGGTACGAGGGTTCGGCGACCCGCGTTCCGTCACGTTGCCCAGCGGCAAGCCGGTCTGGTACCAGTCGAACGGCAGCCGGGACATCCTGCCGTTCCGGCCCGACGCCGACGATCTCGGCCTGCAGTTCATCCAGGACCTCCCGCACGGCTGGAAGGACACCCACGCCGCCTGGAACCACGGCAAGTACGACGGCTGGATTCCCGCCAAGGGCTCCACCTCGATGGCGTACCTCACCCGCGAGGACATCCCGTTCCACCACGCGCTGGCCGACGCGTTCACGATCTGCGACGCCTACCACTGCTCGTTCATGGGCTCGACCGACCCGAACCGCTACTACATGTGGACGGGCTACACCGGCAACGACGGCGTCGGCGGCGGACCGGTCCTCGGCAACGACGAGAAGGGCTACTCCTGGAAGACCTACCCGGAGCGGCTGGAAGAGGCCGGGGTCTCCTGGAAGATCTATCAGGACGTCGGCGACGGCCTCAACGCCGCCGGCTCGTGGGGCTGGATCAACGACGCCTACCGTGGCAACTACGGCGACAACTCGCTGCTGTACTTCAACCAGTACCGCAACGCGCAGCCGGGCAACCCGCTGTACGACAAGGCCAGGACCGGTACGAACGCCAAGCAGGGCCAGGGCTTCTTCGACATCCTCGCGGCCGACGTGAAGGCCGGCACGCTGCCCCAGATCTCGTGGATCGTCGCGCCTGAGGCGTTCACCGAGCACCCCAACTGGCCGGCCAACTACGGCGCCTGGTACATCTCCCAGGTCCTGAACGCGCTCACCGCCAACCCGGACGTGTGGAGCAAGACCGCGCTGTTCATCACCTACGACGAGAACGACGGATTCTTCGACCACGTCGTGCCGCCCTACCCGGCGTCCTCCGCCGCGGAGGGAGGCTCCACGGTGGACACCACCGGAGAGATCTACGCGGGTTCCTCCTCGATCGCCGCCGGTCCGTACGGGCTCGGCCAGCGCGTCCCGATGCTGGTGATCTCCCCGTGGAGCAGGGGCGGCTGGGTCTGCTCCGAGGTCTTCGACCACACCTCCGTCATCCGGTTCATGGAACGCCGCTTCGGCGTGCACGAGCCGAACATCTCGCCCTGGCGGCGCTCCGTCTGCGGCGACCTGACCTCGGCCTTCGACTTCGCCCGTACCGACGGCGTGGTCCCGGCCCTGCCCGACACCGCGGGCTACCTGCCGCCGGACAACAAGCGCCACCCCAACTACGTGCCCGTCGTGCCGGCCAACCCGGTGCTGCCCAAGCAGGAGGGCGGCCTGCGTTCCGCGCGGCCTCTCCCGTACGACCTGGCCGTGGACGCCATGGTCACCGAGGACCAGCTGTCACTCACGTTCACCAACGACGGCGAGACGGGTGCCTGGTTCCACGTCACGTCGAGCTCCAACCCGGCCGGGCCGTGGGCCTACACCGTCGGCGCCGGGCAGAACCTGACCGGTCAGCTCGCCCTCGCCGCCGCCGGCCAGACGGCCTACGACTTCACCGTGCACGGGCCCAACGGTTTCCTGCGGCAGTTCAAGGGCGGCGCCGGCAGCACGGACCTCGAGGTGAGCACGCGGCCCGAAGGCAAGAGCGGCAACGTGAAGGTAGTGGTGACCAACCAGGGCAGGTCCACGGTGCGGCTCACCGTCGCCGACGCCTACGACGAGCACCGCCCGAAGACCCACGTGCTCAAGCCGGGCAAGGAGTTCGTCGCCTCGGTGAACACGCACCACGCCAACAACTGGTACGACATCTCGGTGACGTCCGACCAGGACGACGCCTTCCTGCGCCGCCTGTGCGGCCACATCGAGACGGGGCGCGCCAGCACCAGCGATCCCGCCATCATCACCGGCTGACCCGGCCACGGATCGGCGGCCAGGAGAGGGACAAGCCGGGAACGGCCCTCCTGACCGCACTTGCGCATGCTCGAACGCTCCCGGCGATCATCGCTCGGGAGCGTTCGGCGTTCCGTTCCAGGGGGTGGTGACGCTGGGGAACTTGGGCGGGCCGACATCGTGGAAGTTGCTGATCCGGCAACAGGATTCGGGCGACTGGCCAGGTCAGCGGGAGGATCGGTGGTAGCGCCCGCGGAGCAGAAGGGGACGCGAAGCGGGGGGCAAGAGCACTGCCGCCGGCAGAAGCGGGCACGCCGTCTGGAGGAGACGCATGTCGCAGCACGTCGCAGAGATCACGCATCGTTCGGTGTCCGTGCCGGGCGGCCGGATTCATGTCGCGGAGCAGGGGAGCGGGCCGCTGGTGCTGCTCGTCCACGGCTTCCCCGAGTCCTGGTACTCCTGGCGCCGTCAGCTCCCGGCGCTCGCGCGGGCCGGTTACCGGGCGGTCGCGCTCGACGTCCGCGGCTACGGCCGATCCTCCAAGCCGGCCGCGGAGGACGGCTACCGGATGCTCGCTCTGGTGGAGGACAACGTCGCGCTGGTGCGCGCCCTGGGCGAGGAGTCCGCAGTGATCATCGGCCACGACTGGGGCTCGAACATCGCGGCCACGTCCGCCCTGCTGCACCCCGAGGTCTTCCGCGCGGTGGGGCTGCTGAGTGTGCCCTACGCGCCGCCCGGCGGCCCCCGCCCCACTGGCATCTTCGCTCAGATGGGCGGTGAACAGGAGTTCTACGTCTCCTATTTCCAGGAGCCTGGCCGCGCCGAGGCCGAGATGGAACCCGACGTGCGGGGCTGGCTCGCGGGCTTTTACGCGGCGCTGTCCGCCGAGACCATGCCCGGCCCCGATGCCCCCGACCCGCACTTCGTCAGCCCCGGCGCAACGCTGCGCGACCGGTTCCCCAGCGGCCGGCTGCCTTCCTGGCTCGCCGAGGACGACCTGGACGTGTACGCCGGAGAGTTCGAACGCACCGGCATGACCGGCGCGCTCAACCGCTACCGCAACATGGACCGCGACTGGGAGGACCTCACTGACTTCAACGGCGCCCCCATCAAGCAGCCCTCCCTGTTCATCGGCGGCAGCCTGGACGCCTCCACGACCTGGATGGCCGACGCGATCAACGCCTACCCGGCCACCCTTCCCGGGCTGGTCTCCTCCCACCTCCTGGACGGCTGCGGCCACTGGATCCAGCAGGAACGCCCCGAGGAGGTCAACCAGCTCCTGACCGAATGGCTCACGGCCCTGCCCACCGCTTGAAGGCCCCCCTGCCGCGTGGGCCCCGATCCGTTCGTCGAGCACACGCGGTCATGCTCCTCAAACGTCACTCGTCCGTAAGCTGAAGGTGTGTCCCCCGCACTGGTCCTGCTCGACGGCGTCCGCTGGCAGGGTGCGCGCGTAGTCGGCGACCGCGCCCAGACCCTGCTGGCCGTGCTCGCGATACACGGGCGTGCAGGGCTCAGTGACGAGCGCCTGGTCGAGGAGTTGTGGCCCGACGAGGCGCCGGCCAACCCGACGAAGGCGCTACAGGTGGTCGTCTCGCGGACCAGGGCGGCGACCTGCGCCGACCTCGTGGAGCGGATCCCGCGTGGTTACCGGCTGGGGCTGCCTGCGGGTCAGGTGGACGTGCTGCTGCTCGGTGCGCTGGTGGAGCAGGCACGGGCCGCACTCGGTGAAGACGACGTGGTGCTCGCGCGTCGGCGCGCCGAAGAGGCCATGGATCTCGTGGCCGGCGGCTTGGATGGCGGCACGGGCCCACTCGCTGAGCTGAGAGGCGTCGCCGCAGGGTGGGTGGCCGAGGCGCGACGCGTGGCGGCGGTCGCCTGGAGCCGGAGCGGCACTCATGAGGGAGCGCTGCCGTTGCTGGAGGAGGCCGCGGCCGATCGGCCGTACGACGAGGAGTTGCTCGTCTGCCTGCTGCGCAGCGAGGCCGCCGTAAGAGGTGCCGCCGCCGCTCTGGAGCGTTACGAGCGGTATCGCGCGGGTCTGGTCGCGCGGCTCGGCACCGAACCAGGGCCTGAGCTGGCCCGTGTGTACGCCGAACTCCTCGCCGTGGATCGGCCGGTGCGTGAGGGCATCCTGTTCGACGGTTCCTCGCTGCTCGGCCGCGACGGCGACATCCGTGCGGTGCACGCCTTGTTGCAGACCAACCGGGTGGTCTCCATCATCGGCCCTGGCGGGCTGGGCAAGACGCGGCTGGCTCATGTCGTCGGCAGGAACGCTGTGCAGCCCGTCGCTCACTTCGTCGAGCTTGTCGGCGTCTCCTCGCCGGAGGGCGTGGTGGGCGAGGTGGGCTCGGCACTCGGGGTCCGAGATTCGGTCAGCGGGCGTCGTGCCCTGACCGGCGAGCAGCGCTCCGACGTTCGCGCTCGGATCGCCCAGCATCTCGATCAGGCTCCGGCGCTGCTGATCCTGGACAACTGCGAGCAGGTGATCGAGGCTGTCGCCGATCTGGCGGCGTTCTTATCCGTGACGACCCGCGACCTGCGAGTGCTGATCACCTCGCGCGCCCCCTTGTCGATCCCCGCCGAACGCGTCTACCTGCTCGGCGAGCTTGCCACGGGCGACGCGGTGGAGTTGTTCCGCCAGCGCGCCACGGCCGCCCGCCCCGGTGTGCGGATCGACCAGAGAGTGGTCGAGGAGGTCGTCGCCCGCCTCGACGGCCTGCCGCTCGCCATCGAGCTGGCCGCGGCCAAGGTGCGGGTGATGTCGGTGGAGGAGATCGCGCGGCGCCTGGCGGACCGGTTCGCCCTGCTGCGCGGTGGGAACCGTACGGCCCCCGACCGGCACCAGACGCTGCTCGCGGTCATCGACTGGTCGTGGAATCTGCTGGACGAGCCAGAACGGCAGGCGTTGCGGTGGTTGTCGCTGTTCGGCGATGGTTTCCCGCTGGCCGCGGCCGAGCACGTACTCGGCCCGGACGCCCTGCACGTCGTGGACGCGCTGACCGAGCAGTCGATGCTGAGCCTCCGCGAGACGACGTACGGCCTCCGCTACCGGATGCTGGAGACCGTCAGGGAGTTCGGGCGGATGCGACTGAAGGAGGCCGGCGAGGAGGCGCCCGCTCGGACGGCGCAGCGGGACTGGGCGACGGCGTACGCTCTCGAACACGCCGTCAAGCTGTTCAGCCCGGCGCAGTTCGAGGCGGCCGACGCGTTGCGCGTCGAGGAGGGCAACCTCGCCGATCTGCTCCGGCAGGCCCTCGGCGAGTCCGATCCGGTTACGACGGTCCAGTTGCTGGCCGGCGTCGGCGCGCTGTGGTCGATCCGTGGCGACTACTTCCGGATCCTCGTTCACTGGGACGCGATCAGCCAGGTGATCGCCGGTTGGGTGCCGCCGCCGTACCTTGTCGAGGTGACCAGGGTCACCATGCTGATCACGCTCATGAACATCGCGATCGTCACCGATCGCCGCGGCGATCCGTTGCGCGAGCTCCTCCGTACGCTGCCCACCAGTGGCACGACGGATTCCCGCGTGACGGCGATGGTCACGGTGCTGCTCGCGTGCGACGCGGCCGACGGCGCCGAGATGCATCGCCGGCTGGAGGAGTTGTGCCGGAGCACCGACCATGACGTCGCCTTGGCGGCGACGCAGATGAGCGTCCACGTCTTGGAGAACGCGGGTGAGGTGATCGGGGCGATCGAGGCCGCTGAGCGGGTCCTGACGATGCTCCGTGAGGACGAGGGCCCGTGGTTCGCCGCGACCATGCGCGCCGTGCTGGCCCACCTGGTCATGCAGCTCGGCGACCGCCGGCGGGCGGTCGGACACGCGCGGACCGCCATCCCGGTGCTGAGCCGGCTCGGCGCCACCGAAGACGAGACCCAGCTACGCGCGCTGCTGCTGACCTCTGCGCTCGCCGACGGCGATCTCGACACCGCGGAGGCCGAACTCGCCGAGATCACCCGGATCAACGACAACGAGGCGGTGTTCGGCGGGGTGGTGATCGTCTCGTTGTGCGCGGCCGAGCTCGCCCTCGCCCGCGGCGGGACGGCCGCCGCGCTCGCGCAATACCGCCTGGCAGTTCTGCGGGCACGCGATCTGCGCCTGCCCGGGATGCCGAGCGCGGAGTTCACGCCGTGGTCGCTCGTCGCGGTGTCGGTCACCCTGACGGCGTACGCGTACCACGCCCCGCCGGAAGACGTCCGCTACGGCGAGGAGCTGTTCTCCGCCGTCCGGGGCTACGACATGCTGGCCGTGAAAAACCCCGTTCTCGACTACCCGCTGTGTGGCTCGATGCTCTTCGCGCTCGGCGCCTGGGGGTTGCTGCGAGGAGCCATGGCCCCCGGCGACTCGATCGGGTTGCTGGTGCTTGCCGAGCGGTTCGCTTACAACAGCCTCATGCCCAGCATGACCTTCGAGCGGATCGAACCGTACGCGGAGCGGGCCGCGCCCGGGTTGATCGCCGCCGTGCGGGCCCACTACGGCGATCGACGCGGCTCCGACCTGCTCGACGAGGCACGGAGTCTCGTCGAGCAGGTCTCCGGCCGTGACGGACGGAGGTCACATGTGCCGTTTGTAGCTGCGTACCGACAGCGGCGCGAAGATCGCCATGACGATCAGGCACGCCAGGATCGTCCAGGCCACCTCTCCGCTGACGACAGCGCGGTTGGCGAGGTCGCGGGCGGCCGTGACCAGGTGTGAGACCGGGTTGATCCGTACGAACGCGGCCAGCCAGCCGGGCAGGGTCTCGACGGGGACGAACGCGTTCGACAGGAACGTCAAGGGGAACAAGATCATCATGGAGATGCCCTGCACGGCCTGGGCGCTCCGGGCGATCGTGCCGACCCAGGTGAACACCCACGCCAGCGACCAGCCCGTGAAGATCGCCAGCAGGATCGCGGCGAGCACGCCGCCCGCTCCGCCACCCGGACGGTAGCCCATCACCAGACCCATGCCGAAGGTCAACGTGGCCGCGATCGTATAGCGGAGCAGGTCGGCCACCATCGGGCCGGCGAGCGGCGCGATCCGGGCGATCGGCAACGACTTGAACCGGTCGAAGACACCCTTCTCCATGTCCTCGCGGAGTTGCGTGCCCGTGGCCATGCACGTCGTCAACACGGTCTGGGCGAGGATGCCGGGGATCATCAGGGGGAGGTAGCTCTCCACGTCGCCGGCGATGGCGCCGCCGAAGATGAAGGCGAACATCGCGGTGAACAAGATCGGCTGCAGTGCCACGTCGAAGAACTGCTCCGGGTTGCGGCGCATCTTCTTGAGCGCCCGCCACGCCATCATCATCGTCTGGCCGAGCGTCTCCCCCATGGAGACGTGCCGCCGGGCGCCGGCCACGCGGTCGGCGGCCGTGACCACTTCGCGGGCAGGTGCGATCAGGGTGCTCATCGGTTCTCCTCCGTGCCGGTCTTGTCGTCGCCGTCCGTTTCGTGGCCGGTGAGGGCGAGGAACACCTCGTCCAGGCTGGGCTTGGCCACGCTCACCGAGGAGATCGACACTCCGGCGGCGCGAAGCGCGATCAGCACGTCCGCGGCCCGGTCGGCCTGGTCGAGGGCGACGTTGAGGCGGCCCTGCTCCGGGCTGAGGATCGGGTCGGAACCGAGGACGCGCCGCACGGTTTCCACCGCGGTGGATCCCTCGCCCGGGTCGGCGAGTTGCAACTGGAGGGCGGAGTCGCCGACCGCGGTCTTCAACTCGTCGGGGGTGCCCTCGGCGACTTTGCGGCCGTGGTCGATGACGGCGACGCGATCGGCGAGCTGGTCGGCCTCGTCCAGATATTGTGTGGTCAGCAGTACCGTGCAGCCGTCGGCGACCAGCCCGCGGATGGTGTCCCACATCTGGCCGCGCGTGCGCGGATCGAGACCGGTGGTCGGCTCGTCGAGGAAGATCAGCGGTGGCCTGGTGATCAGGCTGGCCGCCAGGTCGAGGCGCCGGCGCATGCCGCCGGAGAACTGAGCGATCGGTTTGCCGGCGGCTTCTTCCAGGCCGAACTGGGCCAACAGCTCGGTGGCGATGCGCCGGGCGCGCGGCGCGGCGATGCCCTGCAGGCGGCTGAAACGCCAGAGGTTCTCGCGGGCGGTCAGGTTCTCGTCGACCGATGCGTACTGTCCGGTGACGCCGACCAGCTGGCGGATCACGTGCGGGTTGCCGACCACGTCGACCCCGAAGATCTCGGCATGGCCCGCGTCGATCTTCAAGAGGGTGGCCAGCATCCGTAGCGTGGTGGTCTTGCCGGCGCCGTTCGGGCCGAGGACGCCGAAGATCTCACCAGGGCGTACGTGTAGGTCGATCCCGTCGACGGCACGGTGCCCGCCGAACGTCTTCATCAGCCCTTCCGCACGTACGGCCAGATCGGTTCCCTCATTGGGGGCCGGGCCGCCTCCGGTACGTCCGAGTTCTGTGATGTTCATGGCTTCACTCTCCGCGGCGCCGGTTTCACGGCACCCTCGACAGGGTTTCACCGGTTGCCGGGAGCTCCGCGGATTCGCTGAGCAGGCGCTTTGTGACGGCGGTAGACACGAGAGCACATGCCGACCACCGTCCGCACCGCCAGGTGCGTCGTCACGGTGCGAGGTGCTTCTCGAACCAGTGGTGGGCGTAGTACTCGGTGTTGTACGGCTCGATCTCGCGGTAGCCGGCCGAGCGGTACATCGCGATCGCCTCGGTGAGGTTGCCATTGGTGTCCAGCCGAATGGCGCCCCAGCCACGCTCGGCGGCGTATCGTTCCAGTTCGTCCAGCATCCGCCGCCCGATCCCGAGCCCGCGGACGGAGTCCGCCACCCAGACGCGCTTGATCTCGGCGGGTGCGTCGCGGTGGAGCTTCACCGCGCCGCAGCCGACGGGCTCGGCGTTGAGGGTGGCGAGCAGGAACACGCCGGCGGGTGGGACGAGTTCCTCGTCGTGGACCGGGTTGCTCAGTGCCGGGTCGAACCCGTCGTCGAAGCGTCGCGCGATGTCCCGGGCGTAGGCCCGCACGCACGCCCGGGCCCGCGGGTCGCCCGGGGGGCACGGCTCGATGACCACCATCGACGCGATGAGCAGCCGCTCGACCTCGGCCATCGCCGCGACGAGCCGTTCGCGGCGTTGCTCGCTGAGCGGCTCGAGGATCGACCAGGCGAGCTCGTCGGAACGCTTGTCGAGCTCGGCCCACTCGGCCCGGCCCGCGTCGGTGAGCACGGCGGCCCGTACCCGTGCGTCGCCGCCGACCTGGTCGGCCGGCGCGACGGTGACGAGCCCGTCACTCTCGAGGGTGCGCAGGAGCCGACTCAGGTACCCCGAGTCCAGCCCGAGCCGGGCCCGTAGCGCGGCGACCTCGGCGCCGCCGGGGCCGATTTCCCACAGCAGACGTGCCTGCGCGAGGGGTCGTCCGCGGGCCATGTACTCGTCGTCGAGCGCCCCGACCCGCTGTGTGACCGTCCGGTTGAACCGCCGCGCTGCGGCGATGAGTTCCGAGTCCATATATCTGACTTTAGTCAGGTATATGGCACTGCCGCAATCGTGCTCTCATGCCACCGACAGCTGACCGGGCGTTCGCACTCGGGTGAGCAGTGCTCCGTTCGGGGCGGACATCGATGGTCTGAATCCTGTATTCGCCACACAGGGGACAGAAGAGGCCCCGGGCCGGCTGTGACGCCGGCCAGGGGCCCTCCTATGTGATCCGCCTACGTCAGTCGTTGTCCGACGACGGGATGTAGGCGCCCGGAACGTCGTTCGGGGCGTAGATCTTGGCGTCACCCGGGAAGGGCTTGGTCCACCCGTGCGCCTCGTACCACGCGAAGCGCTTCATCTGCTCCGGGGGAGCGGAGTCGGCCTTGGCGCTGGGCCCGGTGAACAACTGCTTCGACTTCCAGGTCTGCCACTGCGCCGCCACCTGCTGCTCGGCCGCCGGCGCCTTCGCCGTCGTCGGCGCGGGTGCGGCGGCCGGGTTCTGCGGAGCCGGGGTGTCCAGGCCACAGGACGGCGGGGTGGACAGACCCAGGGTCAGCGAGGTCCGGTTGGGCACAGCGGTGAACGGCGTGTAGTCGGGCGTGTCGGTGAACGCCGTAGCCATCGGAGTGGCGGCGCTGTCCAGCTGGTTCATCGGGTGGATCCCGAGCATCTGCTCGATGGTGCGAACCATGGTGATCTGCGTGTAGTAGTGGCTGTCCACGGTGCCGTGCTGGGCCCAGGGGCTGATGATCTGGATCGGAGCACGGTGGCCGTCGACGTGATCGACCCAGCCCTGGGAGTCGTCCTCGACCACGAAGATCGCGGAGTCCTTCCAGTACTTGCTGTGCGAGATCTCGTCGACCATCTTGCCGACGGCCAGGTCGTTGTCGGCGACCTGGGCGGGCCCGGTCGTCGGACCGCCGGTGTGGTCGTTGGACAGCCAGAACATGTTCAGGTTCGCCGGGCCGTTCTTTTCGAAGTCCTGCTTCCAGACCTCGTACTTGTAAACGTCCGGGACGCTGGTGTCGAACTGCGGGAAGCCGGGCACCGACACCTCGTTGAGCGACGGGATCGCCGAGCCCGTCTTGATGGGGTAGGCGGAGGGCTTCCCGGTCGCGTCCATGACCTTGGCGTCGCAGTACAGGTTCTGCCAGGTCGCGCCCTCCGGCTTCTGCTCGAACGACTGGAACTCGCCGAAGTCCTTGACGGAGTTGCCGGCCGCCTGCGCACCGGTCCAGATGAAGCCGGTCTTCTGGTGGCCCAGAGCGTCGTCCTCGGTGTCGTAGCTGCGTGTGTACTCACCGGCCGAGGACTCGGTGTACTCGGGGTTGTCGGCCTGCATGATCCAGTTGTGGCCCTCGGCGGAGTTCGTGCCGGTGTCGTAGGCGTTGTCGTACAGCCCGAACTGCGTGGCCAGCGCGTGCTGGTTCGGCGTCACGTTCTCGCCGTACTGGATCAGTCTCGGGTCGTTGTTGCCCTTCGGCATGTCGCCGAAGACCTCGTCGTAGTTCCGGTTCTCCTTGACGATCAGGAAGACGTGCTTGATCGTCGAGGGGTCGCCGATCTGCACGGGGACCGGCACCGGCTTCTTGTTGGCGTGGCCCTTGCCGTTGGCGATCTTGACCGAGTTGTTGGTCCAGCCGTTCTGCTCGAAGACCTTGGCCGTGTAGGACTTGATGGTCTTGTCGTCCGGCAGCGTGAACTTCTGCAGGCTGGAGGTCGTGTCGTGGGTGCCGTGGTACCAGGCCGGCGGCGGGAAGTTGGAGGGGCTGCGCGCGTCGATACCACGCGTGTTGGAGACCAGCACGTCCTTGCCGACGGTGGTGATCTCGGAGGGGAAGTAGTCCGTCGGGAGCAGGCCGACGTAGCTGACCGGCTCCTGCGGCTTGGTGTACTTGTAGACGGCGATCGCGTTGGCGCGGCCGAGCGTCACCAGCAGGTGACCGTCGTCGGTGAGCGTCACCGCGTTGGGCTCGTAGCCGACCTCGGCCTCCGGCCACGGCTGGGTGGCGATGGTCTGGACGACCTTGTCCTTGGCGGTGTCGATGACCGACACCTCGTTGGTGGCCGTGTTGGTGACGAACACCGCCCCGTTCTTGGCGTACACGGCGGTCGGGTGCAGACCCACGTCGATGCTCGCCGGGGCGGCGGCCGGCTTCGCCAGGTCGATGACGCTGACGGTGCCGGTGGTGGTGGCACCGGTCTTCGGGTCGGCCGGAACCTGGGTGCCGTAGGAGTTGATCGTGGTCTCGCCGGGCTTGGCCGGACGCCCGCCCTCGTTGCTCACGTAGAGCTTGTCGCCGACCTTGACCATGCCACGCGGGGCGTTGCCCACGGCCCAGGTCTGCTGGATGGTCCCGGTCGCCGCGTCGATGGCGACCACGCGGTTCTGGCCGTTGACGGCGGCGTACACGGTCTTGCCATCGGCCGAGAACACCGGTGCGGCCACCAGCGCGTGCTTGGACCCGTCCGCCGGGATCATGATCGACGTCGGGTTGGCGAGGCTGCCGTCCGCGTTCACCGTGAACACGGTGTAGCCGTCGGTCCGGCCCAGCCACAGCTGCTTACCGTCGGGCGAGTACGTGGGACCTTCCTGGCCCACGTCGTTACCGGTGATGCGCAGATTCGCCGCCTTGTTGTCGCCGACGTACTGCTGCAGGGTGTAGGTCTTCAGGTCCACGATGGCGAGCGCCATCCCACCATCGGTGATCGAAGCCGCCAGGTGGGTGCCGTCCGGGCTCACCGAGGACGACATGATCTTGCCCTCGTTGAGGACCAGGCGCTCACCGATCGGCTTGATGTACTGGTCGCCGGACGTGACCAGGCCCTTGTCGGTGGTCTGGGCGACCTGGTCGTTGCCGAACACACCGGTGGAGGCGGAGGCGATGCCCCCGCCGGCGACGACCAGAGCGGCGGTGGCGGCCGCGAGGAGGTGAATACGGCGGCCGGTGGGTCGGAGTCCGAAACGGTCCTTGGTGACGCGCTGGCGCGTGACTTGCATGAAACTATTCCTTCGTCGTGCTTGTGAGCAGGTCGACGTTCCCGTCGAACTGCCACAGGGGGTTGGGCGCATCCCCGATCGGGGCGCGCACCTGGAAGTAGCCGTTCACCTCCTTCGGTCCGTCTCCGTCGGCGACGTACCGCCCGTCTGCGGTGACGTCGAGCTGGTAGATGGCGGTCCCCCCGGCGTCGTACCGGCGCAGTGAGGCCAGGGCCGAGAGGTTCTGCCGCGCGGTGAGCGAGGGATGGAGCGCTGGCCTGTCCACGAAGCCCGCGACGCCGTCGGGGACGGTGAGCGTCCGCCCGGCCGGCGTGCCCAGGATCTCGAGGCTGCCGCTGTCCGCGACCGCCAGGCCCAGCAGCAGACCGAGGAGCGTCGTCTTGCCGGCGCCGTTCGGGCCGACCAGGCCGTGGATCTGCCCGCTCGCCACGTCGAGATCGACGCCGTCGAGTGCGACCACATCACCGAAGGACCTGGTGATCCCGCGAGCCCGAGCTGCGGGGGTCCTGTGCATGTCGGTCTCCCTTGGCTTGATCTGCAGCAAGGGGAACCTAAAGATCGCGGTTTGCGCTGGCGAGGCACGCAGTCGAACTTTGGGCGAATGTCACTTAGCTGCCGATATGCCACTTAACTTGGCGATAACGGCGCAAGTCGCTGAAATGCCGCTTAACCCGGCGATAACCATTCGCGCCGGGGGATCGCGCGGTCGCACCGGTCCACGCGCTCGCCCCCTGACTCTCACTCGGTGCCGGGGCGAGGTGACTCAGAGTGCACCACGATCAGACGAGACGCCGCTCGTCGTGAGACAGGTCGAGCGGCCGCGGCTCGCGGGTGCGACCCGACCCGCCGGCAGGAACGTGCGTGGTCAGCCGGTGGAAAGCGGGTGGCGTAGTGCTTGTGGTCAGCGTCTACCCGCCAGGACGTTTCGGGCGACGGCCTTACGTTCGGCGGCTTCCCGCTCCGCCGCCTGCTGTTCAGCCGCCACGCGGACGTCGTAGGCCGCGCGGGCGGCGGCGATCTGGTTCTGGTGCTCTTCGGTCCAGGTGACCAGGGCGCGGATGGTCTCATGCAAGGTCGCGCCCATGGGGGTGAGCTCGTAGTCCACGCGCGGCGGCACCGTCGGATGCACGGTGCGGCCCACCAGACCGTCGCGCTCCAGGTGGCGCAGGGTCCGGGTGAGCATCCGCTGGCTGATCCCGTCGATCATGCGGCGTAGTTCGGTGAAGCGCAGGGTGCGCCGATCGAGCAGAGCGATGACCAGCAGCGACCACTTGTCGGCGACACGATCGAGAATCTGCCGGACCTCGCAGTCCTCCCGGGTGTCCCATTGCAGAACGTCGTAATCGCCGCCGGTATCCCCGCAGTAACCGACGGACTTCGAAGTGCCGTCTTCCATGGTCATCAATAGTGACCAACCATGCTGCTAGTTACAAGAGGGAACCGGCAGCCGTGTAAGTAACCGCGAGTCGGTCCCGTTCCCCGAGAGGAATGGACCATGTCCCCACCGAACGACCGCATGGACGTACGCGCCTGGAGCGTGCTGTTCGTACTGGGCGGAGCGATCTTCCTGGAAGGGATCGACGTGGCGATGCTGAATGTGGCATTGCCGGCGATCCGAGCAGATCTGGGTTTGTCCACAGGGATGCTCAGCGGCGTGGTCAGCGCCTACGTGCTCGGCTACGGCGGGTTCATGCTGCTGGGCGGCCGCACCGCCGATCTGCTGGGCCGCCGCCGCATGTTCCTGACCTGGCTGACCGTCTTCCTGATCTTCTCAGGTCTGGGCGGCTTGGCCACCGAAGGCTGGATGCTCCTGGTCGCCCGATTCGTCACCGGCGTCGCCGCCGCGTTCATGGCGCCCGCCGGGCTGGCGCTGGTCACCGGCAACTTCCCCGAGGGCCCGCAGCGCACCAAGGCCCTTGGGGTGTACGCCGGAACAGCCTCGGGCGGGTTCTGCCTCGGCCTTGTCGCCGGCGGCCTGCTGACCTCGATCGGCTGGAGGTGGGTATTCTTCGCCCCGGTGGCGCTGTCAGCGGTGATCTTGCTGGCGGCGATCCCCCTCCTCAAGGATTCCGGCACACCGGAGCGTTCGCGAGGCGGCTTCGACCTGGCCGGGGCGTTCAGCATCACCGGCACGATGGTGCTGCTGGTGTACGGAGTGGTCCGGCTGGAGGACCCCAGGAACGACACCTGGATCACGATCGCGGCCTTCTTCGCGGGACTGGTACTGCTGACGGCCTTCATCATGATCGAACGGCGGGCGGCCAACCCCCTGGTGAGCTTGGGGATCCTGCGCTCGGGCCCCCTCGTCCGAGCCAACCTGGGGGCGCTGCTGTTTCTCGCCTCGTTCGCCGGCTTCCAGTTCCTGGTGACCCTCTACCTCCAGGAACTGCGCGGCTGGAGCACCCTGCAAACCGGCCTGGCCATGCTGGTGATCGGCATTGACACCGTCCTGGCCCCGACTGTGACGCCGCGCCTGGTGAGCAGGTTCGGCAACGTCCGCGTGCTGTTCGGCGGGCTGGTCCTGGCAGTCGTGGCCTACGCGCTGTTCCTGCCGATCGGGCTGGACTGGGCCTACGCCGCCATGTTCCCGACCATGGTCCTGCTCGGCCTGGCGTTCTCCCTGACCTATGGTCCGCTGACCATGGCCGCCACCGAAGGCATCGACGAACACCAGCACGGCCTGGCCGGCGGCCTTCTCTACACCGCGATGCAGTTCGGCACCGCGCTGGGTCTGTCAGCGGTGACCGCCGTGAACATCGCGACGCTCGGCGACGCCACGACCTCCCAAGCGGAGCTCGACGCCGTCCGAACCGCCCTGACCGTGCCCGCAGCCGCCGCGGTCGTCGCCGTGGTGATCACGGCCTTCGGCATCCGCGCCCGCACCGGCACTCCGGACACCGCCCCAGCGCCCGCCAGGGCCTCGGCCTGACCACGATCGGAGGATCGCATGGCCACCAAGGTGACGTCGTTCACCGTCGTCGAGGAGCAGTTCAACGCCTACATCGGCGACATCGTCTACGCCACCATGACCACCGTGGACGCCAAGGGCCGTCCACGGGCGCGCGTGCTGATCCCGATCTGGGAGGTGGTCGACGGCCGCCCGGCCGGCTGGCTCGCCACCTACAGGACTCCGGTCAAGGCGGCGCACCTCGCGAAGAACCCGCACGCCACCTTCTCCTACTGGACGCCTCGCCAGAACGCCGTGAACGTCGACACCGTGGCCGAATGGATCGACGACGCGGAGATCAAGCGCCGGGTGTGGGCTCTTTACCGGAAAGGCAGCCCACACGGGGCCGGCTACGACCTGGGGAACTTCTGGAAGAGCCCCGAAGATCCCGAGCTGCACGTGCTACGACTGACCCCGTGGCGCGTCCAGGTCATCCGGGGCAGCGACCTGCACAGCAGGATCTGGCAGGCCGAAGGCACCGCCTGACGTGCACCGGAACCACCCCACATCCCTGTGGGGAGGCGCGACCGAGAATCGTGTCCCCGGCCTCGCTCGAAAGGCCGGCTCTACCGGCGATGCCTTTTCGCGAGATCCGCGAAAAGGGCGATCGTGCGGTCCTGATCTTCTGGAAGTCCGACGGGGAAGATGATCAGCTCGGTTGCCCCGGCGTCGGCGAAGCGGCCTACCGTTTCTTCGACGTGGGCCTCGTCGCCGGCGACCAGAGTGTCGTCCGGTCCTGTGGAGCCCTGCCGATCGAGCAAGGCGTGGAAGGTGGGCAGTGTCGCGGCTTGGCGGAAGTCCGTGTTGACGCGCCGGCGTGTTCCATCCACGTCCGAGGTCACGGACGCAAGCAGCCCGACGGCGATGCGTGGTGCCGCTCGTCCCGCTGCGGCGGTGGTGACGGTGGGAACCACGATCTCGCCGAGGAAGCGGGGCGTCGTCCACATCGTGAGCGCGCCGTCGGCCCGTTCGCCGGCGAGGGCGAGCATGCGAGGCCCGTTCGCGGCGAGCAGGAGGGATGGCGGGATCACGCCAGGGGCGGCGACGCCGCCGACCGCAGTGATCGATCGACCGCGGACCTCCACCTCCTCACCCCGCAGGACCGGGCCGAGGACGTCCAGGACTTCCCGTGTGTGCTGTACGGGCGGCTGCCAGGTCAGCCCGTACCTGCTTTCGACGACCGGTGCGTGGCTCGGACCTATGCCGAGCGTCAGCCGCCCACCGGTTGCGGCGTGTGCGGTCAGCGCCTGGGCGGCCAGGGCGAGAGGATGTCGTGGGTAGGTCCCCACGACGGACGTGGCCAGCTCGATGTCCGGTGCGCGGTCGCCCACTGCGGCGAACACCGTCAGCGGATCCCATCCGCCGTGCTCACCGAGCCAGAAACGCGAGAAGCCGTTCGCCGCTGCGCGCTCGATCTCCGTCAGGAGTTCCGGGATGGGCGCGGCACCGTAGCTCGACAGTCCGATTTCCATGCGGTCAGCTCCTCAGGCTCGCGCGGCGTGAACAGTGATCAGATGTTCCGGGGTCGGAAACTTTCAGTGGCGCCGCCGCACCTGCTTCGGCAGTCGACGCTCCCTCGCGTCCGGTGCACGGACGGATGGTCACAGCGTCACCTCGATCCCGATCCACGGGTCAGTGCCACCGCGGAGCCGGTTCCACCAGAACACCAACCGAGCCGCGGGATACCTGCGCGACATGAGTCTCCGGACGCGGGCCGTCTGCGTCTCGTCCAGAAGCCGGGCCGTGGCCGCCGCGCTCGGCGCGCCCTCCGCGATGCGGCCCCTGCCGTCGCATGGTGCGACCACGACGGACGTGTTGTTGCGGATGCGTTTGGCCTTGCCGCTGTCTCGCGCCGTCAACACGAACAGTTCGTCGCCGTCGACGACGAACCCGACCGGAGTCGGTACGGCCCGGCCGTTCTTGCGGAAGGTGGTCAGGCTGATGTGCCGGCCGCGGATGATCTCGTTCAGCCAGGTCATGCCGTCCTCGCCGCCATGGCGAAGCTCGCGCCTCTCCAGGCTTCCGGCATCGTCCAGCCGTGCCGCCTGGACACGTCGGCTCCGGTGTGGGGCGGTCGAGGCATGGTTCCTCCAGGTAGATTCGGGGCGCTCGTTCCGGTTAGGAATATACCGGAACGAGCGCCCCGCTTATCAAGAGCCTGGCTGCTCGGTGGTCACGTCCGGGGTTCTCGCGTTGACGTCTCGGCGGAGTCCGGTACGGCCAGGCCGGCCCGGATCACCGGGTAGACGCGGCGCATCAGTTCGCTGTCGCCGCGGAAGCGCCGCATCGCCTGCAGGCCGACGATCAGAGTCTTGATGTCGGCCGCATCCAGGTCGGGCCGTACGGTCCCCGCACGCTGGGCCTGGGTGAGGATCTCGGTCATCATTCCCGTGAACTCCTTCTCGGCGTCGGGCAGAGCCGCCGCCAGATCGAAGCCGCTCCCTGCGAAAGCTTCAGTGAGCCCCAGATCGGTCGCGCCTTGCTCGGCCATCTGGAAGAGGAACGCGTACAGCCCTTCTCCGGGGTCGGCCGCCGCCTGTGCGCGCGTCCACTCGACGATCTGCCGCAACCGGTCGGCCACGATTGCCTGGAACAACGATTCCTTGGTGGGGAAATGCCGGTACACCGTGCCCGCGCCCACTCCCGCGCGGCGGGCGATCTCGTCGATCGGGACGCCCGCACCCTCCTCGGCGAACGTCTCGTAGGCGACCTGCAACACGCGGGCCCGGTTACGGGCGGCGTCCGCGCGCAGCGGCCGGGATTTCTCAGTCACAACGGGTCTCCTTGACAACCGGGGCGCGCGTTCCGGTATGTTCCTAACCGGAACGAGCGCCCCGATTATATCTGGAGGAACCATGCCCCGACAGCGGTGGACCACCGCCGACGTGCCCGATCAGCGGGGCCGCGTCGCCGTGATCACCGGAGGCAACACCGGCATCGGCTTCGAGACCGCCAAGGTGCTCGCCGCACGCGGGGCGTCGGTGGTCCTCGCCGTACGGGACATGGACAAGGGCAAGCGGGCGGCAGCCGAGATCACGGCAGCCGCCCCAGACGCCGACGTCACGGTGCAACACCTCGATCTCGCTTCGCTGGCGTCGGTCCGCGCGGCCGCAGACGAACTGCGCTTCACCCGTGACCGCATCGACCTGTTGATCAACAACGCCGGACTCATGTACGCCCCGCAAGCGACCACGGTGGACGGCTTGGAGCTGCAGTTCGGCACCAATCACCTGGGCCACTTCGCTCTCACCGGGCTGCTGCTCGACAGAATGCTGCATGTCCCCGGCTCTCGCGTCGTCACCGTCAGCAGTGCAGGGCACCGGCAGGGCGGGCCGATCGACTTCGACGACCTCAACTGGAAGACCAGGAAGTACAGCCGGGTCGCCGCGTACGGGCACTCAAAGCTGGCCAACCTGATGTTCACCTACGAACTGCAGCGCAGGCTCGCGGGCAAGAGCGGGACCATCGCCGTCGCCGCGCACCCCGGAGGCTCCGACACTGGAGGGTCCAGAACGTCGGTTTCGCTGCAGCCCCTGTACTTCCGCGCGCTGTTCGCCCTGGTTCGGCCATTGCTGATCCAGCCCGCCGAGATGGGGGCGCTACCCCCGCTACGCGCCGCGACCGACCCGTCCGTCCAAGGCGGCCAGTACTACGGCCCCGCGGGCTTCCAGGAGAGCAAGGGGCACCCGAAGATCGTCAAGTCGAGCGCACAGTCCTACGACGAGGCCGCCCAGCGTCGGCTGTGGCTGATCTCAGAGAAACTGACCGCGGTGACGTTCCCGGTGTGACACACGCAGGTCGAGCGCACCCCCTCGTCATCCAGCACCTGCCCGGTCGTCGAGCACGCGCTGGTACACCTCGATCCGGAGTGCGGTGTCCTACTCCGGTTCGGCCAGCTGCTGGACCGACCGGGACAGTAGGCAGAACTCGTTGCCCTCCGGATCGGCCAGCACCACCCAGCTCACATCGGACGACTGTCCCACGTCTACTTGTCGCGCTCCCAGCGCCAGCAGGCGGTCGAGCTCATCGGACGACGACAGCCCGTCAGCGCGCAGATCGAAGTGCAGGCGGTTCTTGACTGTCTTGCCCTCGGGTACGGCGAAGACATCGATCATCGGCCACGACCGCTCGCTGTCGCCGATGGTGATGCCGCCGGGTTCTCGCTCGAGGATGGTCCAGCCGAGTACGGCACACCAGAAGTCGGCTACAACGTCAGGGTCGACGGCATCGATCGCGATGGCGGCGAGTCGGCTCGGCATTCGGTCATTGTCTCGCTCCGGTCAGCCCGACGTAGACGGCAACCGCGAGCTGCCTCGGCTCGAGTCCTAGGCATCCCCACTGAGAATCTGTCGGAGCCGCCTTGCCTCGGCTGCCACGCGAGCGGGCTTACGGAGCTCAGCAAGCCCGTCAAGCTCAGGGATCTTGAGGGTGCTCCCAGTCGCAGCGGCGCACTCCGAGCCGAGCACAAGCAGATCGGGCAGGCCCCTTGCACTGGGCTGGGCCGCCACAGCCGGGAGCGTTGAAGCCACTACACCGAGGACTTCACGCGGCAGTCCTGCCCGCGCCGCCTCGTTGAGCGAGGCGAGCAATCGGTTCGATTTGATCATCTGACCGATCCATAGGTCTCCCAGTAGAGCGCCGAGCTGCTTGGTGTCCAACAGGGTGCGCGTAGCAAGGGTGAAGATCGCGTCTATCGCGGCTACGCGGTTCTCCGGCCGCCCGGCAGCCAGCCCGTAAGCCACAGCAAGGTGGACGACCGGTCCGGGTCGGCCTGATGTCTCCGCCAGAAGGGGCAGAACTGGATTGATGCTTCGCGATCTGTCGGTGGCTTGCTGGTAGAGCCCAGGGATCGCGTGCGCTGCCACGATTTCGGAGTGATGTGGCAGGAGCGAGGGCCAGTAGGCCGCAGGTTCACCCGGCCCTTGCCAGCCGCCCGCGTAGCCGGCGAACGCCCGCACGTGGAATGGATCCGGTGTGGTGGTGAGCACCGTGTAGAGCGGAGATTGTCCGGGCTCGGATGCGGCACTGAAGTGGGGCGCTATCCGAGGCACCGGCATCTCGAAATTCGGGGAGCCGCTGAATTGCTCGGCATCGCCGATGTTCCGAACGGCGAAGCCTTCGAAGACCGGAAATTCGAGACGTCCAGCCCCGATATTGGCGACGAATGTTGTACCGGGTCGACCGGCTATGACCGGGTCAGTCTTGACAATCTCGCGTGCGGCTTCGACGGGCAGTCGGAGTAGTGCCTGTTCCAGATCCAACGGAAGCGGCACGGCAGCGAATTTGGCGTAGCTCTCAAGCCGCTGAACGAGTACGGCAGGGTCGATGCTTCCGTCGCCGCCTGTAGGTGTGGCGAGCAAGCACGGTATGCGTGCGCTGCCACTGACGAAATACTCGACGAGTTCGTGGGTCCGGTAGAGCGTGGCCCAATGAGGAGCCGGTGGAAACCCGTTGCGTCCGCGGTACAGCTCATCCATCACGAGGGCGCTTCGTCGGTCGCGTCCCAGCACCGCGTCGAAGAGGCAGCGCAACGCTCCGGGGACGGCACGTTGTTCCCATCCTTGAAGTTGCTCGGCTGGATAGCGGAGCGCCAAGGGTTTGAGCGCCTCAGCCAGAGCTTGTGGATCGCGGTCGTATTCGACCACGACTGCCTCCAGGATGCGTTCCGCGTCGAGCGGATCGACGGGACGATCTGCCAGTGCGGGGACGGAAAACTCGGCCAGTTCCCAGACTGACCCGATGGGCGGCGGCATGACTCGCGGCTGGTAGTCGGGCAGAGGTGGAATCTCAATGCCGGGGTGTGACGAGGTCTCCTCGGCGCCAAGAGCGCGCCGCGCTTCATCACGGAATGCGGCGTCGAGGTTGTTCGCTGCTTCCAGCAGTTCGGCCAGGAGTGCCGCGTCGGCGGCCTTCGCATGCTTGACGACCAGACGGACCGCGCGTTCCTGGACGGTGCTCCCGGGGTGCGTGAACGCAGTAGCCGCAGCACGCAGGACCTGGCCGGCTGTCGCAGGGTCACGGCGGGCGGCGGCGTCCAGCCAGGCCAGCTGTGTTGTGGCGAGATTCTTCTCCGGCCGGGCGAGGACCGCGACCGCGATGTCGAGCAGCACCTCCGTGTCGAGGCGGTCTGCATCGTCGAGGTCTCTCAGCGCCGCTTGGGCGATCTTCGCGACGGTGCCGGCGCCGCCGGCGGCGATACCGATGTATGTGCTCAGCCGGGGTGCGATCTCGTCCAACGTCGGCGCGAGTTCCTCATAGAGCATGACGAAGCCGCGCAGGTTTCCCGGCCGGTCACCGCGCAGCAGCTTGGCCAGACACAGGTCGAGCAGTTCACCGCGGTTCAGCACACCCTCATCGGTCAGCTTCGTCAGAGCTTTCGGCCATTCGTTGTCCGGACCGAATCGCGCCGCGTATTCGTCGGCGAGCGCAGTGCCGATGTCGGCGACCTCGAACAGGCGTGGAACGAACTCGGCCAGTCGCGGTTCCGCACCCAACCAGTCGAGCAGTGTGGTGTGGTGCGGAATCGATGGACGCGATCCGTGCTGCACGAGCCACTCGCGGACATCCGTACGGCCGGGCCGGTCGTAACGCACATTCCCGCCCTGACGGACCCACCCGACGATGTAACCGTCCGTCGCCGGTATCACCGCGCCAGACCAGAAGACCAGCCCATCGAGCACCTCCCACAGGTGTGGATCACCACTATCGGGAAGCCAGTTCGCCAGCCGAACCGCCAAGTCCTGCTGCCAGGCGTTGTCCCGATGCTCGGGGAGCAGGAGTTGCAGCACCGATCTGAGGTTCGGATTCGTGGAGCCCCCGCGCTCCAAGCACCAGGTCGCATCCTTCAACCAGTTGCTGGTGAGCCAGTTCAAAGCCTCTGCCGGGCTTCCAGAACTCATGATTCCGGCAAGGTAGAGCGGAGCGAGCTGATCGTAGGCCGCCGCGTACCTGCCCATGTCACCCGAGCGCAGTTCGCCGCGCAGTTCCGTGCGCAGGGCCTTGAGCTGCGGCCGGAGGTGCTTCAGTTCGGCGGGCGGAACGGAGGCCAGACGCTGAATCACTGGTTGCGGTATCCGCGCCGCGATCAACGCGCGAAGTTCTGACCACTCGATGCGGGCTGTCATATCGTCCGGTTCTCCTGAGGGTGGGTGGCAGGGTCGAGCGCCGCGGCGAGAATGTGCGTGCACGGTCCACGTCCGCCGGCGTACTCGGCCCACCATCGGCAGGTGCACGAAGCACGGTCACCGTCGAAGCGCACCTGGTAGCTGAACGAGCCGGCCCGCACAGTGCAGAGGTTCCCCGTGCGGTTCACAGCGCCCACGTCGACGAGCGAGCGGGCCGCGGCCAGGCGAGGGTTGTCCTTGATCGCACGTAGCGCGTCATAGGGCAACTCCCGGTGGAAGAACGCCGCCTCGGCGATGTCGTAGCCGACCCGCCCAGCGGTGCCGAGCTGGGTCAGCGCCGCACGGACCCGCTCACGGGACAGTCCTGAGGTCTCGGCCAGGGCATCCAGATCGATCCGGCCCTGGAAGTCGAGCAGCGCTCCCACGGTCTCGGCGTCGTCGAGCACCGTGTCCTCGGCCAGTGCCGTGAGCACCGCGCCTTCTCCGGAGAACCCGCGCGCGACCTCGGGCGAGAGAGCCAAGGTCAGTCGCATCCCAGGCAGGTCCAGCTGCCAGGCCGAGGCGGCGGGCCGCGTTCCGGTCGCACCACCCGGGCCGTACACGGTCAGTTGTCCACCGAACCGCAGCAGCGGAAGCAGTTCCTTGAGCCGATGCGTGCCGGAAAGGCCGACTGCACCCGACGCCGGCCGCGACGTGACCCGCAGCGACCGCGCCGACGGAAGTACCCACAACACCCCACGCTCTGCTTTCGGCAGCGTACGCAGGAACCGCGCCGCGTCCACGGCGGCAAGCTGCGCACGTGGATCGAATGCCGAGCAGATCGCCTGGACCTCGGCGAAGCCGCGCAGCCATCGATACGGGAGCGGCACCTTCCGCTCGACCACGGTCCCGTCGAAGGTCGTCACCGCCAGCGCCTCAGGGCCCACCTCCAGGCGCAGCGGATCGGCACCGCGTACCCGCGCGAGCGCAAGCCGAAGCGGATCGTTCACGTCAACATTCGTCGTCCCGCGAGCCAACCGCTCACCGTCCAAAGCCTCGCTCAGAACATCGAGACGCGCATAGACGCCACAGCAGGCCGAGAACGCCTCAAACCGCAGCCGCTCCCCGTCGCAGGTGACCACAGGGTCCCGCGTCCAAGTCGGGCGCGGTTGGTGATAGCGGGTGCCGGCCACATTCGCCACGGCCAACAACGCCACTGCCGCAGTCTCGGCCTCAGCCAGGTACCCGGTGAAGAACCGTGGATGTGCCGACTCCCCGCAACTGTTCGTCCCACCCGAGGTCTGCAGATCAAGCCCGCCTGTACTCGAAAGGCCGGACGCTCGCGCGTACGCATACGACTGTGAATTCGATGGCACGATTCGGACCATAACGATGCCTAACGACAATCCATGCTCAACGAGGCAGGCCCAGTGACCAGCACAAGCTGTGGGCGATGAGCCGCAGGTCAGTGCAGGTCTACCTGGAACGCGTGACGGTGGTCGGCGGGACAGGTGAAGACGCGCAGGTCTCCCCACCGGCCGACGACAACCCCTGTCTCGTCGTCGCTGGCCACGGTGAACAGGAGCGTCATGGCCGTGCCGCAGTCACCGCAGGCGAAGGTTGTGGGGTGCGTCAGGTGCCAGGTTGGCCAGCCGCCGAGTTTCCAGCCGGCGAGGCGGGCGATGACGTCACCGCCGTCGCCGGTCTCGCGGACCAGTTCCTCAAGCCGCGGACGGAGTTCTGCGGGCAGCTCCTCACGGAAAGGGAGGTCGGTCACGCGCTCAGCGGTTATGGCGCACGCCTGCGGCAGGTAGCCGTCCTCCTCATACCGCGAGGGCGCCGGTGGAGTCGCCAATTGGCTGATCACGTCAGCGGCCCGGCGCCATCGCAGCTCAAGCACAGGGCTGGCGTCGGCCTGCCGGGCCGGAGGATCCCAGTGTTCATTGGGACACCAAAGGATCTGCAAGAGGTCGATGTCGGCGGGCCACCAGGGTCCCGGCGCGTCGCGGCGGAAGATCTGTGCGACCGGCACCATGGCCGTGCCGGGCACGCCGACGGGGCTTTTCTCGTCGGGCAAGGAGCACTCGGGCCACGGTTCGTCACTCGGCCATAACAGTGGTCCGCCGATGGAACTGTTCCGGCGGTCCGGCTCTGCCCGCTCAGGATGGAGGAGGACTGCGTCGCGCGCATGGGGAGCGAGTTCGGGAAGTACGGCAAGTATCGCTTCGATCGTCGGTCTGGGGGTGCGGGTCATCGTGCCTTCCGGTCAGCTGGTCGTCGATCGCTCGCAGCGTATAGGTCAGCCGTAGCCGGCCCAGCAGGCCAGGGGCACCGCGCGAGATGTCAGGCCCGGAGATCGCGGTATCCGGGCCCTGCCGCGTCACCGGCGCGGCGCCTGCCACCGGGTGTCGAGATGGCCGTGCCGCATTCGGCCTACCAGGCGGACGTGCAGCGTCTCCGGCGTGTTGTCGCCCGCGTCCCTGCTGATCGCCAGGCTGCTGTGCCGTACCGACAGCTCGTTGGCGTCCACCACCATGCCCGGCGCGAGGACCAGCTCCACGTTGCCGCCGGTCACCCGCAGCTCGATGACCAGCTCGGGTGCGCTGCGCACCGCGCTGGTCAGGTCCAGCATCACGTCGCACCACGCGGTGCGCAGCGCCAGCCGGTGCGGCAGCGTCCACCGGCCGTCGCGGCGCACCGAGCCGTGCCGCTCCTTGATCGTGAGCAGTTCGGCGGCCGGCGTCCCGGCGAACGGCAGCGTGAGCGCGCCGTCGCTGCCTGGCACCGCGATCAGATCGGCGGTGAGCGGGGCCAGTGCGTCGATGGTGCGGGCGGCCAGTGCCGCGTCCAGCCGCTCGTCGAACTCGACCGGGTCGAGCCGGCCGTCGGCGACGGCGGCGCGCAGCAGTTCGATGACCCGGTCGCGGTCCGCGTCGGACGCGCGCAGCGCGGGTGAGCTGGACGGATCTGCCGGCATCCGGCCTCCTCGGCGGCGACGTGGTGGCACCGGGCCATCGACATTCTATGGTGGTGATGCTGTTTTGACGGGAATGGTGATCCCTCCTGCCTTCTTGCGTATTCGCCCGTCTCGCAGCGGAATCGATGACTGATTGGTCTAAGGAGACACATACGTAGGCGATTTTGCGGACCGCCACGGTCGTGGACAGCACGGCTGCGTCGATCGGGGGATCACGCGGCCGACCGATCCCGGTACGACTTACCGCTCGGTGTCCTGGGGATACCAGCGCAGTTCGACGGTATTGCGGTCGGGGTCCTGAACGTATAGCGACTGCGCGTCGCCACGCGCGCCGAACCGGCGGACCGGCCCCTCCAGCACGGTGAAGACGCCGGAATCGATTACGTGCTGCCAGTCCACAGGATCCACGACAAGGCAGATGTGGTCCACGTTCGATTCGCCACGCGGGCGGTCGACCAGGTCGATGATGGTGGATTCGTTGACCCGTACCGATGGGAAGGGCGCCTTACCCGCCCGCCACTCCGCAACCCGCACCTCCGCGAGTCCGAGTGTTTCCGAGTAGAACTCCAGTGCTCGCTCAACATCCCGCACGTTGAGAACCAGGTGATCAAACGCTTTTACGTGCACCGATGAACTCCTTTATCGACTGCCTCATCAGGATTGGAGGACTGGTTTATTCGCGGGCGGCCAAGGCATCGTCGGGGACGGTGCGTGAGGCCCTCTGGCGGGTGCTGAGTGTGAGGAGCAGCGAAGCCGCTGTCAGCGCCACGCCGAACCAGACGACACTTGTGACACCGAGATGATCGGCGAACAGTCCGCCGAAAAGCGCCCCCAGCGCAATGGATGTGTTATATGCCATGGTGTTGAGTGACATCGCGGCTTCGAAGGTGTCGGGCGCGGCGGCCTGCGTCATGTTGACCTGGCACAACTGGACGACGCCGAAGGAAACTCCCCAGAGAATCAGCGAGATCATCGAACCGGCCTGCCCGCGACCGATCGTGAGCAGCAACAGCAAGGACACCACGAGTCCCGCGCAGCCGACGATGAAGCTGCCCCTCAAATTCTTGTTCACCGTGTGTCCGGCGATGAAGTTTCCGGCCGCCCCTCCTGCGCCATAAACCATCAGCACCACGGTGATGAACAAGGGTGCGGCGGATGAAGTGCCCTCCAGGTAGGGGCGCACAAAGGTGTACGCACCGAAATGGCCGAGCACGAACAGTACGACGGTGAACAGCACCAAACGGAGCGGCACGTTCTTGAGTGGGAGCCCGAAGACCTCCCGAACAGAAACCGCGTTCGCCGACGGCAGCGATGGAATGACGGCGACGACCGCGAGGAACACCAACGCGCTGAGGCCGGCCCAGATGAGGAACGTGGTTCGCCAGTCGGTGAGGCTTTCCAGGACTGTTCCGAGCGGTATGCCCACGACCGCCGCGATCGAGATGCCGGACATCACGATCGCGGCTGCCCTGCTCGCGTGGCGTTCCGGAACGAGGCGCATCGCCATGCTCACGCCTATCGCCCAGAACACGCCGCTGGCGAATCCCATGATGAGCCGTGTCGTCAAGATCAGCGCATAGTTCGGCGAGATGGAGGTGATCACGTTTCCGAGGGTCAGTATCACCAGGAGCGTGGACAGCAGGGCGCGTCGGTTGACGCGCCTGGTCCAGGCCACGATGAACGGCACGCCCAGGCCGGCGGAGACGCCGTACAGAGTAACCATCAGTCCGGCAACGCCCACTGATATGCCCAGGCTTGTGCTTACCGGGGTAAGTAGGCCGACGGGCATCAACTCGGTGGTCAGGAAGGCGAACAGACTGGCCGTGATCGCTGAAACACCCAGCCAGGATCTGAAGGTCGAGTGCGGGCGTTCGTCGTATGTGGCCATTTTCTTCTTTCTGATTGTTTCTAGGTCGAAGGCTTTTAGATGACTGAATGAACTGCGTTATTCAGCTCCTCTTCGCTCTGACGCGTTCCTGCGCCCACAACACGAAAGTCGCGGTGGACAGCGCCGCCGAGCAGGCTCACCCCGGTCCACCCGGCTCCGGCCCAGGCAACGGAGGTCAGCAGTGATCCGGCGGCGCTGACGAAGCGGTCATGAGCGCGGAGTTGAGCCGGTTGGCCGGCCAGGGCGATGCAGTCGCGGAGGGGCCGCCGTGGTGGGCACACGCTTCAGGGTTTCCGTCATGCGTTCAAGGGTGCGCGAGCCTCGATCAATGAGTCCAACACATAATTTTCATCGTGATCGATCGTGAGGCACGATGGTTGGATGGAGCTGCAGCAGCTGAGGTATGTCGTCGCGGTCGCGGAAACCAGCAACTTCACCAGGGCGGCCGAGCGCTGCCGGGTGGTCCAATCGGCGCTCAGTCATCAGATCGCCGCTTTGGAACGGGAGCTGGGCGCTCGGTTGTTCGAGCGCACCAGCCGCCGCGTACGGCTGACGCCGGCCGGAGAGGCGTTCCTGCCTGCGGCCCGGGATTGCCTGGAGGCCGCGGACCGCGCGCGGGCCGAGGTCGCGGCCGCCAGTGGGGAGATCCGAGGACGGCTCGCCGTCGGCGCAATCCCCACGGTGGCGGCCGTCAACCTGCCGGTCGTCCTGAGGGACTACCGTCGGCGCCATCCGCGGGTGCACGTCACGCTCACCTCGGCGGGCAGCGATGCTCTGATCGAGCGGGTCCGGCAGGGCGGCGTCGACGTCGCGTTCCTCGGCCTGCCGCCCCGCGCGGAACCGAAGGGCGTCCAGAGCCGCAGGCTCGGCGGAGGCGAACTGGTCGCCGTGGTCGCACCGGATTACCCCCGGGCGGAGAACGAGGTGGACCTGCAGAGCCTGGCGGACGAACCGTTCATTGACTTCCGCGCCGGCGCGGCCGGGCGCGCACAGTCAGACGAGGCCTTCGCGGCCGCAGGGGTACGACGTGAGGTGCCCTTCGAGGTGTCGTCCGCCGACTTCATGGTCGATCTGGTACGGCAGGGCCTCGGCGTGGGCATGCTGCCGGCCGCGTACGCGCCGCGCTTCCCCGACCTGCGCATCATCCGTCTTCGCGATGCTCCCACGCGGATGGAGCACCTGATCTGGGGTAACCGACCGTCCCCGGCGGCCGTGGCCTTCCTCGAGTTGATTCGCGTTGGTCATGCGGAGAGCGTCTCTCTGCCGAGCCGCGGCGGGCGGGAGACGCTCCCTGCGTGATCACCCATTGCTTCGTTGCCGACGCTGGGCTGATCTTGCGATGCTCCGGGCCGGAACGTGCATCCGGGCTTTACCGCACCGTGCGGAAGAAGGCCCGGATGTCCTCTACGAGCAGTTCAGGCGCCTCCATGGCGGCGAAGTGGCCGCCCCGGTCGAATTCCGACCAGTGCACGACCTTGTGGTCGCGTTCGGCGATCCGGCGGACGCCCGGGTCACCCGGGAAGACGGCGACGCCGTGCGGCAGCGGCGAGTACTCGGCGGCCTTGCCCCATGACTTCTGGGTCTCCTTGTAGAGGCGGGCCGACGATGCGGCGGTCCCGGTGAACCAGTAGACGCTGATGTCGGTGAGCAACTGGTCGACGTCGACCGCGTCTTCGGGAAGTTCCCGCGCCGGGTCGGTCCACTCCTTGAACTTCTCGGCGATCCACGCCAGCTGCGCGGCGGGAGAGTCGTGCAGGCCGAACGCCAGTGTCTGCGGCCGGGTCGCCTGTATCACCGCGTAGCCCGCGCGGTCTTGGTCCTGGTACTGGCCGAGTCGGGCGAGCTCGGCCTCGGTAAGCCCCTCGAACTCGGCCGGGTCGCCCGTCGGGAAGCCGAGGCCGCCGTTGACGTGCACACCCACGACGTGCGCGGAGTCGGCGCGGCCGAGCATCGGTGAGATGACCGCGCCGCTGTCCCCGCCCTGCGCGCCGTAGCGGTGGTAGCCCAGGCGACGCATCAGCTCGGCCCACGCCCCGGCGACCCGGTTCAGATCCCAGCCGGTCTCGGTGGTCGGCCCGGAGAAGCCGAACCCGGGGATCGACGGGGCGACGACGTGGAACGCGTCGGCCGGCTCGCCGCCGTGCGCGGCAGGCTCGGTGAGCGGCCCGATGACCTTCGTGAACTCGGCGACCGAGCCGGGCCAGCCGTGCGTGATGATCAGCGGGAGCGCGTCCGGCTCGGGCGAGCGGACATGCAGGAAGTGGACGTTCTGCCCGTCGATGTGGGTCGTGAACTGCGGGAACGCGTTCAATCGCGCTTCGGCGGCGCGCCAGTCGAATCCGGTGCGCCAGTACTCGGCCAGCCGGCGCGCGTAGTCGACCGGGACGCCGTACGACCAGTCGACCCCGGGCAGTTCGTCCGGCCAACGGGTAGCGGCGAGCCGGTCGCGCAGGTCGTCAAGTTGCGCCTGCGGGACGTCGATACGGAACCGGTTGATCTGCGTGTCGTCGTTCATGTCCGTCACAGTAGGAGTCGGTTAGGACAGGTCCGGTCCTAGGATGGCCACCATGTTGGAGACATCGGCGCGGCTGCTGCGACTGCTGTCGCTCCTGCAGATGCCGAGGGACTGGCCGGGGGCGGACCTCGCCGAGCGGCTGGGCGTCTCGGCCCGGACCATCCGCCGCGACGTGGACCGGCTGCGCGAGCTCGGATACACCGTGCACGCCACCGCCGGGACGCCCGGGTACCGCCTCGGCGCCGGTACCGGGGTCCCGCCGCTGCTGCTCGACGACGACGAGGCCGTCGCGGTCGCTGTCGGACTCGGCACCGCCGCGGTCTCCGGCGTGGCGGGGATCGAGGAGACCTCGGTCCGCGCGCTGGTCAAACTCGAGCAGGTCCTCCCGCCCCGGCTCCGGCATCGCGTCAGCGCCCTGCGCTCGGCCACGGTCCCGTTGGCATCCCCGGCCGGCGCGATCGACCCGGCCCTGCTCACCGCGATCGCCACGGCCGTTCACGATCGGGAGAGCCTGCGGTTCGACTACCGTGCCCGCGACGGCGCCGAGGGCCGCCGCACCGCCGAGCCGCACCGGCTGGTGAGCTCGGGACGCCGCTGGTACCTGGTGGCATGGGACACCGGTCGGCGTGACTGGCGCACGTTCCGCGTCGACCGGATGCGGCTGCGCACGCCGAACGGGCCGCGCTTCGCTCCCCGCGAGCCGCCCGGCGGCGACCTCACCCGCTACGTGTCGGAGCAGATCTCTACCCATCCGTACCGTTACCGCGGCCGGTTCACGGTGCACGCACCCGCCGACGTCGTCGCCACCCGGATGCCGCCCACCGTCGCGGTGGTCGAACCGGCCGCGGACGACACGTGCGTGGTCAACGCCGGCTCCAACTCCCTCGACGAGCTTGCGGCGTGGGTCGCGCGACTCGGCGCCCCATTCGAGGTGCACGAGCCGCCCGAACTCATCGAACACGTCCGCGCGCTCGGCGCCCGCCTCCTCGACGCGGCGCGTTAGACGGCAGGCGGTGCGAGACGTTCGAAGGTCTGACCGCGGTCGATCGATCGGGTAGGGCCGGCCCATGTGGCCGGCCCTGCTTTTTCACCAGCGGATCAATCCGTCACGATCAACAGCCGGTCACTGCGGAGATTGAAGATCGCGGTGCCGCTCCACCCGATGCCGACCACACCGTCACGGGCCTGCCTGACGGCCAGGCGCCCAGACGTGAGGTCGCCGTCGGACGGCGGCCGGTCCGGCAGCCTCATCGAGTGCAGTAGCCGCCCGGTGTGCACGTCCAGCACGAGGAGATCGGTGCGCCCCTGCCGGGGCTGCCCCGTCCGTTCCGGCAGGGGCTGCCGCACGACGTACACCCTGTCCTGGACGATCAGGGGGCCGCCGAGGGTGGTGCCCTCGGTGGGCTCGTACGACCATGTCGGCCACCCGTCGCTCAGGCCGTACGCCTGAATGGGGTCGGAGAGGGCTCGGTCGGTCGTGGCGAGCGTCAGCAGTACGCCGCTTCCCGCACCCACCGTCACATGGTCGTCGGGGATCCGCAGCGTGTGGATCGCGGGCTTCGGACCGGAGAGGTCGACGACCGCGCCCTGACCGTATTGCTGCCAAAGACCCGTGGCCAGGGTGTGGTCGTCGGCCGGCTGAAAGTCGTTCAGCCCTTGGGGAAGCCGCCAGCGCTCGGTGCCGCGTCCTGCGTCCAGGGCGACGAGAGAGACGCTGTCGCCACCACACCGCTGGGGTGTCACGAGCACTCCGGGCATCGCATAGCGGACTCCGGACCTCCACTCGCATCCCTCGGGGGCCATGGCCGTCCACAGGAGGGCCCCGTCATTCTCCGAGAAGGCGTCCAGCCGGTGCCGATTCGCGGTCACCACCCGGCCGTCCGTCGCTCGTACGTCGTCGAAGGCAGCGGAGCCGCCGTCGTACGGGGCCTCGGCGTGCCAGCGCGGTCGCCCACTGCGCGGGTCGACGCCGACGACCACGTCGTCCTTCCACCACAGCGCCACGGTGCCGTCCGCGAAGCTCACCTCGCCGAGTTCCGCGCCGTCGCGGCCGTAGCGCCAATAGTCATTGCCGGTGCGCAGATCTCGGGCCACCACCCCGTCGCTCGACGGGTCGATCGTGAGGCCCCCGAGCACACCGTACGTGTCGGAGGTGGTCCGCATCACCCGGCTCGGCGCAGACGGCGCCTCGTTCCCCAGCGCCTCCGGGAACGCCCCCTGCGCGCCGCTGATGTGTTCGTGGAATCGCGTCAGGTGCGTCCAAACCAGCCATCCGGAGACGGCCAGCGCCAGCGCGGCGACGACGATCAACGGACCGCGTGCCGCGCGCAGGGCACGTCCGGCCGGCTCCTGCTCGCCCGCCCGGCGCTCGGGCTCCGGCATCTCCTCATGGCCCTGCCGAACCCGGCCGTCAACGCGGTCCGCTCCCTGTGACATGACCATGGACTCTAAGGGACTGGTAAGCGCCGACCCGGGGGTTTGTTTCGTCAGGGACACCACTGGAGCGCCCGCATCGACGAAGCCACCGACACCGAAGGCGCTCATGTCACCGCCGTATGGGCCGGCTCGCCTGTCGAGTAGGTGGCGGGGTAGTCGGTTGTCGCCATGGTTCGGCAAAATTGCCGATGTGCGAGTGGGATTGCTCGGGCCCTTCGAGGTCCGGAACGGTGACGGGGCTGTGGTGGAGGTTCCTGGTGCTCGGTTGCGCGCGCTGCTGGCAGCGCTCGCTCTCGAACCCGGCCGGATCGTCACGCGTGCGAGGCTGGTGGACTGGATTTGGGGGGACCAGCCGCCCGCGGACGAGGTGAATGCCTTGCAGGCTTTGGTGTCCAGGCTGCGCAGGGTGTTGCCGGACGGTGTGATCGAGGCGGATTCCGGCGGGTATCGGCTGGCCGTGGCTCCTGATGCCGTGGACGTGGGCCGGTTCGAGCGCCTGGTCGGTCAGGCCCGTGCCGCCGAGCCCGCGGCACGGGCGGATCTGCTGCACTCCGCCTTGGCGTTGTGGCGCGGTACGGCAATGGCGGACATCGCACTGCAGGACAGCGAAGCGTTCGACGCAGCTGTCGCGCGTCTGGACGAACTCCACGTTGCCGCGCTCGGGGATCGGGTGGATGCGGATATTCGCCTCGGCCGCGGCTCGGAGATGGTCTCCGAGCTGACCGAGCTGGTCGCCGCGTATCCGCTGCGGGAGGGGTTCGTGGCGGCCTTGATGCGAGCGCTCGCGGAGGCGGGGCGTGGCAATGAGGCATTGAACCTGTACCAGCGGACGCGTGAGCTACTCGCTGAGGAGTTGGGCGCCGATCCGTCGGCCGAGCTTTCCGCGCTGCACACCGCGTTGCTGCGGGGTGAGCTGGGCGAGCGGGCGGAGAGCCGCAGGACGAACCTGCGCGCGGAGCTGACGAGTTTCGTCGGCAAGGACGATGACATCTCCGCGGTCGCCAATCTGGCCATCACGCACCGGCTGGTCACCTTGACGGGGGCGGGCGGCTCCGGCAAGACACGGCTGGCCACGGAGACCGCGCGGACGATGCTCGCCGAGTTGCCGGATGGGGCGTGGCTGGTCGAATTGGCCTCGGTGCGGGCGGGCGGCGAGCTGGCGCAGGCCGCCATTACCGCGATCGGCCTGCGAGACCAGGCATTGCTCGGTGGTGCCCGGGCTGGGGACCCTACGGATCGGCTCATCACCGCGGTCCGGGATCGCGCGATCCTGCTGATCCTGGACAACTGCGAGCACGTGATCGAGGCGGCCGCGGCTTTCGCGGATCGGCTTTTGGGGGAGTGCCGGAGGCTGCGGATCGTGGCCACGAGCAGGGAACCGCTCGGTATCACCGGGGAGGTGCTGTGGCAGGTCGAGCCACTCGCGCTGCCCGCGAAGGGAGCGGAGGCCTCCGAGGTCGGGGCCTCGCCCGCGGTGCGGCTGCTGCGGGATCGCGCGGATTTGGTGCGCAAGGACATCGGCTCTGACGTGCACACCTTGTCGGCCATGGCACGGATCTGCCGGGCCCTCGACGGGGTGCCGCTGGCGATCGAACTGGCCGCGGCGCGGCTGCGCACCATGTCCGTCGATCAGCTGGCACATCGGCTCGATGACCGATTCCGTCTGTTGACCAGCGGCAGCCGTACCGTGCTTGCCCGGCACAAGACGCTGCGCGCGGTCGTGGACTGGAGCTGGGACCTGTTGACCGAGGCCGAACGCGGCGTGCTGCGGCGGCTGTCGGTGTTCTCCGGCGGGGTGAGCCTGGAAGCGGCCGAACGGGTGTGCGAGGACGAGGCGTTCGCCGGGGAGCACGTATTCGACGTGCTGACCGCGTTGATCGACAAGTCGCTGCTGGTCGCCGACGGCGAGGGCATGCCGCGCTACCGGATGCTCAACACCATCAGGGAATACGCGGCGGACCGGCTCGCCGAAGCCGGGGAAACCGACCTGGCGCGCCGGGCGCACCTTGCCTACTTCACCGAGCTGGCCGAGACCGCCGACCCGCACCTGCGCCGGGCCGAACAGCTGGAATGGCTGTCCACGCTCGAGACCGAGCACGACAACATCAGCGCGGCCCTGCGCGGGGCGATCGCCGAGGGATGGGCCCAGGAGGCGATGCGGCTGGTCGCGGCCGTGGGCTGGTACTGGTACCTCAGTGGGCACAGGGCCGAGGGCACCGAGTTGAGCATCGCCGCGGCCTCGCTGGACGGTGAGGTGTCCGATGAGGTGCGGGCGATGGCGTACGCCATCGTGACAGTGTTCGTGACCTCCGGGTACGGCGATCAGTATCAGGCGCAGGAGTGGATCCTCCAGGCGCACCGGGTCATCCAGCGCAGCGGGTATCGCCACCCGCTGCTCGGGTTCGTCGAGCCGCTGGCGCGGATGCTGCAGGAGCCGACGGAGTTCCTGCCCGCGTTCGACCCGCTCATCGCCGGCGACGATCCGTGGGTGCGCGCGCAGGCCAGGCTCTCTCGTGGCCGATTGCGGCTCACGCTCGGCCGCGACGAGACGGACGTTGACACCGACATCGAGATCGCCCTCACCGAGTTCCGCACGCTGGGTGACCGGTGGGGGATCTCCTCAGCGCTGACGTTCCTGGCCGATCGGCTCGCCATGCGCGGCGAGTTCGCACGCGCGTGTGAGCACTTCGAAGAGGCGGTCGCGGCGCTGACCGAGGTAGGCGCGGCCGAGGACGTGGTCAGTGCGCGGGCGCGGCAGGCTCAGCTGTACTGGCTGCTCGGCGACGAGCGATCCAGCACGTCCGCCATGGCGGAAGCGCGGCGGTACGCAGGCGGGATCGCCTGGCCGGACGCGCTTGCCGAGCTGGCGCTTTCGGAGGCGCAACTGGCGCGCTGGCGCGGCGAGCCGGAGCAGGCGCACGAGCACCTGGCCGCGGTGTGGGCGCTCCTGCGCGACGCGGAAATAGGCGACTCCGTCCGCGCCAAGGCCATGGACCTTTACGGCTACCTCACCGAGGATCTCGACAAGGCCCTCGCGCATCGGACCGAGGCGCTCCGCGCGGCTATGGAGTACACGTATCCACCGCTGATCGCCGAGGTGTTGATCGGGATCGCGGATCTCGCGCTTCGCCAGGGACAGTACGAGCAGGCCGTGCGACTGCTCGCGGCGAGCGACGGTGTGCGTGGTGCGTCGGATCGTTCGCTGCCGGACGTTGCCAGGATCACCGGGGACACGCGTGATCGCCTCGGTGAAACGGTGTTCACCGAGGCGATTCGTGATGGTGAGCGGCGGGATTGGCGTGAGCTGGCCGAGGTCACCCTCGCTTGGTGAACGACTTGCGGGCCCACAGGTAGCCGATCAGCGCGAGGCCGGCGCACCAGGCGATCGCGGTGATGGTCGAGCTCGTTGATGGTGTGCCGGTGAGC
>NZ_BOOP01000058.1 GCF_016863295.1 Planotetraspora phitsanulokensis
ACGCAACGACTACCACTTCGGCGGCACCCTCCGGCGCTTCGTCTCCAGCGTGCGCGAGGTCACCGGGGTCGACGGCCGGGTCCTGTCCTCCGAGGTCTTCGTGGCGACGCCGGACGGCGGGGTCGTCCCGCACGCGCCGATCTCGTGCGCCGACGAGCTCGCCCGCTTCGGCTACGACCCCATGCAGGGGGTCTGGCGATGAAGGCGACCGTTCCCGTCACGACCGGCCACGAGAGGAGGCACTGATGCGGCTGGTTCCGCCAGGCGTCCTCGATCCGCTCGTGCTGCTCTGCGGAGCGGCCGTCGGCGGCGGCCTGTTCCTGTTCGTCCTCGCGCTGTACGGCCTGCGCCCCCGGCCCGCCGCCCCGGATCACGGAGCCGAGCGGGTGGAGGTCTTCAAGAAGCTGTCCACGAGGATCGCAGTCGCCGTGGTGATCGGGGTCGTCGTCCTGGTGGCGACCGGCTGGCCGGTCGTCGCGGTCGGCGTGGTGGTGCTCGTCCTGGCCTGGCCCGGCCTGGCCGGCGGCGCGGCCGAGGAGCGCAGGGCCATGCAGAACCTGGAGGCGCTCGCGGCCTGGACGGAGTCGCTGCGCGACACGATCGCGGGCGCCGCCGGCCTCGAGCAGGCCATCCCGGCCTCGATCAGGGCCGCCGCACCCTCTCTCCAGCCCCACCTGAGGGAGCTCGTCGACCGACTGCACACGCGCATGCCGCTCCCGGACGCGCTGCGACTGCTCGCCGACGACCTCGCCGACCCCTCCGCCGACCTGGTCATCGCGGCGCTGATCCTCAACGCCAAGCTCCGCGGCCCCGGCCTGCGCGAAGTGCTGAGCGCCCTGGCCGCGTCGGCCCGGGAAGAGCTCGACATGCGGCGCAAGGTCGAGGCCGAGCGGAAGTCGACCCGCAAGAGCGTGCACATCGTCGTCATCGCGTCGCTGGTCTTCGCCGGCGGGCTCGTGATCTTCAACCGTTCCTATGTCGAGGACTACGCCTCCCTGCTCGGCCAGGCCGTGCTCGTCGTCGTCGCCGGCCTGTTCGGCGCCGGCTTCGCCTGGATGAGGAAGCTGGCCAAATTCGACAAGCCCGCGCGCATCCTCGCCCCCTACCGCCAGGCCCCGGTCCTCCAGGACCCCGCGGCGGGCCTCTCGCCGTACGCGTCTGGCGTGATCGTGCACAAGTTTCCCCCGAGGGGCGGTGACCTGCTCGATGAGCAATCGTGATCAGGGGATCGAGGTGGCGTCGTGATCGGGCCGGTGCTGCTGGGAGGCCTGCTCGGCCTGGGCCTGTTCCTGCTGGTGCGGGCGTTGTTCCCCGCGCGGCCGGGTCTGATCACCCGGTTGAGCGCGCTCGACGCCGCCCGCAGCGGCGGCGACGCCCCGAAGGCGACGTTGATCACCGTGGAGGAGGAGCCCGGCGCCTTCCAGCGCGCTTTGGGCTCGCGGGTGGCGGCCTTCTACGCCGCCAGAGGCTGGCAGGTCCGTTCGATCAGGGCGGACCTCGCGCTGCTCGGCAGGTCCTTCGAGGGGTTCCTCGCCACGAAGGTCCTGCTGGCGGTCTCCGGCCTGCTGGCGTTCCCCTTCGTCGTCGGCTCGGCGGCGCTCCTGGGCTGGGGGCTGCCGACTCAGGTGCCCCTCTGGGCGGCGGTCGTCGTCGCCGGCGTCTTCTTCCTGCTCCCTGACGTGCAGATCCGACGGGACGCGACCGCCCGGCGAAACGACTTCCGCCATGCGGTGGGCGCGTTCCTCGACCTCGTCTCCATGAACCTGGCCGGTGGCCGCGGCGTGCCCGAAGCGCTGATGACGGCGGTGTCCGTCGGCAGCCCCCAGGGATCGTCCGGCGGCATAGGGTCCAACTGGGCGATGGAACGCATCCGCGAAGCGCTCGCCAACGCAAGAATCGTCGGAATCACCCCATGGCAGGCCCTCGGCCAGCTCGGCGACGAGATCAACGTCGACGAGCTCCGCGACCTGTCAGCCGCTCTCGGACTCGTGGCAGACGACGGTGCCAAGGTCCGGGCCTCCCTGACCGCCAGAGCCGCCACCCTCCGCCGCCGCGAACTCGCGGAGCTGGAGGGCAAGGCGGGGGAGCGGTCCCAGTCGATGCTCGTGGCGCAACTTCTGTTGTGCGCGGGGTTCGTCCTCTTTCTCAGTTTTCCGGCCGCCATGAAAATCCTGGGAGTCTGAAAATGTCTGTCAGCTACCTCATCGCGATGCTCCACGACCGCGTCCATCGCGCGCGGACCGCTCCGAGCAGGGGAGCCTCGGCCGTCGAGTGGGTCATCATCACGGCCATCGTCGCCGGCCTCGCCGTCATCATCGCCGCCGTCATCACCAACGGCGTCAACGACAAGGCCGACGAGATCGAAACCGCCTTCAACAGCTAAGGCGCAGGTGTCCGCGGCTCATGGCACGCCTCCAGGACGTCCACCCATCGCGTGGACGCCGCGCACGGCCCGGTGTGACGCACGGCGGCACATCGGGCCGATCCGCCGTGCCGCCGACGCGTGACCCCACGGTTCGGCGCGGCGAGCGCGGGGCGTCCGTGGTCGAGCTCGCGCTGCTCATGCCCATCGTGCTCGTCGCGGTGCTCCTGATCGTGCAGATGACGCTGTGGGCCCACGGCCGCCAGGTCGCGGACGCGGCCGCGCGGGAAGGCGCGCGGATCGCCCGCGCGTCCGGTGAGTCGGGCGGCTGGCAGGGCGAGGCGGAGGCCAAGGCAGAGGAGATCGTGCAGTCGGTCGGCCCCGAGTTGCTCACCGGCGCGACGGTGACGGCGTGGGAGAAAGGCGACGAGCGCGGCGTGAACGTGACGGGGACCGTCGTCCAGGTCGTCCCGCTCCTGCCGGAGCGCACGTTCACGATCACCTCGCACTTCGGCGGCCCCATCGAATGTTTCCGGCCCGACGACGACGACCCGGGGTGCGGATGATCCGGCAGGTACGGCTCTCGCCCACCAGCGCACCGCCGCCGCGCGGAGCGCGGCACGAGCACGGGTCGATGGCCGTCGAGACGGTGCTGCTGGCGCCGATCCTCCTCATCTTCCTGATGTTCCTGGTGGGCGCGGGCCGCATCGTGGAGGCGCAGGGCGAGGTCAACGGAGCGGCGCGGGACGCGGCGCGGTCGGCCTCCGTGCAGCGCACCCTGGACGACGCCAAGGAGGCCGCCGAGAACGCGGCGGGAGACGCCCTGACGGGAGACTGCGAACCGCAGGTCAGCCTCGCCGACACCGAATGGCACGAGGGCGGCATCGTCAAGGCCACCGTCTCGTGCGAGCTCGACCTCGCGTTCCTCGGCTTCAGCGTCGCGCAGCAGATGTCCGGCAGTTCCGTCGTGCCGCTGGAGCAGTTCCGGAGGGTGGAATGACCTCTCCTCACAGGCCCGCCCGTGATCGCGGCTCGATGTCGGTGTTCGTGGTGATCTTCTCGCTCGCGGTCATCCTCCTGGCCGGGCTGCTGGTCGACGGCGGGGCGGCCATCAACGCCCGGCTCAAGGCCGCCGACATCGCCGAACAGGCCGCCCGGGGCGCGGCCGACCAGATCGACGTCGCGCTGCTGAGGAACACGGGCCAGGTGAGGATCGTGGGCGACGACGACGTCGTCTGCGGGAAGGCGCAGCAGATCGTGGACGCGCAGGCGACCGAGGGGGTGGAGATGGACGACTGCTCGCCGACGCCGACCGAGGTGACGGTCGTGGTCTCCGCCCACTGGGACACCGTCTTCCTGTCCATGCTCGGCTTCGACTCCTACGACATGGAAGGCAGTGCCATCGCCGCTCCGGATGAGGGTGCCTGATGAGCGACACGGCGGCGACAGGCCGCCCATCGGACGACGACCCCGGGGAGGGATGACGGGTGTCCCACAAGCCCACACCGCCGGGCCGCCGGCCGCCCCCGGGGCTCGGCATGGCCCCCCACGACGGCTCCGAGGAGGTCCGCGAACGCGGGCGGCCCGTGGGAGGCGGCTGGCCGCAGTCGGCCGGCCCTCCGCCGCGGCCACGCGGATCGGGTGCTTCGCCGCGGCCGCCGGCGCCCAGAGGGCCAGGCCCGCGGCGCCCGCCGGAGCAGTGGCGGAGCCGCCGCTCCGCTCGCATCGCGCCCCGCCGTACGGTCCGTGACGTCTTCGCCGGGCTCGGGGCGCTGCTGGTCCTCGTGGTCCTCGTCGGGGGCGTGCCGTACGCGCTGCTCACCCTGGCCGGGCCGCCGCTGCCCAGCGAACTGCTCCACGCCGATCTGTTCACGAGGCGGCTCGGGCCGGAGACGATCATCGCGATCCTCCTCGTCCTGGTCTGGCTCGCCTGGCTCCAGCTGGTGTTCTGCCTGATCGTCGAGGTGTACGCGGGGATCAGAAGGGTCGGACTGCCCGCCCGCGTCCCCCTGTCCGGAGGCACCCAGGCGCTCGCCAACCGTCTGGTGTCCGCGGTGCTGTTGCTGTTCACCGCGACCGTGGTGGCCGCGCCCGTCGTGCGCATGGGCGCCCCCGCACCGATCAGCCCTCAGACGGTGGCCCTGTCCGCACCGGTCGCCCTCGACGTCATACCGGCGTCGGCGACCGTGCAGGCACGCGAGGTCAAGAAGGTCTACGTCGTCCAGCCGCCTCACGGCCGGCATCACGAGAGCCTGTGGGAGATCGCCGACAAGTGCCTGGGTGACGGGCGGCGCTACCACGAGATCTACCGGCTCAACGAGCACAAGGTGCAGCCCGACGGCAGCAGGCTGCGCATGGCCGACCTGATCCGGCCCGGCTGGGTCCTCGACATGCCGGACGACGCCCGTCACGTGCACGTCGTATCGGCCGACGACGACCGCTCGGAGATCCTCGCCGAATACAACGGATCACGCGCCGACAAGACCGACGAGGTCGAAAAGGCTGACAAGACGGACAAGGCGGGCACGGTCGACAAGGCGGATGGGGCTAACAAGGTCGACAAGGCCGACACACCCGAGCCGGCCTCGACTCCTGACGAGTCCGCCCGGCCCGGAACTGGGACCGGCACGGTGGCCGGTACGCCGGGCCAGGGGAAGCCCGAGATCGTGCTCCCGCCGCCCGCGATGCCGAAGGTGACCCCTTCCGCGGAGGTCACAGCCACGCCGTCCGCGACTGCCCCGTCGACACCCGCGCCTTCGACACCCGCTCCGTCGACACCCGCGCCTTCGACAGCCGCCGCGTCAGCCCCCGCCACGCCGGTCTCTCCGGCTGCCGCCACCCCGTCCGCCGCGGCCTCGAGCCGGCCCGCACCCGCCGCGTCCCAGAGCGCGGGCGCCACGGTGGGCAAGGCGCCTGTGGCCGATCCCGAGGACTCCGCCGCCGGGCTGGATCTCATCGACTACCTCGGTGGGGCGACGCTGGCCTCCGCCGGCCTTCTCGCCCTGCTCGGCAGGCGCCGGAGGGAGCAGCTGTGGCGGCGCGTGTCCGGCCGCAGAATCGCCCGGCCGCGCGGCGACGCGGCCAGCGCCGAGGTCGCGATCCGCCTGGGCGCGGACACCCCGGGCAGCCGCATGCTCGACATCGGCCTGCGCCTGCTGGGCAGGCTCCTCGCCGAGGCGGCCAGGCGCCCGCCGACCATCTACGCCGTGCACCTGTCGGCCCGCGGGCTCGACCTGTGGATCCAGCCCGCCGACGACGACGCCCCCGAGCCCTGGGAGGCGTGCGACGGTGGCCAGGTATGGCGGTTGCCCGCACACGAAGGTCGCAGGATCGACGAGAGCGCCCTGGCCGGAGTCCCCGCTCCGTACCCGGGGCTCGTGTCGCTGGGCGCCGGCGACGACGGCCGCGTGCTGATCGACCTGGAGGCGGCGCGCGGCGTGGTCGGCATGACCGGGGCGCACACGGTCGCGGGACTGTCCGCCCTCGCGGTGGAGCTGGCCACCAACCGGTGGTCCGACGACATGCGGATCACGCTCGTCGGGTTCGGCGAGGAGTTGACGGAGCTCGCGCCCGACCGCGTCCGCGCGGTGGGAAGCCTGGCCGAGGTGCTGCCCGAGTTCGAGGAGCGCTTCCAACGGGGCGAGGACGTCCTGAGAGGCCGCATCCACGGGCGGGTGGCCGACCCGGCGTGGACGCCCCACTACCTGCTGTCGGCCATCCGGCCCGACGAGGACGAGGCCCGCCGTCTGGCGATCCTGGGCAAGGACATGCGTGCGGCCGGCGGATTCGTGCTCGCAGGAGAGGTCGCGCATGCGACGTGGAACTGGGAGATCACCGAGGACGGCAGGGCGCGGATCGACGCCCTCGGCTTCGACGTCGACGCCCACCTGCTGCCCCGCAGGCATTACGACGCCGTGATCCGCCTCTTCCGCACGGCACGGCAGACCGAGGGCGAGCCGCTCAGCGGCCACGAGCCGATCGAGGACGCGCAGGACGATCCGCCGTCGATCGAGGTGCGTCTCCTCGGCCCGATCGAGATAAGCCCGGTCAACCAGCTCGAGGAGGGCCGGGCCGCGCTTGCCCAGGAACTGGTCGTCTACCTGGCCACCCACAGGTCCGGCGTGCATCCCGTCGTCCTCGGCGGCGTGTTGTGGCCCCGCGGCGTTCAGCCGTCCGTCCGGGACGCCACGATCGCACGCGTGGCCGAATGGCTCGGAAAGGACGCCGAGGGCAGGCCGCATCTCTTCCTCGACAACTCCGGCAGACTCCGCCTCGGGCCGGAGGTCCGTACGGACTGGCAGCTGTTCCAGTCGCTGGTCCGCAGGGCGGGCGAGCTCGCCGACGCGGGACGGTCCGACGACGCGCGGGCCGCGTTGCTCGACAAGGCCCTGGCCCTCGTGCGCGGGCCCCTGCTGAACGGCAGGCCGGGCAACAGGTACGCCTGGCTGGCGGCCGATTCCCTGGAGTACGACGTGACCGCGCGGGTGGCCGACGCCGCTCACACGCTGTGCGCGATCCGGCTGGCCCAGGGCGACCCGCAGGCGGCGGTGGCGGCGGCGAGAGCCGGACTGCTCCTCGCCGCCGACGACGAAAGCCTGTGGCGTGACCTGTTGCGGGCCGCGCACGGAAGCGGCGACCAGGCTCAGCTCCGGGTGGTGGTCGACGGCCTCCACCGGCGCGCGGCCTCCCACCCGTACGGCGGCGGCATGGCCCCGGAGACGGAGGCGCTCATCGAGGAGCTCCTCCCGGCCTGGAGCCGCGACGCCCGTCCCGCTCTCAGAACCCCCCGTCTCGCCTGATCGGAGCCCGACATTGCGTGCCCTCCCCGGATCATGCCGGCGACGCAGGACCGTCGCCGTCGTGTCGGTCTGCGCGTTGCTGGCGGCCTGCGGGGGATCACCGCGCGAGCGCGAATTCACTCCCTCAGGCGCCGTCGCGGGGGAGACTGCGGCCGGGACGGAGGCGGCGAGGCCGCCGGGCCCGGAGACGGTGGCCGCAGGCCCCGGGTTGAAGGTGCAGACCGAGTGGCCGTCGGGGCTGGACGCCTCGCACACCTCCATCGTCAAGGCGTTCGCCGACTACTACGCCGCGCGCTGGCGGGCGGTCGGCAGCCTGGGCAAGGACAAGTCCTACCTCGACTCGGTCGAGGACGCCGCCGCCCGTGACGCCTACTCGTGGGTGCGCGGGTTCACGGCCGGCAAGTGGTCGGCGCGGGGTCTGGCCAAGCTCTACTCGTTGCGCGTGGCGTCCGTCGACGGGCACGGTGCCCAGATCGACGCGTGCGTGGACGAGTCCGGCGTGCGGGTCACCAACCGGTCGGGCACCCCCGTCTCCGCCCAGCCCGCGTGGACCAAGCCGCCACGATCGACGTATTTCCAGGTCGCGGCCGTACGACAGGGTGATGACGGCACATGGCGCATCATGCTGTTCCGGCACGCCTCCTATCCCGACGAGCGCGCGAAGGAGTGCGTCCGATGAGCATGGAGCGAACCAGGCGCGGACGATCCCTGCTGCTGTCCCTGCTGGCCGGCGCGTCGCTGACGGTGGCGGCCGTGGACGATCCCGGCGGTCCGCAGGGCGGGGGGTGGCAGGACGGCCGGTCGGCAGGCGTGACGCTGCAGGACTCCAGCATCGTGCTGTCCGGCAACGGCCTCGGCGGCAGGGCCGACGGCTACCGGGTCCCCCGGCCGTGCTGGTACGAGCCCGGCAAGTCCGCCGAGGAGATGCTCCAGAGCCAGGAGGACGTGAGAGCCATGTGGTTCCACACCAATCCCGGCGCCACGGAGGAGCAGTACGAGGAGTTCCTCAAGCAGTACAAGGACAAGGTCGGCCAGCCCGGGAGATGGTGGAGTCCCGCGTACAACTCGGCCGACCCCGGCGGGATGTCCTGCTGGGCCGGGCTCGAGGGGGCGCTCTGGGTGCCGCAGGGCACGACGCCGCCCGGGGGGATCACGGCTCAGGAACTGCTGCAGATCGCGCGCGCGGCGCTGACCGTGCCGGAGCCCACGATCAACCTGAACCCCGACGCGAAGAGCTACGTGAACTTGCCCACGTGGGTCTGGCTCGACGGGATCGGCGCGACCACCCGCTCGGTGACGGCCACCCTTCCGGGGGTCATGTCGGCCACGGTGACGGCGACGCTGGACCGGACCGAGGTCGGCTCCGATCCCGACACCGAACCCGGCGGCAGGGACCGCGCGGAGATCGCGAACGCGTGCGGCACGACCGGGCAGCGGGACCAGAGCGGCGGCTTCACGTGCGGCGTCAAATGGCTGCGCTCCTCGGCCGATCTGCACCGCCCCTACCGGCTCACGGTGACGACCGTCTGGAACGTCGCTGGGACCAGTACGGCCGGCATCGGGCTCACCTTCGTCCCCGTGGAGGTCACGGTGGAGCGCGGTGTCGCCGTCGGCGAAGTCCAGAGCACAGTCCGCCGCGACTGAAATCGGGGTGGCGTCCGTCAGGCCGCGTCGGCCGCCCACAGCTGGACGGCGGCGTAGGCACGCCAGGGACGCCACCGCTCGACCTGTCCGGCCGGGATGCGCAACCTCGTCATGGCCCTCGTGAGGCCGAGGTCGCCTTCCGGCCAGGCGTCCGGATCGCCGAGTGAGCGAAGAGCGACGTACCCGGCGGTCCAGGGGCCGATGCCGGGGATCTCGAGCAGCCTGGCCGTGGTGTCGGCCGGGTCCTCGGCGCCGTCGAGATCGATGTCCTGGTCGATCACGGCGACCGCCAGGCTCTTCAGCGTGGCGATCGTGCGGCCGGTGAGCCCGAGCCCCGTGAGGTCGGCCCCGGCCAGCTGCTCCGCCGTCGGGAACAGCAGCGCGGGCTCGGCGGGCGTGTCGGTGCCGGTCAGGGCGTCGGGCACGGTCTCGGGCAGGGTGTCGGGTACGGCGGGGCTTCCCGCGCGGGCGGCGACGCGGCCGAGCATGGTCCTGGCGCCTGCGACCGAGATCTGCTGCCCGACCACCGCCCGGACCGCCAGTTCGAAGCCGTCGAACGCGCCGGGCACCCGCAGTCCCGGACGTCTCTCGACAAGCGGGGCGAGGTCGGTCGAGCCGAGGATGGCGGTGATCGCCTCGGGGTCGGCGTCCAGGTCGAGCAGCCTGCGGCAGCGGGACACGATCCTGGTGAGGTGCCTGGTGTCACCGGTTCGCACGGTGAGCCTGATGTGGTCGTCAGCGGGCGTCAGCGTGATGCGGCCGCCGGGGACGGTCCGGGTGAAGCCGGTGATCCGAGCGGCTCCGCCGTCCGGTCCCGACCGGGTGACGCTCTCGACACCCGGGATCGCGCGCGCGGCGAGGAAGCCGAGCATGGCCTGTGCGTCGTAGGGCCGCCGATAGGCCAGCCGGAGGGTGAGCCCGGTCGTGATCGCAGACGGGTTGCGCGCGGCCGCCAGTGGCCCCGCGGCCTTCCTGAGCTCTCCGGGCGCGAAGCCGTACGACTCCTTCATGGCCGCGTTGAACTGCCGGACGCTGCCGAAGCCCGCCGCGAACGCCACGTCGGTGATCGGCAGCGGCGTCTCGGTGAGGAGCTGTTTGGCGAGCAGCAGCCTGCGGGTCCGGGCGACGGCGAGCGGGCCGGTGCCCAGCTCGGCGACGAACAGGCGCAGCAGATGGCGCTCGGTCACGTGCAACCGCTGGGCGAGTCCCGCCACGCCCCGTTCGTCGGCCGCCCCGTCGTCGATCAGCCGCAGGGCCCGGCCGACGAGGTCGGCGCGCACGTCCCAGCCGGGATCGCCGGGGCTGAGCTCGGGCCGGCAGCGGCGGCAGGGCCGGAAGCCGGCGGCCTCGGCGGTCGCCGCGTGCCGGTAGAACCGCACGTTCTTCCTCGCGGGCGTCCGGGCGGGGCAGATCGGCCGGCAGTAGATCCCGGTCGAGGTGACCGCGGTGTAGAAGCGCCCGTCGAACCGGGCGTCCCGCGCGGAGACCGCCAGATAGCACGCGTCGAAGTCGAGCTGTTTCGTGGTCACGCCTACGACGTTATGCGCCGTCGGCAATCACTCACCGGCGGAAATCGGACCTCGCCCGGTGGGCGGCTACTTGCTGGAGACGCCGACGCCGAGGTCGAACTCGCGGTAGACCCTGGCCCAGAACCCGTCCCTCAGCCAGACCCTGGCCTCGGGATAGGGCCGCAGCGAATGGCCGAGCTCCTTCTCCGCCTCGATCAGCAACTCGGTGTCGATGACCGTGGGCAGGATCGGCCCGGGAAGCAGGTCGCGGATGTTGTCGCGCCCTCGGGTGAGGATCCACTTCTGCGCGACGTGCTCGCCGACCTCCTCGACGTGCGGCCTGCCGGGGCCGAGCTTCGCCACCTGGCCGGCCGGCGCCTTCGGCACCGGTTTGACCGTACGGCCGGCGAAGACCTGCGCCGGCGACGGGGCAGGGGTGACGGGCACGGGAACGGGAGCACGGTTGAAATAGGGACGCAGGAAGTCCGCGCTGAGGATCTCCACCGTGTCCGACTCCCAGACCAGGCGCTCGGCCTGGTTGGTGCCGAAGGGCGGCTCGACCCCCCAGAGGTGGATCCGCACGCCGTAGGCCTGCGCGGCCTCCACGGCCGGCACCATGTCCTCGTCACCGGCGATCAGCACGGTGTCGCTCACCGCGTGGTGGCGGGCCAACGCCTCGAGGTCGCTGCGGATCTGCGCGTCCACGCCCTTCTGCTGGCCACGCGCGTTCAGGTTGCCCAGTCGCACCTTCACCCAGGGAAGCTGGGCGATCACACGCTGGTCGACGGTGGGGACGCGGTCACGGGCCGCGTCGTACCAGTAAACACGGAGCAGTTCGCCTGGAATGCGTTCAAGAGCGTGTTTCTGCAGCGACTGGATGAGCTCATCCGCCGCCACGCGGTACTCCTTGCGCTCCTTCGCTCCCAGGAGGACTTCGCCCGCTGCCGCATAGAGGTAACCCACGTCTACAAGAACGGCATACTTTGCGGTCATGCCGTGTGCGTTGAAGTCCGGGACGGCCATTGGTGTCCTCCAGGACTCGTCACTAGTTGATCGGCTGACTATATTCCCCCACTTTCTAGATAGTCCCAACTCTTGGGTCAGTTGACACCCTGTTCGACTGATCTAATCGTGTGTTGATCATCTGTGGCCGGGCCGGAAGGCCGCCCGCCATGCCCCTGTTCCATGGGACAGCGCCCGGCGCATCCGATGGGCCGGATTCCTCCAGTTATTCACCGGAGGTACGGCTTTCGCCTCGGCGACGGTCCGCAGAGACAACGCGGCGACGAGCGCCGCGATCTCCTCGGTGGTCGCGTCGCCGCGCACGATCCTGAGGTACGGCTCCGGCTCGCTCATAGCGGGATGTTCCCATGCTTCTTCGGGGGCAGCGTGGCCCGCTTGTTGCGCAGTGCGCGCAGTGCCCTGACGACCTGGACCCGGGTGTCCGAGGGCCGGATGACCGCGTCGACGTAACCGCGCTCGGCCGCGAGGTAGGGGTTGGCCAGCGTGTCCTCGTACTCGCCGACGAGCCGGGCGCGGGCGGCGTCGGGATCGTCGGACGCCGCGAGTTCCCGCCGGTAGAGGATGTTGACCGCGCCCTGGGCGCCCATCACCGCGATCTGCGCGGTGGGCCAGGCGAGATTGACGTCGGCGCCGAGGTGCTTGGAGCCCATGACGTCGTAGGCCCCGCCGTACGCCTTGCGGGTGATGACCGTGACCAACGGGACCGTCGCTTCGGCATACGCGTAGAGGAGTTTCGCGCCCCGGCGAATGATGCCATTCCATTCCTGGTCGGTCCCAGGAAGAAATCCAGGCACATCAACAAATGTCAACACAGGGATGTTGAAGGCATCGCATGTGCGAACGAACCGAGCCGCTTTCTCCGAAGCCGCGATGTCGAGAGTCCCGGCGAAACTCATCGGCTGGTTGGCGACCACCCCCACCGAATGACCTTCGACCCGGCCGAAGCCGACCACGATGTTCGGGGCGAAGCCGGCGTGGATCTCCAGGAACTCCCCGTCGTCCAGGACGTGCCGGATGACCGTCTGCATGTCGTAGGGCTGGTTGGCCGAGTCGGGGATGAGGGTGTCGAGTTCCCGGTCGTCGGCGGTCGTCTCCAGCGCCGCCTCGGCGTCGTACGCGGGGGCCTCGTCCATGTTGTTCGAGGGCAGGTAGGACAGCAGCGCCCTGGCGAAGTCGAGGCAGTCGTCCTCGTCGGTCGCCTCGTAGTGGGCCACCCCGGACTTGGAGTTGTGCGTGTGTGCGCCCCCCAGCTCCTCGAACGTCACCTCCTCGCCGGTGACCGTCTTGATCACGTCCGGCCCGGTGATGAACATGTGGGACTTCTCCTGAACCATCAGGACGAAGTCGGTCAGGGCCGGGGAGTAGACGGCCCCGCCCGCGCACGGACCCATGATCAGAGAGATCTGCGGGATCACGCCCGAGGCGTGCACGTTCCTCTTGAAGATCTCGGCGTAGAGGCCGAGGGAGACCACGCCCTCCTGGATCCGCGCGCCGCCCGAGTCGTTGATCCCGACCACCGGGCAGCCCGTCTTCAGTGCGTGGTCCATGACCTTGACGATCTTCTCGCCGAAGACCTCGCCGAGTGATCCGCCGAACACGGTGAAGTCCTGCGCGAACACCGCGACCGGGCGCCCGTCCACCGTGCCGTGCCCGGTGACCACGCCGTCGCCGTACGGACGCTCCTGCTCGAGGCCGAAGCTGGTCGACCGGTGCCGGGCCAGTTCGTCGAACTCCACGAACGAGCCCTCGTCGAGGAAGGCGACCAGCCGCTCGCGGGCCGTCATCTTGCCCTTGGCGTGCTGCTTCTCGACCGCTCGCGCGGAACCGGCGTGGGCGGCCTCGCTCAGGCGCCGCTCCAGGTCGGCGATCTTTCCGGCCGTCGTGTGGATGTCGACCTCGTGAGCTCGCTCGGCAGTCATCGGTCGCACTCTCCTCGTCCGGGTCGCCCCGTCCTCATGGTCGCTCTCCAGCCCTCGTCCGCTGCGGGGTCGTTCGATCCTCGCGGTCGATTCGCATACCACGCCGGGCTCGCCCGCAGTTATGCCCGACAGGGTAACCAGCATGTGACACCTGTCCGCGACGGGGGCGTGGAGTGCCGTTCGGAGCCATTCCGCCTGATCCGCGCATCGAAACTCGGCACGCCCCCGATCCGGGAAACCGTGGCGCTGACGGAGGAACCCCTGCATGATCTCGGATCGTTAACTGGCGCGAAAGCCGTACAAGGCGCGGAATGGCAGAGTGTGGTCATGGTCGAAGCGGTTCGGACGCAGGGGTTGTTCAAGAGGTTCGGGCAACAGGTGGCGGTCGGGGGTGTGGACCTGGTCGTGCCGAGGGGCAGCTTCGCCGGCCTCGTCGGTCCCAACGGCGCGGGGAAGACCACGACGCTCAGCATGATCACCGGCCTGCTCCGCCCCGACGGCGGCATGATCGAGATCGACGGCCACAACGTGTGGACCGATCCGGTCAACGTGAAGGCGCACATCGGCGTGCTGCCGGAGGGCCTGCGGCTGTTCGAGCGGCTGTCCGGCCGTGAGTTGCTGCTCTACAGCGGCCGCCTGCGGGGCATCCCGCTCGACGAGACCGGGCAGCGCGCCGACGAACTGCTGCGGGTCATGGACCTGGTCGAGTCGCAGGACAAGCTCGTCATCGACTACTCGACCGGCATGCGCAAGAAGATCGGCCTCGCCGCCGCGCTGCTGCACAACCCCGGCGTGCTGTTCCTCGACGAACCGTTCGAGGGGGTCGACCCGGTGTCGGCCAACACCCTGACCGACGTCCTGCGCAGGTACACCGAGTCGGGGTCGACCGTGATCTTCTCCAGCCACGTCATGGACCTGGTCGAACGGCTCTGCGACTGGGTCTCGGTGATGAGCCGCGGCCACATCGTCGCGCAGGGCCCGTTGAGCGAGGTGCGCGGCGAGCAGACCCTGAACGAGGCGTTCCTCGACCTCGTCGGCGCCCGGGGCAACGGGGACGAGGGGCTGTCGTGGCTCGGCTCGGCGGGGACGCCGCGATGACGACCTTGTTCGTGCGGCTGAAACTCCGGCTCATCCTGGGGAACCTCAGGGGCGACGTCGCCAAGCAGGTCGGTTTCATCTTCTCCGTCCTCGCCGCGATCGGGTGCGCGCTGGGCGGGTTCACGCTCTTCAGCCTCGTACGGCTGGCCGCCCCGGACACGGCGCTGAACGTGGGCATCGTGCTCTTCACGGCGTTCACGGTGGGATGGGTGCTCGTACCGCTGATGATCTTCGGGGTCGACGAGACGCTCGACCCCTCGCGGCTCGCGCTGTTCCCGCTCACCACCCGGCAGCTCACGGTCGGCATGTTCGCCGCGTCGGCGACCGGTCCGTGGCCGCTGGCGTCGCTCGTCGTCCTGGCCGGAGGCGTGGTCGGACTGGCGGGCGGAGTGGGCGGTGTGCTGATCGGCCTGGTCGCCGTGGTGCTCCAGTTCGCCCTCTGCCTGGTCGCCTCGCGGGTGGTCACCACCGCACTGTCCGGGGCGCTGCGCAGCCGGCGCGGCCGCGACGTCCTCGCGGTGGCGGCCGTCGGGGTCGTGCTGCTGTCGCAACTGCCCAACCTGCTCCTCAACCGTGGCCTCCCCGGCGATCTGAGCACCCTGCTCTCCTCCACCGGCGAGGTGCTGCGCTGGGCGCCGCCCGGCCTCGCGGCTCACGCGATCGCCGACGGCGGCCTCGTCGGCGTCGCCGAGCTGGTCGTGCTCGCCGGCGTGGTGGCGCTCCTGGCCTGGTTGTGGATCGTCGTCCTCCGGCGGGCCCTCGTCACGCCGGACGCGTCCAACCAGGGCGGCGGCACCGTCCGCCGATCGTGGATCGACCGGTTCCTCCCGCAGGGTCAGCTGGGCGGAGTCGTCGCCAAGGAGCTGAAGTACGCCCGGAGAGAGCCGCGCGGACGAGTCGCCTGGCTCACCGCGGTGGTGGTGAGCGGGATCATCATGTTCACCCTCAGCGGCAACGCCGGCCCGGCGGGGCTCTACTCCGCCGCCGGCCCCGCCTGCCTGGCCGCCCTGCTGATCGGCATACAGGCGTGCAACTCCTTCGGCATCGACGGCCGGTCACTGTGGATGAACGCCGTGGCGTTCTCCTCGGACCGCGACCTGCGCACCGACCTGGCTGGACGGCACCTCGCGATGGCCGTCATCGCGGTGCCGGTGCTCGGCGTGATCTCGGTCGCCGCCGCCTTGCTGGCCGGGAACGCCGCCTGGGCCGTGCCGGCCGCTCTCACCGCCTGGGGCCTTCTGGGCGTCGCGCTCGGCGTGGGAGCGGTGGCGAGCGTGATCCTGCCCTACACCATGCCCGAGCGGCTCAACGCGTTCAGCGGGGCCGCGCCCGGTCAGGGCGCCCTCGCCTTCGCCTCCTCCAGCCTCGGGTTCCTCATGACCGGCACGCTCGCGCTGCCCATCGTGCTGCCGGTCCTGCTGGGCATCGCGTGGGTGGGCGTGCTCGCCGTGCCGTACGGGCTGCTCGTGGCCTGGGCGGGCCGGAAGGTGGCCGGCATGGTGGGGTTCGCCCGGCTGCCCTCCATCCTGGCCGCGGTCTCGCGGACGGGCTGACGACCTGAAGCGCGGAGCAGTGGTCTAGTCCAATGGGTGAGACCGGTCTCGGGCGATCAGTCCCCATTCGCTAGCCTTCGAAGCATGGCCGCCATCGCCCCTGCCGAACGACATGACGCCGTCGCGGAGATGCCGGACGAGCTCCGCGCCGACGTTCGCCTCCTCGGCGGACTGCTGGGCCAGGTGATCGCCGAACACGGCGGTCCCGGCCTGCTCGCCGACGTCGAACGACTGCGCAAGGCCGTCATCGCCGCCCGCCGCCGCGAGACCACCGCCGACGAAGTCGCCGCACTCGTGGCCGAATGGCCGATCGAGCGGGCCGTCCACATTGCCCGGGCGTTCACCTGTTACTTCCACCTCGCCAACCTGGCGGAGGAGCACTACCGCATCCGCATCCTGCGGCAGCGTGACCGGGACGACGTCCCGTTGCGCGAGTCGCTGGCGGAAGCCGTACAGGAACTGCGCGGCGACGACCGGCTGACCGAGCTGATCGACGGCCTGGAGTTCCGCCCGGTGCTGACGGCCCACCCGACCGAGGCCCGCCGCCGCGCAGTGGTGACGGCGATCCAGCGGATCAGCACCGAGCTCGACCACTACAACGCGCCGGGTGTCGGAGCGGGGGAGCGGGAGGAGGCCCACAGGCGCCTGCTCGAGGAGATCGACATCCTGTGGCGGACCTCGCAACTGCGGTCCACGAAGCTGGACCCGCTCGACGAGGTCCGCACGGCGATGGCCGCGTTCGACGAGACCCTGTTCCGCACGGTGCCGCAGATCTACCGGTCGCTCGACGCCGCCCTGGCCCCGGGTACGGGCACGCGCGAGCCGAAGGCCAGGCCGTACATCCGTTACGGGAGCTGGATCGGCGGTGACCGCGACGGCAACCCCAACGTGACCGCCAAGGTGACCCGCGAGGCCGTCCTCATCCAGGCCGAGCACGTGCTCACCGCGCTGGAGAACGCGGCGACCCGGATCGGGCGGACACTGACCGCCTCGGCTCTCTACACGCCGCCGTCGGCCGCGCTGAGCGCCGCGCTGTCGCAGGCCGAGGACGACCATCCCGAGGTCGTGTCGGAGATGGCGACGCGCTCCCCGCAGGAGCCGCACCGGCAGTGGCTGGTCTTCGTCGCCGCGCGGATCGCGGCCACCCGCCGCCGTGACCTGGACCTCGCCTACCGGTCCCCGTCCGAGCTGCTCGCCGAGCTCCGGCTGGCGCAGGAGTCCCTGCGGGAAGGCGGCGCCGTACGGCAGGCCTTCGGCGAGCTGCAGCACCTGATCTGGCAGGTGGAGACCTTCGGGTTCCACCTCGCCGAGCTGGAGGTGCGCCAGCACTCCGAGGTCCACGCGGCGGCGCTGAAGGAGATCGCCGAGGGCAGGCTCTCCGAGCGTACGGAAGAGGTCCTGGCCACGATCAGGGTCATCGGCTGGATCCAGGAGCGCTTCGGCGTGACCGCGTGCCCCCGGTACGTCGTGTCGTTCACCCGGTCGGCCGACGACATCGCCGCCGTCCACGCGCTGGCCCGGCACGCTCTCGGCGACCGCGCCCCCGTGCTGGACGTCGTGCCGCTGTTCGAGTCGGGCGAGGACCTGGACAACTCCTCGGCCGTGCTCGACGGCATGTTGTCGCTCGAGCCGGTGCGCGCGCGGCTCGCCGCCAACGGGCGGCGCCTCGAGGTCATGCTGGGGTACTCGGACTCGGCCAAAGAACTAGGTCCCGCCGCCGCGACCCTGCGCCTCTACGACGCCCAGGCCGCGCTCACCGCCTGGGCGGCGAGGAACGACGTCCGCCTGACGCTTTTCCACGGCCGGGGCGGCGCTCTCGGCCGGGGCGGCGGCCCGGCCAACCGCGCCGTGCTCGCCCAGGCGCCCGGGTCGGTGTCCGGCCGGTTCAAGGTCACCGAGCAGGGCGAGGTCATCTTCGCCCGTTACGGGCACTCGGCGATCGCCAGGCGGCACATCGAGCAGGTGACCAACGCGGTCCTGCTGGCCTCGACGACCGCCGTGGAGTCGAGCAACGCCGCCGCGGCGGCCAAGTTCCGCGGTCTGGCCGACCAGGTCGCCCGCTCGTCGGAGGCGGCGTACCGGTCGCTGACGGAGGCCGCGGGCTTCCCGGAATGGTTCGCCCTGGTCAGCCCGTTGGAGGAGATCGGCTCGCTCCGGCTCGGCTCGCGTCCCGCCCGCCGTGGCCTCGGCGCCCCGCGTTCGCTCGACGACCTGCGGGCCATCCCGTGGGTGTTCGCCTGGGCCCAGACCCGGGTCAACCTGCCCGGCTGGTACGGCCTCGGCAGCGGCCTCGACGCCGTCGTGTCGGAATCCGGGCCGGACGAGCTGCGCGCGGCGTACCAGGAGTGGCCCCTGTTCGCCTCGCTGCTCGACAACGCGGAGATGTCGCTGGCCAAGACCGACCGCGCCATCGCCTCGCGCTACCTCGCCCTGGGCGGACGCGACGACTTCGTCGAGCAGGTCCTGGGAGAGTACGACCTGACCAGGAGGCTCGTGCTGGAGGTCACCGGCCACAGCAGGCTGCTGGAGAACCGGCGGGTGCTCTCGAGGGCCGTCCAGCTGCGCGACCCCTATGTGGACGCCCTCAGCCACCTGCAGTTGCGGGCGCTGTCGGCGCTGCGAGCCGACGGCGACCTGTCCGAGGCCGAGCGGGAACGCCTGTCGACCCTTCTGCTGCTGAGCGTCAACGGAGTGGCCGCCGGCCTCCAGAACACCGGCTGACTTTGGCTTTTGCGCGTGATCATGCACGGGTTCGGGAGCAGGCCCACTGGCCTGCTCCGATCCCCGTGGTGATAATGCGGTCAGGTGGTGATGCGCTCCGCACCGGAGTAGATGTTGAACCGTTCGTCGCGGAGGAAGCCGACCAGGGTCATGCCGAAGTCGCGTCCCAGGTCCACGGCCAGCGACGACGGCGCCGAGACCGCGCAGACGATCTGGACGCCCGCCGCGAGGGCCTTCTGCATGATCTCGTAGCTCGCGCGCCCGCTCACCAGCAGGACGTGCCGGTCGAGCGGCAGCCTGTCCGTCATGAGGGACCACCCCACCAGCTTGTCGACCGCGTTGTGCCGCCCCACGTCCTCCCGGGCCGCGACCAGCGACCCGTCGGGCGTGAACAGGCCCGCCGCGTGCAGCCCGCCCGTCCTGCCGAACACGCCCTGGGCCTTCCTCAACATCGACGGCAGGCCGTACAGGATCTCGGGGGAGACCTCGATCCTCGCGCCGGAGTCGAGCGGCGAGCAGCGGTCGCGCAGTGCGTCGAGGCTGGCGCTCCCGCACACTCCGCACGCGCTGGACGTCATGAAATGACGCTCAAGTGCGGAAATGTCAGGCATCGTCGATGAGTTGAGCCGTACGGTGACAGTGTTGTAGCGCTCCTCCGGCGTCAGGTCCTCGTCGGTGCAGTAGCCGATCGCCCCGATGTCGCCGGGGCCGAGGATCCCCTCGCCGTGCAGGAATCCCGCGGCGAGCTCGAAGTCCGCGCCGGGCGTGCGCATCGTGATCGCCACCGTACGGCTCTCGCCACCCGCGAGCAGCCGGATCTCCAGAGGTTCCTCGGTGGCGAGGTCGTCACGCCGGTCGCGTACGGAGGTGCCGGAGACCTCGCGCACACGGATCCGCGTGACGGGTCCGGGTCTGTTTGTACGGCTCTCGTCCGTTTGCATGATCACGAATCGCTTCTTCGCTGTTCGGAGGGGCGTCGCGGGAACTTGTGCATGATCACGACGTGCGTTCGGGCTGGTCAGAGGGTCTGTGTATGATCACGGTGAAGGTTGGAGCCGGTCAGGGGGCACATCCCCGAACCTGTGCATGATCACCCCCAGGGTGGGGGGTGATCGTGGGGTCCATGCCGCCCAGATTACGCCCAGGTGGCGGACCGGGCGGATCCACGGAGCGCGGCCCGTTAACCTGGGCATGTGCCGGACTCGCCATATGCCGATCTCGACCGGCCGCCACTGTCCGAAGCGGCGCTCCAGCATGCTCTGGTGCGTCCAGGATCGTTGTGGTCGGCCGTCACCGTCGTCGAGCGGACGGGATCCACCAACGCCGACCTGGCCAAAGCCGTCCGCGAGGGGGGCCGTGAGGGCACAGTGCTCGTCGCGGAGTCCCAGTTCGCCGGGCGCGGCCGGCTCGGGCGCGTGTGGACCGCGCCCCCGAGGTCCGGGCTCACGTTCTCCGTCCTGCTGCGGCCGGAGGTGCCGCCCACCCGGCAGGGCTGGCTCTCGTTGCTGGTGGGGGTCGCGGCCGCCTCGGCCATACGGCGCCTCGCGAAGGTGGACGTCCGGCTGAAGTGGCCGAACGACCTGCTCGTCGGTGAGCGCAAGCTCGCCGGGATCCTCGCCGAGCGCGTGGACTCCGCCGTGATCGTGGGGATGGGCCTCAACGTGTCCACCAGGCAGCAGGAGCTGCCGGTCGACCGGGCCACCTCGCTCACGCTCGAGGGAGCGGTTCACGCCGACCGCGACCCACTGCTCCGGGAGATCCTGCGCGAGATCGAGACGCACTACCGGGAGTGGGCCGACGCGGACGGCGACGCCGACGCCTGCGGGCTGCGGGCGGCGTACCTCGCCTGCTCGGGCACGGTCGGGCAGGAGGTGCGCGTGGAGCTCCCCGGCGAACGTGTGCTGGTCGGGCAGGCCGTCGGGGTGGACCAGGCGGGCCATCTCCTGGTCCGGTCGAAGGGGCAGGAACACTCGCTCAGCGCCGGTGACGTCGTCCATGTCCGTCGCATAGAAGGCGCGTAGGCGAACCTCTGGCGAGTGGACATGCAAACCCAGGGCGAACGTGTCACGATTTGCGCCATGGGTCTCGCGGATCACTATCTGACCGAGGGGGAGCGAGTCGTTCACTCGTTCCATCCTCACTGGAAGCGGCTGATCGTGCCGTTCCTCGCTCTCATTCTCGTCGTGGCGGTTTCGAGCGTCGCGATCTACTTCATCCCGAGTGACTATGAGTACTCGGGCATCGCGCGCATCGCCGTCGCGGTCGTCGCCGTCGGGCTGCTCACGTGGTGGTCGTTCATCCCCTACCTCAAGTGGAAGACGACCTCCTACACGCTCACGTCGCACCGTTTCGCGATCAGCACCGGCATCCTGAACAAGGCCGACGACGACATCCCGCTGGCCAAGGTCAACAGTGTCAGTTCGGACCAGCGCTTCCTGGAGCGCATCCTGGGATGCGGGACCTTGCGCGTCGAGTCGGCCTCGGAGAAGGGGGAGATCGACTACAAGGACATTCCCAAGATCCAGACGGTACGGCAGGAGCTGTTCCGCCTGGTGGAGGACGCCTCCGACGGGAACATCGACGGTAAGTGAGGCGAAGTCGGTCTCGGGCGGCGGCGACCGCCCGGGAGCGAAGGTCTACGGCGGCTTGGGGGAGACGTGGAGACCGGAGGACGGCCTAGCGCCGACGATGTCCAGCGCCTGTTTCTCGGCCCGGCGCCCACCTACACGCGCCGGCAGATAGCCGAGGCGGCGGATGTCCCGCAGGAACTGGCGGGGCGCATCTGGCGGGCGCTGGGTTTCGCCTCGCTCGGAGACGACGCGGTCGCCTTCACCGCCGCCGACCTCGGCGCGCTCCGGCGGATCCGGTTCCTGATCGACACGGGCGTCCTCGACGAGCAGACCGTCATCCGGATGGCCAGGGCCGTGGGCCGCACCACGGCCCGGCTGGCCCAGTGGCAGGCCGAGATCATGATCGGGACGCTGGACCCGCAGGTTCCCCCCAGCGACGCGGACTTCGTCCGCGTGATGGAGACGGCGCGCGCACTGCTGCCCGATTTCGAGCAGACGCTGGTCCACGTCTGGCGGTCCCAGCTCGCCGCCGTGGTCAGCCGCCTGATCTCGCCGACCGTCGGCGACGACGCGTTGCCGTCGCGTCTGACGCTGGCCGTCGGATTCGCGGACCTGGTGGCGTTCACCAAGGTCTCCAGGGAACTCGACGAGATGGCTCTGGCCGACCTGCTCGAGGGCTTCGAAGTGCGGACCTCGGACGTCATCGCCGCCCACGGCGGTCGGCTGGTGAAGACGCTCGGCGACGAGGTCCTGTTCACCGCCGACGAGCCGGCGACGGCCGCCCTCATCGCCCTCGACCTGATCGACGAGCTGAGGCTCGACGAGGGCGGGCCCGACCTGCGGATCGGCCTGGCCTGCGGGCCGGTGCTGCCCATGATGGGCGACGTCTTCGGCACGACGGTCAACCTGGCGGCGCGCCTGACGGCGGTGGCCAGGCCGGGGACGATCCTCGTCGACGACGGCATGGCCGGGACTCTCGGCGACGTGCCCGGCATCGAGCTGCTGAAGATCCGCCGCCGACCTGTGCGCGGCCTCGGGGTTGTCCAGCCCTATGTACTCCGGCGAGCGGGACAAGGAGACTAAGCACGGTACGAACGAGGCTCACGGGCCGGAAACTGAAGGGTGAGGTGCGCATGCCGTACGAGGTGCAGGGCGTGGTGGCACGGGGCAAGGGCGAGCCGGTGACGCTGGAGACCATCCACGTACCGGACCCGGGACCCGGCGAGGCCGTGGTGAACGTGCAGGCCTGCGGCGTCTGCCACACGGACCTCCACTACCGCGAGGGCGGCATCAACGACGACTTCCCGTTCCTGCTCGGGCACGAGGCGGCCGGAGTGGTGGAGGCCGTCGGGGCGGGCGTCACGGATGTCGAGCCGGGCGACTACGTGATCCTCAACTGGCGCGCGGTGTGCGGCGCATGCCGGGCATGTCTGCGTGGCCGCCCCTGGTACTGCTTCAACACCCACAACGCCACGCAGAAGATGACGCTGGCGGACGGCACCGTCCTGAGCCCGGCGCTGGGCATCGGGGCGTTCGCGGCCAAGACGCTGGTCGCGTCCGGGCAGTGCACGAAGGTCGACCCGGCCGCCAGGCCGGCCGTCGCCGGGTTGCTCGGCTGCGGCGTGATGGCCGGGCTGGGCGCGGCGATCAACACCGGCGGCGTGACGCGGGGAGACTCCGTCGCGGTCATCGGCTGCGGCGGGGTGGGCGACGCCGCGATCCTCGGGGCCAGCGTCGCTGGAGCGGGGAAGATCATCGCGGTCGACGTCGACGACCGGAAGCTCGAATGGGCCCGCAGCTTCGGCGCCACGCACACGGTCAACTCCCGCTCGACCGACCCGGTCGAGGCGATCCGCGAGCTCACCGGCGGCAACGGGGCCGACGTCGTGATCGAGGCGGTCGGCCGCCCGGAGACCTACAAGCAGGCCTTCTACGCCAGGGACCTCGCGGGGACCGTCGTCCTCGTCGGCGTCCCCACCCCCGAGATGCAGCTCGAACTGCCCCTCTTGGACGTCTTCGGGCGCGGCGGCTCGCTCAAGTCCTCCTGGTACGGCGACTGCCTGCCGAGCAGGGACTTCCCGATGCTGATCGACCTGTACCTGCAGGGCAGGCTGAACCTCGAGGGCTTCGTGTCGGAGACGATCTCGATCGACCAGGTCGAGGACGCCTTCGCCAAGATGGAGCGTGGTGAGGTGCTCCGATCCGTGGTCGAGTTCCCCCAGAGCGATCTGTGATTGCTATCACATAGGCAAGCCTTACCGTAGTGGGCTACCTTAGGTGTGCCTAACCTTACGCCCCGTTCCCCGGAAGGCCTCGCATCATCGTGTACGTCTGCATCTGCCGCGCCGTGACCGAAAACGAGGTTCATGAGTGCATCGCCGCTGGTGCGACGAGCGCGAAGCAGGTCAGAGACACGACGGGTGCCGGAGGTGACTGCGCGTCATGCGTCCGAAAGATCTGTGCGATGCTGAAACGGTCTGAGGACCTCGTCACCGTCGCATAGATCGTGAGGCGTCATGCAGGGCGACAGGGAGATCATCGCGCTGCTCAACGAGCAGCTCACCTCCGAGCTCACCGCCATCAACCAGTACTTCCTGCACGCCAAGATGCAGGAGCACTGGGGATACACGAAGCTGGCCGCCTTCACCCGGCACGAGTCCATCGACGAGATGCGCCACGCCGAGGTGCTGACCGACCGGATCATCTTCCTGGATGGGCTGCCCAACTATCAGAAGCTCAACACGCTTCACATCGGGCAGACCGTCCGGGAGCAGATCCAGGCCGACCTTGAACTCGAGATCGGCGTGGTGGAGCGGCTTCGTCCGGGGATCGCGCTGATGCGCGAGCGGGGCGACATCACCTCGGCGAACATCTTCGAGGCGATCCTGGCGGACGAGGAGCACCACATCGACTACCTGGAGACCGAGCTCGGTCTCATGGAGAGCCTGGGCGAGAAGCTCTATCTGGCTCGTTACGCCGAGCCGCCGTCGCCCTCCTCCTGAAGCGCTTCGAGGTACCTGCAGGGGTACTTCTGAGGCGCCGCGGAGCGCGGGGCCGTACCCCGATGCCGATCGTTTCCGCTTCAGCGTGTCAAGCAACGCCCGCCGGATCCTCTCCGGCGGGCGTTGTTTGTCTGTCGTACGCCGGCGCGCTGGAGCCGTGCGTCGGGACCCGATAGCGGAGCCATGCCCGGATCGTTGCGGCCCTTGCGTGTTGACTATCCCAGATTTATCAGTGTTTGCCCAGGTCAATTGATGGGTCAACGACAAGTCAAACTGCGCGCTGTAGCCGGGAAACGATCGCCTAAGGTCCTACGATCGCTCCATGACCTGCGTACTTCTCGCCGAGGATGACACCTCGATATCCGAGCCGCTGGCGCGCGCTTTGCGCCGGGAGGGCTATCAGGTAGAGGTGAGCCCGGATGGCCCGCAGGCCCTCGAAAGGGCCCTGTCGGGGGGCGTCGACCTGATAGTTCTCGACCTCGGCCTGCCCGAGATGGACGGGCTTGAGGTTGCTCGCCGCATTAGAGCGGAGGGACACGGCACTCCGGTGCTGATCCTCACCGCGCGTGTCGACGAAGTCGACACCGTCGTCGGCCTCGATGCCGGAGCCGACGACTACGTGACCAAGCCGTTCCGCCTCGCCGAACTGCTCGCCCGCGTGCGGGCGCTGCTCCGGCGCGGAACCTCCGAGACCCCGGTCGTGCAGGGCGTCCGCATCGACGCCGACTCGCGCCGGGCGTGGATGGGAGACAAGGAACTACACCTGACCACCAAGGAGTTCGACCTGCTCCGCGTCCTCGTACGGGACGCCGGGAAGGTCGTCACCCGCGAGCAGATCATGCGCGAGGTGTGGGACACCAACTGGTGGGGGTCCACGAAGACACTCGACATGCACATCTCATGGCTGCGACGCAAGTTGGGAGATGACGCCGCCAAGCCTCGGTACATCACGACCGTCCGAGGGGTCGGCTTCCGTTTCGAGCGCGAGTAGACCCGCGTGGCGGGTCTGTTGGGGAGGAGCTAGCACGTGCGCCGGCGCCTGCTCTCCTCGATGCTGCTCGTTGCGGTCATCGCCGTCCTGCTGTTAGGCGTGCCGCTTGCCGTGGTCGTCGTCCGGTTGATCAACGACGAGGCCGCCCGGGAGTTGAGAGCCGAGGCCAATCGGTTACTCATCGGGGTGGAGTACTCCGTCAGCCAGGACCAGACCATCGATCCCAACCGGTTGGGGAAGAACTACCCGGACCGGTACATACAGGTGTTCGTCCGGGGCAACCCGCTGCTGGTGGTCGGTACTCCGCCACCGGCCGGCCGCGAGATGACCGAGGAGGCCCGTTCCGAGAACGGCTACGTCCGGATCGGCCGAGACTCGGCCCAGATCGAGAAGGACATCCACGCGCGGCTGGTGCTGACGATCGCGCTCGCGATCATCGCACTCGGGGCGGCCGTAGGGCTCGCCTCCGTGACGTCGCGCCGCCTGACCCTGCCGCTCCAAGAACTGACCAAGATCGCGGAGCGGTTGGGGTCAGGCGACGCGCGGCCCAGCCGGCACCGCTACGGCGTGCCGGAGCTCGATCTGGTCGCGGAGGTCCTCGATCGCAGCGCGCTGCGGATCTCCGACCTGCTGTCGAGAGAGCGTGACTTCGCCACGGACGCCTCCCATCAGCTGCGCACGCCTCTCACCGGGTTGACCATGCGCCTGGAGGAGATCGTCGGCGCCGCCGGCGAGCCCGCGATCGTCCGTGAAGAGGGTGAGGCCGCGATCGTGCAGGTCGAGCGGCTCACCGCGGTCATCGACGAGCTTCTCGCCGCCGCCCGGCGTCAGCGCCACGCGCAGGCGGGGCCGATCGACGTGGACGACGTCGTCGAACAGCAGATCACCGAGTGGGAGCCCGCGTTCCGGCGGGCGCAACGTTCGCTCGTGCTCGCGGGGGATCGTGGCCTCAGCGCGCTCGGGACCACCGGCGGCCTGAGCCAGGTGCTGTCCACCCTGCTGGAGAACTCCCTCAAGCACGGCGACGGATCACTGACGATCAACACGTCCAGCACGGGGATGTCGGTGGTGATCGAGGTGGCCGACGAAGGGCTGGGCATCCCGGAGGACCTGGGGACCAAGGTGTTCGAACGGAGCGTCAGCGGGGGCGGGGGAACCGGGCTGGGGCTGACCTTGGCGAGGGCCCTGGTCGCCGCCGACGGCGGTCGCCTCGAACTGGTCAAACCACGGCCGGCGACCTTTGCGATCTTCTTGAGGCACGCCCGCGACCACGGGCGTCACCGGGTGGTGAGCGGTCCCGCCTGAGGGGCGAGGTCCTCGACCGGGGGCTGGGCGGGAGCCGCCAGGAAGACCCACCTCTTGTACGACCAGAACCGGAACAACGTGCCGAGGATCGTGCCGAAGATCTGGGCGAGGTTGTAGGCCACCGGGCTGTGCAGTCCCAGGGAGTAGGTCACGAAGCCGATCACGATCAGCGGGGGCAGCAGACCGACTCCGTTGAGCACGAAGAACAGGACGTACTCCCGGGCGAGCCCGCTCTGCTCCCGGTGCCGGTAGGTCCAGAAGCGGTTGCCCAGGTAGGCGAAGGTGGCGGCGATGACGGTGGCGAGGACCTTGGAGGTCAGCGGGCCGAGGCCGATGCCGAAGCGGAAGAGGTTGGTGCCGCCGAAGTCGATGACGAAGGCGACGGCGCCCACGATGCCGAACTTCAGCAGCTCGTGCAGGAGCGTGGCGAACCGCTCGTAGACACGTCGGAGAAACTGCACGTCCCGCACAGTCCTTCCTGATCGGTGGCGAAGTCATCCAAGGCTACCGGTACGAGTCCTCGCAGGGGGATGGTCCCCACCTGAGCGTGTTCGTCACCTGGCGTTTCCCCGCCGCTGGCAAGAACATTTCAGAAAATATCCATCTATAAGCCATAAGCGGGGGCAGCACATACTACGCTCTCGCCCGAGCAGGATCACTTTGTTCTGGAATCTGCGTGTTCTGGAGAGGTGGCCCCCACCGTGCTACGCAGAATCACGGCTCTCAGCTTCGCGCTCATCGTGCTCGCGGGCTGTGGGAACGAGACATTCGGCCAGACGCCCGGCTCCCGGGGCGGCGATTCCGACGGGGCTTCCGCCGTCGCGGCCACGAAGGCCGAGGCCGAACGCGCTTTCGCCACGCTCGGCGAACTCAGGAAGGCATGGAAGGGGCACGACTGCGACACGGTGGCGTCCCTGACGACCTGGGCGGAGGCCGCGCTCGCCGAGCACGCGTGTGAGGCCGCGAAGGACGGCGGGAAGGGCCTCGATCTCGGGGAGTACGGCGACGTCGAATACCTGCTTCCCGGCGGCTCCGCGGATGACGCCGAGGGAGGTGCGTGGTTCGCCGCGCTGGCCCGCGATCCCGAACCGACCTTCTTCGTCTATGTCCAGGCCGAGGGACGGTGGCGGCTGGGAGCCGGCCCGATCCCCGTCGTCGGAAAGACGCCCAAGTTCGACGTGGACAGCAAGTCGGCCGACGGCGACCCCGGCATCGCCGTACAGGCGAGGCTCGTCCCGACCCGGTACGTCGCCTTCCTGACCGACCCCGCCGGAGTCAGCGGCGTGAAGTTCTCGTCCGGAGACCGGATGCGGGATCTTCTGCCGGAGCTGCTCCAGGCGCCGGCCAAGGTCCGGCCTGATCGACTGTCGGTCGACGTCCAGCTGGAAGGTCAGGCGTACTCGCTGGTCCTGGCCGACGGCGGCGCCCTGGTGTTCCACGCGCTCAGAGTCGTCTACTCCCAGCGGCCCGGCTCCGGGCGCTCCTCGCTCGCCCATCCCCGGTACGGCGACGCGGACGTGCGCGCGTACACCGGGGAGACCGACCCGGCCGCGATCACCGGGACCGAGCTCCTGATGCTCGCCACCGAGGTTTCCAAGGACAACGAGATGACCACGGTCGCCATGCGCCGGTCCCTGGCAGGCGTCACCCCTGACGCCACGGAGTAGAACACCCGGAGTAGAACACCCGGAGTAGAACACCCGGAGCAGACCCTGGAGTAGATCGTCGGGGCGCGGGAGCCGTACAAGTGGGGAATCGGTAGGCTGACATGTCGTGAACAGCCCGAACGTTCCCCAATCAGGTCATGAGGCCGTACCCGCTGCCGCGGACGGCGTACCCGCTCCGAGTCTCGCCGGCGCCACGACGGGCAAGGCGGTCGTTCCCGTCGGAGGTCCGAGCGCCCCGATCGTCGGCGTGGTGGGCGCGGGGCAACTCGCCCGGATGACCCAGCAGGCCGCGATCGCGCTCGGTGTCGACCTGCGCGTGCTGGCCAACTCGCGTGACGAGAGCGCCGCCAAGGTCATCGTCGACACGCGGCTGGGGGACTATCGCGATCTCGCGGATCTGCGGGAGTTCGCCAAGGGCTGCGACGCCGTCACGTTCGACCATGAACACGTGCCGACCGAGCACATCCGGGCGCTCCTCGGGGAGGGCTTCGCCGTACACCCGGGGGCCGACGCACTGATCCACGCCCAGGACAAGGCCGTCATGCGCGAGCGGCTGACCGCGATCGGGGTCCCGTGCCCGGCGTGGACGCCCGTGTCGAGTGCCGCGGATGTCGAGGCTTTCGCGGAGGCGCATGGGTGGCCGGTGGTGCTGAAGGCGGTCCGTGGCGGATATGACGGCCGGGGCGTGTGGGTCTGTTCCTCCATCGACGAGGCCCGTGAGCCGCTGGAGTCGGGTGTGGCGCTGCTCGCCGAGGCCTTCGTGCCGTTCGAGCGGGAACTGGCCGTGCTCGTCGCCCGGTCTCCGCACGGGCAGGGGGTCAGCTATCCGGTCGTGGAGACCGTGCAGAAGGACGGCATCTGTGTGGAGGTCATCGCCCCCGCGCCCGGCCTGAGCGAGGAGGACGCCGCGGCCGCGCAGCACTTCGCGCTCAAGATCGCTCGGGAGCTGGGCGTCACCGGCCTGCTCGCGGTCGAGATGTTCGCCACCAAGTCGGGTCTGGTCGTCAACGAGCTCGCGATGCGGCCGCACAACAGCGGGCACTGGACGATCGAGGGCGCGAGGACCTCCCAGTTCGAGCAGCACCTGCGGGCCGTGCTCAACCTGCCGTTGGGCTCGCCGTCGCTCGCCGCGCCCGTCGTGGTCATGGTCAACCTGCTGGGCGGCTCCGACCCGAACGTCTTCTCCCGGTACGAGCACGTGCTGGCGAACGATCCCGGAATCAAGATTCACTTCTACGGCAAGGATGTAAGGCCCGGCCGCAAGATCGGGCATGTGACCGCTCTGGGAACCGACCTGGCCGCCGTCCGCGCCCGGGCGTGGCACGCCGCCGACTGCCTGAAAGGACCGGCTGATGACTGACTCCCGCCCCGCTGACAAGGCGGCTGACGAGTCCCGGGCCCAGGTGGGCATTGTCATGGGAAGCGACTCGGACTGGCCGGTGATGAAGCTGGCGGCCGAGGCCCTCGCGGAGTTCGGCGTGCCCTTCGAGGCCGATGTCGTCTCGGCCCACCGGATGCCCGCCGAAATGATCGAGTACGGCACGCGCGCGGCTTCCCGGGGAATCAAGGTGATCATCGCAGGTGCCGGGGGAGCCGCCCACCTGCCGGGCATGCTCGCCTCGGTTACGCCTCTGCCGGTCATCGGCGTTCCCGTGCCGCTCAAATATCTGGACGGCATGGACTCCCTTCTGTCGATCGTGCAGATGCCCGCCGGAGTGCCCGTGGCCACCGTGGCCATCGGAGGCGCGCGCAACGCGGGACTGCTCGCGGTGCGGATTCTCGCCGCGTCGGACGACGGGTTGCGCCAGCGTATGGAGGACTTCCAGGTGGCGCTGCGGGATCAGGCCCATGCCAAGGGGGAAAGGCTGCGCAGCGAAGCAGCCAAGATGCGCTGACATCACGGCCTGCTTCCTCTCCTTCGTCGTCTTCCCGCGCGGCGGCATGATCGAGCCTGCCGGCATCGGCATCGGGCCGGCAGTG
>NZ_BOOP01000059.1 GCF_016863295.1 Planotetraspora phitsanulokensis
GATGCGGAATCCCGGAGAGACGGGCGAGCAGCCCGCCGTCGCCGTTGACCGGGCCGCCGGGGACGTGCGCCGGCGACGGCTCGGCGACCGAAGGTACGCGGGGCTCGCTCATGCGAGGCTCCCTTCCATGATCATGTCGAGTACTGCGTGTTCGTCCAGCTCCCCGGCGCCGGACTCGTGGATGATCGAGCCTTCCTTGATGACCAGAACGCGGTCGGCAAGCCCGAGCACCTCGGGCACCTCGCTGGAGACCAGCAGCACCCCGACGCCCTCGTCGGCCAGCCGCCGGATCACCGCGTAGAGCTCCGCTCGGGCGCCCACGTCGACGCCGCGGGTGGGCTCGTCGAGCAGGAGCAGCTTGCGGCCGTCGACCAGCCAGCGCGCGAGCACGGCCTTCTGCTGGTTTCCGCCCGACAGCGTCCTGATGGCCCGCCGGGGATCCGGCGGGCGGATGCCGAGGGCCTCCGCGTGCTTTCGCGCGTCGGCCATCTCGCGGCCCCGGTCCAGCCAGCCGAACCGCGAATACCTGCTCAGCGCGCCGAGCGTGATGTTGCGGGCGACGCTCTGGTCGAGCAGCAGGGCCTGGGCCTTGCGCTCCTCGGGAGCGAGTCCCATGCCGAGCCGTACGGCACGGGTCGGGCTGCCGGAGCGCACCGGCTGCCCGTCGAGGATGACCTGGCCGGTGGCGCGGCGGGCGCCGTACACCGCCTCGATGATCTCGGAGCGGCCCGAGCCGACCAGCCCGGCCAGGCCGACGATCTCGCCGGCGCGCACGGAGAAGGACACGTCCCGCACCCGGCCGGGGACGGTCAGGCCCTCCACCCGCAACACCTCCGGGCTGCCGTCGTGGCTGCCGGGCTCGCGCCGGGGCGGGAACACGTACTCGACGTTCCTGCCGGTCATCAGCGAGACGATCTTCGAGGTCGAGGTCTCCCTCGCGGGCAGGCCGACCGCGACCGTGCGGCCGTCCTTGAGCACGGTGACCCGGTCGCCGATCTCGCGGATCTCCTCCAGCCGGTGGGAGATGTAGACGACGGCCACGCCCTGCGCGGTGAGCTCGCGGATGATGCGGAAGAGGTTGGTCACCTCGTCCTGCGCGAGCGCGGCGGACGGCTCGTCCATGATGATCAGCCGGGTCTCGTGCGAGAGCGCCCGCGCCATGCTCACGACCTGCTTGGCTGCCGGGGACAACGCCCCCACCTCGGTCGTGGGCCGGATCTCCGGGTGGCCCAGCCGGGCCAGGAGTTCGCGGACCGCCTTGGACGCCTGCGCCGTACGGGTGAAGCCGAACCGCGCCAGCTCGTGACCCAGGTAGATGTTCTCCGCGACGCTGAGCCCGTCGACCAGGTCGAGCTCCTGGTAGATGGTCGAGATGCCGAGCCGGATGGCCGCGATCGGAGTCGCCAGCCGCACCTCCTCGCCGGCCAGGGTGATGGAGCCCTCGTCCGGCTGGTGCGCGCCGGCGAGGATCTTGATCAGAGTGGACTTGCCCGCGCCGTTCTGCCCGAGCAGGCAGTGCACCTCTCCGGCGCGCACGTCGAGGTCGACGCCGTCGAGCGCGCGGACGCCGGGGAACTGCTTGACGATCCCGCGCATGAGGAGAAGCGGCGCCGTGTCGGGGGATGACTCCGGCATGGGTTGCCTCCTGGATTCGGATCCTGTCTGGCTGTGTGGCTCTGTGGTTGTGTGGAAGCTGTTCTGAAGGGAGTGGTGACCCGTCCGCCCGGCCGGGCTCGATGCGGCACCGCCGGTGACGGAGCCGAGGTCGGCGAGAACGGCTCCGTCATCGGGTTTCGGCCCGGCCGGGCGGACGGGGGACTGGGGGTCAGCGAGGCGGCTTCGCACGGTGGGACACCGGGTCAGCGCTCCCTTCCGTGCTCATCTGGGGGACCGGCATCGCGCTGGCGCGGATGTCGACGGTGGTGGGGTCGGACAGGACGCGCTCGACGACGAGTCCCGCCGCGCCGCGCGAGGCGGCGCAGAAGCCGAAGTCGGACGCGACGAAGGAGCAGCGGGCGATCGACCCGGCCACCCCCCATCGCTCGAGTTCGGCCTGCGCCACGGGGATGAGCTGGTCGGCGAGCCGGGCGAAGTAGCCGCCGAGGACGATCACACGGGGGTTGAAGAGGTTGACCAGCGTGGCCGCGCCGCGGCCCAGCCAGCGGCCGACCTCGGCGACGGCCTCGGTGACCCGCGGATCGCCCGCCGCCTGCCTCGCCTCGATCTCCGACAGGCGTTCCTCCGGGTCGCGGACCATCCCGTCGTGCGTGCCGTACGCGTTGTCGGGCGTGACCATCCGGACCAGGACGGCGAGGCCGACCTTGGTCTCCCAGCAGCCGATGCGCCCGCAGCCGCACCGGTCGCCCGAAGGGTCCACGGGGACGTGGCCCACCTCCCCGGCGAACCCGTCCGCCCCGCCGAGCAGCCGTCCGCCGGCGATGATGCCACCGCCTATGCCCACCTCTCCGGTGAGATAGACCAGGTCGGGGGTGCCGGCCGCGACGCCGCTGGTGAACTCGGCGAGCGCGGCGAGGTTGGCGTCGTTGTCCACGGTGACCGGCACGTCCCGCGAGACGTCTGCCCGTTCGAGCACGGTCGCGACGGGCACGCCGTACCACCCGAGGTTGGGCGCGACGTCGACCGTGCCCGTCGTCGTGTCGATGAGCCCGGGGACGGCGACGGTGATCCCGGCGACCCGCACCCCGAGCAGCGCGAGCTCGTCGACCGCCTGCCTGATCGCACCGGCCAGCTCCTCGAGGGAACGTTCCGGAGTGCTGTTCATCGCGTTGAAGCTGATCCGCCAGTCGAGCAGCACCCGCCCGGCGAGGTCCGTCGCGAACGCCGCGATGTAGTCGACGTTCACCTCCAGGCCGAGGGCGCCGACCCCCGAACCGTCGAGGGCGAGCGCGAGCCCGGGACGGCCGACCGCCCCGGCGTGCTGCGGACCGGTCTCCTTGATCAGGCCGCGGGCGAGCAGCTCGCTCGCGAGGCTGGTCACCGTGGTCTTGTTCAGTCCCGTCTCCGCGGCGACGGCCGACCTGGATCGAGCGCCGTGCTCTCTCAGGTGCCTGAGCACGAGGGCCAGGTTGGAGCGGCGCACGGTGGCCTGATCGGCCGGACCCCGCCGAGGGGTGCCCGGGCCGCCGTTCCAGGTGCCCTCACGCCGCACGCAGACCTCCTTGCGAAAATTGCATGCCGAACCAGACCACTTGCGTGGCCGGACGGAATTAATTTGCATGGCTCGTCGAATTAAAAGCGCGGTTTTGACGGTCGTGCAAGCGTCGAAACGCTTCGCCTTCCGTAACGCTTGGGTAACGCGGAACGGCGAGTCGCGTGATGCGGATTCGTTACCTTCCGCCGTGGTGCACGCCTGTGATGCCCATGTTATAAACGCGTTAATTAATCTTCGATACATACAAAGGCGGTCCGGCGTTGACCCAGAGGCAATCTCCCACGCGCTCGGCGAACGGTCTCGCCCAGCCGCTGGGTCACGCCTCCCTGCGGCGCGCCAACCTCGCGCTCGTGCTGCGCCACCTGCGCGAGGAGGGGTCCTGCTCCCGGGCGGACATCGCCGACTCGACCGGTCTGCACCGGGCCACCGTCTCCAACCTGATGGCCGAGTTGCTCGAGCGCGGGCTGGTCCGCGAGGTCGGGACGGAGCGGGCCGGAGCCATCGGCCGCCCCCGGCGCGCGGTGGCCCTCGACGGCTCGCACGTGGGCGCGCTCGGCATGGAGATCAACGTCGACTACATCGCGGTCCACGGCACCGACCTGAGCGGCCGCGTCCTGGTGGAACGCCGGATCGGCTTCGACGCCATGGGCCAGGGGCCCGACCGGTCGCTCGCGGAGCTCGGCCGGGTCACCCGGCGGGTCATCGGCGACATGAAGCGCGCCGGGGCGTTTCCCGGCGGCATCGTGGTCGGAGTGCCCGGCCTGGTGGACAGCGAGGGCGTGGTCGCGTTCGCGCCCAACCTCGACTGGCACGGCCTGCCCCTCGCCGACCGCCTCCGCGAGGAGCTCGGCGGCCTGCCGATCCCCGTCAGCGTGGACAACGACGCCAACCTCGCCGCGCTCGCCGAGTACACGTCCGGCGTCGCGGCCGGCACGTCCGACATGGTCTCCCTCACGGGAGAGGTCGGCGTCGGCGGCGGCATCATCGTCGGAGGCCGCCTGCTGCGCGGCGCCGACGGCTTCTCCGGCGAGGTCGGCCACCTGCCCGTCGACCCCGGTGGCAGCCGCTGCGGTTGCGGCCGGGTCGGGTGCTGGGAGACCAAGGTCGGGTTCGCCGCCCTGGTCCGCTCGGCCACCCCCGACCAGGCGTACGGCCAGGACACGGGGCTGGACACAGGGCTGAACACAGGGCACATCGCAGCGCCGACCCCCGATCCCGAGGAACGGGTGAGGGAGATCGCGAGGGGTCTCGCGGACGGCGACGAGCGGACGATGGGCGCGGTGGCGGAGGTCGGCAGATGGCTCGGGCTCGGCGGCTCGATCCTGGCCAACCTCTTCAACCCGCGCGTGATCGTGATCGGCGGCTACTTCGCGCGGCTCGCCGAGCAGCTCATCCCGCCGGCCCAGGCGCAGCTCGAGCAGCTCGTCATCGCCGGGCCGGCGGCGCGCTGCCGATTCATGGCGTCAAATCTAGGTTTCGGCGCCGCCTCCCGCGGCGCCGCGAGCATGGTGGTCGACCACATCATGGATGACCCGACTGCGATCGGCTCGGCACCGATCGCACATAACATTGCAGGTCAGAGAATATGACTTGCAAATCCTAAGGAGGTATTTGCACCCAGCTGGAGTCGGCACCTCCAGATACGAAGCGGCATGAGCACCACCCGCACAACCGGCAACAAGCGCGGCGGCGCGCGCCTTGCCTGACTGAGCCCCCCTAGGTCAGGAAAGGACTCTCATGTCTCCACGTCTTCGGCCGTGGGTCCCACTCTTATCCGCGTTGTCGCTGGTGTTGGCAACCAGCGTGGCGACGGCTCCGGCGGCCCAGGCCTCTGTCATCCCCGCCTCCGACTACCAGCAGGTCCAGCTGGCCGTCGGCGGCGCCGAGCTCGGCGAGGCGATGTCCCTCGCGGTGCTCCCCGACCGCACGGTGGTGCACACCGCCCGTGACGGCACGGTCCGGGTCACCGACGCGGCCGGTAACACCAAGGTGGCCGGCAAGCTCAACGTCTACACCCATGACGAAGAGGGCCTCCAGGGTGTCGCGGCGGACCCGAACTTCGCCACCAACCGGTTCATCTACCTGTACTACTCGCCCGCGCTGAGCACGCCCGGCGGCGATGCCCCCACCAACGGCACCCAGGCGCAGTTCGACCAGTGGAAGGGCGAGCTGCACCTGTCGCGGTTCACCCTCAACACAGACAACACGCTCAACCTGTCGAGCGAGAAGGTCGTGCTCGTCGTCCCCAACGACCGCGGGCAGTGCTGCCACGTCGGCGGCGACATCGACTTCGACGCCCAGGGGAACCTGTACCTCACCACGGGTGACGACACCAATCCGTTCGAGTCGAACGCGTACGCGCCCATCGACGAGCGGACCGACCGCAACCCGCAGTTCGACGCGCAGCGGTCCTCGGCCAACACCAACGACCTGCGCGGCAAGCTGCTGCGGATCCACCCGGAGGCCGACGGGACCTACACCATCCCGTCCGGCAACCTCTTCGCGCCCGGAACGGCGAAGACCCGCCCCGAGATCTACGGCATGGGCTTCCGCAACCCGTTCCGCATGTCGGTCGACAAGGCCACGGGCATCGTCTACCTCGGCGACTACGGTCCCGACGCCGGCGGCCCCGACGCGAACCGCGGCCCGGGCGGCCAGGTCGAGTTCAACCGGATCACCTCGGCGGGCAACTTCGGCTGGCCGTACTGCACCGGCACGAACACCACGGCCGAGACCTACAACGAGTTCACGTTCCCGAGCGGCCCCTCGCAGGCCAAGTACAACTGCGCGGGCGGCCCGACGAACAACTCGTTCCGCAACACCGGCCTGACCACGCTCCCCGCGGCCAAGCCCGCCTGGATCAGGTACGGCGGTGAGGCCGGCTCCCCGGCGGACTTCGGCAGCGGCTCCGAGTCGCCCATGGGCGGCCCGGTCTACCGGTACAACGCCTCGCTCAACTCCGCCGTGAAGTTCCCGCAGTCGCTCGACGGCCGGTTCTTCGCCGGAGAGTACGGCCGGCAGTGGATCAAGGCCATCGAGGTCAAGTCCGACGGCACCCCCGGTGACATCGGCGCCTTTCCCTGGCGCGGAACGCAGGTCATGGACCAGGCGTTCGGCCCGGACGGCGCGCTGTACGTCCTCGACTACGGTACGGGCAGCAACAACCAGGCACTGTGGCGCATCGAGTACATCGGCGGCGCCAACCGCAACCCGATCGCCAAGGCGGCCGCGGACAAGACCTCGGGCGCCAACCCGCTGACCGTGAACTTCTCCTCGGCCGGCAGCTCCGACCCCGAGGGCGGCGCGCTGACGTACTCGTGGAACTTCGGCGACGGCACCACCTCGACCGCGGCCAACCCCACCAAGACCTACACGGCGAACGGCACCTACACGCCGACGCTGACGGTCCGGGATCCGCAGGGCCTGACCGGTACGGCGAGCCTCGTGGTCAGCGTGGGCAACACCGCGCCGACGATCAACCTGACGACGCCGGCCAACGGAGCGCTCTTCGCCTTCGGCGACACGGTGCCGTACACGGTCACCGTCTCCGACCCCGAAGACGGCACGATCGACTGCAGCAAGGTGACCGTGACCTACTTCCTGGGCCACGACAACCACCGCCACCAGATCACGTCGAAGACCGGATGCTCCGGCACGCTGACGACCCCGACCGACGGTGAGCACGACGCCGCCGCGAACATCTTCGGCGTCTTCGAGGCCTCCTACACCGACAAGGGCGGCCTGACCTCGGTCAGCGCCCGCACCCTCCAGCCCAAGCACCGCCAGGCCGAGCACTACGGCGCGATGCAGGGCATCCAGCTCGCCGACCACGCCGGCGCCGAAGGCGCCAAGACGGTCGGCTTCACCGACAACGGCGACTGGATCTCCTTCACGCCGTACGCCCTGACCGGGGCCACCAGCATGACCGCGCGGGTCTCCTCCGGCGGCGTCGGCGGCACCATCGAGGTCCGCACGGGTTCGGCGACCGGCACGCTCCTCGGCTCCGCGGCGGTGGCGAACACCGGCAGCTGGGACACCTTCGTCAACGTGAACGTCCCGCTCTCGAACGTGCCGGGCGGCACCCAGACGCTGTACCTGGTGTTCAAGGGGGTGACGGGCCAGGGGAACCTGTTCGACCTGGACGCCTACACCTTCAACACCAGTGGCGGGGGCACCCCCACCACCACCGAGGGCGAGGCGTACACCTCGCAGTCGGGCGTGCAGCCCGCGGGTCACGCCGGCGCGAGCGGCGGCACGACGCTCGGTTACATCGACAACGGTGACTGGGCGGGCTACTCCACGGTGAACACCCAGGGGGCGAAGACCTTCTCGGCCAAGATCTCCTCCGCCGGCGCCGGCGGGACGATCACGATCCGCTCGGGTTCGCAGACCGGCACCGTGCTCGGTTCGGTGGCGGTTCCGAACACCGGCAGCTGGGACACCTTCCAGACGGTTTCCACCACATTGACCGGATCGGCGACGGGCTCGCTGTTCCTCACCTTCACGGGTGGGTCCGGCTCCCTGTTCGACATCGACACCTTCACCATCACCCGTTAGCCAGGCGCCCCGCGAAGGCGGCCGCGCGCGGGGCGACGTGCCCGTCACGTCCCCCGCGCGCCGGCGAGCCGTACAGGAAAGGACAGGCATGCGCACCGTCATGCGGCGTGGTCTGGCGCTGGTCGCCGCCACGTTGATCGCGAGCCAGCTCGCGCCCACCGCGGCCCAGGCGGCCGACCCCGCCTACCAGGTGCTGGTCTTCAGCAAGACCGCCGGGTTCCGGCACGACTCCATCCCCACCGGCATCCAGACGATCCGCGACCTCGGCGCGGCCAACAACTTCACCGTCACCGCCACCGAGGACGCCAACGCGTTCACCGCCGCCAACCTGGCGCAGTTCAAGGCCGTCGTCTTCCTCAGCACCACGGGCGACGTACTCAACGCCACCCAGCAGACGGCCTTTACCAACTACATCAACGGCGGCGGCGGCTACGTCGGCGTCCACGCCGCGGCCGACACCGAGTACGACTGGCCCTACTACGGCCAGCTGGTCGGGGCCTGGTTCAAGAGCCACCCGGCGATCCAGCAGGCGGTCGTCAAGAACGAGGACCGCACGCATCCCGCCACGGCGGGCCTCGCCGCGACGTGGACGCGGACCGACGAGTGGTACAACTACCGCACCAACCCCCGGTCCACCGTCCACGTGCTGCAGAGCCTGGACGAGACCAGCTACTCGGGCGGCGAGATGAGCGGGGACCACCCCATCACGTGGTGCCACCCGCAGGCGTCCGGCCGCTCGTTCTACACGGGCCTCGGGCACACCATCGAGTCGTACGCCGACCCGAACTACCGCAACCTGCTGCTCGGGGGCATCCGGTACGCGGCGGGCATGGTGCAGGCCAACTGCGACCCGCCCACCACCCCGCCGCCCACGGGCGACACGACCACGGTCGAGGGCGAGGCGTTCACCTCGCAGTCGGGCGTGCAGCCCGCGGGCCACGCCGGTGCCAGCGGCGGCACGACGCTCGGCTACATCGACAACGGTGACTGGGCGGGCTACTCGCAGGTGAACACGCAGAACGCGAAGACCTTCTCCGCGAAGGTCTCCTCGGCCGGCGCGGGCGGGACGATCACGATCCGCTCGGGTTCGCAGACGGGCACCGTGCTCGGGTCGGTGACGGTTCCCAACACCGGGAGCTGGGACACCTTCCAGACGGTCACCGCCAACCTGACCGGCAACGTGTCCGGGTCGCTGTTCCTCACCTTCACGGGTGGGTCCGGCTCCCTGTTCGACATCGACACCCTCACCATCTCCCGGACCACCACGACGCCGCCCACGAGCACCACGACCGAGGGCGAGGCGTACACCTCGCAGTCGGGCGTGCAGCCCGCGGGCCACAGCGGCGCGAGCGGCGGCACGACCATGGGCTTCATCGACAACGGCGACTGGGCCGGCTACTCGCAGGTGAACACGCAGAACGCGAAGACCTTCGCGGTGAAGTACTCCTCGGCGGGCGCGGGCGGGACGATCACGATCCGCTCGGGTTCGCAGACGGGCGCCGTGCTGGGCTCCGTGGCGGTCACCAACACCGGCAGTTGGGACACCTTCCGGACCGTCACCGTCAACCTGACCGGCAACGCGACCGGGTCGCTGTTCCTCACCTTCACGGGTGGGTCCGGCTCCCTGTTCGACATCGACACCTTCACCATCACCCGATGACCACCACCCGATGACCACCACCCGATAACGACCCACCTGGAGTGGTGCCCGCGCGCGACGCCCGTCTGAGGCGTCGCGGCGGGCGCCCTCCCCGAACTCGCGACAAGGGCCGCCGCACGCCGGGCGGCTCCAGGGAAAACGGCCGGGATCGTCGGCGACCGGCTCAGGGAAAAGGGAGTGACCGATGAAGATCGGTGTCTGGCTGGTAGGTGCGAGAGGATCGGTGGCCACCACGGTCGTCGCGGGAGCAGCGGCGTTGCGCGCCGGGCTCGCGGCGCCCGTCGGCTGCGTGACAGCGGGAACGGACTTCGCGAGGGCGGGACTGCCGCCGCTCGACGCGCTCGTCTTCGGCGGGCACGACATCTCCAGCACGCCGCTGCCGAAGAGGGCCGAGGAACTGACCAGGGCGGGGGTCATCCCGTCGCCGCTGGCCGACCTGGTCCGCCACGAACTGGAGACGGCCGACGCGGAGATCAGGCCCGGCATCACGGACGCGGTCCCCCGTGAAGGACAGACCCAGGCCGCGCTCGCACAGGCGCTGATCGACGACATCACCGACTTCCGCGACCGTCTCGGCCTCGCGCGGGTGGTCGTGATCCATGTGGCCTCGACCGAGCCGCCCGTCGCCCCCGCCCCGGCCCACCGGAACCTGGAGACGCTGACCGAGGCGCTCGAGACCCCCGGAGCCGCCGTCCTGCCGCCGAGCTCCCTCTACGCGTACGCCGCGCTCAGCGCCGGCTGCGCGTACATCGACTTCACGCCGTCGACCGGGGCCTGGCTGCCCGCGCTCGACGAGCTGGCGAACGCCCGTGCCGTGCCGTACGCCGGCCGGGACGCCAAGACGGGGGAGACCCTGGTCAAGACGGCCCTCGCCCCCATGTTCGCGGCCCGCGCCCTGGCCGTCCGCTCCTGGTCGGGGACGAATCTGCTCGGCGGGGGAGACGGCGCCACCCTGGCCGACCCCGCCGCGGGCGAGAGCAAGAAGATCTCCAAGGAGCGCGCGCTGCCCGCGATCCTCGGCCACGCCGTCGAGGGGCAGACCCACATCGACCACGTGGCGCACCTCGGCGACTGGAAGACCGCCTGGGACCACATCACCTTCGAGGGCTTCCTCGGCGTGCGCATGTCCATGCAGTTCACGTGGCAGGGCTGCGACTCGGCGCTCGCCGCCCCGCTGGTGCTCGACCTCGCCCGGCTGATCGCCCGCGCGCACGAGCGCGGCCGGGCCGGTGCGGTCGAGGAGCTCGGCTTCTTCTTCAAGGACCCCCTCGCGACCGACGAGCACCGCGTCCAAGTGCAGTACGACCTGCTGCGCGCCTGGGCCGGGAACCTGGCGTGAGCCCGGCTTCTCGCGCGACGCCCGGCGTCGCCGTGCCCGGCCTCGGCATGCCCGGCCTCGGGATGCCCAGTCTCGGCATGCCCGGCGTCGGCATGCCCGGCCTCGCCACGTTGGCCGAGCTCGTCCGCGCCCCCGCGGCCCTCACCGTTCCCGGTGACACGACCGCGGGCGGAGCGGTGAACCCGGGACTGGCGCTGTCGTCGGTCTGCCTCTACTGGGCCGGCATGGCGCTGAACGACTACGCCGACCGCGACCTCGACGCAGAGGAGAGACCCGAGCGGCCCATACCCTCCGGACGTGTCCGGCCGGGGCAGGCGCTCGGCCTCGCGGCCGGGCTCACGGGCGCGGGCCTCGCCCTCGCGGCGGGCGCGGGCGGGCGCCGGGCGCTCGGGGTCGCCTCCGGGCTGGCCGCCGTCGTGTGGGCCTACGACCTCGCGCTCAAGGACACCGCCGCCGGGCCGCTCGCGATGGCCGCGGCGCGCGGCCTCGACGTGCTCCTCGGCGGTACGGCCAGGGCGGCCGGCGGCGGAACGCAGGACGGAGCCGGCACGGCTCTGCTCACCGCCGGCGCCGTCGCGGCGCACACCTACGGGGTCACGGCCCTGAGCCGGGGCGAGGTCACGGGCGGATCGGCGGCCCGCTCGGCCACGGCACTCGCCGCCACCGCCGTGGCCACCGGGCTGGCCGCCGTCCACGTCCACCGGTCGGCAGCGAACCCGAGCCAGAACACGGGCGCGAACACGGGCGCGAAGGCCGGTGGCACCACGCGCGCCGTCGCGCGCAGGGCGGCCGGGTTCGGCCTGACGGCCGCCTACGCGGGGCTGGTGGGCGGCGCGCAGATCGCCGCGGCCAGGCGGCCCGACGCCGCGCGGACCCGGGCGGCCGTCGGCCAGAGCATCCTCGGGCTGCTGCCGCTGCAGGCCGCGCTCACCGCCGGGCGCGGCCGGCTCGTCGTGGCGGCGGCCCTCGTGGCGGCTCACCCCCTCGCGAGGAGGCTCTCGAGGAAGGTGTCCCCGACGTGAGATTCGGCTACGGGACCAACGGCTTCACCAACCACCGCCTCGACGAGGCGCTCGCCGTGCTCGCCGAGCTGGGGTATGACGGCGTCGCGCTCACCCTGGACGCGGGGCACCTCGACCCCTACGCGCCCGACATCGTCCGCCAGGTGGACCACGTCGCCAAACGGCTCGGGGAGCTCGGCCTCGCCGTGGTGATCGAGACGGGCGGGCGCTATGTGCTCGACCCGTTCCGCAAGCACCATCCGACCCTGCTCCACCCCGCCGAACAGGCGGAGCTCCGCGTCGACCTGCTCCGCCGCGCCATACGGATCGGAGCGGACCTCGGCGCGGAGGCCGTCTCCTTCTGGAGCGGGATCCGCCCGCCCGAGGTCGGGCTGGAGGAGGCCTGGGACAACCTCGTCGCGGGCGTCACCGCCGTGCTCGACGAGGCGGTGACCCGCGACGTCACGCTCGGCTTCGAGCCGGAGCCGGGAATGCTCGTCGAGGACGTCGCCGGGTTCGAGCGGCTGCACACGCTCGCCGGGAGGCCCGACCGGCTCGGCCTGACGCTGGACATCGGGCACTGCCGGTGCCTGGAGCCCGATCCGGTGCCCGACAGCGTGCGGCGCGCCGGGCCGTACCTGGTGAACGTGCAGATCGAGGACATGCGCCGCGGCGTGCACGAACACCTGGAGTTCGGCGAGGGGGAGATCGACTTCCCGCCGGTCCTGGCGGCGCTGGACGAGGTGGGCTACCGCGGCCTCGTCAGCGTCGAACTGCCGCGGCACAGCCACGCGGGGCCCGCGATCGCCGAACGCTCGTTGCGGTTCCTCCGCGACGCCCACGGCTCACATGAGACTCCCCTGTTCGAACCCCCGAGGGAGGACGGATGACGACCTCGAACGTGCCGGAGATTCCCCTGACCGACGAAGGCGCCCGCTGGCTGGAGGCCGCCATGGAGCGGGTCCGCGCGGACGCCGGAACACTCGCCGCGCTGTTTCCCGCGGCCGGCCGGGCCTGCGGCCGGGAGCCCGTCCCGGGCGACCCCGGCTGGACCGTCGACGAGGCCGCCCGGGCGCGGCTGCTGCTCGCCCTGCCCCAGACCGGCGCTCAGCTGGGGGAGACCCTGTTCGAGCTCTACGCCCACGGCGACGCCGCCGAGCGGCTCGCCGTGCTCAGATCGCTGCCCGCCCTCGAGCACGACTCCGGGCTCGGCGACGCGGGGGTGCCGCTCGTGCGCGACGCGCTGCGGACCAACGACGCCAGGCTCGTCCAGGCGGCGATGGGACCGTACGCGGCCGGTCACCTCTCCGATCACGCCTATCGGCAGGCGGTGCTGAAGTGCGTCTTCATCGGCGTGCCGCTCGCCGCGGTGGCCGGGCTCGACAGACGCGCGGACGGGGAGATGGCCAGGATGATGGCCGACTTCGCCGAGGAGCGGCTGCTCGCGGGACGTGAGGTGCCGCCGGACGTGTGGCCGGTGCTGGAACGCCACCCGACTCTCCTGACCAGGATCCACGCCCTCATCGGGGAGGAACGCTGATGCGCATCTTCGACCCCCACATCCACATGACCTCGCGGACCACCGACGACTACGAGCGCATGTACGCGGCGGGAGTCCGCGCCGTCGTGGAGCCGGCCTTCTGGCTGGGGCAGCCGCGCACGTCGCCCGCCAGCTTCGCGGACTACTTCGACGGCCTCCTCGGCTGGGAGCCGTACCGTGCCTCCCAGTTCGGGATCGTCCACCACTGCACGATCGCGCTGAACCCGAAGGAGGCCAACGACCCGCGCCTCCAGGGCGTACTGGACCTCCTTCCGCGCTACCTCGCCAAGGACCGCGTCGTCGCGGTCGGCGAGGTGGGCTACGACGAGATCTCCCCGGCCGAGGACGAGGCCCTGACCCGCCAACTCGCGCTGGCCGCCGAGCACGGCCTGCCGGTGCTCGTGCACACCCCGCACCGGGACAAGGCCGCCGGAACCCGGCGGACCATCGACGTCGTCCGCGAGTCGGGCCTGCCGCCCGAGCGGGTGCTCGTCGACCACCTCAACGAGATGACGGTCGGCATGGTCGCCGACAGCGGCTGCTGGATGGGCTTCTCCGTCTATCCCGACACCAAGATGGACGTCGACCGGATGGTCACGATCCTCAAGGAGCACGGACTCGACCGGGTCCTGGTGAACTCCGCGGCCGACTGGGGCCGCAGCGACCCGTTGAAGACCCGGGCCGTCGGCGACGCGATGCTCGCCGCCGGGTTCTCCGAGGCGGACGTCGACACCGTGCTCTGGGCCAATCCCGTCGCCTTCTACGGGCAGAGCGGCCGCCTCGACCTCTCGGGCGTCGCCGTTGAGGCCACTGAAGCCACCACCACCACCACCGCGGCAGCTGCCGCGGTCGCCGCCGGCGGCGACTACGCCGGCAACACGGTCTTACGCGGTTCGCCCGCGTGAGGAAAGGCAGTCGGGGGTCTCCGCCGCGAGGCGGGGAGCGCAAAGGATCCACAGCAGTCCCTGGGAAAGGTGGGCGATGACCCGCAGGAAGTTCGCACCGACCATGAGAAAGGCGCTGGCCTTCGTGGCTGCCGCCCTTCTCGCCTTATCCATCGGAATCGTGTCCCCAGGCGTCGCGGCGGCGGCCGCGGACCCGCCCTTCAAGGCATTGGTCTTCTCCAAGACCGCAGGCTTCCGCCACTCGTCGATCCCGAACGGGATCGCCGCGATCAAACAGCTCGGACAGGACCACAACTTCACCGTCGACGCGACCGAGGACGCGGGCGCCTTCACCGAGGCGAACCTGGCGAACTACCAGGTCGTCATCTTCCTCTCGACCACCGGAGACGTGCTGGACGCCACCCAGCAGGCCGCCTTCGAGAAGTACATCGAGGGCGGGGGCGGCTACGCCGGCGTCCACGCGGCGGCCGACACCGAGTACGACTGGGCGTGGTACGGCAAGCTGGTCGGCGCCTACTTCAAGCAGCACCCGGCTCCGCAGCAGGCCACGGTCAAGATCGAGGACCCGGACCACCCGTCCACCAAGGGGCTGCCCACCACGGTGTCCCGCACGGACGAGTGGTACGACTACCAGACCGACCCGCGCGGCACGGTCCACGTCCTGACCTCCCTGGACGCCTCGTCGTACACGGGCAGCACGATGGGGGCCGACCACCCCAACACGTGGTGCCAGGACTACGACGGCGGCCGGTCCTGGTACACCGGGCTCGGGCACACCGAGGAGAGCTACACCGAACCGAACTTCCTGCACCTGCTGCTCGGCGGCATCCAGACGGCGGCTGGCGTGGTCGACGCGGACTGCTCGGCGAGCCTGGACGGCAGCTTCGAGAAGGTCACGCTCGACGACAACACGTCCAACCCGATGATGCTGGACGTCGCCCGTGACGGGACCGTCTACTACATCGACCGCCTGGGCGACATCAAGGCAGTCAAGCCGGACGGCGGCCTCGTGAGCACCGGGCGTCTCAACGTCTTCACCGCCAACGAGAGCGGCCTGCTCGGCATGGCCCTCGACCCCCACTTCGGCGACAACCACTGGATGTACCTCTACTACTCGCCCACGGCCAAGGTCGTCGACCGGCTGTCGCGCTTCACCGTGAACGCCGACAGGACGATCGACATGGCCAGCGAGAAGGTACTGCTGGAGATCCCCGTCCAGCGGGCCGAATGTTGCCACCACGGCGGCGGCATGGTGTTCGACAAGGCCACCGGCGACCTGTGGCTCGCCAACGGCGACAACACCAACCCGTTCGCCTCCGACGGCTACGCCCCGATCGACGAGCAGTCGGGCCGCTCCTCCTGGGACGCCCAGGGCACCGCCGCCAACACCAACGACCTGCGCGGCAAGGTGCTGCGCATCCACCCCGAGGCCGACGGGACCTACACCATCCCCGACGGCAACCTGTTCCCGCCGGGCACGGCGAAGACCCGCCCCGAGATCTACGGCATGGGCTTCCGCAACCCGTTCAGGATCGGGATCGACCCCAAGACCCACAAGCTCCTCGTGGCCAACTACGGTCCTGACGCCGGCAACGCCAGCGCCACCCGTGGCCCGGAGAACACGGTCGAATGGGACATCCTCAACAAGCCCGGCTTCTACGGCTGGCCGTACTGCGTGGGCAACAACAAGCCCTACATCGACTACAACTTCGCGACCGGCCAGTCGGGCTCGGCGTTCAACTGTGCGGCGCCGAAGAACGACTCGCCCAACAACACGGGTCTGACCGACCTGCCTGCGGCCCTCCCGGCGATGGTCTACTACCACTACGCGGCCGACCCCGCCTTCCCCGAGCTCGGTGGTGGCGGCGCGCCGATGGCGGGTCCCGCCTACCGGTTCGACCCCAACCTGGTCTCCGACCGCAAGTGGCCGGCGTACTGGGACGGCAAGGCGATCTTCGCTGAGTGGAACCAGGACAAGCTGTACTCCTTCCAGCTCAACGAGGACGGCAGCAAGCTCGTCGACATCAACCAGATCTTCGGCACCATGGGCTTCAAGAAGCCGATGGACATGAAGTTCGGGCCCGACGGCGCGCTCTACCTGATCGAGTGGGGCTCCGGATTCGGTGGTGACAACACCGACTCGGGCGTCTACCGCATCGACTACGTCAAGGGGAACCGGGCACCCGTCGCCAAGGCGGCGGCCGACAAGACCTCCGGTCCCGCTCCCTTGACGGTGAAGTTCTCCAGCGAGGGCTCACGCGACCCCGACGGTTCGCCGATCACGTACGCGTGGGACTTCGACGGGAACGGCAGCACCGACTCGACCGAGGCCTCGCCGACCCACACCTACCAGGGCAACGGCGACTTCAGCGCCACCCTCACGGTGACCGACGCGGACGGCAAGACCGCGGCCGCGAGCGTGCCGATCACGGTCGGCAACACCGCGCCCACGGTGAAGATCAACCTCCCGCCGAACGGCGGCTTCTTCGAGTTCGGCGACCAGGTGAAGTTCGACGTCACCGTCACCGACCCCGAGGACGGGACGGTCGACTGCGACGACGTGCAGATCCAGGCGGTGCTCGGGCACGACACCCACGGCCACCCGCTGGACCAGTACACCGGCTGCACCGGCACCGTTCAGACCACGCTGTCGTCCGGGCACACCGAAGGCGACAACGTCTTCTACGTGCTGGAGGCCAGCTACACCGACAAGGGCGGCGCCGGCGGCTCCAAGTCGCTGACCGGCAGGGCCCAGGTCATCCTGCAGCCCAAGCGCAAGCAGGCCGAGTTCTACGAGACCACCGGTCGCGTCCCCGACGGCACCGGCACCGGCGACCCCGGCGTCAAGGTCGAGACGGCGTCCGACCCGCAGGGCGGCTTCGAGGACATCGGCTTCATCGAGGACGGTGACTTCTGGTCCTTCAGCCCGGCCAACCTGGCGGGCATCGGGCGGATCACCTTCCGCGCCGCGTCCGCCTCGACGGGCGGCGTGATCGAGATCCACGCCGGCACGGCCGACGGGCCCCTCGTGGGCAAGGCGACCGTGCCGAACACGGGAGGCTGGCAGACGTACCAGAACTTCCCGGTCGACCTGACCTCTCCGCCGACGACGAGCGGGCCGCTGTTCTTCGTGGTCCGCAAGCCCGCCGGCGGCAACAACGACTCGCTGGTGAACGTCAACTGGGTCGACTTCGAGGGCCAGGGCGTCACCGACAACCAGCGGCCCACGGTCACCGCGACGGCGACGCCGACGCGGGGCGTCGCCCCCCTCCAGGTGGCCTTCCACAGTGAGGGGAACGACCCGGACGGCAACACTCCGCTGACCTACAAGTGGAACTTCGGCGTCGCCGGGGCTCCGCAGCCCACCACGCAGGACGCGACCTACACCTACCAGGCGCCGGGAACCTACGACGCCCAGGTGACGGTCACCGACACGAAGGGCGCCGCGAGGACCGAGCACGTCCAGGTCGTCGTCGACAGCCCGAGCACGACCTGCCTCACCGGCAAGTCGGACGGTTTCGACGGCACCACGCTCGACCACAACAAGTGGACCGTCATCAGGGAGAACCAGGACCTGACCGTCTCCGGCGGCAGCCTGCACATCCCGACCTCCGCCACCGAGATCTACAGCGGAGGCAACACGACGCCCGTCACCAACATCGTGGTCCAGCCCGCTCCGAACGGCGCGTGGCAGGCGACGACCAAGGTGACGATCGCGGCGCGCACCGAGTACCAGCAGGCCGGTCTGCTCCTGTACGGAAACGACGACAACTACGCCAAGCTGGTGATCCAGGGCCGCGGCACGAGCGGCGCCGCCGGTCGCATCATCCAGTACATCCGGGAGGAGAACGGCCAGCCCAACGAGGTGGCCCAGTCCAACACCGGCAGCCTGGGAGCGGCGTTCCCCGACACCGTGTACCTGCGGCTGTCGAGTGACGGCACCCGTCTCACCGCGGCGTACTCCGCCGACGGCGAGGCGTGGACTCAGATGCCGCAGACCGACAAGCTGATCGCCGGGATCGACAACCCGCGCATCGGCCTGACCTCGTTCGCCAGCACGGGCAACCGTACGGTTATCGACGCGGCGTTCGACTGGTTCCAGATCCTGCCGGACGACACCGCCACCGGGCCCGCCGACCCGAACGACGAGTTCGACGGCACCTCGCTCGACCAGTGCCGGTGGAGCACCGTCGTCCGTCCGGACCCCACCGCGGTGCGGGTGACCGGCGGCAACCTCGAGATCGACACCAGCAAGGGTGACATCTACGGGACGGACAACTCCAACCCGAAGAACTTCATCCTGCAGACCCCGCCCGCCGGGGACTGGACCGTCGAGACCAAGGTCGACGGCAGCGCGTTCAATGAGCAGTACCAGCAGGGCGGTCTCATCGCGTACGGCGACGACGGCAACTACGTCAAGCTCGACTACGTCGTCGACAACGCGGCGGGCTCGGCGGTCACCCGCAGGCTCGAGCTGCGCAGCGAGGTCGGCAACACCGTGCAGGACCCGCAGCCCGGGGTGTCCAACCTCACCCAGGGCGTCTGGTGGCTGCGCCTGGCCAAGCAGGGCAACACCTACCACGGCTACTATTCGGCCGACGGCGCCACGTGGACCGAGGTCGGCTCGCCGACTCCGGTGACGAACGCCGCCGTGAGCGGGGCCAAGGTCGGCGTGTTCGCCTTCGGCGTCAACCAGGCGGCAGTGAAGACGGCGAAGTTCGACTACTTCCGCGCCTCGTGGGGCGAGCAGCCGGACTCCACCCCGCCCACGGTCTCGGCCGCGACCGTCCCGGCAGCTCCCGACGGGGCCGACGGATGGTTCGTGTCCAGTGTCGCGGTCGCCGTGACCGCGGCCGATGAGGAGTCGGGTGTCGACAAGACCGAGGTCAGCGTGGACGGCGGGCCGTTCGCGGCCTACACCGACCCCGTGAGCATCTCGGCGGACGGCACGCACACCGTGGCGTACCGGGCGACGGACAAGGCGGGCAACACCGCCAACGGTTCCGTCACGGTGAAGAAGGACGCCACGGCCCCTCTGACCACGGCGCAGTTCGCACCGGCCAACGACGACGGCTGGCACGGAGCCACCGTGCCCGTCACCCTGTCGGCGACCGACGCGACGTCCGGCGTGGCGGGGATCGAGTACGCCCTGGACGGCGGAGCGTGGAAGCCGTACACCGAGCCGGTGAACGTGACCGGCGACGGCACCCACACCGTGGCCTACCGGGCCAAGGACAAGGCCGGGAACGTGGAGACCGAGAAGGCCGCCACGCTGAAGATCGACGGCACCAAGCCGACGGTCCTCGTCTCCGGCATCGCCGCCGGGCAGATCTACGGCGACAGCCAGGATGTGCGCATCACCTGGCAGGCCGTGGACAGCACCTCCGGGGTCAAGACCCTGGCGGGCCGGCTGGACGGCGATCCGTTCCAGTCGGGGCTGCTGCGGTCGCTGTTCGAGTTCCCGCTCGGCACGCACGAGTTGAAGGTCACCGCGACGGACAACGCCGGCAACAAGACGGTGCAGTCCGTCTCGTTCGGCATCACCACCTCCACGCGTGACATCGCCAACCTGATCGACCGCTTCGCGGCGACGGGCTGGCTCAGCCAGAAGAACGCCAACAACCTCCAGGACCAGCTCGCCAAGGCCCGCAAGGCCGAGGCGGCCGGTAACGACACCAAGACGATCAAGGAGCTGAAGAACTTCAAGACCCTCGTCGCCGACCCGAAGGTCGTGACGGTGGCCGACGTCAAGGACGTCCTGACCCGCGACGCCGACGCGATCATCGCGCGGCTGAACGGCCCGGCCGGCAGCTGACGAAGGCAGGGGCGGCCCGTTTCGGCGGGCCGCCCCGGTCTGTCCCTCCGTTTTCGCCCGGTCGGTCCCCGGCTCAGCAGGACCACCCCCTGTTCGGCATGACCAACCCCCGGCTCAGCATGACCAGCCCCCGGGCCGACACTGACCGGCCTGCAGCCGGCACCGACCAGCCCTTGCCGGCACTGATCAGCCCTCGACCAGCCCTCGATCAGCCCTCGACCAGCCCTCGATCAGCCCTCGACCAGTCTTCGACCAGCCCCGTGCAGCTTCGACCAGCACTGACCGGCCTTGTGAAAGCCCTGCCTTGTGCGGCAACGACAGCCTTGTGAAGCACTGACCAGCCCTGACCAGCCCCGACCAGCCCAGTTCAACCCCGTTTATCCGGACCGGCTCGTGTTGCCTGCCCTTGCGTCGTGTTGTCCGGCCCTCTCCAGCTCCTGTTCGCCCTGTCGGCCCCCTGTCCGCTTTGCCCGTCGTCGGAGTGAAGGAACGACATCGTGAGATTCCGGCATCAGGACGGCTCGACCGTCCATCTGGCCTACTGCACCAATGTCCACCCGGCCGAGGACCTCGACGGCGTGATCACGCAGTTGCGCGATTACGCGGCGCCCGTTCGCGAGCGGCTCGGCGTCGCACGGCTCGGCGTCGGCCTGTGGTTGTCGCGCCCCGTCGCCGACGCTCTGGTCGCCGACCCCGCACAGGTCGTACGGCTTCGTGACGCCCTCACCGGCCATGGGCTGGAGGTCGTCACGCTCAACGCGTTCCCGTACCGGAGCTTCCACGACGAGAGCTCGTCCAAGCTGCGGGTCTACCGTCCGGACTGGACCACACCCGAGCGCCTTCACTACACCCTCGACGTGGCCAGGCTGCTGGCGGCGCTGCTTCCCGACGACGTCACATCGGGGACCGTCTCCAGTCTTCCCCTGGCCTGGCGCAGCCCGTGGACGCCGGACACGGCCGAGGCGGCTAGGCGGCGAATCGGCCAACTCGCCGAGGGACTCGCCGTCATCGCCGCCTCGACCGGACGGACCATACGAGTGGGCTTCGAGCCCGAGCCAGGCTGCGTCGTGGAGACAACCGCGCAGGCGGCCGAGCATCTTTCCGGGCTCGACCCCGCCTACCTGGGCGTCTGCCTGGACGCCTGTCATCTGGCCGTGCAGTTCGAGGAGCCCGGCGAGGCGCTCGCGCGGCTGGCCACGGCGGGTCTTCCGGTGGTGAAGCTCCAGGCGTCGTGCGCCCTGCAGGCCGACGACCCCGCCGACTCCGCCGTACGTGAGGCGCTGCTGGCCTTCGACGAGCCGCGGTTCATCCACCAGACGCGGGAACGGGACCAGTGGCCGGGGGCCGACGACCTCGGAGAGGCGCTGTCGGGAGACCTGGCCGGTGCCTCACCGTGGCGGGTGCACTTCCACGTGCCGCTGCACGCGGCGCCCGCGGCGCCTCTCGGCTCGACACAGGACGTGCTGGACGGGACCCTGCGTGCCCTGCTCGGCGGCCCGGCCGCCCTCACGCACCACGTCGAGGTGGAGACCTACACCTGGCAGGCGCTTCCGGAGGACCGCCGTCCCCGTACCGGCGGCGACCTCGTCGAGGGGATCGCGCAGGAGCTGGCCTGGGCTCGCGATCGCCTCATCGACCTCGGGCTGAAGGAGGAGATCCGATGAGACCCCTGGTAGTCGTCGATGTGGTCGGACTGACGCCTCGGCTGCTGGAGCACATGCCCAACGTGGCCAAGCTCGGTGCGCCGGCGGAGTTGCGGACGGTCCTGCCGGCGGTGACGTGCTCGGTCCAGTCGACCCTGCTCACCGGCACGATGCCGCGTGACCACGGGATCGTCGGAAACGGCTGGTATTTCCGCGATGTCGGGGAGGTCCTGCTCTGGCGGCAGCACAACGCGCTCGTCGAAGGCCCGAAGATCTGGGACGACGCCCGGAAGGTCAATCCCGGCTACCGCGTCGCCAACATCTGCTGGTGGTACGCCATGGGCGCCGCCACCGAATTCACGGTGACGCCCCGGCCGATCTACCACGCCGACGGACGCAAGTCGCCCGACTGCTACACGACCCCGCCGTCGCTGCGCAACGACCTGACCAGGGAGCTCGGGCGCTTCCCGCTGTTCTCCTACTGGGGGCCGAAGGCGGGGATCACCTCCAGCCAGTGGATCGTGGACGCGGCCCGGCTCACGCTCGCGCGGGAGCGGCCCGATCTCACGCTGGTGTATGTGCCGCACCTGGACTACGACCTGCAGCGGTACGGCTCGTCGGGGCCGGAGGCGGTGGCCGCGGCCCGGGAGGTCGACACGGTCCTCGGGCCCCTGCTCGACGACGCCGCGGCGGCCGGCGCAGTCACGGTCGTCCTTTCGGAGTACGGCATCACCGACGTCTCCCGCCCGGTCGACGTCAACCGGGTGCTGCGATCCGAAGGCTTGTTGTCGGTCTACCGGCAGGCCGGCATGGAGTACCTCGACCCGTGGACCTCGCGCGCGTTCGCCGTGGCCGACCATCAGCTCGCCCATATATACGTGCGGGATCCCGCGGACGTCCCCCGGGTCAGGTCGCTGATCGGCTCGCTGCCGGGCGTGGACCAGGTCCTCGATGCGGAGGGGAAGGCCGCACACGGGCTGGACCACGCGCGGGCCGGAGAACTGGTCGCGGTCGCCGCGCCGGACTCGTGGTTCACGTATTACTACTGGCTCGACGACGACCTCGCTCCGGACTTCGCCCGGTCCGTTGAGATCCACCGCAAGCCCGGCTACGACCCGGCCGAGCTGTTCCTGAATCCGGCCGACCCCCTGGTGAAGGCCAAGGCCGCGCTCGCCCTGGCCCGCAAGGAACTGGGATTCCGCTACACGATGCCGGTCATCCCGCTCGACCCCTCCGTGGTGAAGGGCAGTCATGGCCGCCTGCCCGCCGACCCGCTGGACGGCCCCGTCCTGCTGAGCAGCGAGACCCTCGACAACCAGTCGTACGCCGCTACCGACGTCAAGTCGCTTCTCCTCCGTCTCGGTGGGCTGCAGCAGACGTAGCCGCACAGTCCGGGGCGTTCCCTGGTCATCCGGGTGTTCTCGGGCTATCTGGGCGTTCCCGGGTTATCCGGGGCTTCCCCCGGTCATGTCGTGACGCCCGCAGGTCACGGCCATGGCACCGCAGGTTGGGTGCCTGGTCGTGCCCCTGGGG
>NZ_BOOP01000060.1 GCF_016863295.1 Planotetraspora phitsanulokensis
TTTTCCTTGCACTCATCGACTGAGTACTTGGGCGGCTCGAACCTGTGCTCCCGGAACGACAGGGACATGCTTCCGGAGAAGTCCTCGATCGGACTGATCTCCTCGAAGATCTCCTCAAGGCCCGACTGGGCCGGAACGTCCTTGCGCCCGGCCTGGCGAGCGGCCTCGACCCGGCCCTTCCATCTCTCGTTGCCGAGCAACCAGTCAAAGGACTGGGTCTGCAGGGCGAGAAGGTCGGGAACCTCGAGCGGCTCCTGGATACGCGAAAAAGAGAGGCGACGGGGACCGGCGGGTACGGCGGAGGCGTTGCGCGAGGCTGCCAACAGATGTCCTTCCGAGGGCTCGCGGCGGACTGACTACACGCACGCCAGGCAACCTCGCAACGTGAGCGAGCGGAGCGGGTCGTCGAGAAGGCGGCGTGGAAACGCGAGCATACTCGCATTAAGTAAATTTGTCCACGCTAACGCAGACCCATCATCCGGTCGCATTTACAGGATGGCGTACGCCACCTCGCTTGTCAAACTCCAACGCCAGCAGACTCCGAACACGCCATCCCGCCGCCGCCCATGTGCGTCGACGCCCCAGCGCGAACCATTCACCGCGAGGAGGCCGTTACCAACGTCGCGCCGAAGGAGTGGTGCCGGCGCACAGCGAGGACGACGGGTGGCGCGAGGAAGCACGGAACTACTTCGACGGCGGCCTTGACGAGGCCCGCATGGCGCACCGTGGACCGACCTTCACTGCTGGGTCCCGGCCCGGTCTGAACCGTATCGCGCCGTTCCCGAAAATCAGCATCCGGATCGGCTCTCTCGAATTTCCACAGTCGTCGAGTGAAGCGGTCAATTAATGACAAATGACAAAAATGGTGTCATCGCCACAAGTAGGCGAAGTAAGTCACAACCTCATCACAACGGCACAAAGACTGGCAACCTACACAATTACCAAACCGTCGTCACGGCATGACCGATCAAGCTCCTGTGCGTACGACCTTCCAGGAGCGCTCACACGGGGAGACCGCCAGCACATGCCGCTGCCCTGGAATCGACTACGAAACAGCGCGCTCGCCACACTCACAGGCGTAGCCGCGACGACTTCCGTCCTCCTTGTTCCCGCCGACGGCTGGGCCGCGGACCGAACGGCGGCGCCGGCCGTCGCCGTGTCACCGGCCCCGCACGAGGCACGGCAGACCGCCACGCTCGCGACCGGCGAGCGGGTCGAAATCCTGCGCACCGGTCGCAAGGGCGCCTCGAAACCGAACGTGTGGATCGCCCCGAAGGCCGGGCAGACCACCGGGCGCTACGCCTTCACCTCCGCGAACGGCAAGCTACGAGTACGGCCACTGAACCAGCGTCAGGTCGTCGCCGCGACAGAACTCGCCACGGGTGCCGGCACGCCCGCGGCGCCCGCGCCGACGGCGGCCAAGACCTATCCGGTGAAGCTCAGCATCGTCAACGGGGGCGCCGTCTCGTTCAAGATGTTCACCGTGTGGAACCGCCGCACCCTGACGGAATACCAGGTCAAGGACCAGCGCAACAGCCCGAACGGCAGCGTGAACCTGCCGCCCGGTGACTACGTGTCCGTGGCGATGCACGATGACTTCCCGAAGCCGGCGTACCTGCTCGTGCGGACCTTCACGGTGAAAAGCGCCGGTCTCACGGTGCGTTTCGACGAGAAGACGGCCAAGGAGACCGGCGTCAAAGTCGACGACGCGGCCACGCGCCGCGACAGCGCGTCGGTGTCGATCTCATTTCCGGGTGGAATCGAGATCGGCTATGCCTCGCTCGGAGGGGGCGGCAAGGTCTACGTGAACCCGTTCTCGCTCACGGGTGCGGCCCTTCACCTCCAGGAGGTGCAGGTCAAGAAGGGAAGCTCGGTCTCCGTGCCGAGCCCTTACCGCTATGACCTGTCCCACACCTTCCAGAACACCGTGCCCGCCTCGCCGATGTTCCACGTGCGCACGAGCTCGCTCGCCAAGACGGTCACGACCTTCCGCGCTCCCGGGACCAACACCAACGCGTCCCTGCTCAGCGGTCCCATGGTCGACGACCTGGGCGGCATGTTCTTCGACTCCCCCGTACGGCTGCCCTCCACCGTCACCGAATACGTGACGCCTGGCGTCACCTACGGGCGGGCGTTGGTGTACGGCAACTCCGAGTCCGTTCTGATCCTCAAGGATCGGAAGCTCCCCGTGGGCACATCCGCCGGTGAGACGGTCGGCACCGCCCCGTTCGACCTGCGCGGACCTCAGTACCTGGGCGCGTACCGGCAGGGCACGACGATATGGCTGAACGAGGACTCGCTCTTCTCCGACTCCTCCGGGAACTTCGGGTTCGACAACCGAGCCAAGGTGTCCTACAAGCTGAGCTCCGGGGGCAAGACACTCCTGTCCGCCGTCGACCAGTCGCCGAGCAAGGAAGTGCGTGTGACGGTCCCGGCCGCTCGTGCGGACTACGCGCTCACCGAGACCGTCAGCCGCACGGTTCCGTACTCCCGGTTGTCCAGCCGGATGACCAGCGAGTGGAAGTTCAGCTCCGCCGCCGCCACCCGGCCCACCGACCTGCCGCTGATCGACATCGACCTGTCGGTGTCCGGGCTCGACTCCAGGAACACGGCGACGTCCGCGAACCGCGTCCGCATCGGCGCGACCGCGACCGCGCGGCTGAGAGCGACGGAGACCGTCACCGCGTTGGAGTATTCGACCGACGACGGCACCACCTGGACCTCCCTCCCCGTCACCGGCACAGGCGACAGCGCGTCCGCCGAGCTGACGGTCCCGGCGAACGCCTCCTTCGTGTCTCTGCGCGTGTCGGCGGTGGACGACGAGGGCGAGAGCGTCCGGCGCACGGTCGTCCGGGCCTTCGCGGGCCCGGCGCCCCAGCGGGACCAGACGGTCGGCGCGACCAAGATCTCCAACATCGTGGTCAACGACGGCAAGCCCTTGGCCGTGGACCCCTTCGGTGCGTTCTTCCCGGTGACGTTCACCGCCACCGATCCGGCCGGGATCGCCGACGGCGACGCCTACCTCTACCACGGTTCGTACGACAAGCCCGACAACGTCTTGATCAGCCCTGCGCCGGCCGAGTGCAGGAAGGTGAACGCCACCACCTCGACCTGCGAGTTGATCTACGACGTCGTCTCACAGCTCGACCTGGGGAAGAACTCTCTGGCCGGCCCGTGGAAGGTGGCCGCCTGGGCGCACTCCAAGGACCGCAAAAGCTACACCGACCTGCATGCGGCGAAGACCGTCAACCTGCTGAGGGCCACCAGGCTGAGCGTGAACGCCGCGCCCGAGCCGATCCGCAAGGGCAGGACCCTCACCATCACGGGCAAGCTCACCCGGGCTGACTGGCAGACCTCCACCTACGCCGGCTTCGCCGGCCAGTCGGTGAGGCTCCAGTTCCGCAAGGTGGGCTCCAGCACGTACACCACGGTCAAGACGCTGACGACCAACTCCTTTGGCAATCTGAAGACGACGGTCAAGGCGTCCCGTGACGGCTACTGGCGCTACAGCTTCGTGGGCAACTCCACGGTCCGGACGGCCATCAGCGCCGCCGACTACGTCGACGTGCGGTGACCGTCCCGGCGGCCCGGCATCAGCTCGGCCGCTCGGGCAGCGCCCGCAGGTAGCGTGGGTCATCAGCCGGCTTCGGCCGGGAGCTTAGGCAGACGCTCGGCTGGGATATTCCAGCCGAGCGTTTTGCGTGGGCGGCCGTTGAGTTCGGCGGCGACTGCGGTGGGTCTGTCCGCCGAGGCGGAGGTGGCCGAGCACACGATCTTCGTCCCGACATGGCGAGTAGGCTTGCACTCGTTCACAGCGGGTCGAGCACCCCCACCGCTGAGAAGGAGTGGCCCCCATCACCGACCCACTCGGCTTCGCGGAGCTGCTGCGCCGTCACCGGCACGCGGCACGCCTCACGCTGGAGCAGCTCGCCGAAGCCTCCGGGATCAGCGTCCGAAGCCTGTCGGACATGGAGCGGGGACGCAGCAGAGGACCCCGGCACCGGAGCGTCACCGCTCTCGCGGACGCACTCGCTCTCGACGAGATCGCCCGCGAACAGCTCGTCGAACTGGCACGAGACGGCCGGCTGCGGGATCACTGGACGCGCCCGACCGGTCTATCCGCGCTACCCCGGTCCGTTGACGACTTCACCGGCCGTGCCGCGGAGCTGGCCTGGACGAACGATCTCGTTCACGCCGACGACTCGCCAGGCGTCGCCGGCGTGGGCCTCGTCACCGGCCCTGCCGGTCTGGGGAAGACCACGTTCGCCGTTCGCGCCGCCCACGCCCTGGGGCCGGACTTTCCTGACGGGGTGTTCTTCCTCGATCTGTTCGGCATGTCCCCTCACCCCCTCTCCGTCGACGAGGCGTTGGCACTGCTCCTTCGTGCGCTCGGTGTCGCGGACCAGCAAATACCTCACGACGTCCCCGGGCGTGCCTCCTTGTACCGGTCGCTGCTGCGGGACAGGCGCGTTCTGGTCGTGCTCGACGACGCCGCGTCGGAGCAGCAGATCCGTCCGCTGCTGCCTGCCGGCGGCGAAGGCAGGGCTCTGATCACCAGCCGTCGGCTGCTGGCCGGGCTGGAGGGTGTGCGCAGGCTGAGCCTGGAACCCTTGCCTCTCCTGGAAGCCACCGAACTGCTTACCGGGATTGTGGGCGAACGCTCCGCATCGGACGGGGAACCGGTGCTCACCCGGCTCGCGCAACTGTGCGGTGGCCTGCCCCTCGCGCTGCGGATCATCGGAAACCGGCTGGTCAGCCGGCCAGGCTGGAGCGCCGCCGAGCTCGCCGCCCGGCTGGCGAATGAGGAGCGCCGTCTCGACCAGCTCAGCGCCGGCGACCTCAAGATCGCCAACGCGTTCAGGATGTCCTATGAGCAGCTCGCTGGATCCACTCGGCGGGTCTTCCGCCGGCTCGCCCTGGTGCCCGGCCGGGACTTCGACGCCGCTCTCGCCGCGGTCGCCGGCGGGACCTCGGTCGAGGACGCCTGGGACGCTCTCGACGAGCTCGTCGACCTCGGTCTGCTGCAGGACGGCACGTCGGGCCGCTATCGCTTCCACGACCTGGTCCGGCTGTTCGCCCGCGACAGGCTCCAGGAGGAGGACACCTCGGCCGAGCGCGACACGATCACCGAGACGGTGACGTCGTGGCTGCTGCGGACGGCCACCACAGCCGGGCGGTGGTTCGATTCCGCCTACGGCCGCCCCGACCGGCCCGACGCCGACCTCGCCGACCTGTCCTCCATCGAGGAAGCCGAACAATGGCTGCGCGTGAACGCCGGCAACTGGCTGGGCGCGTTGCGCCATGCGGCGAGCAGCGACCGGCACTCCGTCGTCCTTGAGTGCGCCGAGTCGATGGACTGGTTCTCCGACCGGTGGATGCATGCTCCGCATTGGCGGGAGGTCTTCACACTCGGGGCGCAGGCCGCCGCCGCTCTTGGCGATCTGGCGCACCATGCCGCCCAGCTCAACTATCTGGCATGGGTTCATCTGGTGCCGCCCTCCGTCCCGGACGTCGCCTTGCGGTACGCAGCCCAGGCGCTGGATCTCGCGACTCAGAGCGGCGCAACGACCCAGATCGGCTGGTCGCACCAATTCTCCGGAGCCGCGCTACGAGCGCTCGGCCGGCTCGATGAGGCCGTCGCGTCGATATCCCGGGGAGCGGAGATATTCAAGGCCGCCGACAACATCGATGCGTACGCCCAGAGTCTCGGCACCCTCGGCGACTGCCTCCGTGACGACGGGCGCTACGCCGAAGCGCTGGAGCAGTACGTCAAGAAGCGCGACCTGGCCGGCGACGAGGGGTCGGGGATGACACCGAGCATCGCGGCGCTCTCCCTGCCGTACGCGCTGGTCCGCATCGGCCAATGTCTGGGGCTGCTCGGCCGGCGAGCCGAAGCGATCACCACGCTCACCGAGGCGATCGCTCTCATGGAGCCGTTCCAGTTGTCCAACTATCCGCAGGCCCGCGCCCTGGAGGTACTCGCGGACGTCCTGGCCGAGGAGGGCCGGGACGGCGAGAGCCGCCGAGCCTACGCCCGTGCGGCGGAGGTGTACGAGGCGACCGGCGACGCCGCGGCGAGCAGCCGCTGCCGCAACCTGGCGACCGCTGCCCCTGACCCGCCCAAGGCGGATTGACCACGGAACCTTCTGCCTGCTGTTCTGCATGGTCTGGATCCTTCCGCGCCACTTGGATTGGGATCACAGGACAGGCGTTTCGCCCTGTCCGGTCGGACGGCGGGGCGGGGCGTGAGAAGTGAGCATGGTCGTCGACCTCGTGGGACGGGACGCCGAACTGCGTGACCTGCTGGCGCTGCTGGACGGCCTGAAGGAGGGCGGCGGCGCACTCGTGTTGAGCGGCGCGGCGGGCGTCGGCAAGTCGGCGTTGATCGGAGCCGCCACGGCCGAGGCCTGCGCCAGGGGCGAGCGCGTGCTGACCGTGACCGGTGTGCCGGCCGAAGGCCAGGCTCCTTACGAGGGTCTGCGCAGGCTGCTCGCGGGGACCGGGCTCACGTCCGGCGACCTCGACGGCGAGCCGCTGCGCACCGCGATGTCCGTGCTGCACCGGCTGTCCGCGCTGGCGGGCGACACACCCGTGGTGCTGGCCGTCGAGGACGCGCACTGGCTGGACGAGCCGAGCTGGGAGGCGCTGGCGTTCGTCGGCCGCCGGCTGCGTTCGGACGCCGTGGTGCTGCTGGCGACACTGCGCGACGACGCCGACTCCCAGGCCAGGCTCGCCGCCTCAGGACTGCCCGCGCTGACGGTGCCGCCGCTGACCGATCAGGCGGCGGTGGAGTTGCTGGCCAGAGTCGCACCCGACCTGGGCGCCGCGCTGCGCGCCCGCGTTCTGACGGAGGCGGCGGGCAATCCGCTCGCGCTGATCGAGTTCGCCACGCTGGCCTCCCGGCAGGACCAGGAGGTGCTGGCGTCGAGCCGGCTGCCTTTGACCGAGCGGCTGGAGCGCGCGTTCGCCCAGGCACTCGCCACACTGCCCCCCGACATCAGAACCCTGGCGCTCATCGCCGCCGTCAACGAGGACGACGCGATCGAAGAGAACACGCGGGCCGCGTCCCTGCTGGCGGGCGCGCCGATCGACGCGGCCGCGCTGGCCCCCGCAGTCCGGGCCGGGCTGGTCATGGCCGACCCCATGCGCGTCAAATTCCGCCACCCGCTGATCAGGTCGGCGATCGTCCAGGCGGCCGGGGCAGACCTGTTGCGCGATGCGCACGCCGCCCTCGCCGCCGCCCTGCCCGACAACGACCGCCGCATCTGGCACCGGGCGGCCGCCACGACGTCCCACGACGACGACGTCGCAGCCGGGCTCGCCGCCGCCGCGATGCGCGCCCACGCCAGGGGCGCGCCGGCGTTCGCGCTGGAGGCGATGGAGCGCGCCGCCTACCTCAGCGCCGACCCGGCGCGCCGGGGCGCGCGGCTGATCGACGCCGCCGTGATGGCCTTCGACCTCGGCGACCGTGCCACGCTGGAACGCCTCTTCAGCCGCGCGGAGGACGCCGACCTCGCCCCGATCGACCGGTCCAGGCTCACCTACCTCCGCGGCATCACCCTGCATTACGTGTGGACCGGCGTGGACCGGCTGTCCGACCTCGCCGGCTTTCTCGACGAGATGCGCGCACGTGACGGCTCGGCGTTCGCGCTGAGCTGGCTGGCCATGGTCAGCATGCGCTGGTTCTTCTCCAACCCCTCGCAGGACGCACGCGCGCCCCTGCTCGCCGCGATCGAACGGCTGGCCGTGCCCCCGGACGACCCGCAGATCGTCACGTCGATCGCGCTGGTCGCCCCGGTGGAGCGCGGCAGGCAGACCCTGGCCCGGCTCGACGCGCTGAGCAGGGCGAGCTGGATCAGCCCGCTCAACCTGCACCTGCTGGGCATGGCCGCGAGCGCGGTCGGAGCGTTCCCGCTGGGCGCGCGGCTCTACGCGGAGGCGATCATCGGGATGCGGACGCGGGGGCCGTTCGGGTCGCTCGCGCAGGCGCTCGTCGGGCAGGCGACGTCGGCGGCCCGGCTCGCCGACACCCGGCTCGGGGTCGTCGCCGCCGCCGAGGCCAGGGCGCTGGCCGTGGAGACCGGCCAGCCGCAGTGGGCGCTCACCGTCGACGCCGTATCCGCCGAGATCCACGCGCTGCGCGGCCAGACGGACGTCGCGCGCGACCTCGCCGCGCATGCCGAACGTGCGTTCCTGTCCGCGGGCGCGCACCCGATGCTGGCCTTGGTGCAGCTTGCGCGCGGAGCCGCCGAGCTGGCCGACGGAACCTTCGGCGCGGCCTGGGACGCGCTACGCCCGATCTTCGACCCCAGCGAGATCAGCTACAGCCAGTACATGCGGCTGTGGGCACTGCCACACCTGGCGGAGGCGGCGCTGCTCAGCGGCCGGCAGGAGGAGTTGCGCGCGGTCGCCGACGAGCTGGCCCCGGTGATCGAGGAGAGCGGGTCGCCGGTCGGGCATGTGGCGCTCGCCTACATCAGGGCCGTCACCGCGCCCGACGAGACCGCAGAGGAGCTGTTCACGCGGGCGCTGCGTGAGGACCTCGTCGGCTGGCCGTTCGAACGGGCCCGGCTGCGGCACGCGTGGGGCGCGTGGCTGCGCCGCCAGCGCCGTGCCGCCGAGGCCAGGGCGCCGCTGCGCGCGGCGGCCGAGGCGTTCGACGCCCTCGGCGCGGTGCCCTGGTCGGAACGCGCCCTACGCGAACTGCGTGCCAGCGGCGAGCGGATCCGCCGCAAGCACGACACCCGCGACCGCCTCACCGCCCAGGAGCTCCAGATCGCCCAACTCGTCGCGGACGGCCTGACCAACCGCGACATCGGCCAACGGCTGTTCGTCTCGCCCCGAACGGTCAGCACGCACCTGTCGCGCATCTTCCCCAAGCTCGGCATCACCACCCGCGGCGAGCTCAGCCGCCTCGTGGCCGCGCGGGAGGGCGATTACATCATTTGACGTACGCGAGGAGAGCGGCCCGGTTCCTAGCGTGAGACGCGTTCCACTCCCTCTTTTCTCGCAGAGGAGTTTCATGATCCGCAACATCGTGCTCGTCCACGGCGGCTTCGTCGACGGCTCCGGCTGGCAGGCCGTCTACGACCTGCTCGTCGCCGACGGCTTCCGCGTGTCAGTCGTGCAGAACCCGACCCTGTCCCTGGCCGGGGACGTCGCCGCCACCCACCAGGTCCTCGACGGCCTGGACGGCCCGGCCGTCCTGGTCGGGCACTCCTACGGCGGAGTCGTCATCAGTGAAGCCGGCGCACACCCCAACGTGGGGGCGTTGGCCTACATCGCCGCGTTCGCCCCCGACAAGGGCGAGTCGGTCAACACGCTCATCGCCGACCCGCCGCCCGGCGCGCCCGTCCCGCCGATCCTGCCCCCGGTCAACGGATTCCTCTTCCTCGACCGGGACAAGTTCGCCGCGTCGTTCGCGGGGGACCTGCCCGCCGACCAGGCGGCGTTCATGGCCGACTCGCAGGTCCCCTGGGGCGTGGACGCCCTCGGCGACGCGGTCACCGAGCCCGCGTGGCGCGCCAAGCCGACCTGGTACCTGGTGGCGACCGACGACCGGATGATCCCGCCGCCCGCCCAGCGCGGCATGGCGGAGCGCGCCGGGGCGACCGTCGCGGAGACGCCGGGCAGCCACTCGGTCTACCTGTCGCAGCCCGCCGCGGTCGCCGACCTCATCCGACAGGCCGCCTCCGCCTGATCACGGCCGCCATCGGCCTCGCGCCGGGAAGATCATCATCGTGATCAGCCCATTTCGTGGGGATCAGCCGTCCGGACGCCCAGAACGTCGGCCGCGCCGGTCTCGTCGGCGTCGGCCAGATGCGCCCGGAAGAAGCCGGCCAGCTTCTCCACCGCGGGCGTGACGTAGGCGTCCTTGTCGTAGAGGTCGGTGTGCATCGCACCGTCGATCCAGAGCAGTTCCTTCGGGCCGGGGGCCTTCTGGAAGGCTTCCACGCTCATCCAGGAGGTCACCGCCTCGCGTCCGACGATCAAGAGCAGCGGGCGCGGGGCGAGCAGGGCGAGTGCGCTGAAGGCGTCGAACGTGGCGATGTGGTCGACGCTGGTCCAGGTCAGGGATTTGGCCGACCTCGGGTGCCGGCCGCGCGGGGTGCAGTAGTACTCCCAGCCTTCGTAGACGTGCGGGCCTCCGCGGCGCGCCTCCTCCTCTGTGTCCGGGAAGAGCCTGAAGGACTGGACTCCCTCGCCGCGGGCCTCGGCCGTACGCGCTGCTGCTGCCGCCTCCAGCATGCCCTGAATCACGGCGGCGTCCTGAGTGCCGTCGGCGCCGGCGCGGAACTGGCGCGCGATGTCGACCGCGCTCACGGTGCCCACCGCCTTGACCCGGTGATCGGTCGCGGCGGCGGTGAGGGCGTACCCTCCGGAGGCGCAGATGCCGAGCGCCCCGATGCGGTCGGGATCGACCTCCTGCCGGGTCGCGAGGAAGGAGACCGCGGCCTTGAGATCCTCGACCCGGTGGCCCGGGTCCTCCAAGCCGCGCGGCTCGCCCTCGCTCTCCCCCTGGTAGGCGGCGTCGAACGCCAACGTGACGAAACCCCGCTCGGCCAGGCGCCGCGCGTACAGGCCGGAGGCCTGCTCCTTCACACCGCTGCCCGGGTGGCCGACGACGATCGCCGGGCGTCCCCCGGTGGTTTCACCCTCGGGGGTGTAGAGGTGGCCGGCGAGCTTCAGCCCGGCGCTGGGAAAGGTGACATCGATTCTCACAGCTGCTCACTCCAATGAACCCACAGGCGGGCCTCAACCGAGCCCGGTGGCCGCCGAGGTCCGCCGGCCACGACTCCACCGTCGCGTCGCCGAGCATTGGGTGCCAGGGAAGGACCTGCGTATGCAAACCCGTACCAGGCACACGGCTCTGCCTGCACGGACAATGGACCCATGGGACACCACGGCACTCCTCGCGGCGGCAACGAGCTGGGCGATTTCCTGCGCTCTCGCCGTGCCGCCCTCGACCCGCACCGGGCGGGACTGCCGGACGACGGCCGGCTGCGCCGCGTGCCGGGGTTGCGCCGGGAGGAGCTCGCCCAGCTCGCGCACGTGAGTGTCGACTACGTCGTACGGCTGGAGCAGGGACGTACCCGCCGGGTCTCCCGCCCGGTCCTGGACGCGCTCGCCGACGGGCTCCAACTAGCCCCGGACGAACGGGACTACCTGTTCGCCGTCGCCGACGTCGCGCCCGCCGCTCCCGCACGGCGGCCTGCCCGGCCCGAGGTGGCTCCACGGCTGCGGCAGTTGCTGGACACGATGCCGGACGTCCCCGCGATGATCCTCAACCGCCGCATGGACGTGCTGGCCTGGAACCGAGGGGCGGCCGCCCTGCTGACCGACTTCGGCGCCCTGCCCCCGGCCCAGCGCAACCTGATCAGGCTGACCTTCCTCGACGACGCCTTCCGGGCCCTGTACGCGGACTGGCCGCGCGCCGCGCGTGAATGCGTCGCGGTGCTGCGCATGGAGGCCGGCCGCACTCCCCACGATCCCGCCCTGAACGCGCTGGTCGGGGAACTCAGCGTCTGCGACCCGGACTTCCGCACCTGGTGGGCCGCCTACCAGGTGCGGGGCCCGAGACAACTCACCAAGGCCTACCGTCACCCCGTCGTCGGCGCCCTCACCCTGGACGTACAGCAGTTCTCCGTCGACACCCACCCCGATCAGCAGCTGATCGCCTACACCGCGGAACCCGATTCGCCGTCCCATGAGGCACTGCGCTTCCTCCTGCAGTGGTCAGCGACCCACACCGGGCAGAGCGATCGCGAGGACGAATCCCACCTTTCATAGGTGATCGCAGAAACCACCCCTCTGGGACCGACACTTCACTATCCCGGCGGCTGCGTCGTCATCTCCTGCAGCAGAACCCCGAAGGAGAGAGACGCCATGACCCAGCAGGCAGGGATCGCCCGCACCGACGCCGACTACCGACGCATCGGCATCCGCCCGGACATCATCGCGGAGTGGGAGGACGGCGCCCGCACCGACGGGCGCCGTGGCACCTACGAGTGGTGGTACTTCGACGCCCACCTCGACGACGGCGCCACGCTCGTCGTCATCTTCATGACGAAGGACCTGTCCACGCCGGGCAAGCCGCTGAGCCCGGTGATCCGGCTGAACCTCGACCTGCCGGACGGCCGCCGGTACAACATCATCCAGGACTTCCCCGCGGCGTCGTACTCGGCCCGGACCGACCGCGCCGACGTCCGGATCGCCAGCAACGTCTTCTCCGGCGACCTCGCGCACTACGAGATCCGGGCCGACGTCGGCGGCGTGCGGGTCGACGTCACCCTCGACGCCGAGATCCGGCCGTGGCGGCCGCACACCGGCTACCTGCTCTTCGGGGACAAGCGCGATCTCGAGTTCTCCTGGCTCCCGGCCGTCCCCCAGGGGACGGTCCGCGGCTCCTACGAGGTCGCGGGCGTGCGCACCGAGGTCAGCGGCGTCGGCTACCACGACCACAACTGGGGCAACGTCGGGATGATGTCGATCATCCACGACTGGTACTGGGCCCGTGGCCAGGCCGGTCCCTACTCGGTGATCGCCTCGTACGTCACCGCCCACGAGAAGTACGGCTACGAGCCGATCCCGATCTTCATGCTCGCCCGCGACGGTCGCGTCGTCGCCGACGACGCGTCGCGGGTCCGCTTCGAGGCGCTCGACACCTACATCGACGGGAAGACCGGCAAGCCCGTGGCCCGCACCACCCGGTATCACTACGACGACGGCGGCGACGGCTACGTCGTCACCTTCACGAAGGACCGCGACCTGGTCGCCAACACCTTCACCGAGCAGCTGAAGGGCTGGCGCAAGGTCGCCGCGCGGCTGATCCGCGTCGACGGCGCCTACCTCCGCTTCACCGGCGACCTCACGATCGAGCGCCGCAAGGACGGCGAGACCGTCGAGACGTTCACCGAGGAGGCGATCTGGGAGCTGATGTACTTCGGCCACGCCCGCACCGAGACGCCCAGGCGATCGGGTTCCGCGAGCTGACGCGGTAGACCGTCAGCGGAGGGCCGGCGCACCGTGTCGTCGGCCCTCGGCCCTTCGCGGGCGCGAGCGGCAGCGGGAACGACTCGGCGCACACCCGCTGCCCCTTGCCTGCGATGTTCGCGTGGGCCGGCACGTACACGCCACCAGCACGAGCGTGTTCTCGGAGCGAGATCAGGCCGGTCGCTGGGGCAAGCACCCCGCCCGTCGGCGAACGCCCGTCCCCACGAGTGGGGTGACCGTTTCATGCCACAGGCAGGGGCTGCTCCGTCGTGCGGACCAGGTCCACGATGGAGTCGTGGATCCTGTGCTGGTACGGCCGGCGCGAGCCGTACCCGATGGAGGCCGCGACGTTGCCGCCCGCCAGCCTGCCCTGGCTCAGGGCGTGCCGCCCGCTCATCGGGGTGATCTTGCCGGGCCTGGTGAGGTCGGGGACGGCGGCCACGTCGCCGCAGGCGTAGATCTCGGGACGGCCGGGCACGGCGAGGTGCTCGTCCACCCTGATCCTGCCCTGCTCGGCCGCCAGTCCGAGGTTGGTCACGAGCGGATCGGGCCGGACCCCGAAGCTCCACACGATCGTGCGGGTGGGGATGAACTCGCCGTCGGTGAACCGCAGCCCTCGGGAGGTGACCTGGCCGACCGAGGTCCGCGTCCGGACCTCCACGCCCTGCGACCGCAGCATCCGTGCCGTGGTCCTGGACAGGCGGTGCCGCATGTCAGGCAGCAGCCACTCGGCGGGATCGGCCAGAATCCAGCGGATCGGCTGCTCACGCAACCGCGGGTCGCGGCGAGCGATCGACTGGGACAGCGACTGCCCGGCCGAGGCCGCCGCCGTGCCCGCGTATCCCGCGCCGAGCACGACGAACGTGCAGTGCGCCGCGCGTTCGAAGGGATCGGTGCTCGCGGCGGCCAGGGAAAGCTGCCGATCGATGTGATCGCGCAGATGGAGGGCCTGGCCGACGTTGTGGAAGCCGACGCTGTGCGCCGAGACCGCGGAGACCTGGGCGACTTCGCTCACGCCTCCCGCCGCGACGATCAGCCGGTCGTAGTCCAGCACGCCGCCGTCGTACAGAACGCGCCGGGCGTGGGCGTCGATGTGAGTGACCGTGCCGAGCACCACCCGCACACCCGGCAGCGTCTCCGCCAGCGGCACGCTCACCCGATCCGGGCTGAGGAAGCCCGTCATCACCTGCGGGAGCAGTTCCGGATGCAGCGCGGCACCGGTCGGGTTGACCAGCACGACCTCCGCGCCGCCTCCCACCCTGCGCGAAAGGGTACGGGCCGCCTGGTATCCGGCGACCCCGGCTCCGACGATCACAACCTGTGGCCTGCTCGGTGTCACCGTCATCTCCCGGAGGTGATCGCCGGCTCCCGGCGCTCTTGCCGCGCCGGCGCCAACTGTTCGTGGAATCCGCCGTCCGGCGACCGGATGATGATCCCGGTCTCCACTCCGTGCTCGGCCACCTCGTGATCCGCCTGCTGAAGAGCGAGGCAGATCCACCGGGTGATGACGAAGGCGATGACAGGGCCGATGACCACGGCGAACCTGAAGAAGATCGTCACAGTCTCGACGGCGAGGCGGAACTGGACGGCGATCTGGTCGTTGGCCGCGGCTGCCCACAGCAGGCCGTAGAACGTGACGCCGGCGACCGCGACGGCCGTCTTCACCGGCGTGTCACGTGGCCGATCGAGCAGGTCATCCGCGAGCGTCTGGCGGGCCATGCGGCTCGTGGTCTTGGGCCGGCCCAGCGCGTCGCGGCGGCCGCGTCGCGACACGAGGAAGCGCTCGACCACCGGAGAGGCGGCCAGGGCGGTGAAGAAGACCCCTGGTATCACCAGTGTGGGGACGAGGACCGCGAGGCTGAGTGTGTAGTCCCCGATGGTGAGTTCCCACCCGGGCATGATCCGGAGGGCGCCGTCGAGGAACCCCATGTACCAGTCGGGCACCGCGCCCGCCGAGACCTGCGACGGCTTGGCAGGGCCGTACAGCCATATGGGGGCGATCTGGAACCCGAACCCGAGGATGATCAGCGTGCCGATCGTCGCGAGCGCCATCGCCGGGCGTGCGCTCCGCCGCGACGGCAGCGAGGCGACGAACCGGGAGTGGCCGTGCCGCCGCACCAGCAGTTCACGGGCGACCAGCAGGGCGGCGATGACGACCGCGATCAGCAGATGCCCCCCGTACATGACCGGAATGACCCTGTCACCGGGGAAGTCCGGGCCGAACAGCAGCGACAGCGCCCAGTTTCCGACCACGGGGATGGACTGCGCGACCGACATGATCAGCCACAGGCTCCCACCCGACAGCAGGTCGTCGGGCAGGACGTTGCCGGTCTCGCCCGCAGCCATGCCCAGCGCCAGCAGCGTCACCCAGATCAGCCACTGCCTGGTGCGCGGGCGGCGGAATGCGCCGGTGAGGAACATGCGCAGCAGTTGCAACGCGACCGACGCCACGAAGACGAGCGCCGCCCAGTGGTGGACCTGGCGGATGAGCAGGCCGCCGCGCACGTCCAGGCTCAGATGCATGGTCGAGTCGAAGGCCCTGCTGACGAAGAGTCCGTGCAGCAGGCCGTACGAGCCGTCATAGGTCACCTGGGACATGCCGGGGTCGTAGAACACCATCAGCACCGCTCCGGTCACCGTCAGAACGACGAACGACCAGATGGCGATTTCCGCGAACATGAACGACCAGTGGGAGAACTGGAACGAGCGACGCCCGGCCGACAACGAACGCATTTGGGGCCCCCTAACCTTGCCTCACTCACATGACGGAATCGGGGCTCGCGGTGTGATGCCGAAAGGGCGTCTGTGACGGTGATTCGCGTCACTGCCATCGGGGTCCCCTGTCGGGGCTGACGCGACCATGCCTGCTCCTACGCGGTCGCCGAGGTCACGGCCGGCGACGCGAGGCGTCCACAGGCACGCGGCTATTCGGAGGCCAGCGGCCAGGTCGGCAAGGTCGTCGTCACCGTCGCCCACGTGGTCGACGTGGCGGTTGTGCCTCAGTAGACGATGGACACGATGTTGCATGCGGCCTCGGCGAGCCGGGAGTCGCCGTAGACGCAGGCGCGAGCGAGAGCAGTGGTGGGGTCGATTCCGCGGGTGCACAGGCGCCAGGCGGTCTCTGCATCCAGTTGCACCGTGGCTTTGAGGCTGCCGTTGGGCACCTGGGCCAGGGACCACCGGTCTGCAGTGGCGGTGGCGGTCCAAGTGCCGCCGCTTGGGCCGTCGACCACCACTCGCACCTGGGTCCCGACCGGTGCTGCCGTGTTGCGCAGTGCGTGGGGCAATGCCCGCATGAAGGTGTCCAGGACCACAGACAAGGCGCGCGGCTCAGGGTCGGTGTCCTGGCCGGTCGCATGACGAATTTGCTGGCGGTGGGTCCAGTACTCGGTGAATTCCCGGGCACAGTCCAACCACATCGGCGCAGGATCGATCCCGGCCCAGGAGACTCCCAGGGACGGCGTTTGCAGGTCGGCTCCGAGGAACCGGCGGACGACCTGAGCACCGGCCAGCTCCAAGTCCTCGATGAGCGCGTCAGAGCCGACCCCTCTATGCAGGTCGACCCATTCCTGATTGGTGCGGTGGATGAATGCCTCCAGCGTCTCTCCACGCTGGAAGATGCGGACGTGCCTGACTCTGCTGGATTCGCGGCGGCCGAGCCGGCCGTAGAAGTCACCGAGGATATGAGCGGCGAGATCATGCACGGTCCAGCCGGGCACCGCCAGGTTGCTCCACTCAGCGGGCTGCAAGCCGCGCAGCACGTCGAGCAACGCCGCCAGCTCTGGACCGAACAGGGGACGCGCGTCGATCGGACTGCCGAGCCAGGAAGGGTCGGCTCCGCCTTCAAACTGGGCATTCATGGCCAAAGCCTGTCAGTCTGAGCCCCTGGCCTGCTATCGAATACTCCGTCGCCCGGTTCTCCACGGCGGTGACGTGATCACGGACCGCATCGCGGCGCCTCAGGCCGCGGCGCTACGTTGACCTTCCCCTTGGGTGAAGCCGCAACATCGTCGGCAGCGGCCACGGCGGCCGCGCGAGGAGGAGTGGTGCAACTGCTGACGATCGGGGCGTTCGCCCGATCCGCACGGCTGTCGCCGAAGGCGTTGCGGCTGTACGACGAACTCGGGTTGCTGCGGCCGGCTGCGGTGGACGGTGAGTCGGGATACCGGTTCTACGATCCGGCGCAGTTGGAGCGGGCCCGATTGATCGCCTGGCTGCGGCGGCTGGGGATGCCGTTGGCGCGTATCCGGCGAGTGTGTGATCTGCCGGCCCCGGCGGCGGCCGAAGAGATCGCCGGCTACTGGGAGCAGGTGCTGGCCGAGACCGCCGCCCGTGGACGGTTGGCCACCTTTCTCGTCGACTATCTGTCGGGAAGAGGCAGCGCCGTGGAAGAGGCGGCGACCATGCTCGGGATCCGTTACGCCGCCCGGTCGGAGTCGGGGCTGGTGCGCACGAGCAACGAGGACACCGCGTACGCCGGCCCCCGGTTGCTGGCGGTTGCCGACGGGGCCCGCGGCCCGGGCGGGGACCTCGCGAGCGCAGCGGCCATTGACGCGCTCAAGCCGTTGGAAACCTTGGCCGTGCCGGCCGAGGATCTGCTCGGCGCGCTCGCCGACGCGGTCGGTGACGCCGACAGGGCGATCGGGGACATCGCCGCGTCGACACCGTCGGGTGAGGTGGTCACCACGTTGACCGCGCTGCTGTGGTCGGGACTCAGGCTGGCGCTGGTGCACATCGGTGACACCCGGGCGTACTTCGTGCGTGACGGAAAGCTGTTCCAGATCACCCATGACCACACCTACGTGCAGTCGCTGGTCGACGAGGGTCGGCTGACCGCGGAGGAGGCGGCCTCGCATCCGCAACGCTCGCTGCTGGCACGGGCGCTCACCGGTACAGGCGGGGCTCAGCCAGACCTGTCGCTGCATGAGGCCGTGGCCGGTGACCGGTACCTGTTGTGCTCCGACGGGCTGTCCACCGTCGTACCGACCGAATCGCTGCGCAAGGTGCTGACCGGGCAGGGTGACCCCCACCATGTGCTCGACGAGCTGGTCGCGCGGGCGTACGCCGCCGGCGCCCCCGACAACATCGCCTGCGTGGTCGCCGATGTGGTGCGGCTGGAACCACCGGCTGCCACCGATGTCGGCCGCGACAGCGGCACCGGACGGTGAGCACCTCAGCGACCCCGGTACGCAGCGCCTACACGGTCGACCGACGGCCGCTGGCCATCGCGGCGTACCGGCGGCTGTGGGCGGCCTCGGCCGTCTGCGCAGTGGGCGGTTCGTTCAGCGTGGTCGCGGTACCGACACAGCTGTTCATGGTGACCGGCTCGTCGGCGGTCGTGGGCGCCTCCGCCGCTGTGTCGTTCGTCGCGCTCATCGTGGCGGCGCTGTGGACCGGCGCCCTCGCCGACGTCAGAGACCGGCGAACGGTGCTGCTGTTCGCCCACTGCGGCCTGGCGTCGACGTACGCGGCGTTGTGGATCCAGGCGGCACTGGGTGGCCGCTCGGTCCCTGTCTTGTTGGTGTTGGTGGCCTGCCAGGGGCTGACCTTCGGGGCGATCATGACCACGATGGGTGCCGTAGTGCCCCGCCTCGTCCCTGTCGAGCTGTGGCCGGCGGCGAACAGCCTCAGCTCCCTGGTCCGCTACGCCGGGTCGATCCTGGGGCCGGTCCTGGCCGGTGTCCTGATCCCGATAGTCGGGCTCGGCACGCTGTACCTGTTCGACGCCGTCGCGCTGATGACCGTTGTGTGGTCTGTCATCAAGCTGCCGCCGCTGCCGCCCAGCCCTCACCCCACCGGACCATCGAACGATCCGATGGCGCAGTACCGCCAGGGCCGCTCCACGATCGGCCAGGTACTGGCCGGTTTCCGGTACTTGGCGGCCAGCCGGCTGCTGGTGGCGGTGCTGGCGGTGGATCTCGCGGCGATGGTCTTCGGCATGCCGGTGGCATTGTTTCCGGAACTGGCCCAACACACCTACGGCGGCCCGGCGGGCGGCGGCCTGGAATTGGGACTGCTCTACGCCGCCTACCCGGCCGGGGTTTTCGTGGCCGGCCTGCTGTCCGGCACGTTCACCCGCGCCCGTCGCCACGGCGCCCTCATGGCGGCAGCCGCAGCCGCGTGGGGACTCACCGTCGTGGTCCTCGGGCTGGCCACACAGCTGTGGATCGCGCTGGCGGCGCTCGTTGTCGGCGGTGCGGTGAACTTCGTGCTGAGCTCCTTCCGCAACGCCATCTCGCAGGCACACACCGACGACGCCATGCGCGGCCGGGTCCAGGGATCACTCACCGTCGTGCTCTTCGGGGGTCCGCAGATCGCGAACCTGCTGCACGGGGCCACCGCGGCGATCTACGGCCCCCGAATGGTGATCTGCGCCGGTGGGCTGCTGACCGCCGTGACCGTGGCAGCGATCGCATGGGCAGCGCCTCAGTTGCGGCACTACACCGCTCGGCACCACGACCACTGATTCGCCGAAGGGTTCGTGTACCCGCTGTCAGCCGGCGACGAGGCAGGGACGAGTCGCCCTGTCCGTTCCTCGACCTGGTCGCAAGGACGCCTGACCTCTGAGTCTCGTCAAACGTCGTCCGCCGGTGTCCATGATCGCCTGTGGGCGTTGTCACACAGTTCGTCACGCAGAGAAGACCCGCCGGCGGGGCGAAGGAGGGCGGGGTCATGGGATTCTGCCTGTTCCGAGACGAATCTGGGAACGGTTCCATACCCGCCCTCCATGAACCGCGGACCCGCAAGGGATGCTCTGACCGGTCCCAACGGAAGCAGGGTATTGATCGCCACTGACAGCGATCGCCAGTAAGGCAGTCGAGCTGTAGGCCGGGCTCGCTACCTGCACAGATTCCCCGCGTGAATGAGGTCTGGCGGAGCTGCTGTCGTGTCACGGGGTCCGTAGAGGACCCCGTGACGAGCTGTAGCTGCGTAGGTGGGTTGTCATCCATCAAGCGGCGTCGAGGGCTTCGGTGATCTTGCGGGCCATCTCAGCCAGGGTGGGGCTGGGCTCGCCCTGCTGGGTCCGGGTGGCTGCTTCGATGGAGACGATGACGGTGCTGCGGAAGTTGTCGGCCTCTGCCGGAGCCTGTTCCTTGAGGAGGCTCATGGCCGCCGTCAGGGCCGGCAGCACCTGGTCGGCCATTCCGGCGACGGACTTGCCGTTCAGCTTCATGCCCTTCGGCCACTCGGCGAGCACGTGGCCGACCAGGCCGGTCGCGGAGGCCAGGGCGATGGCGCCGTGGGTGGCGACCTTGTGGGGCGAGCCGGCGGCGCCGGCGGCGGCCATCAGCGAGACGGCGCCGTACGCGGCGGTCCGCAGGGTGAGCTTGTCCTGATCGGTAAGGGTGATGGACATGGTGTGTGTTCCTTTCGCAGCCTTGAGGCGGTTGCAATCGCTGAACCGCTCATGGCATCCACGATCGCCGACCGCCCTGATACCGGGCCGTTGCCGTGCTGACACGGCCGCTGACGCAGTCGCCTGACACGACGCCGCATGGTCGACGGCGAGCGCGCGAGCCGGTCAGCCGGGTCGACGACGTCCGTGAGGGGTTCAGCGGCAGGAGTGGATGCCGCCGCTGGGGCTGGGGGCCGATCGCCGGCCTCGACTACACCGACGGATCAGACCGGCGTGATCGCGACGCGGCGAGCTCCTCCCGCACCGAGTCCTTCAGTGTCCGGACGGCGTTCCTGCTCGTCCGAGGTCCCGCCTGGCCGGTCGGGACTGGGGGTCTGTCAGAGGTCCCGGCGGGGATCAGGTCGGGTGCGGTGTCGTGTCAGTGGCCGTGTCAGT
>NZ_BOOP01000061.1 GCF_016863295.1 Planotetraspora phitsanulokensis
TGAAGGGATGGAGGGGACACTGCGGCCATGTCGGATCTTGTCGACACCCGGGTCTCCACCGATGAGCAGAGCACCCAGCGCCAGACGCACCTGCTCGCCGAGGCCGGGCTGACCACCGGCGCCGAGGGTGTCCGGCTGTTCAGCGACCCGGCTAACCTCCTCCAAAACCCCCGCGCTCACGCGCGACGGCTTCCAACAGCTGGCGCGCTACGCGCGGCCGGGCGACACGCTCACCGTCTCCGAGCTCTACCGGCTGTGCGCGACCTCGCCGACATCCTCGCCGTCCGGGGCTGGTGCCAGCAGCACGGCGTGAAGCTGCGCGTGCTGTCCGGGGCGCTGTCGGGCATCACCGACCTGGCCGCGAGCGACGCGACCACCACCATGCTCGTCAAGGTCCTGGTCTCGGTCGGGCAGTTCCAGCGCGACCTGCAGAACGAACTCACCCGCGAAGGCCTCGCCGCCGCATGGGCCACGGGCGCCAAGTCTGGCCGCCGACCGCAGGTCGCGAAGCTCGGCGCCGTCGACGAGGTGCGGCAGGCATTCCGGACCGGGGCGAGCATCGCGGCGCTGGCCCGCGAGCTCCACGTGAGCCGGGGCGCGATCCGCACCGCCGTCGCCGACCTGCTTCCCGGTCAGCCGGAGCGGCCCGCGGCCACCGCCGTGATCGCACCGCAGGCCGTGCGCATGGAGATCCCGGGCAAGATCGCGCGCCACTTCCACGACCACGACGAGCTGGGCGACACCGAACAGCGGGCCCTGCGGCAGGGACGCACAGTGCGGCGCGGCCAGGGCTACAGCCTGCACGTCACGGCAACGCACCAGGTCCACCAGGCACTGCTCGCAGCCGCGGCCACGCTCAACGAAGAGGGTGCGTCGTCGGCGGACCGCAAGGCGTACCGGATCTACCTGGACAGGCTGACCACCGTGTCGGCGACCGGGATCAACTAAGCGGTGGGTCGCCGAACTAGAGCCGGAACCTCAGGTGTGCACACGAGTTCGGACATCCGTGCAGTCCACTTCGGACATCGACAGCCGTCACGCCGCCCTCTCATTCGCCCTACCGGATATTGGGTCTCACTCGGCGCCAAGTCCGGCCGGGGTCAGTTTTGGCGAGTCGGGCGGACGGTGATGTCGCCGATCTCGACGTCGTCGGGTTGCTCGATGGCGAAGGCCACGGCGCGCGCCACGGCGTCGGGCTCGATGCCGAGCATCTGCAGCTGGCGCCGCGCCTGTTCCCGGACCTCGGGGTCGTCGATGTAGTCGGCAAGCCCGGTGCTCACGACGCCGGGCGAGATGGAGGTCGTGCGCAGGACGCCATCGGTGGACTCCTGGCGCAGCGCCTCCATCAGCGTGCGGACCGCGTTTTTGGTGCCGGCATAGACCGCCTGGGTCGGGACGATTTTCAGGCCCGAGGTTGACACGATGGTCACGAAGTGGCCGCGCCCCTGGCGGCGGAACACCGGCAGCGCGGCCGCGATCCCATGTAGCACGCCGCGCACGTTGACGTCGATCATCGCGTCCCAGTCGTCGACGTCGAGCTCAGTCATGGAAGCGGTCCTGGCGATCCCGGCGTTACCCACGAGGACGTCGAGGCGGTCGAACCGCTCGACTGCCGTGGCGACCAACCGCTCGAGGTCCGCGCGCCGGGTGACATCCGTGGGCACTACCTCCGCGCGGCCGTCCGAGGCGCGGATTCGTTCGGCCAACGCGGTGAGCCGGTCGGTTCGCCGGGCGCCGAGAACCACCGCTGCGCCCCGTGCGGCGAGTTCCAGCGCGGTCGCCTCGCCAATGCCGCTGCTCGCTCCGGTGATGGCGACGACTTTGCCGCTGACTCCACTCATCGACGTGCCTCCTGCTCTAAGCTGACAATTGTCCGGGGCTGTACGGGGTCAGACGGTCTTGGTGGTGAAGGGGCCGTTGTTCGCGAACACGAGCTTGGCGAAGTTCTCGCCGATGCGGCGGTGTCCTTCGGGGCTGGGGTGGATCGCGTCCGGCAGCGGGAACTTGGCGTGGTCGCTCTCGCCGTAGAGGTCGAGTCCGTCAAGGTAGTGGAGGTTCGGGTCCTCGGTAGCTCGCTGCTTGACGATGTCGGCGAGTACCTCACGAATGATCGTGAGCGTCAGCCGTCCGGCGGCGGTTTCGGCCGGATCGCCGGTGGCCTTGAACTGGAGGGTTCCGCTTTCGAGATCCGGCATCAGGGGGCCAGGGGTGTTTTCGTGGGTCGGGCACAGGACCGGCGACACGAGGAGCAGGGGTGTCGTCGGGTGGCCCTCGCGGATGGTGTCGAGGAAGCCGTGGATGGCGGGGGCGAAGGCGCGCAGGCGCATGGCGTCGCTGTTGACGACGTTGATGCCGAGCTTGACGCTGATCAGGTCGGCGGGGGTGTCGCGCATCGCACGCGCGGTGAACGGGTCCACCAGTGCGCTGCCGCCGAACCCGAGGTTGATCAGTTCCACGCCGCCCGCGGCCGCGGCCAGGGCGGGCCAGATTGTGCTCGGGAAGACGGCGTTCGAGCCGTGGCTGATGGAGCTGCCGTGGTGCAGCCACACCCGGCGTCCGTTGTCCGAGGCCGGCTCGACGGGGGCGTCGGTGTGCAGGGCGATCACCTCGGTGATCTCCGCGTGCGGAAGCCAGATCTCGATGTTCTTCTCGCCCTCGGGGAGGTCGGTGAAGTGGGCGGTGCCCGCCGGTCCCTCGGTGAACTCCGCGGTCTGGGTCTGCATGTCGGTGATCGTGCTGAGGTTTCCGCCGTCCACGGTGGCCTGGGCGGTGAGCCGGCCGTCGACCAGGAGGTCGTACACGCCGTCCGGCGGAGGCGGGAAGCCCAGGTAGACCCGCTTGGTGGGTAGCGTGTCCAGTTCGATGGTGGTGGCGCGGGTGCGGAAAGCCAGTCGGACGCCGGAGGGCTGGGCCTCGGCAACGGCCAGCCGGTCGTCGGGGATCTGGCGGCGCGCCCAGGCGGGCAGGCGGTGCGGCAGCAGACCGTGCGCGGTTTCTTCCACCTCGAGGTGCCCGCGCAGGAAGTCGGCGGTGATGGGGGTGGTGATCCAGTTCTGATCGGTGCTCATTGCCTCAAGCCTTTGGTTCTGGGTGGGTGGGGGAATCGGGTCAGTATGCGGGGACCGTTCGAAGGGTGCGTGCCGCTGGTCAGGGGGTGGCCCGGTTCCGCAATGCGGCGTCGAGGGAGTCCAGGGTCCACACCCAGGATTCCTGTGAGGCGACGTCCGTGTGGCTGAAGCCACCGGCTGCCTCCAGGTTGGCGTAACCGTGGAAGACGCTGCCGAGCATGCGGACCGCGTGCGTCTGGTCCGGCTCCGTGAGGTTGTAGCCGCGCAAAATCGCCCGTGTCATCTGCGCGTGCCGGACGCCGGCACTGGCTGCGGCCGTCTGCGGGTCGAGCCTGAACCGGGCTGCTTCGTACCGGCCGGGGTGCGCGCGGGCGTAGTCCCGGTAGGCGTTCGCGAAGGCCATCAGGGCGTCTTTGCCCGCACGTCCGGCCACGGCATAGGCGACCTGGTCGGCGAGTTCCTCGAGTGCAAGCAGCGCGATCCGGGTTTTGAGCTCCTGGGAGTTCTTCAGGTGTGAGTACAGGCTCGCAACCTTCACGTCGAAGCGCCGGGCGAGCGCGGACAGAGTCACCTGGTCGAACCCGGCTTCATCGGCAAGTTCCGCACCGGCGAGCGTCAGCCGCTCCGGGCTCAGTCCTGCCCGAACCACAACCATCACCTACTATCGATTTCCCAACATGAAGTATGCGTCTACCTAAACGCTGTAGGCAAATCGATGGACCGCTTCAGGGGAGAGCCGTGAAGCGGATCACGCGCGCCTGGCACCGCCGCACCTACCGGGACAGTCCCCCGATAAGCCCCCGGGCCAAGCACTGGACATCACCCGTCGGGGCGTTCCTCGTCCGGGGCGTGCCGATGCTGACGCTGATCCACTCGTCGGAGATGTGCGGCCGGTGATGGGCAGGCCGAACGTCTCAGCCATGCGGATGAACATCTCGGTGTTGAAAGCGCGCGCGGCGGACTGGTGGGCGTAGCCGTCGCGTTCGAGTCTTTCCCAGGTCTGCCCGGCTTCGAAGCCGCGGGTGAACTCGGGGTCGTCGCTGTCGAAGGCGAGGCGCAGCCGGTGTTCTGAAGGCACCCATTCCTGGGAGTTGGCGCATGGCCCAATGGACCGGCAGGCTGCTGGTGCGCGACGGTACGACGAGCCTTGCGAGGTCCTGCTCAGCGCGGTCGTTCAAGGCCGGTGGAAGATAGCCCCACCATGCGTCGGCAGGGACTTGCGCTGGGTCAAGGTCGCCAGAGCTTGAAGAGTTGCGGGGCTGGCAAGAAACGCTCGAGAGAGATCCAATGTTGCAGAGTCTCAGTTGAAACAGTCCGTGTCTTGCCTCAGAGTCGCTCCGCCCGGAGGGGCGATGTCGCCGCCGTCGGAATGGTGCTCCGCATCGAGGAGCGACGCTCCCAGATCCTCACCGACCTTTCCCGGGCGGCAACCAGCCGACGTCGACGCCGAGTCGCATGAGTTGGTGAACTTCGAGAAGCGGCTGCGGGACCGTGAGCAGCAGGCGCTAGCCCAAGCTCCGATCTCGTTGCCGCGCTCGGCTTCGGCGTTCGGGTCGAACTCGCCGCGTTCGATCCGGCGGGCCATGTTCATGTCTGATGCCGTGGTCACGACCATCTGGTAGATGGCCGTCAGCATGCGGTCGATGCGGAGGTAGTCGACCTCGCCGCCGCGCTCGTACGGCACGGATTCGTACCAGCCGAACGTGGGCCGCAACTCCACCTCGTGGCCCTCAATCGGGCGCGGGAACTCGACGCGCACCAGGACATCACCGGCCTCCACCCGGCCCGTCGCCGCCCCGTAGAACTTCACCACCGGCTCGGGCGTGATGCCGACGGGCCCGAGGTCGAACGCCGCGAACTCGACCACGTTGAGCAGCCGGTGCTTGTCGATGTTGGAAAGTTGCTGGAGCATCGCCAGCGGGTGCAGCCGGGTCGGCCGGTGCCTTGAACGGCTGGGCGCGCTCGATGGCGTCCATGGTGGGCTTGGCGTACCAGCCCTCCTGGTCAATTGGTGATGCGAGCTGGCGGCGGCTGATCGTGTAAGTCGACGTTGCTGTACGGGTTGCTGTACAGCACTCCTCCGCGGGCCCACGACCCCTTCGATGCGAAGCAAATCCGGTGAGTCGATCTAAGTCGGGCTGAGTCGAACAGGGACGCCCTCACCTGCATGAACGCCCAGAGGAAGTCGCTATGAGTCCAAGAGCATCGCAACGTACTGGCTCCCTGATTTGGCTCCCCTTCAGGAGGCTCTTCTCGCGCATAATCCGCCGAAGTGAACGGACGGTCCCGAGTGAGAGCCGCTGTACCACGTACTGAGCTGCAACCATCCTCGTCGAACCTTCGAGCTGAGCCGTCCTCCGCCCCCCTGACCACTTGCGAGAGTCTCCTCGGTAGGGATCACTCACCGACATTGGTGTCCGGCCATCAGCGGATTTCGGTGATCTGTCATGAGTTCAGCCCTGGAACTCGTTGACGCCGAGAGCAAAGTCCCAATGGCCGAGCCCGTTACCGGCAAGGCCCATCGTGACCACACCCATACCTTCCAGCCAGTGCGCCATCTTCAAACCGCCGACGTCCAGAGGGCGCAAGCCGAGGCTCTCGACGAACGTCGCAAATCTCGCCTTGGCCTGCGCGTCGTCGCCGGCGAAGAACACGTTGGGCCGCCCGTTCTCCAGGACGCCACGGAAGATGGTGTTGAATGCCTTCACCACGCTCGCGCCGGCCGGCGCCACCTTGGCGACCTCCTGCGCGACCGAGGTCTGCTCACTGTGGGCCAGCCCGTCGAACGTAGCGTTGAACGGATTGCTGATGTCGACGATCGTCTTGCCTGCGAGGGCATCCCCGTACGCGGCGACCACCGGCACGACAGCTCCGTACAACAGGGAAGTGATGACGATGTCCCCGGCCGGGACGGCGCCCCACCTACCCGTCGTCGTACCGCCGCCCAGAACCTTGGCCAGGGCATCGGCCTTGGACTGATCGCGGCCCATGACCTCGACCGTGTTGCCGCCCGCCACCGCGAGCGTGCCGATCGTACGGGCCATGTTGCCGGTGCCAATGAAGGTGATGGTGCTCATGAGACTGTCCTCTTCCTGTTCCCAAGGTCTCGCGTGTGAGTCAGATGGCGGTGACGCCGCCGTCGGCGACCAGTTCCAGTCCGTTGACGTATCGGGAGTCGTCGGAGGCGAGGAACAGGGCGATGGTGGCGATTTCCTCGGGGTTGCCCATCTTTCCGCGCGGGATGAGCGACTCGAATGCGGCCTTGGTTTCCTCGTCGAACAGTTCTTCCTGTTTGGCGGTGGCGACCTGGCCAGGGGTCAGGACGTTGACGCGGATCTTGCGGTCGCGCAGCTCGTTGAGCCAGACGCGGGCCCAGGCCTGCTGGACGGCTTTGCTTCCCGCGTAGAGGCTCCAGCCGGGGAAGGCACCGAGTGAGGCGTTCGATCCGGTCATGAAGATCGAGCCGTGGTCGTTGATCAGCGGCAGCGCCTTCTGCACGGTGAACAGCGTGCCGCGCGCGTTGAGCGAGAACGCGCGATCGAACTGCTCCTCGGTGATCTCGCCGAGAACGGCAGCCTCGCCCATCCCGGCACTCGCCCACAGCACGTCGATCGAGCCCTTTTCCCGTTTGACGGTGTCGAACAGGCGGTCCAGATCGTCGAGCTCGGACGCGTCGCCCTGGACGGCGGTGACGTTGCGACCGATCAGCTTGACGGCGTCGTCGAGTGCTTCCTGCCGCCGGGCCTGAATGAAGACGTAAGCGCCTTCCTCGACGAACAGTTTGGCACCGGCCAGCGCCATCCCGGCGGATCCACCAGTGATCACCGCTACCTTGCCATCGAGCTTTCCCATGATCACTCCGTTGAGTTAGCGGGTCTATTAAGTACACCGATCTGTTTACGTAACGTACCTGACGGTCGGCGCCGCTGCAAGCTATGTACACCGGTCGGTACCGAACGGCTTATGCTTGGGACATGACGGAGTTCGAGAAGGGCCCTCGGGGCCAGCGCCGCGGCCGTGGCGCACGCGAGCGCATCGTCAGCGCGTCACAGCAGCTCTTCCGCGATCAAGGCATCAACCGCACCGGCATGAACGAGGTCTGCGCCGCGGCCCAGGTGTCCAAGCGGACGGCCTACCAGCATTTCGCCAGCAAGGACGAACTGGTCGCCGAATACCTGCGCCGGTTCGATCCCGACGTCATGCCAGGAGTGTTCGACCGCGCCGACCTCTCGCCGCGAGAACGACTTCTCGCCGCCTTCGCCATGCCCGCGTCCACGCCCCTCTGCCCCTACATCGCGGCGGCCGTGGAACTCCACGACCCCGAGCACCCCGCCTCCCAGTACGCACGCGACTACAAGACCGCCATCGCCGCGCGACTCACCGAAACCGCCCGCGAAGCCGGCGCCCGCAATCCCGAACAACTCGGCGAACAACTAGCGCTGCTCATCGACGGCGCCGCCGCCCGCACCCGAGTCCTCAACCACGATTCCTTCCCCACCGCCGCCGCCATCGCCGCCGTGCTCATCGACAACGCCATCCCGGCTGCGCCTTCCGAGCAGTCCAGCGATGACCGCAGAGCTCCGGGGTCCGCCCCCGTTCCGATCGGTGGTTGATGACGACCCGCTCACGCTTCGTCACCTGATCGCGACCACGACGGCTGCCGCCGACTCCTCGTCATCTACCGCGGCATCGCTTCGATGACCGATTCCGGAGACGCGCGATGCCGCGGCGTTCCGGCGCGGCCGTGAGCAACTGGATCAGAACGTCGCCGTCCGCTCCGCCGATGTCGGCGACGAGCCGGCCCTCCGGAAGGTGGGTACTCGACGGCATCCGGTTCAGATTTGTTCCGGTGAGCGTCGACCGACCGGCGTTGCCGAACCTGAGCGTCCCAGTCTTGCCGGAATGAATCGGCGCATGCCCTATGGGGCAGACGCGACCCGTACCTTCTCCTCCTCGAAGCGGCCATCGCGACCTTCCATCAACGCTAGAGATCACGGCTGTTACGTGAAAACGAAGCCCCCCGAAGCGTTTCGCCGGGGTCTGGTTCTCCTAGTCGGCTAGGTCAACCGGTTCACGCCGCCTGCGATTACCGCCTTGCCGAGGCCAATGCCGCTCGGATGGCCTCCTCCCCTGCCGACCTGCCCTGCTCATCGGACACCGGACCGTACGGAGTCCCCCACACCGGCGTGCCCGTCGCCTGCCGCCAACTGTTCGGCCAGCGGTCCCGAGTCCACCACGCCGTACCCGACGGACTCGATGAAGCCGGTCACCACCGCCTTCGCCGGCGCGGAGTCTCCGGCGATCGGCAGATACGAACGGCCGGCCTCCCCTGCCGGACGGGCAAGCGACAGCAGGTGCTTGTAATAGATGTTGTTGAACGCTTTCACGATCATGGCGCCAGGGATGTACCGCAGCAGCAGCTCACTCGAGGTCAGGGACGTGCCGTCGAGCTCCGGGATATGCCCGTCACGCTCGGCGCCGTAGTTGCAAGTGTCGATCACCGCTTTCCCGGCCAGCGGCGCGGCCGGAAGGTGAGCGAAGGCCTTGACCGGTACCGTGACCACCACGATCTCACCGGCCGCCGCAGCCTCCGCGCTGGTTGCCGCGGACGCCAGCGGCCCCAGTGCGGCGACCATGTCAGCAAGCGTCTCCGGGCCGCGCGAATTGCTGAGCACGACCTTGTGCCCAGCTTCGAGGGCGAGCCGCGCGAGGGCGCCGCTTCCCAGGAATCCCACAGTGGTCACGATCTCAGCCTCTTTCGATCCGAGACCCTGCCGTCAGCCGGCGGGGAAGTAATGGCCGTTGTCCAGGTCGTCAAGCAGTCGCGGCTGAACCGGTTCCCACCCGAGGACCTGACGGGTGATGGCGTTGGACGCCGGGTAGCTGCGCGTGACGATGTTGGCGAGGAACCCGAAGTATCCCGGCAACACCAGTTCGTCCATGGGAATACTCAGGGCAGGCAGGCCCAGGCGGCTGCCGATCGCCTCGGAGATTTCCCGGAACGCGACGCCCTCATCCGCTACCGCGTGCCAATACCGGCCCGCCGACCCCTTCTCCAGTGCCAACCGGAACAAGGAGGCGGCATCACGGATGTGCACGGCGTTCCACAGGTTCGCGCCGTCCCCGGGGTAGCCGGCGAAACCTCTCTCCTTCGCCAGAGCGATCAGCTGTACGAGGAAACCGCGACTGTCTGTGGTGCTGTGCGCGATGTTCGCGATCCGCACGACCGACGACCGCACTCCTCGTTCGGCGAGCCCGATCACGGCCGACTCCACGACATTACGAGCATGCAGAGTGCCTTTGTGCTCGTCGCGGACGGGCAGGGCCAGGTCCTCCTCGGTGGCCGGCCGGCCCAGGTCCTGCTGCCCGGGCGAGCCGATGCTGCCGGCCACGACCAGCGGTTTTCCGGTTCCCTCCAGCGCCTCGCCGTAGGCGAGCATGATGGGGACCTCCGCGGCGGCCACGGCATCGATTCCACCGGAGAAGAGCAGGTCCTGTCGATGCGCGACATGGATGACGCCGTCGAACTCCGCGGCCGTCTCCCGGAGCCCGGTGAGATCCTCGAGGTCGCCTCGACGCACCTTGGCGCCGAGCGCGGACAGCGCCGCTGCCGCCCCGTCCGACCGGGCCAGGCCGGTGACCTCGTGACCGGCGGCGACGAGCTCGGGGACGATGTGGGAACCGGAGTGGCCGGTTCCACCAGTAACAAGAACGCGCATGATATGGCTCTCCGTGGGTGAAGAAGTGTGAGTGTGATCGGTTCAGTGGAGAGTGCTGATGCCGAGGGTGAAGTCGAAGGTCCCGACACCGTTTCGGGCGAGGCTGATCATCAGCAGGCCCAGCCCTTCCAGCCAGTGCGCCATCTCCAGGCCTCCGGCATCCAGCGGGCGCAACCCCAGGCTTTCGATGAACGCCGAGACGGTTGCCTTGGCTTGAGCGTCGCCGCCGGCGAACAACACGTCCAGCGAGCGGCCCGGAACCAGCGTGTGCCCGAAGACGGTGTTGAACGCCTTCACGACGTGTGCGCTCGCCGGGGCGGCGTCGGCGATCGCCTGTGCGGCGGACGCGCCGTCAGCGGTGACCAGCCCGGTGGCGTCGGCGTTGACCGGGTTCGTGAGGTCGATGATGACCTTGCCGGCCAGCGCGTCACCGTACTGGGTGACCACGGGCACGGCACTGGCGTTCGGGACCGCGAGGATGACGATGTCGCCGGCTGGGGCGGTGCCGAACTTTACGGCCGTAGCGCCGCCGCCGAGCGCCGCGGCCATCTCCTTGGCCTTGGAGATGTCGCGGCCGATGATTTCGACGTCGTTGCCGCCCGCGACCACGCGGGCGCCCAGGGCGCGGGCCATGCCGCCCACGCCGACAATGCTGATGCCGCTCATGAGTCATGCCTTTCTGAAGCTGCGAAGGTCGTCAACGAACAAGTCATCGGCGCCTCGGGAAGCGCGCTGTTCGGCGCTCGACCCGAACGTGCCACCGGCCGATCTCGGTGTCCAAGACCTCTTGTGGCGGTGGCGATAACCTGAAGGCATCACCAGACGGGGAGGCCTGATGGATCTGGATTTACGCAAGCTGCGCTACTTCGTCGCGGTCGCTGAGAGGTTGCACTTCGGCCGCGCCGCCGACGACCTGCACATCGCGCAGCCGGCCCTCAGCCGCCAGATCCGCGCGCTCGAGCATGACCTCGGCGCCCCTCTGTTCGTCAGGGACAGCCACGGCGTGACGCTGACCGACGCAGGCCAGCAGTTGCTGGACGACGCCGGCCCGCTACTGGCCGCCGCGCAGGGGGTCCGCCGCCGGGTGAGCGTTGCCGCGCGCGGCACCCGGCGGCTGACGGTTGGTTTCCGGGCCGGTGTCGCCGTCACACCAGCGGTACGGGCGTTCGAGACCCGGCATCCGGATGTGATCGTCGACGTACAGCGCATCGAGGGGGATGAACAGGCCGCGATGCTGCTCGACGGCCGCATCGACGTGGGCTACGTACGGCTGCCGATCGACGAGGCTGGCCTGCGCGTCACCCCGCTGTACGCCGAGCCGCGGGTGGCGGTGCTGCCCGCCGACCACCGGTTTGCCGCCAAGGAACAGATCACCGAGGCCGACCTGGCCGGCGAACCGCTGGTCTGGAACGCCGACCCGAGCACGCAGCCCACGAGGCGCCCGCACCCGAACGCCGGATACCAGGTGCGCGGGGTGGACGAGACGCTCGAGCACGTCGCAGCCGGCCGCGGTATCTCGTTTCTGGCCCGTTCAGCGACCGTGTTCTACTCCCATCCGGACGTCAGCTACGTGCCCATCCCGGACCTGTCCGCCGAACAGGTGTGCCTCGCCGTGCCGGCGGCACGCACCTCGCCTCTGGTCGACGACTTCGTCGCCGCGGCTCGGGCGACCGCCGAGATCACAGAGGAATGCGGCAACTACGAAATGTGGCAGCTCGGAGGCGAATCCGCCGCCACGAACGGTTGATTGATCCGGCCGGCCACAACAGCGCCAACCGAGGGCCGCGCTCACCGCGATGCCGAACACCACGCGTTCGATCGTTGCAGCGCCCGATCGGTGAACCGCAACACCGCACGACGGCGCGACCCGCCCGGCCAACATGCAGCCGAATGCACGATCACTGCTCTTGAATCCGTAAATGCTTGGCTCTAGGAGTACGTCCGCCGTGTTGTTCCAGATCAAGCTGGCCTTCGAGGGTGTCGTTGATCGACTCGATGAGCTGACGGACCTTCTTGAGCATCGGCTCGCCGGCCTGCAGGATCCCCTTATAGCGGAGGTCAGTCGTGTTCTACGGTCTGGCATGGTGGCGTGCAGACCCAGCAGCGGCGGCCCTTGCGGCAATTGCGCTTGTAGAGTCGGGGGAATTCGGCGAATGAACCCGTATCGCGACACGGGGCGCGTTCGGATGACTGATCGGGGCGGGGCTCTTTGCTGCGCTCTGTAATGCCCTACGCGCCTACCTGAGCCCTGACGCGTACTGGCCCAGGATTGCGGAGCCGCTGAGGCAGCGAACGGCCGCCAGAGGCGCCCTCACGTGGCCAGGCGTTGATGTCATCTGGTGATATGTGGGTGCAAGATCCTAGCCAGATGGTGAAACACGATGAAGTGCACGATGGCTCGGATGGGTTTTCAACAGCGCAGTCTTTCCGCTTACAGCTGCTCGGCGGGCCGTGCCTCCGCTTGCTGCCGGCCGACGCTGACCAGTCCGGTCTCGTAGGCGACGATGACCCCCTCCCGGGTGGCGCTGGCCCACGACAAGCGCTACATACTCTTACGCTGGCATCCTCGAGAGGCGGCAGCAGACCGTCAAGCCGCCGCCTGGATTCGGTCGTGCCGTCACGGTCATCGCGTGGGCTCTCGCGATTGAAGCGACGATGGAAAGACCCAGGCCGGAGCTGTCGGCGCTCAGCGTGCGGTCGGGTGTCATACGGCGGAAGGGCTCGAACAGCTCGGGAATACGATGGGCCGGGACCTCGGGGCCGGTATTGGACACGACCAGCCCGCCATCCGGCGTCACACGCACGTCGACGCTTCCGCCGGGCACGTTGTGCCGGACCGCGTTGTCGACCAGGTTGGTCACCAACTGGGTCAGCAGTACGGCATCCCCGGTCACCGTGGTGGGCTGGGACTGCATCTTGACACTGGGGAAGCCGGCGACAACGTCCGCGACGACCCGGTCGAACCGCACCGGCTCGACCTCGTCTAGGCCGTGCTCGCTGCGCGCCAGCTCCAGGAGCCCGTTGATCAGCCGCTCGGTGCGCCGGTTGGCCTGCAGCAGTTCCGCTCGAAAGCGCTCGATCCGCTCAGCGGTGGGGTCGGCCAGGCCGATCTCGATGGCCGCCCGCTGAATGGCGAGCGGCGTCCGCAGCTCATGCGAGGCGTTCGCGACGAACCTGCTCTGTGCGGTCACCGCGCGTTCGAGTCTGTCGAGCATGGCGTCGAAGGTGTCGGCCAACTCTTTCAACTCGTCCTTCGGGCCCTTGAGCGCGATCCGTTCGTCCAGGTTCGTGACTGACAACTGCCGGGCGGTCGCCGTGATCCGCGCCAGCGGCCGGAGAGTGCGCCCGGCCAGCCACCACCCGGCCCAGATCGAGACCGCGACCAGCACCACCCCCACCACCAGTGTGATGATCGAAATGCCGGTGACGGTCGTCTGCCGCACGATGACGGTCTTGCCCTCAGGGGCCAGACGGACGGTGCCCGCCTCGAACTTCGTCTGGCTCACCACGGCGTACGTGACGAAGACGTTGACGGCGACCAGCACGGCTATGGACGTGGCGATGAGCAGGACGCTGTAGAGCGCGGCGAGCCGGACCCTGAGCGTCATGGCAGGCGGTATCCGCTGCCGGCGACCGTCTCGATGACCGGAGGGTCGCCTAGTTTGGCGCGCAGCTTGCTCATGGTGACCCGGACGACCCCGCTGAACGGGTCGGTGTGCTCGTCCCAGGCCCGTTCCAGCAGTTCCTCCGCGCTCACGATCGCGCCGTCCGCGCGCATGAGGACCTCCAGTACGGCGAACTCCTTGCGTGACAGCGCCAGATAGCGGCCGTCCCGGAACGCCTGCATGCGCGGCGTGTCGAGGACGATGTCCCTGTGGGTCAGCAGTGGCGGGACGGGCGTCTGGCTGCGGCGTCCGAGGGCCTGGACACGTGCCACGAGTTCCGCGTAGTCGAACGGCTTGGGCAAGTAGTCGTCGGCACCGAGGCCGAGCCCGGCGACCCGGTCGCGGACCGACGCCGCCGCCGTCAGCATCAAGATCCTTGTACGGGCGCCCGCCTGCGCGAGGTCACGGCAGATGGCATCGCCATGCCTGCCCGGCAGATCGCGGTCGAGCACGAGCACGTCGTAGTCGTTGACGCTGAGCCGTTCGGCCGCGGCTGTGCCGTCGTAAGCAATGTCGACCGCCATCGCGTACCTGCGCAGTCCCTCGGCGACCAGGTCGGCGAGAGCCTTCTCGTCTTCGGCCACAAGCACCCGCATGACCCAAGTCATACCCGGTCAGGGGTTTCCCTGGCGTTAACGAACGCGGAGACGGCCGCGAAACGTCTCCTCCGCGATGGTCTCCCGCATGAAGAGATTCATTTTCGCCCTGGCGTTCCTGGTCGCGGGATGCGGCGCCATCCCCGGCCTCGGCGCCGACGACAACAGGCACGACCAGCTCGTCAAGTATGCCCAGTGCTTGCGCCAGCAGGGAATCAACGTCGCCGACCCGCCCCCGGGCGAGGACTCCTTCAAGCTCGACGGCCGTGGCGTACCCAAGGACAAGCTCGAAGCCGCGCTGAAGACCTGCAAGAAATACCGCCCACAGCAGCGCCAGCCCACCGCGGAGGACCTCGAAAGGATGCGCAAGTCGGCCGCCTGCCTGCGCAGGAACGGCGTTGACGCGTCCGACCCGACGGCCGCCGACCCGGGGATCAGGGTCGGCTCACCCCCGCCCGGCAAGGACCTCGACGCGATCATGGCCGCCTGCGAGAAAGAGGCGGGCCAGTGAGATGGCTGGTCGCCACGGCCCTCGTGGTGACCGCGTGCGGTCCGACGCAGGCGGCCGCTCCGTCGTTTCCCACGGCACCCGTCGTCCGTACGGACCTGGTCAGCAGGACCAACGTGGACGGCACGCTCGGATACGCCGCCGGCAGAACCCTGGTCGGCGGCTCAGGGATCGTGACGTGGCTGCCCACGGATGGCCGGATCATCAGGCGCGGCCAGCGGGTCTACGCGGCCGACGGGCACCCCGTTCCGCTCATTTACGGGCAGACCCCGCTGTGGCGAACGCTGTCGGTTGGAGTGCGGGGTCCGGATGTGCGGGTGGTCGAGCGGAATCTTGCCACCTTGGGCTATTCGCTGGTCGTGGATGACCGGTTCACCTGGGCGACGGCAAAGGCCGTCAAGGCTTGGCAGCGCCACCTCGGCCGGCCCCAGACCGGCACGCTCACCCCGTCCGAGGCCGTCGTCGAACCCGGCCCGATCAGAGTCGCCTCCCGTACCGCACGGCTCGGCGGACCCGCATCGGGGCCGCTGCTCACCGTCACCGGCACGACCCGCCAAGTCGTCGTCGACATTCCCGTAGACCAGCAGCAACTCGCGGTCAAAGGCGGAACGGCCACCATCACGCTCCCCGGCGGAAAGACCACGACCGGGCACGTCACCACCATCGGCACCGTTGCGAAGGCGGCATCCGCCGGCCAGACCGGGCAGGGCACCGAGACGGCCACCATCGCCGTCACGATCACCCTCGACCACCCCAAGGCCCCGGGACGTCTCGTCGCAGCACCTGTCACCGTCGGGTTCGCCGGCACCGTGCACAAGGGCGTGCTCGCCGTACCCATCGAGGCCCTGCTCGGGCAGGCGGACGGCATGTTCGCGGTCCAGGTGGCGGGAAAGCTTGTCCCGGTCGAGCTCGGACTGTTCGCAGGCGGGCTCGTCGAGGTCACCGGGGTGGCCGAGGGCACGCGGGTCGAGGTGCCCAAACCGTGAACGTGATCGAGCTGGAGCGCGCCTCCAAGACGTACCCGGGCGGGTTGCAGGCCCTGCGTGAGGTGACGCTGACGATCGGCCAGGGAGAGTTGGTGGCCGTCTGCGGGCCGTCCGGGTCGGGCAAGTCGACCATGCTGCACCTCATGGGGACGCTCGACCGGCCGAGCGAGGGCCGCGTCAGGCTGCTGGGCCATGACATGGTCACTCTGTCCGACCGGCGGCTGTCGGCGGTGCGAGCGCATTGGATCGGGTTCGTCTTCCAGCAGTTCTTCCTCACCCCTCACCTGACGGCTGTGGACAACGTGGCCGCCCGCCTGCTCTACCTGGGCGTCCCCGCCCGTCGCCGGGCCGCGGCCGCGCGTGAGGCGCTCGAACGCGTCGGGCTCGGCAATCGGCTCACCCATCGCCCTCACGAGTTGTCGGGCGGCGAACGCCAGCGGGTGGCCATCGCCCGCGCCCTGGTCGCACGACCGGTGGTGCTGTTCGCCGACGAGCCCACCGGCAACCTCGACACGGCCTCCGGCGCGGGCATCTTCGACATCCTGTGGAAACTGCACGAGGAGGGCACCACCGTCGTGGTCATCACCCACAACACCGACCTGGCCGAGGCCGTCCCACGCCGCGTGGACCTCTTGGACGGGAGGCTCCAGTGATTCCCGCACCGGCCCGGCTGAGCGCATGGGACCTGGTCGCCGTCGGGCTGGCCGGGCTGCGGGCACGCCGGGGCAGGGCCGTGCTGTCGGCCCTCGGAGTGGCCATTGGGATCGCGTCGATGGTCGCCGTACTGGGGATCAGCGCGGTCAGTGGTGCCGGACTGCAGGAGCAACTCGCCCGGGTCGGGACGAACGTGCTGACCGTGGGGCCGGGGCATTCAATCCTCGGGAGTGAGGCATCGCTGCCGCTCGAATCGGTGGCCCGCGTCTCCCACATCCCTGGTGTGGTCGGAGCCACCGCCATCGGGTACGTGAACGGGGCGACCGCCCGCCGTACCGACCTGATCGACCCGGCGATCACGAACGGAGTCGGAGTCGCCGCCGCGAGGCTAGACCTCCTTGCGACGCTGAAGGGTACGGTCAGGTCGGGCACGTTCCTCAACGCCGCCACCGCCCGCTACCCGGCCGTCGTCCTGGGTACGTATGCCGCCGACCGGTTCGGGATCGACCGGCCCGGACGGCAGATCTTCGTCGCAGGCCGGTGGATGACGGTCATCGGCATACTCGACCCGCTTCCGCTCGCCCCCGACCTCGACGCCGCCGCGCTCGTCGGCTGGCCGTACGCGGAAAGGGAACTCGGCTTCGACGGCCACCCCACCACCGTGTACGAACGGTCGACCGACGACCGCGTCACCACGATCGCAAAGGCACTCGCCGCGACCGCCAACCCGGAGCATCCCGACCAAGTTCAGGTCAGCCGCCCGTCCGACGCTCTCACCGCGGAACTGGCCGCGCGCGCCGCGTTCAACGGCCTTTTCCTCGGACTCGGCGCGGTCGCCCTCCTCGTCGGCGGCATCGGCATAGCCAACGTCATGGTCATCTCGGTGCTGGAACGCCGCCAGGAGATCGGCCTGCGCCGCTCCCTCGGGGCGACGCGAGGGCAGATCCGTCTGCAATTCGTGGTCGAAGCGGTGGCCCTGTCCCTGTGCGGGGGCGTCACGGGGACCATCGTCGGCCTGGCCGCGAGCCTGCTCTTCGCTTTCGCCCAAGGCTGGCCTCTCGCCCTCCCCGCCCAGGTCATCACCCTCGGTGTCACCGCGGCCGTATTGGTCGGAGTCGTCTCCGGCCTCTACCCGGCTCGCCGCGCCGCCGCCCTCACTCCGACCGAAGCCTTGGCGACGAGATGAGGCGTCGTGACCCTGGGATCAGAGATTCCTTCCATCGGCTGTGGCCGAGTTCGATGCGGAGAGCGAGTTGAGAAGCGAGCCCTGGGCAACGGCGGGCTCGGCTGGGGATGCTCGCTTGGCCGAGGTGATCGGCGAGCTGGCTGATCTTCCCCACCGCTTTTGGCAATCCGTCCGACCCGGACACCTTCTCGTATTTGTTCTCCAAGCAGCGATCGTCCGGCGCAGTATGGCGAGTGCCGACTTTAGCGATCATGATCGCCTTTAGTGGGCTTGCCATGGCTTGCGCTAGTTCGCAGTGGATCAAGCACCGCAGCGCTAAGACGATCGAGCAGCTCATGGTCCGTTGAACTGGCACAGCGTAATGGCGAGCGGTCGGTGAGCGTGTCGAAGGCTGAACGGCCGCACAGCACTTTCACCCATGTGCGTTGTTGGCACCCGGACCTTCGAGGAAACGTGACCTTCGGACCGATGGAGCTGTTGCCGGCCGTGACGTGCACGGGTGTCTTCCAGGCGTCGCCACTGAGTGAAGACAACGACTCGGTCTTGTACGAATCCGTACTCGCCGTGGCATGGTTCCAGGCAGACATCTCGCTGCCGGTAGGTGAAGACGCACTGCCGGCATTCCGGGAGTTGGCATGGGAAGACTTGGCCGTGGATCAGATGCGTTGAGCCCAGCAGATCGGCTCCGCGCGGTCACTTGCGGTTGAAGTAATCAAGCCGCGCGGTGACCTGCGACAACGCCATGAACCACACGGATGACCTGCAACAACCGTCTCGGTGGTTCTCGGCATTTCACAGCTGCTCACGGTGTCATGTGCCCTGAGTGCCCTGCGGTCCACCCAGCCCCCGTGATTAACCACCGGTTTCGGGCCGTACGGGCACGCAACGAGGGTCTGTCCATGGCCGATCTCTCGGAGTATTGACCTCCACCGGCGCCTGGTCCGAAAGCCTCCGAACGAGGCTGGTCAGTCGCATCGTGGGCACCGTTGGAGACGCTGCCCTTAGGCAAGACTCATGAATGCGGCCTGCTCCCGAACCGTCGGCCTCCCGGTCTGACGATCAGGGCAGCGGTCCCGAAGCCGATCGCGCAGCCCGCGACCAGCAGGGAGACGGTCGGCCCGCCGGGGACGACCTGGTACACGATGGTCTGCAGAACCAGGTTGACGACGAACCCGAGGAGAGTGACACCCCCGGCTGGGCGGACTCTCGCCAACAGCAGGAGCAGCCAGGAAACGGCGCTGCCCCCTACGACGGCGATCAATGCCATGGGGACCACGCACTCCAGCCCCCCAGTAGGGCAGATCATGTGCGCGAGCCCTGTCTTCTCCGAGACGAATGCGACACCCCACGCCAAAAAAGGGAGCAAGGCTCCTACCGCACTGGCGGCAATGATTCTTAGCAGCGAGGCAGGGGAGAACCGACGGGACTGGTCGATTTCGCTCATGTGGCCTATTAGATGGCATTTTGGCAAGGTGCCCATGAGTACGCGTACTCAGTTCCGACGGCCCCGTCTACTCCCCCAGATGGGGTCGGCGAGGATCTCAACCTTCAGCCGGGCGCACCCGTTGATTTCCTGCGCCGGCGCGTTCAGAAGCAGATGCAGAACGGCAAGCTGTCCCCTCTCAAGACCAGGGCGTCGAGACGGACTCACCCGTGGATGATCCCGTGCTCGCGCGGAGCACAGCCCATATGCGGCAATTTGCCGTCGAAGCCATGGTCACCGCAACGCTGACGAAACAGCAGCGGAACAGCAGCCTCAAGTAGCCGCATAGGCGCAAGTCAGGGACTTAACAGCGGACGAGTCGGCCTGTAGGCCGGGTTCTGATCCCAGTAGTTCTCTGACCTGCGGCTAACCTCCGAACCAGGCCCTGACCTGGAATTTCATGTTCCAGCAGTTGCCAACAGTTTCTGGAATCTCTCGCGCTCCGGCGGAACAGAGACGGAACGGGGCCGCAACCCCGGACGGGTGGGCCGGTCGACAATCGCGCCTGGCGACGTGGGATGAGAGATGGGACATTTGGGCGGTGAGCGTGGACGAGTTCAGGCGCCTTTGGGAGGCCACGAAAGGTAGGTACGTGCTGGTTCGCGTTGATGAGACATCAGGCGAGGAAGGGTTCGTGATCTACGATGTCCCTGATCGCTCTGTTGAGCTTGTCGATGACGACGAACTTCACGTTCAGGTCATTCGATGCATGCTTCAGGCTGGAGTTTCCGTCATGGATGACTTCCCGAAGTAAGTACAGGTTGCGCGACCGCAGCGGAAGTCACAGGAGCAGGAGCAAGCTCGAACTCTCGCCTGCCACAGCGGCACCGCCGTCACCGAAGCTGGCTCCCCTCTACCTCACCGGAAGCCGACATTCCATTTCATCCCTAGTGG
>NZ_BOOP01000062.1 GCF_016863295.1 Planotetraspora phitsanulokensis
GGTCACTGGCTCGAGGCTGACCAGTCAACCATGGCCGCCTCCCGCTTATCCCGCCAGCTGTGCTTCAGCGAGGGAGCGTACCGATACGTCTAACGTTCCGCGCTGAACGGTGAGCAGCTCACCGTTCTCCAGGGAGCGCCAGCCGGCTCCCCACCCGCTCGAGGAGATGACGACACCCTCCCGGGTAACGCGATAGCGAAGGTGGTAATAGTCCGGTTCATCCTCCATCGCCTGGGCGACCGGATCGTAGCGGCAGACGGCGATGAGCTGCTCAGGCGTTGCGATCAACGCGTTCAGGCCGCTGAACTGGAGTGAGTACGTAATGCGGTCGACCGTGTCGGCGAGCGCCTCGGCGGGGTCGGCGTCCTCGGCGCCGGCGAGCGTCGCCAGGAAGTATCGCTCGCTGTCGGTGGTTCCCAGGCGCCTCGCCTGCAGGTCTGCGGGGATGAGCGCGTCGAGCGACGAAGGTGGCCGGATGGAGCCGTTGTGCGCGAAGGCCATTGTGCCGTCCGTGAAGGGGTGCGTGTTCTCCTGCACTACGCTCAGCCCGAGCGTCGCCCATCGAAGATGGACAAGACCGAGGTCTGTGGTGTGCTCGTGCGCGTGACGCGCGAACGCCTGGCTCTTGCGAGCTGCGTCCGGCGACTTGCGCACTTCCACGCCGTCCGCAGTCGCCCATGCGAACCCCCAACCGTCGCCGTGCTTGCACGAGAGCTCCGTGAACTCGTGAAGCTCCGCCTCACCCAGCAGTTGGGCCAACGTAGTAGGCGTCCGTGTGACGTAGCCCAGTAGTCGACACATATCTTGTTTCGTTCCTCACAGGTAGTCGCATGAGGTGCCGCCGTCGAGGACGGTGAGCGGCCAGTGATCCACGAGGCCGCATCGGAGGCGAGGAAACACGCAAGCGCCGTTGCTTCCGCGGGTTGGCTGACGGGTTCGGGCAGGAAATGCCCTACGGGGCGCAACTGGCTGGGGGCGAGCGCTCCGATTCACCCCGGAAGAGGTGGGGCCCCGGCTCCGCGAAGTGCGGATTCGACGACCGAGCGCTCCAGACGGGACGAGCCCCGCCAGAGACGCACGGTCCGGGCAACGAACCGGCAACGAATACGACGACGGGAGGCCATCGTCACGTGTGCCATTAGTGTTAAAGGTACACAGATCACCATAATAGTGCAAATAGGACAAATATTCACTGGTGCGGTGGTTACGGCCGAGCCTGGTGAGGACGATCGTGTAGACGGTGCGCGTGTGCGGATCGTGTGGATGCGCTCGGTCAAGGTGCGGTGGTTGGAGCAGTGAGCAGCTGCTCGTGGCGGCCGGGCAGCGGGGTGGGCTGGGCGCCGCGCCGTTTCGGCTTCAGGTGCGCCCCGCGGTGGGGGTTAGGCTGACGGCCGATCACACGAGAAGACGGGATGGACGAAGACGGATGACGGCCTCCGCCCTCGACGGCATCGACGACATCGACTGGGCCTCCCTCGGTCACGCGTACGGCTCGGCCGCGGACGTGCCGCAGACGTTGCGGGACGCCGTCGGCCAGGACGAGGAGCTGGCCGGGGAGGCCACCGAGCACCTGTTCGGCAGCATCTACCACCAGGGCACGCTGTACTCGGCGACACCGTGGGCCGTGCCCTTCGTCGCCCGGCTTGCCGCCGATCCCGGCACCCGGAGGCGCGAGGGCCTGGTGTTCCTGCTCGGTTCGATCGCCGCGACCGGTGACGCCGATCCACACGTGCTCGCCGACGTGCGTACGGCCCTGGCCCGGGAAACCCGGCGGTTGCTGCCGCTGCTGGACGACCCGGATGTGGAGATCCGGCACGTCGCCACCTACCTGCTCGGCAACCTTCCACCTGAGTCCGCGGCCGAAGTGGTGCCTGCACTGCGGGCACGGCGCGGACGCGAGAGGTCGCCGCGCGTGCTGGCAGGCCTGCTGGCAGCGGCCGGCCGCCTCGACCCGCCGAACACCGCCGCGTGGCTGGCCGCGGAGCTGGAACCGGGCCGGCCGGCCGCCGTCCGGGCCGGTGCGCTGTGGGCGATCGCCGACGCCGCGCTCCCGTGGTCCGGCGCGGCAGCCGAGGCGGTCGTCGACTGCTGGCTGAACGGCGAGCCACTGAAGAACTGGGTCTGGTCGGACGACACGTTCGGAGACATCGTCTCGCGGATCGACACTGCGTCGTTCGCCGAGTTATGCCACGCCCTGTTCGAGCGGGGAACGGCCGAAGCCGCCCGGGCGGTGATCCAGACGACCTACGAGCGGTGCGTGCGGTCACGCTCCGCCCGCGCGGAGTCGGCGCCTCTGCTGGCCGCGGGGATCGACCACCCCGACTTTTCCGTACGTGTCGCCGCCGCCACAGCGATACAGGACGTGCCCGCGGCTGCTCCGGCGGCCGCCGATGCCCTCGCGGCCTACGTCGCCGACCCGCCACCTGCGGCCGTCGAGGACGTGAACTCGAACGAGGCGCGGTTGTTCGGCTCGGGCCTGGAAATCCTCATTGCCCTCGGCGATCCGCGCTGGCGCGAGCCGCTCACGACCGCGCTCACCGCGGGTCGGATCGCCCCCGACGTCCTGGGGCTACTCATCGACACCGGCGTCACCTGCGATCCCGACCTGCTCACGGCGGTCCGACGACGGCTGGCGGCGCTGCCTCAGGAGCAGCCGGAGCAGTCAGGGGGCTACGACGCGCTGCTCGCCAGGAACCGGTGGCACAACGAGGGCAACGCCCTGACCCGGATGCTGCGCCACTGGGGTCCGGATGCGGCCGACGCCGTCCCCGAACTCATCCCGCTCATCCCGTACGACCAGTGGTGGACCGTCCAGGCGCTCGCCGCGATCGGCCCCGCGGCCGCGGCGGCGGTGCCCGCGCTGACCCGGGTCCGCGACGACCCGGAGGCGTCCTGGCCACGTCGCCTCCAATGCGCAGAGGCGCTCGCCGCGGTCACTGGGGACATCGGCCACGTGAGCGCCTGCGTCGCCGAGGCCGCCGCCGGCGGCCGACCCGTGGCGGCGGCGCGGACGGCGCTGCGTCACGGGCTACCCCTGGACGGTCTTCTTCCTGCGTTGCGCGATATCGCCGTCACCGCCGGAGGGGACGACGCGTCCGCCATCGGGGTCCGGATCGAGGCGGCCTGGCTGCTGCTGGACGCCGGGGAGACGCACGCGCCGCTCCGTGCCGCCGCCGACGCGCTCGACAGCGGCAGACACGTGGCGGACGCGGCCAAACTCGCCGGCCTGATCGGACCGGCCGCTGCGGATCTCGTTCCGCGACTGCGGGACCTGCTCGACGACCGTCACCACTTCGCCGACGCCGCGCTGGCGATCCGCCGCGTGACCGGCGAGGCCGCACCGCTCGTCGACGCCGTACGGCGGCGCCTCGCGAGGGTGGGAGCCGGGAAATGGCTTGTCGAGTCGCTACGGGAACTGGGGGCGGACGCCGCCCCACTGCTGCCCGAGCTACGTGAACTGGCGCACGGCGATGCCGCGATACAAGGCACCGGCGTCTACGGCCGGCAGGCCCGCCGGGACGATGAGGAGCGCCGTCAGCTTCTTGCCGTGTTGGCCGAACTCGGGAACTGACGGGCGCCGGGGTCGGTGCCTACCAGGCGGGGTGACCAATCCCTGACGGATACCTTGCGATCGTCCGCCAAGGCGGCTGTTTCGAGGTGCGGGGCCGGGCCATCGGCCAAGGCTCAATGCGCTCAGGCAGACTGACGCGCCTCCCGCTGCTGGATCAGTTCCTCGACCGCGCTTGGCAGAGTCGTCTCGAAGTCGATCAGCTTCGCCCAGGTCGGGGTCACGACGATCCGGACCATGCCGTCGTGGTAGAGGGAACGCACCTCCGCCTCCCACTCAACTCGTTGCTCGGGCGTCATCTCGTAGGTGCTGGTCGCCTGGAGATATTCGTTCGGGATGCCGTCGACGAAGTCCAGCTCGGCCCGGCCGCGGATGAGCAAGATCTTCGGCGGGTGCGCCTCGGTGTCGATCGTCAGGGCGACCATCGGGTTCTCGCTCAAGGCCTGGAGCTTCGGAGCGTTCTTCGCAGTGCACATGACGATCTCCGAGCTGTTCCAGGCAAAGATGATCGGGATGTTGCGTGGTGTGCCGTCCTTGGCGACGTAGGCCAGGCGGGTCACGTCGCGAGCCAGCAGTTCCTGACTGATCGGCCGGTTCAGAACCTCGGTGATTTCGTTCGGTTGCACGGTCATCCCTTTCATTGTCGTTTTCATTGTCGTTTTCTTGGTCCGTCCAGCGGATCGTTCTGGTTGGTCGCAGGTCGGCCGCGACGGGCTGTCAGCTGAGCTGCTCGGCCAGCGCGATGATGATCCCCTCGGGGCCGCGGACGTAGCAGAGCCGGTAGCTGTCCTCGTACTGGGCCAGCTCACCGACGAGTTCGGCGCCGTGAGTGCGCAGGCGGGCAATGACATCCTCGATGTCGTCGACGGCGAACATGACGCGATGCATGCCCAGCGTGTTGTGCGGCGGGTTGTCCGGTCTGGCGCCGATCGCCGCGGGGGTGTGGTATTTCGCCAGTTCCAGCCGGCCGTGGCCGTCTGGGGTCCGCATCATCGCGATGTCGCAGCGGACGCCGTCGAGTCCGACGGTGCGGTCCGCCCAGAGGCCTTCGATCTGCGCTTTGCCCTCCAGTTCCATGCCGAGTTCTACGAAGAACGCGATGGCAGCCTCAAGGTCGTCGACGACAATGCCGACGTTGTCCATCCGCTGGAGCGTCATGGTGGTTCTCCTTCTTCGTCGCGCGGCCCGTTGCGGGCCGCTGGTGTACCTGGGACGGAGCCATCGCCACGTTCTCGACACCAGGAAGCATGTTGAGTTCTGGCCCGTCACCGCCATGAGGTGCCGCGTCCGAAAACTGTGCGGCCGCGATGAGCTGGGCCTGGGAGCGCGGGAGGTAGACCGCGCACACGGTGTCCGGGCCGTTCCTGTCCGGGCCGATGACGCACCATGTGCCCGGCTGGTCGTCGGGCCTCCGCGCGGGGCGGGCGCGGGAGATGGCGACCGCGTTCTTCTGGGCGGTGAACCTGGGGGCCGCGTCAGACCCCCACCGGCACCGACCGCACCTCATCACATGTCACAGCGTTTCGGAGGCGGCTTCGGGCAGCGCATTCGGAGCAAAATGGCGCTCTGAACTGCGCTAGTTCGGTCACAGTGTGCGACCGGCCGCCCCGCGGTCATGGGAGATCATGGTCGCTCGGTGGCTGCTCGTATATCCCGGAACGGCCTGTTGGGCAGGCGTAAGGATGAAGTCCTGGTTCACGGGTGTGGCCGGGCTGAGCAGTAGGCGTGAGGCGGCCGGCTGCCGGCCGGGGGCGCCGGCGACGACGATGGCGAACCCGTCGTGGAAGCCGGTGGCTGCGTACTCGCCGTTCTGGTCCGTATGGGTGCGGACGAGTTGGCGGCCGTGCGGGTCGGTGACCGTGATCGTAGCCGACAGTGGTTCTCCGGCAAGACCGCTGACTCTCCCGGTCAGTATCGGTAGTTGCTCGCCGAAATGGTGCCGGTGCGGAGGGAGAGCGACCGGCTCGGGGAGCTCCACGGTGGGATCTTCCGGAGGAGGCGCGGGGACGTATCCCGTCATGCCTGCCTGTGCCTCGCGCACGAGCTGTCTTAATTGCTTGAGGTACCCGAGCACGATGAGAGCTGCGCCTGTCGCGATCCAGGCGCAGAGCACCGCGGTAGGTCGGCCCAGTTGGCGGCCGTCGAAGTAGTCGACAAGGCGTAGGGCATCGGCGGCATTGCCCATAGGCAGGACGGGGTGGAGGAAGCGGAAAAAGCCATTGAGTAGGTCGATGGGGACGGTGCCGCCGCTGGAAGGCACGCCGAGCAGGACAAACAGCGTGACGGCGGCCCCTGGGAAGAACGGGCCGAGAAAGGGCACGAACCCGTACGAGGTCAGTGACACGGCCTGCGTCAGCAGGAACAGGTACAGCAGCGCGAGCGGATGCTGCGGGATCGCATCCATCCCGTAGGCACCCGTGAGGTAACAGGCGAGGGCGGCGACGGCGCCGCCTCCGACCATCGTGGCCACATGTGCTCGACGGCTGAAGCCCACCGCGCGCTGCATGGCGACCACCAGGAAGTAGGCGGGGAGAGTGCAGGCCATCAGAAGGTACAGCGGGCTGATGCCCAGGCTGTCTCCCGGCCTTGTCGAGACCAGCTCGTGGAAGGCGAGGGTGGCGCCGGGCTTCTGAGCTGCGGAGGTGAAGACCTCGCGAATGATCGATTCCATGGCGGCGCCGTCCGCCTTGGCGCCGTACAGCTGGGGATGGTGCGGAGCCGGCACGAATGCCGCCACCGCGTCGTGGTTCAGGACCGCCGAGCGCGCCTCGGCCGCGGTATCGACCGGCTGGAGGGTGAAGCCGCCCGGGACGGCCGTGTCGAGTTGGGACTGCAGCTGCGCTGTCGTGGCCGGCGGGGCGGCGACTGCGACTTCGATGTGGTGCGGCGTCGGGTTGTGGAAGGCCAGCAGAAAGGAGAAGAGCAGTCCGGCCAGGAAGATCGCGGGGAGCCAGAGCCCCATTGCGAGTGTCCGCATGATCTCACCAGGGCGTTTCTTCTTTGCGTGCGCAGATGCCATGCTGCTCAGGCTAGCGATTCTTGCACTCGTGCAACACTGCACCCGTGCAAACACCTATGGTGAGTACGCTGGCCCCCGCCGGTTGTGAGAGGACTTGATCGACATGCAGGGCGCAGTTCCAGGACTCCGTGAACGCAAGAAGGCCGAGACTCGTGAGGCCCTGCGCGCTGCCGCGATCCGGCTCTTCCTGGAGCAGGACCCCTCGACGGTCACCGTGAACGACATCTGCGAAGCCGCCCGAGTCTCCCGCCGGACCTTCTTCAACTACTTCGAGAGCAAGGAGGCAGCACTCTTCGCCTGGGACCAGCGCCTCACCGACGAACTCGCCTCCAAGCTCGCCGCGCGGCCATCACATGAACCACCGCTCACGGCCCTGCGCCGGGCGATGGACGACACCATGCCCAGCTTCGCCGCACAGACCGGTTGGCATGCACGCAAGGAGCTGTTCAGCGCGTCTCCCGAACTGAGGACGAAGACCTTGCATGCGGTCTTCCGCCTTGAGGACAGGCTCGTCGACGTCCTCACCGACCGCATCGGATGCCCTCCGGGCAGCCTCTATCCACGACTGCTCGCGGCGGCAATCGGGTCGGTCTTCCGCTCGGCCTTCATAACGTGGAATCCGGAAACGGGGATCGAGGGCCTGCAAGCGCTCATCGGCCAAGCGTTCGACCACCTCGCCACCGGCCTCGCCGTCCCCACCTCCTGACCGCTGCGCTTGCTGGACGCTGGGCGTCGCCTGGAAGGACCCTGTGGTTTCAAGGCCCGAAGAGCTCTAGGCGGACGGGCTGGAGGACACCGCCGCGCCGAACCCATCGGCCGCTGTTCCCAGCCCCTCGTAGGTCAGGTCGATGGTGTGCACAGCGAGGACTCCCTTCCGGGATGCGTCAGTCCATGGCCAGTCCGCCGTTGACCGGCGCGGTGGTGCCCGTGATGAATCCGCTGTCGTCACCCGCATAGAAGGCGACGGCCCGGGCCACGTCGTCAGGGGTGGCGATGCGGCCCAGTACCGTCTGGGCCGCGTGGCGCTGCTTGAATTCCTGACCGAAGACATCGGTGATGGTGGTCTCGACCGGCCCCGGGGCCACCACGTTGACGGTGATCCCGCGAGGACCCAACTCCTGCGCGACGAAGCGGGCGAACTGGCTCAGGGCCGCCTTCGAGGTTCCCAGCGCGATCATGCCCGGACGCGGCCGCCGGCTCAACACGGTGCCCAGGTAGACGATCCGTCCATAACCGCGCGTTGTCATGCCCGGGACGACGGCCTTCGTCATCAGGAAAGCCGCTCGCATCTCCTCTTCCAGCTTGCCGCCCAGTTCGTCCCACGTGATTTCGTCGAACGACTTGATGGCGTACGGGATCAGGGCGCTGTGGACCAGGACCTCCACCTCGCCCATGGCGCCCCGGATCTGCTCGACCATGCCGAGTACGGCGGGCTCGTCGCGCACGTCGGCCTGCGCGGCCATCGCCCGGCCGCCGGCGGACCTGATCGACGCGACCACGTCGTCCGCCTCGTCGCGGCTGCTGCGGTAGTTGACGACGACCCGCATGCCCCGGGATGCCAGCAATCGGGCCACGGCCGCGCCGATCCCCCTGCTCGCGCCCGTGATGAGGGCGACCCTGCCGCCCTGTTGAACGTTCGTCATGCCGGCCTCCAGGGAGTTTTGGACATGCCCGGCGCAGACGACCGGTCACCCGGTTCGGACGTCGCGCCGTCGGGGACCAACGCCCCGCGCCGCACCACGTCGACGCGGCCCGCTTCGACAAGGCTAGGAAACCGCAGGTCAAACGTCAGCCAAGTGCCCAGGGCGGTGGTCGGGGCGTCACTGGCCCTTGCGCGCACCTTCAAGATCATCGATCCTGACCTGAAGAATCCCGCCACCGAGCAGTGGGAGCGCGCGATACGCGTCTTCGAGCTGCTGCTCTAGCCGCTCTGCCGCGCCGCGTGGAGGGACGCGGCGCTCGCTGGGCGCGGCCCGGCGATCAGGCTGATCTCCTCGGGCAGCCCGGTGACGACGGGCACCTCCTCGCTGCCGTCCCCCACCTCGACGGTGATCCTGGTCCCGGCGAGGGGCAGGTGGGAGATTTTCAGCGACCCGAACCCCTCGGGCAGGACGGGAGCTATCCAGAGCTTGCCAATGGGCACCCACGGGTCCATGCGCAGGAGGATCCGCACGAGCTGGATCGGAGTGGCCGACGCCCACGCCTGCGGCGAGCACGAGGTCGGGTACGGCACGGGCACGGGGAACTCCTGGCGGTCGAACCCGCAGAACAGCTCCGGCAGCCGCCCGTTGAAGGCCCGCGCCGCGTCGAGCAGGCCGGTGACGATGAACAGGGCGTCGTCGATGAAGCCATATCGCATGAGCCCGGCCGCGATGAGGGCGTTGTCATGGGGCCACACCGACCCGTTGTGGTAGCTCATCGGGTTGTAGGCGCCCATGTCCGACGCGAGGGTCCGCACGCCGAAGCCGGTGAACATCTGTGGCGACAGGAGGTGCTCGGCCACCGATCCGGCCTTGTCTCGGTCGACGATGCCGGACCACAGGCAGTGGCCCATGTTGGAGCCGAGGCCGTCGATGGGGCGGCCGTCCCGGTCGAGCCCCATGGCGTAGTAGCCGCGGTCCGGCAGCCAGAACTTCTCGTTGAACGCCTGGCGCAGCTCCGCCGCCTTGGCCGCGTAGCGTCGCTCCGTCTCGGTGTCGCCTGCCTCCCGCGCGAAGTAGTGGCGGGCGAGGTAGGCGGCGTAGACGTATCCCTGCACCTCGGCCAGGGCGATGGGCGGCCGGGCGAGCGACCCGTCGGCGAAGTTGATCCCGTCGAAGGAGTCCTTCCAGCCCTGGTTGACCAGGCCCTGGTCGGTCTTGCGCCGGTACCACAGGAAGCCGTCCCGCATGCCGTACCGCTCGATCCAGTCCAGCGCCGCGTCGGCATGCGGCATGAACTCGTCCACCGCGCCGCGGTGCAGCCCCCAGCGGCGCAGTTCCCCGAGGAGGACGACGAACAGGGGAGTGGCGTCCACCGAGCCGTAATACGCCCGCACGCCGGACTCCGATGCGACGGTGCGCACGCCGTACCGCAGCTCATGCATGATCTTCCCGGGCTCTTCCTCAGTGAGCGGGTCGACCTTGACGCCCTGGAGCCGGGCCAGCCGGCGGAGCGTGCCGAGAGCGAGGTTCTGGTCCAGTGGCAGGGCCAGCCACGAGGCCAGCAGGGAGTCACGCCCGAACAGGGTCATGAACCATGGCGCCCCCGCCGCGATGGACGGCGGCTCGTCCGGATGCTCGGACTCGAACAGCCGTAGCGAGCCCAGGTCGGTCCGCGATCTGTCGAGGATGCCGGCGAGCGTCGTGTTGGAGGTGGTGACGGCTCCCGTTTCCACCTCCCACTCGGACAGCCAGCGCGCCGCCTCGGCATGCTGAGGCGGGCATGTGGCCGAGAACCAGGGCTCCGACTCCACACCGTCGATGATGGGGTTCGCCTGCAGGCAGATCCGCACCTCGCCTCTGGCGGGCACGACCACGCGGAAGATCAGCAGGCCAGGGGGTACGACGAGCACGGGTATGTCGTCGCCACCGGCCACGACGCGCACGCCCCGCGCCCGGCTGACCGAGAACAGGCGCAGCGCCCGCGCCTCGGCGGTCGCCTCCACGTCGGCGACACGGCGAACGCGGTCGGTCTTCACCTCGAACAGGTCGCACACTTCGGAGTGGACGTTCAGGGACGCCACGCATCCTGCCGGCTCGTCGGAGAGGTTCCGCAGGACGATGTCCTCACACAGGCCCCCTCCCGTATAGCGGTCCCTGATCACGAGAAGCGTGCTCTCGGACTGCCCGGGGCGCCGGGTGGCGCGGCCGATGAAGGTCGCGTGGTACGGCTCGGCCGCCAGGACCTGCAACTCCTCGACTGGGGCGTCGTCGATGTGCAGTTCCCACTGGGACAGCAGCCGGGTGTCGGCGTAGAAGACGCCCTGCGTTCCTCCCGGGAGGATGTCCCCGTTCCGCGCGGAGACACAGAAGGAGCCCCCTGCCACGAGCGTCATGGTCGACTCGAGCGTCTTCGGCTGCCCTTCGAACGTCCATCCATCCATGACTACGGCCCCCTATCCGATTTATGGATCTTTGGCCGCATTACTCACTCTATGAGTGATTTTACCGGAATCGCCCCCGTACATGTGCGACGGAATCCAGGGAAAAGCACATAAATTGACAAAACTCGCCAGCCGATCGCACTGGCCCCTCATGGAGCTTGAAGTTCTCGTGTCACCGCCCGTCTCGGGGATCTTGATCACAGGACTTTTCCCAGCGTCGGCTGGGTGAGATGCTGGGTGTATATGCAACAGACCGGTGCGGGCCGGGGTCGTGGCTCCGGTTCACCGCTAAAGCCGGGAGTTCCTGGCTGTCTGTGAGCTTGGCCGTCTGCGGGGGAGCGGACGATGGTTGGCACGAAGACCCGTTTCACAGGTGAGAAGGCGCCGTGCGGGAAGACCGTGGACGGCGAGCACTACCTGGACGACGACGAACAGGGCCTGGTCATCAGGGATGAGTACTTCTCCTGCGGCTGCCGCAGGAGCCGTCATGAATATCACGACGGCAGCATCGAGGTGACAACAGTCCGGCACGACGGGAAAGTCGCCCGAGATGAGGTCGGTGCGAACCACGGGTCCTGACAGGTGAACCCGTAGCCGGGGCACGGAGCTGAAGGCGACATCCCATGAGTTGATTGCGAGGCCATGACGCTTTCGCATGACGTTCTGATCGTGGGCGGTGGTGGCGCAGGACTGCGCGCGGCGATCGCCGTCGTGGAGGACGACCCGCGGCTGACTGTGGCGATCGTCTCCAAGGTGTATCCGATGCGCAGCCACACGGTCTCGGCCGAGGGCGGTGCTGCGGCTGTCATCCGGCCTGATGACAGCCTCGACGAGCATGCCTACGACACGATCTCGGGCGGGGATTGGTTGTGCGCGCAGGACGCAGTCGAGGTCTTCGTCAAGGAGGCACCCGAGGAGTTGCTCCGGCTGGAGCACTGGGGTTGCCCGTGGAGCCGCGAGCCCGACGGACGCGTGGCCGTACGACCGTTCGGCGGAATGAAGAGGATGCGCACGTGGTTCGCCGCCGACAAGACGGGCTTCCACCTGCTCCACACGCTGTTCCAGACCTCCCTCCGCTATGAGCGCATCGCTCGCTACGACGAGTGGTACGTGACGAAGTTGCTCGTCGACGACGGCCGCGTGGCCGGCGTCGTCGCCGTTGAGTTGATGTCGGGCCGGATCGAGGCCATCACCGCCAAGGCGGTCATCCTGTGCACGGGCGGATGCGGCCAGATCTACCCCTTCACCACCAACGCCGCCATAAAGACCGGCGACGGCATGGGTCTGGCTTATCGGGCGGGTGCCCCGCTTAAGGACATGGAATTCGTCCAGTACCACCCGACCGGCCTGCCGTTCACGGGCATCCTCATCACGGAGGCGGCTCGGGCTGAGGGTGGTTGGTTGATCAACAAGGATGGCTACCGCTACCTGCAGGACTACGACCTCGGCACACCCTCGCCCACGCCTGTATTGCGCAGCATGGAGCTGGGGCCGCGGGATCGCCTGTCGCAGGCGTTCGTCAAGGAGGTCGAGAAAGGCCGGACCGTCGACACGCCCTACGGGCCCATCGTGCACCTGGACCTGCGCCACCTCCGCGAGACGGTCATCGACGCCAGGCTCCCCTTCGTACGGGAGCTCTGCCGCAGTTACGAGAACATCGACCCGGTCCGCGAACTGATCCCGGTGCGGCCAGTCGTGCACTACATGATGGGCGGAGTCCACACCGACATCTACGGCGCCACTCCACTGGAGGGATTGTTCGCCGCCGGCGAGGTCGCCTGCGTCAGCATCAACGGCGCGAACCGCCTCGGGTCCAACTCGCTGCCCGAACTGCTCGTGTTCGGTGCCCGTGCCGGAGTGGCCGCCGCCTCGTTCGCCTCGGGCGCGCAAGATCTCGCTATACGGCCAGCCGTACGGGCGCAGGTGGAGGACGAGCGGCGGCGGCTGGAACGCGACCTGCTCCAGCGTGACGGCGGGAAGGAACCGATCTCCGCCATCCGCGAGGAGATGCGGGCGACCATGGAGGAAGGCGCGGGGATCTACCGTTCGGGGAGCTCACTGGCCAAGGCCGCCGACAGGCTCAGAGTCCTGCAGGAGCGGTTCCGCTCCGTCCGCCTCGAGGACCGCAGCCGGACCTTCAACACCGAACTGCTCGCCGCTCTCGAGCTGTCGTTCATGCTGGACGTGGCCGAAACCATCGTTCACTGTGCGTTGCTGCGCGAGGAGTCGCGTGGAGCACACCAGCGCGTCGACTTCCCGGCCCGCGACGACCACAGGTTCCTCGCCAACTCGCTTGTCTACCGCGACGCCGACGGGTCACGGCGGGTGGAGTATCCGCCGGTGACGATCACCAGGTGGCCCCCGGGAGAGCGGGTATACGGGAGGTGACGCTCATGGTGGATCGCATCATCCTGCGGGTAACCCGCTACCGGCCGGAGAGCGACACCGAGCCGATGACGCAGGAGCACGAGATACCGCTGCGCAAGGACTGGTCCGTCCTCGACGGCCTGAACCACATCAAGGACCACCTGGACGGCACGCTCTCCTACCGCTGGTCCTGCAGGATGGGCGTCTGCGGGAGCTGCGGCATGACCGTGAACGGCGAGCCGAAGCTGACCTGTGCCACTTTCTTGGGCGACTATGCGCCCGGTCCCGTACGCGTCGAGCCGCTGTCCAACTTTCCCGTCGTGCGCGATCTCGTCGTGGACATCGGCGACTTCATGCGCAAGCTGCCGCGGGTCAAGCCCTGGCTCATCCGATCGGAGCAGGAACCACCGGCCGTCGGAGAGTATCCCCAGCTGCCGGCGGAGCGTGAGGAGTACGAGCAGTTCAGCATGTGCATCAACTGCATGCTCTGTTACGCGGCCTGCCCCGTTTACGCGCTCGACCAGGAGTTCCTCGGCCCGGCGGCGATCGCTCTCGCCCAGCGCTACAACCTCGACTCGCGTGACCAGGGTGCCTCGGAGCGGATGGATGTCCTTTCGGAGGCCGACGGCATCTGGGCCTGCACTTTCGTGGGCGAGTGCAGCGCGGTCTGCCCGAAGGACGTCGATCCGGCAGGTGCCATTCAGCGGTACAAGTTCACGGCGGCCATGGACTCCCTCAAGGCCTTGCTTCTGCCAAGGGGGGCACGATGAAGGTCGAGTACACGCAATTCCACCCTCGGTGGTACCGGCCTCGCGTACCGGTCTTCTGGTGGCTGCGACGCCGCTCGTATCTGCTGTTCGTGCTCCGCGAGCTGAGCAGCGTTTTCGTGGCATGGTTCGTGGTGTTCCTGTTGCTGCTGGTGAACGCGGTCGCTCAGGGGCCGGAGGACTACCGGCGGTTCCTGGACTGGAGCGCCACACCGGGAATGCTCCTGCTGAACGTGGTCGCGTTGTGCTTCATCCTGCTCCACGCCGTCACCTGGCTGTTCACGCTCTCGCCGCACGCGATGGTCGTACGGCTGCGCGGCAGGCGCCTGCCGCCGGCCGTGATCGGCGCGGGCAACCTTGTGGCCTGGATGCTCGCATCGGCGCTCGCGGCTTTTCTGATTTTGGGGTGAACGATGGCCAGGCGTCCGATGGAACCGTTCCTGTGGTTGCTGTTCAGCGCCGGCGGCGTGCTGTCGGCCCTGCTGATCCCAGCACTGCTGTTCCTCTTCGGCCTCGCGTTCCCGCTGGGCTGGGTGTCGCCGCCCGACCACGCGCACCTGTCCGCCGTACTGAGCCACCCCGTCACGCGCGTCGCTCTTCTGGGCCTTTGTGTGCTGGCGCTCTTCCATTGGGCGCACCGCTTCCGCTACGCCCTGTATGACGGGCTGCAGCTCAAGCACCTCGAAAGGGCGATCACCCTGTTCTGCTACGGCGGAGCATTGACTGGGTCGGCAGTGGCCGGCTATTTCCTGCTGGCAGTCCCGTGAGATCGGCGAGTTGGATGCGTACCACGGCTGGCCATGTCCCGGTTACGGCCGCTGGACGAGGCCGAGAAAGCCCTCCAAAAGCGCGAACGGAAGAGCATCGCGAACTAATTCGCACGCAGGCGATTCGATCGACGATATCCGACGGCCTTGTGCATCGATAGCGGACGACGGGAATCGAACCCGAGTAGCCAGTTTGGAAGGCTTCGGACAACGTCCCTACGTGCGCCGGTTCCGCTGGACGCCGCCGTGTTCCGCCGTACAGCTCAGGGCACGGTCACTGCCGCGCGATTCCCGTGGCGCTTTCCACATTTCGCTAAGCTGCCCCCACGCGGTATGTGACGACGTAGGAGGAGTGGGCTGGTGTCGAGGCGATTAATTCCATTCGCGGCCATCGCCGTGCTGCTCACGGCCTGCAGCGGCGGCTCGATCGACGAATCGGGCGCCCAGTTGGCCAAGGACGGGCGGCAGGTCATGGCGTGGGAGAAGTGGGTCGAGCCGCAAATCACCAGCCCGGCGACGGAGAACGTCGCTTGCGGTGACGGGACCTTCAAGCGGGTCTTCACGGCCAGCGCGACGTTGCCCTCCAACAACCCTGACGCCGACGACACGCTCGACAATGCCGAACGCACCATCGGCGCGCGGTTCTCCGAAGCGGGTTACGAGACCGCGACGGGCGGGCCGGACCAGTCCGACAAGACCGACTCGCGCCAGGTGAAGAAGGTCAAACAGGAGCCCGAGATCAGCTTCACCTACACGATGACCCTGGCGCAGGCGGACGCCCTGGCGGTCAAGGTGGAGGGCCAGACCGCCTGCATGTGACCGCCCGGCCCTATTTCTCGTACTCCTTCGCGACCGTCTCCGGCTCCTTGCTGGTGACCGCGTCGTTTCCCTCCTCGACCTTCTGGTCGAACGTCGAGCCGTCGCCGTCCATGTCGGTTTTGTCCATCCAGTCGTTGAAGGTCTTCAGCTTGTCCTTGTCCTTGGTCATCTCGTCGACCGACAGGGGTTTGCCGTCCTTGGTGAGCTCCTGGGGGAACGGCGGGTCCGCCGGGTAGCCGGCCTCCAGCAGGATCGAGGCCATCTCGTAGCGCTGGGCGGCCACCCAGGCGTCGGTCGCGTTGTCGAATTTGCCGACTCGGGTGTTGTTCTCGTCGCCGCCGGCCCACTTGTCCAGGCCCTTGCCGACCATGAACTTGGTGGCCTCCCAGCCGAACGTCTTGACCGCGCCCGACATGGGAATGCGGTCGATCAGGCCGACCGTCACGACGTCCTTCATCAGGCTGCGCATCTGCGCGTCAAACTCGTCCTGGTCGCCCCGCACCTTGACGATCGCCGCGTACTCCAGCCCGGCCAGGTCGCCCAGCGCGCCGGCGGCGCGCTGGAAGTTGTGCGGGTCCTTGCCCGTCTTCAGGGCCTCCGCGTCGGTCTTGGCGGCGATGACGAGCAGGTCGTGCCTGAAGGCGCCCATCTCCTGGTCGAAGGACTGGGTGGCCTGTTCGTGGTCGGCGAACGTCTTGATGAAGTTGTAGGTGTCCTTCGGGTTCAGGTAGAAGGACGGGGTGAGACCCGGGATGGTGGAGAAGTCCGGCGGCGCGCCCATGCCGGATTCGCGGCTCCTGGCGTCGTCGATCCGGGCGCCGGTCGTCAGCTCGTGCTTGTAGGAGGAGGCCAGGTTGGCGTTGGAGTCCTTGAGTGACCAGTTGACGTCCTTGCCCTTGACGCCGGCGGCGAGAATCCACTCGAAGGCGAACTGGGAGGCCCCCGGGCTGTGCTTGCCGGGCTCCTCGGTGTGCACGCCGCCGCCCGCCTCGATCGCCAGGCCGAGCGCGTCCCCGACGTCGTCGCGCATCCGCGAGTAGTTGAGGAGCTGGGTGAAGGTCTTGCGGTAGTCGCCTGGATTCATGTTCCACAACACGTCACGCGCCGCGACGTCGTCCTTGCCGAGCATGTTGAGCGCCAGCGCGACGTTGTCCTCTGACACCGCCCCGTTGTAGGCGCGCGAGCTGGCGAAGCCGCCGCGGAAATCCTGGTCGGGGTCCTTCGCGAAGTCGTCCAGCGCCAGATTCTTGGCGGCCAGCTTGACGAAGTCGGTCGGGAACTTGCCGTACTGCAACAGAGCCAGCTTGTCCCAATTCGTGCCCGGTACCCCGCCCGACGTGGTCAGCGCCTGCTTGACCTTGTCCATGCCCGGCGTGGTCAGGTTCTCCGCGCTGATCGCCACACCCAGTGCCTTGGAGAACACCTCCAGGTCCTGGGTGGCCGTCTTGCTCCCGCACGCGTACATCAGGTTCGGCAACGACGTGAGCCGGTTCGGGGGCTGCACGCCGGTGAAGAACGCGGCCAGTACCTCGGGGTCGTCCTGGTACGCCTTCAACTCCTCGGCGATCCTGTGGATCTCCTCGGCGCTGGCGCCGTCGCTGCTGTTGAGCGCGTTGAGCCTGTCGGCCAGCTCCTTGCCCTTGGCGCGGGCGTCGGCCACGGACAACGGAGGCTCGGCCACGTAGGTCGTGGCGTCTGTGTTCTTCAGCCACGGGTCCTTGCGGCGTTCGAGCGCGACACCCAGGTCCAGTCGCCGCCTGGCCTCGGGCAGCATGCCCTCGATCTCGCCGCCGATCCTGCCCAGCTCGTTCAGGCTCGCGGTGTCGACGCCCAATTCAGAAAAGTTCTTGGTGAACCTGCTTTTGGCATCCTTGAGGACGCCGGCGCCGTCCGACATGCTCTTGACGGTCATCTTGAACTGGCCGACCTTCATGCCGCTGAACCCGGTCATCCGAGCCTCCCCGCGCGCATTCGGTGGTAGTTCCTGGCCTCGTTCTCGGAAACCTCTTCCGGCTGCCCCTTGATGGCCGCGTCGATGGCATCGAGCACGTCGTCGACGAGCCTGTGCACGCGGTCCTTGCGTCCGGTGATCTCCGGTGCCTGCTTGTCGCGCCAGGCGCCGCTGATGACCTCGCCGCCGCCGAAGTCCTTCGCGGTCCGGTCGATCGCGGTCTTGAGCTCCTCGTATTCGGCGGCCCAGTCTGCGCGTAATTTCTTCAAATCCGCCAGCTGCGGATTGGGCACCTTATCCCCCATCGGTCCTCCCCGTCTCGACGCACCCAGAAATACTAGGAATGCAACGGAAGTCATATGACTCGCGTTTGCATATCGTGACAATCTCCTGTTTCGAAGAGCCTGTCTCCCCACTCCATGGGCGATGGTCAGGGCCGCTTCGATGTTCCGCACGCTCACGGCGCCGTCCTACGGGCGGTTGACGCCGGAGTCCCGGTGGACCCGTCGGCGTACGACGTCGATGACGTACGCCCTGCTGTCCCTCGTCCCCACGCTCGTCAAGGACCTTCCGAGCAGGCCGGATGACGAGGATCTTCGCGCGATGCCGCGGGAGTACGCCTTCCTGCCCGACAAACGGCGCGGGGAACTACGGCCCGAGCACAAGGCGGCGTTCGGCTGTCTGGAAGCGGCATCCCGGCCACTCGTCGACCTGCTGGAACCGGCCGTGATCCGGTCGGCTCTCGACGCGATCGCCCTCGGCTTCGATGGTGAACCTGCGGCGGCCCAACACGGTACGGGCGGGCCGTGCTCCATCACATGATGGAATTCGCGGCAGAGCTCCAAAGGCTGCCCGACAATCCGCTGCACGCGGTGAAGTGGAAGCCGATGGCGCGACTTCCTATGGTCGAGGCATGAAGTCGAACATCCTCCAGATCCTCGCGCCCCAGCCGATGAGACGACAGTCCGGG
>NZ_BOOP01000063.1 GCF_016863295.1 Planotetraspora phitsanulokensis
AATGATCGATCATGGCCGCGCTCCGCTCGACGGCTCGGGACTGCGGCGGGGACCGGGGTCCGCGCGCGGCGCGTCCTGGTCCGCGACCGCCTCCGCGGCAACATGGCCTGCCAGGCGCTCGGCCAGTTCGCGGGCCGTACGGATCAGGAGGCTGCGGTCGAGCCGGCCGCCCCACTGGCCGCTGAGCAGGTCGGCCCCCTTCGGGTCGTAGGCGAGGCCCGCGACGAAGGAGACGTCCCAGCCCGCGACGATGCGCCGCACCTCGTCGATCGAGGCCCGGTAGGAGCGGGGGTCGGCGATCACGACCACGCCCACGCGCCGGTCGAGCAGGGTGAGCCGTTCGCGGAGATGGGCGACGTGGTCGAGGCTCGCCCGGGTGAACAGCACCACCGCGTCGGCGGCGGCCAGCAGGTCGTTCGTCTGCGGATACAGGCCCAGCCGTCCGCAGTCGGCCAGCACGTCGGCCTCCGGCACCGCAGCGAGCGCCCGGCCGAGCATCCCCCACAACCAGGTCAGGCCCGAGGCCTGCTCGCCGTTGGTCAGCCCGGCGAGCACGTCGAGCCCGCCGACGAGTTTCTGCGTGTGCTCGTGGATCTGGTCCGGGCTCAGGCCTCGTCGCGCGACGGCGCCGAGGCTGAGCAGGCCGCGGCCGGGGTTGAGGACTCCGCCGTCCACCGCCGGAAGGCGGTAGGCCACGTCGCCGCCCGAGGGGTCGCACTCGGCGAGCAGCACCGCGTTCGGCCAGACGGCCCCGAGCGCGGTCGCCGCGGTGGTCACGCCGGGCGATCCCTTGTCGGCTGCCAGTGCGATCAGCGCCACGTCACTTCGCCCCGGGCAGAGCGATGAGGGCGATCTGCCCGTTGGAGGCGTACAGCGCCACCGTCGGGGCGACGCTCGCGTCGACGACCACCGATATCAGGCCGCTCGACGATCTGCTGCCCGGATCTCCCACCCGGGTGACCAGGGACTCGGGGGACAGGACCCGTTGCGTCGCGGCCCCCGGCTGGCCGCCGGTGGTCTCCTTGGGCCCGGAAGGCACGTAGATCACCTGGACGACGTCGCCCTTGGCGAGTTCGAGAGGCATCTGGCCGTCCTTGAGGGCCAGGCCCACGATCGCCTTGCCCGGACCGAGCGCGCTGTTGCTCTTGGAGACCATCCGATCGGTCAGCAGCGTGCCGGGCAGCAGGGTGACCGCCGCGTAGGTCTTCTCGACCTGGTCGCTGAACTTCCACGAGACGTAGTCGATGCCGGTGTCGGCGATCTGGACCTCCTGGATGGCGCTCGCCGGGATGAGCTCCCCCGCGCCCACCTGTTCGACGATCCGTACGGCGGAGACGCGGTCACCGGTACGCATGACGAGCAGGGTGGTCCCGAGAGCCCCGATGAGGATGAGGAAGACGGCGAGCGCCGCGAGCGCGGGCTTGCGCTCGCGCGGCGGCACGGGAAGCTTGCGGGCGGAAGGCCCGGAGAACCCGTTGGGCGCCACGGCGCGACCGTCCTGGGCAGGCTTCTCGCTGATCCTCATGGGTGGGGGGCTCCCAAAGATGATCGAGCCCTTGTTTCGGGCCGCTCGAATTTGTTTACGGTCTTGCTCGTCGCTCCGAATTCACCACATTATGGACGGTTTCCGACCGCCCTGTCGCTGCTTAGGGGCGACCCATGCTTATCGGTTAGTAATGCCCCTGTCAACGCTCGACCATCCATAACTATGCACACAAGACGCTTTATCAATGTGCAATTTCGTGATAAGGGAAGATTCACATTCTTCACATAAGTCACAACCGTCACATCGATCATTGCCATCGCGCCGCCTGCCTGCCCGCATCGGGAGGCGGCCGGGCGGACCAATTCCCTCGTCCACCTCACTGACCTGCGGCGGACCGGTTTTCGACGATCAAGTGACAGAAGTGAGAAGAGTTCGCGTCCATCTGCGGAACGATGGACGGTCCCCGCCAGGACGAAGCGGCCATCTCACCTCGGAACGAGGCGTGTCACCTCCCGGCCGGCCCGCCGGGAGGATCCGCCTCCCGGCGTCCATCTTCTCCGGCCGACCCGCCCTTCGCCGGGGAATCGACGGAAAGGAGATCGCGTCGCATCTAATCGATCTTTACCGATTCCGGTCAACCTCCGCGGAAGTCCGAGGCCTCCGGATACCGTTTCTCGCCGGAAGCCGCCGGGAAATCCTCCTTGTCCGTCAGGAGATCTTCACTCCGGTGTCTCCGGATGGCACTCTCTCAACGGGAAACCCCCCCGAACCACCGCCCGGGAGTCTGCGCATGCGGATAACGATCACCGTGGTCACCGAGCACGGCCGGCGCGAGGTGATGGTCGAGGGCGACGAGACGACCACGGTCTCCAGGCTCGCGTCCGCGCTCGACGGCTCCTCGAGCCGCATGTCCAACGTCGTACGGCTCCCGCGCACGCGCGCGCCGTACGACCTCGACCGGGGCAGACAGGCACCGGCCCCGGAGACGAAGCTGTGGCTGGACGGGCGTCCGCTCGACCCCGACAACCTGGTCTTCGGCCTGCTGCGGGACGGCGACCTCGTCGCCGTGGACGGCCACGCGGCGCCGTCGACGCTGACGGAGGAGCCGGACGGCGTCGCCGAGGTCCGCGTGGTCGGCGGCCCGGGGGCCGGCGCGGTCCACCGCCTGGGCCTCGGCACCCACACCATCGGCGCCGACCCCGCGTGCGCGATCACCGTGGCCGATCCGAGGATGGCGCCGCAGGCGCTCGCGCTCCGGATCACCCCCGGCTCGATCGCCGTCGAGCCGGCCCGTCAGGCTCAGGACGGCGCGCGTCTCGGAGGCGAGCCGCTCACCGGGTCGACCCTCTGGCGGGAGGGGACGATGCTCGCCTGCGGGGGCTCGGTCCTGTCCATCGGCCCCGTCGACCCCCCGGACGCCCATCTGGACGCGCTTCCCGACGGAGGGCTGGCCTACAACCGCCCGCCCCGGCTCCACCGGCCCGAGGCGTCCCGGCGGATCGTCGTGCCGGCCGAGCCCGTACGCGCGGAGGGCATCAGGCTGCAGTTGCTCGCCGCGCTCCTCCCGGCCGTGTTCGGGCTGGTCATGGTGCTGGTCTTCGGCAACTGGTATTTCATGCTCATCGCCCTCATGACCCCGATGATCATGATCGGTCAGTGGGCGGGAGACCGCAGACACGGCAGGAAGAAGCACCGCCAGGCGGTCAAGGCGTACAAGGAACGGCTCGCCGCTGTCGAGGCGGAGACGGCGAATGCCGTCAGGGACGACGAGAGGGCCCGCAGGAACGGCGCCCCCGACCCCGCCGAGGTCCTGCTCACCGCGACCGGCCCTCGACGGCGGCTGTGGGAGCGGCGGATCCACGACCAGGACGCCCTCCGCCTGCGGGTCGGCCTGGCGGACCTGCCCGCCGATCTCGAATTCGAGCCGGAAGGCGTGATTCCCAAGGACGCTCCGCCGCGCGAGCAGCCCACGTGTCACGACGTCCCGGTCGCGCTGGTCATGCGACGGCTGGGCGTCGCGGGCGTCACCGGCCCGAGGGAGGTCGCCCTCGGCTGCGCCCGCTGGCTCGTCGGTCAGGCGGCCGCCCTGCACAGCCCGCGTGACCTCGCCGTCGTCGTGTTGTCCGCCAACGACGACAGCGCCGCCGAGTGGGGCTGGGTCCGCTGGTTGCCGCACTGCGCGGCGGAGGGCCCGTCCCGCGGCGGGTCTCTCACAGCCGACTCCGTCGCGCTGGTCGGCGCGGACCCCGAGTCGGCGGCGCACCGCGTTGCCGAACTCGCCACCCTGATCGGCGAACGCCTTGAGGGCGACGGCAAGGCGGGACCGTTCGAGACCGCCATGCATCCCCCGCGGCTGACGGGCGGCCCCTCCGGGTGGGCGGAGCTCGGGCGCGCCGGCTCGGCCGGAGCCTCGCCCGACCCCGCCTTCACGGCGTACGACGAACGCCCCTTCGACGTGCTCGTCGTCCTCGACGGCGCGAAGACGCTGCGCGGGCTCCCCTCGATGCCGCAGGTGCTGCGGCAGGGACCCCGGGCCGGCGTCTACACCATCGCGATCGACGACGACGAACGGCTCCTCCCGGAGGAGTGCGCGACGGTCGTGGCCTGCGACGCCGACGGGACCGTACGGCTTCGCGGCGGCGGCCTCGATCCCATCGGGGACATCCGGGCCGACCAGGTCTCGGTGTCGTGGGCCGAGCGCGTGGGCCGGGCACTCGCCCCGTTGCGTGACGTGAGCAGGGACGACCCCTCCTCCACGTTGCCCGAGTCGGTCCGCCTGCTCGACCTGCTCGGGCCGCTCGACGTGCCCAAGCAGTGGGGCCGGTCGACCCGGGCGCTCATCGGGCTCGGCCCGGAGGGACCGTTCGAGGTCGACCTCAGCCGTGACGGGCCGCACGCACTGGTCGCTGGCACCACCGGAGCGGGCAAGTCGGAGCTCCTGCAGACGCTGATCTGCTCGCTGGCCGTCGTCAACCGGCCCGACGAGATGACGTTCGTGCTCATCGACTACAAGGGCGGCGCCGCCTTCAAGGAGTGCGTACGGCTCCCGCACACGGTCGGCATGGTCAGCGACCTCGACGGCCATCTGACCCAGCGCGCCCTGTCGTCGCTCGCCGCGGAGATCCGCAGAAGGGAGCGCCTCCTGCTGGACGCGGGGGCGAAGGACATCGAGGAGTTCCACCGGCTCCGGTCGAGGGGCTCGACCTGGGTGCTCGGCGCGGGAGGCGTGCGCAGGACGGAACGCAAGACCGGAAGCAGCGGCATCTTCGGCGATCCCGGCGCGGACGAGGCCGGCGACGGGGCCTCCGCCGGTCCGCCGCCGCTGCCGCGGCTGGTCCTGGTCATCGACGAGTTCGCCGCGCTGGTGTCCGAGCTGCCCGACTTCGTCGAGGGGCTCGTGGACATCGCCCGCCGCGGCCGCTCGCTCGGCATCCATCTCATCCTCGCCACCCAGCGGCCCGGGGGCGTGGTGACCGCCGACATCCAGGCGAACACCTCTCTGCGCATCGCGCTCCGCGTCACCGACCCCAGGGAGTCGGCCGACGTCATCGACGGCCCCGAGGCGGCGCACATCTCCCGTACGACACCCGGACGCTGCTATGTCCGGTCGGGGTCGGGAGCGGCCGTGGCCGTGCAGACCGCGAGGATCGGCGGGCGGGCGCCGGGAACCGGGGAGGGGCGCGACGCCGACGAGGTGCGCGCGGTCGACCTGCCGTGGCACACGCTCGGCCGTCCCCTGGCCGTCGCGACCAGGACCTCCGCGGCGGGAACCGATCTCGCCCAGCTCGTGGACGCCCTCGGTGAGGCCGGCCGCGGCGTCCCCGCCCAGCCCAGCCCGTGGCTGCCGCCCCTGACCGACCACATCGTCCTGGACGAGGTGCCCGAACCGGCCAGGGACGACCGGCCGCGGCACCCCTACCCGGTGGCGTCGCAGGAGGTGCCGCCACTGGCGTTCGGGGTCACGGACCTCCCGTGGGAGCAGGCGCGGCGGCCTCTCGTGCTCGACCTGCGGCAGGGCGGTCACCTCCTCATCGCGGGCACGGCCCGCAGCGGCCGCTCGACGGCGCTGCGCACGATCGCGGGCTCGATCGCGTCCTCCGCCTCGCCCGAGGACGTGCACATCCACGCCGTCGACTGCGGCTCGGGAGCGCTGTTGCCCCTGGTCGGCCTGCCGCACTGCGGCGCGGTCGTCACCCGCGACCAGCTCGACCGGGTCGAACGGCTGCTCGCGCGCCTGCGCGCGGAGGTCGGCCGACGTCAGCAGCTCCTCGCCGAGGCTGGATACGCCTCCCTCGCCGAGGCCCGCGCCGCCGCGCGTTCGCACGCTGGGGCCGACGACGCACTGCACGACTTCGGCGACGCGGCCGGGCGGTTGCCGTGGCTGGTGCTGATGGTGGACCGCTGGGAGGGGTACGTCGCCGCGTTCGAGAACTACGACTACGGGCGTCTGGTGGACGGGCTGCTGCAGCTTCTCCGGGAGGGGCCCGCGGTCGGCCTGCGCGCGGTCGTCACCTCCGACAGGTCGGGGCTGCTCGGGCAGATCTCGACGTTGTTCGAGGACCGTCTGGTGCTGAAGCTCGCCGATCCCGCCGACTACGGCCTCGCCGGTCTGCCCGCGCGCCACCTGCCGCGCTCGATGGCGCCGGGCCGGGCGCTGTCGACGGGCGAGCACGGCCTGGTCGAGAGTCAGATCGCGCTGTTGTCGGAGGACCCGGCCGGCCCCGCGCAGGTCGCCGCGCTGCAGGAACTCGGCCGTACGGCACGGGCCAGGTTCGGCGGGTCCCTGCACCGGCGCGGGTCGTGGGCCTGGCGGACGGAACCGCCGCTGCGGGTGGACGCGCTGCCGGTGCGGATCACGGCCGACCAGGTCCTGGAGCTGGACCCCGCGTTCGAACCGCCGTCGCCGCTGTGGGCGCTCCTCGGCGCGGGCGGCGACACCCTCCACCCTCTGGGCGTCGACCTGCTGGGACAAGGGCCGGCCGCGGTCGTCGCGGGCCCCGCGCGGTCGGGCAGGTCGTCGTGCCTGCTGACCGCCGCGCGCTCGCTGCTGCAGCGCGGCGTCCCGGTCATCGCCGTAACACCGCGGCGCAGCCCTCTGCGTGATCTGGCCGGATCGCCGGGTGTGCTCGCCGTGCTCGACGGCAACTCGCGGAGCGTGGGGGAAACCGAGTCGGACGACTTCGGCGGGCTGCCGGGCGCGAACGATCCGCTGGCGCTGGTTGCGGCGCACCGGCGATACGTGATGCTCGTCGACGACGCGGAGCTGATCTCTCCGGAGTCGATGCTCGGCCTGGCCGTAGAGGAGATCCTCCGCATGGCGAGGGACGGGGAGCACGGGCTGCTGGTCGCGGGAGCCACGGGAGACCTGGCGACGGCCTACCGGGGGTTCGCGGCCGAGGCCCGCAAGTCGAGGACGGGGCTGCTGCTGTCGGTGCAGAGCCCCGCCGACGGCGACCTGTTCACTGTGCGTCTTCCGCGGGGGGCCGTCGGCGGCCCACCGGGACGCGGTCTGCTGGTGATCTCGGGCACCGCGACCCCGATCCAGGCCGCGCTGCCCAACTGACGCGAAGCGCTACCGCGTGGCCGACTCGATGTTGCCGCGGTAGGTGGTGATGACCCGGGAGGCCTCGTTGAGCTCTTCGGACATGCGCTGGAAGGCGGCGCGGTAGCTCTGCCACGCCTCGTTGAAGCGCTGCGCGCCCGGGCCGGTCCAGGCGGTGCCGACCTTGGCGGACTCGCGGTCGAGGATGGCCATCGTGGCGCGGACCTGGTCGGCCTGCTGGGTGAACTGCGCGGCCATGCTCTGCATCTGCGCGGGGTCGCCGCCGAGCAAGTTACTCATTCGGTCACTCCTTCGTCGACAGGGGGCCGACCTCACCGTAGATCGCCCGTCAACTCTGTGAAGGATTCATGCCAAGTGGCTATACCGTCAGGTTCAGCGGTACAGCCACTTGGTAAGCGCTCGCGGCGTTTGGCTGTCTAGCCGTTCGTCACCGACTGGATCTCGTCCACGTAGATCGCTATCGGCTGCGAATCGGTGGTCGGGTTGGGCCCCATGTCCGCGCCCGTGTCAGAGGTGACTTCCCACTCTTGCGACACGACGATGGTGTACGGCCCGCCGATGGACGCCCGTGCGTACTGCAAGTAACAAGTGTCGCCAAGGTTCATCCCTTGGCTGTATTTGGGACATTCATCGAGCACGTGGGGCGGATCTTCCTCTAGCGTCCCAGTGCTCTTGATAGTCACCTTCACCGGCTTGGCGGTGACAGTCGCCGTCAGATAGGGGAAGCCCTCGATCTGCGCCGTCACCTCCTGGTCCACTGGCCGGGGAACATGGACAACCGTCTGCAGCCCCACATAGGTCCGCCCCCCGGGCGGGCTCAGTTCGATGTTTTCCGGCTCGGGGAGGGTGAGGTTGGCCCGGGCCATGAGCGCGAGGTCCCCTCGGTCGATCAGCTTGTCCGTCCGATCGATCGGGGGCTCCGTAGCCCTGTAGATCCAGTACTTGTCCGCATTGATGAAGCAGTCCCAGCCCTCGTCGGTGTCGTCGCTCGTGATGAACCAGAACACCTTGTCCTTCTCACCCTCGTGCGGCTTGATCTCGGCAAGGGTCTTCTCGTACCACTCGTGCGCGTCCCGCTGATCCTCGGGGCCCATCCGACGCCACGCCCGGTAGTTGTTGCCGACCCAGTCGAACATCTCCTCATAGTTGTACTGGGGCTGGTACCAGCAGGGCGGTGGCTTGTAGCCGCCGGACGGCGGCATGTCCGGTGTGCCGTCGTAACCGTTTCCGCCGTAGCGGACCTGGGCCTTCACCCACGCGTAGAAATTGTTCCCGCCACCGCCCGCCCCGGTGTCGCCGCCGCCTCCGCCTCCTGGAGGGTCGGCGTACGCGGGGATCGCGGTCACCAGCGCGGCGAGAACCACGACCGCGATCGTCAGGACCTTGCGTAATTTCCTCGACGCCTTCATCGGCACTCCTTGCCGGAGGAACTCGTCACGGACACGGGCTGGTAGGCGCGCACACGCCACAGGCCCCCGGAACCGGGGACCATGGTGACCCGGATCTTGTATCGAGAGGTCTTCTGCTTGCCGAACGTCCAGCTCACCTTGCCGCTGGTGAGGTTCTTCGTGCCCGCCTTCGACTCGTCGCCGCAGCCGACGAGGTTGACGGACTTGGCACTCACGGACAACACGTGCAGGTCGCGGACGCGGACCACTCCGGTCGGCCGCACGTTCTCCGCCTTCCACCCCGACACGACCCGGTCGAACAGGTCGGTGCCGTACATCGCGGAACCTGGCGCCACGTAGTCCAGGTAGCGCTTGTCCTTGCCCTCGGTCGAAATGGAATACCACCAGGTCTTCCAGAAGTCACCGAAGTCCTTGACGGCCTTGGCCGCCTTCGGCTGCGGGGTCTCGGCCTGGTAGACGACCTTGAAGTCCGCGGGGAAGGCCGGCCCGGCCGCGGGCGCCGCGCTGGGCGAAGCGGCCGCGCTCGGCGACGCGGCCACCGTGGAGGCCGCGGAGACGGGGGGCGTCGGGCGGAAGCCGTGCGCCGCCGGCTCCGAGCCGCAGCCCGCGGCCAGAACGGTCACCGCAATGGCGGCGGACGCCGCGGCCAGCCGGCGGGGCTTCGATACGACAACGTCAGCGACCATATGGTTCCTCCTATCCGGCGGCTCGCGCCGGGGCGGGTAGAAGTTCCTGGATGAGCGCCTCGGTCTCGGGGACCAGGCGACCCTGGTAGCGGGACGTGGCCGCCCAGCGGCGCAGGGACTCGACCCAGTGCCGCAGCGTCTCGACGTCCCCGGTGGCGTGGGCGGCCCGCAACAGCTCTCGCCAGAGCGGCTCGTCCTCGTCCGACATCCGCAGCCCGGCCTGGGCCGCGGTCATGGCGCGCGCGGGGTCCCCGGCCGCCAGAAGAACCTGGGTGAGGCGCCTGGCCGCGTCGGAGACGCGGGCGGACACCTCGTAGACGAGCTCGTCGCCCGCCAGCCACAGGTAGCGGCCCGCGGGATGCCCGTGCAGGAACGGCCCGCGGACCAGATCGAGCGCCTGGCCGAGACGGGCGGCCTCGGTGGCCGGGTCGGTCCGCGACAGCCGTACGAGCTCGCGGAAGACCAGCCAGTCGACCCGCACCTCGGGCCCCAGATGGAGGCGGCCCTGGTCGTCGGCGAACAGGTTGGACCTGCCTTCGCTGTCGATGCCGAGCCATTCCCTGGTGCGGGCGATGGTGGCGTCGCGCACCGGCGCCTCGACTCCGCGCGGCCACAAGGCGCCCGCGAGGACCTGCGGATGCACCCCGCCCGGGTGGGTGGCGACGTAGGCGACCAGCTCCATGCAGAGCGGCAGCCGTTCCTCCTCGAGCGGCCGCGGTCCGATGACCTCCACGGACCCGAGCACCCGCACATCGACGGCGGGGCGGAATCCGGGGTGCAGCTGGGACGCCGCGGGACCCGAAGGCTCCGGGTCGTCCATCGCCACGCCTGGCTGGCCGGCCGCCCGGAACAGCTGGATGACCTGCGCGTACTGCTGCTGCGGGAGCAACTGCCCGTGCACGTCCAGGCCGAGGGCGCCGACGCGGGCCCGCCCGTCCGGCGACAACTCCCACGTCCAGGAGGCGCCGCGGATCTCCTCACCGGCGACGAGATAACCCGAGGCCAGGCGGGTCCCGGTCTGGGCGAGCTCGGCCAGCCGCGCGGCCTCTCCCTCGGTCGGCGGAACGGCCGTGAGCAGATAGACGGGCATCCAGGCCTCGCCGTACACGCCTCGGGAACGGCCGGTCAGGACCGAGCTCACCCCGGAGGCCTGCAGTGCGCGGCTCACGTCGGCGGCGCGGGCCTCCAGCTCCGGCAACGCCTCGGCGAGGGTCGAGTGGACCGAGATCCTGTCAGGGGCGATCAGCGAGAGCTCTTCGCCGAAGCCCACGAGGACGAGCCGCATGTGGTCCGACCAGCGGTTGGTGGCGAGTTCCACGGCCATCGCGGCGAGCGCGGCGGACACGACGTGCGACCTGCCGCGCAGGTTGATCAGGCCCTGCGCCGCCTCGAGGTCGACCAGCACCCGGCCGGCGTCGCTGGTCCCGAGCGAGACCAGCCCGGGATAGGGCGCGAAGATGTCGGGGAGGTCGGGCAGCCGGTGGCCGTCGTTCGCGGTCAGCCGCCAGATCCGGCCGCCGTCGAGGGCGGCCCAGGGCGCGGGCGCCTCCTTCTCCGGCGGGTGGATCCACAGGTCGAGATGCGTGGACGCGAGGAAGGCCGCGAACACCGTCGGAGGTGTACGGCCCTGCTTCGCGAGCTCCTTGCTCAAATGCCGCAGACCCACGTCGAGCAGCCGGGAGCCGTGCGGATCGGCGCCCAGCAGCAGCGCCATCTCGGCGACCGCGGCCTCGCCCTCGGGGTTGGGCAGCCTACTGCCGAAGGCGCGGTCCCACAGCTGCCTGCGCCGGCGGCTGCCGAGGACGGCCAGCAGGCCCGCAGCGGCGAGGGACGCGGCGGCGAGGAAATCGGGCCAGGACTCCGCGACGCCGGACACGACGCCGGAGGACGCCGTGGAGTCCGTGCCCTGCTGAGGAGTCTTGACGACCGCCGTGGACTCCGCGTCCTGCTGATGAGCCTTGACGACCGCCGTCATCTCCGGATCACCCGCGTCAGGCGCCTCCTGCACGGTGGGCGCCGCCTCGGAACCGCCCGCGCCCCCGGTGCCACCGGTCTTCACGGCCGGCCTGGTGACCTCGGGTGAGTCCTCCGCGCTCGCCTGGGCGTAGTGGGTGTGGCCATCGAGCTCCACCGGCTTGTCCGCATGCCGGTGGAGCGTCTCCGGACGATCCTGGTCCTGCGAGACGACGTGAACGTTGATGGCGTCGTCCGGCATGTCGAGCACCCAGCCGACCCTGATGAGGTCGGCCATCCGCAACCTGGTGCCGTCGGGCTGCTCCCTGTGCTGGTTGAGCTGGTAGATCTCCTTGTAGCGGCGGCCCTCCCCCAGGCACTTCTCGGCGATCTCCCACAGGCTCTCGTGGTGACGCCCGTGCGGCGGCTGGACGACGTAGACCTTCTTGGTCTTCTGCACCGGGGCGAGCGCTTCTCGCGCCTGCTCCACGTTCTCGGTCTTCTCGGTCTGCGGCGCCTGCTGGGCGACCACGGCCGTGTGCTGATGCGGCGTCGCCGGTGCCAGCGCCTGAACCGCGGGCGCGACGACCGCGGTCGCGGCGAAGAGCAGGAGCGCGGCTGTGACAAGCCGGTGGGCGAGCGCCTGGGGACCCGACGCGAACGGCACGCGCGCCGGCACCCCGACCCTCCTGATCCCCGCGATCAACTCGACCACGACGCAGGCCACCAGCTGAGCCCACGCGAGCCACACCACGATGGCGAGCATGTCGAGGACCGAGCTGAGCCCGACATCCTGCGTGAGCATGCTCAGCGAGAATCCGCCGTCCGGGAGCGGCGAGCCGAAGTAGCGCACCAGCGCGTACGGCACGCCGCCGATGAGCCCCGCGAGCGCGAGGACGGCAAGCAGCCCGAAGGCGACGTCCGAGGCGGATCGCCGCACCTTGATGTGGACGGCCTGTCGTGGCGACATGCCGGTCATCCCCCCAGTCCGGTCAGTGGCCCGGCCGTCGCCGTCGCCTCCCGGGTCCCCCCGGAGACGCCGAAGGCGGCCAGGAAATACGTGTCCCAGGTCGTCCGCACGGTGACCGTGACGTGCTGGTCGTCCGGCAGGCCGCAGGCGAGACGCACCAGCCCGGCGTCCCCGTGGTCGGCCACGATCGCGTCGGCCTTGCCGCACGCGGTGGCCTCGTCGGAGATCCTGACCTGGCCCGTGTCGCGGAGATAGTCGGCGTCGATCGTGTCAGCGCCCGCGCGGGCCGCCTGCTCCGCGACGTCGGCGGCGCGCAGATAGGCGTTCATCATCGACGACAGGTCGACCAGGATCCCGGCGAGCCCCAGCCCCATGAAGGCGAACCCGACCATGAACACCGAAAGCGAGCCGCGCTCCCCGTTCGCTCTCAATCTCACTACTGGATCCTCCGGAACTGCTCGAGCGGCACGACCGACGTGCTGCTCATGTTGATCGACGGCGCGAAGCCGAACCCGCTGACCGCGCTGAGGTCGACCGTGCAGCCGACGGTCACGCGGACGCTTCCGCCCGGGGCCCAGGGGATGCCCGTCATGCTCACGTTCGGCCCGCCCACGCAGTCGAGGCCCTGCGCGGCCTGAGCGGCCGCCGCCGCCGCCGAACCCTGGTCACGCTGCACAGAGGCCGCCCGCGCGGCGTCGCGTGCCGCGCCGTCGATCTCGCCCTTGGCCTCAACGATCCGGGCCGCGCCCACGACGAACAGCAGGAAGATCAGCATGACCGGCGCGAGCAGCACCGCCTCGACCGCCATCGAGCCCCGATCGCCGTTCACGCGATTCACTGGCAGTCTCCGGTTCCGTCGTCGGGGCGGAAGCATTCGATCGGACCGCCGAACCGCGAGGTGATGGTGAACGTCATGCCCGGCAGCAACGGAACGGCGGAGACGACGTCACCGGTCACGGTGACGCCTCTCTGGTCCCCCTGCTGCCACGCCTGGACGGACGCGTTCTCCAGGACCTTCGCGCCGACGAGCGCCACACGCGACTGCGCCTGGCTCTCCGCCGCCGCCTGCCAGTTGCCCGCACCCGGCCCGGTGCCCGCCGCGCGGGCGACCCGCGCTCCCACGCGCGCCGCGCCGTCCGCGATCTGGCGTGCGTGGAAGACGAGGGCGAACTGCACCATGACGAGCATGACGACCAGCACGATCGGCATGATCAGGGCGAGCTCCACCACGGACGCGCCCCTGTCCGGGGCGGTCCTCAGCTGCGACAGGCGGCTCATCACGGTCTCCGGCGTCCTACGATCAGCCGCCGCCGCCGCCGAACGAGTTCTGGATCTCCTGGGTCTTGCTGTCGACTCCTGCGGTGATGACCAGGGAGATCGTGATGGCGAGGCCGGCGACGATGGCCGTGATGATGACCCACTCGACGGCCGAGGCGCCTCTGCTCGGGGCCGTCCTGGCGCGATGGACGCGCGCGCTGAGGATCGTGAGGAAATAGTCGACAACTGGGGGCACGGGGATCTTCATCAATACTGTCCTCTTCTAAATGCCGAGCATCTTCATTGCGGCTGGAAAGCTCAGGAACACGAGGAAGCCGGCGCACAGCAGCAGCTGGGCGACCAGCATCGACTGGGAGCGCTCGCCCGCCTCGCCCTCGATCTCGGCCAGCTCGCGCCGGCGCATGGTCTCGGCCCGGGCGGCGAGTGACTGCCTGACCTTGGCGCCATCCTCGGCGACCAGGCCGAGCGCGGCGGACAGGTCGCGCAGCTCGTCGAGGTCGACCTCCTCACCGAGCTGGCCGAGGGCCTGCCACGGGGTGATGCCCACGATGCGCGCGGTGGACAGGGCGTCCCTGATCCGGACCATGGGCCAGCTGTGGCCGAGCGAGGACGCCATCATCAGCGCCTCCGGGACGCCCCGGCCCCCGGCGAGGTTCATCGCCACCAGGTCGAGGAACGCCCCGACCGCGTGCCGGAAGTCGCGTCGCTTCGCCGCCGCGTCTCGCTTGATCTGCACGTCGGGGAGCATGAAGAAGACCCCCGCGATCAGCAGGGCCGACCACAGCGGCACGGTCACGTTGACGCTGAAGCCGAGCAACGATATCCACGCCGCGAAGATCGGCGCCGCGAGCAGCCCGGAGGCGCCGAGGAGGGCCTTGGTGGCCAGGAACCCCTCGAACGACTTGCCCAGGAGGGCCAGGTCGGCCTTGACCGAACGCTGTTCCCAGCCCCGGGCCGCGTAGAACCCAGCAGTCGCATCGCCGATTCGCTTCCGCAGCGGGCTGACCACTTCGTTCGTCGTCACGACGCTGACCCTGGCCTGGGAGCCGTGCCGCCGGGCGTCGATGGCCGACAACCGCGCGGCGACGCCCGGCCTCGAAGGGAAGAGGAACCGGCCAAGCGCGAAGAGGCCGAGGCCGATGAGCGCTCCGCCCAGCAGGGCCGCCGTGATGTTCGACATCAGATCCCCGCCTCCTGCGCCGTCTCCCGCAACGGAGCGCCGAACGCGTCGGGCACCGTGTGCGGAACGTGCGCCTCACCCAGTAGACGCTCGGGCTTGGTGAACTTCGCGAGACGGCGCATCCAGGCGAATCCCGCACCGAACAACAGCGCCACCACGAGCAGCACGGCCTGACCGAGCAGGCCCTGATACTCGGCGACGTACGACCGGTTGAAGATGACCAGCGCGGCCGCGAACGCCAGCGACGCACCCACGACGATCTTGACGCTGCGCCGGGTGGACCGGCGGTCGGCCTCGACCTTGCGCCGCATGTCGAGCTCTTCGCGGGCCGACGCGGCCAGGGCGGTCAACACTTCGCGCAGGCCGGGGCCGCGGAGCTTGGCGTTGAGGATCAGCGCCGCGATGACCAAGTCGGCGGACGGGTCGTCGAGGTCGTCGGCGAAGCGCTGCAGCGCGTCCGTCAGGGGCATGCGCATGTGGAGTCCGTCGACGAGCTCCCGCAGGTGGGGTTGCAGGGAGGGCGCGGCGGCCCGGATCGAGGCGGGGATGGCCTGCTCGAGGCCGGCGGCGCCGGCGATCGTGTCGCGCAGGGACTCCGTCCAGGCCGCGAGCGCCTCCAGGTTGTGCATGGCCCTGCGCTCCTCGGCCGCGCCGCCGACGAGGCCGTGCCATGCGACGACCATGAAGCCCGCGCCGATCGCGATGACCGGCCAGCGTGTCAGGGCGAGCACGACGGCGCCGACGATGACGGCCAGGCCGACCCGGCCGGTCAGTTTCTTCAGCAGCTCCGCGCGCTGCCCGGCACGGCTCGATGTTCCCGGCCGCCGCTCGACCCCGCGGATGGCGGTGAAGAGGAGGAACAGGCCACCGCCCACACCCACCCCGGCGAGGAGGGCCAGGAGCATCTGGTTCACGGCGTTCATGACCATGCTCCGTAACCCGTGTCGTAGCCGAAGCGGGCGAGTTCGTCGGCGCACGAGATCGGCGCGTGCGGGACGGCGACGCCGTCCGGGCCCTGGGCGAAGACCTCGGAGGACAGGACCCGGCCGTCGACCCCGGTGACCTCGCGCACGCTCTGAACGAACCGGCGCAACCGGCCGCCCCTGTTGTAGTCGTTGCGC
>NZ_BOOP01000064.1 GCF_016863295.1 Planotetraspora phitsanulokensis
ATGACCATCGCCGTGTAGCTTCCGGGCGGTCTCCCTCGCCGAGACCGGAGCCTGCGCGACTTGCCCTGCGAGTAGCTCCAGCCAATCCCCAAGTGGGCCGTACGACACCGTGAAACGCCGGGGTGGACGCCAACTGCGTCCACCCCGGCGCCGTCGATACCGGCTGCACGTCGGTCCGCACTTCCCGCCGGCTTGCACCGCCTTCGGCGGTTTACAGGTTCGCGGACGCCAGCCGGGCGGCTCGTTTCGCCAAGGACGGCTGGAGCTTCAACGCGAGTCGATAGAGACCCCGCATCTGGGGAGGGTGCTCCTGCCAGTAGTCGAAGTAGTAACGAACCATCTCTTCTCCGCAGACCTTCGCCACCCTGCGGTCCAGCCCGTATATCCGCTGTCTCAAGGTGAACGGACTCATCACGATGACGACCGCCACGATTGCGACGACAGCCGGGATGAACGAGTAATTGCCGGATCGGTATCAGTATCGAGCCGGGGTGCGGCAACGCCCCCGATGTTGAGCGCAGTCACGCTGCGGGTCCAGGTGCAAGCGGCATGATCGCCCGCCGCCGGTCGGCGAGCACCATCTTGAATGGCAGCCCTGGCAGGATCCGCCTTCCTCACCTGCCTTGGCCACTCCCTGATCTTCCGCCTCGAACAGGTCGATGCTGGTTGATCGCGGGCCCCGAGCGGAGGCGCGCGCACGAACGTGCAGCTGAACCGTGGCGCCGGGGACAAGTCCGGGATTAACCCCTTTATCTTCCTGCGTCCGGCTCCCACGATTCAGATCTGCTTCACCGGACAGCCGTGCGTGCTGAATACGGTCCGGCCGTTACCTCGGAAGCAGCGGTTTGGAGACTGATGGACAACGTAGGCGAGCAGCACGGTGTCGGACGCCGTGCTCTGATTCAGGCCGCACTGGCCGCTCCCGCCGTCGGCGCTTTGTCGACGCTGGTAGGCGCCTCTCCGGCGAGCGCGGACGATGGACACCGTTCCGGTGGCAAGGGGCACTTCGACGAGGAGAGCCCCCGTTTCGCCCTGGCCGTGTTGCCGGACACCCAATACCTTTTCGACGCGGACAGCGCCAACCCCGAGCCCCTGCTCAAGACCTTCGACTACCTCATTCAGGAACGCGCGGACCTGAACATCGCGTTCATGACGCACCTCGGCGATGTCACCGAGCACGGCACGGAGCAGGAGGAAACGCTCGCGGGCAGGACCTTCCGGGCCATCGACGACAAGGTGCCGTACAGCGTGCTCGCGGGAAACCACGACGTCACGTCGGACGACCAGCGCGGAAAGACGCCCTACTTGAGCGTCTTCGGTCCGCAGCGCTTCGCCAAGTCGCCGACCTTCGGCGGCGCCTCACCCGACGGCTACAACAGTTTCCACGTGGTTCGAGCGGGCGGCCGCGAATGGCTGATCCTCGCGCTCGACTGGAGACTGTCGGACAAGGGCGTGCAGTGGGCGCAGGGCGTCATCGACGCTCACCGCACGCTGCCCGTCATTCTCACCACCCACGAGCTGGTCGCTCCGGGCGACAACGGCACGGCGTCCCTGTCCGCCTACGGGCAACAGCTGTGGGACGGCATCATTCGCCGCAACGACCAGATCTTCCTCACGCTCAACGGTCACTTCTGGCCGCCCGCGCGCACGGTTCTGAAGAACGACGCCGGGAACGACGTTCACGCGCATATCACCAACTACCAGGACCGCTACTACGGTGGCGGCGGCATGATCCGCCTGTATCACTTCGACCTCGTCCGGAACGTCGTCGACGTCGAAACCTTCTCGCCGTGGTTCCTGGACCACGACCCGGAGCGTCGGTCTCCCCTCGAGGCCGAGACGCTGGAGCTCACCGGCCCGACGGACCGTTTCAGCGTCGACATCGACTTCACCGCGCGCTTCCAGGGGTTCGCCCCGGTGACGCCGCCCCCTCCGCGCCCCGTCAGTGCCGTGACGCCCAAGGGCACCGTGGCGTACTGGCGCTTCGACGCGGCAGGGCTGACCGAAGCTGGCACGGCGGGAAGCCCCGTCGCGGCCGGGACGGTGGTTCGCGACCTCACCGGCAACGGCAACAACCTGACGGTTCAGCTGCTCGGCACTCCTGTGCCTGGCAACCTGCTCAGCCAGGTCACCGCGGTGACCGCGAGCGCCGAGAACGCGCCGAACGAAAGCGCCGCGAACCTCAAGGACGGCAATTCGTCGACCAAGTGGCTGGCGTTCAACCCGACCGGCTGGGTGACCTACCAGCTGGCCAAGCCCGCGGTGGTGGTGCAGTACGCACTGACCTCCGCGAACGACTCGCCGGGCCGCGACCCCAAGGACTTCACGGTGCAGGGGTCGAACGACGGCAGTTCGTGGACCGACCTGGACACACGGACCGGGCAGACCTTCAGCGGGCGGTTCGCCACCAACACCTACAGCTTCACCAACAAGACCGCCTACGCGTACTACCGGCTCAACGTCACCGCGAACTCCGGTGACTCGCTCATCCAGCTCGCCGACTGGAGCATCGGGGACGGCTCGAACCATCTGCTGACCTGGTCGCCCGATCACCACACCGGGCAGCCGGCGCATGCCAGCCTCCGCTTCGACGGAGGCAAGAGCCCCAACAGGGCCGCGATTCTCGAGGCGGTGGCCAACGCGCCCGTCAACAGCATGAAGTTCCGCTCCGGATACACGATCGAGGCGTTCATCAAGCTGCCCGAGCCGTTCCAAGGCGACCACTCCTGGATGGGCATCCTCAGCTGGGAGGGACGCAGCGGCGACGCCGGCAAGACCAACGGCTACTCCCAAGACGAACCCACCTGCAGCCTGAACCTGTCTCCCGAGCGGTTCCTGCAGTACATCGTCTATCCGGACGTGCAGAACTCGAGCCCCACATCGTGGAGCCACGCCCTGCCGCCCGGAGAGTGGACGCACATCGCCGTGGTCAACGACGGCCAGGCGACAGTGATCTACGTGAACGGATCGAAGATCGTCCGTAACCCCACTCAGCCCTCGACGGGCATCGCCACCCTCGGCAAGCCGTTCGTCATCGGCGCCACGCAGTCTGCCCTGCAGTTCGGCCAGGGCTTCTACGGATGGGTCGGCGACGTCCGCATCTCGTCCCGCGCGTTGCGGACAAGCGAGTTCCTGACCACCTTCAAGTGACGCAGACCGTACGGGGCCGGCACAGGGGCCGGCACAGGGGCCGGCCCCGTACGGCTGGCCACGCCGCCGGCCCATCTGAGCGGACGACGGAGGCCCGACCGTCCGCCGGGTGCGTGCCCGTGGTCACCACCGCGACCTCGGGGCCTTTTGGACGGTCTCGCGCAAGATGCCCCATCTGGCCGATTAAGCGCATGCGACCTGAGGTAGCGTCATTTCATGGCACCACAGGAACACGGGGGCCAGTCCGAGGTCATTCTGGAGGTCGCGGGACGGCTTTTCGCGGCTCTCGGCTACGACGGTACGTCAATCCGTCAGATCGCTGAGGCGGTCGGGCTGGACATCACCACGATCACCGAGCAGGTGGGCATCAAACGGGATATCTACCTCGCAGTCATGGAACGGGCGTTCCAATTAGAGCGTGCAGCGATCGAGTCGGCGGCGGTGGAGTTCGAAGCGAACGGTTCGGTTCACCAGTTATTCGACCGCTACCTTGATTTCTACGTCGAGCATCCGGACATCGTGGCGCTCTGGATGCATCGATGGTTGCTGGACGCGGCGGACGTCGCGGAGTTGGAGAACCAATATGTCGAGCCGCTCACCGGGATGATCGGCAAGTCGGTGGGAAATCTGCTCCCCGATACCGACGTCGACATCGAGTACACGCTCTGGACCGTGATCTGGTCCGTCCACGGCTTTGTCAAAGGGGGCATTCTGGAGGCTGACGGGGAACTCCGGGGACCCTCGAACCCGCAGAGCCTGCGCCGGTTCCGACGCACCATGCACCAGATGCTCCACCGCCACCTGGGCCTCCCCGGTGATCCACCAGTCTGAAAGGCCGCCCTTCACCTTTCGCCCCATGCGGAGTCGTCTCCTGGGGTGACCAGTCCCGTCCGCGCGCTTACTCCGAAGTGATAGATCGCCGGATCCTGCTCCCTGTGCAGTAGTGGGCGAAGCCTCCTCTGGTGGGACGCCTGCGGCGTGGCGATCGGACACCATTGCGTGTCATGAGAACCCACGTCAGGTACGTTCAGGGGGCCGCCTTGCTGGCCACGGGACTGCTCGCGGGCGCGTTCGGGTACGGCGCCGCCAACGTGGTTCCCACGTTCAGAGCCGTCCCCCTGGAGGTGCGGCTGACCTTCCACACCGCGATGATGAAGGTCAACGAGCCGGTCATGCAGGCCGCGATGGCTCTGGCGATCCTCTCATCGTTCGGTCTGGCGATCGTCAGCCATGGCCTGTCACGGCGACTGGCGATCGGCGCCGGTGCGTTGACGCTGACCTCGTTACTGGTCACGGTGTTCGGCAACGTCCCTCTGCACGCGCACATCCGGCGGTGGGCCGCCACTTCGGTCACAGAGGGCTACGCCGAGATCCTGCAGCGGTGGGAGACCTTTCACAACCTGCGCACCATGACCGGGCTTGCCGCGTTCGCCCTGATCATAATCATCGTGGTCTTCACCCGGCCCGCGTTCCAGCAGTGAGGTCTCGGCGGAGGGAGTACTCCGCTTGCAGACCGACACGAGACGTTCCCGTCGACCGACCGTGCCGAAGGAGTGCCGGCCCCGTGCGAAAACGAAAAGTCATCAGGATCGTCGCCGCGGTGCTCGCCGTTCTGGTCGGAGTGCCGGCCGTGGGAATAGCCGGACTTCTCCTCTGGGACGGCGGCGTCGACACCGACCCGCACCGGGAACTCCTCAGCGGTGTCCGGATCGATCTGCGGACGGCCATGACACGGCGTGGCCCGGTCGAGTACGACCTGTACGGCACGCGAGGTCCCGTACTGCTGTCCGTTCACGCCGGGCTCGGCGGCGCGGATCAGGGACGCCTGTTCGCCGGCTGGCTGCAGAACGACGGGTTCCGCATCCTGAGCCCCTCGCGGCCGGGGTACCTCGGCACACCGTTGGAAAGCGGCCGGACCAACGAGGAGCAGGCCGACCTGCTCGTCGCACTGCTGGATGAACTCGGCATCGACCGGGTCGGAGTCCTGGCGGTCTCGGCCGGGAGCCCGGTGGGCTACACCTTCGCCGCACGATATCCGGAGCGCGTCTGGGGGTTGGTCTCCATCGGCGGAGTGAGCGAACCGCAACCCGGTGGGGCGGGCTCGCCGTTGCGGAGGACGTTCCTGAACACCGTCGGCCAGAAACTCACTCTGCTGACGGCGAAGTTCTCGTTCGAAACCATTGTCGCGGGAACGTTGGACGAGACCAGCACCTTTACCGAGGAGCAGCGGACCACGCGCACCTCGTACATCATGAACACGCCAGACGTGCAGGCGCTCTTCAGAGCGATGTTCGCCACGACGTTCCCTTACCAGAAGCGCTGGGTGGGCACCGACAACGACGCGGCGCAGGCCCGACGTGGCGGTCTTCCCCTGGAGCGGATCACTGCTCCGACCTTGATAATCCACGGCACGCAGGACGGCGACGTGCCTTTCGGCCACGGAGAGTCCGCCGCCGAGCGCATACCCCGCGCGGAGCGGTACTGGATGGAGCACGACGACCACCTGGGCTTCTGGCTGAGCCCTGAGGCGAGCCGGGCACAGGCGGCGGCGCGAGATTTCCTCCAGCGGCACGCGCCGGCCGCATGAGTCACCTGCGTCCCCTGTATCCATGCCTGGACCGTCACCCACCGTGGTGCCGCCCACCGCGGTAGAAGCGGATCATCTGGGATGATCTTGCAGCGTCGTCCCGCGACTCACGCCCGAGGACATGTGCGCGGACTGCCCGGAAGACCGCCGAGTTCCTCCCGGCCACCCGAAAGCCGGCCCCGAACAGCAATCGGACTGCCGCCAATGAGGGCCAGTGACCCTCAGGGCCCCGGCGTCTGCCATGGCGGCAACCAGTGGGGCGGCGGGCAGGCGGGCGGCCGGTCGGTGAACCGTGACGGCGGCGAGCACCGTGTCGGGACGGCAAGCGTGGGTGCGGATGGGTGTCGGTCAGAGGGTCTTGACCTGGCCGCCGTCGAGGATGAACTCGGCGCCGGTGGTATTGGCGGAGCGGGCGGAGGCGAGGAACAGCACCAGGTCGGCGACCTCGCCGGCCTCGGTGATTCGGCCGGTGCTGATCCCCATGCTCTGCGGCACAACCTCGTCGAGCGCCTGCTGGGCGGTGACTCCGGCGCCGGCGGCGACGGCGTCCGCGAAGCCGCCCGGGTCGGTCCAGAACGGGGTCCGCACCGGGCCGGGCGAGACAGCGTTGACCCGCACGCCGCGCGGCGCGAACTCCTCCGACAGGGTCTTGGTCAGGTTGGCCACCGCTGCCTTCGCCGCCGAGTAGTCGACCACCATCGGTGACGGCAGCCGGGCATTGATGCTGCTGATGTTGACGATCACCCCGCCGGTGTCCAGCAGAGCGGGCAGGGCCGCCCTGCTGGTGCGCACGGCGCTGAAGAACGTCACGTCGAAGATCCGCGCCCACTCGGCGTCGTCGACGTCGAGGAAACCCGACCGGGCACTGCCGGCGCCAACGTTGTTGACCAGCACATCCAGGCGCCCGTATGTCGACAGCGCGGCGTCGATGAGCCGCTGCGGGGTGCCCGCGTCGGTGATGTCGGCCAGCACCACAGTGGCGCCACGCGCGGCCAAGGCGTCGAGTTCGGGGGTGCTCGTGCGGCTGCTCGCCACCACGTGCGCACCCTCGTCGAGCAACGCCGCCACGGTGGCCAGACCGATGCCCTTGCTCGCGCCGGTGACGAGCGCGACCTTGCCCTGCAGTTCGAGATCCATTACAACTCCCAGTTGTTGACTAATCAGTTCCTAATTCGGGTAGCAAAAATTACTTCGGGTGGCAAAAGTCAGTCGAGCGCGCCTACGGCGACCTTGACGGCGTTTTCGAGGAACACCCGATCCGCGCGGGCCTTGCCCATCACCCGCAGACCTTGCAGGAACGTGGTCAGGAACTGGGCCAGCTCCCGCGGGTTCTTGTCCGCTGCGATGTCCCCGCTGACCCGGGCCCGCTCCAACGCCCCGGCCAGGGCCGACTCAATCTGGCCCATTGTGCGGGAGACCTGCTGCACCGTGTCCGGGTGCGCCGAGCGCTCCGTGGCCGCATTGACCAACAGGCACCCCCGCTCCGGATCGGCCAGGTCGGCCTCCACCAACTCCAAGAGCACCGCCTGGATCACCGGACGCACCTGCTCCGCCCGGTCCAACAGCTCGATCAGCCCCTCCGCGTGGCTCTGGCAGTAACGGCGAAGCGCCATCGCATAGAGCTGCTCCTTGGATCCGAACGCCTTGTACAGGCTGCCCCGGGCGATCCCGAGACCCTCCACGAGATCCTCCGTCGAGGTCGCCTCGAACCCCTGACGCCAGAACAACTCCATCGCGCGGTCCACCGCCACGTCGATGTCGAACGTCCTTGGCCTACCCATGCGACGACCATACAAGTAAGGAACTGATCAGTCAACAATTGTGAGAGCCGTCACCCGTCTCGAAGTGCCGCGACGAACGGCAACAGGGCCTGCGGCTTGGATCCGAACGGATTAGAACGCTGCTGGAGATGCGACCTGGGCGGCCAGGTGGTGGAGGGCACGGGCGGTCGGCGTGTCCGGATCGGCGGTCATGAACACGACTTGCTGGTCGTCGTCCGGGACGGTGAGGACGTCGCAGTTGATGCGAAGCCGACCGAGTTCGGGGTGCGTCATGCTCTTGGTTCGGTGGCCGGGGGCGCGTACCGGGTTGGTGGCCCAGATCTCGTTGAACTCCGCGCTGCCCGCCGTGAGCTCGGCCAGCAGGCCGGCGAGGGCTGCGTCGCGGGGATAGCGGTCGGCGGCGGCCCGCAGCCGTGCCACTGCGATCTCGCCGAACTCCTCGTGGCCCGTGGTCAGCACCTGATCGCGGAACAGGAAGCGCCGGCGGGCCAGGTTGGGCTGGGCGCGGAGGTTGCCGAGCAGCGCTTCGGCGAGCGGGTTCCAGGCGATCACGTCGTAGCTGGCCGCGGTGACGACGGCTGCGGTTTCCGGGATCCGGTGCAGCAAGTCGGCCACGTAAGGGCGGACCTGGCGCGGCGGTCCGGCGGGCGGATCCGGGGCCACGCCGGCCAGTTGGAACAAGTGCGTTCGCTCGGCGGGTGCGAGCCGGAGCGCATCCGCCAGGGACCCAAGGATCCGCGGCGACGGGCGTGGCCCGCGCGCCTGTTCCAGGCGGACGTAGTAGTCGACCGACATGCTGGCCAGGTCGGCGACCTCCTCGCGGCGCAAGCCTGGCGTACGGCGCCGTGACCCCGCGGTCAAGCCGACGTCACCCGGGCGTAGCCCCTCCCGCCGGTCTCGCAAGAAACGAGCCAGTTCACCTCTCGCCATCCGCTGCCTTTCTGTCTGGTTCCGCTCTCACTGGTATCGATTGTCCCTGGATCGGCCTCCCCACTGGCAGGCACCCTCGACAACATGAACAACTCGATCGCATTGGTCACCGGCGCCAACAAGGGCATCGGCAAGGAGATCGCGCGCCAACTTGCGGGCGCTGGCCTCACCGTTTACGTCGGCTCGCGCGACGCCGCGCGCGGAAAGCGCGCCGTCGAGGAGATCGGGGGCGACGCCCGACTGCTGGTCTTCGACGTTACTGATGCCGCGAGCATCGCCGATGCCGCGCGTCAGATCGACAAGCTGGACATCCTGATCAACAACGCCGGAATCTCCGGCGATGACAAAACAGCAGACCGAGAGGACGTCGACACTTTTCGCCGGATCTATGAGACGAACGTCTTCGGGATCGTCATGGTGACCAACGCCTTCGTGCCTGCGCTGCGGCGGTCCGCCCGCCCCCGGATCGTGAACATCTCCAGCGGCACCGGATCGCTGACCTGGGCTACCGGGCCGCAGTTCCCGCACACAGGCACCTATGCCGCCTACCGGTCGTCCAAGGCAGCGCTTAACGCGCTGACCGTGTATTACGCCCACGCCCTGGCCGGTGACGGCATCAAGGCCAACGCGCTCGCACCCGGTCTGCGCCGGACCGACCTCAACGCCACCGCTGCCGCCAGCGACGGCGACCCGGCCGAGGCCGCGGCGGGCGCGGTCCGGCTGGCACTGCTGCCGGACGAGGGGCCTTCCGGGGAGTTCTTCTCCTGGGACGGGACGCCGGTTCCCTGGTAGGACTGACCGGGACCGCCGAGCATCCCCATTGCCACGATGACGAGGATGAGGAGCGGATCACGTCGTCACCGACGTGATCCAGGCGATGCAGATTCTGCACG
>NZ_BOOP01000065.1 GCF_016863295.1 Planotetraspora phitsanulokensis
AGAGGCCTGGCCTCTGGCGACCGGCGCATGACGATGGCGGTGGCACAGGTCGGCGAGTGGCTCGGGCTCGGTGGCTCGATCCTGGCCAACCTGTTCAACCCGCGAGTGATCGTCATCGGAGGCTATTTCGCCTCGCTGGCCCAGTGGCTGCTGCCACACGCACAAGATCAGCTGCAACGGCTCGTGGTGGCAGCTCCAGCCGCCCAGTGCCGATTCGTCGCCTCCACGCTCGGCTTCGGCGCCGCCTCCCGTGGCGCGGCGAGCATGGTGATCAACCACATCATCGACGACTCGACCACGATCATGGATTTACCCAGGCCGGCACCTTACTGACGGCCCCACAGACCTGGAGACGGCACTCTCCAGCAACCGCAATATCCGCTACCACCAAGTGGCAACAAGCGCGGCGGCGCGCGCCTTGCCTGACATCCCCCCAGTCAGGAAGGGTTTTTCATGTCACCACGTCATCGAACGTGGGCCAGGCTGCTCCACGCAGCCCCGCCAGAAAACGGACGACGCCCGAGACGTCGCACCGCGACCACGATGGCCTTAGCCCTCATCGCCCCTTTCATCACGCTCCTCCCGACGCTGGTGAGCGCCGAGGCCGCCACGGCGGCTGAGCCCGCTTTCAAGGTCGCTGCAGCGGCGCTGCCGCAGCCGTCCGCGCCTGCCGCCAAGCCCGCACCACCAGACGCCGGCTTCAAGGTGCTCGTGGTGCGCAGCACCCAGGACGCGGTGTCGTCGGCCGGCCTGGCCGCGATCCGGGATGCGGCCAGAACCGGTCATTTCACGGTCGTGGCGCCCGGGCCCGCTGACGTGGGCGACCATTTCACGGAGAAGAAGCTGGCGCAGTACCGCGCGGTCGTGTTCTTGGACACGGGTCACGCGAGCCCGCTCACGGACGCGCAACGCGCGAACTTCGAGAGCTACTTCCGCGACGGCGGCGGCTTCGTCGGCGTCGGCTCGGCGGTCGAGACCGACGAGTCCTGGTCGTTCCTGACTGACATCCTGGGGACGCGTGCGTCCGGCAGGACCGACGTGCAATCGGGTGACGTGAAGGTCGCCGACCGCGTCCACGACGCGAGCAAGGATCTGCCGCAGTTCTGGTCGCGGACCGACAACTGGTACAACTTCGCGAAGAACGTCCGCGGTGTGTCACACGTCCTCGCCACCGTCGTCGAGGACCCGTTCGGGCCGCAGCCGCAGGGCGCCGACCTCGACGGGATCGCCGGGGGCACGATGGGCGCCGATCACCCGGTGTCGTGGTGTAAGGACTTCCAGGGCGGCCGCTCGTTCTACACCGGTCTGGGCAACACGGCCGCGAGCTTCGACGCCGGCCTCACCAAGCACCTCAAGGGCGCGATCGGCTGGGCCGCGGGCCAGGCCGACCCGGTCTACAGCGATTGCGGCGCGACCGTGCTGGCCAACTACCAGCAGACGAAGATCGGCTCGCCGCCGAACCTGCAGGAGCCGATCGGCTTCGACCAGCTGCCGGACGGCCGCGTTCTGCAGACGGACCGCCTCGGCTCGCTGCGCATGCACGACTCGACCACGGGCGTCACCACGGTCGTCGCCAACTTCGCCGATCCGAGCCTGCCGATGACGCAGCAGATCTACTCCGCGGGCGAGGACGGGCTCTATGGCCCGGCGGTCGACGCCAACTTCGCGACCAACAAGTGGGTCTACCTCTACTACTCGGCGAAGGAGGTCACCGACGTCAAGCTGAGCGACGGATCGGTCGTCACCCAGATCACGCCGAACACCACCCCGCCGGACGTGGCGGCGTCCAAGACCGCGTGGGATCCTTACGTGGGCTATTTCCAGCTCAGCCGCTTCAAGTTCGTCGACGCCACCGACAGCACGCCGGCGCACCTCGACATGGGCTCCGAGCAGCAGATCATGCGCGTACCGGTCAACCGCCAGGAGTGCTGCCACGTCGCGGGCGACATCGACTTCGACAAGCACGGCAACCTCTGGATGGTCACCGGCGATGACACGCCCGCGGGCGGCATCAACGGCGGCGGCTACGGGCCGTACAACTCGCAGAAGACCGACGAGCAGCAGACCGTGCGCGTCACCAACGCGACGGGCGGCACGTTCACGCTGACCTTCGAGGGCCAGACGACGGAGCCGATCGCGTGGAACGCGGATCGCAATGCGATCGACGCGGCGCTCGAGGCGCTCTCGAACATCGAGGCGGATGAGATCCAGACCAGCGGCGGCCCGGTCAACACGTCGAACGTCAACGTGTTCTTCCGCCGCGGCAAGCAGCAGTCCGATCAGCCGCAGATCACCGCCGACGGCGCCGGCCTGACCGGCACCGCCACGCCGGCGATCGCCACCAACACGGCGCAGGCGGGCGGCTGGTATCAGCGGCTCACCGGTGACTCGCGCCGCAGCGCGCTGAACACCAACGACCTGCGCGGCAAGGTGCTGCGGATCAAGGTCAAGGACGGCAACATCTCCGCCGCCGACGCCAACAAGGTCGACTTCGGCTCCGGCACGGGCGCCTACTCGATCCCGTCGGGCAACCTGTTCCCGCTGGTCGCGGGCGCGCCGCAGGACAAGACGCGGCCGGAGGTCTACGCGATGGGTTTCCGCAACCCGTTCCGGATCCAGGTCGACGAGAACGACGTGGCCTACATCGGCGACTACTCGCCCGACGCCCAGACACCGCAGCGCTCGCACGGCCCGTCGGGCACCGGCCGCTACGAGATCGTGCGCAAGCCGTCCAACTACGGCTGGCCGACGTGCTACAAGCGCGACCTCGCGCACTACGAGTGGAACTTCCACGAGTTCGCGCCCGGCACCACCACCCCGGGCACGCCGCTGAACAACCCGCCTCGGAAGTTCGACTGCGACGGGCCGACCCAGCGCAACGACTCGCTGTGGAACATTGAGGGCGGTCCGTCGGTCGAGCCGGGCCTGAGGGACGTCCCGCCGGTCAGCGACCCGGACATCTGGTACTCCTACCGCGACAACAACACGAGCGCGCCGCTCGGCACGCCGTGCGAGGCCTACTACGCGCCGACCCCGGGCCCGATCGCGCCCGGTTCGACGACCGAATGCCCGCGGCTGTTCCCCGAGCTCTACACCGGCGGCGTCGGTCCGCACGGGGTCGCGAAGTACCACTACGACGCGAAGAACCCGAACCCTAACAAGTTCCCGCCGTACTACGACGACTCGGTGATCATCAGCGAGTGGACGCAGGACACGCTGCGCGAGGTCAAGCTCGACAAGCAGAACAACCACATCCAGAAGATCAACAACTTCCTGGATTGCGGCAGCCGTGCGAACGCCGGGGCAGGCAGGTTCCGGTTCGAGTGCGACAACCCGATGGACGTGCAGTTCGGTTCTGACGGCGCGTTCTACATGCTGACCTACGGCAACGGGTTCAACGTCATCAGCCCCGACGCGGGCATGTACAAGTGGGAGTACGTCAAGGGCAAGCGCGCGCCGAAGGCCGTGCTCACCACGGACCGCACCGACGGCTCAACGCCGCTGACCGTGAACTTCTCCAGCGCCGGCTCGCTGGATGAGGATCCCGGCGACTCGATCCGCTACGAGTGGAACTTCGGCGACGGCTCGGCGATCGAGACCGACCCGAACCCGACACACACCTACACGCAGTCCGGCCGCTACACGGCCGTGCTGACCGTGCTCGACTCGTCCGACAAGCAAACCTCGACCAGCACCGTGATCACCGTGGGCAACACGAGCCCGACGGTGGTCGTCAATACGCCGGTGGAGGGCGGGACGTTCGCGTTCGGCGACGACATCCCGTTCTCGGTCACGGTCACCGACCCCGAGGACGGGACGGTGAATTGCTCCGAGGTGCAGGTGACGTTCGTGCTCGGCCACGACACGCACGGCCACGCCGAGGAGTCCGTCAACGGCTGCTCGGGCGTGCTCCACACGATCGCCGACGACGTCTCACACGGCGGCAACGTCTCCGGCGTGATCCAGGCGCGCTACACCGACCACGGCGGTCCGGGCGACGTCCCACAGCTGACCACGACCAGCCAGCACCAGATCCGCCAGAAGCACCAGGAGGTGGAGTTCGTCGTCAACCAGTCCGGCACCAACACGGCGACCAACACCGACGGCGGCGACGGCGGCGTCGGCGTGCACCGCGGCAGCCTGGGCTCGGGCGACTGGCTCCAGCTCAACGGCCCATTCAACCTGACCAACATCGATTCGATCACGTTCCGCGTGGCGGACGCGACGACCGGCCGCACGCCCGGGTCGCCGCTGGCGGCGATCGAGGTCCGTCAGGACTCGATCACCGGGCCGATCCTGACGACGGCCAACCTCGTGTCCACCGGCGGGACGGGAACCTGGACGAGCCAGACGTCCCCGGTCTCGATGTCCGGGACGCATGAGCTGTTCCTGGTGTTCCGCTCGGTCACGGGTGGCGCCACGGGCGGCAACCTGTTCAACCTCAACTGGGCCGAGTTCGTCGGCACGGGCATCGGCAGCTAGCGAGCCCGCCCGTATAGCGGCAAGAGAGAGAGAAGACACTAATGCGAAGAAGATTTCGCACATCGGTAGTGGCCGCCTGCGTGACAGCGGCCGCACTCATCCCCGCGGCACCGTCGTGGGCACAGGAAACGACCCCGCCGACGATCAACGTGGCGACGCTGTCGCCCTCTGCGCCGACCGGCCAGAACAACTGGTACCGCGACTCGGTGACGCTGAACATGTCGGCGACCGACGACGTCGGCATCGACAAGTTCCAGTACTCGCTCAACGGCGGCGCCGCCTACATCGACGTGCCCGTCGCGGGGGCGCCGGCGTCGGCCACGGCGTCGGCGGTGATCACGCAGGAGGGCAACACCAGCGTCCGGTACCGCGCGGTCGACACGTCCGGAAACGTCGCGGCGTTCCGCTCGATCTCGGTCCGGATCGACACGCGCGCGCCGGCTGCGTCGTACCCGGCGATCACCGACGGTCACGTCGGTCACGTCGCCACACTTATCCCGACGCGCACGGACCCCACTCCCGGCTCGGGCGGAGTGGCTGTGCTGAACATGTACCTCGACGGCAAGCTGGTCCCGCCGTTGCCGGTGCAGACCTCCGACCTGTCGCTCGGCGTGCACACGCTCGCGGTGCATCTCTCTGATGCTGCTTCCAACAGCGCGAAGTACACGCAGACGTTCATCGTGACGACATCGTTCGCGGACGTCGGCACGCTGATCGCCCGGTTCGTGACCGCCGGCAGCGTCCCGGCGGAGGTCGGCGCGGCGCTCCAAGCCAAGCTCGACCAGGCGAAGGCGCTCGCCGACGCCGATTCGGCCAAGCCCGCGCGCCAGGTCCTGAACGAGTTCGTCTCGATCGCCAACGCCCGGATCGCGCACGGCCCGGTCCGCAACACACTCGTGGGCGATGCGCGTTACCTGATCGACCAGCTCAACGGCAGGCCCGCGCCGGAGCCCGCGACGGGCCTCAAGTCTGAGCCCGCGGAGGGCCCGAAGTTCATCCCGGACCCGGTGCTCGCCCCGCTCCCGCACAACCCGCACGCCGACTACAACGTCCTGATCTTCTCCAAGACGACGGGATTCCGGCACGACCACATCCCGCACACCGTGGCCGCGATCCAGAAGCTCGGCATCGCGCACAACTTCAACGTCGACGTCTACGACCCGCAACTCTCGACCGTCACGCTGCCCACGAGCCCGTTCCTGAGCCTCGACACGCTCAAGCAGTACGACACGATCGTCTTCGAGTCCAACGTCGGGCACCCGGGCCCGCTCAATCCGATCACCGAGCAGCCGAACTTCGAGGCCTACATGAACCAGGGCGGCGGCTATGTCGGCATCCACGGGGCCGCCGACTCGTTCGAGGTCGGCACCTGGCCGTGGTACGGCAACCTCGTCGGTGGGTTCTTCACCAGCCATCCGAACGGCCAGAACGGGTTCGGCCAGTGCGGCAGCTGCATCCACACCGAGGTGGTGACCGAGGACAAAACGCACCCGGCGACCGCGCATCTCCCTGCCCGGTGGATGACGGTCGACGAGCTCTACAACTTCGACCGCAACATGCGGGCCGACGTGCACACGCTGCTGAGCCTCAACGAGGACAGCTACCAGCGCAGCCTCAACAGCGGCAACGCGGCCACCAACCCGCTGCAACTGATGAACGGCGACCACCCGATCGCGTGGTGCCAGAACTGGGACGGTGGCAAGGCGTTCTCGACCATCCTCGGCCACTTCCGGACGCAGTACTACGACGACTCGTTCATGCGGATCATCCTCGGCGGGATCGAGACGACCGCCGGCCGCAAGGGCGCTAACTGCTCGTCCTACCGCGAGACCAGCCTGCTGATCGAGGCCGACCGAGCGGCCGGGCTGCTGACCGCGGCCGCCGCGGACGCCGCCGGTGCCGCCCTGGACATCGCGCGGGACAGCTACCTGGCAACCAACTACACCACCGCCATCCCGGCGCTGAACTCGATCGTCGCCCTGGCGAACGACAAGGCCTCCGGCGACGCTGCGGCGCGTTCCGAGCTCGCGCGGCAGGCGCGCGAGCTGCGGGAGTGGATGCAGAACCTCAACCGCAACCGCTGACCCGTTCACGCGGCGGGGGCGGTGGATCGCCGCTCCCGCCGCGCTGACGCTGGAGCGCACCACTATCGCGGATTCATGCACGACCTTCTCGTGATCATCGACGAAACATCGGTAGGTGCCGCACGTGACCCATCCTCCGAAGGGAGCGGTGATGCGGTCGGGTCGACGCCCTGCAGGCGGCATTCGAACACTGGGTCCAGGCCGACGGCGGTTGCGCCGGCAGGGGCGATCACCGAGGCCGATCGCGAGGTCGTGATGAGCCGGCCGAATGAAATGAAAGAACGCGTTCCGCGACGCGGAGAACGGATGCGTCCGCGATCGGAGGGGAGGAAGATGACGGTGACCCTTGGTCGAATTGCCGGGCTGTCGCGGGCGCCGCCCCGCAGACCGGCCTCACGAGTACGCCGCGCCGTACTGGGTCTTCAGTCAGTCGAGAAGTCCTTCGGTCCTTGTGTGGCCCGGTGGCGAACCGAGCAGGACGTCGAGCATGCTCAGGGGAGCTTTAGGTGGTCGAAGTAGGGCGCTGGCGGGCGGTTCCGCGATGGTGCAGGATGGCTAGCATCCGTCACCTTTCCTATACGATCCGAGTGGTCGTCAGCATGCAGCAGCGTTGCGACCGATGTCAACAGGTTCGCGAAGACT
>NZ_BOOP01000066.1 GCF_016863295.1 Planotetraspora phitsanulokensis
AATGATGCACAAGAACGTTCGCCGAACGCCGTCTCCCTCATGGCCTTCCGCGGCTTGCGGGCTAGGTGTACTCGGTCAGGGCCCGCGTCCTATCCTGGCCAAACCCCCAGCCCCAGGAGCACACCAACATGCGCGGTCCCCTACTCGTCGCCAGCCTGGTGCTCGCCCTCGCCGGTTGCGGCAGCACAGCGCCAGCCGCGGCACCGACCTCGGCCGCGACCAACAACGCGGCCGCATGCCAGCAGTTCGATAAGGCTGCCGACCAGCTCACCCATCTCGGGCAGCAGCTCGGCTCGGGCGAAGGCCCCGGCAGCGCGAGTGTCGCCAGTGCGGCCAAGTTGGCGCTCGGCACCATGGAAGGCGCAACCACCCTTGCCCGCGGAGACGTGCACGACGCGATGGACCACGCGGTCGCAGCCGTCCAGATCATCCAGTCGGAGGCCGCGATGTCGGCGAATGGCATGATCTACATGGCCCACGAGGTTGGGACGGCCCGCCTGGCGGTCGAGCAGGTCGGCGAGGCGTGCAAGCAGACCGGCGTGACCCTGAAGGCGGCCCTGTAACCGGCGGCCCCGCCTGCCGGCGGTGGTCGGCAGGCAGCACAAGACGGCGTTGTAGACGGTGACGGCGTCGACGTGCGCGACCCGGGCCGCTGCCTCGAGCTCCTCACACGACGGCGGGTAACCGCGCTCGTCGACATGCGGCTCGGTGTTCAGGCTAAATGTCTGCCTGGTTCAGGTGTGGTGCCCGGCCCACAACCAGCGGCACGGAGCGGAGCCTACGGGCTTCACCCGAGGATGTCGTGCAGCGCTCGCGCGAGGAACGGCCGCACCCCAGCCGAGGCGTGGACGACCCGGCCGGTGCCGCGTTTCAGCTCCCGGTACCCCTTATGGATGAACGACGCGTACGCCACCATGGCGACGACGTCCCAGCGGAGCGTGTCCGCGGTCCGGGTCGGCCCTTCGATGTTGATGTTGCGGCGCAGGTTGCCCGTCCTCACCGGCGCGTAGACCTTGGCCGGGCCCTGCACCTGGACCACCTTCACGCGCACCTGGCGGCCGAGCTCCTCCGTGGGCGACAGCGCCAATCGCCTGATCTGCCCCTGGTCCAAGTGCACGGTCACCCTAATCGGCACGGCTAGTCCTCCAGCGACACTTCCACATCATGGTTGGAATCTGCCCTGGTAGCGGGATCGCTGGGCGATGTAGCCGGTAGGAAGTTACATCGCCAACTGAGGTCACATCCGAACTGCGCGTGAGGACCTCTTCGAGGGATCGGCTTGCTGGACGCTCGCGCAACTATGCCGGAGGCTGCAGCATTCCACGTCCAGACTCCGGTTCCTACCGTAGGGGTCATGACACTTATCAGCACTCCGTTCAACGCCAAGACCACGGCCGCGGAGGTCCTCGCTGGCGTCGACCTCACCGGGCGACGGATCATCGTCACCGGCGGTGCCTCCGGGATCGGCCTGGAGACCGTCCGGGCTCTGCGGGGCGCGGGGGCCGAGGTTACCGTGGCGACGCGCAACCCCGCCAGCGGCGAGCGGGCCCTGGACTTGAGCGACCTCGGCTCGGTGCGCGCGTTCGTGGCCGGCTGGTCCGGGCCGGTGCACGCGATCGTCGCGAACGCCGGGATCATGGCGGTGCCCACCCGCCAGGTCGCCGCCAACGGCTGGGAGCTGCAGTTGGCGACGAACTTCCTCGGTCATTTCGCGCTGGTCACCGGCCTGCACGAGAACCTGCGGCAGGCTGGCGACGCGCGGGTGGTCACGGTGAGTTCCGGCGCTCATCTGGGCGTGCCGTTCGACTTCGACGACCCGCACTTCGAGCGACGCCCGTACGACCCATTGGCCGCGTACGGGCAGTCGAAGACGGCCGAAGTCCTGCTCGTCGTCGGCGTGGCCCGGCGCTGGGCCGCCGACGGCGTCACCGCGAACTCGCTGAGCCCCGGCTACATCCACACCAACCTGCAGCGGCATCTCGACGATGCCACCATGCGGGCGTTTGGCGCGATGGACGACGAGGGAAACCTCCTGACCCCGGACTACTACAAGACCCCGGAGCAGGGCGCTGCCACCTCGGTGCTGCTTGCCGCGTCCCCGCTGCTCGACGGTGTGACCGGCCGCTACTTCTTGGACAACCAGGAAGAAGGGGTAGTGCCGGGCGGCCCGGACGCGACCGGCGGCGTAGCGGACTGGGCGGTCGACCCGGCCGTTGCCGACCGCCTCTGGGACTACGCGCTCAAAGCAACACTCAACGGATGATCACCAGCCAGTGAGCCCACGTCGCGCCCGGCTCATCGCGGTGTCCGGGCTGGCCATAGTTGCTAGTCACCCCTCGCTGCTGCAGGGGTCGTCGCAGCCGTCCCACGCCACGGCGCCGGCGACGGCGCAGGACCGGCACGGGCAGCCCGGTCCGCCCCTCACCGCCCTGCCTCCCATCATCAACGACGCGAACCCTGACGACGGCGCGCGTTGATGTAAACCAAGAGCACGGCAGGATCACCACCACGATCACGAAGACACCTACTAGGGCCTGTGTCGAAAGTGGATCTTGGGCGTGAGATGATCTTGATTCGTGGCGCGTGGAGATCTGACGGACGAGCAATGGGCCGTGCTGGAGCTGCTGCTGCCGAAGGGCAAGAAGCCCGGCCGGCCACCGATATGGACCCGGCGGCAGCTGATCGACGGCATACGGTTCCGGGTTCGTACCGGCATCCCGTGGCGGGACATGCCCGCCGACTACGGGCCGTGGGGCCGGGCGTACGACCTGTTCCGCCGCTGGCAGCGCAACGGCACCTGGCAGCGCATCTTCACCGAACTCCAGGCCCGGGCCGATGCCAAGGACCTGATCACCTGGGACCTCAACGTCGACTCCACCGTCTGCCGGGCCCACCAGCACGCCGCCGGAGCGAGGAAAAGGGGGACCTGCAGAAGGAGCCGCCCGGCGGTGTCGCAGTCGAGCCCGACGACCACGGCCTCGGGCGCTCGCGCGGCGGCCTGACCACCAAGCTGCACCTCGCCGTCGAGCAGGGGCAAAAGCCCATGTCCATCGTGATCACCGCCGGGCAGCGCGGGGACTCCCCGCAGTTCGAGGTTGTCCTGGGCCGCATCAGGGTGCCCCGGCTGGGGTCCGGCAGACCGCGCACCCGGCCGAGGCGGGTGCGCGCTGATAAGGCGTACGCCTCCCGGAGGAACCGCGCCTACCTGCGCAGACGTGGCATTCGCTGCACCATCCCGGACAAGGCCGACCAGGCCCGCAACCGAAGGAAACGCGGCTCCCGCGGCGGCCGTCCGCCGAAGTTCGACCCGGAGGACTACAAGGCTCGGCACGCGGTAGAGTGCGGCATCAATCGCCTCAAAAGGCACCGTGCCGTGGCCACGAGGTACGACAAGCTCGCGGTCCGCTACGAGGCAACCGCCCTGGTAGCGGCCATCAACGAGTGGCTGTGACCAGCGCATCTGACGCCATGCCCTCTCCGAGGCGGCCAGCAGCTGATGAACCGCTCGCCCAAACCTCAGCGCAACGGCGTCTGACGGGGGATACCTGTCAACGCCGGTGATGTCAGGAAGACGTCAGGCAGAAGGGGTGGCCAGCCGGATCCAGGAGAACCCGCCAGCGTCCGTCGCCGGGCTGATGGTCCGGTTTGGCCGCGCCGAGTTCCAGGGCCAGCTCTTCCATCGCATCGAGGTCGTCAGCGCGGAAATCCAGGTGGAACTGTTGTGGCACGTCCTGACCCGGCCACTGCGGAGCCCGGTATCCGTCAACCCTCTGGAACCCCAGATCACAGCCGGAGTCGTCCGTCAGAGCGACGAACTCGTCCGTACTGAATAGTTCGCGCATCCCGGTCAGTGCACCGTAGAAGCCCGCCAGCGTCTGCGGGTCGGCACAGTCCAGAGTCACCCCTCGCAGTACAGCGCCTGGCACCATACGCTCCTTCGCGTCCGCGCGTCTGTCTCCGTGAGCCGCCGCTGCACGCGATCACCGGCCACAGCCACACCGTACTCGCCACATCCACCGCAGAAGTAGCGGTTTATCCCTGCCTCAGAGCAACGGGTGGCTGTGACCGGCGCCTTCGATACACGCCCTAGGGCTGGGCCGATCAGACCGTCTCGACCTTGGCGGCGTCGACCCATCGGGCGAGCACGCTGAACGCGGCCAGTTGCTCAAGCGCCTCCGCCTCGGGCAGCTCGTTCTGCACGGTGCGGCTCGTCGGGTTGCGGATGGCCCTGTAGCAGCCCTCTGCGTACGCGGCCGCCCCGTCCTGGAGGCTGCTGTAGGTGGGCGACCCGTCGTCGGCCATGAGGCGCAGCCGAGACTTGCCCGGCTCCGGCGCCTTGGTGGTGAAGGCCTGGCGGAAGAGGTCCTTCTCGGACACGTCCTTGCGACCGCGCTTATTCTGCGTCTCGGCGTTGAGCTTGACGGCGGCCGCGTGCACCGCCTGCCGGTAGTGCCCGGACTGCCACAGAGATAGGGCGCGACCACGCAAGCCATCGCGAGCAGGGCAGCATGATCCGCCGTTACATCGCCTGGCGAAACCGCAACAACGACAACCCCCGCCTACGGCGCATCGTCAAGAAGGCAAACGTGGCCTGACACGGCACTGGCACCGTGCGCTCGATCGCGGGAGACGGGTCCGTGCCGTCAGGGCTCGTTCGGCGCCCTGACGGACCCGCTCGGTGTCATGTCCTGCAGGCCCACCACCCGCAGGAGTCGGAGTCGTTCGTGGGATTCCGTGCCCGGGCGAGCCGTGTGGAGGACGAGGAGGTGGTGGCTCTCGTCGTTGAGGAGGATTTCGCAGTCCAGTTCCAGGAGGCCAACCACGGGGTGCCGGAAGCGTTTCGTGGTCGCTCGGCGTACCGCCACCTCGTGTTCGTCCCAGAGAGTCGCGAACTCGGCACTGGCTGTGCGTAGTTCGGCAACCAGGGCGGCGGGCGCCGGGTCGGCCGGGCGGGATGCCGCCACCGCGCGCAGGTTCGCCACATGCACGCGCGCGTACTCCTCGCGATCTTCCGGAGGGAAGATTTCGCGCGCGGTCGGGTCGAGGAAGTAGCGGCGGAGCAGGTTGCGGTCCCTCGGCGGGCGGGCCGAGGCGTCGCCGGAGAGTGCCTTCGACAGCGCGTTCTGCGCCAGGACATCGCCCAGGTCGGTGACCACCGAGGCGGGCGCGTCATACAGGCGGTCCAGGACGAGGAGGAGGCCGGGGCGGACGTGGCCGGACGGGACCTCGTGGCGTGGCGGCTCCTCGTCAGCCAGGTGGAACAGGTGGGCCCGTTCGTCGCCCGTCAGACGCAGGGCGCGGGCCAACGCCGTCAGCATCTGACGAGACGGGTGTGGGCCCCGGGACTGTTCGAGGCGCGTGTAGTAGTCGGTCGACATGCCGGCCAGCGATGCCACCTCCTCGCGCCGCAGACCCAGGGTGCGCCGCCGGGGGCCGGCCACCAGACCCACGTCTGAGGGGTGGAGGCGGGTGCGTGCGCGGCGCAGGAAGTCGGCGAGTTCAGCACGGTTCACCCCTCCAGGGTGGCCCCGATCGCCCGGCTGATCCAGGGACTGACGGTCCCATGATCGGAAGGTCTCTCCCGTTCGTCCCGGTCCGACTCCACAGTAGTGGCGCCAGATCGTGGGGCATCAGATCGTGAGGAGATACACCGTGTTGACACTGGTGACGGGTACGACGGGGCAGGTCGGGCGGCGCTTCGTGCCGCGGCTGCTGGCGCAGACCCAGGCGGAGGAGCGGGTGCGGGTCCTGGTACGCGACGCGGCGCGCGCGGAGCGGTTCGCGGAACTGGGTGCCGAGGTCGTGCTCGGTGATCTGCGGGACGAGGAGGCCCTCGGCAAGGCGGTGGCCGGGGTGGACGCGGTCGTGAACGTCGCCGCGTCCTTCCGTGGAGTGCCGGACGAGGAGGCGTGGGCCGTCAACCGTGATGCGGCGGTGGGGTTGGGACGGGCCGCGCTGGCCTCCGGTGTTCGGCGATTCGTGCAGGTCAGCACCGGGAACGTGTACGGCTCTGGGCGAGGCCGTCCGATGACCGAGGACGACGAGAGCCGGCCCGGCGGCGAGCTGTGGGGCGCCTACCCGGAGTCCAAGGCGGCCGCCGAGCGGGAGTTGCTGGCGCTGGAGGGAATGGAGGTGCGCATCGGCCGGCTGCCCTTTGTCTACGGCGACGGAGACCCGCATCTCGCCCAGTCGCTGCGCTGGGCCGCGAACTGGGCACCCGCCCAGCGGCTGCAGATGGCTCATCACGTCGATGTCGCCCAGGGGCTGATGCGCCTCCTGTACTCACCGGCGGTGACAAGCCCCATCTACAACATCGCCGACGACTCACCCGTCACAGCAGTTGAGCTGCACCAACTCAACCGCGTCGAGGTGCCCGCCGACATGCACACCCGGACCGACCCCGACCCGTGGTTCGGGATCATGTCCACCCAGCGGATCCGCCGGGACCTCGGCTTCCGGCCCATCTATCCGAGCGTCTGGGCCGCCCGGGACGCCGGAGCCCTCTGACAGCCAGTGCCCGGCAGGCAACGTTTGCTCCATCGTCTGGTGAGCCAGGTGATAGGGCAAACGTTGTCTGACGCGGCACTAGCTCAAACGGTGCTTGACCCAAGCGCGGCCTGCAGCTGCCGCACGCGCCCGTGAGGTCCTGATCGGCTCGGGGCCGTAGCGGGCGACGAACTCGCGGAACAGGCTCCACACCGCGGCCAGCCCGGTGACGGCCTCCGGCGGTGCGGACTTCCACGCGGGTACCTGGGCCACGAGTGCTTCGGCCTGCGCGGGGGTGTGGCCTTCGAGGATCAGGCGTGGGATCAGGAGGGCGGGCTCCACCCAGGCCGCACCACGGCAGGCGAGTCCCCAGTCGATGAGCTGCAGCCCATTGGGCCCGGCGAGCAGGTTGCCCTCGTGCAGGTCACCTTCGGCGCGGGCCTGGTCGACCAGCTTGGCCACCAGCTCCCGATCCGACGCTTCATGTTCTTTCCGCGTCACCGCGGCA
>NZ_BOOP01000067.1 GCF_016863295.1 Planotetraspora phitsanulokensis
CCTCCGACCTGGGTGACTTCGATGTGCTGGTAGGAGGCGTCGACACGGGTGGGCGTCGTGTCATGAAGCTGGGTCATTTCCCTGACACCTTTCGAGGACGGTGTGTGCGGGGTCAGACCACAGCGTGTGCCGGACCGGCCATAAAGTCAACTATCCCTATAGGTTGACTAGGAAATCCCCTTATGTTCGACTCGGTGAACGGCGCGCCCTGCCACATCCCGCTCCAAAGGAGTGATCATGCCGCCCATGAACCCCCTGCTGACCAGACGGAGTGTGCTTGCCGGGCTCGGCTTCACCGGCGCGGCTCTGCTCACGGGGTGCACGTCAGCGGTCAGCCTGCAGGCCGGCTCCCCAGCCAACGAAACGTCGAAAGGTGGCACGTTGCGGGCCGGCATCGGACAGGACCTGATCCCCGGCAACTTCTTCACCAACTCGAACTCCGGGATCACCACCCTGATCGGCCTGGTTTACGAAGGTCTGATCCGATACCCGAATGATCGTGTGGCGCCCACCCCTCGCCTGGCAACCTCGTGGCAGATGTCCGCGGACGGACGGGCCCTCACCCTCACTCTGCGTCAAGGCGTGACTTTTCACACGGGCCGGCCCTTCACGTCCAAGGACGTCGAATTCTCACTCAGGACGTACGCCGAGCCGGTGTGGAACGGTCAGTTGCGTAGCACCGCCGCGGCGATCACGTCGTACGACACGTCCGATCCGCAGAAGGTCGTGCTGCATCTGGCTCATCCCCTGGGCAACATCTTCGACCTGCTCGACACCGTCCCCATCGTGGACAGCGAGACTTTCGACGGAGTCGGCACGGGCCGGCAGTACGTCGGTACCGGCCCGTTCCGCTTCGTGTCGTGGACGCCCAACTCGCAACTGCGGTTCGCCAAGAACCCGAAATATTGGCAGCCGGGGCTGCCCTACCTGGACAACGTCAACGTCTCCGTCGTGCCCGACCCGACCTCACTGACGAGCCAGCTGCGCTCGGGTCAGATCGATTACGCGTATGGCAACAGCTACCTCGACATCGAGCAACTCGCCGCGACCAAACGCTTCACCAAACACCAGCTCGCCGGTGCCGAGCAGCAGATCTACGTCGGCACGAACATCACCGCGCCGGCCCTGTCCGACATCCGCGTCCGCCAGGCCATCGCCTACGCCATCGACCGCGAACGCATCATGAGCGAGGTCTTCAGGAACAGCGGCTACGCCGTCAACCTTCCGTGGCCCAAATACTCCAACGCGTACGACGCGAACAAGAACACCACCTATGCGCTCGACACGGCCAAGGCGAGTGCCTTGGTGAAGGAATATGGCAAGCCCATCGCGGAGATCCCGCTCGCCTACTCCGCCCAGGTGCCTCTCTATCGGCAAACGGCGCAGATCGTGCAGGCGAATCTCCAGGCGGTTGGCATCCCGGTGACCCTCGATCCCCTTGACGGCGCCCAGTTCGTCAAGCGGCTCATCGGTGCGGAGTTCCCGGGGATGTGGACCACGTTCCATTCCTGGGCGCAGTACACGCCATCGACCCTGACCGTGAGCGCCTATCCGTTCAACGCCGCCAAGAACTCCTCGCACTACTCGTCGGCCCAGTACAGCAGCGATGCGACACAGGCGTGGCAAGTGGCCGACGGCGGCAGCGAGGAGGCAGTCGGCCATTACGGGCGGCTGAGCGACGACCTGCTTTCTGCGCTGTTCCTCATCGAGATCGGCGTCGTGCAGCCGCAGTGGGTGACGAGCAACCGGCTGCGCGGCGTGTCCTACACCAAACGGCAGGAGCTCGACCTGACTCGCGCGGCGCTCTCGGTCTGAGGCGGTACCCGGTGATTCGCTACCTCGTCAGGAGACTCCCGTCGCTGGCCATGGTGCTGGGTGCCGCGTCGTTGCTGATCTTCGGCGTGATCCGGCTGATCCCCGGCGATCCGGCCAGCATCTTGGCCGGGCCGGACGCCGGACCGGACACCATCGCGGCGATACGTCATGAACTCGGCCTCGACCAGTCGCTGCCCGCGCAGTATGCCCACTGGCTCGGCGGTGTCCTGACCTGGAACCTCGGCCGGTCGTACATCATCGGAGGTGACATCTCCTCACTGCTCGGCGCAGGCGCAGGCAATACCGTGCTGCTCACCTCGGCATCGCTGGTCATCGCGGTCGCGGTCGCGGTGATCGCCGGCCCGTTGTGGGCGTCGACCCGCAGGCCTTGGCTGGAACACCTGCTCACGGGCGTCAACACCCTGGCGATCGCGCTTCCGGCGTTCGTCACCGGGGTGCTGCTGATCCTGCTGCTCGGTGTGCTGCTGCCGGTGCTGCCGAGCGGCGGCGTCCCTCCGGACGGGCTGCTCGCCGATCCGACGATCACAGTGCAGTACCTGCTGATGCCGGCCACGTGCCTCGCCCTGCCTCTGGCGGCCGTGCTCGCCCGGTATCTCGCCGAGTCGCTGCGTACCGAGATGTCTCAGCCGTACGTCGCCACCGCGCTCGCCGCGGGCGTCAGCCGCCGGCGGATCGTCACCCGTCACGCCCTCCGCAATGTCCTGCCCACCAGCCTCACCGTCCTCGGCCTCCAGATCGGCACACTGCTCGGCGGCGCGGTCCTGGTCGAGACCGTCTTCGCGTGGCCCGGCCTCGGCCAGCTCATCGAACAGGCCATCATCATGCGCGACTACCCCGTCGTTCAGGTTCTGCTGCTGTTGTCCGTCGGGGTGTTCGTCGTGATCCAGTTGCTCACCGACGTCGTCCACGCCCTGCTCGATCCACGGATCCGCCTCGGAGGCGCCCGATGACCGACACCACGGTGGCCGGGGCCGCGGCCGTTCCCGGCAGTGAACCGCCTTCCGGCGACGTGCCCGTCATCGCTGCCGGTAACGCCCCGGCCTTTCCCGGAAGGCGGCGTACGCCACTGCTGCGCGGCCGCGGCCTCACCGGGCTCATCCTGGTCGCGGCCGTGATAGTGGCCGGTGTGGCCGCGCCACTGCTCGCGCCGTATGCCCCGGAGGAGCAGATCAGGAACGCCAACCTGCTTGGACCAAGCTGGCAGCACCTGTTGGGCACCGACGAGGTCAACCGGGACGTCTTGTCCCGCACGTTGTACGGCATCCGGGTCGACGCGCTCATCGTCTTCATAGCGGTGCCGGCCGGGGCGGTGCTGGGCTCGCTGGCCGGTGTCGTCTCCAGCCAGTTCGCGGTGGCGGACGTGGTCACTCAGCGTGTGTTCGATGTGCTGCTCGCCTTCCCCGCGCTCATTCTCGCGATCGGCCTCACCGCCGTCACCGGTCCCGGTGCGGTGCCCATCGGCGTGGTCGTCGTCGCTCTGGAGTTGCCGTTGTTCGGACGGCTGGTGCGCACCGCCACACTCGCGGTTCGCGAACTGCCCTTCGTGAGGGCGGCGGAAGCCATGGGCGCCCCCCGATCGTGGGTGCTGCGGCGCCACGTGCTGCCCAACGTGGCCGAGCCGGTGCTTGTGCAACTGGCGCTGTCGATGTCCGGCGCGGTGTTCATCGACAGCGCCATGAATTTCATCGGCATCGGGGTCCGGCCGCCGACCCCGTCCCTCGGCAGTGTCCTGGCCGCGTCCGTCGCCAACCTCCATTCCAACCCGATGTACGCCGTCGGGCCGCTGATCGTGATCGCCGTCCTGGTGCTGGGCTGCCAGTTGATCGCCCAGGCGCTCACCGCGGACCGCAGAAGGGCGGGCGCATGACCGCCGTTTTGACCATCGAACGCCTCACCGTGGACTTCTCCGCTCGCCGTGGCACCGCCCCGGAAACCCGCGCCGTGGACGCTCTCGATCTGCAGCTGCAGGCCGGGGAGGTGCTCGCCCTCGTCGGCGAGTCAGGCTCGGGCAAGTCGGTCACCGCCAGGTCGGTGCTCGGGCTGCTGCCGCCCACCGCCACCGTCTCCGGCAGTATCCGGCTGGGTGACCAGGAGTTGGCGGGCCTCGACGACGGGGCGCTGCGACAGGTCCGCGGGGCGCGTATCGCCATGGTCTTCCAGGATCCAGCGACCGCTCTGAACCCGGTCGAGAGCGTCGGCTGGCAGATCACCGAGGCGTTGCGCGCACACCGCCGCCTGTCGCGGGCCGAAGCCAGGGAGAAGGTCATCGAGCTGCTCGGCCTGGTCGGCATCGAGGACGCCGCGGCCCGCCGCCGCAGCTATCCGCACCAGTTCTCCGGCGGTCAGCGGCAGCGCATCGTCATCGCGCTGGCCCTGGCCGGCGACCCGGAGGTCCTCATCGCCGACGAACCGACCACCGCGCTCGACGTCACCGTGCAGGCCGAGATTCTCGACCTGCTCAGGTCTCTGCGTGCATACACCGGCATGGCTCTGCTTCTCATCACTCACAACATGGGCGTAGTCGCCCAGTTGGCCGACCGGGTCGCCGTCATGCGCGCCGGCCGGCTCGTCGAGGTGGGCGACGTACGGACGATCTTCGAGAATCCTGCTGAGGCGTACACCAGAGAGCTCATCACCGCCGTCCCGCGGCTGCCTACCGGCGAGGACCCGGTCCCGGCTCAGGAGCGGACGGATCCCCCGCTGGCGCCGGTCTTCACCGTCCACGATCTCGTCGCGGACTATCCGGGCCGGGGCGGCCGCGCGCCCCAGCGGGCCCTGAACGGTGTGTCACTGTCCGTAAGGCCAGGCGAGGTGCTCGGTGTTGTGGGCGAGTCCGGCTCGGGGAAGTCGACACTCGGCCGGATCGCGGCCGGATTGCTCCGCCCGACCGCCGGGTCGGCAGCGTTGTTCGGCACCTCCATGGTGGGCATCCGGCGGCCGCACCTGCGGGCGTTGCAGCGCCGGATCGGCGTGGTGTATCAGGATCCCGCCACGTCGCTGGACCCGTTGCGCACCGTCGGAGACAGCATCGCCGAGCCACTGGCCGTGCACCGCCGGGGCACGGCCGCGGAGCGGGCCGCACGGGTGCGTGAGCTGCTTGAAGCGGTCGCGCTGCCGGCGTCGTACGCCGACCGGCTGCCGTGGCAGCTCTCGGGAGGCCAGCAGCAGCGTGTGGCATTCGCCCGCGCATTGGCGCTCGGACCGGATTTACTCATCGCCGACGAACCCACCAGCGCGCTTGACGTCTCGGTGCAGGCGGGTGTTCTCAGCCTCTTCCGGTCGCTGCAGGCGGAGCTCGGCTTCGCCTGCCTGTTCATCAGCCACGACCTCGCGGTGGTGAACAGCGTCTGCGACCGTGTCGCGGTGATGCACGCCGGCCGGCTGACCGAGGAGGGGCCTGCGGCCACTGTGTTGCGGAATCCCCGCAGCTCCTACACCAGGCAGTTGCTCGCCTCGGTGCCCGAACCCGACCCTCGGGCCAGAGCTGGGGCATCGGTCCTCGACAGGCAAGGAGAACCGGCATGAGCATCCCTGCGGACGCCCGGGGCTATGAGAACTTCGGAGGGCGCGTCGGCCGTACGGCCGGTGAGTCGGGCTCCTGGTGGCCGGACCCGGTGCGGCCACCGGTGGGGGCACCGAACATCGTGCTGGTGCTGGCCGACGACATGGGTTACTCCGACATCGGGCCGTTCGGCTCGGAGATCGCGACCCCGACGCTCGACCGGCTGGCCGCGACCGGGTTCACGCTCACCAACTACCACACCACACCGGTCTGCTCCCCGGCTCGTGCCGCGGTCATGACCGGGCTGAACCCGCATCGGGCGGGCTTCGCCTCGGTCGCCAATTCCGATCCGGGTTTCCCCGGCCTCACCCTGGTACTGGCCGACGACGTGCTGACCCTGCCGGAGGCGCTGCGAAGCGCGGGATATGCGACCTTCGCGGTGGGCAAATGGCACCTCACCCGCGACGCGCTCATGAACGACGCCGGCGAGCGCGACTCCTGGCCGCTGCAGCGCGGATTCGACCGGTACTACGGCACCCTGGAGGGCTGCAACAGCTTCTTCGCGCCCAACCGGCTGATCTGCGACAACAGCCCGGTGGAGGTCGGCCGTTACCCCGACGGCTACTGCCTCACCGACGACCTGACCGACCACGCGATCGGCATGATCCGCGGCCTGCGTGCCAATGACGCCGGCCGCCCCTTCTTCCTCTATTTCGCGCATCACGCCATGCACGGGCCGTTGGGGGCGCCCGACCGGCTGATCGACAAATACCGCGGACGCTACGACGGCGGATGGGATCTGCTCCGGGAGCAGCGGTTCGCACGCCAGCTCGCCGCTGGTCTGTTCCCTCCGGGGACGCGGCTCCCCTCGCGCAACACAGAACCGGGTTTCGACGTACCCGACTGGGTGGACCAGCCGGCCGACCGGCAGCGGCTGATGGCTCGTTACATGGAGGTCTACGCGGCGATGGTCGACAGCATCGACGCGAGCCTCGCGCGGGTGCTGTCGGCGATCGCCGACTACGGCGAGCTCGACAACACGATCGTGGTGTTCACCTCGGACAACGGCGGCACGGCGGAAGGCGGCCCTGAGGGCACCCGAAGCTACTTCAGCCAGTTCGTCCACATCGCTGGCCTGCCGCCGGACTGGGAACGCGACATGCCGGCCGACCCGGCCTTGATCGGCGGACCCCGCAGCATGGTGCACTACCCGCGGGGCTGGGGAATGGCCTCCAACACGCCGTTCCGCCTCTATAAGGGCACCACCTTCGCCGGCGGGGTGCGCGTGCCGTTCCTGCTCTCATGGCCTGCCGGGCTGCCCCGGAACGGCGACGACGACGGGCAGCGCCACGCCTACCAGTACGTCACCGACCTGTACCCGACGCTGCTCGGCCTGGCGGGCGTTACCCCGCCCAGACACCGGCGCGGACAGCCGACCAAGACCATCGACGGCTCCGGCTTCATCCCTGTGCTGGCCGACCCCTCGGCACCCGGGACGCACCCGGAGCAGTACGTCGAGTTCGGCGGGCAGCGCGGCTTCTATCGCGACGGCTGGAAGCTTCTCACGCGGCACCATCCGGGCACTCCATACGACGACAGCGAGTGGGAACTCTACGACATCGGCTCCGATCCCA
>NZ_BOOP01000068.1 GCF_016863295.1 Planotetraspora phitsanulokensis
GTCAACGGTGACACCAGCATGGTGCGCAAGGGCGACGCCGGCGGCTTCTCGCCCATCGCCGCCTGAGTGGCGGCTCTTCCCCTGACCGACCGCCTGCCGCCGACAGGGGGACGCCGGCCGGTCGCGGCGGGGGACGGGTCGCCCGCGCCGTAGTGCGGCGAGGACACCGCCTTAAGGACGCAACGTGCCTTCCAGACGGCGTACGGCGATGGCGAGCGCCACGATGCCGAGCACGGCGAGATAGATCACGGCGATGGCGGGGTAGCCGCTGCCGGTGCCGAGGAAGGCCGCCCGGACCAGTTCGACGCTGTGGTAAAGCGGAAGGACCTCCACGAACACCTGGACCGGACGCGGGTAGACGCTCAACGGGAAGAAGGTGGTGGCGAACAGGAACATGGGGAGCATCACCAGTTGGATCAGCTGGAAGTCCTGCCAGCTCCGTAGGAACGTCACCGTGAGCAGCCCGACCGCGGCGAAGGCGAAGCCGATGAGCAGAGCGCTCGGGATGACCAGGAGCGCCCCGGGCAGATCGGCCAGGCCGAAGATGCTCACGACGACCAGGAACACGGTGGAGACGATGGCTCCGCGCACGAGGGCCCAGAAGACCTCGCCCAGCGCTACGGAGCGAACCGACATGGGCGTGGTGAGGATCGACTCGTACGTCTTGTCGGTGGTGAGCTTGCCGTACATGTTGAACGTGGTCTCGTTCATCGCCCCGTTCATTGCGGCGGTGGCGAGCAGCGCCGGGGCCACGAACTGCGGATAGGAGATCGAGGCGCCGAGTCCCGGCACGTCGCCCACGAGCAGACCGACGCCCACGCCGAACGCCAGCAGGTACAGCATGGGTTCGAAGATCTCGGCGAGCAGGACCGGCCAGGTGTGGCGGTAGATCATCAGGTTGCGCTCGACCATCGTCCACGCGCGGCCCGGGCGCAGGGGGAGTTCGGCGGGTGCGCCGGTCGGCATCGCCGTCACGAAGCCTCCTTCTTCTCAGACGTACAGCTTGCGGCGGTAGGTGCGGCGGGCCACGTACAGGCCGATGACCACCATCACGCTCAGGTAGCCGAGGTGGACCAGCACGCCGTACGGCGTGGCCGCGCCCAGCGCGACCGTGCGGCCGAGGTCGACGCCGTGCCACAGGGGCGTCGCCCAGGCCACCCATTGCAGCGGGACCGGCAACTGCTCGATCGGGAAGAACGTGCCGGAGAACATGTAGAGCGGCAGGACCACGAACCGGAACATCGCGTTGATCTGGGAGGGGCGGGTCACGGTCACCGCCCAGGCCGCCGCCGGGGCGGCGAAGGCGATCGCGACCAGCACCGCGACCAGCACGAGCAACGGCGCCCTGGCCGGATCGACCGTGCCGAAGAGCATGCTCACACAGGTGAACAGAACGGCGTTCTGGGTGGCTCGGAGGATCCAGTACATCAGGTGCCCGTAGAGGATGCCCGCCGGCTCCAACGGAGTCGAGGCGGCGGCGCGGTAGCTGCCGCGTGACATGGCGCTCTGCATGACCGGGCCGGACGCCTCGAGGAAGGCGGTCTGCATGACGCCGGCGATCAGTATGCCCGGCAGGATGAACGTCAGGTACGAGTGGCCGTGCAGGTACGCGCTGTCTTCGCGGTCGACCAGCGTGCCCAGGCCCAGCCCGAGCGCGGTCAGGAAGAGCAGCGGGTTGCCGATGCTGATCACGATCGAGCCGCGCCACGTGCGGCGGTAGCGGAACAGCCAGTAGCCGAGCTCGCGGAACGCCGGCGCCGAGAACGCCCTGGCCAGTGTGTGCATGTCTCCTCGGTGCGGTCGCTGGGGGATCAGTCGAGAAGGGAACGGCCGGTCAGGGTGAGGAAGACGTCCTCCAGGCTGGATCGCCGGACCAGTGCCGTCAGCGGCTGGACGCCCTGCCGGTGCACCGCGCTCAGTGTCTCCTCGCCGTTGTCGGTGGAGAGCAGGAGCCGATCCGGCAGCTCCTCCATGCGCTCGGTCAGGCCGCGGCACTTGTCGGTCATCGTCTGCCGCTCTCCCGGCGCGAACCGCAACTCCAGCACCTCACGCATGGTGTAGCGGGCGATCAGCTCGGCGGGTGCGCCCTCAGCGACGATCTTGCCGGCGTCCATCACCACCAGCCTGTCGCATAATTGCTCGGCCTCGTCCATATAGTGCGTGGTGAGCAACAGAGTCACGCCGTCCTGCTTGAGCTGGAACAGCCGCTCCCAGAGCAGGTGGCGGGCCTGCGGGTCGAGCCCGGTCGTGGGCTCGTCGAGCAGCACGATCTCAGGCTCGTTGATGAGCGCACGCGCGATGGTGAGCCGCCGCCGCATGCCGCCCGAGAGGGTCGTCACCGAGTCATCGGCCTTCTCGGACAGGCGGGTGAACTCCAGCAGCCGCGTGCTCCGCTCGCGCAGAACCTTCCACGACAGCCCGAAATAGCGGCCGTAGATCAGCAGGTTCTCGCGGACGGTCAGCTCGGTGTCGATCGTGTCGTCCTGTGGCACGACGCCGAGTCGCGCCCGGATCTTGGCCCCGTCGGTGCCGCTGTCGTAACCGAGGATGCGCAGGCTCCCGGCCGTGACCGGAGACACGCAAGCGATCATGCGCATCGTCGAGGACTTCCCGGCTCCGTTCGCGCCGAGCACCCCGAAGGCCTCACCTCGCCGCACCTGGAAGTCGATCCCGTCGACGGCCGTGAACCCCGCCTTGTCGCCCGGCTTGCCGTAGACCTTCCGCAATCCCCGCGCATCGATCAGCGCTGTCGACGAGTCGGTCATCCATGCTCCTCCGCAGCGAGGGTTTGCCAGCGTGCCGGAGCGAACGTACTAATCTTGCAGTGATATTTCAAGATTTTGCCATGAGAATTCGGCAATCAGTTGGATATTTGAGCAATTCGGTCAGATGATCGATATGTCCGTCGGCGACGGCGAGGTGCGGACGCAGATCTACGAGGAACGTGACCTGGCCCCGTTCCTTGGAGCAGAAGATCCGAGACTTCTGCGGATGTTCGTCCGTGTGGGGAGTCGCTCCGCTCACCAGGGGCCGATGCCGGGAAACGAAGTAGATCACCGTGGCGACGTGCGCGTGGATCGGGCAACAGAGAGGATCGGAGCATGAGCGAACATCCACCTGGTGGCAGTCCTGAGTGGCTGCGGGAACTTTCCGACGTCATGTCCCGTGCCGGCCGGGCGATATCCGAGGCGCTCGAGATGGCAGAGCCGGCCGCTCGCAGGGCGGCGGCGGAACTCGCGCGGATGCGGCAAACCATGGCCGCGCAGGGCGCGATGGGCTCCGCGTACCGCGGTGACCTCGACGAGTTGCGCACCGCTCTCGAAATGCTGCCTGCCGAGCAACTGCAGGAGATCTCAGCCGCCGCCGCCCTGCTCGCGTCCACGGCCGACGAAGTCCTGAGGGAGCGGTGACCATAGGCTCGACCGAGGCCGGCGAGTCCGAAAGCGATGTCCCTTCCGCGCCACCGGCTCCACGGGGCCCGGGCGCCGGCCCTCCGTCCGCGCTCCAGCACGGCGGTTCGGTGGGCCTGGTCTGGTCAGGATGTGAAGCCGTACCGTCCGCGGAGGCGGACGAACCTGGCCAGCGTCAGCACCTGTTGGCGCTCCAGCCCGGTGGGTGTGCGCCGGAACAGGACGACCTCTTCCCGCCCGCCCGGTCCGATGGGCTGTACCAGGCGCCCGCCGTACTGAAGTTGTTCGATCAGCGGCGGGGGAACCTCGGGAAACGCCGCGGACACGAGGACGGCGTCGTACGGTGCGTGGTCCGGAACACCGCCGCTCCCGTCCCCGACCAGCAGTTCGACATTGCCGATGCCGAGCCGGGCCAGGTTGCGCCGAGCCTGCTGAACGAGATCGGGCCAGATGTCGATGCTCACGACATCGCCGGCCAGGCGAGCCAGCAGCGCGGTCTGGAAGCCGACACCGGTGCCGATCTCGAGCACGTGCTCGCGCCCGGTGAGGCCGAGGCCCTCGATCATCCTCGCCGACAACGAAGGCTGCGTGGTCACCTGGTCGTGCTCGATCGGGATGGGGACGTCGTCGTCGGCGGCCGCGGCATCCTCGGGAGGGACGAAACCCGCTCGCGGCGTCACGCGCAACGCCTCAAGCAGCCGCTCGTCGCGGACGCCTGCCGCCCGGACGGCTCGGACAAGATCTTCGGGAGAAGCGTGTCCGGCCACTTGGGCAACCCTTCCGCTCACCGGAGAGTGATGACGCCGTTCCGCGTAAGGCGAGGCCGTCGATCTCGGCGGGCGACCTGGCGCGGGGCACAACCTGGGCTGACGAGCTTACCTGCGGAGGGGTCGATCCGACCGTCTGCGAAGCGGAGCGCCGCGATGCGGCGTCAACCATCGGACCGCGCTCATTCGGGGCGGCCGGAGCGCATGGCCCACGGACACTTACCTGAGGGCATTCAACAGTTCACCGGAACGGCATAGCAGCGTAAACAGCATGCTTCTACGCTTCCCTCGTCGAGATCGTCAAAAGGGGGCGGCATGGGGGCGAAATCAGGTCCTGCGGACACTCGGATCATGGCCATCGTGCACGGTGCATTGCGCCGCGACCTCGATCGCACGCGGGCGGCGCTGACGAGCGAGCCGCATCCGGTGGGGCGGCAGCGGCGCGCGCTCGGCGAGCACGTGGTCTGGATGATGGACTTCCTGCACCACCACCACAGCGGTGAGGACAAGGGACTCTGGCCGCTGGTGCGCGGCCGCAACCCCGCCGCGGGCCCGCTGCTGGACTCGCTGGAGGCCGACCACCACCGGATCGTCCCGGCCATGGAAACGACGATGGCCGCAGGCCGGAAATATGCGGACACGACGACGGACGAGGCCCGCGCCGTGCTCGTCACAGCGCTGGACGAGCTGAACGAGGTGCTCGTCCCTCACCTCGACCGCGAGGTCGAGGAGGGCATGCCGGTCGTGTCGACGAGCATCACCCAGGCCGAGTGGGAGGCGTGGGACCAGGCCAACAACATCAAGCCGAAGTCGTTCGCCCAGTTGGGCCTGGAGGGTCACTGGCTGCTCGACGACATCGACCCCGAGGGGTATCAGGTCGTGGTCAACCTGGTGCCCCCGGTTCCGCGGTTCCTCCTCATCCGCGGTTTCGCCCGGGCGTACCGGCGCAGGGCCGCCGCCCGCTGGGAGCCCGACCTGTCGGCGACGCGGTCCCAGGCGTGACGACGGGGCTGGCACCTCGGGCGCGGCGGCCGTACGAGCCGGCGAGCAGGGGGACTTTCGAGGCGTGGTCGCGGCGGCGCACCGCCGTGGGGACGACTACCGCCTCTTCCGCGAAGATTCATCGCGTGCCCGCGGTGGCGTCATCCGCACTTCTCGGCTGATCTTTTTAATCGGGTCCGCGCCCTTGATCGAACTGGGTGCACCGGGGGCGTTGCCTCCGTGTCGTCTCTCGACCCGAGGTTCCAATGAAATTGATGGTCCTGAACCATCGGCCACTGCTGGTGGCGCTCGCCGCCGCGACCACGCTGGCGGTCTTTCCCGCCGCCGCGTACGCGGACGGCGGTCAGCCCGCGCCGGTCACCGGCGGAATCCCCCTGATCAACACGACCGAGAAGATCGGTCCGGGGATCGACCTGCAGCACGTGAAGGCGCTCGACCAGAAGGGCTGGTACGACGCGCAGTTCCTGACCGTGGACCTGTCCAACAGCGCGGTCGGCACGGACCTGCTGACCTCCGGACCGGTCGCGTCCGGCGGGCCGCTCAGCGCGGCCGCCAACAAGGCCGGCGCCGTCGCAGGCGTCAACGGCGAGTTCTTCGACATCGGCAACTCCAACGCGGCGCTCGGCGGAGAGATCCAGAACGGGCAGCTCGTCAAGACGGCCGACATCGGCGGCCGCCCGCACGTCGGCGTCAGCCAGGACGGCATCGCCCAGCTCGTGGACCTCACGGTCAACGCGAACGCGAAGTTCGCGGGCGCGGACCACAAGGTCCTGACGATCAACGCCGCGAACGGCGGCGGGGTCCCCGCGGACGGCCTGATCGCGTTCACGTCCGCGTGGGGCGACTACACCCGCAACCGCGGCCTGTCGGGCGTGGCCAACGACCAGATCGCCGAGGTGCTGGTCGAGAACGGCTCGGTCGTGTCGGTCACGCCGAACGGTCCCGCGGGCTCGGGGACGATCCCGGGTGACGGCTTCGTGCTCGTCGGGCGCGGCGCCGCGGCGACCGCGATCCGCGCGCTGCAGCCCGGCGACCCGGTGACGCTCAGCTACGAGCTCGCCGACGACGTCGCCAAGACGATGAAGTTCGCGCTCGGCAACGGCGGCACCATCATCTCCGGCGGCAAGGTCGTCGGGGGTCTCGACACCTCGATCGCCCCGCGCACCGCGCTCGGCTTCAAGGACGGCGGCCACACGCTCGTGCTCGCCACCTGGGACGGCCCGGGCGGCACCGGCAAGGGCGGCGTCGGGATCGACAAGGAGGCGCGCGACCTCGCCGCGATGGGCGTGCAGACCGCGGTCAACCTCGACGGCGGCGGCTCGACCACGATGGTCGCCCGCGCGCTCGGCGAGGACGACGCGACCGTCCGCAACGTCCCGTCCGACGGCCACGAGCGCAACGACCCGAACGGTGTGGGCGTGTTCGTCGCGAAGGGCGACGGCAGGCTGCACGAGCTCCTCGTCAAGCCCGCGCCGGGTGCGGCGTCGGCCGACGGCGGCGTGAAGGTCTTCCCGGGGCTGCACCGTGCGCTCGTCGCGCAGGGCGTCGACGACCACCAGACGCCGGTGACGGTCGACCCCAAGTCCGTGCGGTGGTCCGCTCACGGAACGTCCGTCAAGGGCGGCACCCTCGAGGCCTCGGCCAAGCAGCACGGT
>NZ_BOOP01000069.1 GCF_016863295.1 Planotetraspora phitsanulokensis
CAAGGACCCTGACGGCACGACGGTCGCCTTCATCGGGCGGAGCCGCGACGGCGATCCCAAGTATCTGAACAGCCCGCACACGCCCATCTACGCCAAAGGCCAGACCCTGTTCGGCCTGCACGCGATCACCACGCACTCCACGCCCGTCATCACCGAAGGCCCCCTCGACGCAATGGCGGTGACCCTCGCTGGCCAAGGGTGTTTGACCGGACTCGCTCTGTGCGGCACCGCGCTGACTCTGGACCAGGTCAAAGTTCTGGGTGCGGCCACAGATCTCAGCAACAGTGGCGTCCTGGTCGCCTTCGACAACGATCGGGCCGGGCAGGATGCCGCGGTGCGCTCCTATGCCCTGTTCAAGAACGTGTGTGCCGCTGACGCCCTCATGCTCCCCCCAAGGCTGGGATCCGGCGATGGTTCTCCGCGATGTCGGACCTGCACCCCTCTCAGTACTCCTGCGGGAAAAGGTCCTCCCGCTGGCCGATCTGGTGACCGACGCCGCCATCGACCCCTGGCAACAGTCCCTGCAGTACGCCGAAGGACGCCTCGGGGCTCTCCGCTCGGCTGGAAAGGCGATCGCCGCGATGGCACCTCATGACGTCCCCCGGCAAGTCGCCCGCGTGGCCGCCCGGCTCAATTTCGGCCACGCGATGGTCACCGAAACCACCGTTGACGCCGTGAGCGCCCAGCTGGTCATCGGCGACTTCCCGCTGCCCCCCACAGCCAGCAACACCACTACACGCCAATCAGGAAGGAAGTCGAATGAACGACCACCACGAGGACCCACTCCGTGACGCGGCGGCGCAAGGCGTCGAGCGGGCCATTCACCTGACCTCCGTCGCCGCAGCCGCCGCTCAGGTCCTCTTCCAGATGCAGGCCGAGCGTGTGCATGAGCGCGCCGAACAGCAGGAACAGCTTGCCCGAGTCGCTCGCGCGCATCATCGGGCCGCGCATCATGCCGCACGCCTCCAATGGCAGTCTGTGAATGATCCTGCATGGCTGGGACGCGCCGATCTGCCGCAAGTCGCCCAGGCATGGGGTGCAGCCCTGCCGTACATCGCGCAAGACCCCGCCGCAGAACGCGCACGGCTCACCTGTGAGGACCGCCTCCGCGAACTCCACCCCTACGGCATGCGCCAATACGACCGGCTACGGCACCTGAATGTCCCCCCGGTGCAGGCCATGCATGAGGCCTCGCCCTATTTCGCAAGAGAACCGAATCCCCGGACGGGCTACCCCGCGCCCAAACGACAAGCTCTTCCCCCAGCGGGGAGCTGGCCGGGCAAGACTTCCCCACCTCGATAGGTGACGTCGTTCAGGCGAAGGCTCCGGCAGCGGCCACAGCCGTACGGCAAGCGAAGCCGGAACCGCGACCTGCGGTGAAACCCCGAATCTGATCAAACAAGCACGTGAGGATGAGCACGTGGATGCCCTGGCCGGTAGTTACGTGTTCTGGATCAGTCTGATCGTCGTGCTGGTGACGGCGTATCTGCTTCCCAGCCTCATCGGCCTCTTACGCGGAGTCGAGCACCTTCCTCTGCTCATCATCCTCAACCTGCTCGGCGGGCTGACCTGCATCGGTTGGCCGGCTGCGTTTCTCGCCGCGTGCATGCTGCCGAAGCGACGCCTTGACGACCTCCCGCACGGTTGGGGTGGCCACGGCCTACGACTCAGCACATGGTCAGGTCGAGGTCACCGACCGCCATCGTGAACGTGTCGCCCAGGTTGACCGTCTTGGAGGCGTCAGGGGGCCGTACCAGAGCCGGACGGTGCCGGTGCTGTTCCAGATCTCCAAGCCGACGACCGTGCACGACGGCATGTTCGTCCAGGCCAGGGCGTTGGTGTTCGACGTTGTCCCGGCGGCTGCGGTCGCAAACGTGACGTCCTGGCGGGCGTAGGCGGATCCTCCGGCGTTGGCGACCTCGGCGCCGGCGGCCGAGTCGCTGCTGAGGGCCGTCACCAAGGCGACCTTGAGCGGCGTCGTGGGCCTGGTGGGCGTGCCGACGCCGTTGATCCAGTCCAGGACCAGGAGCTCCGCCGCGTCGGTGAGGTTGTCGCCATACCAGCCCCCTTTATCTGCGTGGTCCTGGCGCGGCGGCTTTTACCTTCACCGCCCGACAAATCGGACACTATCAACTCATGGTCATCTTGAAACAGAAAAGCGGCCACACGTGGGCGAGTCGGAGGATTACACCCAAAGGGTGGGGTATCGCCGATAAGGCAACCAGCTACGTCAAGAAAGGTCAGCGATGCGATACATCACGCGCATGGGCACCCTTGCCCTATCGGCGGCGTTCCTGTCGATTGCCGCACAGTCCGCCGCGTCTGCCGACGTCAACCCGCACGCGGAGAAGGCGATGAACAGGGCCGCCCAGTTCGTCCCCAACGAGGAGAACGAGGAGAGGGACTTCACGCGGCAGCAAAACACGCGACGCAGCTTCACAAACTTCACCGCTCTCGTCGGGAACGCCGTCATCCGGCCAGGGAATACGGGAGCGACGAGCGCGTACAACGCGATTCCAATTCAGGCCGCCCCTTTCCTCCCCAGGTAAGGACAGGTCTGCCGCGATGAGGTCGGCCCTCGCTACGGCGGGGGCCGACCTCTGCGCCCTCCGCTTCGCCCTTCCGCCGGCGTTCAGAGCCCCTTTCGTCGACGCGGTCGAAGCGGTGTTCGATACTGAGGGCATGCAGGAGGTGAAGCTGCCGGCGCTTGACCAGCTGGTACTGCCGGCAGAACCCCGGCGGCGTGGTGGAGCTCGCGGACAACCCCCTCGCCTGCTGGAAGGTCACGGCATTACACACGCGGTACCTCGCGCCGGAGGCGTTCACCGACGTCGAGGCCCACGGGCTGTCGTACCGTCACCGGGTCCACTGGGACCTGCGCGCCTACCTGGTCGACCTGGACGGCGCGACGATGCTGCCCTCCCTGGAGCGGGTTCTCGTCCACCAGGACCTGGGGCAGGTCTGGTGGCTGCGCGAGGTCGACGACGCCTACCTGAAGCGGATCGCGGTCAACCAACTGCCGCTCGAACCGCAGGTGCCGGTGGCGGAGAAGTGCTGCCGATACCGGCGAGACCCAGCCACGGATACCGGAAGGCGGGACGCGTGCGAGGTTCGGGCGGAAGCCGAGTAGGAGGCGCGCAACGCGTCACGCTCCGCCGGGGTGGCCGGCACCGGATCGCCGCGGTGGATGCACGCCTCGATCGTGGCCAGGTCGCGGTAGTCGTACAGGGTGGCGTCCCGGTCCCCCCACTTGCGGACCCGGTAGCGCGAAGCCCACGAGTAGATGGTCCCCTTCGACCGGCGGAGGCGCGCCGCTGCCACGTCGACGTTGACCGGCTCGGACACACGATCACCCCCAGGGAACGCAAAACCCCCGGCGCGGGAGGCTGCCGAGCGCAAAGATCATGTGACCGTACGGTGCCGAGTTTGCGCCCTGGTCAGGGCGTTGCGCAACAGGGGTCTGAGCTGGGAAACGCTGACCGACCATATGGTGGTCGAGTACCACTGAGTCCCTGCGACTCCCCACTGATCGCCGAACGGGCATGCAACGGGCACGTGGGCCCGGTGTCGTTGTAGAGATCTCCGGAGACAAAGACGCGGCCCCTTGCGGGGCCGCCCGATTGGCCGCAACCAACTTCGTGTACCTCCAAGGGCGCTACGTCGGCGGGGTTGGCGAAGCGATGGAGGTGCCCGAGCCGGCGGCTACTGAGAGGGACTTACCGGTCCACGGCAGGTTCCAGAGCAGGTTCTACAGCAGACTCGGGCCGCAGGAAGCGGGCGCCGACCGAGCCATAGGCCAGCACGAGCAGGATGCCCCCCACCGCCTCGGTGATCGGCACGAAGAATGAAACCAGGGTCGCCAGGAGCAGCGCCGGAACGGCCCAGTGGACCGTGCGGGCCCGGAACAGGGCGACCGCCAGCAGGACGAAGCCGAGCAGGCCGATCAGCACCATGAGCTGGATGACGGTGAAGACAGGTTCGCCGGCGACCGCGTCCGCGATCGCCACCTTCTGGTCGGTGACGCCGCCGGCGGCCAGCCCGGACAGGAGCGAGCCGTTCGCCGCGTCGCCCAAATTCCCCAGCACGTTGAGCCAGAGCAGCGCGATCCCGAGGTGCCCGAGCACCGCACCCCGTCCGGGGAACAGGCGCGGCAGCCCGGCCAGCCCCGCCACCATGAGCAGGGCCGCGACCAGCTGAAGGAGGATCGACAGCCGGAATCGGCTCGGGTCGGCGGCGACCTCGGTGAGGATGGCGTGGGAATCGCCGCCCGACACCGTCTTGAGCGCCATCGCCGCAGTCATCGCGACCGGCCCGGCGATCAGGCAGATGCCGGCGAAGCGGCGACGAAAGTCCTCGGGGGATGTGGACATGTGAGCCTCCGTGATGTGTGAGGCCGCCAACGTAGGTCGCGGGCACACCCCTGGTCGTCCGGCGCAACGACGATCCCGGCGTCATCCACGCGGACGATTCGGCCGCCCCGCCGACGGCGTTATCGTGAGCGCCATGCGCTGGATCCCGCCGCGGCCTCCCTGGACTGATATCGCGGTCGCCGGGGCGCTCGGCACCGCCGCCGTGCTGGAGGCGCTGACGAGCACCGATCTCCCCTTTACCGCCACGGAGATGCTCGTCGCCGCCGGCACGGTCGTGCCCATCGCATGGCGGCGGGTCTGGCCGCTCGGCGTGGTCGCCGTCATCATGGTCGTGGTGGCCGCCTCCTCGCCGGCGACGCACAGCTTCGAGAGCGGCTACGCCTTCTTCGCAATGATCGTGGGCTGCTACTCCGTGGCGGCCAACGCCAAGTTCAGGGACGCCGTCGTCGGCGCGGCCATGGTGACCACGTTCGTGCTGGTCGGCTTCGCCATCGACCCCCACCGCGGCGGCGTGGGGGACTACCTGTTCACCGGCGTGCTGTTCGGCGGGGCGTGGACGCTGGGGTACCTCATCCGCAGGCGCGGCCAGGAGGCGATGCTCCTCAAGGAGCAGGCCGCCGAGCTCGAACGGCGGCGTGCCGAGGACGCGCAGCGTGCCGTACAGGCCGAGCGGACCAGGATCGCTCGCGAGCTGCACGACGTCATCGCCCACAGTCTCAGCGTGATGGTCGTGCAGACCGGTGTCGTACGGCGGCGCCTGCGGCACGACAGGCCCGGAGACAGCGAACTCCTCGACGAGGTCGAGCAGGCAGGGCGGGGCGCGATCGGGGAGCTGCGGCGGCTGCTCGGGATTCTCCGCGCGGACGGCGAGGCGCTCTCGCTCGCCCCGCAGCCCGGGCTCGACGGGCTGCCGCCGCTGCTGGACCAGATGCGCGAGACCGGGCTCATGGTCGATATGACGGTCGAGGGTGTGCCATGCCCGCTGCCACCCGGCATCGGCCTGGCCGCCTACCGGATCGTGCAGGAGTCGCTCACCAACACCCTCCGGCACGCCGGGCAGGGGGCGCGGGCCGAGGTCACGATCCGGTGGAACGGCACGGCCGTCGAACTGGAGGTCCACGACGATGGTAACGGAGTGGTGCGGCTCGGCCTGGGCACCGGGCACGGGCTGATCGGAATGCGCGAGCGGGCGGCGCTTTACGACGGGGTCTTGGAGGCGGGGCCGTACGAAAGCGGCGGTTTCCGGGTGCGCGCCGTGCTGCCGTTGGACGGGAACGAGCGGTGAGCATCCGCGTGGTGGTCGCCGACGACCAGGCCATGGTACGGCGGGGTTTCAGGCTGATGCTCGACGACGAGCCCGACATGGAGGTGGTCGCGGAGGCAGGTGACGGCGAGCAGGCCGTACGGGCGATCCGCGCCCTCACCCCGGACGTCGCGCTCATGGACATCCGAATGCCCGGCGTCAACGGCCTGGAGGCCACCCGGCGACTGGCGGGGCTGCCCACCCGGATCATCGTGTTGACCACATTCGACCTCGACGAGTACGTCTACGAAGCGCTGCGAGCCGGAGCCGCCGGGTTCCTCACCAAGGAGGCCCCAGCCGAGCAGCTCATCGAGGCGGTCCGGGTGGTCGCCGCGGGGGACGGCATGCTCACGCCAGGGGTAACCCGCCGCGTCATCGAAGCATTTGCCAGGGCTCCTGTCCCGCGCCGCTCACGCGCCCTCGACACCCTTACCGCCCGGGAGTTGGAGGTGCTGCGGCTCATGGCAAGGGGGCTGTCCAACCCCGAGATCGCCGCAGAGCTTTTCATCTCCGACACCACTGCCAAAACCCACGTCAGCCGGATCCTTACCAAGCTTGGGCTGCGCGATCGCATCCAGGCGGTGGTCTTCGCCTACGAGTCCGGCCTAGTGGTGCCCGGCTAGATGTACTCGGTCAGGGCGTTGGTGACAGTCGGCTGATCGGTGGAAGACCGTCCAGGGCGCTGTGACGTCGTCGGCTGTTGTAGTACTCGACCCATGGTTGCAGCGCGTCGGCTCGTTCGGTGTTGCAT
>NZ_BOOP01000070.1 GCF_016863295.1 Planotetraspora phitsanulokensis
TGAGGACCCACGAGGGGCGGGTTCCTGACCCGGACGCCGCGCCGGCAAGCCGGTGACTCGAGTCTCTGTCGGCGCTGTGGCCAGGACGCGCAGGCGGAGCGCTTCCAGTCCACGTGTTGGTCGATGCTCGTTTCCGGGAGCCCCTCGCGATGAGGACGAAAAGGAGTGCGGGCACCACCAGGCCCGCGATCGCGGCGGAGACGGGCACCAGGGCACGGGACCAGCTCGTCAGCTCGCCGATCGCGAACTCCCGGCGCACTTCGAGCCCGACCGTGAAGAAGAAGATCCGGTTCTGGCCCATTGCGCCGATCCGCGCGGCGATCGACGGGGCGTCGACGAGCGCCGGCGGCGCCCCGCTCAGGGTCGAGTGAGGTCTGGATGACGGTGAGGTTCGTCATGATTACTCACGTGCTGGCTGTTCCCGCTCGTATCGGGGTGCGGGTTGCGTGCGGCGAGGACAGTGAACACGGTGGCGACGAGGGCAAGTGCGCCGTATCCGAGGGCGATCTGCGGCAGTGAGAAGGTCCTGGAAAGTTGGCCGGAGACCAGGGCGGGGATAGCTGCGCCGCTGTAGCAGAGTAGGTAGATCGCGCTGAAGATCGGTGCCCGGTCGGCCAGGGTGCTGCCGTGCAGCAGGCCGCGGGTGGCGGCGCTGATGGCGATGCCTTGACTGGCGCCCGCGACGATGGTTGCGGCGATGAACAGCACCAGTGTGCCGGTGGCGATCGCTGTGATGATGCCGATCCATCCGGCCAGGAAGATGATCATGCCGAGTCGTTGGGCCGCCGCGGATGTGAACCGGCCGCCGAGGGGAGCACCGAGAGCACTGGGACCCATGTAGGCGGCGAACACCAGCCCGAGGACGAGTGGGCTGCGCGTGTGGAGTTGATCTTCGACTAGCGCTGGCACGAAGGCCTGGTAGAAGGCCCCGGTCGCCCAGGTGGCCAGGAACACCGCTGCCGCGACGGGGAGCAGATGCCTGATCCGGGCCGGTACGCGGACCCGGGGCAGTAGTGATCGCCAAGCGCCCGGCGTCGGAGTCGCGGTTTCCGGGCTGACAGCGACGAGTGCGGCAGACAGGAGGAGGAAGCCGACGGCAACCAGGTAGATGAGCTCGCGTGGCCAGGGGCCGAACTGGACCAGGGTTCCGGACGCGATGGCGCCGACGGCGAGGCCGAGCATCACTGTCTGGCTGGAGGCGACGGAGGCCAACCAGGCCGGCCTGGCCGGTGCGGAATCGACGATGTAGGAGGTGAGGCTGCTGCTGGCCAGCCCGGCACCGAGGCCCATCAGGAGCCGACCGGCGATCAGGATGCCGATGTCGTGCACGTTCAGCAGCAGCAGACAGCCCAGCACAAGAAGGCCGAGGCTCGCGATCGAGGTGGGCCGGCGGCCCAGATGATTTGACAGCCGTCCCATCATCAACAGTGTGGTAAGAGTGGCAGCGGAGTAGGCGACGACGGTTATCGAGATGCCGGCGTTGGTGAACCCGTCCTCGGCCCGGTAGATGTTGAAAAGCGGGATCGTCGAGCCCACCGCGGCAAACGCGGCCACCAGGGATACCACCGCGGATATGAATGCCAGCCGGAGCGTTCTGCCCCGACGAGCCTGGTTGAGCGCTGGTGCCACGTTTTGCATCGAGCCTGCCTTTCTATTGTTCTGAACCACCCCGGAGTTACTGGAGGCTTCGGATTGCGCACGTCGACGTAGCTGCGCACCGTGGAGGTGTCGGTGAGCCAGGTCCGCACTGAGACGATGTCGGTCATGGACACTCCGGCCTGCTTGAGCGCGTCCTGGGCGTTACGCGATGCCTGCCGAGCTTCCTCAGCGAAGTCCTCGGGAGGTGTTCCGTCGGCCTGAGGCCAGGCGTGCCAGAGAGGATCACGAGGTCGCGGTCTGCTGGAATGCGGACGGCGCCCGTGTAGCCGCCACTGTGGGCGGCTACCGGTGTCGATTCCGCTGATCTTGTTCGTGGCCTTTCTCGGCTGGATGAGTACTGAAGCGAGGTCGCCGGCCGGTCTCGGCTTGTCGCCGTGTCGTGACTCGCCCTTGGGTGTGGTCCCCACCTGAAGGTGGGTGCCTCGCGACCAGCAGCCTCGCGCGCGTGGTCGGATCAGGTGCCCGGAGCGATCGCACAGGCCGAGACACAGACCCAGGCACCCTCACGCTTCTGGTACGTGTCCGTGTACAGAGCTTCCTGGCCCACTCCGTCGTCGAGCATGGTGTAAGTGGCGCGGCCGTGGATCAGAGCAACGTCACTGAGGATGCGGATCTTGACGTCGTGCACAGCGAGATCCTTGAAGGGCCGCGGCTTGGCGATGTATTCGAGGAACTCGGCACGGTCGCGGGTGACACCCGGAGTCTGCACGATGAAGTCTTCGGCGAGGAACTCGCTGAAGCGCTTTACATCGTTGAACTGGTCGGAGCGGATGTAGTCATTGTTGAGCTGCTCGAGGATCGCCAGATCTTCGGTGGACTGCTTGGTGTCGTTCATATCCTTGTTCCTTTCTCTGTGTGTTTCGGCGTTCGATGCAGGTGGGTCGTCGTTTCGGTGCCGCGTACGCGGTGCCGGCGTGCAAGGTTGTCCCGTCTGATTGGTGTCAGATCCGTCGCGCCGCCTTACCGGCAACGTCGGAATCTCGCTCGCGCCTCGAAGCCCTCCCGCCGTAATCCGCGCCGGTCAGCGTGGTACGACCCCGAGAGGCGGTGAGGCTATGCATGGTGCGCCAACGCGGCAACACGCCCTCGATCAGAAGAACGACCCGTCGGCGCCGGCCTCCTGGCCAGGCCGTGGTGAACATGTCGCACGCTTCGGATGCCGTGGCAGGCGACCACGTCCGAACGCCGGACGGTTTACGCCAGGTCGCGATGGAACGCGGTCAGCTCCTCGTCGTGGCCGACTTCCGCGGGTTCGTGCTTGGGGTGAGCGCCGGAGCCGGGACGGACCTCGTCGATGAGGTCGGCGTACTCGGGATTGCGGTCGATGAACTCACCCACGAACGGGCAGATGATGGTGATCTTCTTCCCGCTCTCGCGGATCGCGTCCAGCACACGAGCTACGAGCTCCGTGGCCACCCGCTTTCCGCGGTACGCGGGCTCGACCCAGGTCTTCAGCAGCACGACACGGCCGCCCACGAACCGGTACGTGAGCTCGGCGATCGCGTCGGCGTCGAGGGTGGCGATCCATCGGCCGTGCTCGGTGTCGTTGATGACATCGAACTCCCAGCTGGATTCCACCTCGCTGGGACCTGTCTGGTCCAGAGCAGCGATGAGCGCCGCGTTGTTCTCTTCGCGGGTGGCCGCCTCGGCCTCGAGATTGATCTTCATTGTCACGCTTTCTGTCAGGGGAGCCAAGAGGTGGGCTTTGGGCAACGGGTGTGGCATCCGCGTCCTTATGGACGAACGCGGATGATGGTCTTTCCCTTGATCCGCTCGGTCGGGTTGAAGCCTCGCCTGCATGACATTTCGGTTCACCAGTGTTCGTGGCACCTGGATCTCGGCTTCTTACCACGCTGATCGATAGGGCTTTTGGCGCGAGAGCGTCGTTGCCTAGAGCGCCGCCGTAGGCGCTCGTGTGTGAAGAGCCCGTTCTACTGCACCCTGCAGAGGGTCGTGCCTAGAGTTCTCCGGAGACATAGGGGTCCAGCACTGGGCGAAGCTGGCCGGCGCCGCGCTCGACCTCGCGCTCGCGCCTTTTGCGGCAACCGAGGGCAACAGCTTCGCAAGGACGGGAA
>NZ_BOOP01000071.1 GCF_016863295.1 Planotetraspora phitsanulokensis
ATTGTCCGGCGGCGTCCTACTCTCCCACACCGTCCCCGGTGCAGTACCATCGGCGCTGGAAGGCTTAACTTCCGGGTTCGGAATGTAACCGGGTGTTTCCCTTCCGCCATAACCGCCGTAACCCTATGGAACTATCAACCACACCATCTGGTTGTTGTCCCTGAATCACATAGTGGACGCGAGCAAGACACTCCAAGAGTGTGTGCTTTGTGGTCAAGTCCTCGGCCTATTAGTACCGGTCAGCTCCACACGTTACCGCGCTTCCACTTCCGGCCTATCAACCCTGTCGTCTACAGGGAGCCTTACCCCCTCACGGGGTGGGAGACCTCATCTCAAGGCGAGCTTCCCGCTTAGATGCTTTCAGCGGTTATCCCTACCGAACGTAGCCAACCAGCCGTGCTCCTGGCGGAACAACTGGCACACCAGAGGTTCGTCCGTCCCGGTCCTCTCGTACTAGGGACAGCCCCTTTCAAGTCTCCTGCGCGCGCAGCGGATAGGGACCGAACTGTCTCGCGACGTTCTAAACCCAGCTCGCGTACCGCTTTAATGGGCGAACAGCCCAACCCTTGGGACCTACTCCAGCCCCAGGATGCGACGAGCCGACATCGAGGTGCCAAACCATCCCGTCGATATGGACTCTTGGGGAAGATCAGCCTGTTATCCCCGGGGTACCTTTTAGCCGTTGAGCGACACCGCTTCCACATGCCGATGCCGGATCACTAGTCCCAGCTTTCGCTCCTGCTCGACCCGTCAGTCTCACAGTCAAGCTCCCTTGTGCACTTACACTCAACACCTGATTGCCAACCAGGCTGAGGGAACCTTTGGGCGCCTCCGTTACCTTTTAGGAGGCAACCGCCCCAGTTAAACTACCCACCAGACACTGTCCCCCACCCGGATACACGGGCGCGGGTTAGACATCCAAAACGACCAGAGTGGTATTTCACCAATGACTCCACCACAACTAGCGTTGCAGCTTCCCAGTCTCCCACCTATCCTACACAAGCCATCCCAAACACCAATGTCAAGCTATAGTGAAGGTCCCGGGGTCTTTCCGTCCTGCTGCGCGAAACGAGCATCTTTACTCGTACTGCAATTTCACCGGGTCTGCGGTTGAGACAGCGGGGAAGTCGTTACGCCATTCGTGCAGGTCGGAACTTACCCGACAAGGAATTTCGCTACCTTAGGATGGTTATAGTTACCACCGCCGTTTACCGGCGCTTAAGTTCTCACCTTCGCAACATTACTGCTGCTAAGCGGTCCCCTTAACGTTCCGGCACCGGGCAGGCGTCAGTCCGTATACATCGTCTTACGACTTAGCACGGACCTGTGTTTTTAGTAAACAGTCGCTTCCCCCTGGCCACTGCGGCCTCCACCAGCTACGAACGCAAAGGTCCTACACCAGCGAAGGCCCCCCTTCTCCCGAAGTTACGGGGGCAATTTGCCGAGTTCCTTAACCACAGTTCACCCGAACGCCTTAGTATTCTCTACCTGACCACCTGAGTCGGTTTAGGGTACGGGCCGCCACGACACTCGCTAGAGGCTTTTCTCGGCAGCATAGGATCACCCACTTCGCCACAATCGGCTCGGCATCACATCTCAGGAACACGAGAGACGGATTTGCCTATCTCTCTCCCTACATGCTTACCCCGGGACAACCACCGCCCGGGATGGGCTACCTTCCTGCGTCACCCCATCGCTTACCTACTACCCCATCGGTTCAGGCGTTCACCCTGACGCTGCCCCCGAAGGGACAACCGGCTTAAGGACCCTTAGCATCAAAGGATTCAGTATTGGCGCATCACAGCGGGTACGGGAATATCAACCCGTTATCCATCGACTACGCCTGTCGGCCTCGCCTTAGGCCCCGACTTACCCTGGGCGGATTAGCCTAGCCCAGGAACCCTTGGTCATCCGGCGCAGAAGTTTCTCACTTCTGATTCGCTACTCATGCCTGCATTCTCACTCGCACGCCCTCCACGACCGATCACTCGACCGCTTCACCGAACGCACGACGCTCCCCTACCCACCCACACAAGTGTGAGTGCCACGACTTCGGCGGTGTACTTGAGCCCCGCTACATTATCGGCGCAGAATCACTTGACCAGTGAGCTATTACGCACTCTTTCAAGGGTGGCTGCTTCTAAGCCAACCTCCTGGTTGTCACTGCGACTCCACATCCTTTCCCACTTAGCACACGCTTAGGGGCCTTAGTCGGTGATCTGGGCTGTTTCCCTCTCGACCACGGAGCTTATCCCCCGCAGTCTCACTGCCGCGCTCTCACTTACCGGCATTCGAAGTTTGGCTGACGTCAGTAACCTTGTAGGGCCCATTAGCCATCCAGAGCTCTACCTCCGGCAAGAAACACGCAACGCTGCACCTAAATGCATTTCGGGGAGAACCAGCTATCACGGAGTTTGATTGGCCTTTCACCCCTACACACAGATCATCCCCCAGGTTTTCAACCCTGGTGGGTTCGGTCCTCCACGCAGTCTTACCCACGCTTCAACCTGCCCATGCGTAGATCACCCCGCTTCGGGTCTACAGCATGCGACTCAACGCCCTATTCAGACTCGCTTTCGCTACGGCTCCCCCACACAGGTTAACCTCGCCACACACCATAACTCGCAGGCTCATTCTTCAAAAGGCACGCAGTCACATCACAGACAAGGCAAGCCCCGTCTAAGCTCCTACGGCTTGTAGGCACACGGTTTCAGGTACTATTTCACGACCCCTCACCGGGGCGCTTTTCACCTTTCCCTCACGGTACTCGTTCACTATCGGTCATCAGGGAGTATTTAGGCTTACCAGGTGGTCCTGGCAGATTCACACAAGATTCCACGAGCCTCGTGCTACTCGGGAACACCCCAAACAGTCGGCATGATTTCGCCTACCCGGCTCTCACGGTCTACGGCGCCCCATCCCAAAGGCTTCGACTACCACACCGATTTATCACTGCCCGGAAGGACGGCAGCCCTTCCAAGGGGGTCCCACAACCCCGCACACGCAACACCTGCCGGCTATCACACATGCACGGTTTAGCCTCTTCCGCTTTCGCTCACCACTACTCACGGAATCACTATTGTTTTCTCTTCCTACGGGTACTGAGATGTTTCACTTCCCCGCGTTACCACCAACCGCCCTATACATTCAGACGGCGGCAACACCACATGACTGGTGCTAGGTTGCCCCATTCGGAAATCCCCGGATCAACGTCAGGTTGGCGACTCCCCGAGGCTTAACGCAGCCTCCCACGTCCTTCATCGGCTCCTGATGCCAAGGCATCCACCGTGTGCCCTAAAAAACTTGGCCACAAAGATGCTCGCGTCCACTATGCAATTCACAAACAACAAACAGAAACCAGCCCACCCCGCACCACGACA
>NZ_BOOP01000072.1 GCF_016863295.1 Planotetraspora phitsanulokensis
TTGCGCACATCGAGAGCCTGTCTAAACGTTGAGCATCACGGAGCCTGCGCCCAGCAAGATCTGCAACAGCGTCGAGTGTGAGTTGGATCCCCGTCGAGACACGAGCTGGGGTACGGAACTTGTCGCTGGACCTCACCACCCGCCACGCGCGAGCCCTCGCGACCTCGCTTCCCCGTGGTCAGACGAGGGCACAGGGAGGGTCGCGGCCGGCGAGCTCACCAGTCGTCTAGCCCGTCTGGGTCATAGGAGTAGTCCGACGACCTGACCATCGATCAGTGCCTCGTAATGGCGGGTGGTCTCGTCCTTGCGCACCTCGACGGCGGCCGGTGATGGCTTCATGCTCTCTTCTCGCCTCGTTCGTCTCCAGTCGGTGGGTCTAGCCAGCACCCGCAAGGGCGCGCACGGACTATCCAGTCCAACTTACGGCACTGCAGCGGTGCTCCACAGGCATCTGCCTGCCATACTTGGACTTTAACGTCTGAAACGGGGACTGCCCGAACGTACGCCGCAGATACACGTTGAAGGAGTGGGCCGATGAGCAGTGACGAACAGGCACCGGCTGCCGAAGACCTGATCGACAACACCAGCCAAGGCCGCTTCGAGCTCTACCGGCACGGCGAACTGATCGGCTGGCTCTACTACACCCATCTGAAGCCCAACCGGTACGCCCTCCAGCACACCGAGGTCGAGCCCAGTCATCAACACCAAGGTGTCGCCGGTGCAATGGTGCGGCGAGTGCTCGACGAGATCCGCGCCCGCGAGGGCACGATCACCGCAATCTGCCCCTTTGTGGTCGACTACCTCTCGCGAACGACCACCTATGCCGATCTGATCGACGCTGCACACCCCGGCTACTCCGATCGTGCGTCCGCCGAGTCGGCGCGCGCGAAGGCCCGCGGCTGAGACCACGCAGCCATCAGGAGATCCCCCGGAAGAGCCCAACCGCGGCCTCACAACATGGTCGCGCGACTGGAGTTCCTCCGCAGCTTCCTGGGAGGTCCACCGCGGCGACCTCACGGACGAACGCGGATGACCGTCTTTCCCCGGATCCGCTCGGTCGGGTTGAACGCGGCGACGGCATCGTCGAGGGCCGCGACCTGGCCGATGTTCGTCCGCAGTCGTCCATCACGCACCCGCTGGACGATCTCCCCCAATTGGGCACGATCGGACACGACAACGAAGTCGATCGCCAGGCCGTCGGCAGGCCACGCCTCGGGCGGCCCGGCGACGGTCACCAGCGTTCCTCCGGCCCGAACCAGACCCGCGGACCGCCTTCCGATGTCGCCGCCGAAGACATCGAAAACCAGATCTACTCCGCCGACGCCTTCCAGGGCGCCGTTCTCGAGGTCGACGAACTCCTGCGCCCCGAAGTCGAACGCCGTCTGACGGTGAGCAGCGCGTCCGGTACCGATGACGTAGGCGCCTGCCTCACGTGCGAGCTGCGTCGCCATCGAACCGACTGCGCCGGCCGCACCGTGCACGAGGACACTCTGCCCGGCCCGGAGGCGGCCGTGCTCGAACAGGCCCTGCCACGCGGTCAGCCCCGTCATCGCGACACCCGCGCCCACCGCGAAGTCAACGTCGCCCGGAAGCAGCGCAAGGTTGCGTGCCTCAACGACGACATACTCCGCGAGCGTGCCATCGCGAGTCCAGTCCGTGAGGCCGAACACCCGCTCCCCCACCGACAGCCCCGCCGCTCCATAGCTGAGGGCGGTGACCACTCCGGCCAACTCGTGTCCGGGGATCGAAGGCGTCCGGTCACGGCCAAGGCGATCGATCCAGGTCGAGGGCCACTCCAGCTCATTCCCGGTAAATCCCGACGCATGAACCTCCACAACGACATCGCCGTAATTCGCACCCTCAAGACTGGCGAGCCTCGGCACATCCGGATCGGGCCGCTCCACCAGCTTCATCCCCGCCGTCCCCGCAGCCCGGTCCGTCACCACAATCGCCCTCATCCGGCACCTCCCTGTATCTAGTCCCTCGCCCGCATGAAGTTCACCAGTGTTCGTGGCACCTGGATCTCGGCTTCTTACCACGCAGGTCGATGCGAGTCTTGGGTACGAGGGCGTCCGTGGTCGAGCGACGCGACGCCGTGTGTTCACTCCAGGTATCGGCCCAGCCCGATGACGTCTTCTGGTGCGAGTCGCTCGATGGCGCTGGTGGAGGCCGTCGGCAGCGTGGTGTTGCGTCCGAAAACGGGCGACCTCAGGCCGACCGAACTGCAGGCGCCTCGGGCAGGTAGCCATTGG
>NZ_BOOP01000074.1 GCF_016863295.1 Planotetraspora phitsanulokensis
ACGGCGACGGCCTGGTATCAGGGCGGGCGGCGATTGTTGCCGCCATGAACGGATCAGCGATTGCGGCCTCGGGGCTGCGAAAGTCCTACAAAGACAAGATCGTGCTCGACGGCATCGATCTGGACGTCCGGGCCGGCACGATCTTCGCCCTGCTCGGACCCAACGGCGCCGGCAAGACCACGACGGTGAACGTGTTGACCACCCTGCTGGCCCCCGACGCCGGAAAGGTAATCGTCGCCGGGCACGACGTGGTCACCCAAACCAAAGCGGTACGCGCCGCGATCGGCGTCACCGGACAGTTCGCCTCGGTGGACGACCTGCTCACCGGCGAGGAAAACCTCCTGCTCATGGCCGACCTCCTCCACCTACCCAAGACAGAGGGCAAACAAATCGCCGCCCGGCTGCTCGACCGATTCGACCTGAGCGAAGCCGCGAGCAAACCCGCGGCGTCCTACTCCGGCGGCATGCGCCGCAAACTGGACCTCGCCATGACCCTGGTCGGCGAACCCCAGATCATCTTCCTGGACGAACCCACGACAGGACTCGACCCCCGCAGCCGCCGCACCATGTGGCAGATCATCCGCGAACTCGTCGCCGACGGCACGACCATCTTCCTCACCACCCAATACCTCGAAGAGGCCGACCAACTCGCCGACCGCATCGCCGTCCTCGACCAGGGCCGGCTGGTCGCCCAAGGCACCGCCGACGAACTCAAGCGCCAGATCCCCGGCAGCCACATCCGGCTACGGTTCACCGACCCACACGCACTCCACGCCGCGGCACAACTCCTCCCCGCCTCCACCACAGACGACGACGAACTGACCCTGCGCGTCCCCGGCGACGGCGGCGTCACATCACTACGCGCACTGCTCGACCAACTCGACCAGCACTCCATCGACGTCGAAGAACTGTCGGTGCACACCCCCGACCTCGACGACGTCTTCCTCACCCTCACCGGCCACGCGAACGAGAAAGTCACCGCCCGATGAACGCCATCTCCGCCTCCCTGACCGACTCGGCGACCATGCTGCGCCGCAACCTCCGCCACACGACACGCAACCCCCTGGCCCTGTTCAACGCCGTCATCATGCCGATCGTCTTGATGTTCCTAATGGTCTACGTCCTCGGCGACGCCTTCAGCGTCGGCGTCAACTACGCCGACTACGCCACACCCGGACTGATCATGACGACCATCTGCTACGGCATCAGCCCCACCGCCATCGCCGTGAACTCCGACATGACCACCGGCTTCATCAACCGGCTCCGCGTCATGCGCATCTCCCGCGCCGCCGTACTGAACGCCCACGTGATCGTGACCATGCTCCGCAGCCTGGTCGCCATCACCGTCATCATCGGCGTCGCCCTGCTGATGGGCTTCCGACCAGAGGCGAGCTTCCTCCAGTGGCTCGGCGTGATCGGCATCATCGCACTGACCGTCCTGGCGATCGGCTGGCTGACCGTCGCATTCGGCCTCGCCGCCAAAACCCCGGAAACCGCCGGCCTGGCCGCCGTCCCGCTGATGCTCCTCCCCTTCCTGAGCAGCGCCTTCGTCCCAGCCGACAAGATGGGACCCGGCGCCAGGCAATTCGCCGAATACCAGCCCTTCACCTCGATCATCGAAACCCTGCGCGGACT
>NZ_BOOP01000075.1 GCF_016863295.1 Planotetraspora phitsanulokensis
TTCAGTCCATAAATCGCCGTCGGGCGGCAGCCGGCCATGGTTACGCGGGGTGCACACCAGATAGCGGGCCAGTCCGATCACGTGTTCCCGTGCGAGTCGCCCAACCTGGCCGCCGCGTAGCTGACCATGATCCACGAGGAAGGCGGGACCGCTCGCCGTCCTCGAGTCCTCACGGACGAACGCGGATGATCGTCTTCCCCTTGCGTCGCTCGGTCGGGTTGAGGGCGGCGACGGCATCGTCGAGGGTCGAGACGTTGCCGATGTTCGTCCGCAGTCGTCCGTCCCGCACCCGCTGGACGATCTCACGCAGTTGGGCACGATCGGACTCGACAACGAAGTCGACCGCCAGGCCGTCGGCGGGCCGTGCCTCGGGCGGCCCGACGATGGACACCAGTGTTCCTCCGGCTCGAATCAGGCGTGCGGACCGCTTCTGGATGTCGCCGCCGATGACGTCGAAGACCAGATCGACTTCGCCGACGTCTTCCAGCGCGTCGTTCTCAAGGTCGACGAACTCCTGCCCGCCGAAGTCGAGCACCGTCTGACGGTCGGCGGCGCGTCCGGTGCCGATGACGTAGGCGCCGGCCTCTCGTGCGAGTTGCGTCACCATCGACCCGACTGCGCCGGCCGCGCCGTGCACGAGGACGCTCTGCCCCGCCTGAAGGCGGCCGTGCTCGAACAGTCCCTGCCACGCGGTCAGGCCCGAGATCGGCAGGCTCGCGCCCACCGTGAAGTCGACGTCGCCGGGCAGCGGCGCGAGGTTGCGTGCCTCGACGGCCGCGTACTCCGCCAGGGTGCCGTCGCGAGTCCAGTCGGTGAGGCCGAACACCCGCTGTCCCACAGACAGTCCCGTCGTGCCGTAGCCGAGGGCGGTGACCACTCCGGCCAACTCGTGCCCGGGGATCGACGGTGTTCGGTCACGGTCGAGGCGATCGGTCCAGGTCGAGGGCCACGCCATCTCAGTCGGGACGAATCCCGACGCATGAATCTGAACGACGACGTCGTTTATCGCTGCCTGCGGCTCGGGCCGCTCCACCAGCGTCATCCCGGCCGTTCCCGCAGCCTGGTCCGTCACCACGATCGCTTTCATGGGAATTGCCTCCTCGGTCATTTGTCTCTTTGGTGGAAATGTTGCAGGGGTGGAAAGCCCGTTCGACATCTAATGCCAGGGGCCATAGGACGCAGCCGGTCGATCTGGACAGCGCCGGCCGGTCGCGCGCATCGATGGGCGCGTGTCGCTCACAGACGAACGCTGATGATCGCCTTCCCCGGATGATCGTTACAGATAGTCGTTGTAACGGAACGCGTTGGAGACTAGCATGGTGGACGCAATAGTCCAATCTCGTCAGTGCAGCGGCTGTTCGTGGAGTTGTGCAGCCAGCTTGGCTTACCCCTCGTATTCGAGGTGATGTACACGCCCAGCGAGACCATCGGGCTCCACACCCTTCCGGTAGACCTCAAGGGGGTGCTGCTCAAACCGGACGGAACAAGGCGTTGAGGTGATGCGGACGCCCGGGT
>NZ_BOOP01000076.1 GCF_016863295.1 Planotetraspora phitsanulokensis
GTGGTTGTGGTGGGTGGTTTGTGTGGGTGGTGTTTGGGTCGTGGGGTGTAGGTGAAGGCCCAGCGGTCTTTGCCTTGGGGGTGGCGTTGGTAGCGGTGGGGGTGGCGGTAGCGGTCGCGGTTGTGGAATTGGCAGGCGGGTCCGAGGAGGTGGAGGTTGGTGAGGCCGCCGTCGGTCCAGTTGTCGGCGTGGTCGATTTGGCACATGGTGGCGGGGAGTGGGCAGCCGCTGATCCAGCAGGTGGGGTAGCGGGCGTAGACGGCTTTGCGTTGGGTTTTGGTGGCCAGTCGTGTGGCTCGGCCCATGTCGAGGACTTGTCCGTCGGCGTTCATTACCAGGCGGATCAGGGTGGAGGTGCGTGCCAGTCGGTCTATGTCGGAGGGGGACAGTAGTTGGCCGGTGGATAGCAGGAGTCCGGGGACTTTCCATCGCAGCCGCGACGGATCTCGTTGATGCTCTTCCTCTCGGTCCTGTTCTTCTCGGGCCCCTGATCTCGTTTGTGGGGTCGGCGGCTCTTCCGCGGTGTTCTCCTCGGCCCTGCGGTGGGAGTTGATCCCGTGGTCGGTGAGGTGGTCGTCGCCGTGGTGGTGCTGGCCGGGCTTGGTGGGGGTGCGGTGGTCGGTGGTTGCGGTGTCGGGGTCCGGCTGGCCGGTCCAGTGGTTGGCCTGGTGGTCGGTGGGGAGGGATTCGGCGTTGACGAGGACGAGTAGTTCGGTGGTGATTTTGGTTTCGAGGAGCATGGTCAGTGCGTCGGCGTTGCGGACGCGTAGGGGGCGGTCGTCGTTGTCGGTTTTGGGTTTGGCGTAGGTGTCGAGCCAGGTCTTCAGCCGGGCGGCGGCTTCTTTGGGTAGGTGGAATTCTCCGCGCATGCCGCCGGTGCTGGTCGGGCGTACTTGGAGGAAGCGTTTGTCGTAGTCGGCGTCGTCGTGTTTGTTCGACCGGTCGGGGTCGAGGATTTCGTTCAGGTAGCGGCCGGCTTTGGCGACGTCTTCGCAGGTGGCTTGGTCGGCCAGGTCGGTGAGGATTTGTTCGGCGACCGCTGTTTGGTCGTCGGTGAGGTCTTTGACGGCGGTGCAGATCGCGCTGACCTGGCCTTCGCTCAGGCTTCCTTCGGCGAACCGCGCACGCACCAACGGTAGACGTGCGAGTTGGGTGCCGAGGGTGACCAGGTGGGAGGCGGCGCCTCTGCTGGTGCCGCAGGCGTCGCGTAGCCAGGTGCGGGTGCTGGCGTGCCCGTGCCGGCGGGCCTCCCGTGTGCGGTGTACCCGCTCTACTCGTGCGGTGATGGCGGAGATCAATCGATCCCGCGCGTATGCCAGCTCTTGCGCCTGGGCCAGACACGCTGCTGGTGAGTCCGGCACCCCGGCCATGGCCAGCGCCGAAGCTGCTTCTACCAGCAGTGCCACCAACTCGCTCGGGTCAGCCGCGGCAGCGGTCCCGGCGGA
>NZ_BOOP01000077.1 GCF_016863295.1 Planotetraspora phitsanulokensis
CTGCCGGCCAACACGGCGTTCCCGATTACGATCTCGAGCTTCCAGGGCATCAACACGAGCGTCGCCCAGCAGAAGCCGGGCACGTTCGTCCTGGACCGCATCGAGGCCGACGTGCCGACGTCGATCGACCTGCCCGCCCAGCCCGACCTGCGGCCGGACGCGCTCATCTCCGACGACGGCTCGCTGCCCGAGGGCCACGACACCTGGCAGTTCGCCACGCTGTCGGACGTGCAGTTCACGGCCGACAACCCGGCGCTGACCCAGGTCGCGACGGCCGCCATCCAGCGGATCCGCAAGGCCAGGCCGGACCTGCTCGTCCTCAACGGTGACATCACCGACCGCGGCCTGCCCCAAGACCTCACGCTTGCCCGCCAGGTGCTCACCGACGCCGGGTGCGACCTCATCCCGGTCGGCCAGGAGCCGTCCGAGGACAGCACGCCGGACCCGAAGGCCAGGTCGATCCCGTGCTACTACGTGCCGGGCAACCACGAGTCCTACGGCCTCAACAACGTCCAGTCCGACCTGACGAACTTCACCAACGAGTTCGGCCGGCCGTACCGGACGTTCGACCACAAGGGCACCCGGTTCATCCTGCTCGCCAGCTCCCTCGGGTCGCTGCGCGGGTCGGCCTGGGACCAGCTCCCCATGATGCAGCAGGCGCTCGCCGACGCCGAAAACGACAAGTCGGTGCACAACGTCATGGTGTTCGCCCACCACCCGGTGGACGACCCCGCCGAGACGAAGTCCAGCCAACTCGGCGACCGCGACGAGGTCGCGCTCATCGAGAACATGCTCACCGACTTCCGCGACTCCACGGGCAAGGGCGCCGCGATGGTCGGATCCCACGCCCAGATCGCAAACGTCCACCGCGTCGAAGGTGTCCCGTACATGGTGCTGCCGTCCTCCGGCAAGGACCCGTACGGCACGCCGGACCGCGGCGGCTTCACCGGGTGGGTCGACTGGTCCGTCGACGCGCGGCAGGACGCCGACCAGCAGTGGCTCGAGGCCGACGTACGCGCCTTCGCGCAGTCCATCACGCTCGACACCCCCGACTCGCTCGAGGCGGGCAAGACGGTGCAGCTCTCCGGCAGCATCGTGCAGCCCCAGGGCGTGTCAGCGGGCACGCGTGTCGTGCCGCTGCGCTACCCGATGTCGGTCGACTGGAGCGGCTCGTCCAACCTGGCGATCGGCAGCGGGCAGGACGCCATCGACAAGGCCCGCAAGTCACACAAGATCGTCGCGATCCTCGACCCGCAAACCCGGACCCTCACCGCGCTGCGTACGGGCTCGGTCACCGTGACCGTCACCAACGACTCGATGCGCGCCTACACCGACGACAGCTCGCTCGCACCGATCACGACCACGAAGACCATCCAGGTCGTGAA
>NZ_BOOP01000078.1 GCF_016863295.1 Planotetraspora phitsanulokensis
GGTCGTCGCAACACCCCAGCTCGGGGAGTGCGATGGACTTCGAGATCCGCAAGATCCGGACCCCGCAAGGGCGGAAGAAGCTGACTGCAGAGCGGGAGGAATACTTCCGCCTCATGGATCAAGGCTTCAGCAGCCTAGAGGCGTGTCGGATCGTGGGTATCAACTCCCGCACCGGGAAACGGTGGCGGAATGGCTGGAAGCCATCAGGCACGAGAAAGGGGGCACCGCCCATCGCGCGGGTGGTGGCCCCTTCCGGGCCGTCCCGGTATCTGCGCGAGGACGAGCGGATCCACATCGCTGATCGTCTGCGGGAGAAGGTATCGATCCGCGAAATCGCACGTGAGCTGGGCCGTGCCCCGTCCACGGTCAGCCGGGAGGTCCGCCGCAACCGGCACCCCACCAGCGGGCAGCACCGGCCGCATGCGGCCCAGGCCCGCGCCGACTCCCGCCGGCCGCGGCCCAAACCGAGCAAGATCGGCCAGAACCCCGAGCTGAGGGCATACATTCAGGACCACCTGCATAAACGCTGGAGTCCCGAGCAGATCTGCCAGAGCCTGCGCAGGCGCTTTTCTGACCGGCCGGAGATGCATGTGTGCCACGAGACGATCTACCAGGCGCTCTACGTTCAGGGCCGCGGAGAGCTGCGCCGCGAACTGGCCCGAGCCCTGCGCACCGGCCGTGCGATGCGCAAGCCTCGCCGCCTGGCTCAGCAGCGTCAGCCTCGCTACAGCGCACCCATGGTGATGATCAGCGAGCGGCCCGCCGAGATCGAAGACCGGGCCGTGCCTGGACATTGGGAAGGCGACCTGATCATCGGCAAGAATCACGCGTCGGCCATCGGCACCCTGGTCGAGCGCACCACCCGCTACGTGATGCTCGTCCACCTGCCCATCGACCGCAGCGCCGAACGGATGCGCGACGCCCTGATCACCACCATGCAGACGCTCCCGGCCCACCTCAAGCGCTCCCTGACCTGGGACCAGGGCAGCGAGATGGGCCGCCACCACGAGTTCACCATGGCCGCTGACATGCCCGTCTACTTCTGCGACCCGGCCAGCCCGTGGCAACGCGGCTCGAATGAGAACACCAACGGCCTACTGCGCCAGTACTTCCCCAAAGGCATCGACCTGTCGGTCCACACCCGCGAACACCTCGACGCCGTCGCCGCTGAACTCAACGCCAGACCAAGAAAGACGCTCGACTGGGATACCCCAGCCGAGCGTCTCGCTATGCTCCTCGCCACCAGCAACTGATCACCGGTGTTGCGACGACCCCTAGAAAGCGCCA
>NZ_BOOP01000079.1 GCF_016863295.1 Planotetraspora phitsanulokensis
CATGAAGCGTCGGATCGGGAGCTGGTGGCCAAGCTGGTCGACCAGGCCCGCGCCGAAGGGCTGGAGCTGGTCGGTGAGAACGGGCTGCTGGGCCGGCTGACCAAACTCGTGCTGGAGTCGGCGCTGGAAGGTGAGATCACCGACCACCTCGGTTATGACAAGCACGATCCGGCCGGCCGGGGTAGCGGCAATACCCGCAACGGCACCCGCACCAAGACGGTCGTCACCGACGTGGGACCGGTGGAGATCGCCGTGCCGCGGGATCGGGACGCCAGCTTCGAGCCGAAGATCGTGCGCAAACGGCAGCGGCGCCTGTCCGGGGTCGACGAGATGGTGATCTCGCTGGCCGCCAAAGGACTGACCACCGGGGAGATCTCCGCGCACCTGGCCGAGGTCTACGGCGCGCAGGTGTCCAAGCAGACCATCTCCACCATCACCGACAAGGTCATCGACGGGATGACCGAGTGGCAGAACCGACCGCTCGACCCGGTCTACCCGGTGGTGTTCGTCGATGCGATCCACGTGAAGATCCGTGACGGGCAGGTCGCCAACCGGCCCATCTACGTGGCGATGGCGGTCACCGTCGACGGCGAGCGCGACATCCTCGGGCTGTGGGCCGGCGACGGCGGTGAGGGCGCCAAGTTCTGGCTGCACGTTCTTACCGAGGTCAAGAACCGGGGCGTCGGTGATGTGCTGATGGTCGTGTGCGACGGTCTGAAAGGGCTGCCGCAGGCGATCGAGCAGGCCTGGCCTCTGGCGGTGGTGCAGACCTGCGTGGTGCACCTGCTGCGCGCCAGCTTCCGTTACGCCGGCCGCCAGCATTGGGACGCGATCGCCAAAGCGCTGCGGCCGGTCTACACCGCACCGACCGAAGCCGCAGCCCTCGAGCGGTTCGTGGAGTTCGCCGAGGTGTGGGGCGGCAAGTATCCGGCGATCGTGAAGTTGTGGGAGGACGCCTGGGCCGAGTTCGTCCCGTTCCTCAACTTCGACACCGAGATCCGCCGGGTCATCTGCTCGACCAACGCGATCGAGTCGGTCAACGCCCGTATCCGGCGGGCGGTCAAAGCCCGCGGACACTTCCCGAACGAGCAGGCCGCACTCAAGTGCGTCTACATGGCGATCATGAGCCTGGACCCGACCGGGAAGGGCCGCAAACGCTGGGTCACCCGGTGGAAAGCCGCGCTCAACGCCTTCGCCATCACCTTCGAAGGCCGTCTGTCCCCGAACCCCCGATAGAACCAATCAAGATCGAGTTACACCGTTCAATGGACAGACCC
>NZ_BOOP01000080.1 GCF_016863295.1 Planotetraspora phitsanulokensis
CTCGCTCTGGTGGCTGCTCGGGCGGCCATGATCCGTTGCTCGTACTCGATCGGGGATAGCCCGTCGGCGGCGCTGTGCCGGCGGCGGGTGTTGTAGAAGTCGGCGATCCAGGTGGCGATTTCCATGCGTGCCTGGTCGCGGGTGGCGAAGTGGTGCCGGTGGACGAGCTCGACTTTGAGGGTGGAGTTGAACGACTCGGCCGCTGCGTTGTCCAGGGCGCAGCCGACCCTTCCCATGGACTGCACGACGCCCCAGTGCCGGCAGGCGGCCTGGAAGCGGGCGGCGGTGTATTCGCTGCCGCGGTCGCTGTGGAAGATCACTCCGTCGATGGCGCCGCCGCGGGTAACGGCGGCCATCTGCAACGCGGCGATGGTCAGGGCTGCGTCGTGGTGGGCGGAGGTGGCGTAGCCGAGCATCCGACGGGAGAACAGGTCCTCCACCGTGGCCAGATAGAGCTTGCCTTCGCTGGTGGGGATCTCGGTGACATCGCCGCACCACAGCACGTCCGGTGCGACGGCCGTGAACTGTCGTCGCACCAGATCGGGTGCGGCCGGCCGCTTCCCCGGCCTGGTCAGCCCTCGGGGTTTGCAGCGCTCGCGGGCGACCAGGCCGAGTTCGGCCATCCGCGCCGCCACGGTGTTGACCGAGACCCGCCACCCGTCCTGGTGCAGGTCCCGAGTGACCCGCGGGGACCCGTAGGTGCCCGCGGAGGTGGCAAACCTTGTGGCAATCGCCGTATCCAACTGGTCTTGGCGCAGTTGTCGGGCGGTGGGCACCCGATCACGCCACTTGTAGAACCAGGCCTGCGAGACACCCAGGATTCGGCAGGTCAGCGCGTGGGGGACATCATGGTCGGTCTTCTGGGAAGCGATAAAGGCCGCCACGCTCACCGGCCCGTTGCTTCCTTGACCCAGAGGACCACCGAGCGCTTGAGGACATCACGCTCCATCTCCAGCTCAGCGCGTTCCTTGGCCCACTCGGCCTTTTGCCTGCGCAGCCGCGCCAGTTCTTCACGCTCGGACTCGGCCAGGTCCCCGTCGGAGCCGGTGTCCTGCTCGCGGGCCAGCCGGTCCATCTGCACCCAGTTGGCCAGCGTGCCCGCATTGATCCCCAGGTCTCTGGCGACCTGCGCGATGGACTTACCCGTCTCCCGGACGATGCGCACCGCACCCGCCCGGAACTCCGGATCGAACCTGCGTCTGGTCTCTCCCACGCCCAACCCTTCTTAGGTCAGGTCTCCACGGTACGAGGGGAGAG
>NZ_BOOP01000081.1 GCF_016863295.1 Planotetraspora phitsanulokensis
CTAGTGGCCTGTCACGCAACCTTGGCCGGGTAACTGGTCCAGCTTCGGATGGGTGAGCTGGCGGCGAAGTTGGTCTTGGGGGCGGTTCGAGCGTTGCGCCAGCGCATATAGCCGGCGATGGCGGCGTTCTGCTCGTCGTGGGTGCGGTGATCGGTGCCGTTGAGCGCGTAGTACCGCAGCGCGGCGAACTCCGATTCGATCCAGTTCAGCCAGGAGCCGTAGGTCGGCAGGAACACCAACTCGATGTCGTTGCCAGCGGCCCAGGCCCTGACCTCGGGATGTTTATGCGGGGAGTAGTTGTCGGCGATCACGTACAACTTCTGGCCGGGCCAGCGGGCGCGGAGCGTTTTGAGGAAGGACAGGTACTCCCGCCACCGCTTGCGTCTGCGGATCCGGTAGTACAACTTGCCGGTGGCCAGATCCAAGGCGGCGATCATGTGCATCACACCGTGGTAGCGGTTGTAAGTAGCCCGCAACCGAGCCGGGGACCCGACCGGCCGCCAGCGTTTGCCCGTGCGGGGCATCAGGTTCAACGGGCCGAACTCATCAACGCAGACCACCCGCCCACCTTCGGGCGGGTGATCGTATAACTCCAGCACCCGCTGCATCTTGGCGATGAACTGCGGGTCGTTGGAAGCCTTCCACGTCGTCGTGGTCTGCCAGCTCACCCCACCCCTGCGCAGGATCCGCCGCAGATGCTCACGGCTGATCGCGGCGACCACACCGCGGGCGATCAGGTGCTCGGCCAGTGTCTTCAGGCTCCATGTCGAGTGCCCCGTGATGCCCCACTCGGAGGGGACCGTCTTGGCGATCAGGCAGATGTGCTCACGCACCCGGCTACTGATCGCTGGTGGACGGCCCCCGCTCCATTTTGGGTCCAGCGCATCGAACCCCCGCTCGTTGAAGGCATGGATGACATCACGAACGTAGTCATCGCTGACCTGCATCAAGGAGGTGATGTCCCGGACGCTTTGGCCCTGGCCGGACATCATCACCACGATCGCCCGCCGCAACTTGATCGGATCCTTCGCAGTCCGCGTGATCCGCTGCAGCTTGCGGCCTTCCTCCATCGACAACGGCCGAACGAACACTTCCGGTCGGCGAGCCACGACCACCTCCCAACATCGAAGAGGCAGCCAGCCTGACGGGTTCACCCACCAGAGATCAATTACCCATCCAACGTTCGGTGACGGGCCACTA
>NZ_BOOP01000082.1 GCF_016863295.1 Planotetraspora phitsanulokensis
GGCGTCGGCCACCAAGGTCTTTTCGTAGCTGCTGTTCGGTGAGGTCGATGTCAATCCGAGTGAGGGTCATGTGCGACTGCATCCTTGGTCAGGAGTGAACGGGCTGAGCGAACGTCGGGCGCTGACAACGGCCGTCACACACCGCCGACTCCCCCAGCTGTCGACACAGTCCGGGGCCATCGGGTGGCGTCCTGTCTTCACCGACACCCGAATCGGCAGTGCGATCAGCGGCTGCCGTGTCGCCGTTGACGAACCAGGCGCGGAGACCGTGGTCGTGTCCCGCTCTGCTTAGTGACGCGGGATGCCCGTCCCTTACGTACGTCCCGACCCCTCGTCCATCTTCTCGATGCCATTCACCTGCCGCGTAAGACCTCGTGTGGGAGGCGCTACAGACAGACGAGTGAACAGGTCGAAAGGGTGCTCACGCTGATCGTGAGATTGGAAGGAGAGTCGAGAGCGAGATGACTTGGGTGGCCACGGCAATGTTGGCCCGTCACCGGTGTACGGCTCGCCGACGATGGATGGAACAGGTGCTGCGAGTGACCTCCCTGACCGCGATTCCTCGACCGCCATCACATGATGGTGACCTCCGCGCAGCGGGAGAACACGAGCATGGCTGACCGAAAGACAGTGATCGTCGTCGGAGGCGGTTTCGCGGGGTTCACCACCGCGCGGACTCTCGCCAGACTCACCCGAGGGTCGGTGGAGATCATCCTGATCAACCCGACCGACTACTTCCTCTACCTCCCACTGCTGCCGGAGGTGGCCGCGGGGACCCTCGACCCGCGCAAGGTCGCGATCCCGCTGTCGGCCAACTGCCCCGGCGTACGGCACCTGCTCGCCTCGGTCGACTCCGTCGACGTGGAGGCGCGCAGGCTGATCTGCACCGACCCCGAGGGGGCCTCCCGCGAGCTGCGTTACGACCGCCTCGTGCTCGCCGTCGGCAGCGTCAACAAGCTGCTCCCCGTGCCGGGCGTGGCCGATCACGCCCACGGCTTCCGCAGCATCGCCGAAGCCCTCTACCTGCGCGACCACCTGATCCGGCAGATCGAGCTCGCTGAAGCCGCCGGTGATCCCAAGGAACGGGAGGCCCGCTGCACGTTCGTGGTCGTCGGCGCCGGATACACCGGCACCGAGGTCGCCGCA
>NZ_BOOP01000083.1 GCF_016863295.1 Planotetraspora phitsanulokensis
CTCGACGGCGGCGAGGACCTGCTGGACGCGCAGGCCGTCGGCGAATGAGGGGGTGGGGTCGGTGCCGGTGGCGATGGCTTGCAGGAAGTCCTTCACTTCGTGGGTGAAGGCGTGTTCGTAGCCGAGTGCGTGGCCGGGGGGCCACCAGGCGCCGGCGTAGGGGTGACCGCCCTCGGTGACCAGGATCCGCCGGAACCCGGCCTCCTCGGGGGGCAGGGTGTGGTCGTGGAACCACAACTCGTTCATGGCTTCGAAATCGAAATACAGGCTGCCGTCGGAGCCGTTGATCTCGATCCGGAGCGCGTTCTTGCGGCCGGAGGCGAAGCGGGTGGCTTCGAAGGAGGCCACCGCGCCGCCGGCGAAGCGGCCGAGGAACAACGCGGCGTCGTCGACGGTCACCTCGCCCAGTTCGGTGCCGCCGCTGGCGGCCAGGCCTGCGGAGGCTTCGGCCAGGGGGCGGTGTTTGATGAAGGTCTCGGTGATGGCCGAGACCCCGGTGAGCAGGTCGCCGGTGATGTATTGGGCGGTGTCGATGATGTGGGCGCCGATGTCGCCCAACGCGCCTGATCCGGCTTTGTCTTTTTGGAGTCGCCAGACCAGGGGGAAGTCGGGGTCGGTGATCCAGTCTTGGAGGTATTGGGCGCGGACGTGGCGGATGGTGCCCAGCCGGCCGGCTTCCACGAGTTGGCGGGCCAGGGCGACGGCGGGGACGCGCCGGTAGTTGAAGGCGACCATCGACCGGATGCCCCTGGTGGCTGCCTCGGCCGCTGCGGTTGCCATGGCTTCGGCTTCGGCGACGGTGTTGGCCAGGGGTTTTTCTACGATGACGTGTTTGCCGGCGGCCAGGGCGGCGATGGCGATTTCGGCGTGGGAGTCGCCGGGGGTGCAGATGTCGACGATCTGCACGTCGTCGCGGGTAATCAGGTTTTTCCAGTCGGTTTCCACGGCGGCCCAGCCGAGTTGGGCGGCCGCGGTGGTGGTCGCTTCGGGTGACCTGCCCGAGAGCACCGTCATGGACGGGCTCACGGGCAGGTCGAAGAACGCGCCGACACTTCGCCAGGCCTGGGAGTGCACACGCCCCATGAACGCGTACCC
>NZ_BOOP01000084.1 GCF_016863295.1 Planotetraspora phitsanulokensis
ATGGTGACGCCTCCTGCACTCTGCCTCCGCCAGCTCGGCCAGGTCGACCGGGTCGTTCTCGCCGGACGCGCCGGCGTCCAGTTTGGCGATGGTCAGCAGGTCGGACACGATCGCCTCAAGCCGGTCCAAGCTTGAGAGAACGGCGCGCCCCGCCCTGTTCATGGTGTCCTCTGGAGACGCCAACATCGCATCCTCGACCTCCGCGCGCATCGCGGTGATAGGGCTGCGCAGGTCGTGGGAGGCGTCCGCGGCGAACTGGCGCTGCCGCTCCATCGCTCCTTGCAGGCGGGTCAGCGTGTGGTTGACGCTTGTGGCCAGATAGTGGATCTCGCACGTGCCCGTCGGAACCGGTACCCGGCGCCCGGGACAGGTCGCGTTGATCTCGTCGAGCTCCCGTCGGATGGCACCAACCGGCCGCAGGGACGCGATGGCGATCTTGTTGGCGAGGTACGTGACGGCCACGGCCAAGATGATCGCGGACCCGCCGAGAAAGGCAGCGAACTGCGGATCGATCCACCAGGGCACAACAGGTGAGGAGGCATACACGATCCAGTCCCCACCAGGCCGGTGGGCCGACTGCGCGACCACGATGTCACACTTGTCGGCCCCGAACACCCCATCGCACACGACTGCCTGCTTGCTGCCCTGGCTGCCCGGGCCAAATTCGGCCATGGGTGGCTTGCCGCGTAGCGCTGTTGTGGAGACGACGACATGCCCCCGCGGATCGACGATCTGGATGTTGCGGAACCGACTACCCGGTAGCTCGACGTAGCCCTGGACGTACTGCTCGACCTTCTGGGCCACCTGACCGCTGATCGCGTGGACCTCCCGGATGAGCGAGCCAGTGGCCAAACTATGGATGGCGATCATCATCACGACGGCCAGCAGCGTGGACAGCATGGCGGCCACCACGCCGGTGAACAGCGTGATGCGTGCGACGATCGAACATTTGTTTGCCGCGTTCATGCTCCGACACTCTGATCCGGTTGACCCCACGAGCCCTGGGGCTGTGATGTGTGGAGTGAGATGGTGGTTGGACCCAGGGATGGGAGATGCCGCGCACTACC
>NZ_BOOP01000085.1 GCF_016863295.1 Planotetraspora phitsanulokensis
TAGATGATTGATTCCAGGCCTGTTGACTGAGTCAGTGGTCGTATGCGATCAGCGACCGTTTGATGGGCTGGCCGGTCTTGTCGTTGTGCCAGATCACGCAGGTCAGGGCAAGGATTCGGGTGACCACGCGGGTGATCACGCCTGCGGGGGTGCGGCCGCCGTGCCGTTCCAGGTCCAGTTGGCCCTTGAAGGTCTGGTTGATCGACTCGATGGTCTGGCGTAAGGGTTTGAACAGTGCTGTTCCGGCCCGTGGGGGTTCGCCCTTGCGGGCCTTACGCAGCAGGCGTAGCCCGGTGGCGGCCAGGGTGTGTTTGAAGTCGCGGCCGTAGTACTGCTTGTCGGCGATGATGGTCTGGCCGGGGTGGCGAGTGACCAGGTCGCCGGCGGTGTGCAGCATGCCTAGCAATGTGGTGCGTTCGTCGGCCTTGGCGCCGGTCAACGCGAAGGCCATGGGCAGACCGCCCAGCGTGCAGAGCAGGTGCAGGCGCAGTCCCCAAAAGAAGCGCGAGTGGGAGGCGCAGTAGCCGTACTCGGCCCAGCCTGCGAGGTCGCTGCGCTGGGCGGTTTGGCGGGAGCGGCCGCATTCGACCGGGGTGGAATCGATCACCCAGACGTCGTCGCTCCACAGTGAGGTGTCGCGACCGAGGATCGAGATCAGGTGGGTGATGAGGGTCGCGGCGGCGCGTAGCCGTTTGTTGTAGCCGGACTGGGTGGGCAGGTAGGGGAACATGGCAGGCAGGTGTTCTCGGGCGTAGCGCAGCCAGCGGCGTTCGGAGGTGAAGCCGAGTAGGGCTGATAAGACGGCCAGGGTGACCAGTTCGGCGTCGCTGAGGATGGGCTGAATGCCGGTACGGGGGCGTTCGGGGGCCAGGTCGGGGAAAGCGATCAGATGATCGTCGATCTTCACATAGAGTGCGGTGGCGAGGGTGTTCAGGTCTTTCGTCACAAATCGATCTTGGACACCCTCGCTCCATGTCCGCAGGCAGTTCCCGAAGATCAGCCCCAGGAATCAAT
>NZ_BOOP01000086.1 GCF_016863295.1 Planotetraspora phitsanulokensis
CGTCGGCACATCCTGCGGTCCGGCGAGCGGTTCCGACGATTGTTCGACGAGGCCGAGGACGCGGACGGAATGGCCGTAGAGGCTTGACGGGCGGGCTGGGCCGAGGAATGCTAACCCAGCCGGATCGGATTGGATCTGATCCACCTCACCCGCCCCAGATGCGAGGAGAAGTAGGTGCCCAGAGCGCTGCTTCTGACCGGCGACGCCGCCGAGGAGCTCGACACCATGTATCCCTACTATCGCGTGCAGGAGGGCGGCTGGGACGTTGACGTCTCGTCACGGACGATGCGTGACGTTCAGCTGGTCATCCACGAGTTCGACCCCAACTCCGACGCCTACGTGGAGAAGAACGGCCGAAAGCTGCCGGTCGACGTGCCCTGGGCCGAGGTCGACGTCGAGCGCTATGACGCCCTCATCATCCCTGGGGGACGTGCCCCCGAGTGGATCCGGGTCGACGCCGACGTCAGGCGCATCACCGAGCACTTCTTCGCGCACGACCTCCCGATCGCGCTGGTCTGCCACGGCGCGCAGGTGCCGGCTGTGTACGGGCTGCTGAAGGGCCGAAAGACGGCGTGCTTCCCCCCCATCACCGGTGACATGGAAAACGCGGGCGCGACGGTCATCGACGCTCCCGACGTCGTGGACGGCAACCTCGTCTCCTGCCGAGGGTGGCCCGACATGCCGCAATTCGGCAGGGCGATGATGGAACTCTTTTCGAAGTCCATCAACTCCGCATCAGCATGAGCACACCTGGCCTGTCCCGGTGACGGCACTTCGGACCGTCACAGTCGACGGCTCCCCCGTCCACATCCTGGAGAGCGGCACCGGGCCCGCGGTCCTGATGCTCCACGGCTCCGGACCCGGTACGACCGGATCCGGCGCCTGGGCAACGACGGCACAGGCGCTGGGCACATCCTGGCACCTGGTGGCTCCTGACCAGGCAGGGTTCGGCCGTACACCAAT
>NZ_BOOP01000087.1 GCF_016863295.1 Planotetraspora phitsanulokensis
TCAGGTGGGAGTTCGCAGGCTGCGCCGTTGGAGCAGCACGGCGGCCACGATGATCAGGCCCTTGGCGATGAGTTGATCACTGGTGTTCAACCCGTTGAGAATGAACAGATTCGTGATCACCGTGAAGATCAGCAGACCCAGAATCGACCCCACGATCGACCCCCGCCCACCCGTCAACAACGTCCCACCGATGATCACAGCCGCGATCGCATCCAGCTCATACAGATCACCATGCGTCGACGACCCCGTCGTCGTCCGCGCCATGATGATGATCGCCGCGATCCCGCAACAAAACCCCGACAACGCATACAGCCACATCGTGTGCCGCCGCACATCGATCCCCGCCAGCCGCGCCGCCTCCGGATTACCACCCACCGCAAACGTCCGCCGCCCGAACGTGGTCCGGTTCAACACCACCCACCCGACCACCACGACCAACGCCAGCATGTACACCAGCAACGGCAACCCCAGCACCCGCTGCGTCGACAGATCCACCAACCCCGAATTGTCCGCCGACACCAACTGCGTCTTCTTGTCCGACATCCGCTGCGCCAGCCCCCGCGCCGCCACCAGCATCGCCAACGTCGCAATGAACGGCACCATCCGCCCATACGCGATCAAGAACCCGTTCACCAGCCCCGCACCCGTACCCACCAGCACGGCGCACAACGCCATCACCCACGGCCCATACGACTGCGTCGCCAACGTCGTCGCCCACACCGACGCGAACGCCATCACCGCACCGACCGACAGATCGATCCCCCCACCAATGATCACGAAGGTCGCCCCCACCGTGATCACCCCGATCGTCGACGCCAACGCCAGAATCGACACCAGATTCGACGACGTCGCGAACGTGTCCGGAACCGTCACCAGACCCACCACGGCCAGCAGCAGCAACGCCACCACCAACCCCA
>NZ_BOOP01000088.1 GCF_016863295.1 Planotetraspora phitsanulokensis
AGGTACTTGGCGGCGTTGTCCTTGGTGATGGTCTCGGAGGACAGGGTGATGGACTGCGGGACCTGGGTCTCGACCAGGTCGGACATGCCCTTGCCCTGCGCGATCAACCGCGCCAGCTTGATCGCCGAAGAGGCCATCGTCGGGGAGTAGGTGACGGTCGCCTGCAACACGCTCGTGCCGGACTGGATCTCCCGCATCGCGTTGGCCGATCCCGCTCCGCCGACCATGAAGAACTCGCTGCGGCCGGCCTCCTTGATCGCGGCCAGCACCCCGATGCCCTGGTCGTCGTCGTGGTTCCAGATCGCGTCGATCTTCTTGTGCGCCTGCAGCAGGTTCGCCGCGACCTCGGTCCCCGACTCCACCGTGAACTGCGCGTCCTGCTGCGCCGTCACACTGAACCCGTAGGTCTTCAACGCATCGGCGAAGCCCTTGCTGCGGTCCTGGGTCAACGGCAACGTCGCGATGCCCTGGATCTCCAGGATCACCGGCGAGGCCACGCCCTTGGTCTTGAGCTGGTCGCCGATGTAGTGCCCGGCCGCGACGCCCATGCCGTAGTTGTCGCCGCCGATCCAGGTCCGGTAGGACAACTTGTCCGGGAAGACCCGGTCCAAGTTGATGACCGGGATACCCGCGTCCATCGCCGCCCGCGCGACCTGGTTCAGCTGCTGACCGTCGTTCGGCAAGATCACCAACGCGTTGACCTTCGCCTGGATCAGCGACTCCACCGCCGAGATCTGCTGGTTGATGTCGTTGGTCGGCTCGACCGGCTTGAACGTCACATCCGAGAACTGCCCCGCCGCCGTCTGAGCGTTCTTCGCGATCGCCGCGATCCACCCATGGTCAGCGGCCGGAGCCGAGAACCCGATCGTGACCTGCGTACCCGGAGCGTCGTTACC
>NZ_BOOP01000089.1 GCF_016863295.1 Planotetraspora phitsanulokensis
CCGAAATCAACGACGTCGCCGCCGAAAGACCTGAGCTCGTCAAGGAACTGGCGGCCGCCTGGGAGCAGGCGGCCTGGGCCAACACGGTCTTCCCGCTCGCAGACTCCTCCGGCGTGTTGGACGCGCGCCGCCGGCCGGACGAGGAACGGCTGAGCAGGCCCGTGACCCTCTATCCGGGCACCCCGACGCTGGAGCGCTACCGGTCGAGCAAACTGGTCGGTCTACGTGACGTGGACATCGACATCAGCCTGGAGATCCCCGCATCTGGAGCGACCGGGGTGCTGGTCGCGCATGGTGACCAGGGCGGCGGCTACCTCGTCTACGTGGACGACGACCGGCTGTGGGCCGTCTACAACGAGTACGGGCGGCTGCACGACATCGACGGCGGACCGCTCACGCCTGGCGCGCACACCGTACGGCTACGACTGACAGCGCTGCCGAAGTTCCGCTGGGCGGTGGAGCTGTCGGCCGACGGCCGACAGGTGGGGATGCTCGACGAGGTGGCGATGTTGGTGGGGATGGCGCCGTTCACTGGGATCGACGTGGGGATCGATCGGCGCGGCCCCGTGTCGTGGCCGGTGCACGAGCGCCATGGCGCGTTCCCGTTCACCGGGATCCTGCACCATGTCCGCTACTCCCCCGGCCAACTGGCCGACTACGCTCCCGAAGCAGTGCTACGCGCGACAGAGCGCGCCACTCGCATTTATGAGTGAGCGATGCTGCATCCGGACGCCGGCCCTTCGCTCCGCATACCTTCTGGCGGGCTTGCTGCCGAACAGCCATTCGATGCCAGCTCTCGCCGAGAGCGCTGCTGCGAGCACTGCGACCTGAGCCCACCTCGCTCGAATTGACCATGGGTCCCGTCTCTCCCCCTCGGACGAGGAGCGTGCGC
>NZ_BOOP01000090.1 GCF_016863295.1 Planotetraspora phitsanulokensis
GCCGATCGGGATGTCTCCGGCCAGCGTGATCCGGTGGAGAAGACGGGGCAGGTCGTCGTAGTCCGCGACGGCGTAGTGCTGGGTGGCCCGGTTGTCCCAGATGGCGATGTCGCCGTCGCGCCAGTTCCACCGCACCGTGTTCTCCAGGCGGGTGATGTGCCGCTGCAGCAGGGCGAACAGGTCGTGGAAGTCGGCGCTGCTCAGTCCGACGAACGACCGGACGAAGTGGCCGAGCAGCAGGGACGGCTCGCCGGTCTCCGGGTGGATGCGGACGACGGGGTGCTCGGTCTCGAACTCGCTGCTCCGGAACTCCTCGCGATACTCCTGCTCCTTGACGTCGATCCCGCCGATCTGCGGGCGCTGCGCCGCGTAGTCGTACAGGTTCGAGTGCACCGCACGCAGCTGTCCCACCAGCGCCTGCAGACCGGGATGCAACCGCCGGTACGCCTCGACCGTGTTGGCCCACACCGTGGTCCCGCCGTAGGGCGGCAGCGTGATTGCGCGCAGCACACTGATCGCCGGGATCCTGTCGACGAAGGTCACGTCCGTGTGCCAGCTGTTGGCCTTGCCCTGCTCGGAGTCGATTGGGAGAACCGCCTCGCCGTCGCCGGTCACCGTCGGGTGTGGCTTGGTGACGGTGCCGAGCAGCCTGGCGAACGCGAGCTGATCGGCGTCGGTGGCGTGCTGCTGCTCACGCAGGAAGACCACCCGGTGGCGCAGCAGCGCGGCCCGCAGTTCGGCGACCGCCGGCGCGTCGGCGTCGCCGCCCACCCTGATGCCGCCGACGACCGCGCCGATGACT
>NZ_BOOP01000091.1 GCF_016863295.1 Planotetraspora phitsanulokensis
CGGCAGTCGTACGACGAATCGGGCGCCGTGTGGGGAGTCTTCGATTTCGACGGTGCCGTGGTGGGCGGTGATGACGGCGCGGCAGATGGCCAGGCCGAGTCCGGTGCCGCCGGGGTCGCGTCTGCGTCCGTCGTTGAGGCGGATGAAGGGTTGGAAGACGCGTTCGCGGTCGTGGGGGGCGATGCCGTCGCCGTCGTCGGTGACGGTGAGGACGGCGTGGTCGGTGGTGCGGGTGGTGGTGATTTCGACGGTGGTGTGGGCGTGGCGTTTGGCGTTGACGAGGAGGTTGTTGAGGACGCCGATGAGTTGGATTTTGTTGCCGAGGACGGGGAGGTGGGGGGTGGTGTGGGTGTGGACGGGGGTGCCGTGGGTGTGGCGGGTGATTTCTTCGGTGACGAGGGTGGTGAGGTCGATGGGTTCGGGGGTTTGGGGGGGTGCGGAGCGGATGCGGGCCAGGACGAGGAGGTCGTCGATGATGGCTTGGAGGCGTTCGGTGGTGGTCAGGGCGGTGCGGATGGTGGTGGTGGGGTCGACGTCGGTGGGGTAGAGGAGGGCTTCTTCGAGTTGGGTGTGCAGGCCGGCGACGGGTGAGCGGAGTTCGTGGGAGACGACGGAGGCGAATTGGCGTTGTTGTTCGACGGCGGCTTCGAGTCGGGCGAGGGTTTTGTTGGCGGTGCGGGCGAGTTGGGTGATTTCGTCGCAGCCGGGTGGTTCGGGTACGCGCATGCTGAGGTCGCTGACGGTGATCTCGGCGGTCTTGGCGCGGATCATCGC
>NZ_BOOP01000092.1 GCF_016863295.1 Planotetraspora phitsanulokensis
TCCCCGGCATTGGAGGTGATGCCGCGCACCACCTCACCCGCCACCGACAACCCGGTACCCAAACCCGTCCCGTAATACATGAACGCGAAATCCCGGCTGCTGCCCGGACCCGCGAACCACAACTCGGCCACCACCGCCGCCGTCGTGTCCTTCTCCAGCAACACCGGCAGACCCGTCGCCTCCGCCAACGCCCGCCGCAACGCCACCCGATGCCAATTCGGCAACATCGGCGGATTCAGCAACACCCCCGCATCCACATTCACCGGACCCGGAGAAGCGATACCGATCCCCAAAATCCGCGACCGATCCACCGCCGACCCCACGATCAACGCCTCGATCGCACCGGCCATCTCCGCGATCACCGCACTCGGATCCCCCGCCGCCGGCGTGCCGGTCCGCGAATGATCCACCACCCTGCCCGACAAATCGACCAGCACATACGTCACCGCCGCCGGATCGATGTGCACCCCGACCGCGAACCCACCCCCCGGGTTCAACGTCACCACCGCCGCCGGCTTACCCGGACCACTGGTCCGCGTCCCGACCTCCGCCACCAGACCCGCATCCAGCAGACGCCGGCACACCTTCGTCACCGTCATCCCACTCAACGCCGTCAACGCGGCCAACTCCGAACGGGTGATCCCCTCAGGCCGCCGCCGGATCGCATCAAGAACGACCGTCTGGTTGTACTCACCCACGGCAGGAAGGTTCGTACCCGTACGATCCAACGCCGCCCTCCCCACCCGCTGT
>NZ_BOOP01000093.1 GCF_016863295.1 Planotetraspora phitsanulokensis
CGAGTGGCTATCTGCCCGAGGCCCCTGAGGTCCGCTCGGCATGACATTGCCCATCGCCGCTCATCGACTCACGTAGTTACACCGCGCAGTCGTGCACGCCATATTTGGACTCCAGAGTCCAAATATGGCGCCCATCTGCCTGCAGTCAACCCCATGAGTACCATACGTTGGACTACCTGGTCCGTTCGCGTGCCACGCGAGGACTGATCGGGACCACCGACCGAAGACGAACGAGGCGAGAAGTGCACATGGAGCTACCACCGGCCGCCGTTGAGGTGCGCAAGGATGAGACCACCCGCCTTTACGAGGCACTGACCGATGGTCAGGTCGTCGGTACCCTGGCTTACGAGACGACCGGCGGCCGGGTTGCGCTCACGCACTCTTACGTGGACCCAGACCAACGGCATCGGGGCATCGCGTCGGCCCTGGCGCGCTACGCCCTGGAAGACCTGAGCCAAAGTCAGACCAAGGTTGGCATCTACTGCGGGTTTGTTGCCGACTACGTCGAAGACCACCCCGAGTTCAACGACGTCGTCGACATCAGCCGCTCGGCCTTCATCGCCACTCGCACCGCGCGAGACACGAACAGCGGGCGCTGACGTCATGGATGACCTGCACCCCGCCGGCTTACTCAGGTTCTGAGTAGGGCCGTGCTCTCAGCCCGCGACTTCGGCTCGGATCCGGGGCCGTTTGGCGATGAGCTCAACGTTTAGACAGGCTCTCGATGTGCGCGA
>NZ_BOOP01000094.1 GCF_016863295.1 Planotetraspora phitsanulokensis
CGAGTAGCCCGATCGGTAAAGTGAACCCGTGATGACGACCGCTGACTCGCACACTGGCAGACGCCTGACGGCGCGCGGTGCAAAGACGCGGGCAAGGATCGTCGCCGCGGCAGCCGACCTGATGTACATCCGAGGAGTCGGGGCTACCACGCTTGATGACGTGCTAGCGGCGAGCGGAGTGAGCAAGTCGCAGTTGTACCACCACTTCGACGGCAAGGACGCGCTCGTGCGGGCCGTGATCGACCACGTGGGAGAACGCGTCATCGAGCGTGAGCGCGACGCCCTCGGCCATGTCTCGACGATCCCAGGGCTGCGACGCTGGCGGGACGCGTTGGTCCAGAACAATGCCCTTCGGCATGGCGCCTACGGTTGTGCGCTCGGCTCGCTGGCCTCCGAGGTCTCCGATCACGACGCTCTCGCGCGCCAGGCCCTGTCCGACCTGTTCACCGAATGGCAGGGACTGCTGGCAGGCGTGTTGCGACGGCTTCAAGACGGTGGTGTGCTTGGGCCCGAGGCGTCGATAGACCAGCTCGCGACTGGGCTTATGGCCGCCCTCCAGGGCGGGTACATGCTGGCCCAGACTGCGCGCGATGTCACACCGATGGCAACATCGATCGACATGGCAC
>NZ_BOOP01000095.1 GCF_016863295.1 Planotetraspora phitsanulokensis
CCGGGACCAAAACCAGCAACTCGGTCGTCACCTTGCTGTCCAGCAACGCAATCAACGCATCCGCATTCCGCACCCGCAACGACCGCTCATCACCCTCCACCTTCGGCCGCGCATACGCATCCAGCCACGCCCGCAACCGCGCCCCCGCCTCCCGCGGCAACCGAAACTCCCCCTCCACCCCACCCGACCCCGTCGGCCGCACCCGCAAAAACCGCCGCCCGTGGTCAGCCTCAGACTCCTTCTCCGCCCACCCCGGATCCAAAATCTCCCGCAAAAACCGACCCGCCCGAGCCACCTCCGCAGGACCCGCCTCATCCGCCAACCCCACCAAAATCGGCTCCGCCACCCCCACCTGCTCATCACTCAACCCGCTGACCGCCGCACAAATCGCCGCCACCACCCCCTCCGACAACGACCCCTCCGCAAACCGGGCCGCCACCACCGGCAACCGAACCAACTCCACCGCCAACCCCAGCACCCGCCCAGCCGAACCCCCATCCAACCCACACCCACCCCGCAACCACGACCGCGTACTCGCATGCCCCTGCACCCTCGCCTCCCC
>NZ_BOOP01000096.1 GCF_016863295.1 Planotetraspora phitsanulokensis
CCAGCGTGCTACGGCGGGCCGGGCTGAGAAGAGGCTGGGCCTGTGAGCGCCGATAGCAGGCCCTCCAAGTCTTGGGCGCATGCACCGCAGGCCAGAAAGTGCGCATGAACGCCCGGGAACCGCTCGCTCGGGTCGTTGCCCGCAGCAAGCAGCTCCGCGTAGACGTCCAACATCTCCATGGCTTCGTCGCAGCCGGCGTCACGCGGATCGGTCTGGAGAAAGGCGTCCAGTCGCGCCCAGTGATCACTCCTTTGATCGCCGGATGCGTTCTGCGCTTTGTTATCCACGCGTCCACCTTGGTTGATTCATGCCTCGGATGCCTAGCCAGAGTGTCCAGCCAACGAGAAGCACTCCCCCATCTACTTATAGTCGCGGGGTCTGCTCCTGGCCTGGCCGTGGGCAATTCGGTCTATCAGCTGGCGTGTTCTTGCTGGGGCAGCTGCCACTGAGGTCGGACGTAGTGGCACATGTAGCCGTTGGGATGCTTGATCAAGTAGTCCGGTGCTCAGGCTCTGCCTC